>NZ_CAIJDE010000074.1 GCF_903819335.1 Flavobacterium panici | reverse complement strand
ATTAACAACTTTAGATGTTTCAAATAATACTGCTCTAATATATTTACATTGTTATGAGAATCAATTAAAGGCTTTAGATGTTTCTAAGAGTACTGCTTTAACAAATTTAAATTGTTATTCAAATCAATTAACAAGCTTAAATGTTTCTCAAAATGCTGCTTTGAAAGAATTACATTGTTATTCTAATAAATTAACAAGTTTCGATATTTCGAAGAGTATTGCTTTAACAAAATTATATTGTTATTCTAATAAATTAACAACTTTAGATGTTTCTAAGAATACTGCTCTAATATATTTATATTGTAATGAGAATCAATTAACG
>NZ_CAIJDE010000073.1 GCF_903819335.1 Flavobacterium panici | reverse complement strand
TAATAAATTTTTAAGTAAAACAGAGTCTCGTAGCTCAGCTGGTTAGAGTACTACACTGATAATGTAGGGGTCGGCAGTTCGAGTCTGCCCGGGACTACTAAAATTTAGATTTAAGATTATAGATTTTAGATTTAAAGTTAAACTTAAAAAAAAAGGAAATTCTGGATGCTGGGATTCACCAAAAGAAATTAGAGAAGAATTAGAAATCTAAAATCTGACTAGAGAGCGAAGCTCGACAGCCGTTAGGAATTCAACAATCTAAAATTGAAACGGGGGATTAGCTCAGCTGGCTAGAGCGCCTGCCTTGCACGCAGGAGGTCAACGGTTCGACTCCGTTATTCTCCACTGATTGTCTATAAAGATAGATAATAAAAGTTCATTGACATATTGAGATAAGAAAATAATAAGAAAGTAGAAAGCGTTTTTTGTTATAGTAGCAATACGAATAATAAAAA
>NZ_CAIJDE010000072.1 GCF_903819335.1 Flavobacterium panici | reverse complement strand
GCCCGATACAATATCGAGCTCATTATTATAAAACTTAATTATTAATTTGTCTAAACTTTTGGGTGCAGTCTATAACTGCCTCTTTTTTTATTTATAAACCAACCAATTACATAAGGTAAAATGGATTGCAAAATTTGCGGATACGAATTTTTAAAGTAATCTGTATAAGATGAAACGAATCCGTTTACAATGTTTTGCGGTGTTATGCTTTCTTTAGTTCTCTGAAAACTCAGAACTAATTTCTGATAATTGATATCTTTTTCCAGTTTTAGAATTTCTAAATCTCTGTCGATTTCAGCATATGAGGAGTATTTTTTCTTTTCCATAATTCTTAATCGTTAAAAAATATTTCTGAAAATTTCTCTAAAATTGGTCCTTCAACAATCTTATCTTTTATGAAGAAAAGTAAAATAGTGAACAAAAGATAGATCCCTCCTACTGCTAAAAATCCCAAAGCATTACTTCCGAATAAATCTCCAAAAGCATATGCTGCTGCAAAAGATCCGAAAAGTAAAACCATACTAAAACACAATAATATCAAAGTAAATTTGAAAATTAAAGTAGTTGATTTCATTGCTACTTTAAAACCCCAAAGTTTGTAGTAAGCTAAATGACTGTCAATGTAAACTTTAGTTTGATCCTGAATTTTCTCGGTATTTTCTTTTAACTCTTCAAAAGCCATAATTAGTTTTTTAAAATGAAAAAGCACAAAACTGTCTTATAAAAATAAGACAATTATGTGCTTCTTTAACAATTATTATTTTTGAAGTTTAGCGTTTTGTGCTTTTAAATCAGCCAATTTAGATTCTAAAAAAGTGATTACTTCTTCTGTTTTATGGCTTACATTTGAAAGTAAATCATTTAAAGTTCCATCAAGATTTTGTGTCGCACCTGTGAATTTTTCACGAAGCACTTCAGAACTTGCCTGAAAAGAATCCTGCAGATTATGTTTTGCATCATCAATTCCTTCTTTCAGTTTAGCTCTCGTTTTTGATCCTTTATCCGGGGCAAACAAAATTCCGATCGCTGCTCCTACTGCAGCACCAGCTAAAATTGCTGCAATTGTATTTGAATTATTTGACATGATATTTATATTTAAAGTGATTAATAAAGATACTCCTTTTTTAAAATGCTAAACTTTAAAATTTAAAATTTAACAATATAATTAATACACATAAGCAACGGCCTCATATTTTCCATCGGCCTTTTCAATAATACTTACAAAAGGATAACCATTTGAAGCTGACTTAGTTTTAATTCTCATAGCAGTCTGCTTTTGATTTGCAATTGGCGGTTCACCTTTTGTCCTTGTCGAGACTCCGGTAAAACTTGCTGCCTGCTTCAGTCCTATTGTCTTTTCCTGAGGAAGAACCGTTACCATTTTGTAGTCGTCTTTTGAATCAACTATTATTTTATCAGAAATTTTTTGAGTTTGTTTTGTCTGCTTATTTGTAATTGATGAAACAGCATATTTGCTAATTTTAATTTCTTCAGAACTTCCGTTCAACGAATAATAAATTAAACCATTTTCATTTTTAATAAAATTGACATCAAGTTGTTCACCGTTGTGTTTTGTAATTTGATGAGTTTGAGAAATTGCAATATTTGCAAATAACATCATTAGCGTAAAATATAAAATTTTCATGATAATTGGATTTAAGTTTTTATAATTAAAATTTGTCAGATTGAATTATAAAAAAATAATTCCCTAAAACTAATGCTATGGAAATTTTATAATTATAAAGAAATTTGAAAAATACCTTTTACGCGAAATATTATCAAAACAACTTCATAATAAAATTAGAACATAAAATTTGTCGTTTCAAGAATTCAAATTAGAAATAATCTTAAAAACAAAAAGCATTGTCTTTTGTTTTCAAAAAATTCAACTTAGAATCTAATTGGAAATATCAATTTTATAAAATCATTTCTGACTTTTGGTATTGAGATAAAAATAGCAACTTTATAAACAATTGTATGTTAATAACCCGTTAAACTGACAAAAATAACGGTTAAACTTTAAATTAAAGCCGTAAATAAACAATAATTCAAAAAACGAGTTATGTGTCAACCTAAATTAAATATTACCTTAAAATCAATTTATGAAGGTTAAAATTAATCTATAAAAG
>NZ_CAIJDE010000071.1 GCF_903819335.1 Flavobacterium panici | reverse complement strand
AAGTCCTACTATTGTAAACCAATAGCAGGACTAAAATATAGTTGTAAATCTATTTTAGGATTAAGTGTAAATATGTAAACTTTTTTTAGGACGAGACACCCTCGCTAGCGCGAGCGTCCCGCTCGTGAACACAAAGAAATTTAAAACCAATTGGAACTTGCACGAGCGGGACGCTCGCGCTAGCAATTGAAATCGTATTTTTTTTAAAATACAAATCCTATTAATTATTTTTTAGTTTTATTTGGAATTATTTTATTCGCCGAATATGTAAAACTTTTTTCCTTAAACTCAGAAATTTCATCTTTTAATTTTTTATTGGCATTGTGAATTAATTCATTCTGCAATTTCATTATAGATAATAAATCGTTGATAGCGTTTAAATTTTCTAATTGCATCATGACTATCTGTTCAAGATTTGCTTTAGTGTATGCTTTCATAAAATAATATATTAAATTTCAATACAAATTTATATCAAATTATAATATTTTACAATATGTTTTTATATTATAAATTAACATACTGAAATAAAACTATCAATAGGTAATAATTTTATATATTAAATACTATTATAAAAAATTATTAATAGCTAACATTCAAATGAATAGAATCAAAGAAGTCCTAAAAGAACAAGGAAGAACGCAAACGTGGCTAGCTGAAAAAATAGAAAAGAGTTATGTAGTGGTAACAAATTACTGCAATAATAATTCTCAACCAAGTATTGAAATTCTAAGAAAAATTGCTGAAGTGTTAGATGTGGATGTTAGAGAATTATTAGTTCCAACAAAATAAATTAAAATTACTTCTATAAAAAATCAATTGCCTCCAGCTTTAGCTGGAGGTTTTGTTTAGTACAATAAGGGGCTTTAGCCAAAAAACACAAAAGATTAGGCTAAAGCCATTTTCTAACATAACTTTGTTCCTACAGCTAAAGCTCTAGGCAATTCATTTTTTTTTTCAGATAAAACTGGAAACTATTTATATTTATAATACAATCCGCATAACATGATTACAAAAGCATTACTCGAAGACATTCCAGCATTAACAATCTTAATAAACTCAGCATACAGAGGAGAATCTTCGAAAAAAGGCTGGACAACCGAAGCGCATTTATTAGAAGGAAAAAGAACCGACGAACAGGAAATGACCCAAATTTTTCTTGATCCGAAAAATACGATTCTGAAATTTACGGAGAATGATAAAATTATTGGTTCGGTTTTATTGGTTGAAAAAGGACATCAATTGTATTTAGGAATGTTAACCGTTTCGCCAGAACTTCAAAACAGCGGAATCGGGAAAAAGCTTTTGGCTGAAGCCGAAATTCATGCTAAATCTCTTGGTTTGTCTGGTATTATTATGACGGTTATTTCGGTTCGAGAATAACTTATTGCGTGGTACAAACGTCACGGTTATGTAGATACAGGCGAAAGAGAACCTTTCCCTCAAAGCGAAATTCATATTACAGTTTCAGAAGAACCTTTGGAGTTTATATTTTTAGAGAAAAAGATTTAAGTTTTTTTTGCCACGAAGGCACAAAGACACTAAGTTTTTTCTTTTTTACCATATAAGTGATATAAGTTCATTTAAAAGAAGATTAAATATGAATCTTAGATACTTTGAAATCTTATAAAATATTCAATAAATGAAAATAAGTCTTTTCTCTAAAAAAGATAATAAACCCTCTATTTGGAGTGGCGGATTGACATATGAATATATGATATATCCAAAAACAGCAAGCTATACTAATAGAGATTTTGTATTCAGAATAAGCAGCGCTACAATAGAGAAAGTGCCTTCAGAGTTTACCAAATTTAAGGGCTATTTCCGATATTTGGTTATGCTTGATAACTGCTTAGATATTGAGGTAAACAAAGAAAAAAAAGTGTATGAGAAGTATGAAATCATGGGATTTAATTCAGATGATGAAGTGACTTCTTATACAAACGGTATGGATTTTAATTGGATGCTTTCCGAAAAAATTTCCCGTCATAAACTGGAAATAACTAATAGCAATCAGAATTGTAATGCTCAAATAATAATTTTATTTTCTTTAAACACTACATCTATTAAAATTAATGAGAATCCATATGATCTGGAATCTTATGATTTATTAGTCATTGAAAATCAAGAAAAGGAAAATATATTGCTTCATTTTTCTAATGAATGCCTTTTTGGGTTATTGGATTTTTAAAAGAAGTTGTTTTGCCACGAAGGCACAAGGGCACTAAGTTTTTTTTTAAATCTTGTAAAGTCGCAAAGTTTCCATACAGTTTATCATTTCGAGGAACGAGAAATCTCCGCGAGAAGCTCTACAAAGATTGGAATCTCATTGCGGAGTTACTTACGAAGATTTCTCCTTCGTCGAAATGACAAGATTGGGGATTAATCTGCGTGAAAAAAAATCATTTTAATCCTTTTATCCCGATAGCTATTGGGAGCAAAATCCAAGATTTTTAAGACAAAGTTTCCATACAGTTTGTCATTTCGACGAAGGAGAAATCTCCGCGAGAAGCTCTACAAAGATTGGATTCTCTTTACGGAGTTACTTGTGGAGATTTCTCGTTCCTCCTTTAGATTTGTTTTTTAAAATTTAAGTAGATTTATGATTGAGAAAGGAAGCAAAAGTAAACTATTCGTTCCTCTGAGTTTGTG
>NZ_CAIJDE010000070.1 GCF_903819335.1 Flavobacterium panici | reverse complement strand
GTATACTATATATATTATATATAAGAGTAAATTTCATTCCCACAACCCGACAGATTTTAAAAACCTGTCGGGTTTATTTTTTATACATATATATGTATAACATTATAATTACGTGCCAATTCTCCGTAGAGACGCACAGCAGTGCGTCTACGTCACGTATAAAAAAAATCTAATTAACCCATAACTAATATATAGAAAGTGTCAGGCTGAGCGAAGTCGAAGCCCTTTTGAGTTTGGAATTTCGAATTTAAAAAATTTGGAATTTACTTTTAATAAGGAGCTTAATCCCGCTATCCGTTTCAATCTTTTATTTTGAACCTCAAAATAAAAGGATTTCCACTACTATCGGGGCTATGGCATAAGTTTCCAGAAGAAAATTTCCGAAGCAAAAGACATTTCCAGAAGAAAAAATAGAAAACTCAGTACCTTTGCACCTCTTCGAGATTCAAAAAAACACAGAAAAAACCAGACTTCGCGCCTTAGTGCCTTTGCGGCAGAACCAGACAGAGCAGGGCAAAACAGCCCAAAACGCCAATAACTGCAAAACGATGAAAAAAACTTTGTGTTGTAAAAAACGCATAACCAGCGACTTATAAAAAAGATTTAAAATAGTTTAGAAAAAGGCTTGTAAATGTAAATAAAGGTTCTACTTTTGCACCCGCAACAACGAAAGACGTTCACTGAAACACTGGCAGGAAAAGAAATCAAAACTGAAA
>NZ_CAIJDE010000069.1:88869-121198 GCF_903819335.1 Flavobacterium panici | reverse complement strand
GTATAATAATCAACAATAGAATAAGAGTTTATACCCGTAATTTTCATTTCATCTAAAATATCTACCAAGTTGCCATAATTAGATTTTTTACTTGGTTTGATAATAACTGTAATTCCTCTTCCAGGTTTTCCTCGTTGTGCTGAATATTCTAAAACTTTTTTATTTCTTTCTAATAATTCTTTTCTAATTCCATTTTTTCCGTATTGTATTTCTTTTGGTGTTTCAATTGGAAAAAATAATAATCCTGAATAAGTAATTATTTTGTTATTATCATTAAGTAAAAGTGTTAAAACACGGTTTTCATCATGCAGCACACAACCTGTATAACGCCATTCGTCATCATCATAATTTGGCAAATTGTATTCCATAACTTTTGGTTTAGACAATTCACCAACAAGCATAAAAAATATAATCAGCAAAAAAGAAACACTGACCATTGCAGTTAAATCAACTCTTGAACTTAACTTTTTACTCCTTACTCTTTGAGGCAGATTTTTCATAAATCTAGATTTAAGTAATTAAGAATTATTTTGATGCTAATAATTTTTCTTCTTCTGGCGTGAATTCATTTACAATTGCATAAGTATCTATTTTTGCAATAGCCATCTCATCTAAAATATCTACCAAATTTTTAAAGTTTGATTTTTTACTTGGTTTAATAATTACAATTGCGCCATTTTTTGGTTTTCCAACGGATGCTGAATATTTTCTAATTTTATTGTTCCTTTCAAATAAAACTTTTCTAATTCCTTTATCTCCATTACCATAGCTTACTTTTTTTGGATCTTCTAAAGGATGAAACAAAAGACCAGAATACGTAATTATTTGATCATTTTCATCTAATAAAACCGTTACGATACGAGGGCCTACACCAGCACCACAATTAATAACACCATTCCATTCTTTATCGTCATATCTTGCAGGTAAGCTTAAATCCAATACTTTTGGCTTAGATAATTCACCAACAAGCATAAAAAATATAATCAGCAAAAATGAAACGCTGACCATTGCAGTTAAATCAACTCTTGAACTTAATTTTTTACTTCTTACTCTTTGAGGCAGGTTTTTCATAGATTTAGATTTGAGTTAAAAAGAATTAATTTGAAGCTAATAATTCAGATTCTTGTGGCGTAAATTCAGGTATTATTGCATAGGTTTCAATATTAACAATTGCCATTTCATCTAAAATATCAACCAAGTTTTTAAAGTTAGATTTTTTACTTGGTTTTATAATTACAGTAATTCCTCTTCCGGGTTTTCCTAGAGCGGCTGAATATTCAAGCATGCTTTTATTTCTCTTTAACAATTCCTGACGAATTCCCTCTTTACCGTATTTAATTTCTTTTGGAGCAACTATCGGAGAACTCAAAAGTCCCATGTAATATATCAATTTATTATTATCACCTAACATTACAGTTATTGATCTATTTTCTCCATAATGGGGAGGAGGGCAGTCACAGCAACCTCTATCTCGTCCCGTATCATATACTAAAACTTTTGGTTTAGACAATTCACCAACAAGCATAAAAAATATAATCAACAAAAAGGAAACGCTGACCATTGCAGTCAAATCGACTCTTGAGCTCAATTTTTTACTTCTTACTTTTTTAGGTAGATTTTGCATAACAGATATGTTTTGAATCTAAATTTAGTGATAAAAAGAAAGCAAAATTCATCATGATCTTAAAAAATAATGAAAAATAATTTTAAGATTAAAGGCTTGTTTTTCAGTGGTTATTGCGGATTTTTCAATGATTTTTTTAATTATTTTAATTTTTCGTAAAACCAAAACAAATATATCCCCGTAAATGAACATATAACTTAAAATAATAATTATGAAAACTAGAAATTTTTTAGCCGCAGCAATTTTAACATTATCATTCGGATTTACATCATTTGCTCAAAAAACAGTAATGGTTGGTGGAGCAGCAATGTATCCTAACAAAAATATTATCGAGAATGCCGTTAATTCAAAAGATCACACAACGCTTGTTGCCGCAGTAAAAGCTGCCGATTTAGTTGAAACCTTACAAGGCAAAGGACCATTCACTGTTTTTGCTCCAACAAATGCGGCATTTGATAAATTACCAGCAGGAACTGTGGAAACATTATTGAAACCGGAAAATAAAAAAATGCTGCAAACGATCTTGACCTATCATGTTGCTGTAGGAAAATGGAATGCATCTGATATTGCAAAAGCAATAAAAGCAGGTAAAGGAAAAGCTACTATTAAAACAGTTAGCGGTGGAACTCTTACGGCTTGGATGAAAGGAAAAGACTTATATATCAGCGATGAAAATGGTGGTGAAGCAAAAGTAACAATTGCAGATGTGAACCAGTCAAATGGTGTAATTCATGTAGTTGATGCAGTATTATTGCCTAAAAAATAATTAAGACCTCCAAAAATTGAATGCCTACAATGAAGAAGCCTTGCAGTTATATGCAGGGCTTTTTTTATTTCTTTGCGGTCAAAGTACTTCCCGCAGACGCAATTACAACACACAATACAGCCAAAATTTCGTAAAAGCTTAAGTTTTCCTGTAGAAAGATAAATCCGCAAATAGAAGCAGCTGCAGGCTCTAAACTCATTAAAATACTAAACGTACGCGGAGGAAGCTGACCTAAAGCTTTCATTTCTAAAGTAAACGGAATCGCACTAGATAAAAGCGCAAGAGCAATTCCCATTCCGAAGAGTTTTGGAGTAAGATTAGCTAATCCGTTTTCAAGGAATCCGAAAGGCAAAATTAAGATTGCAGCAAATAACATTCCGGTTGAAACAGCTTGACCGCCATTCATTATTTTTGAAATTTTTCCGCCTAAAACGATATAAGCTGCCCAAAGTGCACCAGCTAAAAGAGCAAATACAACTCCTAAAATATCCAAGCGATCATTTGTCCACGGCGCAATTAAAACAATTCCCATTGCGGCGAGTAAAACCCAGCAATAATCTATCAAACGTTTTGAGCCTATAATAGCAACTAATAATGGTCCCATAAACTCTAAAGTCACAGCCAGACCAATTGGAATTCTTTCTATAGCAAAATAAAAAATCAAATTCATTGCCCCCAATGACAAACCATACGGAATTACAATTTTCCATTGCGCCGGTGTAATCGCTTTTAAATTTGGCCTGTAAGCCAATAATAAAATCAATGCCGAAACACCAATACGTATAGATGCCGTTCCTGCTGCACCAATTGCAGGGAAAAGCGTTTTTGCAATCGCAGCGCCGCATTGTACACTTATAATTGCCAATAAAACTGCCGGAACAGGAGGAAGGTTGAATTCTCTATTTTTCATAAATATGATATTGCAGAAAATAAAATCAATTATTTCTGCTGTCTGAAACAAAAGTATTTTTTAATTGATTATCCTAAAGCTCGTTTAGTAACATATGCGCGATAGCCAATGATCGCCATTTGCCATTTTTTTGCTTTAGAAATATCCAGACCTTGTTTAGTAAAACTAGGCAGTAGCATTTTATTTAGTTTGGCTAAAATTTTATACATGGCAGATTTGTTTTTTCAAAGATATAAAAAAAGACTTTGTTACTCACAAAGTCTTTTTTAGCTTCAAAATAAATTGATTTTTTATAGATTGAAATAATGTTTAGGATTTTTTACTGTTTTCTTTTTCCCATTTTTTCAATTCCTTTTCACGTTGTTTCATATCTTTTTCAAACTGCTTCATATCTTTTTCATGTTGTTTCATGTCAAGCTGATGCTGTTTCATGTCATTTTCATATTGCTTTATGCTTCTTTGATATTCTTGAGAATCTCTGCCGTATTTGATTTCCACATCCTGGCTGAATTTATCCATATCAAAATTGAATTTTTGCATGGCAACTTCATATTTCTCCATTTGTTTTTCAAAAATGGCTTCACGCTGTGTCATCATAGCATCAATTTGTTTTTCGTAAGCAGAAAGATCTGGTTCAAAAGCTTCCATCTTTTTCTCAAACTGAGCCATTTCTTTTTCAAATTTAGCCCAAGCTACTTTATCTTTTGGGCTTGCCGGAGCAACTGGCGGTTTTGGCATTTTAGACATGTCAATAACTGGTGCAGGCGGCATTGGTCCAATAGGGAAAACCGGAGCAATTGGCGCAACAGGCGGAGCAGGAGGAACTGGTGAAGAACGATCTTCCGGAGTAACATCAGAATCAAAGTTTCTTACTACAACATCATGATTCTGAGCTAGTGCAGGATTACCTATTTCATCATCAGTTACTAAGGTTACATTTTTAGTACCGTCTTCATCTTTATCGATTACAATACTGCAGTCTTTTAAGGCTTTAGTACTATTCATATCAATAACATGTACTTTACCGCTTTCCTTAACAACTCTAATTTTAATAGCTATTAGTTCATTATCACTGTTTCTCTTTACATTAGAAATTTCTAAATCAACATTATGTTCTGATTTTAATTTTGCCGTTAAATCTTTTAATTCCTGATCTGTAGTCGATTTTGTGATTTTATAAACTTCACCATCCTGAATTATAGAGGCCAAAGCTGCTTTTTCGGTCTTTTCTTTAAGTTCTTTTTTCTCCTGCGCAATTGTTTTAATTTGGAACAAGAGAACAAACGCTCCAAGTGCCGGAATTATGGCAGAATATTTCCAGTAATTCCATTTTTTTGATTGATTTTTGTTTAACATAACAATTCGTTTTTTGATTAATGATTGATAAAAATGATTGGTGATGGCAACACAGGTTTCATACGTTGTAATTTTTAAAAGCGTGTATTGATATGCTTTTTTGTCTGATATTTTTTTAGCCGCTTCATTATCTGCAATGAATTCTAAATTTTGAAGAATTGCTTTTTTGTAAAGCCAGATAATCGGGTTAAACCAAAACAGGATGCAGAAAATCCTCGAAATAATCACATCAACGGTATGATGTTGATCGCTGTGCACTTTTTCATGCTCTAAAATACTTTCTAATTCAGATTCGCTGTACATTGATGAATTGTAAACGATATAATCAAAATAAGAAAATGGAGCAATGTTTTCTTCAACATCTACAAATTTGAAATCGGCCTGCTGTTCTACTTTTTTTCCTTTTAAAACAGAATTCAAACTGTAGAAATCAATTCCGAATTTTATCATAAAAGCAGCAAATCCAAGTGCGTAAATGCCTAATGAAACCAGATTCCAGTTTATTTCAAAAGATTCTTCTTGAGCAATTTGCGGATGATAATTTGGAGTATAATGATAGTTCACAACTGGCGCATAATCAACCGGAACCGGAACTGGATCAATCCAGACTACTTTTGTGTAAACGACAAATGGTAAAACAATTGATGTTATTAAACCGGCTAATAAAAACCATCTGCTGCTATTGAAGAAAGTTTCTTTTCGCAGTAAAAAAAAGTATGCAAAATAAAACAAAGCGATTAAGCCACTTGATTTGATGATGAAAATGAAAAGTGCTTCCATAATGATTATTTTACTTCGTTTATTTTTTTTCGTTTGGATTTTCGATCATAGCCAGGATTTCGCGTAATTCATCTGCCGAGATTTTTTCTTCTTTGGCAAAAAACGAAACCATATTTTTATAAGAGCTGTTGAAATAATTATCAATGGCCGTACTCATATACTTTTTACTGTAAGCTTCAAGAGTTACAGCCGGATAATATTGATGTGTGTTTCCAAAAGCATTATGCGCCACAAAACCTTTTTCCTCCAGATTTCGAACTATAGTCGAAAGCGTATTATAATGCGGCTGATCTTCTGTAATTTCTGCCTGAATTTCTTTTACGAATGCCTTTTTAAGCTTCCATAAAATGTGCATTATTTCTTCTTCTTTATTGGTTAGTTTTTGCATTTTCAGATTTTTAAAAAATTACCAGCTTCTTAATGCTTTGTTTCTACCTCAATTACACCATTTGAGCCTTTATCTCCGTATTTAGTTACTGCATTTATTCCTTTGTAAACATTTACAGATTTAATATCTTTTGCATCAATATCTTCAATATCAAAACCAGCAGGCATTTCCTTTCCGTCAACAATTACAAGACTTTCTAATACTTTACCGTTGACTTTTGTATCATTAGAAATGGCAATAACAGAACCATTTGTGGTCGTAATAACTTTAGTATTAGTCTTATTATCTGTGTCAATAGTTACAGTAGTGCTAGTATTTGTGTTAGCATTACTATTAGTTTTTGTACTAGTATTAGTATTATCGTTAACATTGGTATCAATTTTAGTGATTAGTGTTTTGCTGGTTGTAGTTTTCGCATTATCAGGTTCAGAGGCATCAATAAGGCTGACTTTTTTACTAATGGCAACTTTAGTTTTCGCATCGTCATCAGTTTGAATACCAACGTTTTTTTGACCTTTTTCATCTGTAGTAACAATTACTCCAAAATCTTTAATCGCTTTATCGCCGTTAACCTGAATAGATTGTGCTTGCTGCTTTCCGTTTTTAATAGCAACTTTAAGTGAAGTTAAATAGTTCTCAGAATTTCTTTTTACATCAGAAACTTCAAAATCAACATTGTGAAGTTTTTTTAAATTCTCTTTGATTTTTTCCAAATCCGCATCTGTTGAGCTTTTCTTGATTTTGTAAACATCTACAGATTTAATTTCTCCCGAAACTTCTTTTACAATTTGTTGTCTTTCTTTTGCAACTACTTCAATTTGAAACAATAATACAAATGCTGCAAGTGCAGGAATTACAACATAATACTTCCAGGAATTTCTTTTTTTTGATTGATTTTTGTTTAACATGACAATTCGTTTTTTGATTAATGATTGATAAAAATGATTGGTAATGGCAACACAGCTTTCGTGCGTTGTTATTTTTAAAAGTGTGTATTGATACGCTTTTTTGTCTGATAATTTTTTAGCGGCTTCTTTATCGGCAATAAATTCTAAATTTTGGATAATTGCCTTTTTATAAAGCCATATAATAGGATTGAACCAAAAAAGCATACAAAAAGCTCGTGATATCAAAACATCAATAGTATGATTTTGATCGCTGTGCACTTTTTCATGTTCAATAATATTTTCTAATTCTGCAGGCGTATACATTGATGAGTTGTATACGATATATTCGAAATAAGAAAAAGGAGGAATATTTTCGTTGGTATCAATAAATTTAAAATCAGCCTGCTGGTGTACTTTTTTTCCTTTTAAAATAGAATTTAAACTATAAAAATCCATTCCAAATTTTATCAGAAAAACTAAAAGACCAATACAATAAATAGATAACATAACGTAGATCCAGTTTATTTCAAAAGATTTACTTTCAGTATTTTGAATAAGATTTGTGTTGGAGAAATTTAAATTTGGAATAGGAGTAGGGTTTACCCAAACAACTTTAGTATAAACTATTAATGGAAGCACAACTGAAGTAATTAAACCCGTAAGTAAAAACCATCTGTTACTAGTAAAGAAAGTTTCTTTTCGAAGTAAAAAATAATAAGCACAGTAAAATAATGCCACTAAGCCAGCCGATTTTGCGATATAAACAAATATTGATTCCATAACTATCGTTTTTCTTCGTTTATTTTACTGTTATTTATTGTCTTTTGAATTTTCGATCATAGCCAGAATTTCACGCAATTCATCTGCAGAAATTTTTTCTTCTTTGGCAAAAAATGAAACCATATTTTTATAGGAACTGTTGAAATAATTATCAATAGCCGTTTTCATATATTTTTTGCTGTACGCTTCAAGAGTTACTGTTGGATAGTATTGATGTGTATTTCCAAAAGCATTGTGTGCCACAAAACCTTTTTCTTCCAGATTTCTAACAATTGTCGAAAGTGTATTATAATGCGGCTGGTCTTCCGTAATCTCTGCCTGAATTTCTTTTACAAAAGCTTTTTTAAGCTTCCATAAAATCTGCATTATCTCTTCTTCTTTGTTGGTTAACTTTTGCATGTTTTCTAATTTTAATTCAAACCTACAACTATTTTTTTAGTTACACAACTATAAATGTAGTTATTTAACTAAAAATTTCGTTTCAAGGTGAATTAAAAGCACAGAAAAGCTATTCAAAATCAAAGTTAATGATTTGAATTACAATGATTTATGTGTAAAAGTTAAAATTATTTATTTTTCTCCAGAAGTAAAGCTTTTCTAATCCAAAGACAGCAAAGCGTAGCCAGGATTCCGATAGAGGCCATAAAAAGCCAGTTTTGTTGATAACCAAAATGATCAGCAATTCCAAAACCTAGCATAGTGCTAAAAATATGTGCTAAACTAAAACTCATGGTATACAAAGCCATATAACGCCCTTCCTGACCACGAGGCGCACGGCTTAAAGCAAATGCATTCGAAAAAGGGAAGGTTAGAATTTCTCCAATCGAAATACAAATCATGCTGATAACCAGGATTCCGGCCCAAACATTAATTAATAATAAAAAGAAACTCAATGCCATTACAAATGATCCTATAATGATGATTTTGATTTTTGGAAAACCTTTTCTTTCCATAAAACCAACAGTTGGCATTTCTAAAGCAAAAATCAAAAGTCCGTTTAAAGTCATTAAAAGTCCGGTTTGAAATTCGTTTAAACCATATTGTTTATGATGATATAAAGGTAAAGTGGTGAAAAGCTGAAAGAAAATAATAGCTGTAATAAAACTCACAAATAAGAAAACCCAGAATATTTTATCATGAAATACTGATTTTACGTTTGTTACACTTTCGGTTTTATCACCATGATCGACTTTTTTCTTTTCTTTAACTAATAATGCAAAAATAGATATGGAAACAATACAAGAAGCTCCGTCAACCCAAAATAAACCTGAATACCCCATTCCTATAATGATTAGACCTCCAAGTGCCGGACCGGCAGCAAAGCCTAAATTTACGGCAAGACGAACTAGAGTCAAGGCACGTGTTCTGTTTTCTGGTTTTGCATAAGCACCAAGTGAAACAAACATGGCAGGACGAAACATATCGGCAATTGTCATTAATACAAACATTGCAATGCAGAGTCCCCAGAAAGAAGTGATATATTGAATAAAGAAAAGAGATACTCCGCTCGTAAACAGACTAAAAACCATGATTTTGTAAAAACCAATTTTATCAGAAAGCTTTCCCCCAAGCCAGGAACCCAGCATAGATCCCAAACCAAAAGAAACCATAATCCAGGTTACCTGATCTAAAGAAAACTTTAAATCTTCATTTAAATATTTTGATAAAAAAGGCAGTACCATTGTACCCGCGCGATTTATGAAAGTAATTAATGTAAGTATCCAAATTTCTCTTGTAAAACCTCTAAAATTGTTGAAGTAATGGTTTGCGGCAGTTTTGAGCATTATAATTATTGTATTTGCCACAAAGTTAGGAAACTTTGTCACGTACAACGGTTGTTGCTTTGTTACTTTTAAACTATTTTTGCATAAAATTTCCAAAGATGAAAAATTCTATTGCCCTTATTTTGCTTGTAGCTTTTAATTTTGGCTTTAGCCAAAGTAAATTCAGCAAGACTGAAGCTGAAAAATTCCAAAAGCAAATAAACTCAGAATATGCTGATGCTAAGACAAGTCCGTTAATGGAAGAAGATTTAAAGACTTTTAAAACTTTAGATTTTTACCCAATTGATGGAAAGTATTTTGTGAACGCAAAATTTGAAAAAGCAGTCAATGAAAAAGTTTTCGAAATGAAAACTACCGGAACAAGAACGCCTCAATATATAAAATACGGGACTTTATCCTTTACTATAAATGGAGTTCCAATGAAGTTGAACGTTTACAGAAACATTGAACTTTCTAAACAAAAAGAATACAAAGACCATTTATTCCTTCCTTTTTCTGATTTAACATGCGGTAAAGAAAGTTATATTGGCGGAAGATATATCGACTTAAAAATCCCAAAAGGAAAAACAATTGCAATCGATTTCAATCAGGCATACAATCCTTATTGTGCTTACAATCATAAGTATTCATGTCCGCTTGTTCCACTGGAAAATGATTTAAAAGTAGAAATCAAAGCCGGAGTGAAAACATTTCATTAATGGAATTTTTTAATTTTCATACCCATCAATTTACAAATCAATCTAATATAGTAGAATTGGTGAATCAATATCCGCAAGAGTTTGATTCGGCTATTCCGTTTTATTCTATCGGAATCCATCCGTGGCATATTAAGGAAAGTGAAATTGATTTAGAATTGAAAATTATTGAAGATAAACTGCAAAGCGAAAATTGTCTGGCAATTGGCGAATGCGGTTTAGACAAACGAATCGCAATTCCGTTAGAACTGCAGATTTTAGTTTTTGAAAAACAATTGGCTTTGGCCGAAAAATACAATAAACCAGTTGTGATTCATTGCGTTGCTGCTTTTCAGGAAGTGACCGCAATTAAAAAGAAATTAAAAATTTCTGTTCCGATGATTATTCACGGTTTTTCAAAAAACAAACAGCTGTCAGAACAACTAATTAAAGACGGATTTTATATTTCTTTCGGAAAATATTTATTGAGAAATCCCGATTTAAAAACCGTTTTTCAGAATATTCCAAACAATCGTTTTTTTCTGGAAACCGATACAATTGAAGAGAATATTAAACAGGTTTACGATTTAGCATCAGAATATAAAAATATTACAATCAAAGAATTAAAAGGTATTATCTCAAGTAATTTTGCGGAAGTATTTGGGAGAAAGTGATTAGTGAAAAGTAAATAGTAAAAAGTGAAATAAGTTTGTCACCCTGAGCGAAGTCGAAGGGCGCTCCAATAGGACGTGGGGCTTCGACTTCGCTCAGCCTGACAGTAAAGAACTTGAAACTTTAAACTTGAAACAAAAAAATAAACAACAAAAAATATAATATGGCAGAGTGGACAGAAAGAGCCGAGCTTTTATTTACAAAGGAAGGATTAGAAAATTTGCGTAATGCAAATGTATTAGTAGTAGGTTTAGGCGGTGTTGGATCGTTTGCAGCTGAATTTTTAGCGAGAGCAGGAGTAGGAAGCATGACAATTGTTGACGGTGACGTTGTAGATATTACAAACATAAACAGACAATTACCTGCTTTGCATTCTACAGTTGGAGAAGCAAAAATTAAAATTGTAGGCGATAGATTAATGGATATTAATCCAGAATTGAAATTAACACGAGTTCAGGAATTTTTATCTCCGGAAAGAGCTTTTGAAATCGTTTCTCCAGAATTTGATTATGTTTTAGACTGCATCGATAGTATTACTCCAAAACTAAATTTAATTATTGCAGCAAAACGTAAAAGAGTAAAAATCATTAGTAGTATGGGAGCAGGAGGAAAGATGCTGGCTTCTAAAGTAAAAGTGGGCGATATCTCGAAAACTATAAACTGCTATTTCTCAAAAGCAATTCGTAAGAGATTAAAAGCGGTAAATATCAACAAACTAAAAGTTGTTTTTTCATCTGAAATTCAAAACGAAAAAAGCTTAAAATTAACCGACGGAAAAAACTTTAAAAAATCTTTCTACGGAACAAACAGTTATATGCCAGGATTATTCGGCCTTCACGCTGCAGAAACAGTTATTCGCTACTTATTAAAGAAAGAGTAGGAAGTCGCAGTTTTCAGTCTCAGTTCACAGAAAAGAAACCTTTGAACCTTTGTCCCTCAGAACCTTAGTACCTTAAAAAAATGATTAAAACAGTAATTTTTGATATGGACGGCGTAATTGTCGATACAGAACCCGTTCATCGTTATGCCTACTACAAACAGTTTTCAGAATTAAATATTGAAGTTCCTGAGGAAATGTACACTTCATTTACCGGATTTTCGACGAAAAATACTTTTCAGAGTTTAAAAGGTTTTTTCCCGACAATTGAACATGAAGTAGAAGATTTGATTCAAAGGAAAAGAAATATTTTTAATGATGCTTTTGACACCAAAGAAGATTTATATCTTTTAGATGGAGTTGAAGATTTGATTAAGGATATTTATGCAAACGGAATTCAGCTGATTTTAGCTTCGTCGGCTTCAAAAGTTACAATTGAACGCGTATTTACAAGATTTAATCTGCATCAGTATTTTTCTCATATAGTTAGTGGTGAAGATTTTCCACAGTCTAAACCAAATCCTGCTATTTTTAATCACGCCGCTTCATTGTCAATTGCTCCAAAAGAAGAGTGTATTATTATTGAAGACAGTACAAATGGTGTAAAAGCCGCAAAAGCTGCCGGAATTTATTGTGTAGGTTATAACAGTGTTCATTCTAACCTGCAGGATTTATCAGAAGCTGATATTGTTATCAATCATTTTAGTGAATTGAATGCGCAAAAAATATCACAGCTTAAGGCCTGAATTATGTAAAATTTAACATTTCTTCGGTAATTGAATTCGTAAATTTGAAAAAAACAAACAAACACTTAATAATGAAAAAAATACTTATTGCATTAGCCATCATTTTGGCACCTTTTGCAGCTGAAGCACAAGTAAGAACGCCGCAAGCGAGTCCAAAAGCTTATATCAAACAAACAGTGGGTTTAACGGATGTTGAAGTTACGTATTCAAGACCGGGAGCGAGAGGAAGAGCTGTTTTTGGAAACTTAGTTCCGTTTGGTAAACTTTGGAGAACCGGAGCAAATGAAAATACTGTTATTAATTTTAGTGACGATGTTGTAATTGACGGTAAAACTTTGAAAAAAGGAAAATATGCAATTTATACCATTCCTAAAATTGAAAGCTGGGAAGTTATTTTTTACCTTTCTACAGACAACTGGGGATTACCTGAAAACTGGAACGAATCTTATGTTGTTTTAAAAACTACAGTTAAAGAAAACGCACTGCCAACTCCTGTTGAAACTTTTACAATTGGAATTAATGGTTTAGATCAAAACTTTGCTTATTTAGAAATGGCTTGGGAAAACTCTCATGTTGCTTTAAAATTTGAAGTTCCAACGGCTAAAAATGCAATTGCAAGTATCGAAAAAACATTGGCTGGACCAACTTGGAATGATTATTATGCAGCATCACAATATTTATTTTCTTCAAACGGAAATTTAGATACTGCAAAAATATATGTGGATAAAGCATTAGATATGAGTACTGATAAACCTTATTATGTTTCAAGATTAAAATCATTAATACAGGCAAAACAAGGTGACAAAAAAGGTGCTGTTGAAACAGCTAAACTTTCATTGGCCGCTGCAGAAGCTGCAAACAACCAAGATTACGTAAAAATGAATAAAGATAGTATCGCTGAATGGAGCAGATAATTTCTTGAAAATTTCTATATAAAAAAAACAAAATCCAAAGCTTTATGAGTTTTGGATTTTTTTTTGAAATTAAAACAGACAGACTTGTCTGTATATTTAAATATTTTTTATATTTGTATATCCAATTTATTGAAGATGCAGCCCAGAGAACGAATTTTAGAAAAGACTTTTATTTTATTCCATAAGCAAGGTTATAATGCTACGGGAATCAATCAGATTATTGAGGAATCTAAAGTGGCGAAAGCTAGTTTTTACCAACACTTTAAATCTAAAGAAGATTTATGTGTGACATTTTTAGAACAGCGTCATTCTTTTTGGTTTAACGAATTACTAAAGTTTACAAGTAATGCAGAAGATTCAAATTCTAAAGTTTTAGCCTCCTTTGAATTTTTGATTTACATGAATGAAAAAGAAAATTTTCGAGGCTGCAGTTTTCTAAATATACTTTCAGAGATTCCGCCGGATAATGTTAAGATTCTCAGCGTTATTCAAAGCCATAAAGGTGATTTGCGTATTTTTTTCAGGGATATTTTAAAAGATGAACTAATATCAGATCATATTTATTTATTATTTGAAAGCTGTATAATTGAAAGTCAGTTATTTAAATCAAACGAGTTAATAGAACAATCAAAAAAAATAATTCAAACTTTAATTTTAAAATAATGGAACAGAAGTTACCGCTGCCTCCTTTCACCTTAGAAACGGCAAAAGAAAAAATTCAGCTGGCAGAAGACGCATGGAACAGCCAGGATCCGGAAAGAGTTTCAAAAGCGTATACTATTGACAGCGAATGGAGAAACAGAGATAAATTCGTAAACGGACGCGAGGAAATCGTTGCTTTTTTAACGGAAAAATGGAAGAAAGAGAGAAATTACAAATTGAAAAAGGAATACTGGGCGCATACCGAAAATAGAATTGCAGTACGTTTTGAGTACGAATATCAGGATCTTAATGGGAATTGGTTTAGAGCTTACGGAAATGAAAACTGGGAATTTGACGCTAATGGTTTAATGCAGAAAAGATATGCCAGCATAAATGATCTTCAAATAAAAGAAGAAGACAGGAAATTTAAATAAACTAATTCATACTAGGCGGTTCAGGAATTTTGATCTTTCTTTTAATTTTCTTTACAATTAAAAGATAAAAAGTAATTCCGCCTAAAATTATAAGTAAAGCAATTTGAAGCTGGCCTAAACTATTGTTTTTGCTGTACATTGCATTCGCATTTGCCAGCTTTGCTTTTCCTTCTTTAATTTGAATTTGAGATAAAGATTCTAAAGTTTTTAAGGCCTGCGCGCTCGAATAAGCTATTTTATTCCAGTTTTTGTTTTCGGCTTGTTTGTTGATTTCTTTGCAAGAACCCAGAAAAGCATCAAAATGTCGTTTTTCGTTATTGGTCAAAACTGTTTTAGCGTACAAATCATCAATATTGTGAATAATATCTAAAGTATGAATGATTTCATTTTTTTTAATATTATCGCTTAAATCCAGTTTTTCAGCTTCGGATTTTATAAAATGAAGTTGTTTCGAATATTGAAAAATATAATGCGCCACAACTAATCTATCTTTATAAATAGCATTGATATTGTCGTTTACATTTTTAGAATTTCGAAGCGTATTGAAATTTCCCAATAAAATTATCAGCATAACAATCAGCAATATAAAAGCTGCTTTGGTTTTATTGCTGTATTTTTTATGGTCTTTCATAACGCTCTATTTGAGAAGTGGGTTACTCAAAGATAGAGATTTGTTTAGAATTTTTGCATTGTTTTTCTTTACGCAAAGTTTGTCATTCCGAGGAACGAGGAATCGCACTCGTAACTCGACAAAGATTGGGTCTTTTCTTTGCGTAATTTCTAGTGCGATTCCTCGTTCCTCGGAATGACAAGATTGTGTTTTTTTTTGATTTAAAAGAAAATTTATTTCAATCTAAATTTTTTACCTTCTTTATAACCAATGGGAAAAGTTGGGCCTTTTACTCCAAATGGCCCTGAACCATTGTCATTGTAATAATATTCTTCTTTATTATCAGTATATCTTCCGGCACATAAAAGATTGAAAGTGGTGCTTTTTCTACTTGATTTAAGAACATTTATATCAATCCAGACAGGTATTTTATTTTTTCGATAAAGTAGTTCAACAACTTCTTTATCTGTCAAATTCAATCTTATAATTCCCTCATCTTCTGGATAAATATCAAATTGATCCATATTTCCGATGACATTTGGCGGGGTAAAAATTATATTATACTTGAAATCAGTAGTCAATTTATCTTTGACATAATTTTCGGCAAATTTCAGAGCTACAAAACTTGCACCGTTTAAATGAAATAAAAACTCCTCTTTTGTCATTTTATGTCTAGAATTTTCAAACTAACACTCTCATTTAATAATAGTTTAATTTGTTCTTGTATTTCAGGATATTGATTTGTTTTCTCTAAATCTACTATGATAGGTTTTATTTCAGTTGAATAAAGTTCTTTAGTCATATTAGCACATTTAGACTCTCCAAATCGTAAATATTGAAAAACTTTACTTAATCGGTTTTCATTATTAGATTTTAATGCTTCTTTAATGGCAGAAATTCGATTCCACTTTTTATGATTTTCTTTCCACCATTTCTCTGCGTTATTTGAAAGTATTTTTCGATATTCTATTTTCTTTTGGTCTGAAGTTTTCTCCTTCCAATCTACTTCATAATTTCCTTTCTGAATATATTCATTATAATTTCCCTTCATTAATTTCAGTAAAGTTTCATCATTAATTTCAGAATTCTTATAACCAAAATCTTGAAATGTAACCTCTTCGAGAAGCCAGCCAGATCTAACAGAAATCCAATCGAGATCATATGGAATAAAATATCCATGACCATAAAAAACGGTAGTTCCTGGGTAGATTAAATCGGCAGTATCCGTTAATTTTACAAAACTTGTGTCTTTTAAAAGCTTAATTAATTCAGGAATAATAGTTTGCTGATATTTTTCAAGTTCTTCCTTAGCTGGATTTATACTTCCGTAAAATGATTTTTTCTGAAATTCGATAAGCAAACTATCAATTTTTTTTGCTTGTGTATTTTGTGAATATGAGTTTAGGAATATAGCTCCAAAAAGTATTGTTAGATAAAATTTAAGTTTCATTTTTAAATAACGAGTTTAATTAAATAAAATCATAATCTATCCACATAATCCAACCATTTCCTAATCCCCAAACTTCTATCATTGTAGTTTTAGAATGATAACCTATTTTCGATCTATCGAAATTACAGTTGTTTTTTACTAAATACAATGTAGCATTTTTTGTCCAATTAAGTATAAATTCAACTTCTATATCTTTTTTACAATTGGCTTTATATATAGTAAAAGATTCAATTCCGAGTTTTTCAAGATCATTTTTAATCTCAGGGTCAATTTTGTTTTCAGGTATACGACGACCAGTTCTTTTGGTTAATTCTTTATCAGCATAAATTTTTTCAGCTACTGTTTCAAAGGCAATTTTATTGCTGTAAAATTTATCAATATAGCCCTCTGTGTCTGATTTTGAAACTTCGCAACTAAATAATGCCAAGCTGATTAAAACTGTTAATATTTTAGCAGTTATTTTCATTAACTTATTCTTCTAAAATCAAATCACTATTATCCTTTTTATCTCCTTTGAAAAATAAAAACTGTAAAATCAAAGCTAAACCAATTGTCAAAATAGCTCCAATAAAATTCAGCCATAAATAACCCAGTTTTTCTTGTTTGTAAACCATAAAGTAATAAATGATTATAATTACAAACTGACTTATACAAGCACTAATAAACATAGATTTTGCCTGAACACGTTTTAAATAAAATCCAACAAGGAAAATTCCCAAAACGGTTCCGTAAAAGATCGAACCAATAATATTTACCAGCTGAATTAAGTTTTCAAACAAAGTTCCTACGCAGGCAAAAAGGATTGCTATAACTCCCCAAAACAGTGTGAAAAATTTAGTTGCATTAAGATAATGTTTCTCTGATTTTTCGGTTTTGATATTTCTTTTATAAATATCAATTGCTGTTGTCGAAGCTAAAGCATTCAATCCTGAAGCAGTCGAAGACATTGCTGCCGAAAGAATAACGGCAAGTAATAAACCAATTAAACCTTTTGGTAAATAATGCAGAATAAAATGGAAAAAGACATAATCTTTATCGTTGGTTTCGCTGTTGCTGTCGGCTCGTGAAATGATTTCTTTGGCACGATCACGTAAATCTTTTTCTTTATTCGATAAATTGACTAATTCTTTACGAAGAATAGGATTGTCATAATCCTGATTCAACTGATCGATATATAGTAAGTTGATTACTTTTTTATCTTCAGATAATTTGTCCAGCTTTTTTTCAAGAACATGATATTCTTCTTTATATGCTGATTTTTCAATTACAATTTTATTATTCGGATTGAAATTTAAAGGAACGGGATTGAATTGGAAAAATACAAAAACCATAACTCCGGTTAACAGAATAAAAAACTGCATCGGCACCTTTAAAAGTCCGTTCATGATTAATCCCATTTGGCTTTCCTTCACAGATTTCCCGGACAAATATCTACCAACCTGAGATTGATCTGTACCAAAATAGGCGAGAGCTAAAAAGAATCCGCCCGTAATTCCACTCCAAATTGTATATTTTTCTTCCGGATCAAAAGAAAAATCTACAATATTCATTTTATCATTTGCTCCGGCAATATGCAGCGCGCTTGTAAAAGTCATATCGTTTGGTAAGTAATGCAAAATCAGGAAAAATGTGATAAACATTCCCGACATAATCACAAACATTTGCTGTTTCTGGGTTACGTTTACGGCTTTTGTACCTCCGGAAAAAGTATAAATAATAACCAGAACTCCAATTATAATATTCATACCGGTTAAGTTCCACCCTAAAAGTGCCGATAAAATAATAGCCGGAGCATAAATCGTTAATCCGGTTCCTAAACCTCTTTGAATTAAAAATAAAATAGCGGCAAGAGAACGAGTTTGAACGTCAAATCGTTTTTCAAGGAATTCGTAAGCGGTAAATACCTTATTTTTATGATAAAGCGGAATAAAGGTCAAACAAATAACAACCATTGCAATTGGCAGTCCAAAATAGAACTGTACAAAACCCATTCCGTCATGATAAGCCTGTCCGGGAGTAGATAAAAATGTAATTGCGCTGGCCTGAGTTGCCATTACTGAAAGTCCAACGGTATACCATGGCGTTTCGTTGTTTCCTAAAATAAAATCTTCAACGTTTTTACTTCCTTTGGTTTTCCAGGAACCGTAACCAACAATGAATAAAAGTGTTACAATAAGTACGATCCAGTCAAATAGCTGCATAGGTTATGAATAAAATTGCATGATTAAGAAAAAAATCACAATGTAAATGAGGTTAGCAACTAAAACATAGGTGTAACTTTTTTTCCATTTTTTTGTTTTTTTTGCTTCCATATTTTTGAAATTATTGCTTTAAATCCTGTTTAGGAGCTTCAAGAGGTTGTTTTAGCGAAATGATATTCGATAGTAATCTGTAAGCGCCCGCAACACCTTCCGGCAGCTCTCTAAAAAAGCTTAGACCAGTGTAAATGTAATATCCTTTTCCATACGGAGCGACTAATAAAGCGCCATTTTTAGCAGATTCTCCTTTGTCGTGCGAAGAAATAATAGGAGTGAAGGCAGGATCATATTCATCTGGATAATATAAACCTTGTTCTTGTGTCCAGCCTTCAAAATCTTTTGAGGTAATTTTATTTGGCGTATTTAAAACCGGGTGATTTGGTGAAAGGAAAGTCACTTTAGCATTTTCCTCGGTCACACGGTCGTTTGATAATTTTAATGGATAGGGTGCAATTTTATCGGTCACTAATTTGCTGCCGTATGTATTGTACTGCACAATCATGTTTTTACCGCTTTTTACAAAATTAAATAAGATATTTTGTTTGTTTGCCAAAGCGTTTACGGTGTTGTAAGCACGAATTCCTGTAATAACGGTGCTGAAAGAATCTAGTTTTTCAGGAGTAATTTCTTCTGGTTTTAAAATAGAAACTTTGTATCCCATTTGCGTTAAACTTTCCGGGACTTCGTCTCCAGCGCCCATAATGTAAGCGATAGCATCGCCAGAAGTTTTCAAATCAATTCTAATACATTTTGATTCAGCCGGTTTTAAAACCATTTGTTTTGTAATATGATTGAAATCTATAATAGTCTGGTCTCTGTCAAAACGTTTGTTATCTACAATTGCAATACTTTTTGCTACAACTTCTTCTGGATTTACAGGCGGAGTAACTTCAAAATAAAAAATTTGTTCTGTTCCTTTTTTATCTAAAGTAAAGGCAATTTGTTTTGGAGAAACATTCCAGCTTTTTGGTAAATCCAACTGCAGATTTCCTTTTACATCATCTTTTCCGGCACGAACTTTTACCGGAACCATTTTGCTTTTTGTATCCCTAAAAATTAAAACTTTTTCTAAAATAGAAGTCGTAACTTCTGGAACTATATCCAGGAAATTATACATTTCGCCTTTTACGCCGTCATTGTATTTGTAAACTACAGTGCGCTCAAACGGAATTTCGACATTATTGATTTTGATATTAAAAATCACTTTTACTTCTCTAATAATATCGGGAATACCAATATTTTGCTGATTTGAAACGGTGTACATTCCAACTGTTGCTTTTTCTTTTAACCAATATGGCTGCGTGTATTCAATATTATCAGGAAGCTGTAATTGCAGACTGATTTTTTGATCGTTATTGTCTCTTAAAACGCTGTTTTGAGCTGTTGTTTTATTGTCTGGCAATGTTGTAACGCTTGTCAATTGCATTTCAACAGCACATCTGTTAATAGCTTCTAAACTCAAACGAATACTGCTTCCCGGAGTTGCTTCTTGTTCACTTGCAACGGCTTCAAGATATAAACCGGAACATGAAGCAATGATATTTTTTATGGCTGTTGATTTTAGATTTTTCCAATGTGTATCGTCTAAAGCCTGAATCATAGTGTAAGCTTTCACTAAATCCGGAATACTTGCTGACGGATTGCTGAAATTGTATTTGTCAATAATTGAAGTAATTAAATCTCCAACAGGTTTTCCGTTTTTAACACGGTTCCAGCTAGTATCGATTCCGTCAAATAAATTATCGCGGTCTTTTGGCGTATCTCCATTAATAAGTTCAAGATATTCTGTTTCTAAACCACGAACTCCGGTACTTCCAAAACCTTGTGACTGGTGGCGGCTTCGGCTTAAAGCTGCAATTTCCTGATTCGATTTTCCAATTCCCGTGTAATATACACCTGTTTCTAACTTGGTAAATTTAGATTTATTTGCAGCATCAAATTT
The DNA here is from genome assembly GCF_903819335.1 of Flavobacterium panici. Taxonomy (GTDB): domain Bacteria; phylum Bacteroidota; class Bacteroidia; order Flavobacteriales; family Flavobacteriaceae; genus Flavobacterium; species Flavobacterium panici. The sequence continues at coordinate 100,704 of NZ_CAIJDE010000069.1, read as the reverse complement.
TTCCTGGCTTCCGTAAAACCACCAAGACGGATTAAAAAACTGACGTTTTACCTGCCAAGGCGAAACAAATTTTAATTGCTCTGGATAAACTTTTGGATCGTTTGTTAGTTTAAAACTCTCCACGCTCAACATGGCAGATGATGTATGATGTCCGTGGGTAGTTCCCGGCGAACGGTGATCAAATCTATTTATAATGATATCCGGCTGAAAATTTCTAATCGTCCACACCACATCGGCAAGGACTTTATCTTTATCCCAAATTTCTAAAGTTTCGTTAGGATTTTTGGAGAAACCAAAATCATTTGCTCTTGAAAAAAATTGTTCTCCACCGTCTATTTTTCTTGCTTCAATTAATTCCTGAGTTCTAATTACACCAAGTAATTCACGCAATTGCGGACCAATTAAGTTTTGACCTCCGTCACCGCGAGTTAATGATAAATAACCCGTTCTCGCATTTACTTCATTTGCTAAATACGAAATCATTCGGGTATTTTCGTCATCAGGATGTGCTGCAACGTACAATACAGAACCTAAAAAGTTTAGTTTTTTAATTTGATTGTAAATTTCGACTGCGTTAGGTTTTTGCGGCTGTTGTGCAAATAAGGTTTGAAAACTTATAAAAAATAGAAGAAGTATTTGAACTTGTATTTTTCGCATGGTGTAGTGAAATGGTTTTGAAATGTGTCCCAAAAATACTAATTAAATCTTGGAACAAAATTTAAATGAAATGTTAATGGTAATTTTTGGATATTATTTAGCTGATTTTTAAAATAGAAAAAGAGCGTATTAAAACTTAATACGCTCTTAAATATTTAGATATTATCTTCTTCCGTGACCATGACCATGACCGTGATCATCATCATCATGTCTATCATGCCCGTGGTGTTTGTCATGCTTGTCGTGCTTATCATAATGTCTGTGATCTCTGTGCTCATAACGACGCTCGTTGTAACCATAAACCGGTCTTGGTCTGTAAGGTCTTTGCGGTGCACCGTGATATCCTTTATAATATTTTACTCTGTGACGATCGAAGTATGTATAAGGAGTTCTTCCGTGATAATCTGTTAAAACAACTTTATAGCCTCCGTATAAATCATAATTTCTGTATTGTCTTGGTAAATAAGTTGCTCTAACCCATCTTCCTCCTCCAAAATAAATGAACTGTGATGCACGTACATCATAATAAGCTTCAATATCTGGAAGATAATAATATTCCATTTCAGCATATCCGGCTGGTCCCCAAGCAGGAGGTGTTCCTATATTAACGTTAACTGATACCTGAGCTTGTGTGGCATTTGCAACCAAAAGAAATAATCCGGCGATTGCTATTTTAATTGTTTTCATTTTTTCTAAAGTTTAATGTTAATCTTTGTTTAAAGATTTTCATATATCGTGCCAAAAATAAAAATACAATTGTATTTCATCGGAGAAAATATGCTTTTTAACGATTAAACTGAGGTTAAATATTCTGTAAAATATTGATTTTTAAAGTGTTTTGCAGAATGAAAAAAATCTAAAAAAAATCTAAATATTTTTTGATTATCGATAATCAACAATTCTTGGTTTGGCAAGTTCAAAACTCTGCAAACCATAGTCAGTTGTTTCAAATGTATTGGTTTTGAAAACACTATCACCCTGATAAGGAATACTTGGGTAATATGACAGTGACAGCTGGAAATTACTAAAAACCAAATAATCATTGCTTATTAATAAACCTAATGTAATTTTTGAATACGGTTTGCTGTCGAACATGGCATTTTTTGGGCTTCCTAAAAACGCTATCGTATAATTAAAAAACGGATTTAAACGAAATCCCCAAAGTGCATAAGGAGAATACGTTTGTGTCTGCAGGGATAAAAGAGTTTTACTAGTTCCGTATAAAGCGGCGTTGAATCCCGCGAGACCATTTCGTTCGTTTATATTGAGTTCATCGCCAATAATTTCCTCCCGATTTGCACCAATTACAACTCTTGGATTTACGAATTGTCGCAGTTTCCAGGTTCCCAGATTAAAGAGTTTGGTGAAATAATTTGATTCAAATAAATATGCGGTTTGATACGTTTTAGATTGATGAAAATAGGTTCCGGCTTCAAAATTCATACTTAAAAAACCTAATCGGTAATAATTTCCAAAAGAAAACTGCGCACCGGCATAAGGTCTCCAAATTTGATTTTTATACTGATATCCAAAGGTAATTCCGTAAATACGCCCAATTGGAACGTCTTCGGTCTGACCATTTCTAAAAATATAATTGTCTTTAATAAATTTTCGTCTGTTTAATCCAATGCCCATCAAAAGCAGTTTTTCATCCGAATAAAAATTAGTTGGATCATATAACGAATCTGGAGATTCGCTGTAATTCACATTTAAAAAACGTGCCGATGTAATTAAATTGGTAATGGCTTCATTATCATCTTCATAAACTTTTGTGGCTTTACCCACCCAAAAATCCTGAAAATTATTCTTGAAACTCTGAAATGCATAACTCATATCAGGAGCCTGCAGCGAATCTTTTCTAAAGTTCTGTCCAACAAAAACACCTCCTGCCCATTTGGTTAAAGGCGAATAGAAATCCCTTTCAATATCAATACTTTTAGTATAATTATTGTCTAAATCCATATTGTAATGGAGCGTAGTTCCTATATAGGTGTTTTTTATATTGGGAACCGTATACGTAATATCATTACCATTTGCACCATCATCAAACCGATTGGTGAAACGATATTCCAACTGTTGTCCTGTACCAAAAAAATCTTTTTCTTTGAAACCTACACCAATTCTGCTGCTCGATATTGAAAACCTCGGGATGGTACTCCAGGAATCTAAAACCCTAATGGTAACATCAACAGAATCTGATGCCGGACTGGCTAATTCATTAGAAATCCTAACTGCCGTAACATATCTCTGTGAACGAATTAAACGTTCTGTTTCTTGTATTTTATAAGAATCATAAGGAGTATTTCTTTTAAACAAAAGAAGATTGTAAATCGCTATTTTTTTTGTTTTTAAGTGCAGTTTATTTCCGGTTCGTTCTCCCCAGTTTTTTGGCTGCACGGTAGTATCTGTAATAGAATGCCCAAAAGGATCAAGCGTTACAATATTTATTTTTCGAATGATTTTTCCGTTGAAACTTTGAGTATCACTAGGCTCAATAACTTCTCTTTTTTTAGCTTTTTTTGATCGAAACAGAAGTTTATGTAAGGTTTGGGTGAACTTATTTTTCTTCGAATAGTTTTTTATTTTAGTATAAATCTCTGTACTGTCCTTTTTAGGAGGATTGTCTTTCTTAGTTTTATCTGTCTGCGCACAAATACTTTGAAAACAAAAGCATAAGAAAATAAAAATAACTATTTTTTTACTTGATAACATTCAGATGGATTTAAACTTATTTTAAAGGCTATTATTCTATGAATTTAAGATAAATAACACGATTTTTTTTAAAATCAACAGATTATTTACTCTTGTACTTTTGCTTTGCGAATTCTCCAGGCAAATTTTCTCGGAATGTGATTTCCCATTAAATAGCCCCAGGGTTCCAGCGATTCTATTCGGTCAAATATAATTTTCAAAATGGCTAAAAGCGGAATTGCCAGAAACATACCCGAAATTCCAGCCGCCGCACCACCCACAATAATTCCCATAATGGATACAAAAGCATTTATTTCTACTTTTGAATTGATAATTAAAGGCACAAGAAGATTATTGTCAATTAACTGAACAATTACATTGACAATTAAAATCCCCACAATTACTGATGTTTCTCCTGAACCTGTCAATGAAGCCAAAACGGTAATAACTCCTGCAACTAAAATTCCGATGTAAGGAACCAAATTTAGAATTCCCGTTATCAATCCTAATAAAATGAAATATTTAATACCAATAATCCAAAGCCCTAAACTGGTCAAGACAGAAACTATAATCATTTCCAATATCAAACTCACGATATAATTGTTTATCGAAACTTTGATTTGTGACAGAATATCTTTTAAAGCAGCATGATTTTCTTTGTTTATTAATTTGGCCAAAAACAGTTTGAAATGTTCTTTATATATTAAAAACAAAAACGTATAAATTACAATAATAGTGCTGTCTAGCAGAAGGTCGCTTATAGATATTATGGCTGAGCCTAAAGTAGCATTTCCGTTTTTTACAGAGTCTTTTGTAACGGTGTCAAGATATTTTTTCTGTTCGCCAATACTTATCTGGAAATTTTCTCTGATAAACTTATGAATTTCAATTATAAAGGAGTTTGCATTTTTCTTAATTGTATCAAAATCACTTGCCATATTAGTAACCTGATAAGAGATAAAAATAAGAATCCCGCCAATGAATGCCAGAAAAATTAAAACACAAATTATAGCCGCAAGATGTCTTGGAAACTTAAATTTTGTATTTAAAAAGGTGAAAATTGGCAATAGTAAAACCGCAAATAAAAAGGCTAACAAAACGGGCGTAAGAATATCTTTGGTAATGCAAAAAATATAAGCAAATGAAATTAAACTTACTAAGATACACGCAAGTTTTGCATAAAACGGCAACTTTATGGGATGGATCATTTTTGATGAAATTTTTAGATAATGTATAATTGGTTAAGCAAATATTATAATTTCTTTAAATTATAGCGTTTTAGCTTTTTAGTTATACGTTATAAAATTCCCATTCAAAAATTAATCGAAAAATTCTTTCTCTTCGTAGTGTGCCGGCATGATTGAAATTCCCTTTTGCAAAAGCAGATTGTTAGGAAAAATAATCTTTTCGCCTTCTTTTGTTCTCAGGCTGATATGAAAGGTATTAATGTCTTCAATTTCAGCTTCAATAGGGAAATCTTTATCGTGAATTTTTATGGTGTCACCAATTCTGAAAGGAAAGGAGAAGAACAAAATCATTCCCGAAGTAATGTTGCTCAAAATCGACCATTGTGCAAACATGGCAACGCCAATAACGGTTGCAATCGAGGAAACAGTTAAAAAAATATCCTCAGTATTAACTCCCCAAATCACAATTAAACTAAGCGTTACCAAAATATTCATAAAAATATGAGTGTATTTGATAACCAAATTAGTACGATGTTCTAATAAATGACTTGTAGAAGCAAAACGTCGAATTAATTTGGCAACAATCATTCTTAAAGCGATTAAAGCAATAATAAGAATAAAGGTTGCAAATAATTCCTGAGTATATTCTTTAAAAGAAAACATAAATAAATTTTTACACTAAAGTACTCAAATATTCGTAAACTTTAGCCGTTGGAAGCCCCATAACATTGGTATAAGAACCTTCGACTTTTGTAACTGCCATAAAACCAAACCATTCCTGAATCCCGTAAGCTCCGGCTTTATCATAAGGTTTATAATTTTCGATATAATACAAAATAGCTTCATCAGATAAATCTTTGAAAGTAACTTTTGTAATATCGTGCAAAAGGGTAGAAGCAGTATTAGTTTGAAAACAAACAGAAGTAATTACTTCATGCGTTGTACCCGACATTGATTTGATCATTTCAAAAGCATCTTCGGCACTTTTGGGTTTCCCTAAAGCTTTATTCTGATGCCAGACAATGGTGTCGCTTGTTACTAATATTTCGTTTTCTTTTAATTCGTCTTTAAATGCGTCTGCTTTTAGCTGTGCCAGAAAATCAGTTATCTCGACTGCTTTTAATTCTGGCGGATAAATTTCTTCCACATCTTTTAAGCGAATTTCAAAATCAAGATCTAAATCCTTAAAAAACTGCTGACGACGCGGCGATCCAGATGCCAGAATGATTTTATATTTTTTGAGTTTTTCTTTAAGCATGATTTTGAAGGTATTGGTGATTTAAGCTGATAATAAGGATTGATAAAATTCCGAAGAATAAAATTAATTTTAAAACCGTACTTAAATGGTGAAAATCCTTTTTGGTTTTAGCACTAAATATTTTTACTATAAAATATAATAAAGGCGCCAGAACAAAAACGAATGTATAAAACGTAACTATCAAAAGATTGTTATCAAAGAAATATTTTTTAATGTAAAGCAGACATAAAATAAACGGAATTATAGCAAATCCCAATGCAATTTTTGCTGCACGGTTTTTTCCAATGGCAATTGGTAAAGTATTCATTCCTTGATTGTAATCGCCATCCATGTCTTCAATATCTTTAACTATCTCGCGTACAAAATTGATCATAAAAGCAAAAAGCGCATAATCTGTCAAAATAGAAAAGAAACTCGCCATTTGTGCCTTATTTTCTAAAGTCGTAGCTGGAAAAAGATCAAAAACACCAATAATTAAAACGCTTATAGCAAGTAAAGCCGCCACTAAAAAATTCCCTAAAATCATAATTGATTTTAAAGTTGTAGCATAAAAATAAAGCAATGAAGCAATTAAAATAAAAAGCGAAGCAAATGTTGGTCTTAAAATTATATTGGCCAAAACAAAACCAATTGCAACACCAGTAACATTAAGTCCAATGTAAATATTAAAAGCCGCCGTTTCAGAAATTCCTTTGCCAATTACAACATTCTGAGGTTTGTTAATAGTATCTGTTGCAACATCATAAATATTGTTAATGACATAACCCGCTGCTGCCAGTAAAACGGTGCTTAAAACTAAAAGTCCGTATTGCCAGTCTGCTAAAGCCAGCGGAATATCCTGCTGTTTTAAAAAAGCATAACGAAATAAAACCTGCATAAAAGCAAGCATAAGTAGATTTTTATATCGAATTAGTTTTAGGTATTTCATTTCTTAAGGTTCTAAGTTGCTGAGATGCTAAGATTCTAAGTTTTTTTTTAAGGTTCAAAGGGGCAAAGAGACAGAGGTGCAAAGGTTTTTCTTTTGAAATTTTAAAGACTTAGAAAATAATCTAAAATCTAAAATCACAAATCTAAAATTACCTCTAGTCGTGCTGCCCATTAAAATGTTCCATCCATTTTCCCTGCACTTTCATTACTTGCTCGATAACGTCGCGTGCAGCGCCTTTTCCGCCTTTTACGTGCGAAATGTAGCGGCAGATATTCTTGATTTCCGGGACTGCGTCTTGCGGGCAGGCTGGTAAACTTACTAATTTCATTACATGATAATCCGGAATATCGTCGCCCATATATAAAACCTGTTCTGGTTTAATATTGTAAGTTTTAGTATATTCTTCGAACGTTTTCACTTTATCAGGAGTTCCTAAATGAATATCTGTGATTCCTAAATTTTTAAGTCTTACGCGAACGCCTTCGTTGCTTCCGCCAGAAATAATGCAGACATGGTAACCGCTTTCTACAGCCGCTTTCATGGCATAACCGTCACGAATATTCATCGTACGAAGAATTTCTCCTTCTGTGGTTACAAAAACCGAACTGTCTGTAAGTACGCCATCAACATCAAAAATAAATGTTGTAATGTCGTTCATCATTTCTTTATAACTTTTTGCCATTATGCTGTATAGATTGTGTTAGTATTTTATAAATGTTTTTTTGATTTTCGTTTGTGATAAAATTCAGGTGCGCATCGGTTGTGACAGAATCGTGGCGTTTTGCCGGACCTGTTTGAGCGTCAATTGGATCTAAAGTTTTTATTTTTTCGGCAGTTTCCTGAATCAAAGGTTTTAAAACTTCAAAAGATACTTGGTGTTCTTCGCAGATTTCCTGACCAATTTGGTATAAGTGATTCGTGAAATTATTGACAAAAACGGCGGCAACATGCAAAGCTTTTCGCTGTTCTGAACTTATGGAAAAAACCGCATTTGAAATGCTTTTCGCCGTTTCTTCTAAAATTTTATAATCATCCTGATTCTCCGTTTCCAGACAAATCGGAATTACTGAAAAATCAACGTCTTTAGTTTTTGAAAATGTTTGTAACGGATAAAAAACGCCTTTTTTATTTTTTGAATCTAAAACATCGATAGAAGTTGTGCCGGAAGTATGAACAACTAATTGGTTTTCAAATGGCAATTGACTTGAAACTTCAGCAATAGCATTATCGGAAACTGAAATGATATATAAATCTGATTCTTTTAAATCTGCAAATTCAGTTGCAATTTTCTCCGAATCTAAAAGATGACTCAAAGCTTCTTTTTTTCTCGAAAAAGCCTGCACAATTTCAACAAGAGAACTTGCAGAAAAAGCTTTTATTAAATGCTGTGCGACGTTTCCGGAACCAATAATTGTTATTCGAATCATAATCGCAAAATTAACATTATTTTTTCTAAAGAAAATATGGTGTAAGAAAGTTTGCCCACAGATTACACAGATTAAACTGATTTGTACGGATTTATGTTTTATTTATTGGCAAAAAATAAAAGAAATCTAAAAAATAATCCGTTTAATCTGTGTAATCTGTGGCCCAAAACACAATCCTATTATTTGGTTTTTATTAACAAATAACATTTACCTCAAATCAACATTTTTAAGTATTTTTGTGCCACTTTTATACAATGTAATTCCTTAAAAATGGATAAAAAAATATTCTCTTTTTTGTTTTCTACACGATTAATGGCCGTTCTTTTTTTGACATTCGCAATTGCAATGGGTGTTGGAACTTTTATCGAAAGTAAATACAATACCGATACAGCCAGAATTTTAATATACAATACCTGGTGGTTTGAAGCCATAATGTTCATTTTCATGATTAATTTCTTCGGAAATATCAAACGTTATCAATTATTGAGAAAAGAAAAATGGGCCACTTTTTTACTGCACATTGCCTTTGTTTTTATCATTTTAGGAGCTTTTATTACACGTTATATCAGTTATGAAGGAATGATGCCAATTCGCGAAGGCGCATCAGAAAATCAGATTTATTCAGATAAAACATTTATAACCATTTTTGTTGATGGTGAATATAAAGGAGAAATGAAACGCAGGGTTTTTGAAAAAAGCCTTTTACTTTCTCCGGTTACCAATAATGATTTCTCTGTTTCAGGAAAATTTGACGAAACTCCGTTTGAAGTTTCGTATTCAAAATATATAATGGGAGCAAAGGAAGTGGTTAAACCAGATCCTAACGGAACTTTATATCTTAAATTAGTGGAAGCGGGTGCTGGCGGACGTGAAGAACATTTCCTGAAAGAAGGTGAAGTTCAAAACATTCACAATGTTTTATTTGCTTTAAATAAACCAACGCAAGGTGCTATTAATATTAATACAACTGGCGAAAAATATACGATTCAAACTCCTTTTGAAGGAGAATTTATGCGAATGGCAGATCAGTTGAAAGGAAAAGTTACTAAAGATAACGTTCAGCCTTTAATGATGCGCTCTTTATATAGTATTGGAGATATTAGAATTGTTTTCCCAGATCCTGCAATGAAAGGAAAAGTGGATTATGAATCAAGTAATGATTTCAAAGCAAAATCACATACAGATGCTTTAGTTGTAAAAGTTAAAGCTGAAGGACAGGAAAAAGAAGTAATGGTAATGGGCTCTAAAGGAAGTATTGGAGAACCTAAAACGGTAAAAATTGGTAAAATCGAATACTCTATATTCTACGGAAGTAAAGCGTATGTTTTACCTTTTAGAGTGAAACTGAATGACTTTATCGCAACGAAATACCCGGGAACAGAAAAAAGTTATTCTGCTTTTGAAAGTAAAGTTACCGTTCAGGATTCAACAGAAACTTTTGATGCCGATATTTATATGAACCACGTTTTAGACCACAAAGGATATCGTTTCTTTCAATCTTCATTTGATCCCGACGAAAAAGGAACTGTATTGTCTGTAAACCACGATTGGTGGGGAACTTCTATCACGTATTTAGGATATTTTATGTTATTCTTTGGTTTAATGGCAATTATGTTCACCAAACATTCTCGTTTTGCTGACTTAAAGCGTAAACTGGAAAATGTGAAAAAGAAAAAAGAAAAACTAATTACCATTTTAGTTTTAATGATTAGTTTGAGCGGTTTCGCACAACAAAATCCTCACGTACATTCTCACGACCATGATCATAATCATACAGCAGATCCAAATGATCACGCTAATCACGTAGTTGCACCACCGAGTCAAAAACAATTAGATTCATTATTGACGATTTATAAAGCTCCGGAAGCGCATGCAGCAAAATTTGGACGTTTGATTATTCAGGATGCTGGCGGACGTATGAAACCTATCAATACGTTTTCATCTGAATTACTTAGAAAAGTAAGTCATAAAGATGCTTATAACGGAATGAACTCTGATCAGGTATTTTTGTCTATGACGCAATACGCTCAGGTTTGGATTCAGATTCCGCTTATTTATATTAAGATGGGAAATGACAGTATTCGTAAAATCATCGGAATTGATTCGAAAGATCAATATGCGCCCTTTGTAAAATTCTTCGATGAAAACGGGAATTATAAATTGTCACCTTATTTAGATGCTGCTTATAAAGCAGGAAATCCAAATCAGTTTGAGAAAGATTATATTGAAACAGATAAAAAAGTAAACTTGATGGAATCTGCTTTAAGCGGCAGTATTTTGAGAATTTTTCCTGTTCCAAATGATCCAAACCATAAATGGGTTTCTTATTTAGAGCGCAATAACAAAGGTTTTAAAGGAATGGATTCTACTTACGTAAATCAAATTCTTCCCTTATATTTTAGTGCCTTAAATAATGGTTCTATTTCTAAAAACTGGGATACGGCCGATCAATTGGTCGAAAGTATAAATGGTTTTCAAAAGAAATTTGGCGCAAAAGTACGTCCAAGCGAACAAAAAATTGATGCAGAGATTGCTTATAACAAATATGATGTTCTTCAAAAACTACCGTATTGGTATATCACAGCAGCACTATTTATGTTTGTTTTTGTGATTGTCAATATTTTCTTTGAGAAAAAATGGCTTCGTATTACCGTAAATGCTTTTCATATTATAGTTGGATTGTTATTTGCGCTTCACACATTAGCATTAATAGCACGTTGGTATATTTCTGGTCACGCTCCATGGAGTAATGCGTACGAAGCAATTGTATATGTAGCTTGGTCAACAATGTTCTTCGGCTTGGCTTTTGACAGAAAATCAAAATTAACGGTAGCTTCATCTGCTTTCGTTACAGCTATGATTTTAATGGCCGCATACATGAACTGGATTGATCCGGAAATTGCAAACTTACAGCCCGTTCTTAATTCATATTGGTTAATGATTCACGTTGCAGTTATTGTAGCAAGTTATGGCCCAACTGCATTAGGGATGATTTTAGGTTTTGTGGCTTTACTATTGATTTTGTTTACAACTGAGAAAAACAAAGCTAAAATGGAACTGAACATTAAAGAGATAACTTATATCAACGAAATGGCAGTAACTATTGGTTTGATCATGCTGACTATTGGTAACTTCTTAGGCGGTCAATGGGCAAACGAAAGCTGGGGTCGTTACTGGGGATGGGATCCAAAAGAAACTTGGGCTTTAATTTCGATTATGATTTATGCTTTTGTAATTCATGCTCGTTTTGTTCCTGCTTTACGCGGAAAATGGTTCTTCAATTTAATGACGATGTTTGCCTTTATTTCGATTTTATTTACATATTACGGAGTAAACTTCCATTTAGTTGGTTTACACTCATATGCAAGTGGAGAAGCGCATTCTTTAAACTGGGTTTATTATTCAATAGCAACAATTGCAGTAATTGGCGCTGTAACTTATCCGAAATATCGAAAATATTATAAAAGCAAAAAAAAGTAGTTTTTTAATATAATAAAAGAGGCTGTCTCAAAAGTTGAGGCAGCCTCTTTCATTATAATTATTTTGTTTTTAGTTATTTATTAGTCAATTTTTGATACCTAATTTATCATTCCATAGGAATGTTTCGTAGGTAGAAAAAAATAAAGATCATCCACATTTACGTTCCATAGGAACGTTTGATGGATCAGGTTATCAAAAAACAATACC
>NZ_CAIJDE010000069.1:0-88770 GCF_903819335.1 Flavobacterium panici | reverse complement strand
CAAAATCAAACGTTCCTACGGAACGTAAACCCTTTGTAACAATATAATTTTTCTACCAATGAAATGTTCTTACAGAACAAGGAAAAATATAAAATAAAAAGAGGCTGTTCCAACTTTTGAGACAGCCCCTTTTTGGGATCAAAACCTTGTTTTATCATTCCATAGGAATGTTTCGTAGGTAGAAAAAAATAAAGATCAGTAATATATTTACGTTCCGTAGGAACGTTTGATAGGGCAGATTATTAAAAAACAATGTCAAAATCAAACGTTCCTACGGAACGTAAACCCTTTGTAACAATATAATTTTTCTACCAATGAAATGTTCTTACAGAACAAGGAAAAATATAAAATAAAAAAGATGCTGTCTCAACTTTTGAGACAGCCCCTTTTATTGGATCAAAACTTTGTTTTATCATTCCATAGGAATGTTTCGTAGATAGAAAAAAGTAAAGATAAGCCACATTTTACGTTCCGTAGGAACGTTTGATAGGGCAGATTATTTAAAAAAATATCAAATCAAACTATTCACTTAACATCACTGGTATACGGATATAAATTGATATGAAAATAATGATACATAAAACCGTAAAGCGTTGCCAACACAACAACAAGCGAAAGCGGTTTAAAATGCCTGACACGTTTTCCTTCAATAAATTCCCGAATAGAATGTCCCGGTCTGGAAAATAACTGTTTTAAGGAATATAAAATTCCCTTTTCAAAATGCAATAATCCGTGTTGAATATCGTGCCACAAAAAATGCGCATTTATTTTATGGGTTTCAGCACTTTGCCCGCAATTATTGCAGTAATGACCTGTATAAATCTGATGACAGTTTTTGCAAGTTATTTCCATATGATTCATTATTTAGAATTTAACTTAAACCCGTTTGGATACATTATTGCCAATAAAACGCAAATCAATAAAAAATTATATTCTACACCATTTCTTCCGCCGCCTACAACAAACCAGCCTTCCTGAAAATGAACCAGAACAATTCCCATAATCAAAATAAAAATCGTTACAAATCCTGCTGGTTTTACATATTTATTTAGGAGTAAAAGTATAGCGGCAACAATATGAGACAATTTAATAGACCAGGCCAGAAAAATACCAAAAGGAGCAAAGCCAATCTGATTTAAATATAAATTTCCAAAATCATTAATTCCATTATTAAAAATTCCGAAAACCGAATGCGACAGCAGAATTATTGCAGTGGCAATTCTTAAAAGTAAAGTTCCGTTCATGGTTTAGAATAGTTTTGTTTTTGGTTAAATAAAAAAGCACATATTAAAAGTAATTAATATGTGCTTTAAATTTATAAATATTTTAGGTTTTAAACTTTTCCTAAAGTATATAGTTGTTCCATTGTAGGCGTTAGGCTTCCGCCGGCAGGCTCTAAAGTAATTCCAAATGCTTCTGCCGAATCTGTCTGGCTTACAGCAAAGATTTTTTGTGAATTTCCTTCAAAATTATCCAGTAAACCAATACTTGTAGGCGTTAATACCGGACTTAATTTTAATGACCAAACCTGATAAACCATTCCTTTTGGCGGAGTTGGTAAACCCGCAGCATCAATATAAGTCGTTTTTGTCTGCTGGTTCCAGTACACTTTTGCAAAAGATGTTGGAGAAACTGCCTGACCGCCAAGCGTTACACCAGTATTTTTAATATCTCTAACGATCGTTAAGTTTTTCTCCGTTTGTTTATTCTGCTGATCTAAAAAAGCATAATTTCTTTCGATTTTATTTTTCTCATTTCCAACTTTAGAAATTGTTTCTTTTGATTTAGTTAATTCTAAAGTTTGGTATCCAAAACCTAACAATAATAAAACTGCTGCTGCCCAGCCCACATACTGTGTCCAGTTTGATGCAGGTTTTAAATCGACAACTTTACCATGTTTAAGTTCTAAACGAGCTTTAATTTTTTCGAAATTCTCAACAGAGTGGAAAGGGGAGAAGCTTGATGAAAGTGCCACAATAGCTCTTTCTATCGCAATTATTTCGTCGTCTACTTCCTTGTTGTTTTTTGCCAGTTCGGCAATTTCCAGATTTTCCTTTTCGGTTAATAAACCGTAAACATAAAGTTCTAGAGTTCCTGATTCAATATATTCTTGTGCTTCCATTATATTTTTAAATAATTTCTTAAATCGTTAATACAGTTTCTGTTTTGAGTTTTGATAGTTCCCAGTGGCAGTGCCAATTCTTCTGAAGCTTCTTGCTGGGTATATCCTTTGAAAAATAATAAATCAATAATTTCTATACATTTTGGTTTCAGTTTCTTTACGAACTCCTGAATTCCAATTGTATCAATTCTATTAATTAATTTATTACTGTCATCTAACAGATTTACGAAATTATCCGAGGAAAGGTTTTTTTGGCTGTTATTAAAATTTTTGGATCTCAGCTTGTCAATCGACGTATTCCTAGCTATATTAAGGATCCAGGTGTAAAATCGGCCTTTACTTTCGTTATAAGAATCGATGTTTTTCCAGATTTTTACAAAAACTTCCTGCAAAACGTCTTCGGCTTCTTCACGATTTTTGATTAAAACATTAATGACTGAAAATAAACTTTTTGAGTACATATCGTACAAGTGGGTAAAAGCTCTTTCGTCTTTTTTGTAAATTAAAACTAATAATTCTTCTTGACTCATAGATTTGGATTTAAAGCTTAAATATAATTTTATCGAAATTTTCTTATAACGTGAGATAAAGATAATTTATTTTTTTGTGAAAAAAATATTTTTTTTTGTAGTTAAAACCTTAGATAAATAAAGGCTTTAGATAAAATTTAGAAAAAAAGTGCAATTTTTTTTACTTTTTTTAAATCCAAAAATAAACCCTTTTCGTATATAACATTATAGATGGAAAATGAAAAAGGGAAAGATTAAGCAATTAGTAAATTTTTTTTTTAAAAGTTAAAAATTATGCGCGGGATAGAAAAATTTAAAATATTAATTGTGGGTTTAACAACCGTTTTATCGCTGATAAATTTTACCAATAAAGATTTTAAAAATGAAATCGTTCAAAATGAACTAAATAAAAATATTGAATAGTTGATGTCCTCGGACTTCCAACTGAAAATCAAAAACACTAATAGTAATCACGCATGCTAAACGAACTGAAATTTCCACTATAAACGCCATAGATAATTGAATTAGTGCGATTAAGATTAAAGATTTTCATTATAACCGGGGCATCAACTATAATTTAAAAATATAAAAGAGACAAATAATTAATTCATGGTTTGATTTGTTTGTATGGGGGGAAGCCCGGCGTCTGATTAACGCCGGGCTTCATTTTTTATTTAACTTATTATTAATAAAAATAAAAGCGGCAAAAATATTCAGCAATACAGATTTTAATTAATTTTATAAAAAATTATACAATGAAAAAAATACTATTTATAGCATGCAGTGCCTTACTTTTATTAAGTGCACCAACTCAGGCTCAAACAAGCACAACAAAATTATCTAAATCAGATAAAGCTATGGCAAAAGAAAATATTTATCAGTTTAAAGTGGAAGATTTATCAGGTAATACTTTTGATTTTGCTTCTTTAAAAGGCAAAAAAGTCCTAATTGTAAATACAGCATCAAAATGCGGATTAACTCCTCAATACAAAGACCTTGAAGCGGTTTACAAACAATACAAAGACAAAGGTTTTGTAATTGTAGGTTTCCCGGCAAACAATTTTGCATCTCAGGAACCTGGAACAAACAAAGAAATCGAAACTTTCTGCCAACAAAATTACGGTGTAACTTTCCCTATGATGGATAAAGTTTCTGTAAAAGGCGATGATATGTGCGAGGTTTATAAATTCCTGACTCAAAAATCTAAAAATGGTTTACAGGATTCTGAAGTAGAGTGGAATTTCCAAAAATACCTAATCAACGAAAAAGGAGAATTGGTAAAAGTAATTAAGCCAAAAACTTTAGTTACAGATCCAGAAGTTATCAATTGGATTAAAAGTTAATTTAGAACTTTAGATAAAAAAATCCCCAAATTTGAATTCATTTCAAATTTGGGGATTTTTTTTAAAGGTTCAAAGTGGCAAAGTTACAAAGGGACAAAGGTTTTCCTCAAAGTCTTGTCATTTCGACGAAAGGAGAAATCGCACTAGTATTTCCTCAAAGAAAATCGCCAATCTTTGTCGAGTTTCTTGTGCAATTTCTCGTTCCTCGAAATGACAAAAAAGCGAAAAGAAAAAATCCTTACTAATCCGCGCATTCGCGATAGCGAACCCGTAAAATCCGCGTACTATTTACGCCAATATCCGTATTCGATTTTTCTTCCAAGTTTTCAGAATCGAAAAAAAATCCGTAAAATCCGCGTGCAATCTACGCCAATATAAGCTGCATAAAAACCAAATCCAGCCAATGATCAAACTTATATCCAACTTCACGAATCGTCCCGATTGCTACAAATCCAAATTTTTCATGAAAAGCAATACTTCCCGCATTATCCGCATCGATAGCACCAATCATAACGTGATAACCTTGTTCTTTAGCCAAACGAATTAATTCAGTTAATAATTTAGAGCCAATTCCTTTTCCAATAACATTATCAACCACATAAACAGAATGCTCAACAGTATATTGATACCCAATTTTTTCACGAAACTGACCATAACTCCCAAAACCAACAACTTCGCCATCTAAATCTGCTACAACAATAGGAAGGTTTTTAGCTTTTTTATCTTCAAACCATTTTGTTTGTACTTCAAGAGTTTGAATATCATAACTATAATTTGCCGTGGTATGCAGAATAGAATGATTTACAATATCAAGAATTTTCCCTAAATCGTTTGTGGTTGCAGGTCTAAGAATAAGGCTCATGGTTTTAATCTTTTTAAAGTTTCACGTTACAAAAAAAGTATTAGTGAAATTCGTGTTTATTATTTTAAGTTTATTTAGAATTTAATTCAGCCAGTAAAGTATCAATATCTTTGGTGTTCCAGCCCATTTCTTTACCAATAGCTTTGGCATCTTTAGCATATTTTAATGCCTGTTTTTTGTCTTTTATTTTATTATAAAGTCGGGCAATGAGTAAATTTCCATCGTAAGAATCCGTTAATTCTAAAGAATGCTTTACCCACGAAATTGATTTTTTCAAACTTTCCGTATCATTAATATGTTTTAGATAAGTCTGTCCAATATCTTTTAAGAAACTGGCATCGTTCCAAACCAGTTTCTCAGTATCTTCCAAAGTCACTTTTTTATAAAAATCCCACTTTTCGGTACGTTCTGCCAAAGTTAAATCAAATTTAAAAACAAGAGAATCCGTTTTTTGCAATCGAATCGATTTGGCAACTTCTCTTTGTTTATAATAATTTATAGTATCCAAATTATCCACAAGCGGACGAAGTAATTCGTTTACAATACTTTCTACTTTTCGATCAACACGATTTTGCGACGCCACAGCAGCAAATTCTTTTTGATGTTTTAAAACATATTGAAATTCTCTCGAATTAATATCAGTAACACCATTGGCGATCACACGCCAATTGGTTTCGCTAACCAATTGAGCATCTGATTGTGTCTGTAGATAAATATGAGTAGGTATCGATAATTCTGTTCTGTCTTTTCCTTTTTTTAATGTATTCAAATAAGTAAAGAATTTTGTTGAATTACTAGGATCAGCCAGAAAATCTTTTTCTAAATATGGAAGCTGTAATTTAGGATTTAAAGCATAATTAGCTTCCGCCAGAAAATCTTCTTTTTTCATTTCACCTTTTAAAGCATACAAAAGAGTTTCATTGGCATCTAAAAACAAAAATGCCGGAAGTGAAGTCGTTTTAAACTTATTTTTAAGCGCTATTCCTTCTTCTTTTTCAATGTTTTTCCAAACGCAGCTGTAATTTTTGTTTAAAAAATCCATCACATTCTGATCACTGAAAACTTCTTTTTTCATTTGGTTACAATGCGGACACCAATCTGCATACAACATTACAAAAACAGGTTTACCTTGTGTTTTAGCATTTTCAAGAGCCGTTTTGTACGTTATTCCGTCAACAGTAAATTGATTTTGAGAGTTTACGGTTTGCAGCGAAACGAAAAGAAAAAGTAAATATAAATAACGCATAAAGGGTTAATTTTAATAAAGAAATTCTGTTTTACAAATATATTCCCTTTTTACAAAATCAGTCTTAATATCTTCCTAATATATAAGTTAAATAAAGCGCGAAGTTTGTAACTTTGTAATCGCAAAAGAAAATTTTAAGCAATATATTTTCTTTAAAAATTATACACCATTTAGAATGATTTACCCCAAAATAGCGCTTGCACAAAGCATTATCGAGATTTGTTCAGCAAAAGGAATTCATAATATTATAATTTCTCCAGGTTCACGAAATGCACCTTTGACGATTGGTTTCGCACAAAATCCAAATTTTAAATGTTACAGTATTGCCGATGAGCGCTGTGCCGCATTCTTTGCTTTAGGAATTGCAATGCAGACCAAAAAGCCTACGGCTGTTGTTTGTACGTCAGGATCGGCACTATTGAATTATTATCCGGCTGTAGCCGAGGCATTTTACAGTCAGATTCCGTTAATTGTAATTTCTGCAGATCGTCCGCAGAGTAAAATTGATATTGGCGACGGGCAAACCATTCGTCAGGAAAATGTCTACTTAAATCATTCTGTTTTTAATGCTAATTTAACCGAAGAGGCTTCGGTAGAAAACGACTTAAAAATCAATAAAGCCATAGAAACAGCCATTCTTCAAAAAGGTCCGGTTCATATCAATGCACCATTTGAAGAGCCATTATATGAAACGGTTTCTGAACTTTCTGTAGAGCCAAAAATTACAACTCCGGAAGAAGAAATTCCAACCAAAATTATTGATAACATTGAAGAAATTGTTTCTATTTGGAATTCGGCAAAAAGAAAACTAATTCTCATAGGCGGAATAAATGAAGTAAATTCTGTAGATAAGGAAATTCTGGAAAACTTTGCAAACGATCCATCGATTGTAGTTCTTACAGAAACGACTTCAAACATACATCATCCGAGTTTTATTAATAGTATAGATACTTTAATTACTCCATTTGACGATTCTGATTTTAAAGAATTGGAAGCCCAGGTTTTAATCACTTTTGGAGGTATGATTGTATCCAAACGTATTAAAGCTTTTTTACGAAAATATAAACCTGCACATCACTGGCATATAGATACTTTACGTGCTTATGATACATTCAATGCTTTAAGTAAACATTTTGTAATGGAACCAAATGATTTTTTTAAAGATCTGCTTCCGAAAACAGAATTTAAAGCGAGTAATTACTTTTCGAAAATCGATAAAATTTACAGTTTAAGAAATAAAAGAAAAGAAGAATATCTAAAGAAAATTCCTTTTTCAGACTTTAAAGTTTTTGAAAAAGTAATTGAATCGCTTCCTAAAAATATTCAGTTGCAAATTAGTAACAGTTCGGCAATTCGTTATGCACAGTTAATTGAAATTGATCCTTCAATTGAAGTATTTTGCAACAGAGGAACAAGCGGAATTGACGGAAGTACTTCAACTGCAGTTGGTTCAGCCGTAGGAAGCGGAAAACAAACTGTTTTTATAACAGGCGATATCAGCTTTTTATACGACAGTAACGCTTTATGGAATTCTTATATTCCTAAAAACTTCAAAATTATTATAATCAATAATGGAGGAGGGGGAATTTTCAGGATTTTACCCGGACATGAAGAAAAACCTGTTTTTAATACCTATTTTGAAACTTCACATCATTTAACCGCAGAACATTTGGCAAAAATGTACGGTTGTAATTATTATAAAGCCAGTAATTTAGCTGAACTAAATGAGAATTTAGATAAACTTTATATTGAAAATGAAGCACCGGGAATACTGGAAGTTTTTACCCCAACTGCTGAAAATGATGTAATTTTAAAACAATACTTTAAAGAGCTTGTTTAGTTTTTGTAAGTTAAATTGTGTTAAATATTTGTTTTAGCTCATAATAATATTTAGATTTGGCTGCATAATTAGTAACCAATATTAAATTTATTATGAGTAAAAGAGAAGAATTAATTCAGAAGTATGCAGCAGATTTAAAAGAGAAATGCGGAGTAACTCCAAATATGGATTTGTTGACAAAAGTAACCATTGGCTGCGGACCAGCGATATACAATGACGATGCTTCAGTTGTAGCTGGAACTCAAGAGTCAGAACTAGAAACAGTTAAAAAAAACTTTTTGGTAAAAAAACTTGGTTTACCTGATAGTCCGGAATTGTTTGGAGCAATTCATGCAGTTTTAGAAAAATACGGAAAATCTAATAAACACAAATACAGAGCTGTTGTATACTATCTATTAACAGTTCACTTTAAAAAAGAAAGTGTTTATAAATAAAAAAAGTAAAAGCGTCAAAATTGGCGCTTTTTTCTTTTTATATACCATAATCCAAAACATTTTTCATTTACGATTTCAAACTTCGTACATTTGCACCTTAGAAGCTTAGATGCTTTTCAAATTAGAATCTTAAGAAAAATGCTTGAAATAGGAAAATACAATACACTAACTATATTACGTGATACAAAAGTTGGTCTTTTTTTAGGAAATCCTGAAAAAGATCCAGACGGAATTCACGATGTTTTATTACCAAATAAATATGTTCCAAATGAATTTGAAATAGGCGAAGAACTTGTCGTTTTTGTTTATTTAGATCACGAACAACGCCCTGTAGCCACTACACTTGAACCTTATATTTTATTGAATGAGTTTGCACTTTTAAGAGTAAACTATATCAATAATGTTGGTGCTTTTATGGATTGGGGAATGGAAAAAGACATTTTGGTTCCATTTAAAGAACAAGCGCGCCCAATGGAAAAGGGAAAACGCTACCTTGTTTATCTTTTTAAAGATGAAAAAACCAATCGTTTGGTGGCTTCAAGTAAGTTGAACCAATTTTTAAATAACGATCAGCTTACAGTTGAAAAAGGAGAAGAAGTTGATTTAATAGTTTCTCACATTACAGAATTGGGAATAAATGTAATTATAAACGAACAGCATAAAGGTCTTTTGTACAAAGATGAAGTTTATGACGATTCAATAAGAACCGGAGACAGAATGCGCGGTTACATTAAAACCATTCGTCCTGATAATAAAATTGATGTTGCATTGCAAATTCAAGGTTATCAGAGTATTGAGCCAAATGCAGAGAAGATTTTAGATGAATTGAGAGCCAACCGTGGTTTTTTACGTCTAAATGACAATTCGCATCCAGAAGACATAAAAACGGTTTTAAAAATGAGTAAAAAAACTTTTAAAAAGGCTGTAGGAGCTTTATACAAAGAGAAACTCATTGAAATTAAAGAAGATGGAATTTATCTGGTAAAAGAATAAAATTTCTCTAAAATTCCAATATTTTAAATTCCAAATTCCAACTCATCAAGAATATATTGGAATTTTGAATTTTATTTTTTGGGATTTATTAAACATTATAACAAGAAAGGCTGCTCATTACAAGCAGCCTTTCCCTTTTTATTCTAGTTTTAAAAAAAATTGTAATTAAAAAAAAACAGAAATAAAATAATTCGAATTCATCTTGAAAGTAAGCACTTTACGAATTTTAGAAACTTCTTTCTTGATGGTATGTCTTTAAACAATTATTGCGTTTATCTTAAAAGCAAAAAATTAATTTCACGGCTAATCCATTTGGTTTAATAAAATAACTTATAGAAAGTTTTAGTTAGCATTTTTCCTCTTTTCGTAATCAATTTGATACTAATTACAAAACAATTCTAGCGTTTAACCTTAGGTGTTACTATCTCCTTTTTGAAATTTTGACAAACGAGTAAATCATTTGCTCATTTCTAATAGGTTTACTATTTAAAACCATTAAAAAATGAGCGACAAATTTTTTAAATTTTCTCAAAAAAATCATTTTTTAGGTTAATAAATCAGTGAAAGAAAATCAATCTTATGTCAACAAAATGTTTGTATCTTGTTGATTTCTAGGGTGTAAAATTACTCATTATTTTTTAATACTAATGTTAAAAAGTGTTATTTTTTGTACAGGGAGTCCAATTGTTAACATTGAATGAAAAAATAGCTGTTACTTAAACAAAATTGAATAGAGAAAAATGTAAAAAATGGTTTATTTTTACACTATAATTTTTAAATAAAACAAACAGAAATGGATTGGATTACAGCCAGAGAATTTGAAGATATAACCTATAAAAAATGTAATGGAGTTGCCAGAATTGCTTTTAACAGGCCAAATGTTAGAAATGCCTTCAGACCTAAAACAACTTCAGAATTATACCAGGCTTTTTATGACGCGCAAGAAGACACTTCAATTGGAGTAGTTTTGCTTTCTGCAGAAGGGCCATCGACAAAAGACGGCGTTTACTCGTTTTGCAGCGGAGGCGATCAAAATGCGCGTGGACATCAGGGATATGTTGGAGAAGACGGTCAGCATCGTTTAAATATTCTTGAAGTACAGCGTTTAATTCGTTTTATGCCAAAAGTAGTTATTGCAGTTGTTCCAGGCTGGGCTGTAGGCGGCGGACACAGTTTACACGTAGTTTGCGATATGACGCTGGCAAGTAAGGAACACGCGATTTTTAAGCAGACAGATGCTGATGTTACCAGCTTTGACGGTGGTTACGGATCTGCTTATTTAGCTAAAATGGTTGGGCAGAAAAAAGCGCGTGAAATTTTCTTTTTAGGAAGAAATTATTCAGCTCAGGAAGCTTTTGAAATGGGAATGGTAAATGCTGTAATTCCTCATGATGAATTAGAAGCTACTGCATACGAATGGGCACAGGAAATCCTTCAAAAATCTCCAACTTCTATCAAAATGCTAAAATTCGCCATGAACTTAACCGACGACGGAATGGTTGGACAACAGGTTTTTGCTGGAGAAGCAACACGTTTAGCCTATATGACAGAAGAAGCTAAAGAAGGAAGAAATGCCTTTTTAGAAAAAAGAAAACCAAACTTTGGAGAAAATAAATGGTTACCATAAATAATTTTAGATTTTAGATTGCAGATTTTAGATTTTTTGAATCTGAAAATGGCATCTAAACTCTAGATTAAAAAACAATATTATTTAGATTACAGATTTTAGATTTTTTAAATTATAAAGAATCCAACAATCTAAAATCTAAACTCTAAAAATCTAAAATAAAAATATGAAACACTGGATTGAAGCCGCTAGACTGCGCACATTGCCTTTATCAGTTTCCGGAATTATAGTTGGAAGTATTTACGCACTTTCAAACCCAACAGAAACGATTAATACGCCAACAGAAGTTTTTAGTTGGAAAATTTTTGGTTTCGCACTTTTAACAACACTTGGTCTTCAGGTACTTTCTAATTTTGCAAATGATTATGGAGACGGAGTAAAAGGTACAGATAATGCAGATCGCGTTGGTCCGCAGCGCGCCATTCAAAGTGGGGCAATTACGCCGCAAGCCATGAAAAAAGCTATAATAATTACTTCTTTGCTGACTTTATTATCAGCAATTATTTTGATTTATTTTGCTTTTGGTCAGGATAATTTTGGTTATTCTATCTTTTTCTTATTATTAGGAATCGCAGCAATTGTTTCGGCAATTCGTTATACAGTAGGAAATTCAGCTTATGGATATAGAGGATTTGGCGATTTATTTGTTTTCATTTTCTTCGGATTAGTAAGCACATTAGGCGTTAACTTTTTGTATTCAAAAGAAGTAGATCCGCTTTTAATCCTTCCTGCAGTTGCAATAGGATTATTGAGCGTTGGGGTTTTAAATCTTAACAATATGCGCGACGAAGAATCAGACAGAAAATCGGGTAAAAACACAATTGTAGTGCAAATTGGCGGTGCAAAAGCTAAAATTTATCACTTTTCAATAATCATTACAGCGATGCTTTTGGTTGTTATTTTTGCGATTTTAAGCGATTATAATTTCGACCAATATTTGTTTTTACTGGCTTACATTCCTTTAACTAAACATTTAATTACTGTTTATAAAAATCAAAATCCTAAGCTTTTAGATCCGGAATTAAAAAAAGTAGCATTAAGCACATTTTTACTTTCTATATTATTGACAATTTGTATGATTTCATTGATTTCAGATATTATTGTTAACCTTTTCCTTGGAGGAAGATAATTCAAGTTCAACTTTAAACTTAAAAAAAATGAAAATTACATTTTACGGACACGCATCTTTAGGGATCGAAGTAGGAGGAAAACACATTCTTGTTGACCCATTTATTTCAGGAAATCCACAGGCTGCAGCCATCGACATAAATACATTAAAAGCCGATTATATCTTATTAACTCACGCACACAGTGATCACGTTTTAGATGTAGATACAATTGCTAAAAATACCAATGCAGTAATTGTTTCAAATGCTGAAATTACTAGTTACTACGCAAAAAAAGGTTTTAACGCACACCCAATGAATCACGGCGGAAGCTGGAAATTTGATTTTGGAAGAGTAAAATATGTAAACGCAATTCACTCCAGTTCTTTCCCTGATGGAACTTACGGAGGAAATCCCGGCGGATTTGTAATCGAAGGCGAGCACAAAAACATCTACATTGCCGGAGATACAGCCCTTACATTTGATATGAAATTGATTCCGCTGCGTACAAAATTAGATTTAGCCATTCTTCCAATTGGAAACAATTTTACAATGGATGTTGAAGATGCTATAATCGCGTCTGACTTTGTAGAATGTGACAAAATTCTAGGCTATCACTTTGATACTTTTGGTTATATCGAAATCAACCACGAAGAATCAATCCGCAAATTCTTTGATAAAGGAAAAGATTTGATGCTTTTAAATATCGGAGAATCTATAGAACTATAATGTCATCCTGAGCGTAGTCGAAGGAAGGAGCTAATTCCCGCTATCCGCTATATCTTTTATGGTCTCGTGAAAAAACGAGACCATAAAAGGATATCGCTCCTATCGGGGCTAGGACATTCGGTTTCAAAAAAATATTTTGGCATAATATATGTCAAATAATAAAGCATTGAATCACTTTAATCTGTGCAATCTGTGGCAAATAAAAAATTAGTGAAAATTTGTGGAATTGCTTCGCCTATTCGCTATTGCTCGGGTCGTGGCAAAAGATTTAAACCAAATATGAATTTTGAAAGAATATTTTTAATCCTTTTAATAACTTCTACCTACAGCGCTTTTGCTCAAAAAGACGGTTATTGGGACAAAGAACGTGCAACAACAAAAGAAATCCTGGTTTCTGCAGGTGACAGAATTGTAATAAAAACAGAAGATTTACCCGTAGGAACAACTGAAATTGTATACAGAATTACACTTCTGGACAAAAATCAGCAAATGGCCAATAGTTTGGTTTCGCTGTTAAAAGCAATTCCAGATCCATACGGAATAGTACAAGGTTCTGCCGGAGCTGTTTTTTTAATGTCTAAAATTTCAGGAGACGATCAATGTACGTATTCCTTGTTTACCTCAAATGAAACAGCTAAAAAATACGTTTCCGATGGAAAAATAGATTCAGCTTGTTTTTCTCAGTCAGAACCTGTTAGCAAAGACGCAAAGAGAATTTCATTAGACAAAAATTCCTGTTTAAAAGAAAATACAAAAACAATTTGGTTTGGTTTTGAAAGCAAAAATTGGTTTTTGACCCAGAAAATAGTTTTAGAAGTTGTGCCTTGGGTTGATGTAAAGTTAAACCGCGGCTGGAATCAGGACAATAAAAATGAGATTATTAGTTTGTGCAAAACATCAACAATGGCACAGAAAATGGCCAATTCTGATGATTTTTGTGTTTGTATTCTGGATAAAATCATGAAAGAATATCGTTATGCTGAATTTCAAAAATTACTGGCTGTAGAAAAAACAAAAGTTTACAAAGACTTTGGAAATGCCTGCTATAAAGACGCTGACATTTCTAAAAACGTTTATAACGATTTAAGAAATCAGATTGCGACTTTAATAAAACAGCAAAAATACAACGAAGCCATCCAAAAATTAAATATAATCATCAACGACGGAAAAGCTACGGCATTAGATTACAGTTCAATTGGTTATTGCTATATCCTGACAAAACAATATGCAAAAGCATTAAAGTTTTTGCAGGAAGGCGAAAAATTAGATGATACAGAGTTATTAGTAAAACTAAATTTAGCACACGTATATTTAGTGAGTAATAATTACGGTGACGCAAAAACAATCTATAAAAAATATCAAGATCAAAACGTTACAGACAGCCTAAGCTGGAAAGAAAAAACAAAATCTGATTTTGCCCTTTTCGAAAAAGCAGGTTTACCCTCAAAAGACTTCGAAAAAATCCTAAAATTATTTAACTAAGTTACTAAGTTGCTGAGATACTAAGATTCTAAGTTTTTTAGTTTCTCAGCATCTTAGGGTCTTAGAATCTTAGCATCTAAAAAAATGAAAGCGACTTACCACAAATATATGCTCGAGTTTAAGCGACCGTCTGGGACGTCTCGCGGCGTTATGACCGAAAAAGAAACCTGGTTTATTGTTCTCGAAGAAAACGGTAAAAAAGGAATAGGTGAGTGCGGTATACTTCGTGGCTTGAGTGCTGACGATCGCGATGATTATGAAGAAAAGCTAAAATGGGCTTGTGACAATATTCATTTAGGAGAAAAAGTGTTATGGGAATCTTTACTGGAATTTCCTTCGATTCAATTCGGAATCGAAATGGCTTTTTTATCTCTAAAAAGCGAGAATCCATATTTATTGTTTCTTTCTGATTTTACCAACAATACACAGTCAATTGAGATAAACGGTTTGGTTTGGATGGGCGAGCCGGCTTTCATGAAGCAACAGATTGAAGATAAATTAGCAGACGGATTCAGCTGTATTAAACTTAAAATTGGAGCTATAGATTTTCAAAAAGAATTAGAATTATTAGAATTTATCCGCAATCATTTTTCAGCAGAAGAAATAGAAATTAGAGTAGATGCAAATGGAGCTTTTGCTTTAAATGAAGCTTTAGATAAACTCAATCAATTAAATAAATTTCAATTACATAGTATAGAACAGCCTATTAAAAAAGGGAATATTCAGGCTATGGCAGATTTATGTGAAATAACTCCTTTTCCAATTGCTTTAGATGAAGAACTAATTGGCATATTTTCATTCGAAGAAAAAGAAAAATTGCTGCAGGAAATCAAACCACAATATATTATTTTAAAACCTAGTTTTATTGGTGGTTTTAGAGGAACACAGGAATGGATAACATTAGCAGATAAACACAATATTGGCTGGTGGATAACCTCTGCATTAGAAAGCAATATCGGATTAAATGCAATAGCACAATGGACATTTCTTCAAAATTCAAAAATGCCACAAGGATTAGGAACCGGAGCACTTTACACCAATAATTTCGATTCTCCGTTAGAAGTTTTAAAAGGAAAATTGTGGTACAATTCATCTACAGACTGGGATTCAGTAATTTTAGAAAAGGTACAAAGTAACAAAGATTCATAGGGTTAAAAAGCACGATATAAAACCTCTGAACCTTTGCCACTCTGCACCTTTGAACCTATTTTTACTCTTTCCCGCCAAGTAAATTTTCCTGCCATTCTTTTAATTCCTGCCATTTTCCCTGATAAGCAAATAAAGCCTGTTTCGCCCACGTACTAGGGTTATGAATTGAGTAGTTTTCTCCTCCGGAATCCAGAATGGACTGTAATCTTTCTGTTGATGTTTCCGAAAGATCTTTCCATGTTTTAATTCCGGAGTCGTTAAGTAAAGCTTCTATTTTTGGACCAATTCCTTCAACAATTTTTAAATCGTCCTGTTTTATTTTTTTGCCTAATACATTTGCGGCCAGCGCACTATCAAACAAAACAGCTGGAGTTTCTGCAACAAATGATTTAGGTACAGATGCAGAAGCTTTAGCATGTGCAGCCGCCAGATCTGCTTCCAGAGAAGCTATTTTTGTATTTAAATTTTTCGTATTTGCTTTACAGGCATCAAGGTCTGCTTGTAATGATGCGGCTAAAGAATCATCTTCTTTTGAGTTCAATTTTCCTAGTAAGTAACCTAAAATCCCACAGATTATACCCACTAAAATCGGTATTAAGATACATGGTAAATTCATAATAAGTATATTTTTGATTATTTGATGGTAACTACGGTTCTTCTATTGCTTGCTTTTCCTTCGGTTGTAGCATTATCGCCAATTGGTTCATCCGGGCCTTTTGATTCAGTAGCAATTCTGGAAGCTTCAATTCCGTTTTTGATTAAATAATTTTTAGAAA
Organism: Flavobacterium panici; assembly: GCF_903819335.1. Classification (GTDB taxonomy): domain Bacteria; phylum Bacteroidota; class Bacteroidia; order Flavobacteriales; family Flavobacteriaceae; genus Flavobacterium; species Flavobacterium panici. The sequence continues at coordinate 72,552 of NZ_CAIJDE010000069.1, read as the reverse complement.
AATCGGCTCTCTTTTGTGACAATTCTATATTTAAATCTCTATTGCCTACATTATCACTATGCCCGACAACTAATACAGAAGTGTTTTTTACATTTTTTAAATATTTAACAATATCAGTCACTTTTTGCTGTTCTTCTTCATTTAAATTAAAATTTGATTTATTGGTATTAAAATGAAAAATCAACGGATTTGTATTAATTTTTTCTTTCAGCGCAGCCCAATCATCAGTGGGTGCAGAAGTTGTATCAATCGTTTCAAGCTCGTATTCAACAGGGCCAATGAGTGTATCAGCATTTGTTTTCCAGCTATTGATAATTTCTCCTTTTGTGTCTAGCTGAGAAGAAGCCAAACCTTTTGAAACAAAATAATTTTTGACATCATTTGCTCGGGCCAATCCAAGATTTTCAAATTTTGTTGTATTCGTTTCGTCAGAAGTAGCATAACCCGTAATGGTAACTTTTTGTTTCGGATTTGAGACTAAAAAAGTTTTAAGTTTTTCAATTCCAATTGAAATTGAATCGCTTATGGGTTGAATTGCAGCAGGATTATTTTTTAAAAATTTAAAATTATAATTCGTTCTAAATTCAAATCCGGAACCATTTATGATAAAAGGAACAAAATTATCATTCTTAATTGCCGTAGGAGGAACTTTTTCGACAGCAGCATTTGGCTGCGCCGTATCGCAATTGCAGCAAAACTTTATATACAAAATTGTACCTAAAATTATGACCAGAGCGATCCCTAATAGATAAAGTGCTTTTTTAGACATGATTTGATGAATTAAGGTTCTATCAAAATTAACGAAAATTAATGTAGCTAATATGTTAATAATCAATGAAATTGGTTTCATTTTAGACCAAAAAAAACTGGAATTTGAAACGAATTTTATAGATGGATTTTTAAAAATGAAATTCCACGACTGAATTAAAATGAGTAAATTGCAGTAAAATAAATTAAGACTCAAAATGCTCGAAATAGAAAGAAAGTTTCTTGTAAAATCAGACGATTTTAAAGAACAGGCATTTGCAAAAAATCAAATTGCACAAGGTTATTTAAGTTCAATTGCCGAGAGAACGGTTCGTGTTAGAATTAAAGGAGATAAAGCTTTTTTAACCATAAAAGGTATTGGCCACCAAGGAGGAATGTCTCGTTTTGAATGGGAAAATCAAATTCCGCTTGATGAAGCTGCAGAATTGTTGAAATTATGCGAAAAAGGTAAAATTGAGAAAACACGTTATGAAATTAAATTCGGAAACCATATTTATGAAGTGGATGAATTTTATGGAGAAAATGAAGGCTTAACAATGGCAGAAATTGAACTGCAGTCTGAAGATGAAAGTTTCGAAAAACCAGATTGGCTGGGAGAAGAAGTAACAAATGACGAAAGATATTATAATGCTTATTTGAGCAAAAATCCTTTTAAAAACTGGGGAAAAGAATAATTTTATGGCTGACCAATATGATTTAATTATTGTGGGAGGCGGGCCAATAGGTCTGGCTTGTGCAATAGAAGCTCAAAAGAAAAACTTACGTTATTTAATTATAGAAAAAGGCGCGATTGTAAATAGTATTTTCAATTATCCATTGTACATGACTTTTTTCTCAACTGCCGAAAGACTTGAAATTGGTGATATTCCGTTTAACTGTTTAGCACCAAAACCGGGTCGTCAGGAAGCTTTAGAATATTATCGAAATATCCACCGTTATTTTAATTTCAATATTAATTTATTTGAAAAAGTAAATGAAATTAAAAAAACTGGAAGTTCTATTTTTGAAATTTCTACAAACAAAAGTTCATACAAATCGAAAAACGTTGTTATTGCTACCGGTTTTTATGATATTCCGATTCACATGAATATTAAAGGTGAAGAATTACCAAAAGTTCGTCACTATTATAAAGAAGCGCACGAATATGCTTTTAGAAATGTTTTAGTTGTTGGCGCAAACAATTCGTCTGTTGATGCTGCTTTAGAATGCTGGCGGAAAGGGGCAAACGTAACAATGGTTGTTCGTAAGAATGAAATCAATAATCGAGTAAAATATTGGGTTAAACCCGATATCGAAAACCGAATTGCAGAAGGAAGTATCAAAGCCTACTTTGAATCTAATATTACGGAAATCCTTGATAATAAGGTTGAAATTGAAACTCCAAACGGAAAAGTTACAATCGAAAATGATTTTGTTCTGGCTTTAACAGGCTATAAACCAGATTTAAATTTTCTTCAAAATACAGGAATTGAACTTTCAAATGATGAATTGAAAATTCCGACTTATAATCCTGAAACGATGGAAACCAATATTGAAGGTTTATTCCTTGCAGGCGTTGTCTGTGGAGGAATGCAAACGCATAAATGGTTTATAGAAAACTCAAGAATCCATGCAAATATGATTGTGGATTATATTACTTCGAAATAAAGGTTTGCCACGAATTACACGAATTTTCACGAATTAATATTTTTGTCAGTTCGAGCGAAGTCGAGAACACATAAGCATCTCGACTTCGCTCGATGTGACACTTCAAAAAAAAAATTCGTGAAAATTCGTGTAATTCGTGGCAAAAAAAATTTAAGAACTACAAGAAAGCATTGAGCATCCAACTTTAGTTCGTGCCCAATCTGGGCGTTTTGCGAACCATTTTTCGTATTCCGGCTGTTCATCGTATGGCTTTTGCAATAATGTATACAGCTCGTTTATCAACGAATAATCTTCTTTATCAGCAGCATCAATAGCTAATTGTGCCATATAATTTCGAAGTACATATTTTGGATTAATCGAGTTCATTTTTCGAGAACGTACTTCATCCGATAATTCTTCAGCGTTCAATCTTTCCAAATAAACGGTAAACCATTTTTTCCAGGCATCTAAAATATCTCCCGAAACTTCTTCTATTTTATAAAATGAGTATTGGATTTTTTCAATCGCTTTTTCAACAGAATCAGATTTTTTAATAGAACTTAAATTTCTAAAAAAGATCGTCATATCCGTTTCTGTCAATTGTAAAGTCGCTTCAAGATTATCCGTTAAATCATTATCAATTTGAGCAGAAGTTGAAATAAACAATCCTAATTTATTTAGAAACATTTCTTTATAATCTAAAATAAAATCATCCATAAATGATTCTAAGATTTTTTCTAATTCTTCAGTTTCATTAATCAAAGGATAAATCGCATTCGCCAATTGATATAAATTCCAATGCGCAACTTGTGGTTGATTCCCAAATCTATATCTTTTATTTTGACTGTCTGTTGTGTTTGGTGTCCAATTTGGATCGTAATTTTCAAGCCATCCGTAAGGTCCGTAATCAATGGTGATACCGTGAATCGACATATTATCTGTATTCATTACGCCATGAACAAAACCAACTCGCTGCCAATGCAAAATCATTTCGCGTGTTGTATCGGCTACTTTTTTAAAGAACTGTAAATATTGCTCTTTTGGTTCGCCAGTAATTTCGGGGAAATAATGTTTGATATTGTATTCTACAAATTGCTTTAAATTTTTAAGTTCATTTCTGGCAGTCAGCATTTCAAAACTTCCAAAACGAATAAAAGAAGGTGCAACACGGCAAACAATCGCACCATTTTCGTAAGCAGGATTTCCGTTGTATAAAACGTCACGCAAAACCTGATCTCCAGACAGCATCAACGAAAGTGATCGGGTAGTGGGAACGCCTAAATGGTACATGGCTTCGGCACATAAATATTCTCTTATTGACGAACGTAAAACTGCCAAACCATCAGCAGTTCTGGAATAAGGGGTTTTTCCGGCACCTTTTAATTGAAGGGTAAAAAACTGATTGTTGTTTTCAACTTCTGTTAAATTGATTGCTCGGCCGTCGCCTAATTGTCCAGCCCAGTTTCCGAATTGATGTCCGGCATAACACATGGCATAAGGCTTTGTTTCAGGAAGAATTTCTTTTCCTGAAAAAACATTCAAAAATTCCTCAGATTGAATTTCGTCTTTTGAAATCCCAACTAATTCAGCAACTTCTTCAGAAGCATGAATTAATTTAGGATTTGAAGGTTTTGTTGGATTTACATATGAAAAAGCAGTATTCCTAACTTGACGAATTTCATTTGTTAAGTCTGTATCTGCAGGCAATTCGGCAGTAAATCGATTATTTATTTTTAAGTTTTTCATTTGAGTTTTTATGTTTGGGCCACAGATTACACAGATTAAACGGATTTTTTTTAATCTGTGCCGATTTTTATTTATCATCAAAAAAAGAGAAATCCTTTTTAATCCGTGCAATCTGTGGCTAAAAAAATATTAGCCAATTAATTTATCAGCATACATTTTTTTAAGTTTTTGAACTTTTGGGTCAATTACAAGCTGGCAATATCTTGCTTCCTGATTGTTGTTGTAATAATCCTGATGATAATCTTCGGCTTCATAAAACACTTCAAAAGGTTTTAACTGCGTTACGATAGGATCAGCATAAACGGGCTGCACTTCTTCAAAAACCTTTTCTGCAATTTCTTTTTGTGATTCATCATGATACAAAACTATCGAACGATATTGTGTTCCGTTGTCGCCGCCCTGACGATTTAAAGTTGTTGGATCGTGACTTGTCATGAAAACGGTTAACAAATCATGATATGAAATAATGTCAGAATCAAAAGTAACCTGAATAACTTCTGCGTGACCAGTTCGTCCTGTACATACTTCGCGGTATGCCGGATTCTTTATAAAACCATCTGAAAAACCAGATTTTATTGTCTTAACACCTTTTAAACGCTGAATTACAGCTTCTACACACCAAAAACATCCACCACCAAAAGTGGCTGTTGATAAATTTTCCATAAATGTAAAAATAGCTTAAAGTTTATATGCCCTATTAACCTGATAGAATATTATGATAATTTATCTAAAAAAGAGGTATTTAACTAAAGATATTAAAAGTTTTCTTAAAGTTTAAAGTTTAGAATTGATAAATTCTCAATTTTAGAAAAAAGCGATATATTTGCAGTTAAACACAGGCACAACAAATGAATACCAAAAATAGTACCATCAGTCTAGAAACTTATTTTCAGGATTTTAGACAGCATATTGTTGGCATAGATCAGGAATTTATGTCACCTTTTGGCAAAAAAAATATTGTTTATACCGATTGGACTGCCAGCGGAAGGCTGTACAGACCAATTGAGGAGAAACTTTTGAATCAATTTGGACCGTTTGTTGCCAACACGCATACTGAAACTACAGTGTCTGGTACTGCCATGACAAAGGCATATCACCAAGCAAGACATATAATTAAGCGTCATACCAATGCAAGTGAAGATGATGTTTTAATTACAGATGGAACCGGAATGACTGGGGTTATCAATAAATTCCAGCGTATTTTAGGTTTGAAAATTCCTGAAAATCTTAAAAATTTCACCACAGTTCCGGCTGAAAAAAAACCTATTGTTTTTATCTCTCACATGGAACATCATTCTAATCAAACTTCTTGGCTAGAAACAATTGCAGACGTTGAGATTATTCCATCTTGTGAAAAAGGGCTGTTTTGTCTGGATAATTTAGAATTGTTATTACAGAAATACAGCGACAGAACGATAAAAATTGCATCAATTACTTCTTGCTCAAATGTTACGGGTATAAAAACGCCTTTTCATGAAGCCGCAAAATTAATGCACCAATATAATGGAGTTTGTTTTGTAGATTTTGCCTGTTCTGGCCCTTATGTTGAAATTGACATGCATCCTGCAGATCCTGAATCTTATCTGGATGCGATTTTCTTTTCCCCGCATAAATTTCTTGGCGGCCCTGGAACTTCGGGAGTTTTGATTTTCAATAAAAAATTATACAATAATATGATTCCGGATTGTCCGGGCGGAGGAACAGTTAGCTGGACAAATCCTTGGGGCGAACATAAATATATAGATAATATTGAGGATCGCGAAGATGGCGGAACTCCGGGATTTCTTCAGGTTATTAAAACCGCTTTAGCAATTGAGCTGAAGGAAGAAATGGGAATTGAGAACATTTTGCAACGCGAACACGAAATTGTAGATTTTGTTTTTAGTCAGTTAGATCCTGTTGAAAATATTAAGATTTTAGCGGGTCAGCATAAAAACCGTTTGGGTGTAATATCGTTTTTTATTGAAGATCTACATTTTAATTTGGGCGTAAAATTATTGAATGACAAATTCGGGGTTCAAACTCGCGGCGGATGCAGCTGTGCCGGAACTTACGGTCATTATTTATTGCACGTAGATCAGGAAACTTCGAATAAACTGGTTAATGAAATTACGATTGGTGATTTAATCAAAAAACCGGGATGGATTAGAATGTCGATTCACCCAACTACTACTGATGAAGAAATTGCTTTTGTTTGTAATAGTATTATAGACTTGGCTAAAAACCATAAAACCTGGGCTTTAGATTATTCTTATAATAAAGAGACCAATGAATTTGTTCATAAAAATGCTACTTCATTTGAGGATGAATTAGTGAAGAGTTGGTTTAAATCGTAGTATTTTTTTTAACGCAAAGTTCGCTAAGGGTTTTTCGCAAAGTGCGCGAAGGTTTTTCTTTGTAAAAGTTTTTTAAGGTCTCAAAGTTTCGTTTGAGAATATCAATTATAAAAATAAGCCCGAAAGTTTTAAAAACTCTCGGGCTTATTTACTTTATGCGTATATTTTAAAAACCAGCTTTGCGAACTTAAAAAAACTTGTTTTTATACTAAAAATCTTTGTGCACTTTGCGAAAATTCCTTAGCGAACTTTGCGTTAAAATTAAATCAGCAACTTCGCGCACTTTGCGAAAAAAACTTAGCGAACTTTGCGCTAAAAAAAGCTTTTCTAGATTACTTAGATTCCTGGAATTTTTTAAGGGAAAGTAAAGCTTGTTCCTGAATTTTTTTATGGAAAAAACCTGTCCAGCCTAATAAATACCCGGTTGGCCCAAAGGCTTGTTTTGACCATTTCCAGACATCAAAATTATCGGTGTGTTTGATGATTAAGCCATCTTGAAAAACAAATTCGGCAGAAATTCTATTAATTACATTGCGATTTGTTTTGCTGAAATTATAAGTTGCAACCCATTTTGCAGAGCCCGTAAATTCATCGGCTTTTACATCAAAGAATTCGATTTTGAGACTTCCTTTACTTCTTATAATCAGCATTTCCCACATTTTCGAAACTTGTTCTTCTTTTAACAAACCAAAGGCCGGATCAATAAAATGTATTTTTGGATGATAACATTCAGCCATTGTTTTAAAATCAGAATTGGCAAAAGCAGTATAGAACTTTGTAATTAAAGCTTCGTTGGGAGTCATAAATTTGAAAATTAGGTTATAAATATAAGATTTATTATATAAAATATTGTATTTACAAAACACTAATTTCTTTTGCGGTGTCGTAACTCTTTTTAGATTTATCGTAAACCGTTGAAAAATAATTCTTTTTGTTGTGCGCCGTAAAATATCCGGTTTCGTTTCCAAAAGTATTGGAACCTCCGTTTATGATAAATCGAACAGCGTAAATATCATTTTTTTTAAGTTTGGCAAATTCAGCAGGAGTAAAGTAATAGTACGAAGTTGTTTTTCCTTCAGACGATTCTTTTACATTTTTGTCTGTGCAGGCAATAACATCAGCATTAGCCAAATCTACATAAAGACCTCCGGCAATTCTGGCTTTATCATTTGAAGTTGCAATTGTGATTTTTAAAATGCCGCCTTTATCTGTTTTTGCAATCTGAATGTTGGCTTCGCCCGTAAAAGCATATTTTTCGCAGATAAAAGTATATTCCTGCGTTGCCGGAAAAGGCTGAGATCCTTTTACACTCATGGTTTGCTGCGCATTTGCAAAGATTGAAATAAACAGTAATAAAAGAAGAGGCAATTTTAATTTCATATATAGTTACTTTATTGTTCAGCTGCTTTTGCGTCAAACTTTTCATCCCAATCCATTGATTTAATGGCAGATATTAAGTTCTCTTCATTTACAAAAATGCGAAGTTCTTTATTGGCTACTTTTTTACTGTATAAAGCGTGATAACGGTAAATTACTTCATTTTTGGTTTTGTAAACGCCATCTAATTTTAAATCAATAAAACTTCCATAATATTGTCTAAATCTGGTACAGGTTTTAGTCAATCGTTCTTCGGTCGTATTTTCTCTAACAGACTGAGTAACTTCGGTTTCATTAAAAGGTTTAAACTTAGATGTGTTACAGGTTTCTAAAACTCTTTTGCCTAATTCATACGCTTTTCTCTGCTGCTCTGAACTAATATCGGCGTTAGAAACTTTTTTAATTTTTAAATCTTCTGTATCTCTACTTACAGTTTTCGATTTACATCCAATTAATAACAACAAACATATAATCAATCCCGCTTTCTTCATAATCATTTAAGTTATTTTTAATAATAAGTTTGGGTCGGGGCAATTTTCTATATAAAAATTTAAATCATTTGTATTGCACACACCGGGATAATCGCCCCATTTGTCTTCTAAGTTTTTTATAATCTGAAAGTGAACATGCGGTGCGTAATCTCCGTTAACAGTTGAATTTCCTAAAGCTGCAATTTGTTCACCTTTCTTAAAAATTGCCCCAACGGTAAGGTTTTCTATACTTTCTAACGATAAATGTCCGTATAAAGTATAAAATTTCTCGTTTTCTACTTCATGTTCTAATATTATGGTTGGCCCGTAATCTCCTAAACCTTCGTTATTTTGAAAACTATGAACCTTTCCGTCAAGCGGAGCTAAAACTGGAGTATCAACTTTTGCCCATAAATCAAGGCCAATGTGAATATTTCTTTCCGGAACAGAATCATTTTTAAAAATGGTGCTCCTTTTATATAAGTTACGGCCTTCGATATAACCGCCATAGGCAACTTCTGCATTATTATCTGCCAGATAATCAAAAATAAAACGTTCAAATTCTGTAGACGTTTCAGGTTTGCTTTCGACTAAATCAGTATTGGTTATGGATAAATCTAAAGGAAGGTATTTTGAAAAATCAATTGAGGCATCGATTACTTTAGTAGGTGGTAAGGCTTTTAATATAGATACAAGGGATTTCATAAAATTAAATTTAGGCTACTTTTTCGATTATTATTAATTCATTATGAACTTCAATGCGGGGCAGCATTTTTGAAGTAAATAATTGTGCGTTTATCTCTGTAATGTATTTTCTGTTTCGAACATTATGCGCTTCATCGAGAATCATGGTGTTGAATAAAATGAAGCCCTGATCTTTGAGAAGAAAACAAACTCGTTCGCTAAAAAACTTTTCGAACAAAAAGTTTGGCATATTAGTATCTTCAAAAATATCAATAATTATTAAATCGTAGCGATCTTTTGTTTTTAAAACAAACTCAAAAGCGTCGTCAATGATAATTTCAAGCTGCTTGATCTCGTTTAAATTAAAATACTGATTGGCAATTTGAATCATTTCAGGATCGATTTCAACTCCGGTAATTTTACCTTTATAATTAATTTCGTCAACAAGGGTTTTGATTACGCTGCCGCCGGCAACACCAAGAACCAGAATATGTTCCATTTGTAATACCTTGTCATAACCAATATTGCGAAGACCGTACCTTAATATACGTTGTAAACTTCCGTATGAATAATTTGTATTTTCAGAATCTAAAACCAATTCTCCATTTGCCCAGGTAACTTCGATCACTTTACTTCGTGCCGATTTTTTTTTGAAGATTTTAATGGGATATAGATAACTGAACAATTTTTGAATCATTTTGTAATGCTTTTACTCAAAAATACCATTTTAAATCTTTTATTTTGCAAGAAATATTAAATTTTAATGAAGAAAAGACTATACAAATTCATCTTTTTTAAGCTAATGGGCTGGAAGATAGTAGGAATAGAAAATGCTGAAGTAAAAAAATGTATATTAATGGTTATGCCGCATACCAGTAATCACGATTTTTATATTGGTCTTTTTACCCGCGGTATTTCCGGCTTACAAATGAACTGGGTTGGGAAGAAAGAATTATTCAAATTTCCGTTTGGTTACTATTTTAGAAATGTTGGTGGTGAACCGCTTGACCGCACCGGAGGATTAAATAAAGTAGATTCTATCGCTGCTATTTTTGATCGTAAAGAAGTTTTTCGCTTGGCTGTTGCACCAGAAGGAACACGAAAAGGTGTAACCGAAATTAAAACCGGATTTTATTATATAGCGCTTAAAGCGAATGTGCCAATAGTTCCCGTTGCTTTTGATTGGGGAAAGAAAGAAGTGAATCTAGGAAAGCCATTTTATCCAACAGGAAATTATGAAGCCGATTGGGAAATTTTAAAACAGCACTATAAAGGTGTTTTAGGAAAAATTCCTGAAAACGGAATTCAGATCTAATTTTTTGATGATTTTCCAGATTCGTGAGAATCCCTTAAATGAAAATTATTTTAAAAAATTTTCAAATACGCGAAATTTTCGATCTATGGTACATAAGCCTTAAAAGTTCCGTTTTTATAGAAAATTACAATTTTCTCAATTTCGTCTTCTTCAAAACTCAAATTTGATTTTTTGGTTTCGATCAAACTTTTAATCTGGGATTTATTTTCTTCTTTATTTAATGGAGTAAATAAATCTTCTCCAGAATAATTTTCATTTGATGAAGAAGGGGAGTCTGAATTTATATTTTGAAAATTCGGAACGGTTTCATTTTCTGATTTAGGAAAATTTCCTTTTCCAACTAGAATCCAATATAAGTCTACTTCAGGAAAAACATCCAAAATTTTCATGACAAAATCAAGACTTGGTTTGTTTCTTCCAGAGAGCAGGTGAGACATACTGGAACGCTGCACACCAATTTTATCTGCAAATGAAGAGGCATTTAGTGCGTAATAATCCAGTATAATTTCCAGTCTTTTTACAAAATCATCGATGTTTACCATTGTAAATTCTAATTTAAATCATACGTGTTTACAAATGTAACTAAAAAGATTTGATAATACAATTTTACAGTTGTAAATCGTTCAAATTAAGGATTTATGATGCAATTTTAACTTCATATGACACTACATAACTCATTGAAATATAATATATTGATATTTTATACTTAAAGTAATAACAATTGTTAACTGGATTTTGTTTAAATCCTTAAAACTCATTAATAAATCTGTTTACATTTCTAAATTCTCTTTATTTTTTCTTGTTTACAATTGTAAAAATAAAGATGTTTACTTTTGTAAACTAATCAAAACACAATGAATTTAGAAGAATTATTTAACCAATACAAAGAGCATTCTATTGAAGGAAGATACCTGACTTTAGATCATATTCAGCCTTTATTAGATAAATTAAATACTGATAATCAAGTTAAGGTTATTGGAAAATCTGTTTTAGGAGAACCTATATATAGTTACGAAATTGGAACCGGAAAAACACGTATCTATTTATGGTCTCAAATGCATGGAAATGAAAGCACGACAACTAAAGCGCTTTTTGACTTTATTAATGTATTAAACAGCAAATCTGATTTTGCTAAAAAAATGCTCTCAACATTTACATTTTATGCCATTCCTATATTAAACCCTGACGGCGCTAGGCTTTATACACGTGAAAATGCGAATAAAATTGACTTAAATCGCGATTCTCAAAACCTTACACAGCCAGAAAGTAACGTTTTAAGAGAAGTTTTTGAAACTTTTAAACCTCATTACTGCTTTAATCTGCACGATCAGCGTACTATTTTTGGCGCTGGCGATACTGGTAAGCCTGCAACTGTCTCTTTTCTGGCTCCATCTTATAATGAAGAAAGAGAAGTGAATGAAAACAGACAAAAAGCGATTAATTTAATTGCCGGAATTAACGATGAATTGCAAAAATATATTCCCGGACAAGTTGGAAGATTTGACGATTCATTCAATATAAACTGTATAGGAGATACTTTTCAGTTTTTAGGAGTTCCTACCATATTGTTTGAAGCAGGTCATTTTCCTAAGGATTATGAAAGGGAAATTACAAGAAAATACATATTTTTCTCACTAATTTCGGGCTTTAAACTCATAAGCGAAAACGATTTAGTTGTCAATAGAAATTCTGATTATTTGAATATTTCACAAAATAAAGTCGTTTTTTATGATTTTATGTATAAAAATATCAAAATAAATTATGATGGTATCGAAATTATTACGAATTTTGTCGCACAATACAAAGAAGAATTGATTGAAAATAAGATTCATTTTAATGCTTATATAGTAGAAGCAGGCGAATTGGAAAATTATTTTGGTCATTATGAATACGACGGAAATGAAGCTGTTTATTCTGATGATTATCTTAATATTCCGAAAATGAACCAAAAAGCAGATTTTTATTTAAATAAAAATACTAAATTTGTTAACGGGTTGATAAAAAGTTAATTTTTATGTGAATTTGTTGTTTTTTATATATATTTTTATACTTTGTAATAGCAATTAGTAATATTAATTAAAGAATTATGAGTAAATTTCGTTTAGATGAAGTAGATCACCAGATTTTAGATATGTTAATAGACAATACGAGAGTTCCGTTTACTGACATTGCAAAAAAACTATTGATTTCTGCTGGTACAGTACACGTTAGAGTAAAAAAGATGGAGGATGCCGGTATCATCATGGGGTCTTCATTAGCCTTAGATTACGATAAATTAGGTTATTCATTTATTGCTTATGTTGGGGTATTCCTTAATAATACATCACAAACTAAATTTGTATTAGAGCGTATCAATCAAATTCCATTCGTAACAGTTGCTTCTGTAACGACAGGAAAATTCAACATCTTTTGTAAAATCAGAGCAAAAGATACAAAACATGCAAAAGAAGTTATCTTCATGATTGACGATATCGATGGTGTTTACAGAACTGAAACTATGATTTCATTAGAGGAAAGTATTAACGATAAGAAGCGTTTGATGCATACTATTTTCAAAAATATGTAAGAATCCCTCTTGAATGCTATATTAAAATATAACCTCAAGTTTATTCTTGGGGTTTTTTTATGACCAATTAACCAACCAACTATAAAAGAATTTATGTACACGTTGCCAAAAATAGAGCGTTTTAACAAAGACGTTCTCTCTAAATACCATATTTACAATAGTGTTTTCATAACATTACCATTTGACTCTATTGATAATACAGGTGTTTTACTGCCGTTATTTACAGAAACCTGCGAAACGGGATTTAAAAAACAGGAAACCCCAAAAGAAATTTTTGATTTCTTTTCAAATAAGTTCCTGAATAATGCTTCAGAAACGGAAAAAATCGACTTAATGTTTCGATTTATCCAATATATAGAACGTCAGATTGTATTGTTTGACGCTATTGAAGATGCTGCTTTTCCTGAAGTTAACAATATGGAAGGTCGTGGATCTTTGCGTGATATCAAAGAAAAATCAGATGCAAAAGAAAAAGACGATGAATTAGTTAATTTTTTAGAAAATTTCAATGTTCGTACGGTTTTAACAGCGCATCCAACTCAGTTTTATCCTGGCCCTGTTTTAGGAATTATAAACGATTTGACCGAAGCAATTCGTCAAAACGATTTATTGCAGATCAAACAATTATTAGCACAGCTGGGAAAAACACCTTTTATTCAGCATGAAAAACCAAACCCTTACGATGAAGCCGTTAGTTTGATTTGGTATCTTGAAAATGTATTCTATGCTACAGCGGGAGAAATTGTACATTATTTACAGAAAAATATTAATGACGGAAATCAAATTCAGAACCAATTAATAAAATTAGGATTCTGGCCGGGAGGTGACCGTGACGGAAATCCATTCGTTACAACAGAGATTACACTGAAAGTTGCAGATCGTTTACGAACTTCAATTTTGAAGTGTTATTATGTTGAAATGAGAAATTTAAAAAGAAAGCTAACTTTCTCAGGCGTAGATACTTTAGTGTCTGATCTTGAACATAAACTTTATCGTTCAGTATTTTATTCTAAAGGTGAAATTTTTATCACTTTAGATGAATTATTGACACAGCTGAATACAATTCGTACTATCATTATTGAAAAACATCAATCTTTATATTTAGACGAATTAGAAGCTCTTTTGGTAAAAATCAATTTATTCGGATTCCATTTTGCAACTTTAGATATTCGTCAGAATAGTAAAATTCACAATGCTGTATTCAAAGATGTTGTGAATTATTACTTAAACTCAGGTTCAGATACTTTTCCGAAAAATTATTATGAATTGACAGAAGATCAAAAAATCGATGTTTTATCAAAGATAAAAGGAAACTTAAATCCTGCTGATTTTGAAAACGAAATTACAAGGTCGACTTTAGAATCTGTTCAGGCAATAAAAACCATTCAGGAAAATAATGGTGAAGAAGGAGCCAATCGTTATATTATTAGTAATAACGAAAGTGCCCTAAACGTAATGGAAACTTTTGCGATGATTCGTTTGAATAATTGGGAAAATCCAACTGTTGACATTATTCCGCTTTTTGAGTCTGTAGATGATTTGCAAAATGCGCATCAAATTATGGAGCAATTGTATACCAATCCTGAATATTCTAAGCATTTAAAATCAAGAGGAAACGAACAGACCATTATGCTTGGTTTCTCTGATGGTACAAAAGACGGTGGTTATTTAATGGCTAACTGGAGTATTTATCAGGCTAAAATTTCGCTGACTGAAATTTCAAGAAAATACGGAATTAAAGCTATTTTCTTTGACGGACGCGGCGGACCTCCTGCGCGTGGTGGTGGTAAAACACACAAATTTTACGCTTCTTTAGGACCAAAAATTGAAAATAAAGAAATTCAGATTACGGTACAAGGGCAAACGATTAGTTCTAATTTTGGAACTTTAGATTCTTGCCGTTTTAATATTGAAAACCTATTAAGTGCCGGTGTAACTAATCAGGTTTTTGGTAAAGAAAAAAATGAGTTAACTCCAGAAGAAACTCAAATCCTGACGCAATTAGCTAATTTGGGTTATGATAAATATTTAAGTTTTAAAAATCACCCGAAATTTATTCCTTATTTGGAAAAAATGAGTACGTTGAAATATTATTCTAAAACTAACATTGGAAGCCGCCCTTCAAAAAGAAGCAAATCTGAATCATTAGATTTTGCAGATTTAAGAGCGATTCCGTTTGTTGGTTCCTGGAGTCAGTTAAAACAAAACGTACCAGGATTTTTTGGAGTTGGAACAGCTTTGAAACATTTTGAAGAATCAGGTCAATGGGATAAAGTAAGTGATTTGTACCACAATTCATTATTCTTTAAAACGTTGTTAGAGAACAGTATGATGTCATTGGCAAAATCATTTTTACCATTAACGGCATATATGAGAAAAGATCCTGAATTTGGTGAATTCTGGCAGATTATCTATGATGAATTTTCTGAGACAAAACGTCTTTTATTAAAAATTGCAGGTCATAAAACCTTAATGGAAAACTATCCTGATGGTATAGCATCAATTCAAATAAGAGAGCGTATTGTACTGCCGTTGTTGACAATACAACAATACGCATTGTTGAAAATTAATGAATTGAACAAAGAAAATTCTGCGAATGAGGAGCTAATCAAAGTTTACGAAAAAATAGTAACGAGATCTCTTTTCGGAAACACAAATGCAAGTAGAAATTCAGCTTAATCGTAATTTGTAAACTTTAAAATTATAAAAATGATTGCAAGTCAGTTACTAGAAAATGAATATTCGGGTCATTTTGGCACTTATATCAGAGAAGCCGGCGAGGGAAAATTAATCGAAGAATTAGAAATCTCTCTTCATGATTTTATCCGATTTGTTCAAAATATTCCAATGGACAAATTTGATTATCGCTATGCAGAAGGGAAGTGGACAATTAAGGATATCATTCAGCATATTATAGATACTGAACGTATTTTTGCTTATCGTGCTCTGAGATTTTCAAGAAATGACAAAACGCCTTTGCCTAGTTTTGAAGAAGATGATTATGCAAATAATACAGAATCAAATAAAAGAAGTATTCAGGATTTATTAACTGAACTTTCTGCTTTAAGACATTCAACTTTATTATTTTACAAAAGTTTATCTGAAGATCAGCTTAAAAGACTTGGAACGGCTTCTGGTAATCAAATTTCTGTTCGAGCTTTAGGTTTTGTTATAATTGGACATCAAAAACATCATCAAAAAGTTTTTGAAGAAAGATATTTGTAAAAGCATAAAATTATAAATACTAAAAAAATCCTGTGAATTTACTTCACAGGATTTTTTGTTTTTGTCATTTCGAGGAACGAGAAATCACACTAGAAATTCGACAAAGATTGACGATTCACTATGAAGAAATACTTGTGCAATTTTTCGTTCTTAGAAATGACAAAAAAATCCGTATTAATCAGCGCCTTCGCGATAGCGAATCCGTAAAATCCGCGTGCCATCTTTATTTAGCACTTAAATGCTTTCTCTCTAAAAACGCCAATCCAAATCGAATTTTATCATAAGACATTTTCTCTTCAAAGTATTCGTAGTAAGGTCGTAAAGCGCTAGGATTT
Organism: Flavobacterium panici; assembly: GCF_903819335.1. Classification (GTDB taxonomy): domain Bacteria; phylum Bacteroidota; class Bacteroidia; order Flavobacteriales; family Flavobacteriaceae; genus Flavobacterium; species Flavobacterium panici. The sequence continues at coordinate 56,104 of NZ_CAIJDE010000069.1, read as the reverse complement.
TCTAATTCTAATTGAGCTTTTTCAATCTCAATGATTTCTTTATCAGAAACAAACTGACTTAAATCAAAATCGTTTCCATCAACATATAATTTAGCTAAATGAGAGACAATTGTAGTTTCGCCCAGATTTCTTTGTCCGGCGATTTCTTCAATAGAAAGTCCATTTTGAAATAATTCTAAAGTTTTAGCATACGTGCTTTCCTTTTTGTCTTTCTTAACGACAGATTTATTTCTTTGAAACTCAATAATCGCCTTAATGAATTCTGCTCCATATTTTTCGAGTTTTGCTTTTCCAACACCTTCCACGGCAAGGAAATCTTCGTCGCTCATTGGTCGTAAAATTTCCATATGTCTTAACGAAGCATCACTGAAAATCACATAGGCAGGAACTTCTTCTTCTTGAGCAATTTCGTAGCGTAATTTTCGAAGTGTCTCAAAAAGAGAATTTTTAGCAGCAGTTTTTGCTTTTTCCTGTTTTACTTCATTTTTATCAATTACTTTTTTAACAACCGTTGTCAGTTTTACTTTTTCACCTTCAAACAAAACTTTTTTGGCAAAAGGCGTTAATAAAATTTTATTGTGCTGATGAAAAGCAATTTCACAATATCCTAGATTAATCAGCTGAATTAAATATTGATTCCAATCGTACCAGGAAATATCGGCTCCAATTCCGTACGTTTTTAGCGTTTGATAATTTTTTTCGTAGATATATGCGTTTTTTGAGCCTCTTAAAAAATCAACAATCACAGCTAAAGGTTCAGATTCCTGTAATCTGGTAATAGCCGAAAGTGCTTTTTGCGCGAGAATCGTTCCATCGAAAAATGTTGGCGGATTTTTACAAATATCACAATTACCGCAATTTTCCGTAACCAGTTCTCCAAAATAAGAAAGAAGAATTTTTCGTCTGCAGCTTACTGCGTCTGCGTATTGCTTCATTCGTTCTAATTTGGCAAGCTGAACATCAGAATTTAATCCTTCAGAAGCAAATTTTTGAAGCTGAATCACATCTGCATAACTTTCAAATAAAACGGTTTCTGCTGGTAATCCATCGCGGCCTGCACGCCCAATTTCCTGATAATAGCCTTCAATATTTTTAGGCAAATTATAATGAATTACCCAGCGAACATTTGATTTGTCGATTCCCATTCCAAATGCAATTGTAGCACATACAACCTGACAATCATCATTTATAAACTGATCCTGAGTTTTTGCTCGTGTTGTATTATCTAAACCTGCATGATATGCTTTTGCGACAATTCCGTTTTTAGATAATTTCTCTGCAAGTTCTTCTGTCGTTTTTCTGCTTAAACAATAAATAATCCCAGATTCATTGGGCTTGTTTTCAACAAAATCAATAATTTGTTTTATACGATCTAAAGCCGGTCGCACTTCAAGGCTTAAATTTGCGCGATCAAAAGAAGCTACAAAAGTTTTTGGACTTTTTAAATTTAGCTGTTTGGTTATATCTGCACGTGTTGCTTTATCGGCTGTTGCAGTCAAAGCTAAAACTGGAGTAGAAGGGAAGCGGTTTTTTAAATATCCTAAATTGGTGTAGGCTGGTCTAAAATCATGACCCCAAGAAGAAATACAATGCGCTTCGTCAATTGCAATTAAACTGATTGTTAATTCGTTAAATACATTATCTAAATACGATAAACTTTCGGGAGCAATATAAACGAGTTTAAAATTATTCGATTTTAAATTATCAATATAAAACTGCTGTTCTTCAGATGATTGACTGCTGTTGATATAACATGCGGCAATTCCGTTTGTTTTCAAACTATCAACCTGATCTTTCATCAAGGCAATTAAAGGCGAAATAACGATAGTTATTCCGGGTAATATAAGCGCCGGCAGCTGAAAACAGATAGATTTTCCACCACCGGTAGGCATAATAGCTAATGTATCCTGTCCGGATAAAATAGTTTTTATTATCGTTTCCTGATTTGGCCTGAATTTTTCAAATCCGAAATTTTCTTTCAGTTTGGCGTGTAGTAATTCTGATTTCATATTGGCGAATAATTTATATTTTAAATATATTTCTTAAAATATAAATATAGTAATTTTCTTATAATTTGTTTGTATGGATAAATAAAAAAGGAACTCAAAATAGAGTTCCTTTGTCTTTATTTTAAAAGTAAATGATTAATCTTCGTCGTCCTCATCTTCGTCATCATCAGCAATATCGTCTGGATCTCTGTCATCATCGTCATCATCTCCACCGTCAACGTCTGGTTTATCAAGATTGTCATCATCGTCATCATCGTCTGCAGCATCATCATCAAGATCAATACCTTTAACTGGCTCGATTGTATCAACATCAAGATCGATATCGTCATCTTCATCATAATTTTCGATTCTGTCAGCAAGTTTAGTACTGATTTTTACTAAATAAATAGTGTCTTCAGTACGAACTTCAACAGCTTCTACTAATTCGTTTTTAGCGTTTCTAAAACGGATAACATCCGAATCATCATAACCATCAGGAAATTTTTCAACCAAAAGGTTTAAAATTTCGTTTGTCAGTTTGGCGTAGTCTACTATAACTCTTTTCATAAAAATATCCTATAAATCTAATAAATATGCAAAAATTAATGGTGCAACAATTGTAGCATCCGACTCTATAATAAATTTAGGGGTTTTGATATCTAATTTACCCCATGTGATTTTTTCATTTGGAACTGCCCCTGAATAAGAACCGTAACTTGTTGTTGAATCAGAGATTTGGCAGAAATAGCTCCAGAAAGGAACATCATGCATTTCCATATCCTGGTATAACATTGGCACAACGCAAATAGGGAAATCTCCAGCGATACCTCCACCAATTTGGAAGAATCCAATACCATTTTGGCTGTTTTTTGAGTACCAGTCAGCAAGGAAAGTCATGTATTCGATACCAGATTTCATTGTAGATGCTTTCAAGTCACCTTTTATTACATATGATGCAAAAATATTACCCATTGTACTGTCTTCCCATCCCGGAACAATAATAGGTAAATTTTTCTCAGCAGCAGCATACATCCAGCTGTCTTTTAAGTCAATTTCATAATATTCTTCTAAAACGCCTGATAATAACATTTTGTACATGAATTCATGTGGAAAATAACGTTCTCCTTTATCATCAGCATCTTTCCAGATTTTATAGATGTGTTTTTGCAAACGTCTAAAAGCCTCATGCTCAGGAATACAAGTATCTGTAACACGGTTTAATCCTCTTTCCAGTAAAGCCCATTCGTCTTCTGGTGTCAAATCACGGTAATTAGGAACTCTTTCGTAGTGAGAGTGAGCTACTAAATTCATGATATCTTCTTCTAGATTGGCTCCAGTACATGAAATAATTTGTACTTTATCTTGTCTAATTATTTCCGCAAAAATTTTACCAATTTCTGCTGTACTCATTGCACCAGCCATACTCACCAACATTTTAGATCCATTTGCTAATTGTTGTTCGTATTCTTTGGCTGCATCTACCAGTGAAGCAGAATTAAAGTGTAAATAATGTTTTTCAATAAACTGACTGATTGGTCCTTTCATTTTGTTTTTTGTTTTTTTGTTTTTTTTGAATTAAAAGTTTTTAACCTTTTGGATATATGCAAATTAATAATTTTCTAATTATTAACCTTAATTAATTTACAGTTTTTTTTTACAATTTTTTCTTGTAACCTAATATTTTTAATACGTCGTCTGAAGTCTGTTGTTCAGAGAAAACTTCTGTTGCCAAAATTCCATTTTCATCGCGATCTATCAAAATATGTTTAGGCTGCGGAATCAAACAGTGGTGCAAACCTCCGTAACCTCCAATTGTTTCCTGATATGCTCCAGTATTAAAGAAACCAATATATAACGGCTTTTCTTTGTTGTATTTAGGCAGATAAATGGCGTTCATATTTTGTTCTGAATTGTAATAATCATCACTATCACAAGTCAATCCACCTAACAGAACCCGCTCGTAAGTATCATTCCAGCGATTAATCGCCAGCATAATAAAACGTTTATTGATAGCCCAAGTATCTGGAAGAGTAGTAATGAAAGAAGAATCGATCATGTTCCATTTTTCTCTATCATTTTGTTGTTTTTGATACAAAATCTGATAGATTGCTCCACCGCTTTCACCTACAGTAAACGATCCAAATTCAGTAAATATGTTTGGAACATCAACTTCGGCCTCATCACAAGCTATTTTAATTTGATTGATAATTTCATCAATCATATATTGATAATCATATTCAAATGCCAGCGAGTTTTTAATTGGAAAGCCGCCTCCAATGTTCAAACCATCAAGAGTTGGACATTCCTTTTTAAGTGCAATGTATACTTTAATACATTTTACAAGCTCGTTCCAGTAATATGAAGTATCATTTATTCCGGTATTAATGAAAAAGTGAAGCATTTTAAGCTCTAATTTGTCATTTTCCTGAATTTGTTTTTTGTAAAACGATACGATGTTTTTATAACCAATTCCTAATCTTGAAGTATAAAACTCAAATTTAGGCTCTTCTTCGGCAGCAATACGGATTCCAATTTTGAATTTTCCTTTGATTTCTCCCTGAAGTAAATCAAGTTCTTCGTAATTGTCAATAATCGGAATAGTATTTTTATGTCCGTTATTAATTAACCTCGCAATATTATTGATGTATTCGTCTCTTTTAAAACCATTACAAATTACATAAGTACTTTTGTTGATTTTACCATTTTCTAATAAATTCTCGACAATATTAACATCAAAAGCAGATGATGTTTCAATGTGAATGTTATTCTTGAAAGCTTCATTCATAATGTATTCAAAATGAGAGCTTTTTGTACAATAACAATAGTAATATTTTGCTTCGTATTTATTCTTTTCCATTGCGTTTCTGAACCAGGCTTTTGCCTTATTGATGTTTTCAGAAATTTGAGGTAAATAAGTAAACTTTAATGGAGTACCATATTGTTCAACCAATTTCATCAAATCGATGTTATGAAACTGAAGGTTGTCTTTGCTTAGTTTAAATTCTTCTTGAGGGAAGTAATAGGTTTGATTTATTAAGTCCGAATATTTTGTATTCATTTATATTTCAATATTTTAAGTAGTAATTATTAAATTTAGTGATTTTCTTCTAAATTTAAAATTCAAACTCTAATATTAGCAAATATAATTTGCAGTTTTTCGTGTTCTGCTTTCGAACATTGGAAAACATCAAAACAAAACGGGCTTTTACTATTATAAAAACGATTCAACATTCTAAGTAAAGAACTGTTGAGGCGGTTTCTGTAAGAGCTGAATTGTCTTTGTTTATTGTTTGTTTTCATTGTGGCAAATGTAAAAAATAATATATACCAAAAGCAATGCTTTTAATTAAAAAAAGTTTAAGATTTATAATCTTGAAACGCAGCTAGAATTAATTTATTTTCAACGGATTGGTTAATTTTTATCTTTCCGATTCCTTCAATTAAAGCAAATTGAATCAATCCGTATTCATTTTTTTTGTCATGAATAAGCAATTCCAGGATAGGATCGATGTCATTTTCTTCAAACTTTACATCGTCATAAATTGCTTTTATAGCCGTTTTTATTTCAGAATATTCTTCGGAAGTAATTAAATCTTTATGAAGGGAAATATAACTTTCTAAGATCATTCCCACAGCAATTGCTTCTCCATGTAATAAAGTTGTTTTAGATTCACTCTCTAAAAAGTAGCTTTCAATGGCATGACCAAGAGTATGTCCGAAATTAAGTGCTTTACGAATATTTTTTTCTGTTGGGTCCTGAATTACGATTTCGTTCTTAATTTCAACCGAACGGTAAATCAATTGATCTAATGCATTATAATCAATAGCGCCCAGATCAAGAAATTCTTTCCAGTAAGCTGCATCATAAATTAAACCGTGTTTTAGCATTTCTGCAAGTCCGGAACGCATCTCACTTTGTGGTAAAGTTTCAAGATATTCTGTATCGATCAAAACCATTTGCGGAACATTTATAACTCCAATCTGGTTTTTAAGGTTTCCTAAGTCAACTCCGGTTTTTCCTCCCACAGAAGCATCAACCATAGATAATAGGGTAGTAGGGATATTTATAAAATCAACTCCTCTTTTAAAAGTTGAAGCTACAAAACCGCCTAAATCTGTTACAACACCGCCTCCAAGATTGATTATAAGTGATTTTCTGTCTGCACCAAGCTCAGTTAAAACATGCCAGATTTCAATACAGGTTTCTATATTTTTATTGGCTTCTCCTGCTTCAAATTCAATAATTTCAATATTTAAGTCTGTTTCAATTACAGGTAAAAGTTTTGGCAGGCAATACTCATTTGTCTCAGTATCAACAATAATAAAAATATTTGAGTATTTATTTTCTTTTAAATGTTTATTTAAAGCTTCGTATGCATATTGGTTAAAATGCACGAGATAATTGTTCGCTTGAATAGATTGCATAATTCTTCGGTTAATTGAAACCGCAAAATAAGGCATTTTTAACTAAAATATATTCAAATTTTGACCCTAATTTGTTTAAAAACGAATCATTCTAAATTAATGTCTAAAAGAACAGAAACTATTCACACATCTTAAGTAATTGTTGTGCATCAGAATAGTTTTTGCTTTTTGATATATTTAAATATTTGCACGCATTAGTTTTGTCATTTTCTTTTAAATAACAAATTGCAAGGAAATATTCTGTTTTTCCACCATTTAAGCCCGGATATTTTAAGGCATTCAGTAAGTAATTGATCGCTTTTTTTGACTGGCCAACTTTTAAATAATAGAATCCAATATTTTGTGCAGCGTAAATGCTTTTTGAATCAATTTTTAAAGCTTTTTGATAAGATTCCAAAGCTTCATCCATTTTTTTCTGTTCTTCAAAATTTTGTCCTTCCGTAATTAAATCGGCAATCAAAAGATCATTTTTGCGTTTTTTTAATGTTGCTTCATCTGCAAAATTATTATTTTGACTCGTAGCTATTAATTGTTTGGCTGCAGGATAATTTTTATCTTTTGATAAATTAAAATATTTAAGAGCATTCGTTTTATCATTTTCTTTTAAATAAGCAATACCTAAGAAAAACTCTGTTTTTCCACCATTTAAACCAGGATATTTTAATGCTTCAAGTAAAGCATTTATTGCTTTTTTGTTTTGGCCTTGCTTTAAATAATTGAATCCTATATTTTGTGATGCATAAACATTTTTAGGATCAATTTTTAATGCTTTTTCATAGGATTGGAGAGCATTATTCAAATCAGATTTATTCTCAAAATTCTGACCTCCAGTTAGGTAACTCGTAATTAAGAGTTGATTTTTTTGAGCTGTTAAAGTACTATCCTCAGGAAATTTTTTCAATCCCTGATCAATAAACTTAAGTAAATTTTGATAATTATAACCTGAAAATTTAAGCCCGCGGGCTGCAAGATCCCATGTTTGAGGCATTGGTCTGTATTGAGAAAACAATTTATGTTGTTTTACTATTTCAGTTGTATCTCTTTTTGAAATGGCAAAATTAATTGAAGTCTTAAATATGTCATAATTTCTTGGACGCAGATAAAACGCCTGCTTAGCATAAATATAGGCACTGTCAATATCGCCTTTATGTTTAGATATTACTTGTTTGTAAAATTCAATACGTCCGGCATAGCCATTAATTTTTTTAGCTTTTGCGAAACATTTTAAAGCTTTATCATATTGTTTTTCACGAACATAATAAATTCCGGCATATTCATAAAACGATTCTGAACTACTAAAAGTATTTGGGTATGCAGCCATTTTATTTACGACCTGGTCTCCAGTAAGAAATCCTTTTAGGTTTACATTTATATCATCACGAGCAATTAAGTACTCTAAATTTGAGGCTTTATATATTATAAAAGCAGAATAACTTGTTAGTATAGATACCACAATTATAATTGGAGCTGTAACTTTTAGTGAAAATAATTTATTCGGTAATGCGATTTGATTTAATTAGTTAAGGTCAAGGCCAAAATTAAACTGAAAAATATTGCCATCGTAGGTCTGTACATTGGGAAATTAAAGAATGAATCTATTCCATATACAATTAAAAGCAATAAGGTTAACAGAGCAATTGTTTGGGATTCTTTGTTTTTTGGTTTTAGAATTCTTTTTAGATTTATAATAAAGACACCAATAAATATTGAAAGATAAATTAAGCCGTTTATTATTCCTGTTTCGGCTAAAATTTCAATAAAATCATTATGCGCGTGTAAAGAAACCGTCGAATCGTTTGAAGTTGTTTTTTCATAAGGAATTGACTCAACTTGATAATTCCCTAAACCAATTCCTATAATTGGATTTTTTTTGCTCATCTTGAGAGCATTATTCCAAAATATTAATCTTGCTTTTGAAGATTCATCTTTTGTGTTTATCTGGCTTACTCTATTTTCTAAGGAAACATATCTCCCTTTATCTTTTGATTTTTGAAATATTGAGTTTGCAAATAATATGGCAGTCAATATCGGAATTATCAAAAATAAAATTTTAGAAACTGTTGTTCTTTTAAATGAAAATTCTTTTAAAAGATAAATTATGTAAATCGAATAAATTAAAAATAAGTTAATAAGCGGTGTTCTGGCTCCCGTTAAGAAAATAACTGAAGTGACAGAAAATAAGATAAAAACTAAAAACCACTTTTTGTATGTCGTAAAATGAGTTATACCCAGTAATAAAAAAGGAACTTTAATGGTAAGACTGGCCGCCAAAATATTTATATTTCCTGTATTTCCCTTCATTCCATTTAATAAATCCATAATTGAAGCATGACGCGGAATAATAATAAAATGACAAAGCTGCTCCCAGGATTGAATTAATGCACTGATGCTCACAATGAATATAATTTTATAAAGGAGATCTAATTTATTTTTTAAAAGAATAGAAAGGTTTATAAATAAGCCGAATACAATTACTATTTCTGTAAATTTTGTAAAAACTAATGATGTGTTTTTTGCCACAAAATAAGATATAGCACAAAAAAAGAGGAACGCTAAGTATAATTTAAAAATATAACTTCTCTTTAACGAAGAGAAAGTATCTGCGGCAATTAATGATGGATTGAAATAAAAATAAACAGCAATAATTGCGTTTAATACTGAAAGATATAAAAACTGTGGATTAATAATTTCTGCACTTTTAAAATAAGGAAGAAAGTCAATTATTAATAACGAAGAGATAAAAAGGAGAACTATAAAATTAGGAATAGAATATTTTCCTTTTACTTCACTTATAATACTATCAATTTGTTGAGTATTCATACGTTTTCATTTTTTTGCAAAATTACGTAAAAATTAAAGTAAAATCCTACTTTTAAAACAAAGAATATTTTTAAGAGGTTTAAAGATATCAAAAAATATCATACGATTTCGTAAATAATATTCAAAACAGTCTATATCTTTGCACAAAAACTAAACTTAATGGAAAAAATATTCGATAACACTCAGGTTGCTTTTTCACTTAAAAGTGATACAGAACTTGACAGGGCTTATTTTCTTTTTAAAATGATTGATAGTGAGCCGTTAGTACGTATTGGAACTGCTGTTACAAATTTTGCAATCAAAGCACATCTTCCGGTTGAAGGATTGATTCGTGCAACGGTTTTTGATCATTTTTGCGGCGGAGTAAATGAAGATGACTGTTTAACCGTAGTAGATAAAATGTTTACCAAAGGCGTTTCATCTGTATTAGATTATTCAGTAGAAGGAAAAGAAGAAGAAGCACAGTTTGATGCGGCTTTAGAAATGACCTTAAAAACTATTGAATTTGCAAAAGAACGTTTAGCGATCCCGTTTGCAGTATTTAAACCAACAGGTTTAGGGCGTTTTGAATTGTATGAGAAATTAGGAGAAAAACAAACTTTAAGTCCAGCAGAACAAGAAGAATGGAATAGAGTTGTAAATCGTTTTGATCAGGTTTGCAGTGAGGCTCATAAAAAAGATGTTGCCTTATTGATTGATGGTGAAGAAAGCTGGATGCAGGATGCCGCTGATGAATTAGTTACGGATATGATGCGTAAATACAATAAAGAAAAAGCTATTGTATTCAACACTTTACAAATGTACCGTTGGGATCGTTTGGATTACTTGAAAAAATTGCATGAAGTGGCTAAGGCCGAAGGTTTCTTTATTGGAATGAAATTGGTTCGTGGCGCTTACATGGAAAAAGAAAACAAACGAGCTGAAGAAAAAGGATATGTTTCGCCAATTTGCGTTTCTAAAGAGGCAACAGATATTAATTATGATGCTGCTGTTCACTATATGTTAGAGCATTTAGAAACAATGTCCATTTTTGCTGGAACTCATAACGAATTGAGCTCTTATAAACTAATGGAAATGATGGCTGAAAAAGGAATTGCTAAAAACGATAAAAGAATTTGGTTTGGACAATTATACGGTATGAGCGATAATATTAGTTACAACTTAGCAGAAAACGGTTATAATGTAGCAAAATATCTTCCGTTTGGACCTGTAAAAGATGTTATGCCATATTTAATTCGCCGTGCAGAAGAAAATACTTCTGTAGCAGGACAAACAAGTCGCGAGTTATCTATGATTAAAGCTGAACGTAAACGTAGAAAAGGGAAATAATAGTTTTCAGTCTCAGTTTACAGTTACACATAAAAAAAGCTCCAATTTTAATTGGAGCTTTTTTGTTTTATCTTAATTCTTTATATAAACTGGACTAAAGTCCAGCCCTACAATATGGATCGAGCCAGAGGCTCTTTTTATAGTTCCAAAGGAACAAATTATGTTGTAGAGTTGGGCTTTAGTCCAGTTAACTACAATATGGATCGAGCCAAAGGCTCTTAAGTAGTTCCGAAGGAACAAATTATATTGTAGAGCTGGACTTTAGTCCAGTTTAACTACAATATGGATCGATTCAAAGGCTCTTAGGTAGTTCCGAAGGAATAAATTATATTGTAGAGCTGGACTTCAGTCCGGTTTAACATGTTCATATCCAAAAAAAAATCAAACCCAACAGGTTTTAAAAACCTGTCGGGTTTGCATTATAATTGAAATTTGAAATTTTTAAATTGAAATTTATTTAAGAATTACTAAACTGTAGATTGCTTAAGTTTTTATAAATTCCGTTTTCCAGATTTATTAATTCCTGATGCGTTCCTTCTTCTGAAATTTTTCCGTTATCCAGAACTAAAATTTTGTCTGCATTTCTAATCGTCGAAAGGCGATGAGCAATGATAATACTTGTTCTTCCTTCCATTAATACTTCTAAAGCTTCCTGAACCAGTTTTTCGCTTTCGCTGTCTAGAGATGAAGTTGCTTCGTCTAATATTAAGATACTTGGGTTTTTAAGTAAAGCTCTTGCTATTGCAATACGCTGACGCTGTCCGCCAGATAATTTAACGCCTCGTTCTCCAACCAAAGTTTCAAATTTCTCTGGGAAACCGTCTACAAAGTTGAATGCATTTGCTTGTTTTGCTGCCAATATTATTTCTTCATCAGATGCATCTGGTTTTCCGTATGCGATATTTTCTCTGATAGTTCCGCCAAAAAGAATAACATCCTGGGGAACAATACTCATATTTCCACGAAGAGCTTCCAAATCATAATCATAAATGTTTTTTCCATCAACAGTAATTTCTCCCGAAGTTATATCGTAAAAACGTAACAAAAGAGAAGAAATAGTAGATTTTCCGGCGCCACTTGGACCTACAATTGCTATTTTTTGTCCAAATTCTGCAGAGAAATTCACATTTTTCAATACCTGAATCTCCTGACGTGTTGGGTAGCTGAAAGCAACATTATTGAAAGTTACGTTTCCTTTAATTTTTTCCTGAGTTTTATTTGAATCTGAATTTATTTTCTCCGGACTTTCATCTAATAATTCAAAAACACGTTCTGTAGCTCCAATTGCTTTCTGGATTTGGGCATATAACTCGGCAATTCCACCAAAAGAAGCACCAACAAAAGTAGAATACAATACAAATGAAATTAATTGTCCAACGCTCATTTCGCCGGCAATACTCAAACGGACACCAAACCAAACTACTGCTACAATTGCGCCAAATAAACAGAAAATAATAAATGAGGCAAAATAACCACGGTATTTACCGCCTTTAATAGCCAGTTTTACAACATCACTAATTTTACCTTTATAACGTGCAATTTCGTACCATTCATTAGCAAAAGCTTTCACAATGCTGATTCCCTGCATCGTTTCTTCAACAATTACCTGACTTTCTGCAACCTGATCTTGTACTTTTTTAGAATATTTTCTAATAAATCTTCCAAAAACTACTGCTGCAATAGCTACTAAAGGCACAACTGAAAGCATTAATAAAGTCAGTTTTAAACTTTCTGTAGCTAATAAAATTACACCACCAATAATTAAGATAAACTGACGTAAAAACTCAGCAATTGTTGTGGTTAAAGTATCCTGAATTTGTGTGATATCGGCGCTGATTCGGCTGTTTAATTCTCCGACTCTTTTTTGAGAGAAGAAAGTCATTGGTAGTTTTACCAAATTGGTATACAAAGCCAAACGCAGGTTTGCCAGCGTATTTTCGGTAAAATTTACAAATAATGATAATCTGAAGAAAGAGAAAAATGACTGCAAAAACAGAATTACAATTAATCCTAAGGCTATTTTATTAGCTTCGTCATTGTTTTTGTTTTTTACACAATCTACAAGCATTCCCATTAATTTAGGAAAGGCAAGGGCAGTAGCGCCAGTTAAAAGCAGAAAAATTAATCCGATGAAAAATTTCCATTTGTGGTTTCCTGCGTATGTAAATATTGTTTTTGCTTTGTTAAGAGAAGTAGCTGTAATTTTTGATTTAGGTAAATCGTTTTCTTTATATCTAGCCATTAGAATATACTGTTTTTAGGTATGCAAATGTATGACTATAGCAAAAGATTACAAAGCATTATTAAGAATTAGAAACCCAGATTTCGTTTTTTAACGAAATTATAAGAAAACCTGGAATTTTATTTCTTTTTTAAGAAGCTGAAAAATAGGTTTCTAAATAAACGCATGAAAAAAATATTAGATTTTTTTTGAAATATACTTGCAAATACAAATTCTAGCTGTATATTTGCACTCGCAATCACAAAATGATAGCAGCCTAGTAAAATAGGGCGATTAGCTCAGCTGGTTCAGAGCACCTCGTTTACACCGAGGGGGTCGGGGGTTCGAACCCCTCATCGCCCACAGAATTTAAAACTCCAAAGTCTTTTTGATTTTGGAGTTTTTTTTGTTTTGAATTTTAGTTTGTAATTCCCTGATATTTTAAATGCCCCTTTTAATACTAGGTTTTATTTGCGATCTAATCTAAAAATATTCATATCGCGATTATGACTGGTGAATTCATTAAGATTATATTTTTCTCTTATTTCGCCGAAATTGATGTTTTGATTTCTTTCCATTTCATCAAACCAAAATTCAGAACCAACTATTGCACCATCAAATTGTGCATTATGAAAATTACATTTTTCAAACTTTGTATTAATTAAATTGGCACCTCCGAATCGACAGTCTGTTAAATTGACGCTCACGAATGATGATTCTTCTAAATTTGAAATATAAAAATTACAATTACTCATATTAGCTAATATAAATAAAGAGTCATAAAGATTTGTTCCGCTAAATTGCCATTTTTGCATTTCCTTATACTGTGAAAGTGATTTGTCAGTTGCAAGATAACAATGTGACAAATCCAATTCCTTTACATTCAGATCTACTAACCTTTTTATCAAGCCTCGCGTCCGATACATTGCTTCTTCTGTTTTCCAAAATTTATAATCATTAAGTTCTTCTTGATAACGTTTTATTGTCTCTAAACGAGAAGTAATCGATTCATAGATTGTTAGTAAAATTCCTAAAATGAGTAAATCAAAAAGTAGTCCATGAAACTCAACTAATATGTCATGGATTTTAAAGTCCGGATCAAGAATATCGAAAATAATAATTAAAATCAAACATAAAATTGTCAAAGAAACAAATAGATTTGTTTTTGATTCGAGAGATTTTTTGAATAGTTTTTTCATGATGGTTTAAACTTGCCACTAATGTATTGGCAGTATAGTGGGTTTGGGACTAAATTAAGTTCTATTATCCGATTTACCAAATCATATCAAAGACAAAACCAACTTCCTAATTAAGCCAATTGCTTGTTCTTCATAACCAAAAAAGATAAAGGCTTACAGGAAAGTTGTTTATACTGAAAATAATTATGTTTTTATTTTGGTAGCAATTTAGACTAATAACCTTCTATTTTTTTAAGAGAATAATCTGTATAAAAAACCAATATATTATATGTAAAACGGATAATTTACGGGATATTTTTTTATCTTTGAAACTCAGGATTTTTAATCCAAATGGCTTTATATTTAAGCTTTCGGAAAATTGATATTCATTATGGAACAAAAAATACATCAAGGAAGAAACGTAAAACGTTTTAGAGAAATGCTTGGCATAAAACAAGAAGGATTAGCTTTTGATTTAGGAAACGACTGGAATCAAAAGAAAATTTCTTTGCTAGAGCAAAAAGATGTAATTGAAGATAATATTTTGAAACAAATCTCAAGTATATTGAAAATTCCTGTAGAAGCGTTTCAGAATTTTGATGAAGATCAAGCAATAAATATTATTTCTAATACATTTGATAATTGCCAGCAACCAGCATCTGTATTTTACAATTCTAATATTAATCAAGTGGATCAATTTGTTAAACTTCACGAAGAAAAAATTGCATTATACGAGCGAATGCTGAAAGAGAAAGAAGAAATGATGCAAAGACTTGAAAAATTAATAAATAATTTGAAATAATCTATTTCTAAATATAATCAGCAAAGTCTTATTATTTTGGAGTTTTTTTTATAAAAAGCGGTATAAATGCTTATTTTAATTCCTTAACTTTATTTATCTAATTAAAAACTAAAGTTATGAAAACTAGAATGATATGGGGAAACCTCGTAACAAATGATATACAAAAAACAATTGAATTTTATACAGCATTAGGTTTCAAACAAAACGGAACAGAAACAAATGAACTAGTTAGTTTTTCATTTGCAGACAGTAATTTTATAATCAACTTTTTTACGCCAAAAAGATTTGAGTGGGCTTTAAAAGGTAAATTGACAAATACAAATGCTGAAAATGAAATTATTTTTTCATTATCTGCAGACAGTAAAGAAGAAGTAGAACTTTGGCTTGATAAAGTTAAAAAAGCTGGTGGCACAATTTTCTCGGAACCTGAAGATTTTGAAGTAGGCTATACCTTTGGTTTTGCCGATCCTGACGGACATAAATTCAATTTTTTATATTGGCCGGGAATGTGATTATACAGAAATGAAAAAGCTCCATTAAAAAATAATGGAACTTTTTTAATTATTCACTTGATTAATTCTCAACCAGTTCAATATCCATAGTTTTTATAAGTCCGTCCTGGAAAGTATAAACATGTTTTACCAATCCGTCGAACATTAAATTGCCTTGTAAATCTTTTACATTTTGGTGCACTTTGACTTCCAGACTTCCGTTTTCTCTTTCGGTAAAACCAACTGGATTAACTTTTGGGTTTATTTCTGTCCATTGTCTTGTCCAATATTGCTTGATTTCATCGTGTCCGCTTATGTAACCGCCTTCCCAGGCTTTTGACCACTGTACATCTTTCTGCATTGTCGATAATGCGTTGTCGATGTTTCTTTCGTTAAATGCAGAATATGCTTTTTCAATAACTTCTTCTAGTTGATTTGCCATTATATTGATTTTTGATTGATTTCTACTGCTAATATAAACATTCTGTAGACAAGGAGCTCACTCAACCTTAAACCTTTCATTTTTACAGTCAATAATCAATTTATGATTTAAAAAGATTTTATTTCCAATCATTCCCTGCATTCCGGAGCGTTTCATTAAAAAAGTCTGCATTTTTGAAACCCCTTCAACATATGTTACTTCTGAAATTTTTAATTGTGTGTCTCCAAACTGCATTTTTTTATTTGCAGAAGCAGAAATCACAGTCAATACATTCCCCCAGGAATTTCCTTTTTCTACTTTTAATTTACTGTTTTTGAGTTTGTATTTTTGCCATTCTTCTTTATTTATAATCAATTCATAGCCACTTGTACCAGAATCATAGAGCAATTTTAAATCTTGGTTTTCAATTTTTGCAGGAAAAAGAAGTTTACGTTTCTTAAATTCAAATTTTGTAAATCCGTTTTCAATTTCATTTTCTGTAAATGAGCATGTGTTATTTATGAAATTCAATGAAACTATTCTTTTTTCTAATAAATCGGTTCCAATTGTCCCTATAATATTGACAGAATTTGGATTGTCTAAATCAGCTTTTTTACCATAATCTAACAATTGAAATTTTTTAGAAGAAATACTTAGATTCTTTACTTTGAAGTTTAATGAAACATCTTCTTTAAAATCAATTTGTGAAGGAAATTTTTCCTGAACAGATTGTAGTGATTTTTTGTAGAAAACAGTTATTGGCGAACCAAAATCCAGCTGCATATAAAATGTTTTTTTTATGCCTTTTAATTCAACAGGCAAAAGAAGAGCGGCATATGGATTTCCTTCATCTGAAACCCATTTTACAGAAGCGTTTTCTGCATTTCCCGAAACCTTAAGATAGTTTTCCGGTGGACTAAATTTTCTGTCAAAATAAAAATAGCCGCCAATTAGTGAAAGGACAATAAGAGCTACGAAAGCCAGCACGATTTTTTTAATTATTTTCATTACAATTTTTTTTGCAATATTGAGAATTGTAATGTGATTAAATCAAAAAACGGATATGACTTTTTTACGTCAATTTAACGACATTGATTATAAGATACTGTATTTCAGTTTTATATATAAATCTGATTTTTGAGTTAAACTCATCCCATTTTTAAAAATTATATAAATATTTATAACTTTTAACAACACTAAGAAGACAATAAACAGTGGAAAATTCAGTGAAAATGCTTTCTGAATAAACGGACTTATAAGCATCAAAGTTCCTAGAACAAAAGTGTAAATAATCTGCACTGTCAAAATACTTTTTCCTAATTCTTTTGCTTTTGGTTCTTTCGATTTATACGTCAAAATAGATGGGAAAATAATATTTCCAAATGGAATAACCAGAGAAGACAAAGCAGAAAAATTAATGAGTTTAGCCCGTTTAATTTCAGGATCATCTTGTGCATCTGAAATTAAATCTTCGGGTTGAACTTCAAATGATTTGGCCAAAGCTTTGAGCGTAAAACCTTTTAGAATATTTCCCGCTTCGATTCTTTGTATTGTTCGCAATGAAAGCCCTGATTTTTCAGCAAGCTCAGTCTGAGTCAGATGTTTTTCTTCTCTCAATATTTGAACTTTTGTTTTCATTTAATTAATTGTTTAAACTATTATTTCGGAGGCATAGTATCACTAATACTCAGCGTATACGATAATTTTGGATAAGTAAAATCCATAGTAAAATTTTCCTGTCCTCTCAATTTATAAAATTCTGATTTTTGATCTTCATTTGCCAATTCTAATAATGCTCCGTTAGAAAATCTAGGTTTATTATCATCAAACTGAATAAAGGTTTTGGATTTTCTAAAAGTAATTCCCAGCCATTTATTTGCTTCTGATGTTTTTTGTTTCGGTACAGCTTCTAATATAATTTTATGAAGAAATGCAGTGTTTGCCGACAACGGAAATAATACAACCGAATTATGATTTAAAACAATATCAAATTCTTCATCTGTCGATTTATCTTTTACTTTAAGCTTTCTTAAGTTTTTTTCAGACAGTTTTTCAGGATTTTCATAACAGCTGAAAAGCCCAATACAAGAGTCTTCTTCCAGATCTAAAGCCTGATCTGAATGATATTTCATCGTAGCATAACTTGAATCGTAAACTTCAATTAATGCATTATTAAAATCAACTTTGGGTAAATTATCTATGTTATTCTTTTCAATTTCAGCATTTAAACTAGCTATTATGGATTGATGTAATGCAGAAAATTGATTAGCAGGAATATTATAAATCGTAGTTGTTCTCACAATAGGAACACCTTTATCTTTTACATCAACTAAATGATTTCCGAGTCTGCCTTTTCCTGTGATTTCAAAATCAGCAGAATGCAGCAGTTCATTAAATAAATTATTTTCGAATGGAAGGATAATCTTTTGAAAGTCTTTCATTTTAGGAAATTAATATATTGGCTTTTCATAATCACCAGCATTCATACTAAAATGAACTTTTCCGTATTCAATGTTCTTTACGGTCATATTTTCTTCATAATAAGAATCTCGCAAAGCGATCATTGTTTCTTCTGTCATTTCTTCCAGTTTAATTAAACTGCCGTTTTCTTTAATATAAGTTTGATTTTCAGTGTAAACTGCTTCCAGATTAGAGCATCGGGCAACATATCCCATTCTAATTGGGATTTGATCTACATTTAATGCCGAAGGCCTAATTTCATGTGTATACAATCTATTTGTTGAAAGTGGGATTATAAAAGCTGAATTTGGATATAAAGTAACGCTGAATTCTTTTTCTAAAGAAGCATCAGTAACTGTATTTTTTAACTTAAAATGAAGCCTCGTCAATCCGCTTGTTTCTTTATAGCACCAATCGTATCGGTCTTTTTTAGAAGGTTTAAGTTTGTCAAAATTGGAATTATCATAGAAAGTACAAAAAGCAATAATTCCTTCTTTTGGCATATCCTTGGTTTTATCAGAATGTGCTTTTATTTTCGATTTTACTTCCTTAGAATTTTCATCTGATTTTACTTTATTTTCATAAATCTGAACCAATACATGATTTACCTTCGTTTTTTCTTCAAAAGTCTGATTAACCGCTTCGTTTAAGGCTTTCATTACAGTCTTATCTGTTTCACGAAAATTATCTGTTGGGCCTGTAAAATTACTGGAGCATCTTAAAAGATTAAAATGCAGTATTTCTTTATCCGCAGTTTCTTCTTTTAAAATCTCACTTAAATAAATCCCGGTTCTCAAAGCTTTAGACCCTTTGTTGGACTCCGTTAAATTTTGAAATAAATGCTCCGATTTGATTTTATCGAAATAACCATTCCCAATGAACATTTCTCTAAAATAAACCCCGGCGTTACTCACCAAAACAGGAACTTGTCCAAGTTCTACAAATTTGATATTTGAACTTGCAAAGCCTTCATAATTAACAGAAAACTCTTTAATTACAAAGTAAGTACCGCTGGTATTTTTAAGCCTGCTGATATCACCAAAGACATAAATTGTTTTATTGTTTAAAGAAGTATTAATCTCCGAAAGGTCTTTAATAACTTTTCCGCAGAAATTAGAAACTA
The DNA here is from genome assembly GCF_903819335.1 of Flavobacterium panici. Lineage (GTDB taxonomy): Bacteria > Bacteroidota > Bacteroidia > Flavobacteriales > Flavobacteriaceae > Flavobacterium > Flavobacterium panici. The sequence continues at coordinate 36,846 of NZ_CAIJDE010000069.1, read as the reverse complement.
AATATTCCAGTTCTGATGATGTGTCGATTGAATCTTGTAAAACAAGAAGTATGTTTTTGTCTTTTGAAATGCTGTTTTCAGTATGCGGTTTGGTCATTATTTTATTTAAATATGGATTAGGCTAAAAGAGTTTATTTATAGATAAATATTAATAAACCGGTTCCCAAAGCTCAATTTTATTCCCCTCAGTATCCATTATATGCACAAATTTGCCATAATCATAAGCTTCAATTTCATCAAGAACCGTTACGCCATTTGCTTTCAGTTTTTCTACAAGACCTTCAATATTTTGAACACGGTAATTCACCATGAAATCTTTTTTTGATGGAGAAAAATATTCATCACCTTTTTTAAAAGGACACCATTGCGTTGATTCTATCTGCTCTGGTTTATCAAGATTTCTGGATTCAAAACTTGCCGAACCCCAATCGTTGATTTCTAATCCTAAATTTTTAGCATACCAATCTTTAGTTTCCTTCGGATTTTCAAGAAAAAAGAAAATACCGCCAATTCCGGTAACTTTTGGAGTTGTATCGTCTGGTTGATTTTGTGAGTCTGACATATTCTTCGTTTTAAAGGTTAGTTTTCTTTGACTAAGATAAAATTATTTTCATCACAAAAGGTAAATTTTCAATCAACAAATTTTAGAAAAGTAAAATCCGTTTTAAGCATTTCTATTTCATTTTCTCTGGTTTGTTGCTGCGCTTCTTTGGCATAAACAAGCATTCTTTCTTCGTAATTATGTATAGCACTTTCAATAGTTTGAAATTCTCCATTTAATATATTTTCAGATAAAATTAAAGCATCAAGAAGCCCAATATTTGCGCCTTGTCCCGCAAAAGGAGGCATTAAATGTGCCGCATCACCAATAAGCGTAATAGGCAAGGGGCGGTTATTTTTCCATGTTTTTTCTACAGATATCTTTTTAGTAGGCAGTCCGGTAAAGAAAGAAGTGGCACGAAATAATTCTTTATAGGATTCTCCCCAATCAGAAAGTTTATTTAAAAGAAATGTTTTGACGTTTTCTATATTTTGAAAATCGATTTCTAACGTTTCGGGCATTTTAAAAATGACATTATAACTTAAAGCATTATTGTTTTTAGGATTGGCAACCAATAAATTACCATTGTTAGAAGTCATCAAAATTTTATCACCGCACAACTCATAAAAACCTAAAGATTTAGCTTCTGATTCTGAAACTTCGCCTTGAATCATATACGTTCCTGTAAGTTCAACTTCGGCATCTGTAATATATTTTCTAATAGAAGTCATACCGCCATTTGCACCAATAATAAAATCAGCTGCTGCCGTTTTTCCGTTTTCAAAATGCAAAAGCCATTTTCCGTTTTGTTCTTCAATATCAGTTAGTTTACTATTCCAAACAACTGTATTTTCTTTTAAGCTGTCGATTAGTAATGTTCTTAAATCGTTTCGGTTTATTTCAGGAGCGTCGTATTGTTCTTCTTCAGTAGTTTCTTTACTAAATAATACATTTCCTTTGTAATCAGTCATAATTCTCCCCATTGGAATCGCCATTTTATAATACGTTTCAAGCAATCCTGCTTTCTGCATCGCGTCCTGACCGGAACCTTTATGTAAATCGAGCGTTCCGCCCCAAATTCTTGCTTTTGGGTCTTTATCTCTTTCGTAAACCGTAACATCAATTCCGTTTTGCTGTAATAATCTTGCCATTGTTAAACCAACCGGGCCTGCGCCAATAATGGCTATTTTTTTATTTGTAAGTAACATAATTTTATTGTTTAATTAGGTTACAAAATTGAGAAGACTATAGGAGATGAAATAGTAAAAATCAGTCGTTTTTGGTATTCATTTTTTTAATTGCCACGATATCCATAAAACGATTGTCTTTGTTTTTACTCAATTCTTTTGGCGTAACGCCGGAGTATTTCTTAATTTCTTTGATAAAATGATTTTGATCTGTGAAGTTTTGATCGGGAAAAAGTATGCCTTCGCTGATAGGTTTAAATGAAGAACCAAAGCGCAGAATATTGCAGTAAGCTTTTAACGAAATACCAAATTGCTGATTGAAGTAACGATTAATCTGGCGGCTGCTCCAAAACACGTTTTCAGATAGTTCCTTAACGCTTATCGATCCTTTTGAAGAATAAATAAGCTCAAATAATTTTCTTTTTCGGTTGTCAATATCTGATGTTGTAATGCTGTTTATTATTTGGGTTGCTTTACTGCAAAAATTCTCAAGAGTTTTTAAATCCTCAGCTTCAAACTGCCAGATTTCGTCTGAAATAATTTTATCATCATTTAAAACATCTTTGATAGAATCTCCAAATAAATATTCAACCGCAAGCAATTTAAAACCAATAGAAAACATTTTTGTTCCAATAGGAATTATAATCTGACTCGGAATTGTATCTAAACCCCGAATCGTTTTTTGCCAATTATCAGCATTTGAATTCATAACCGCAAAATCAACCATTGCGTTGGGCAAAATAGTTGACGGAATTTCTTTCCCAGTATTGTTCTCAAACATCCAAAAGCTGTGAACAAAATGCGAAATAGAATTATCCGGTAAAGCTGATTGAATTAATAAAGTCATTTTACTTTTAATAAGTAATTCAAAAGTACTATTTATTCTTAATGCTTCGTATTTACGGCATTAAAAGAATAGGAAACCATTAAATAACTCCAAAATGCGAGTTTATTTTCATCCTGAATTTTAGGAAGATGCTGCATCGCATTTGTTGAACTGTACCACGAAAATGCATAATTAATTTCTAATTGTTTTATTGGAGTATATTTTAATGAAAGATCATTTTCAAATCCAAGGAACTTTTTTACATTTTGCCCTTCATCATTTTTTAAGGGAAATTGATTGTAAAAAAGATGAAAATCAGAACGAACAGAAAGTTTATCAGTTAAAGGAAATGAAGCAAATAAATACGGATTTACTAAACCTTTGCCACCAACATCTGCCGGAAAACGGGTAAATACATTCATATTTCCGTTAAATTTCCATGTCACGCCATAAAGCACATCAAAACTTTCTGATTCATCTGCAGGTAATTGTGAACGGTTTCCGCTGATTATTTCTGCACCTAAACGCAATATTGCTGTATTGAAAGAAAAGCGAATTTCCGGCTGAAAATAATAGGCAAACAATTTCTTGCCTTGAGATGTTCGTCCAAATTGCAAATAAGAATTTAATGTATAATACCAGTTATTGCTTTTATATTCAATTCTTCCTCCAGATGTGGCGCGCCCGTACCTATTTCCAGATGCAGGATTTTCAAATAAATCGAATACATTCAATGAATTAAAAGAAAATCCATTGTCAAAATTATAATTGAAATTATTGACGGCTAAATATTTGTATTTATTAGAAGCCACGGGAGAGTAGGCCGGGTCAAATTCATTTCCGTATTTTCGGGTAAACAAAAAGAAAAAATCATTAGAGAAATGTTTTGCCGTTTTCATCAATCGTATTCCTTCATGCGCTCTGCCTTGCTGTGCCCAGGGTGCGTCAGAAAAAAGCCTTCCGTTGTCTAATAAAATACTTTGTCTTCCGAGCCGAATATTGAATGATTTGAATTTAGTTTCAAAATATAATTGATAGAAATTTATACTTCCAATTTTTGATTTTAAATTTTGTTCTTCCCAAACATGAATTTCTTGTATATCAGACTTTATTAACCATTTTTCTGCCGTATACGACATCGATATTCGGTTTCTTTGTGTTGTATAGAAATAAGGATCTATAGAATCGTTTGGCGGAAGAAAATAGTTAGAAGTATATTCAACTCTTGGCCTTAGTTCTATATTCATTAAAAACTGATTGGAGACAGGTTTTATTTCCTGAGCAGAAAATTGAATTGAAAATAAAAATAGCAGGAAAGAAATAAAGATTTTGACAAAGTTGAAAGCGCTGTTTATCATTTGAGATTATAATCAAATATCTTTATTAAAACTGTGATTTGGTTACTGATTTCTTTTTTGCTAATATAAAACTATTTCTAAAATGCCTTACATCATTTTTAACACATAAAGTATTGATTATGTTAGCGAATATTTCTTAGGTTTCAGTCCAATTTGCTGTTCAAAAACCCTTGAAAAATGACTCAGATTGGTAAATCCTAATTGATAACCAACTTCTGAAACTGACAAATGTTTTTCCTTTAAAAGCCTGGCAGCTTCCTGTATTCTCATAAATTGATAATATTCAAAAACACCTTTACCAAAAGTCTGCTTAAACAATTTTCTAAGCTTGGGTTCGCTCATTCCGGCTTCTTTAGCTAGTGAATTAATCTCTGGAGCTTTGTCTAAATTGGATTGCAAATGGTATTTAATGGCATAAATTGCCTTAATATCTTTTATATGTATGCCGCTTGCTGGTGTATCTTCCCGCTGCAATAACAAAGCAAAAATATGGCAAAGCAGTTCTTCGCATTTTAGTTTGTTATAATGATTGTCTAAACTTTCGGGCACAGATTGATGCAGCATTTCGCTTGCTGTTGTAATCATGGCGGGAGAAATTCCAATTTCGTAAGCAAAAGTATCTTTAGATGAAAGGATGCTTGAAACTATTGGATGTTGTAGTTCTCCAAATCTTTCCTGTAAATATTCTCTTGATGCAGAAATGGTTACACTTCTAAAAAATGTATTTTGAGGCATGGATATTACAGAAGAAACAGATTGCATGGCGATAAAAACATTGGGTTGTTCTGCGATTATTGTTTCTTGTTTTTGGTTAGAAGAATCAAAAATACCGCTTAAAAAAAAGATCACATTTTCTTGTCCTTCGGGAATTTCATTTTTACGATCAAGAACAATTTCTTCTTTTAAATAATAATTCCTGATCATCATTCGCAAATCTTTTCCCCATGTAAAACCAGTCATATAGCCTTCTCCCAGATGCTGTGGAATATCAATAAAACGACCGCGTACACGAGCTCCAATTGCATCGGCAAACTTATGCAGGATTCCTGAACCGTTTTTATCTACAACTTCAATTTTCATTTACGACTATTTTAATATCAAAATCGAATATTTTACCTATAAATATACAGATAATTTTGTAATGAAAATTTAAACAAATTAAAAAAGATATAAGTATGTTATTAGATAATAAAAAAGTAGCCATTATTGGCGGAGGCCCAGGCGGATTAACTCTTGCCAGACTACTGCAGAAAAAAGGAATTGATGTAAAAGTTTATGAAAGAGACGAAAATCGTAATGTTCGTCAGCAAGGTCATACACTTGATTTACATGAAGATACAGGTTTAAAAGCGATACAGGAAGCTGGATTAATGGAAGAATTTAAAAAATACTATCGCCCCGGAGCAGATAAAATGCGAATTGCCAATAAAGATATGACTGTAGTATTTGATGATCAGGAAGAAAAACCTGAAGAAGATTTCGGAAACGAGCATTTTCGCCCGGAAATTGACCGCGGACCTTTGCGTGATTTACTGATTGCCTCGCTTAAAGAAGAAAATGTGATTTGGAATTCTAAATTCACCCAAATGAAACCTTCTGGAACTGGCTGGGAAATTTCTTTTGAGAATGGAACGACAACTTATGCCGATTTTGTAATTGCTTCAGACGGCGCAAATTCGCGTGTGAGAAAATATCTTACAGACATCGAGCCTATATTTTCGGGCGTTACGGCTGTTGAAATTAATATTTATAAGGCAGAAAAAAACGCACCAAATCTTTGGAAGCTTGTAAACGACGGAAAACTTTTTGCTCTGGAAGAAGGTAAAACATTCTTTTGCAGCTCAAAAGCTGATGGCACCTTAACGATTTTAATTGGAATAAAAACAGAAGATAATTGGGTTACCAATTCAGGAATTAATTTTAAGGATAAAAGCTCGGTTGCTGAATGGTTTAAAAACGAATTCAGAACCTGGAATACTGATTGGCAGGAAATTTTTGAAACCAATGAAATTTCTATTATTCCAAGACCTATGTATCATTTCCCGATTGACCAATATTGGAAACCGCTGTCAAATCTTACCATAATTGGTGATGCCGCACATCGTATTCCGCCTTATGCAGGAGAAGGAGCAAACCAGGCTATGGCCGATGCTTTAGACTTTTATGAAATATTTTGTTTTGGTAATCATGAAACTACAGAAGATGCTGTTTCTTTATTTGAAAATAAAATGCGCAGTCGTATGGAAGAAATAACAGAAGATACTTTAAAAATGACCGACGCTATGCATGTAGAAAGCAATTTAGAGTTTTTAACTGATTTTTTTAATCAAGTTTATTAGTTTACAGTCACAGTCGCAGTTTTCAGTTTTGAAAACTGCTGTCACCCTGAGCGAAGTCGAAGGGCTTTTTACGAAACGAGGGCTTCGACTTCGCTCAGCCTGACAATCTATAAACTATGACTGCAAACTGAGACTGAAAACTGCGACTGTAAACTGAGACTAAATAACCGTTTTTCTCGAAACAGGTCTAAAATACCATGAAGTAACAGTTAAAACCAATAATAATGTTGGTCCAAAATACGCTACACCAGAATCTCCTACAGCAAAATGAGAGAAAATAGCACCGCTCATGGCAAAGAAGAATCCTGCGTAAGCCCATTCTTTTAATAAAGGAAACTTTGGAATTAAAATAGCAATTACACCTAAAATTTTCCAAACGCCAAGAATGGTTAAAAAGTAAAGCGGATAGCCTAAATTTGCCATCATATCGGCTTCTTCTTTCATTTTTATAATTTGTACAATTCCAGTTGAAGTCATTCCTAATGCCAGCCAAATTGTGGCAATCCAATAAATAATTTTGTTTCTTTTGCTCATAACGATTTATTTAAGTTTGTTTACTATTTCCTGTAAGCGATTGTGTGCGAAATTTAGACCTTGTGCAAAAGGCAATTTCAATTGTTGATCTCTGTGTTCTACAGATTTGTAGATAATCTGCATTGTCAATCTGCTTGTATCTTCTGTAAGTTCTTCAAACTCCAAAAACTCCAATTGAGGCGCAAAATTGGCATTGTCCATTTCAAAAGTTCTGGTAATTCTTTCATTAGGAACAAAATCATGAATGACACCATTGGCACTAAATACAACATTTCCGTTTGGGTCTTTAGTTTCAAACTGCCAGCCGCCGTGTTGTTTATTTTCTAATTTTACCACTTTTGTTCCCATCCATTGTTCCACAATTTCAGGCTCCGCATAAGCTTTAAAAAGTAAATCAACCGGAAGATCAAATTCTCTTGTAATTACGATTTCCTGCTGGCCATTTTCGGCATTAATTTTTGTTTTACGTTCCATAAATTAATCTTTTTTCGGTTTATAGTTTTTCATTATACTTTCTAATTTATTAAAACGATCGTCCCACATTTGGCGGAATGGCTCAATAAAATCAGCAACTTCTTTTATTTTCTTCGGATTTATATAGTAATAAATCTCGCGTCCGTTTTGCTGTTGGTCAAGCAGTTCGCATTCCGTTAATATTTTAATATGTTTCGAAATAGTCTGTCTTGACGAATCAAAATTTTCCGCTATAGTTCCTGGTGTCATCGCCTGAATGGCCACCAAATTTAAAATTGCTCTTCGCGTTGGATCGGCAATTGCCTGAAAAACATCTCTACGTATTTCCATTGTGCAGTTATTTGACTGCAAATATAATGAAGTCATTTGACTGCGCAATATTTTTTTTTGATTTTTTTCATCATCCGTTAAACCGGATTAAAATCCGGCCCTACAATATAAATCGAGCCTCTGGCTCTTTATTAAAGGTAAAAGTTCCGAAGGAACGATTCATATTGTAGCAACGGATTTTAATCCGTTGAAAATAATGCGACATGCATAATACGTTCCGTAGGAACGGTTGATATTCATTTTGTTAATTTTAACCAATAGAATTCAATTTTTTTATAATTTTAAATTCATTAAAAAAGAAGAAAACATGAATAATAATGCTAAAGTATTTCAATATTCATTTGCGAGTATTTATCGATTATACAAGGAAAAAGTAGAAAAGAAGGGACGCACGGCAGAAGAAGTAGATACGGTTATACTTTGGCTGACGGGTTATAACGATAAACAATTTAGAGATCAAATCGAAAAGAAAGCAGATTTGCAAACCTTTTTTGCAGAAGCACCAAACTTAAATCCAAATGCATCTAAAATTACTGGCGTAATCTGCGGTTACCGAATTAAAGATATCGAAGATCCGCTAATGCAAAAGATTCGCTACATGGATAAATTAGTAGACGAATTGGCCAAAGGAAAGAAAATGGAAAAAATCCTAAGAGAATAAAAGCAAAAGCCGTTTTAGTAAATTAAAACGGCTTTCTAATTAAAATTAAGTTTTGGAATTTGGAATTTAAAAATTGGAATTTAAACCTTTTTTACATATTATCAGGTAGACGATCCGCATCATTTTTACTTCTGTTAAAGCGATAAATAACATTAAGATTAATATATCTTCCTTGCGATCTGGCTTCAGATTCCAAATAGTAATATTGAGTTGTAATTTTTTCAGTCGTAATCTGCGAATTGAATAAGTTATTTACATTTAAAGTTACCGACATTTTATCTCCAAGAAAATCTTTGCTCAAGCCTAAATTTGCACTATACTGCGCTTCTGTAAGCGATTGAACGCCTTGATTTTTTCCTCGGTATCTAAAACTGAATTCTCCCGAAATAATTTTAGGAAACTTCACGACAGATCTAAAGTTGGAAAGCCAGGTTTGATCTTCGGCATTATAATTTACATTTTCAAAAGTTCCCTGCTGTTTAAATTTGTAATAATTAAAATCTAAAGCCAGTCTAAGCCATTTTGTTGGATTATACGTTGTCGAAACTTCTGCACCGTAACGGTCTTCAGTATCAAGGTTTACAGGCGTGCTTACAAAATAATTTTCATCAGTACGTTTTACTATGTATTCAAAATAATTAGTTGTATGCTTGTAATAAACAGACGGATTAATGCTGAATTTTCCCGGTTTTGTTAATAATGTAAACTCAAAAGAATTGGTAAACATTGGGTTCAAATCTGGATTTCCTACGGTTAAATTTCTTAAATCTGAAACTCCCGAAAACGGATTTAACTGCCAGAATCTTGGTCTGTTGATACGTTTACTGTAGCTCAACTGTAAATCTGTTTTTTCGGTTAAATTATATACAAAATGCAGCGTAGGGAAGAGGTTAATGTAGTTTTTAGCATTGTTAAACGTGTTTTTAGTATCGGCTATTTTAATATCTGATAGTTCAGAACGCAGACCTAACTGGTAATTGAACTTTTTGTATTTGCTCGAAAACTGAAAATAAGCACTGTATAAATTCTCATCATATTTTAATTTATTGGTAAATTGTTCTTGTAGTACATTATCCAGAATGGTGTGATAATCACTTCTTAACGCACGAAGATCACTTCTAATTCCCATTTCAATTTTAGAATTTTCAGAAATTGGATTTACAAAATCTGATTTTATAAAAATATCATTACTGCTTTCAATATCTCTCGAATACAAATTAGAAACCGATGCATTAAAAGGAAATGTTTTTTGCTGTGTAATGTATTGGTTTTCATCATCATTCCAGAAATCGTATTGCAAACTTGTGGTCCATTTTTTATCCTTTCTGTCAAATGTTTTTACATAATTTAATTCTAATGCATTGTAAATTTGAGGCTCTTTATATTTTTCGGATCTTGAAATAATACTATCCGTAACATTATTTGCATTAGCATAATTGTAGTTGTAATGCATTTTGTTGTTATTGTTGTCTTTACTACGGTAATAACTTCCTGTTAATGTGTTTTTTGCATTGATATAATAATCCCCGCCTACGTACATATTATACACGCCAATGCTTCGTTTCATATCATCATATTGATTTAAAATAGTCGTTGTACCGTTATCTGTATTCGTTTGAAACTGTTTGTTATAACCATAAATATCTAAATAACGATACCCTAAATTTCCAAAAAGATTTACTTTTTCTGTCTTATAACTCACATTGGCATTTAAGTTATGTCTCGCAGGATTTCCAATTCCGGCCTGAAGCGAACCGTTGAAACCTTTCATGGTGTTCTTTTTCATAATAATATTAATGATTCCCGCACCGCCCTGAGCTTCATATGCCGAGGAAGGATTAGTAATAACTTCTACTTTTTCAATATTAGCTGCTGATATTTGTGACAAACCATTATTTGCGGTCAGCATAGAAGGTTTGCCGTTTATCAATACCGTAACACTGCTGTTTCCTCTAAGGCTTACAACTCCTGCAATATCAACATTTACCGAAGGAACGTTGTTTAAAATATCATTGGCAGATCCGCCGCTGGATAAAATATCTTTTCCAACATTAAAGACTTTTTTATCAATTTTCATTTCTACCGCTGATTTTTCGGCAATAACGTTTACTTCGTTTAATTGATTGATGCTTTCTTCTAAAAGAATGTCTTTCATGACAATATCTTTATTTAATTGGATATTTTCGACTGTAAAAGTCTTGTACGACATATAAACTGCTTTCAATTGGTAATTTCCTGAATTGCTTTTTAAAATGTAATTTCCATCAGCGTCTGTAACAGCTTCTTTTTTATTTTCTGCAGATGATAATAAAAGTGTTACATAAGGTAAAGCCTGTTTAGTTTTAGAATCTACTATTTTTCCTTTGATAGTAAATTGTGAAGTTTGTGCTCCAGATGTGAAGCTGAATAGTAATACGATTAATAATGTTAACTGTTTCATTTTTTGATTGGTTTAGAATTTTAAGCAAAACTCCTTTTTAATTTCACTCAAAATTTTCACGCATGATATAAGGGCGATTATTGCGTATAAACAATCAAATAGAAACCATAAATCGTGTTTATAGCCAATTTTTATATGTTCGTATCTTTTTTTTGCATGTTCATCGACAACTATTTTGTCTTTCTAAATAAATGTTAACTTTGATTTACTTAGATTTTTAGTTGCTAAGATTCTGAGACACTAAGTTTTTTTTTAAAATCAGCAACTTAGAAAAGAATAATAAACCTTTAGAAAAAATCTTAGAATCTTAGACCCTTAGCAACTCAGCAACTCAACAAACATGACACCATTCGAAAAAATTATAAAGTTCTCTAAAGAGCACAGAATAAGTACCCATATTATTTTTTGGACATTTATTTTTATTATGTTTTTTAGCAAAAACACTTCTTCTGAACCAGAAGAATTATGGGTTGATATAGCATACACATTATATTATGAGTTGTTTTCTATCATTGGGGCTTATTTTATGTCTTATAGAATTTTACCTCGCCTAATGATTACACAAAAGCATAATTGGGTTTGGGCAGAATTGGTTCTGGGAAGTTATGCTATCTCTGTTATTGCCAGAATTGCAATGGTGTACGGCTTGGAAACTCTCACGCGCAAACGACCTTTTAATCAGGAACCTATCGCCGAAATCCTAACCGATTTACCAACTTTATTTGGAGCTTATTTTTTGCATATTCTTTCGTTATCTATATTCTTTATTTTTATAAAATTGATAAAAGATCAGTATGTCGTTCAGAAAAGGTCTTTACTGCTGGAAAAACAAAAAGCAGAAACCGAATTAAAAATCCTGAAAGCACAATTAAACCCTCATTTTTTGTTTAATACGCTTAATAATATTTATTCGCTTTCCATTACAAATTCTCCAATAACTTCAAAATCAATTGCTGTTTTGTCCGAGATTTTAGATTGCATTTTATACCGATGCAGTGCGACTTATGTTCCTATTTCTCAGGAAATTTCCTTGCTTGAAAATTATATTACGCTTGAAAAACTGAGATATGACGAGCATTTAAGCGTAGTATTCAATCATTCTATAGATCATAATAAATCTATTGCGCCTTTGATTTTACTTTCTTTGGTCGAAAATGCTTTTAAACATGGAGCAGGAGAGGACACGGGAAGTTCTCCTAACATTCAAATTGATTTGAAGCTGCAAGGTAATCGTTTTGAGTTTAAGATTGTAAACTCCATAAATAAAATTGACAGCGAATCTGGAAATGGAAAAATTGGATTAAATAATATTATCCAGCAGCTTGATAAAATTTATCCGGAACATTATACTTTTGATGTTACTAAAACAGAAAAGGATTTTACGGCTTATTTGCAGATTAATTTAGCAACCGAATATAATTTAGCTTAAAATGAAAATAAAGTGTTTATTAGTCGACGACGAGCCTTTAGCAATCAGCTTATTGCAGAATCATATTAGTAAATTAGATTATTTTGAAGTGGTAGGCACTTGTCCAAACGCTTTAAAAGCCGCCGATGTATTGCGAACAACGGCTGTAGATTTGATGTTTTTAGATATTAAAATGCCGCAGATTACAGGAATAGATTTTTTAAAAACATTAAAGAATCCGCCGGCTGTTATTTTTACTACCGCTTACCGCGAATACGCCTTAGAAAGCTACGAGCTCGATATTGTGGATTATCTTTTAAAACCGGTTACTTTCGATCGTTTTTTTAAAGCCGCAGATCGTTATTTAAGAATTAGCGGACCTGTAAACAGCAAAATAATTACGCCTTCGCAGGAAGATTATATTTATATCAAAAACGGGCCAAAATTCAATAAAGTAAACGTTGACATGATTTTGTATATCGAAAGTGTCAAAGATTATATTATTGTACATCAAAAAGATGGTGTAAAATTAAATGCCAAATATAAAATCAGCGATATCGAATTAGAATTGCAGGATAAAAACTTCCTCAGAATTCATCGTTCTTTTATTATTAACTTGAAAAACATAACGGCATTTACACCTTACGATGTTGAAATTGGAACTATTGAAATTCCTATTGGAGCGAGTTATAAAGAATACGTTTTTAAAATTTTAAAAAATTCATAGCAATAAAAAACTCCTTAAATGATTTACTTAAGGAGTTTTTTATTGCTTTTGTGGTTATATCAGGATAGCAAAGCTTATATTTTTTTGAGCGTAAGTTTCATTTCTTTACTGTCCAGAATTAATTCGTCACTGGTAATAGTACTTTCGCAAGGGTATGGGGTGCCAACTTCATCTTTAATTACTAAACTTTTTCCACCTTTTGTCAATGCATAAGTACCATTTGTAATTTCTCTTGTCAAGAATCCGGTAACATGCCCATCTTTTGTAAATGTTAAAGTTCCATCCGTTAAAATTACAGCTTTTAAAGAATCCGAAATGGGCATTTTCGGTTCTACCGCTGTAATTTTCCAAGAGCTTACCAGTGTATTTCTCTTAGAACATGAAATCATTAATACTGCAGCCAATGCAAGCGCGAAGATAAATAATTTAGATTTTTTCATGATTTTGTGATTAAAGATTAGAAATGAAAAGGTACGAAAAAAAATATTATCTATAACGATATAGCTACAGAAAGTGATATTGAGTTGTCTGATTTCTAATATCTTATAGAAAAACCTAGCTTTTTAAGAGTTTCAAAAAATCAATTCAGGGTCAAAGCTCCCAAAATTTCTTCATACATAAACGGGCCTCCGGGATAAGTTGCTGTATAATCCAGGTTCATCCAGACTTGTCCGCGTTCATCAATATGGTAATGCAGATTTTTACCATAACTTTCTCTTGGAAAAAGTACATTTTTAATTAAATAGTTGACCTTTTCCAGATCAATCATAGAGCCTATTAATATTTCGGGATAAATATGGCCTTTGGTGTGTATAAGTCTTGGAGTTCCGCCAATAGAGCGAATTGCCGCCGCCATTAAAATAGAATGATCATCACAATCTCCCGAAAAATATTCTAAAGATTCGCTGGCAGTAGCAATATAATCGCCTTCTTTTGGGTCGTTGACATAATTCCAGCGTCCGTTTATTTCTTTAAAAACAGCAAAACATTGAATTATAGTTCTGTAATCAGAATAGCCTTTTATTCCTTTAAAATGCTTTGAAGTAGCCATAATAGCAAAATTTCGAACTTTCGGATTTTGATATTCAATGGCACTTATAATTTTTGATTTATTGGGAAACGGCAGCAGTTTTGCCACAATTATATCCTGTGGATATGGATTGTCTGACATGGTATAAATCATCGAATTATAATCTTCAGAAATCTCGCTGAAACCATAATTCCCAATAACTGATCCGTAAAATAAAACCAATAAATAAACCGCAACGCATAAAATAATTATGGTTCGCAGATACATTAGCAAAAAGAAAACAACAGCAAAAACAAAAATGAATATAAAAACACGATCCAGATTGAAAGCCCATTCCAGATCGATCAGGTTTTGATGCAGAATGATAAATATGGGAATCGTAATAAAAAGACTCAACACAGAAATAATAATCCTATCCCAAGGTGATTTCACCTGTAATTTGGATTTTAGCTGCGGTAGGTCAATTTTGGGAAAATTTATCATAAGAATCAAAAGCAGTTTTACAGCGCTTTCACCGTTTCAACAAAAGTACTTTTTTTATCAATAATTCCCAGATCAAATAATTGATTTTGAATTTTGATAAATGTTTTTTCACTTAAATGTTTTTGTGACCATTGTGTTAATTTCAGCCATTCCTGAATATCTTCAACTTTTTGATTGAATAATTCGGCTAAAGTCTTGTCAATATCAGGAATCTGCGCAAAATCATGCGTTGTTTTATTAATAACTTCCAATACTTTTTCAACCACTTTTGGATTCTTTTTCAAGAATTCGTCGCGAACCGTGATTACAAATGAAGGCCATGGAGTAGGACAGTCGCCCACACGCCTGAAAATTCCCTGATCAACCAGCGGTTTTGTCATAAAACGTTCCCACATAAAATAATCTGCAGTTTCGTTTGTCAAAGCTTCAACAGCGCCGTCAATAGTATTAATAATTTCAAATTGAAGCTTATCACTGTTCCAGCCTTGCTCATTAGCATTTACATAAGCCATTAATTGGGAACCTGAACCAATTCTTGAAATCGCAACTTTCTTGTTTTCTAAATCTTTTACAGTTTCGAAATCTGATTTTGCTGCAACGTGAATGCCCCAAATTAAAGGTGACTGCACATAAATCTGAACAATTTTACTTGGGTTTCCTGCCGTAATATCTTTTACAATTCCTTCTGTCAAGATAACGGCCATATCAGCCTCGCCGTCGCGCAGCATCTGACACATTTTTCCGGTACCTTCAGGAACGTTTTTCCATTGTAAATCGATATTTTCTGCTTCAAATTCGCCATTTTCAATGCATAAATGCCATGGCAGATTGAAGTGTTCAGGAACACCTGCAATTTTTACAGTTTTCATTATAGTTTAAGTTTAAGTTAAGTTTGGTATGCGTATTTTTAAGTTTGTAAGTTTAGTTTTTTATTAAATCAGCCCTGTGTTTGTCTGAAAGGCAAGGTTCTGCATATTGAATAATTTCCTGAGATTCGTATTCGTTTAAAATACTTCTCACAATCGAATAATCAACATCGCGAACCACTTCTACAGAAAGAAAATTATCATTTAATCCTTCTGATAAACAATTTATTGCTTTTAGTTTTTCTCTGATGATTTCCTTGTCAAATCCTTTTTCCAAAATAATCACCTGAACAATTGAATTTCCTGAATTTTCAATTGTTTCTTTATAAACCAGGCGATCTTCCTCTTCATCAAATTCGGCATAAAATAAATCATCAGTAGCAATCAACGGTCCGAAAAATGGGATATTATCTAATTTAAAAAGTCCTTTTTCTAAATCTACAATTTCGGCCCACATCGTTTCTGAAACTGTTTCTTCTAAATAATCACTGTAATATTTAAATAATATTTTTTTATGTGTTTCCTGCATTATTCTATTTCGTTTATTATGGCTTTTAAGGATGATATTACAATACGATAACCATCTGGATCCTGGATCATTTTTCCGTTCTCGTTCCAAAACGGATTAACTGCAGTTATCGTTGCAATATTATGGTGTATAAGCTTATTTATTAATTCGTTGTAATCTGAAATTGTTTTGGGATAAAGCACAATTACATCGTCTTCATCAAAAGAATGATTGGGTTTTACATTGGATTGTGTAAACTCAAAATGCCAGTCTAAACCTGATTTTCCAATAAAAATTCCATCGTAATTATTGTGTTTTTCAAAACCTCCCAATTGTTCAAAACCGAGAATATCGACGTAAAAATCTTCAATTCTTTTTAAATCATTCGTATGTCTTGCTACTCTTAAAAACATAATCTAAGATTTTATCTGATTGATATGATGTTCTAAATGTTCTACATAATCCGTCATAAGAAACCTTAAATCAATCACAGATTCATCACTCAAAACAATTTTATAATCTAAAGCCTTCTCGTCAACAGATTTCATGAGCCTCACAATTTGCTTGTTTAATACCAGCCACAACTGCAAAAGCTCATCAGGATCCATTATTTGATACTGATTTAAATTTACTAAATCTATTTGATTATACGGTCGGTGGTGATAAGGTTTTTCTAGATAATTAATTTCAGTAAAACGTACCAAATTATGAATTGCTGAATCTGTCAAATGCCCTAAAATTTCTTTTTTAGACCATTTTCCAGCGGCTTTAGCTTCTAAAACTTCGGTACTTAATGTTGGAAAATGATTCACATTTTCGTTCAGTAATTTTTCAAATTTAAGAATAGCTGCCTGCATTATTTACTACTTGAAAGTTTATTCAATGTATAAGTAATCAATTCATCAACAGCTTTATAAGGATCTTCACTAAAAGTTCCCGAAGCACGATTGGCAATAATTGCATTTAAAGATAAAGCATTATGTCCTAAAAGAGAAGAAAGCCCATAAATTGCTGCAGTTTCCATTTCAAGATTAGTAATGCGATTATCATTAAAATCAAAATTATCCATTTTATTGTTTAATTCTTCATCCTGAATATTCAATCTCAAAACACGGCCTTGCGGACCATAAAATCCTCCGGCTGTAGCAGTTATTCCTTTAAAAATTTTATCAGATTCGATAATTTTTTCCAGTTTCTCTGAACACGGAATTACGTAAGGTCTTCCTTTTCTAATATCCCAGTTGGTGTGAAGAATAAAAGCATCTTCAAGAGCCGTATTCGAAACTTCGTCAATTAAATAGGAGCGAAGCATGTTATCTAATCCAAGCCCAAATTTTGACATTACAAAACTGTCAACAGAAATATCTGCCTGCAAAGAACCCGAAGTTCCGATTCTGACAATATTTAAAGAAGTCAATTTTTCTTTTGGCTGACGTGTTTTTAAATCGATGTTTACTAAAGCATCTAATTCATTTAAAACAATATCGATATTATCAGGCCCAATTCCGGTTGACATTACAGAGATTCTTTTTCCTTTGTAAATTCCTGTTTGGGTTTTGAATTCTCTTTTTTGTGTCGAATATTCAATCGAATCAAAAAACTGAGTAATTTTTTCGACTCTATTCTGGTCTCCAACAAAAATAATATCGTTGGCAATATGTTCAGGACGAAGGTTTAAGTGGTAAACACTTCCGTCCGGGTTAAGTATTAATTCTGATGCTTTTATCATTTCTTTTTAGTTACTAAGGTTCTGAGATGCTAAGATTCTAAGTTTTTTTAAGGTACAAAGTTGCAAAGAGGCAAAGATTCAAAGGTTTCTGTAGAGGCGCACAGCTGTGCATCTATAAAATTCCAAAATTTAAATTCCAAATTCCAATTACTCAAATTTACACAAAGCTTTGCGAACTTTGCATTTTACAAAAATCCAAATTATAAAAATTCTTAGCGAACTTTGCGTTAAAATAAAAATTGGAATTTGGAATTTAAATTTTGGAATTTTTATCCCCCGACACGCTTCGTTTTAAATCCTTTTTCTTTTAAAATTGCCATAATTTTGTCGCGGTAATCGCCTTGAATGATGATCGAATCATCTTTAAAAGTACCGCCAACGCTCAATTTTGTTTTGATTTCTTTGGCTAATACTTTAAAATCTTCATCGCTTCCTTCATAACCTTCAATTATAGTTGTTGGTTTTCCTTTGCGTTTTTCAAATTTACAAATCATTGGTTCTTTTTGTACATACAAAACATGATCTTGTTCCTGAATTTCCTCAGGTTCGTTTGATTCTTCGTGATCTGGAAATAAGTTTTTTAACTGATCTTTTAAGTCCATAAATTTTTTATTCTAAAAAATAAATTCCAAATATTAAGGCTTTTAAAAATTAAATTCCAAACTCCAATATGAGTTTGGAATTTGGAATTTTAATATTGAAATTTATTTAAGTTTTTATTTCTTAATTAAACCTAATTCTACCAAACGTTCGTGTAAAAACTCGCCCGCTGAAATATCTTCATATTTCTTAGGATGTTCTGCATCAATACAGTTATCCAAACAATCCAGACGCATATCGCTTACAGGATGCATAAAAAACGGAACTGAATAACGAGAAGTTCCCCATAATTCCCTAGGCGGATTTACAACCTGGTGAATTGTAGATTTAAGTTTATTATTAGTATGTCTTGACAACATATCGCCAACATTAATCACTAATTCGTCGTCTGCCGCAATAGCGTCAATCCATTCACCATCGTGGTTTTGAACCTGAAGTCCTTTACCTTGGGCACCCATTAATAAAGTGATTAAATTAATATCACCGTGAGCCGCTGCACGAATTGCATTTTCTGGTTCAGAAGTAATTGGAGGATAATGAATTGGTCTTAAAATAGAGTTTCCTTCTTTTGCATAATCATCAAAATAAAACTCATCAAGTCCAAGGTGTAAAGCCAAAGCTCTTAAAACATAAATTCCTGTTTTTTCAAGCATTTGGTAAGCCTCTTTACCAACTTCATTAAAACGAGGCAATTCTTTAACTTCTACATTTTCAGGATATTCTGAAGCCCATTTAGAATCTTTGTCAACATACTGGCCAAAATGCCAGAATTCCTTCAAATCTCCCTCTTTACGTCCTTTAGCATGTTCTTTTCCAAAAGAGACATAACCTCTTTGACCGCCAATTCCGGGAATTTCATAATTATGCTTAGTTTCTACTGGCAAGGCGAAAAATTTTCTAATTTCACCATAAAGTTCGTCTACCAATTTGTCATCTAAGAAATGACCTTTTAAGGCAACGAAGCCAATGTTTTCAAATGCACTGCCGATTTCATTTACAAATTTTTGTTTACGTTTCGGGTCGTCCGAAAGGAAATCACGTAAGTCTACACTAGGAATGTTTTGCATACTTTACATTTTTATTTAAGAAAAAAAGGCGCATTAAGCCTTTCAATAACAAAGGTAGAGAATATTTTATATTTGAATTTTATAAATTACCATAAAATTTAGTTTTATATCCAATTTTTAATACAAATTCTGAATTAAAATTTTAAAAACTGAAAAATTAATGCATTTATTTTTTGTAGCTAAAATTTTATAAAAAATACTGGTCTGACGAAAAAATCCGATTATATTTGTGTTCGCTTTTTTTAAACCGAAAACTGCAAATTATTTTCTATTTTTATAGAATTAATGATATGCGTTTTTAAATTATTTAACAATTAGATGTAAAATTGTTATATTTTTTTATATTTGAAAAACTAAACTTACTACAAAAATGATCTTTTACAGAGAAAACCTTACTGACGAAAAATTACTAGATTTATATAAAAAAATCCTGAAACCGCGCTTGATCGAAGAGAAAATGCTTATTTTGATCCGACAAGGAAAAGTTTCAAAATGGTTTTCAGGAATTGGACAGGAAGCTATTGCAGTAGGGGTAACGTCTGTTTTAGACGAATCTGAATACGTATTACCAATGCACCGAAACCTTGGTGTGTTTACAACCAGAAATATTCCATTGCACCGACTTTTTTCGCAATGGCAGGGAAAAGCAAACGGTTTTACAAAAGGCCGTGACAGAAGTTTTCACTTTGGAACTCAGGAATACAATATTATAGGTATGATTTCGCATTTGGGTCCGCAATTAGGAATTGCTGACGGAATTGCGCTAGCCAATAAACTTCAGGACAATAAAAAAATCACAGCGGTTTTTACCGGAGAAGGCGCTACCAGCGAAGGAGATTTTCACGAAGCATTGAATATTGCAGCAGTTTGGAAACTTCCGGTTATGTTTGTTATCGAAAACAACGGCTACGGACTTTCTACACCAACAAACGAACAATATTTATGTGAAAACCTTGCCGATAAAGGAATTGGTTACGGTATTGAAAGCTGGATTATTGACGGAAATAATATTGTTGAAGTCTACAACAAACTATCGAAGTTAAAACAGGAAATGATCGATAACCCGCATCCGGTTTTATTAGAATTTAAAACATTCAGAATGCGCGGGCACGAAGAGGCGAGTGGTACAAAATATGTTCCGCAGGAATTGATGGATGAATGGGAAGCTAAAGATCCGGTTACCAATTATAGAAAATATCTAACAGAAATTGGAGTTCTTACCGAAAAACTGGACGAACAATTGCGTGCTGAAATAAAGCTGGAAATTGATGAAAACTGGGCAATGGCAAATGCCGAACCTGAAATAGAGCCAACTTATAGCGGAGAATTAGATGATGTTTATAAAGATTTTGAATATGAGGAATATACTCATGGCGAAGAAGTAAAAAATATTCGTTTTATAGATGCTATTCGAAATGGTTTAGAGCAATCTATGTGGCGTAATAAAAACTTGGTCATTATGGGTCAGGACATTGCTGAATATGGTGGTGCTTTTAAAATTACAGATGGATTTGTTGATGCTTTTGGAAAAGATCGCGTACGTAATACACCAATCTGCGAAAGTGCCGTAGTTTCGGCTGCAATGGGATTATCTATTAATAATTATAAGGCGATTGTCGAAATGCAGTTTGCTGATTTTGTTTCGACAGGTTTTAACCCAATTGTCAATTTATTAGCAAAGTCACATTATCGCTGGGGCGAAAAAGCCGATGTTGTCGTTAGAATGCCTTGCGGCGGAGGAACTCAAGCCGGCCCATTTCACTCGCAGACAAATGAAGCCTGGTTTACAAAAACTCCAGGTTTAAAAGTTGTTTATCCGGCATTTCCTTATGATGCAAAAGGTTTATTGAATACTGCGATTAACGATCCAAATCCGGTTTTGTTTTTTGAGCATAAACAATTATACAGAAGTGTTTATCAAGACGTTCCAACAGATTATTATACTATTCCGTTTGGGAAAGCGGCTTTATTAAAAGAAGGAAATGCGGTAACCATTATTGCTTTTGGAGCTCCGGTTCACTGGGCTTTAGAAACTTTAGCCAATAATCCTGAAATCCATGCTGATTTAATTGACTTAAGAACTTTGCAACCGCTTGATACCGAAACTATTTTTGCTTCGGTTAAAAAGACCGGAAAAGCTATTATTTATCAGGAAGACACTATGTTTGGCGGAATCGCAAGCGATCTTTCGGCTTTAATTATGGAAGAATGTTTTGAATATTTAGACGGCCCGGTAAAAAGAGTCGCAAGTTTAGATTCCCCAATTCCGTTTACAAAAGCGCTTGAAGATCAGTTTTTAGCTAAGAATAGATTTGAAGAAGTTTTATTCGAGTTACTAAGATACTAAGATTCTAAGTTGCTAAGATATTGAGGTTCTAAGATACTAAGATTAGTTCTGAGTTTAAAAAAAACTTAGAATCTCAGCATCTTAGAGTCTTAGCAACTTTAAATAAGAACTACTAATCTTTTCCCATCAGAAACATCAGCGTTCCACATTTTCTCGATATCGACTAAATCCACTTTCTCGATATTTACTTTTAGTTTGTTTTGAGAAGCTAAAACAAACATTTCAGGAAGAATTTCCGAAAACAACAATTTTACTTCGTCTTTTGTCCAGCTTCCTAAACCTGAGCCAGACAATTGTAAATCAACACTTCGTAAAATTTGAGCTGATAATTGAATAGTATCTCCAGACATTGAACCCACAGAAACATATCTCGTTTTAGGAGTAAAATTTCCGTTTCCTTTTAAAACAGAAAGAATCAATTCTGCCGAATGTCCCCACAAATAATCCAAAACAATATCAATTGGTGTATTTTGATGAATTTCTTTAAGCTGAGAAATAAATGATTCATCATTCTGTTTTAAAGAAACAATTTCGTCAGCGCCTAATTCTAAAAGAGTTTGAAGTGTTTTCTCATTTCTTCCGGTAACAATTATTTTCTTCGCTCCATAATGTTTCGCAATCTGAATCGCTATTTGACCTGTAAAACCAGTTGCGCCATTAATTAAAACCGTTTCTCCTGGTTTTATTCCGGCTCTAAATCGAAGCGCCATTGCCGAACCTGCAACTGCATTTGGCATTGCTGCGGCTGTTGCATTGTCAATTCCGTCGGGTAAAACAACCATTCTGCTTTTTTCAACTAAAGCTTTTTCAGCGATTGTTCCTGAAATTCCTCGGGCATAAACTCTCGTTCCGTTTTCGAGTAAACCAATGGCGTCGCTGCCAATTACAAATCCGTTTTGATTTTCATTTTCCGAAGAATAATGTTCTCCGCTTGCAATTCCTTTGTCCAGATTAGTAATCGCTACAGCTTTAACCGAGATTAAAACCTCATTTTCATTTGTTGCGATTGGTTCTTGGAATTCTGCATATTTTGGCAATTCGCCTTTTTTATAAACTACTGCTGCTTTCATAATTTTAAATATTAAATTTTATGAAGCAAAATTATAGGGCTGTTTATGGGCAAACGATAACATTTGTTATCAAATGAAATAAGAAACAATTATCAAGTTTTTTTTTAAAACCATATAAGTTATATAAGTTAATTTAAGTCTAGCTTACAATTTCTTATATAACTTATATGGTGAAATTTTAATTATTTTTTGTGAACCAGTTTACTTTTGATTCGGCTTAAATGAACCGTGCTCACACCAAGATAAGAAGCAATGTAATGCTGCGGAACGCGCTGCACAATTTGAGGTTTTTCTTCAATTAAACTAAGATAACGCTGAGTAGGGGAGTCTTTTATGAAAGAAAAAAAGTGTTTCATATAGTCAAATGTTCTTTGAAAAAGCATATTGATTAACCGATCCCGAAGTTCTGGGATTTCTTTAATTTCTTCCAAAATTGTATCGACATCATTTTTAGAAATCCACCATAAAACAGAAGGCTCGATTGTTTCCACCACAACCGGACTCGGAAATTTTTTAATAAAACTTTCAATAGAAGCAACGCTTTGATTTTCGAAAAAGAACTGTGAAGTCAAATCTTTTCCGTTATTATTAAACCAAACCCTGATACAGCCTTTTTCGATTATAAAAAGCTTTTTAGAAATTTCGCCTTCTTCAATTAAAACTGTTTTGGCAGGAACTTCAATACGATTGAAATAGCTGGTGTATTCGTTCCATTTTTCATCGGTTAAAGGGAATTTATTTCGGAATTGAGTGAACATCTTTTTAAATTATAATTCCCAAAAATAGCTTACTGCTTTTATCAAAATTACTATTCCAATAAAATAATATATTGTATAAAATCCAATATCAAGTGAACTAAACAAAAATATAAAAGACACATATGGATAACCATCAACAAGTATTTTATATACCCTTTTTATTTTTACATCTTTAAATTCATAAAGAATAGATTTGTGTCTACCATCATTAAAATACATAAAATTTAGAGTTAATACAACTATCCCAAAAGCACAACAACTGTAAAAAGCAATATTGTTAAATGACCTAAAAAGTAAAGAATAGACACTTAAGATATTTATAAAAATAATAAGAGACAGCAATCCTGCGGATGAATATTCTGCAGATGTTTTATTTGTTTTTGAAATAGTTTCATAAGTACGAAAGTACAGGTAATGGTATGCTTTAATCATTAGTATTATTTAGAATCAGATTCAACCTCAAACAACTGCACCTGACTTTTCAATCTGTCAATCAATAAATTCATCATTCGTTTGTTTAAACTTGATGAATTCTGAATATAAGTTTCGTATTCTTCAATGGTAAAAAGTGCCATTACAATTCCTTTTAGGGAATTTCTGAACTTAATATCTTTTTGAATGGAATTTTCTATAGTCTGCAGTTTCTTCTCAACAGAATACGAATAAAAATCAGCTTTGTTTTTATTGACATAATTAATAAAAACCGCAATAAACAAATCGTTCTGAAGTTTTAAAATAGGCCTAATCGTCTGATTTTGAAAGATCTCATCTGGAGAAGACTGAGCACTTACAGTTCCTAAAGTTTCGCCTCTTAATTCTCTTAAAAAAGTGTCTCTATCCGCCATGTTTTTTCTTTAAATTTAGAAAAAATCTTTTAATAAATTATATTTAATACATTTATTAAATATTAATTTCACTTAAAAATCAGCATCATGAAAAACAAGTCAATTATACTGACCGTAATTCTTTTGATCATTGCATCAGGAAATTATTTTAGAAGTAATTCTTTATCAAATATTCGTAATGTAGATTTCCTTTCTATTTTTGCCATTGGAGTATTATTTGGTGTTCTCTTAGTTCAAATTTTTCAATTAATAAAAAAGAATTAACTGTTTAAAAAGTTAACCATATAAGTTATATAAGAAAATTTAAGTTTTATTCTTAACAAACTGAAATATTTATATGCTCAAGATTAAGCTATAATTTAAATGAACTTACATAACTTATATGGTTTAACACACACACTCATGAATATAAAATCTTTGGTTTTTCTCCTGCTGATATTGGTTACTATAGTTTCCTGCAATTCAAAAGAGGATAAAAATGGTTATCAGGAAGTTTTGTATCGCGCCGTAAATAATAAAGACACTGCAATTTTAGCGCTTAATATAAGTGATAAACGCTTTTTCGGTCGTTACGAAATATCTTATTATAAAGTAGGAAAGGATTCTGGCGATGTAAGAGGGGATATAAACGGAAATACTTTAAGAGGTGATTTTCATTATATATCAAACGGCGGAACCTGGAAAAGAGTGCCATTGGCTTTGCTTAAAAAAGAAAACAAACTGATTCTGGGAAATGGAGTAGTGGGAACTTACTTTAATCTTCCGTGCTTTATTGACGGAACTTTGAATTATAAAGATCCTAAGTTTGTTTTTGAAGAAATTAAAAGATAGTATTCAGTCGCAGTCTCAGTTTTCAGTTTTTTACTGAGACTGTGACTGAATACTGCGACTGAAAACTTACCTATTCAAAACCCCAATCTGCGAAGGAAGTTCAAATATTTCAAGATCGAAATAAATTACCGCCGCCATAATGTGATCGAAAATATCAGACATTATATATTCGTAGTTTGCCCAGCGTTTATCACTTGAAAAAACATAAATTTCTAACGGAACTCCGTGTGCAGTCGACTGCAGCTGGCGGCACATAATATGCATATTTTTATTTAACCCAGGATGGTCTAATAAATACTGCATAATATATTTTCTAAACAAACCTAAATTGGTCATATTACGTCCGTTAAGCGAAAGTGATTTATCTATTCCCCGATGAGCATTGTACTTTTCAATTTCAGCTTGTCTGGTTTCAATGTAGGAAGTAATAAGCTGTATTCCTTTCATATGATTCAGGTCATCATTATTCAGAAAACGAATACTGCTGCTTTTAATCAAAATATGTCTTTTAATACGTCTTCCTTCAGAATTCTGCATGCCGCGCCAGTTCTGAAAAGAATCTGAACTTAAAGCATACGTTGGAATCGTGGTAATGGTATTGTCAAAATTTCGAACTTTTACAGTCGTTAAATTGATTTCTATTACATCACCATCGGCACCAAATTTATCCATTGTAATCCAGTCGCCAATACGAACCATATCGTTTATGGCAACCTGAACACTCGAAACAAATCCTAAAATTGTATCTCTGAAAATCAAGATGATAATAGCAGAAAGCGTTCCTAAAATGGTTAACAATTCGCCTCTTTTGATTCCGAATAAAGTCGAAATAATCATCGCGACACCAAAAATCCAAAGCACAATCATAATAACCTGAATGAAACTGTCGATAGGTTTGTCGCTATATTCCGGTTTTTGCTTTAAATAATCACGAAGCGCATTAAAAATCGTTCTGATAATCCATAAACTGATCAAAACGATATAAATACCAACGATTTTTCCAAAAAGCGATTCCCAATATTCGTATTTGTCCAGAATAATAGGAACAGCTTTATAAATAAAGAAAAACGGAATTAAATATGCGGTGTATTTTGTGGTTTTATTGTGAACTAAATAGTCGTCAAACTTTGTTTTGGTTCGCTGGGCAAAAATGGCCGTCAACGTTACCAAAACAAATTTTGCGACATAATAAATGGCATAAGCCAAAGCCACCATAATGGCAATATTAAAAATCAGACTAATATAAGACGCAAAATTGCGGCTCATTCCCCAATGCCTGAAAAGAGGGTATAAAAAATTGAATATTTTATCCAAAAGGTTAAGCATTTGCTTTAGTTTCTAAATATTTTTTCTCGATGTAGAAAGTTCCAAACGGAATAAGAGAAGCGATTAGTATAATTGCAAATGTTTTTAAATCCCAGTTTTGAGATTTTTTTAATAAAAAAGCCAAAACAATATAACCTATAAATAACACACCGTGTGTCATTCCTAAAGGTCTTAATAAAGTATGGTAAAGTTCTGGATTGTTAGTTTTAATAATAAGCATATTGGCAAATAAAACTAAATATGAAATTCCTTCTAAAATAGCGGTAACTTTAAAAATCTTAAGCATGTAGATATATTTTGAGATTATAGCAGCAAAATTAAGTATTAGGATTGGTTTTTAAGTTATGTCTCAGGAAAGTAATTTACTTTTGTAATCTTAAACTTTGATAATGAGCAAGCGCGATTTAAAAAAATATTTAACCGAACTGAGTAAGGAACAATTAGAAGAACAGCTTATTGAGCTGTATGAAAAATTTGCTCCGGTAAAAGTGTATTACGATTTTGTTTTTAACCCAAAAGAAGATAAACTTTTGCAGGAATCTAAGGTTAAAATTTCCCATGAATATTTTCCCGTAAAAAAGCCCAATGCAAAATGGCGCCCGAGAGCAAAAATGCGTCGTTCTGTGGCACAAAAAATCATCAAACATTTTATAATGTTAGGCGTTGATCCATTTATTATTGCCGATTTGATGTTTTACAATATCGAAATTGCCCAAACTTATTCTGCCAATAACTACATTAAGCAGGAATTATTTTACAAAAGCATTTTTAATTCGTTTGAACAAGCAGTAAATTTTGTCATTTCTAACGGAATCCTCGCTGAATTTAAAGCAAGGATTGACGCAATTCACCAGCAGACTTTGCAGCAAAAATGGAAAAATAAGTATGATTTTGAAGCAATTCTGGATAAAATGGACTTTTAAAAACACTTCCTATAAAAAATCTTATTTAAAAAAATCATTTATTTTAGGTTAAAATAAGATGAATAACTGTTTTTTAGATGTATTTTTGCAAAAATCCAAAAATAAACAATGTCTCAAAACACTTTAGAAATAGAAAGAGAAGAGAAAAAAGAACTTTATGCATACCAAAAAGGCGATATTGATGCCATTTTTGACCGCTTAGACAATGCTCCTCCAAAACATCATTTATTGTATCAACTGCCTACCGGAGGTGGAAAAACAGTAATTTTCTCTGAAATTGTACGTCGTTATTTATCTAATAATGACAAAAAAGTGGTTGTTTTAACACACAGAATCGAGCTTTGCAAACAAACTTCAAAAATGTTAAAGGGCTTTGGCGTAAGCAATAAAATAATCAATAGTAAGGTAAAAGAATTACCGGACCAAAATGATTATTCTTGTTTCGTGGCGATGGTTGAAACTTTAAAAAACCGTATCAACGACGAGAAACTGCACCTTGACAATATTGGTTTGGTAATTATTGACGAGGCACATTACAATTCATTTAGAAAACTATTAAACTCATTTAAAAATGCTTTTATTCTTGGAGTAACAGCAACACCTTTGAGTTCAAACATAAAATTACCAATGCACCAAAGCTACGACGAACTTATCGTTGGGGACACAATTGGTTCATTAATCGACAAAGGATTTTTGGCGAGAGCAACAACCTATAGTTATGATGTTGGTTTGACCTCATTAAAAGTAGGTATCAACGGAGATTATACCGTAAAATCATCTGATGATTTGTATACCAATTCTTTAATGCAGGAAAAATTGCTTCATGCTTACACAGAGCGTTCTTTAGGCAAGAAAACTTTAATTTTCAATAACGGTATTCATACATCATTATATGTATACGATACTTTTAGAGAAGCTGGTTACGATATTCGTCACCTTGATAATACAAGCAGTTCTGAGGAACGTAAAGATATTTTGGCTTGGTTCAAAAAAACTCCGGATGCAATTTTGACTTCTGTGGGGATTTTAACAACCGGTTTTGATGAGCCAACTGTTGAGACTATTATCTTAAACAGAGCAACAAAATCATTGACATTATATTTCCAGATGATTGGCCGTGGATCTCGTAAATTACCTGGTAAAGACGAGTTTACAGTAATCGATTTAGGAAACAACGCCGCTCGTTTCGGTTTATGGAGCGAACCGGTAAACTGGCAGCACATTTTTAAATCTCCAGAATTTTATTTGGAGAATCTTAGAGACGATACTGAGATTGAAATGTTCTTTAAATATAGTATGCCGCCAGAATTAAGAGCAAAATTCAGCAAAACTGTTGATGTTACTTTTGATGTTGAAGAAGAACACAAACTGGCAATCAAACAAAATTTACGTTCGAAAATTGTTTTAGACAAATCGCTGGAACAGCACGCTGCAATGTGTGTTGACAATACAGAAACACTTCAGGAAGCAAAAGCTTTGTCAAGAGAATTAGAAGACGATATCGAATGCCGAATTAAACGTTACGCAAAATGTTTAAGTCAATGTAGTAAAAACTATCGCGAATGGCTTCTGGATGATTACAAGCAAAGATTGACCTTATTAGTAGGTAAAAAATACCGCGAAAAAATCATGAACGAACCGGATTGATAATTAAGAATTAAAAAAGTTTCAGGTTTCATGTTTCAAGTTGTTATCCTGAACTAAATAAAAATGTATGATCTTTGTCAAAGTTTCAAACTTTGACAAAGATTTTTAGTTTCAGCTTGTATAATAAGCAATCTGCAGCAAATCTAAAATCAGAACTCTAAAATCTAAAATTAAAAATATGTCTAAACAATTCTCAACATTAGGACTTTCAGCGCCAATTTTAAAAGCTTTAGGCGAATTAAACATTGTTGAACCAACTGAAATTCAACAAAAAACAATTCCGCTTTTATTATCTGAAAACCACGATGTTGTTGGTTTAGCCAAAACCGGAACCGGAAAAACTGCGGCTTTTGGGCTTCCGTTATTACAATTAATTGATACCGAATCTCCTGTAGTTCAGGCTGTAATTTTAGTTCCAACGAGAGAATTAGGACATCAGATTTTTAGAAATTTAGAAGATTTTTCAAAATATATTCCGAATATTTCAATCGCGGCAACTTGCGGTGGAATCCCGATAAAGCCTCAAATTGAGCGCCTTACATCGCCAACGCACATTATTGTAGCAACGCCGGGACGTTTAATCGATTTGATTCAAAGAAAGGCAGTTGATTTAAAACAAACTCAATTTTTAGTTTTAGATGAAGCCGATGAAATGGTTTCAATTCTAAAAGAAAGCCTTGATGAAATTCTGGCTGAAATCCCTAAAAAACACCGCACCTTATTATTCTCGGCAACTTTACCGGGAACAATTAAGCAATTGGTTCAGAATTACTTAAACAAAAATGTAGTTCAGGTAAGCGCCAATATGGAAACTGTTGGGAACCAAGGAATTGATCACGAATATATTGTAGTTGATCCAATTGAAAAATTAGATGTTTTAATGCATTTTTTAAATTCAAAAGATGGTGAACGCGGTATAATCTTCTGTAAAACAAAAGCTGCCGTTAATAAATTAGCTAAAAACCTGGCGATAAATCGTTTTTCTTCGGGAGCAATTCACGGAAGTTTATCGCAGGGAATTCGTGACAGAATCATGGAACAATTCCGCGAAGGACATATTAATATTTTAGTTGCCACCGATTTAGCAGCGAGAGGAATTGACGTAAAAGAAATCTCTTATGTTGTAAATTACCATTTACCAGATGCTTACGAAACGTATGTTCACCGAAGCGGAAGAACTGCCAGAGCAGGAGCAAAGGGACTTTCTTTAACTGTTTTACAAGAAGAGGAAGTGGCAGAAATTGCTGATTTTGAAAGAGAACTGGGACTTAAATTCACCAAATTCCAAAAACCGTCTGCCTTAAGTATTGAAGAAAACAATACACTTTTATGGGCAAAACAAATCTTCAAAACAAAACCAAATCACGATATTTCGACTGATTTGAAAACGAAGGTAAAAACCGTTTTTCATCATCTTACAAAAGAAGAACTGATTGAGAAATTGTTAGCCAATTATGTTTTACAAAATAAAATTGAAGTAACAGAAAAACCTGTTAAAAAATTCAAAAAGTAAGACTTAAAGCTTCTAAATCTGCTGATTTATGTTGTATTTTTATAAGAAATTTAAACCCTGAAATACAGCAAAATTAGAATGGAAGATATTCATATAAACAAAATTACACTTGACGATATTGACCAATTGCAAAAAATTGGCCGACAAACTTTTTATGAAACTTTTTCAGAATATAATTCTGAAGAAAACATGCAAACTTATCTTGATGAAAAGTTTTCTAAAGAAAAATTAACGGAAGAACTAACGAATAAAAACTCTGAATTTTATTTCGCAGTTTTGAACGATAACGCAATTGGTTATTTAAAAATAAACTTCGGAGAATCGCAGACTGAAATGCAGGACGAAAAATCCCTTGAAATCGAACGTATTTATGTTTCAAAAGAATTTCACGGAAAAAAAGTCGGGCAATTACTTTATGAAAAAGCGATTCAAACAGCCAAAGAAAAGAACGCTGACTATGTTTGGTTAGGGGTCTGGGAAGAAAATCATCGCGCTTTAAGTTTTTATAAAAAGAATGGTTTTGTCGAATTTGACAAACACATTTTTAGACTTGGAAACGATGAACAGACTGATATTATGATGAAACTTAAATTGACTGAATAATTCTCAAAAAAAGAAAAGAAAACTTAAGTTTGAGTTTCATATTTGGAATTAAAATGTTAAATTTATGGAACTGCTAAGGCAAAAACAGTTTTACTCATAAATCCTACATAATAAAACAATACGTATGAATATAGTCATTATAGGAGGTGGTTTTGCAGGAATAAATCTCGCAAAAGAACTTGTAAATCATCCTCAAATACAAGTAACCCTTGTCGATAAAAACAATTATAATTTTTTTCCTCCGCTTATATATCAGGTTGCAACCGCTTTTTTAGAACCATCAAGTATTAGTTATCCTTTTAGAAAATTTTTTGCAGGTAAAAAGAACCTTCAGTTTCGTTTAGGTGAGTTGCTTTCTGTAGTTCCCGCCGAAAATAAAATCATTTTGAGTAACGGCGAATTATCATACGATTATTTAGTTTTTGCAACAGGTGCTGAAACGAGTTATTTTGGCATGGAAAACGTAATGAAAAACGCAATTCCGATGAAAACCTTAAATGATGCCATCGAAATGCGAAATGCATTGCTTAAAAATCTTGAAAAAGCAGCAATTACTAAAGATATTCGTAAACGTCGTAAATTATTAACTATCGTTGTTGCCGGAGGCGGACCAACAGGAGTTGAAGTTTCTGGAATGTTTGCCGAAATGAGAAAAAATATTCTATTAAAAGAATATCCGGAATTAGAAACTTCTGCCAGTAATGTTTATTTAGTTGATGGAGGAGATGCTCTTTTAGCACCAATGAGCAAGGAATCTCAAAAAGATACTCTCGAAGCGCTTACAAAACTTGGCGTTGTTGTAAAACTGCATACTCGTGTTGTTGATTATGTTGATGATACGGTGCATTTTGAAAACGGAGAAACAATCAAAACCAAGAACCTAATCTGGGCAGCCGGAGTTTCTGCGAAACTTTTTGACGGAATCCCAAAAGAAAGTTACGGCCGCGGAAGACGTATGGCTACAGATCAATATAGTAAGGTAAACGGCTTAGACAACATTTATGCTATTGGTGATACTGCAATTTCTGCCGGAGATAAAAATTTCCCAGACGGACATCCACAGGTTGCGCAAGTTGCAATTCAGCAAGGATTAAATTTGGCTAAAAACTTTAAGGCAATGACTCAAAATAAACCTTTGAAACCATTTGCTTATAATGATAAAGGTTCAATGGCGATTATTGGAAAAAACAAAGCCGTAGTTGATTTACCAAGTCCTAAATGGCATTTTAAAGGATTCTTTGCCTGGGTTATCTGGTTGTTTATTCACCTGATTTCCTTAATTACATACAGAAACAGGATTAATACATTTTGGAATTGGATGGTTGCATATTTCGCAAGAGATCAATCTCTTAGAATGATTATTAGACCTGATAAAAAACAACAATTGGAATAAAGTTTTAAATTCCAAAATTTTTAAAATCCAAATTCCAATTATCGGAGTTTGGATTTTTTTTGAGTTTACTAAATTTAAATTCCAATTTTTTAAATTCCAAATTCCAATTACAGGAATTTTGATTTTTTTTGAGTTTATAAACCCGACAGGTTTTTAAAACCCTGTCGGGTTTGCTGTAGAAATTTTTATCCTCAAAGTATTGTCATTTCGACTGAAAGGAGAAATCGCACTAGAATGTCGACAAAGATTGGCGATTTAGATTACGGAGTTTCGTGTGCGATTTCTCCTTTCAGTCGAAATGACAAACTGTTGAACATAAAAAAAAGCCGGAATCAAGATCTGGCTTTTTTATATACGAATACAATTGAAATTTGGAATTTTAAAAATTTGGAATTTATAAACATCTAGTGCCCCACAACCACATCATCACTTTCCGCAATCTCAACTTTATTTTTAATAAACCGTTTTCCGATATTTAAAACTACAAAAGCAATAATTGTAGTAACAGTCATAATAAGAACCATAGGCGCTACAGAATCTTTAACAAAAATTCCAACAGCAAATGAAGCTAAAGCCCCTAATCCTAATTGAATAGCGCCCATTAAAGCCGAAGCACTTCCGGCATTTTTAGCAAATGGAGCCATTGTAAGTCCTGCAGTATTTGGATTTGAAATCCCTAAACAGCCCAGGAATAAAAATAACATTACAATTGTTGAATACAAACTTAAAAGATTATTTACCGAAAGTATCAGGAATACAATAGTAATTATTGATTGCAAAATTAAAGCAGCAAAAATCATTTGTTCACTAGAAAATCTTTTCAATAAAACCGAATTTAACTGACTCGAACCAATAAAACTAACGGACATAAAAGCAAAAATCCATCCGTATGTTTTAGCATCAACGTGGTAAATATTCATAAAAATGATAGGCGAGGCCGCTACATAAGTAAATAATCCGGAAAAAGCGATCGCTCCCGTAAATGCATACGTATAAAACTGAGGCTCTTTAAGGACTTTTAAAAAGTTAGAAATTATAGGTTTTGGTTTTAAAGAAATAGAATGATCTGGTTTATAACTATTTGGCAAACCAACTTGAGAAGCAATTAAAATGGCAATTCCCATACAAAATAGTATAAGAAACACGATATGCCAGCCAAAATCCTGCGTTACATAACCGCCAATTGTGGGCGCCAGCATCGGTGAAAGCCCTAAAACAAGCATTAATAACGAGAATACTTTAGGGATATCTTTTACAGGAAACAAATCACGAACCATCGCAACCGAAGCAACTGTTGCTGCACAGCTTCCGATAGCCTGAATAAAACGTAAAAAGATAAACGAATCAATATCTGCAACGTATACACAACCTAAAGAGGCTAAAATATAAACCATTAAACCCAGAAATAAAGGTTTTTTACGTCCGAAACGGTCTAATAAAGGTCCGTAAAGTAATTGTCCGGCAGAAATTCCAATAAAATAACTCGACAAACTCATCGAAACTTTTGCCACAGATGTATTTAAATCCTTAGCAATATCAGAGAAACCAGGCAGATACATATCAATTGAAAAAGGGCCAAGTGCAGTTAAAGAACCTAAAATAAGTATAAGTTGAATATATTTTTTTGTTGTCATTTTCTTAAAATATTGCTTTTAATTTCGTGCAAAGATAAATATTAAGTACCTTGTTGTAAATAATAATTACTTTAATTTAAAAAGTATTATTATATAACGTTTCGAAAATGTTTTGAAACATTAACTATAAAATTTTGATTATGAAAAAATTCACTTTACTATTAGCACTTATTTTTACAACAATTTCTTTTGCTCAAACGATCTCATCAAAACAAGAAGATGCAAATGTGGAGCAATATGCATTACTAACAAAAGTAAATCAATATTATCCGGATATTACTTTAAGCAAAACGATTACGAATTTTTATGCTGATGGAAAGATTATCGATTCACAGCAGCAATTTGATTTAAAAGGAACAAAATTTTCAAGCTATAAACTTGGAATTGAACCAGACAACAAAAAATTATTATTTGAATATGTTTCTGATGAAACTGGAAAAGTTTACGGCGACGTTTCACTTTTTAACGGAAATGTATTGAGAACAACATTTACTGAAAAGACAAATCAAATTGAAGTCTCACTTAACGGAAAATCGGTTTATTTGAAAAAATTAAATTAAATTTTCAAATACGCGAAATATAAAGCATCACAATTCTGTGATGCTTTTTTCGTTTATATTTGAATCAAATTCTGCATATTAAAATTTATGAAAAAAATTATTTTATTTCTCATTCTTATACACTTTCAATCATATTCGCAAACCAATAAATTTACCGGCACATGGGGATCAGAAAAATGCAAAGACTGTAAAAAACAATATGTATTTACCATAACAATGGCACAGTCAAATTATATAATTTCTGGAACTGCAGAAGTTACAAGCGATTCTAAAGAATTAAATTCGGGAGTTTTAGATGTTACCGGATATGTTTATCCATTGGGCGACACAGCTCAAATAAAACTGATAAATAAAGACGGGTCAAGTTCAAGCGCAGTTTTAGTTGTAGAAGATAATGTAATACAATTTAGAAAACGGGGCGGCAGTGATTTAGTACCAAAAGAATTAATTATGAAGAAATTATATGAATAACAGAAGTTATATAAGATATAAAAAAACGAGAACATAAAAAAACCCCGTTTTATTGGGGTTCATTTATTAGTCTTTATTATTTATATATTCTAATATAGATTCAATTCTACTTAAGCGACTATCTATGTCAGAGAAATCTAAATCACTTATTTTGTCATTAATTCTTTCTAACGCATCATTTATATAACCTAACTTAGTTTCAATTCTACCAATACCACTATCAATATAAGAAGTGTTATCTTTTACATCTATGAGAGATTTAGTAAAATCGCTTATTTCTTCTAAAAGATCTATTATTTTGTAACCTTGGTCTTCTGTCATTTTCATAATTTTTTGATTAATAGTTAGTTAATATGGGAACATCAATTTACATTTTTTTCTTTATAGTTTTACCTCATTAATAAAGTACTAAAGATTTGCAAATATGATGCAGTTTATATTTTGAGTAATACATAGCCTTTCAAAGATATAAAAGTATTATTTTGATGCTCCAAGCCCTTTAAAAAGGTTTCAATATTACTTTTAGTATAGCTCTTATTATTTTTTAAATCTTCAAAAAGGGTATTAGAAAGACCATTTTCACATTCAGATTTAAATTTCTCAAGGTATTCTTGAAAAGTAATGCCTGTAGTAAATTCGTGATTAGCCCCATTCTTTTCATCAATATATTTTTGCATTAGATTTTGTATTTCTAAACAAATGAATTGATTTGCCTTGAACATGCCTAACATATTAGTTCTTTCTTCATCAAAGCTTGGCTTAGAATAAAAAGTCTTGTAATAAGTAATTAAAGCTATAAAAGCACCAAATATACCAGCAAATATTCCTAATGTTTCCATCAAACTTTTTTTACAAATGTATTTAATATGCTACAGATAAAAAATTTAATTTCACATTGTCATATGTTATAATATTATTTACTTTAGCAATAATATAGATAAAAATCATAATTTATGAAATCACACATTTACGTTACACCACTTGGAAAAAGATATGAACTTTTAATATTTACAGCGCATATCAGTTCAATTATAGCAACAAAAGTTGATGGTATTGAACATACAATAATTACCATGAATAATGGAGATAATTTTACTGTAACAGATCCATATGAAAAGGTTGAAAATAAATTAGAATTATAGACTAAGATTAATAAAACAGATAAGCCTTTGTAAATTAATACAAAGGCTTATCTATTATATAATGTCTATAGTAATCTATTTTTTTATTTTCCCTGAATTAACTTTTCTAACTTATCAATCATTTCTTTTTGCTGCTGCAGCATACGCTCGTAAAGCTCAACCATTTTATCTAAAGGATTGAATGTGCAATTGAAGTTTGCCTGTGCGCCATCTGTAAAAGTATTCGCAACAGCGCTATCGTGGAAAGTACTTGCTATAATATTAATTGCAGAATCTTCATCAAAATTCTCGATAGCTTCAACAGGCACTTTAAGAATTTTAGCCACTTGATCTAAAATATTATTTTCAATCAATTCTTTTTGCTCCAAAAGAGAAATTTTCTTTTGATTCCATTCTTCGCCCAATTCAAAGGCAAGCGCTTCCTGTTTAATACCTAACATTTCACGGAAACGTTTTATATTTCTACCTTGATGTATTATTTTGTCTGTCATGTTGCGATCTGTCATAAATGTCAAATATAGGATTTTTACTTAAAATAATTAAAACATATGAAGGTTTAAATTAAAATTTCACTCAACTGAAAATCCGTTTATTTGAAAAAAATAAAATAATTTTTCAAATATGAGAAATTTGAAGCATTGCAATATTATGTGAAATCTTAACTAATGTATATAT
>NZ_CAIJDE010000068.1:6300-15384 GCF_903819335.1 Flavobacterium panici | reverse complement strand
CTTTTTTAAAGAATAGTGATTATGTTGTAAAGAAATATAACAAAAAAGCTTAGTATTATTCATTAAATAAACATTTTTTCATAATTTCTTAACCCTAAAATTCAAAAAGTTACCCTTATTTTTACGAATTTATTTTTTTTAAGTATTTAAAATTGCTTTTTTTAGAATATACCCCTATCAAAATTGCGCTTCTCAAAAAAATTATACTTCGCCCAACAAAATAGCCCCCTAATTTTTAGGACTAAAAAAATAAATCTATATTTGACCCAGCGAAAAAACAAAAAAAATAAATTTATATTATTATGGCTAAAATTAAGTTAGAGTACATTTGGTTAGATGGATACGAACCAACTCAAAATCTTAGAAGTAAAACTAAAGTTGAAGAACACGAAAATTTCAAAGGAACATTAGAAGAACTTGGAAATTGGTCATTTGATGGTTCGTCAACAAAACAAGCTGAAGGTGGTTCATCTGACTGTTTGTTAGTTCCTGTTGCAATTTATCCAGATCCAACTCGTATTAACGGATATTTAGTAATGTCTGAAGTTATGTACGCTGATGGAACTCCACACCCTTCTAACGGTAGAGCTACTATTGATGATGAGGATGATGATTTCTGGTTTGGATTCGAACAAGAATATTTCATCATGGATACTAAAACTTTATTGCCATTAGGTTTCCCTGTTGGAGGTTATCCTGCTCCACAAGGTATGTACTACTGCTCTGTAGGTGGAAAAAACACTCACGGAAGAAAATTAGTAGAAGAACATGCTGATTTATGTATCGCTGCCGGAATTAACTTTGAAGGTATTAACCAAGAGGTTGCCTGCGGACAATGGGAATTCCAATTATTCGCTAAAGGTGCTAAAAAAGCCGGAGACGAAATCTGGGTTGCTCGTTACTTATTAGATCGTTTGACTGAGAAATATGGTTACTATATTGAGTATCACCCAAAACCTCTGGGAGATACTGACTGGAATGGTTCTGGAATGCACGCTAACTTCTCTAACGAGGTGTTAAGAACATGTGGAGACCAAGCTACTTACGAAAGAATTTGTGAGGCTTTCCGTCCTGTTACTGCTGAGCATATCGCGGTTTACGGAGCTTACAATGACCAACGTTTAACTGGTAAGCACGAAACTGCTTCTATTCACGATTTCTCTTATGGAGTTTCAGACAGAGGATGTTCTATAAGAATTCCTTTGATGACTGTTCAAAAAGGATGGAAAGGTTGGTTAGAAGACAGAAGACCAGCTTCAAACGGAGATCCATACAAAATTGCTGCAAGAATTATCAAAACTGTTAAATCAGCGCTATAATTCAAAGCTTAGAATATATTCTAAAAGTGCCATCGTAATTGTTGGCACTTTTTTTTGTTATCATTGTTTGTCATTGCGAGGTACGAAGCAACCGCACTAATAAATAATTACAAAGTTTACAAAGCTTTGTGTAATGGCACACAGATGACGCTGGTTTAAACAGATTTTTTTATCCCTAACAATGCACACACAGTTTGTCATTCCGAGGAACGAAGCAACCACACTAACAAAATTTGCAAAGTTTACAAAGCCTTATGTAATAGCACACAGATGACACGGATTTAAAACGGTCTTTTTATCATTTTCAATAAGCACGCAGTTTTGTCATTCCGAGGAACGAGGAATCGCACACGAAACTCTACAAAGATTGGCGACTTTCTTTGCGGAATTTCTAGTGCGATTCCTCGTTCCTCGGAATGACAAGATTGGGTTAAACTTTGACAAAGCCCTAACATCTCACAAAATTGCTTAATTTTAAAAGTACCTTTCTTATAAATAATTT
Organism: Flavobacterium panici; assembly: GCF_903819335.1. Classification (GTDB taxonomy): domain Bacteria; phylum Bacteroidota; class Bacteroidia; order Flavobacteriales; family Flavobacteriaceae; genus Flavobacterium; species Flavobacterium panici. The sequence continues at coordinate 13,563 of NZ_CAIJDE010000068.1, read as the reverse complement.
TTAATTTAAACTTCAAAACTTATCTTTGTAATTCATTTAAAAAAACCATCATGATAGTCTGGACTCTCTTTTTATTGGCCGTAGTTTTTATTCTTGCTTTAGATTTAGGTGTATTCAATAAAACACCACATATTATCAGCACCAAAGAAGCCAGTAAATGGACCTTGATTTGGGTAACTTTATCTTTTTTGTTTTCAGGTGTTATCTATTGGCTTTATACTACAGATTATATTGCAAATCCCGACGGTTTAAAGCCTGCCGTGGCTTCAATGAAGTTTATTACAGGTTATTTAATCGAATTATCTTTAAGTGTTGACAACATTTTTGTAATTGCAATTATTTTCGCTTCATTTAAAATTCCGCAAAAGTACCAGCACCGTGTTTTATTCTGGGGAATTCTGGGCGCAATTGTTTTCCGTGGTTTAATGATTTTCTTCGGCGTTATGCTGATTAATAAATTTACGTGGACAACCTATGTTTTTGGAGCGTTCTTAGTATTTACTGCTATAAAAATGTTATTTTCAGGAGAAGATGAAGATTTCAATCCGAAAGATTCTTTTGTATACAAAACGTTAGGAAAAATTATTCCGATTACGTCTCACATGGAGCATGAGAAATTTTTCATTTTAACCGAAAAAGGAAAAAAAGCTGCAACCCCGCTTTTCGTTGCTTTAATCGTAATTGAAGTTATGGATGTTTTATTTGCTGTTGACAGCGTGCCGGCGATTTTAGCCATTACATCAGATCCGTTTTTAGTATTTAGTTCTAATATTTTCGCCATTTTAGGTTTACGTTCTATGTATTTCTTCCTGGCAAATATGCTGGCAAAATTCAGTTTCTTAGAATACAGCTTAGTAGCTATTTTAGCTTTCGTAGGTTTAAAAATGCTTCTTCACGAATGGATTCACGTTCCAGAATGGGCTTCGTTAGGATTTATTGCACTTTCACTTTTAGTTGGAATTTTGGTTTCACTTAAATTTGGAAAAGAAAAAGAACTTACTGATTCTGATTTGTAATATCATTTCAAAATATACTTATAAGAAGAGAAAATCGTAATGATTTTCTCTTTTTTATTTTTAAAAGATAATTTATTTCACAAAAACAGTAAATTTTAATAATAATCTTATGTTTTTATTTATAATTATAAGAAAATAAACATAAACAAGTACATTTATAGAATTATTAATTTAATTCTTATTTATGAAACAAAATTATCTTTATTTATTTATTTTATTATTTTTCAGCTCAATAGCAATAGGACAAAAGGTCATACTTACACCACTTGTTGTCAATAATAAAAGTGTAATTAGTACAAGCCCTATAAATCTTGAATCAGTAGACAGATCTACTGTTTCATTATCAGTAAAAATAGAATCACCAGTACCTGTAGGCAGTGAAGGCACTCTAAGTATTTTATATACAAAAGATTCAGCAATCACGCCAATTGTAACTGAAGGTGGCTTTGAAAGAGTAACAAACTTTATCGGAGGAAATACAGCCACAATAAGCTTTGTAATCAATTTAACTCTAAGTAATTTCAATACTACCGGAGGATACATATTAGCACAGTACAAAAGCAATTCAGGTATAGTTTATAAAAGCAACAATGTTTCTGTTATAAAAAATGGCAGTACTACAACGCCTCCAGTAACTCCTCCAGTAACACCACCTGATCCAAATTTCAAAAACACTATATGTTGTGATCAGGTAATTAGATACGGAGACAGACCTGCTCCAATAGTAGGTTCTACTCTTGCCCCTAATAAAGTTTCTGTTTCATGGCTTAAAATTGACAATAGTCAGTTTCCTAACAAAACCTATACTGGTACTAACTATTCAAACGATAAAATTAATATCCTAATTCCTGATTATTTAACAGAAAACGCAACTTTCAAGAGAAGGCTTGGTAGTGACTTTCCTTTTAATGACAGTAACGCTATAAATATCAGAATTGTTCCTACGCCAATACTCAATGAAATTATAATTGATGGAGGTAAAGATGCAAATGGTTTTGTTGAAATCGTAGACTCAAACCCAAAACAAATATATAGTGACAGAGCATCTGCAAGGGTAAATCTAAATATTCTCGAAAATCCAAATCATGTCCCACAATCTAGAGGAGATAGTTTTGATGCTATAGAACGTTATGAATGGCAATATGCAAAAACAAATCAAAATGATGATTTTACAAATAAAAATTGGATTACAATTGAAAACGGTAACTCTGCAACTTTAGAATATGCAGTTTTAAAAAACATCCCAAACCTAGAAGACAATTATCTAGTTATTAGAAGAATTGCTTTTTATAAAGGAATAAGCAATGCTAGTAATGTTATAAAAGTTATCCCCAGAACTCTAAAAAACAATAATGTAATATGTTGTGATCAGGTTTTAGCTATGGATACTACTTTAAAACAAATTGAGAATCCGTCTACAATAAGCGGCTCAATAGCAGCTATTGAAAACATACCAAATGCTCAAATTATAAGCACTACTTATCAATGGCAGAGTCAGGCAATTAAAAATACAAGACCTAATCAATATAGCGCTTGGTCAAATATTGCCGGAGCAACATCAAAAGATTATCTTCCAGCACCATTACAATTTGTTATTGGAACCAGAGGAGACTTAGTTGTAGAAACTACTTATAACTACAGAAGGATCGCAACAATTAACTATACAATTAATAATACCGGAAATTACACCTCAAAGTCATATAGTAATGAAACTAATTTACAAGCAGGAAGAACATACGGCGCTCCAACGTTAATTGCATATCCAAATCCGGCGTCTTCTGTTATATATGTAGAAAATAAGTCTACCGACTATCTTTTATCTAGTACAAAAATCTCTGTAGCAAATGTAACGGGAACAACTGTAAGTGTGAATTTTTCCGTTGTAAATGAAAACCTAATAAGTATAGATGTTTCAAATTTAGTTATTGGAACCTATTTTATAAACATTGAAAATCCAACGGGAGGAGTAAGAGGTCGAAGTAATACCTCACAATTGACATTTATAAAAAGAAACTAATATATCTAACAATATAAAAAAAGGAAATCATTGCTGATTTCCTTTTTTTATATTGTTATTTTACTTTAATTCTTTAACATTCTTATCATTAATATTGTATTTCTTAATAACTGCATTGTAATCTGAATAATCTGCCTTATTTACGCTTTTATTTGTACCTAGGAAATCTCCTGGCACAATTACAATTCTAAATACTTGATTTAATCTATAACTACTGTTAACACCATCCAAATCATATCCATCCATAAATATATCAATATAATCTCGTGAAAACTGAAAAGTATAAGTAAAATCTAATCCTCTATCATCTGTGAAATATGTTTCTGGAAGTAATTTCCAAATTCTATTTCCATTTGTTTCCACTCCTGCTGATCTATAAACCAATATAACATCCGAAGCATACTGAGAAGGATTAGGAACTGATTTACTATAATCATTTTCCGAAGTAAAAGAAACATTTGGAACATCAAAAACTCCACTTATTGTATCATAATCTACATCATCATCATTGTTTGAACAACCCGTAAATGCAAACAACCCAACAACAGCGAATAACGTAAGTATCTTTTTCATAATATATATTTTTTATAAGTTTATAAAAGCATTCCAAAAACCAAACCAAAAATTTTGTTAAACGGGTTTTGAAATGAAATTTTATATTATTTTTTTACAACAACCTGATTCTTAAACAAGATCTTGCTAAAAAATAATACATGGTAAGGTAGTGAATTTTCCCAATATTCCCAAGTATGTGCACCCGGATGTTCGGTATAATCGTGTTCTACCTTATTATAAACTAATCGGCGGTGTAATTCTCTGTTGGGTTCGATGAGAAAATCATCTACTCCGCAGTCAATAATTAGAGGTAATTTGTTTGCTTTTATTTTATCCAGCATTCCCATAACGGCGTGCTGCGCGTATAATTCAGAATTGTCACTTCTGTCCCCAAAAACAGGCTGCATTAACTTTATTACCTGTGCCGAAGATTCGCGGTTAAGCATTGTACTCATATCTACTGCCCCGCTCATACTTCCGGCAGCGCAAAACAAATCTGGGTGTCTGGCAGAAAGATATAAAGCGCCGTGTCCGCCCATCGAAAGTCCGGTAATAACTCTTCCGGTTCTGTTATTAATTGTTCGATAGGTATTATCTACTTTTTGAATTACTTCCTGCGTTATAAAAGTTTCAAACTGGCTTTCTTTATTTACAGGACTGTCGAGATAAAAACTAAACGTTTCACCTTCGGGCATTACAATAATTAAATTATATTGATCAGATAAACTCTGAACCAGCTTTTTATTTGGAGTATTTTTTAACCAGTCACTAAAATGTCCGTATGCTCCGTGCAATAAATACATTACCGGAAACGCGGTTTTACTTTTTGCATACGAATTTGGTAAAACTACAGCCGCCTTATAGGTTTTGCTCATGGCGGTACTTGCAATTTGTAAAGTATCTACTTTTGCTGCGTATGTTATTGACGAAACACACAGAAAAACAAAGAATACTAAAATTTTAAGGTTTTTCATTTTGATAGTTTTTTTTGATTAAAGGAGTGTAAATATACCTTTTTTCTGAACAAACTAAATGAAAAATCCGACCAGCTTTTAACTAGTCGGATCTAATATTTTTGCCACAGATTAAAATGATTCTATGGATTATTTTCTTTGAAAAATTGGTTTGCCACTAATTACACGAATTTCCACGAATTTATTTTTCAATGTGGCTTATAAACTGATTCTAAAAATCTTTTTAATCCTTTTAATCTGTGGCAAAAAATATCAAACATTCTTCACAAACTAATTCGTGGAAATTCGTGCAATTCGTGGCTTAAAAAAAAATCATTTTAATCTTTATAATCTGTGGCAAAAAACATAAAACTATTAACTAATAATAATCTTATGTTCGTGACGGTATTGCGATGCGCTTTTACCTGTGTATTGTTTAAATGATTTGCTAAAGTGGCTAAAATTATTAAAACCGCTTTCGTAACAAACCTCATTTATACTTATCGGTTTTTCGGCCAAAAGTTTAGAGGCGTGCACCAATCTGTATTCGTTTACAAACTCTGTAAAAGTTTTGTTTGAAATCTTTTTAAAATATCTACAAAAAGAAGGCGTTGTCATGCTCACTAAATTCGAAACTTCGTCGATAGCGATAGACTGCTGAAAATTATCTTTAACAAAATTAAAAACCACATTCATACGATCGTTATCCTGAGTCTGCAGTTCCATTGCAAAACCATCTGCGTTTAGCATTGTATATTCTTCAGACGAATCTAATTCATCCAGAATACTTAAAAGCGAAAGCAAACGTTCAAACGGAAGCTGGTCTTCCATTGCTTCGATTTTTTTTCCAATATGTTTTTTAGTTTCTCCGCCAAAAGCGATTCCGCCTTTAGACTGACTTAAAACATTTTGAATTTTTCTCATTTCCGGTACACCAAAAAAGCCATTCCCTAAAAATTCAGGTTTAATATGAATGACCGTTTCGTTTACATTTCCCGTTTGTTCATTCGTAAAGCCGCAATGCGGCAAATTAGACCCTATCAAAATCAAACTACCATTTGTATAATAGGAAACATGGCTTCCTATTTGTCTTTTTCCTGCCCCGCCGTTAATATAAACCAACTCAATCTCTGGATGATAATGCCATAAATGAGCTTTGCTATTGGTCTTTTCGGCGTGTTTAGTGTAGGTAAAAGAACTTCCGTATGAGTTAGTTATCACTTCAAGAGCTGGGGCAATTGTTTTCATGATAATTTCTTTAAAAAATAATAGCAAATTTAACAAAAACACCTAAAATAATTTAAATTTTAACCTATAACGGTTTCGTAAATGAGGATTTTTCATTAAAACAACAAAAAAATAATGTAACAAATTATCGCCAAAACGTCTTTTTTTAAACAACCCATATTTTTATTCAAGATTTTTTTAAGATTTCTTATTTATTCGACCTTTTTTATAGACATTCATAATTTATGTAAGAATATTGGAAGTTTTTCAAAACGTTAACATTTAGAAAACATTGAAAAATAACAACGTAATTAACTAAAACACCTAAAATAATTCAAATTTTAACCTATAACGGTTTCGTAAATGAGAATATAGCACATAAATTGGAAAATAGAGTTGATATTATTTTCGCATAGCTGAAGTAATTTTACATCAGAGAATTAGAGATAATAATTTTTAAAAACAAATACTATGAATAAGATAAAATTAAGTTTAGTGTGTGCGGTGCTTTTATCAGGAATCAGCACTTATGCGATTGATGGAAATGAGGACTTTAATCTTCATGTATTGAAAAACGGAAAAACGATCACTTTTGGTCTTAACCAAACTCAAAAAGCAAAATTAGCTATATACGATACAGACGGTACTTTATTGTATTCTGAAAATGCTTCTGGTAAAGACGGAATTTTAAGAACTTTCAGCTTACAAGATTTCCCTGACGGAGTTTACTTCTTAGAAGTTGAAGACAATGCAAAAAAAGTTAGATATGAAATTAATGTAAATAACGAAATCGCTACTTTATCTTCAAAAGCAATTTCATCTGTTTACAAAACAGTTTCAGACAAAAATACTAGCGTAGCAGTACGCTAAAAAACTTATACTTTTCTCATAAGTATAAACTAAGGTTAGATAGTTAGTAAAGTTAAAAACGTAAGTTTTAAAAACAGCTCTTTGTGGTTATTGGGCTGTTTTTTTTTGCTCTAAACTTTCGATATTAGATTTTAGATTGCAGATTTTAGAGTTTAGATTTTTATTGTGATTATATTGCGTTCTCCGTGGTTAAACCACGGGCTATGTTTCCAATTCTTTCTGTACAAGAAATCTACATATTCTCCACATCCTAAAAATTCATCCCAAATTTAAATATAGCCCGTGGTTTCAACCACGGGAACATATAGCTGATATTGTATTGTGGCTTCATTACGTTAAACGTGGTTAAAATCACGGGCTATGTTTCCAATTGTTTCTGTACAACAAATCTACATATTCACCACATCCTAAAAATTCATCCCAAATTTAAATATAGCCCGTGGTTTCAACCACGGGAACATATAGTTGATATTATATTGTGGTTACATTACGTTCCCCGTGGTTAAAATCACGGGTTATGTTTTCAATTCTTTCTGTACAAGAAATCTACATATTCTCCACATCCTAAAAATTCATCCCAAATTTAAATATAGCCCGTGGTTTCAACCACGGGAACATATAGCTG
>NZ_CAIJDE010000068.1:0-6206 GCF_903819335.1 Flavobacterium panici | reverse complement strand
TTTTTTTCTGTACAACAAATCTACATATTCACCACATCCTAAAAATTCATCCCAAATTTAAATATAGCCCGTGGTTTCAACCACGGGAACATATAGTTGATATCGCATTGTGGTTACATTACGTTCCCGTGGTTAAACCACGGGCTATGTTTCCAATTCTTTCTGTACAAGAAATCTACATATTCACCACATCCTAAAAATTCATCCCAAATTTAAATATAGACTGTGGTTTCAACCACGGGAACATATAGCTGATATTGTATTGTGGTTACATTACGTTAAACGTGGTTAAAACCACGGGCTATGTTTCCAATTGTTTCTATATAATAAAAAATAGAAATTTACACATCCTAAAAGTTACACCGAATTTAAATATAGCCGTGGTTTCAGCCCCAGGAACACAAAATCCATAATGCAGATTTTAGAGTTTAGATTTTTTGCGCAAGTTTTGAAAAAAACTCAGAACCTTAGTATCTCAGAATCTCAGCATCTTTAAAAAAAACCTTTGCCTCTTTGCCTCTTTGAACCTCTGCAACTTTTCCCAAAATCTTTGAAAAATAATAGCTGAATTAACGAAAAAGATAAAAATAATTCAAATTTTAACCTATAACGGTTTCGTAAATGAGAATACAGCATCGAAATTGGAAAATAGAGTTGATATAAAACATATATATCTAAAGTAATTTTACATCAGAGAATTAGAGATAATAACATCAAAAACAAATACCATGAAAAAGAATTTAAAATTGAGTTTAGTATGTGCTGTACTTTTATCAGGATTAAGTACTTATGCAATTGACGGAAATAACGCTTTTAATCTTCACGTATTAAGAGCTAACGGAAAACTAATCACTTTTGCTTTAAACCAAACTCAAAAAGCAAGTATTAGTATATATGACAAAAACAATAATTTAATTTATTCTGAAAATGCTTCTGGAAAAGACGGAATCCTGAGAACTTTTAGTTTAGAAGAATTTCCAACCGGAACTTACTTTTTAGAAATCGAAGACAACTTCAAAAAAGCAAGACACGAAATCACAGTTACAAGTGAAAAAACAGTTTTGTCTACAAAATCAATTAATTAAGCAGATTTCTGCAAAAAATATAGTGTTGCCCCAAATACACTTAAAAATTTATACTCGCATACAGTATAAAAATGAGGTTAGATAGTTAGTAAAGTTAGAAAACGTAAGTTTTAAAACAGCTCTTTGTGGTTATTGAGCTGTTTTTTTTTGCTCTTTACTTTTTGGTAAAACCTACTTTACAATTCCCTTCTTTACAACTTCGTTTATTATCAAAATGTAAGAAAAACGTAAAATCAAATATTTAGAAAAACGTTGAAAAATAATAACAGAATTAACAAAAACGATATAAATAATTCAAACTTTAACCTATAACGGTTTCGTAAATGAGAATACAGCATCGAAATTGGAAAACAGAGTTGTTAAAAAAACTGGATTTCTGTAATACTTTTACATCAGAGAATTAAACTAATAATTTAAAACTAACAGTTATGAAAAAGATTTTAAAATTGAGTTTAGTATGTGCAGTACTTTTTACAGGAAGTACATATGCAATTGATGGAAATGAAGACTTTAATCTTCATGTAATAAAAGCTAACGGAAAGCTGATCACATTTGCGATCAACAAATTGCAAAAAGCAACCCTGGCAATTTATGACAAAGACGGAAATCTAATTTATTCTGAAACTGCTTCAGGTAAAGATGGAATATTAAGAACTTTTAGCTTAGAAGAATTTCCAGAAGGAACTTACTTTTTAGAAGCAGAAGACAATGTGAAAAAAGTTAGACACGAAATTACAATTACAGACGATACAACTGTATTATCTGCAAAAGCAGTTTCATCTGTTTATAAAACAGTTTCAGAAAAAAATACACGCGTAGCAGTGCGCTAAAAAAGGTATACTTATTGTAAGTATAAAAAATAGGTTAGATAGTTAGTAAAGTTAAAAAACGTAAGTTTTAGAAACAGCTCTTTGTGGTTATTGAGCTGTTTTTTTATGTTAAATTTTTCAGTTTTTGAAAAAATTGAAATTTTTTGAAAAATTATTCTTAATAATTGTATGTATCTGGTTTTTATAGCATTAAAAAAATTCATTTTTTTAAAACCGCAAGCCCCCGTATTTACGTACATAGCGTAGACAAAACACAGAAATAGTTTTAATTCAGCATTTTAAGTATTAAAAAACATGATTTTTTTGCGGAAAATTAAATTTGTATTTGTAGTTTTGGACGTTCCACATTTAGTAATAAAACTTTAAAAAAACATGACAAAATTTACCAAAACCGGTCTTGTTGCAGCCTTCTTTTTTGCAACTCTTTTTTCTTACGCCATTGATGGAAAAGGCGATTACATTTTAAACATTCAAACTGGAAACGGAAAAGTAGTTAGCTTTACTTTAGACACCTTTGAAAAATCATCTTTTTCTATCTATGACGAAAATCACAATTTACTTTATGCGGGAGATTCTGCAGCAAACAAATTAGAAGTTTCGAAAACAATAAGTTTAGAAGGTTTACCAGCCGGAACTTATGTATTAGAAGTTAAAGCAAACGAAAAAGTTGCTAAACACGAAATTAAGGTTGTTGCAAAAAAGGCAAAAACTGTTAAGTTAGACGAATCTGTGAACCATAGTCCAGGATTTCGTCGTTAAACCACTTTTTTTGCCCCACAAAAAAAATGAAAGCAGCTCTATAAGATGGAGCTGCTTTTTTTTATGTTTATAACATTTATGATGGATTAAAATCCATCCCTACAATATGTTTCGTTCCTTCGGAACTTTTCGAAAACTCTATAAAAAATAACCCCAATATTGTCATTTCGACGAAGGAGAAATCTTCGCAAGAAACTCGACAATGTTAATCTTATGCTGGTAAAGACGGAATCTTAAGAACTTTTATAGAATTTTATTGTTCACTTTTTATTGGAACAATTATTTTAAAAATTGTACTTCCAGATATTTAGTACAACGATCCTTCATGTCATCGTAACAATCTATCAAAATTGCAGAGCCTCCATTTTCTACAATATCATGAATCATTTTAAACTTCATTTCGGTAACTTCTGCCCCAACTCCCATAAGATCAAATGCTATTTTTTTTGACTTTGATAATGCAGCATATACATGCAAAAGTTTATTTTCTTTAAAAGGAAGGTTTTTGACTTTTGTTTTTTTAGTAACACCTTCAAATTCATAAATTTTTCTGGCAAATTGATTGTTTAAATCTGCATTTTTTTTGAGATATTCTCCAACAGTTGTTGGATAAAAATGATATCTAAAAAATGATTCCTGAAAATGTTCCATAAATAATATTTTTTCATGAACTATAACATTTTCATGTTTAGTTTTGCCACAAAATATATCTTTAATGACTTTCAATTTTTCCTGAAAATTAATGTAACTCAATAAGTTCACAAGTATCATTTCACCTTCATATAAAACAAAAGGCGGTATATAAAAAGTATCTGTTTTTATTCCTTTATTTTCTAATACTATTTTCAACAATTAGATAGTTTTTTTTTTAATGAGAAAAGCATTCGTTGTGGCGAATGCTTTTATTTCTATTCAATTACTATTTCTCTTTTAGCAATTTCTCTAAATATTCAATTTTTTCTTTTTCTGACTGAAGCAAACGTTCGTAAAGGTTTTTATTTTCTTCTACAGTTTCCATTAATTTATCTAATGGATTGAAAGTGCAATTGTTACTATTTCCGAAATTCACTTGGCTATCTTTTGTATCTGTAAAAGTATTGAAATAATTAATCATGCCTTCTTCTGAAAAACTTTTAATGGCTTCAACTGTTACACCAAGAGCTTTTGCTACTTCAATAAGTCTTTCTTCTTCTATTGTTTCGCTGTTTTCAATAGCCGAAATTGTTTGCTGACTTATTCCCAAAGCCTGCGCCAAAGCTTCCTGTTTCATATCACGAAGTTCTCGAATACGGCTTATTTTTCGCCCTATATGATTTGGTTTTGTTAGTGTGCTCATAATTCAAAGATAATAATTAAGTGTGAAAACTTCCACGGGTAACTAACTTATTTAGTACAGTACGATACCAGCAGAAATGGTTTGGTAAAATACAATGTATTTCTTCCTTCGCCGAATCAAACAAAAGTACAATTTTTCTTATAATAAATTTATAAAAGCCAAATTGTAAAGTAATTATCTAACACAACTAAATACACGCCTTATGGAAACAAATGAAATTGAAATTGTAAAAAACCTAAAAAGATTAACTGCCCTGCATTTCCGAACTCTAAAACCCGCAAATGACGAATCTAAAACTTGTATCGCTCAAATTGAAGTTTTAAATTATCTCGAATTAGGCTGCGTTATTACCGATATGCTAAAATTATGCATTCTCGCACTCGATCACGATATGCATAATGTTCCAGAAAAGAAAAATCAAGCTATTAATGTGAGTCTTGTTTTAGAAACTGTTTTGCAGATGTTTCCTTTAAGTGAAATGGAGTTTTTGAGTTGTATTAAGGAGATTGTTGGCGAATGATGTTTTGTTGATTTTTTTCTGGCCAGGCAAATGGATTTTAATTACGGAATTTCTTTGTCATGATGGATTGAAATCCATCCCTACAATATGTTTCGTTCCTTCGGAACTCTTTATGGAACTTTATAAAAAATAACCTCAATATTGTCATTTCGACGGAGGAGAAATCGCACTAGTAATTCTGCAAAGATTGGCGACTTGCATTGTCGAGCTTCTAGTGCGATTTCTCCCTTCGGTCGAAATGACAAACTTCATGGGATTTTATTTTTTTTCTGACGCGGGCAAATGGATTTTGATTAAGGAATTTCTTGTCATGATGGATTAAAATCCATCCCTACAATATGCTTCGTTCCTTCGGAACTTTTTATAGAACTTTATAAAAAATAACCTCAATATTGTCATTTCGACGGAGGAGAAATCGCACTAGTAATTCTGCAAAGATTGGTGATTAGTATTGTCGAGCTTCTAGTGCGATTTCTCCCTTCGGTCGAAATGACAAACGGTAAAGATTTACAAGATAAAAACAGAAAAATTATTACATAAAAAATCCTATTATTGTAAATCAATAAATGAGAATAAAAGATGCTGAAAAGTTATAAAACAAGAAATTATAAAAATGAAAAATACAATTTTAATTATTTTATTGCTTTGCTTTATCAGCTGTAAAATGGATAACCACAAACCTGCAGAAGTAAGAAAAATAAAGAAATCAACAGACACCATTTTTTTGAATGAACAAGGTGATACGATAAAAACACAAACTGCTTATCTTAAAAATAACTATAAATTAATTATTTTTCCAGCTATAGATAAAAATGAAGAAGTAATTAATTTTAGACTTATAAATGGTAAAAAAGATAATACCTATTTATTGGTTGATACTTTCATAGAAAATTATCGGCCTTATTATGAAGGAGTTGATTTTAAAAATTATTTTGCTTTACATAGCAACGGAGGCGGAACAAGCAATTTCTATTTCTGGTTGTATGATAAAGAAACCGGCAATGAGGTTTTAAATGGTATCACTGGGGATTTTGATTTAAAAAATGAACTGATTTTGTATACAGATGAAGATGATGAATATAATTTATTCATTTATGATGTAAATACGAAAATAAAAACGTTGATAAATCTGCCATACGAACTTATGGATAAACAAAAATGTACAAAATACAACAATTCACCTAAAACCCTTTATATAAGACGAGTTACTAATGAGTATTACTATTTAGCATTCGAAATTTGTAAACCCTTATTAGTAGAATTCAAAGTTAAGAAATCGAAATAATAATTCTATTGGCGTGAACTGAAGCCTTAACATAATTGATTCTACTTCATTCAAATATCTTCTGTTGATTTTCTTGCGTGTGCAAATGGATTTTAATTACGGAATTTCTTTGTCATGATGGATTAAAATCCATCTCTACAATATGTTTCGTTCCTTCGGAACTTTTTATAGAACTTTATTAAAAATAACCACAATATTGTCATTTCGACGGAGGAGAAATCTCCACACGCTGAGCACGCACTGTTGCGGAGTTTCTTCTGCTGGCGCGAGCGTCCCGCTCGCGCATTTCTTTGTGTCTCGTCCTAAAAAAAGTTTACATATTTACACTTAATCCTAAAATAGATTTACAACTATATTTTAGTCCTGCTATTGGTTTACAATAGTAGGACTT
>NZ_CAIJDE010000067.1 GCF_903819335.1 Flavobacterium panici | reverse complement strand
CTATTGTTGATTATTATACTCCGGAAGAAGAAAATTTATTAGCATCAAAATAACTGAAGAAACATTCTTAAATAAAAAGTCCCACCGTAAAGTGGGACTTTTTATTTAAGAATGATTATTATTTCTTAATAAACTTAATAGCTGAACTTCCTTTATCTGATTTTACTTTAATAAAGTAATTACCCGTTTTAAGTCTGGAAACATCAATATCCGAAACCATTTTAGCATTTGGAACCGCAATTATCAACTGACCTAAAATATCATAAATTTCAAAAGATTGTATTTCAATATTCTGAGTTGAATTTACATTTAAAGTATTACTTACCGGATTTGGATACAAAGTAAAATACTTAGAAAATTCAAAATCTTGGGTTCCTAAAGTTTTAAAAGTAGACGTAGCTTTATTGGTTAAAATTGGAAAATTATAATCAAAGTAAATATTGGCTTCATTAGTAAATGAATCCCCAACTTGCAATGTTGGTTTTGTTTTGATTTTAAAAGCAATATATCCGTCATTGTTAGCATCATCAAATGGAAGATTGATATTTTCAAAAATAAACTCAACTTTATTTCCTGTAGAAATCTTAGTAACAAAAGAATGACTTGAACTTGTTGGAATCAAAGTTGAAATATCAAATTTCGATAAATCAATCATATCTTTTACTACAATATTTTGTGCCGGAAATGTTCCTGTATTTTCAAAACGGATCATATAATGAACATACTCTCCTATTAAACTTGGTGTAATAACAGTTCCTTCTAAGCAAGTTTTATCATTTGGATCATAAGAGCCAACAACAGTATGATTTAAGGTAAAAGTATTATCTAAAGGGGTTTTATCTGTATCCTGCGAAGTAATAGTTGTTTTATATTTTAATATGTCACCGTTATTAACCGCAGGGTTATCTGTTGGTTTGTTTACTTTAAAAGTTAAAATTATCTCTTTAGTTCCAAATGGAGGCAAATTTGAAAAACTCCAAGATAAACTATTACTTGTTTGATTATTTGATGAAGGATTTAAAGCTGTTAAATACAAAACTGCATCATTGAAAGTTAAATTAACAGTACCTGACTGCGTAACATTTCCTTTATTTCTATATACTAATTTATATTTTGCATCAAAACCCGGACGTGCGGCTTCTGTAGGAATTAAAACGATTTCTAGATCCGGTTGATTTCCATTTGGTGAAATACAGAAATCTTGTATATAAGGACTTGCCTGAGTTGGAAAATTCACAATTACCGATGTTGGCGAAACGGTAAAGTAATTTGAATTTTCTACAATTGGTATAATAGTAATTGCTCCTGCCTGAACCGGAATCGCATAAGAAGAATTATTTGCAGAATAAAAACTGCCCGAATTTGTTCCGTTAGTAATGGTATATTTTAAATTTGGAAATACTGAATTGTTTGCTACACATCCCTTATTATCAAAATTATATTTATTTACTCCACTAATAACATAATACTCTTTACCCGAAACAAAATTACAATAGGTATTTATTTCGCAGTTTTTTGGATTAGTTAGCAATTGCTTATAAAAATAAATATTTTCTTCATCAACGCATAAATATTTTAGTTTTGGAGTTCCTAACGTATAACTAGTAGAAACTACTCCATTTTTTAGCAATAAATAAAGCAAAGAATCATTATAAGAAAGATTTAAAGTCTGTAGTTCTTTTAATGAAGAAAAGTCCAAAAATTCTATTTTAGCAGAAGAACCGTAAATAGATTTTAGATGCGGATTCTTTGTTACATCTAAAGTTAAAAGACCGCTGCTTTCATAATTGAACCACTCTAAATTTTCAAAACCAGATAAATCAATAGTAGTCATTATAGTATTACCACCATAATTTAATGATTTCAATGAGGGCATAACTCCAAGATTTAAAGTTTGCAATGAGTTTGAACTGCAATTTATTTGTGCTAAACTATTACATTGAGAAACTGTCAAACTATTTAATTTAGGCTTAGACGAATCACCTATACAGATTAAAGTGGTAAGTTTAGGTAAATTTGAAATATTTAAACTAGTTAATGCATTACTGCTGCATTCTAAAGATTCTAAATTTTGACATTTTGAAACATCAAAAGCTGTTAAATTATTATAGCGAACTTGAAGGGTTTTTAATTTTGTCAGAGCTGAAAAATTTAAGCTAGTAAAACTATTCGAGCTGCAGTCTAAATATTCTAAATTGGGCACACCAGATAAGTTTAAAGTTTTTATGGTGTTAAAACGACAGTCTAAATATTCTAGTTTACTTAAACTGCCAAGAGTTAATGTGTTAATACGACTTTCGAAACAATAAACCTTTTTTAGACTTGCCAGTCCAGTAAAATCCAGACTATTTATAATAGTTCCATAACATCTTAGTTCTGTCAGCTTTGTTAAACCTGCTAAATTTAAAGAAGATAGAGCTAACCTGCTGCAATCTAAATATTCCAAATCAGTTAATCCGGAAACATCTATAGCAGAAAGATTATTACAATGATTTGTATCCAGATATTTTAATTTTGTCAACCCTGAAATTATCAAATTTTTCATTTGATGAGTTTCAGAGCAAGTAAGCTTTTGCAAATTTTTAAGCAACGTAAGATCAAGCGTTTGGCTATAAAAACCCGAACAATTCAAATCTATCAGATTTGTAAAATATTCAATTCCTGATAAACTTAGAATAATTCCCTCTCTTACGGGCATGTAGGTATTAAGTTTATATACATTTAATGCTTCACTGACTTCAATTTCTTTATTATCATTTAAATCGATTTTTATCGGATTTCCATTACTATCCTGAGCGATAGTATTTGTAGTATTGGCCTTGAGTAAAGTTTCTTTAAATGTAGCATCAGAGATAGTAATTACCTGTGCATTCAAACCATAAAAGCATAAAAATAAAATTAAAAAGTAGAGTTTCTTCATATTTAAGGATTTTCAAACAAAAGTAACTTTTTACAACAATAACACAACTTTTTTTGTTAAAACTTTCTAAACAAAATAAAATTAAGCATAAAAAAAGTCCCACATTTCTGTGGGACTTTCTATTTAAAGAAAACTAAGAATTATTTTTTCTCAGTTTTTTCCATTTTAGCTTTTAATGCAGCTAATACATCATTGTTATCTCCTAAAGTTGCAGCTGGTGCATTTGTAGTAGAAGCAGATGAAGTATTTTCAGTTGCAGCTTTCACGTTTTTCTCTTCTTCTTCACGGAAGATAGCAGTGTGAGAAGCAACTACTCTTTTGAATTCTTTGTTGAATTCGATTACTTTGAAATCAGCAGTATCACCTTTTTTCAATTTCTTTCCGTCTTCTTTTTCAAGGTGACGAGTAGGAATGAAAGCAACGATATCATCTCCGAATTCTACAGTAGCTCCTTTGTCAACGATTTCAGAAATTTCACCATTGTGGATAGTTCCTACAGCGAAAGAATCTTCGTATTGATCCCAAGGATTAGCAGTAGTTTGTTTGTGACCTAAAGATAATTTACGTCCTTCAACATCTAATTCTAATACAACTACATCAAGTTTTTCACCAACATTTACAAATTCAGATGGGTGTTTGATTTTCTTAGTCCAAGAAAGGTCAGAAATGTAGATTAATCCATCAATTCCTTCTTCTAATTCTACGAAAATACCAAAGTTTGTAAAGTTTCTAACGATACCTGTATGTTTAGAACCTACTGGGTATTTAGAAGTAATGTCAGTCCATGGATCTTGAGTTAATTGTTTGATACCTAATGACATTTTACGGTCATCTCTATCTAAAGTTAAGATAACTGCTTCAACAACATCTCCAACTTTCACGAAGTCCTGAGCAGAACGTAAGTGAGTTGACCATGACATTTCAGAAACGTGGATTAAACCTTCAACACCTTCAGCAACTTCGATAAATGCACCGTAATCAGCGATTACAACTACTTTACCTTTTACTTTATCACCAATAGTTAAATTAGCATCTAAAGCATCCCATGGGTGAGCGTTTAATTGTTTCAATCCTAATTGAATTCTTGTTTTCTCATCATCGAAATCAAGGATTACAACGTTTAATTTTTGGTCTAATTCAAGAACTTCACTTGGGTGGTTGATTCTGCTCCAAGAAAGGTCAGTAATGTGAATTAATCCGTCAACACCACCTAAGTCAATGAACACACCATAAGAAGTAATGTTTTTAACAACACCTTCTAATACTTGTCCTTTTTGTAATTGACCGATGATTTCTTTTTTCTGTACTTCGATATCAGCTTCGATAAGCGCTTTATGAGATACAACAACGTTTTTGAATTCGTGGTTAATTTTTACCACTTTGAATTCCATCATTTTGTTTACATATACATCGTAGTCTCTAATTGGCTTAACATCAATTTGAGAACCAGGTAAGAAAGCTTCGATACCAAAAACGTCAACGATCATACCACCTTTAGTTCTGCATTTTACAAAACCATTAACGATTTCACCTGTTTCGTTTGCTGCGATAACTCTATCCCATGATTTAATAGTACGAGCTTTTCTGTGAGATAATACTAATTGACCTGTTTTATCCTCACGGATGTCGATTAATACTTCTACTTTGTCACCCACTTTTAAGTTTGGGTTGTAACGGAATTCGTTTAAAGAAATAACACCTTCCGATTTTGCGTTGATATCAACGATAACGTCTCTATCTGTAATTCTAACAACTACACCTTCAACTACTTCTTCTTGATCTGTAGCGATAAAAGTTTTAGATACTAGTTCTTCGAATTCTTGTAAGTTTTTCTCGTCAACAGCATCAATTCCTTCTTGGAAGTTATGCCAGTTAAAATTCGCTAAAAACTCTTCTTGTGATTTTGTTTGTTCAGACATGCTGATAAAAAAATTTGTATTCTGTTTTTCTCGAGTTTCATAAAGCAGTAGAAAATACAGAAGTTGTTTTACATAAATAGTTGATACCTAAAGGAAACTCTTCTTCGCCAAAAGGACTGCAAAATTACTACAAATATTTGTAATTACAAATAGATAAGTCACTTATTATTTATTAAGTAATATTTTTGAAAATTCGCTGTTAATAGCAATATATTCTACAATTTGATCATTATCAAATGAAATATTGCCTTTATCATCTGTCTTTGATGTCTTGTTATCTATTGATAAATAGTTCTTTCCAGATTTAGATTTATAAAGAGTAAATATACTGTGATCATCTGTCTCGCTGTTAATATCTTTACTTAAGAAATCAAAATCAGCATGATTGCTTTGCGCTATCGATGCGATAACTTGCTGTTTGTTTTCTATATAACTAAATGCAGGCAGTATGACTTCTTCATACCAAGAATTAGTAGATTCGGAAAAAGGCTTTTTTGCTTCTAAATAAGGCAGAAAACCCGAAATCGCAATCACGATAATAAATTCTATTATCCAGATAATCCAAAGAAATGTTCCACTAACCGTTGCTCCCCGAATTCCCCATGTACCATATTCATTAACCTGACCAATGTATTCAAAAACTAAATCAGGTCGGAATATTAATGAAAAAACTTGTAAAAAATCAATATTGCTTACCGTAATACCAACTCTGCTAGATCCGTAGCTTTCACCAGCATTAATAACCAAATCAATCCAAATTGCCCAGTGAAAATACAATGCCAAAAGAGCTCCTGCCAATCCAATAATACACCCTAAAAGTGGATTTCTGACTTTTCCTTTTTTTATAACAAAATGAGCAATTACAAACCCAACGAGAAAACCAAACCCCATTGTTATAAAAAGATTTATATATACAAAAGGAATATACCATATACAATAAGCATATATTAATCCCAGGATTGGGAATGCTATAATGGTGGCCAACAAAAAGTACAAGATAAAAATTGATGAAAATTTACCCGATGGCTTATAATATTTCTCCATAGTTTTTTTACGATTTAAGTGTTTGCTGGTTTATTAAAAAAAGTCTGCAAGATAATGTTTTTAAGCACACTTTAAAATTATTATTAAAAACATTCTTACTAATTTTTTAACGATATTATTAGTGAAATTTTGACTTCAAAAATTGATTTAAATAATTTCTGATTTTTATTAGAAGCAGAAAATCACTTGTATTCAAGACCTCTAGTCCCGCTTTCGCTCCTATCTTTTTCTGATCTCGTTCTAAAAACGAGACCAGAAAAAGGATAACCGCTCTATCGGGGCTAAATGAGACGTTTAGCAACTTTTAAGATCTTTTTGTCAGGCTGAGCGAAGTCGAAGCCCATTGTTACCGATAAAGGCTTCGACTTCGCTCAGCCTGACAATGGTTTTCACAATAGTAAACCCGACAGGTTTTAAAAACCTGTCGGGTTTACTATACGCAATTATCTTCCTAAAAGTTTAAAACTTTGACAAAGGTTTTTCTAAATCAAGTTCAAACAGCTTTGGGTTTTCAAACTTACTTTCGTCAAGTTGAAAATTTTTGTCATAAAATTTCCAGGGCGAATTAGCAAAGAAATATAATTTATCATGAACTAAAGCCGCTAAAGCAGGTTCATTAAATTCTTCCCTATTATTATCTAAAACTGTAAAATCAATTATTTTAGTTTCGGAATCATTTAGCTTGTAACGCATAATTCTAATGGGCACTACTCCATTTTCAATTGCGATTAATGAATTTTTATAAAAAACCAATCCGTCAATTCCTTTTTTAGAAACCTCATTCGGGAATTCCAGCCAATGTTCTTTTTTAGTTTTTATATCTAATACACAAATCCCTTTTAAATAATCGGCTATAAACAATTTTGATTCGTTTTTATTAAATGTAATTCCCTGCAGATTAAAAGCTTGATTTCTTAAATCTTTCCATAAAATTAAATTGTCATTTTCAATTTTATAAATAATCGGTTCAGCACTATCTGAAATAAAAACATCATTATTTTTTGCTACAGCAATATCTCCAAAAACATGATTTCCCTCGATTGTATATCGCTTAATCAGTTTTTTAGAGGAAATATCAATTTTTAAAATCTCACTTTTTCCATCCAGTACTTTTGTAAAACCGTTCATTTCAGGAATTGCAGAACAAACAACCCAAAGATATTTTTGATCATGATCTGCTTTTAAAGCAAAAACCGAATACAAACAATCTGTAAACCAATCAGAGCATTTACCAGACGCATCAAAAGAAACGATCTTTTTATTCCGAATACTCGATGACAGCCAAAGCTTTTGTTTCTCCAGATAAAATAATCCTTCCGGATGAAGATCTTTCTCTGAAAGCCGGAGTTTTTCAATTGAATTTTTAATTGTTTTAGATTGAAAAACCTTCAACTGTAATAATTCCTTAAAACCATTATCATTTTTAATGGATTCAAAATCAGAATCGTTTTCAAAAGGAACTGTATTATTTGCCAGAACCATTCTTTTTAAAACCAATAAAGCTTCCTCTTTTTGGCCATTTAAAGCATAAGCCGATGCCAAATTATAAGTAAAAGTAGGATGTGCCGGCCTAATACTATCTAATTGTTTAGCCAATTTTAAAAACTGAACATAATCTTTGCTTTTATAAGCTTCTACACTTTTCTCATACAATGCTTTCGTTTGAGCAAATCCAAAAGTGCTAATCAAAAGCAAAACAAATAATTTTAGTTTCGGCATCATTAAAGTCTTAAAAATAAATCACTAAGTTATTGCTTTTATTTTAATCGCAAGAAACCCGACAGGTTTTAAAAACTTGTCGGGTTTACTATGTGCAGCCACCTTTGTCAAAGTTTTGAACTTTGACAAAGGTTTAACTGTTTATTCTTTAGCCTCAAACTTTACTTTAACAAAAGCTATTATTTTCTCGAAGTTTTCTGAACCAACTTCTATTTCACCTAAAATTAATGGCTCATAATTTTTAGTTATCAGTATCAAATTATTTTCTTTGATAATATAGTGTATCAATTCTGACCATTGGATAAGATTGAAATGTTCCCCAGAAGTTGCTATTAAAGCATTTTCTGTAAATTCCAAATTCATATATTTTAAATAATGAAAATCATTAATTTCCTTTACCTTAACATCTTCCATTCTTTTATAAAAAAATCTTATTTTGAAGTAATAATAGATAAAAGGTATAAGATTAGTCAGCCCGAAAAACACAAAAACGTAACCAATTCCAAATATATTGGGTCTCTTATAAATTAAGGCAATTCCAATAATGATTAAAACTAAACCAAGATATTGTGAATTTTTATAATAATCTTTTTTCTTTTTCCAATTAAGATCAAACAATAAATCCATTTGTTTATTGTAAATATCTTTATCAAACTCTAGTTCAAATTTCATAAAATTTATTCTCTGAAATTAAAAAATAAACCCAACAGATCACTGTTGGGTTTTATACAAAATATTATATTTTATTTAATGTTTTAAATCTTCTAATTCCTTCGGATCATGCTTATACTTAAATAAGAATACAAATAAAATCAAAATAACAAATGCATATCCCGCAAATGAAAACCAAACGTTAGTCCAATGAACTACATTACCTGTAGTAAAATATCTAACTGTTCTTCCTGCAAACTCACCACCTAATATAGCGCCAATTCCATTTGTCATTAACATAAATAATCCTTGAGCACTTGATCTAATTTTACTATCTGTTTCTCTTTCAACAAATAAAGAACCTGAAATATTAAAGAAATCAAAAGCCATTCCGTATACAATCATAGATAAAATTAGGAAAATTACTCCCGATCCAGGATTTCCGATTCCAAACAATGCAAAACGTAAAACCCAAGCAATCATACTAAATACCATTACTTGTTTTATACCAAATCTTTTTAGAAAAAATGGAATAGTTAAAATGAAAAGGGTTTCAGAAATTTGAGATAATGAAATTATAAAAACAGAATGTTCTACTCCAAATGTACCATGATATTCAGGGTTAGAACCAAAGCTTCTAATAAATGTATCACCAAACATATTTGTAACTTGTAATGCTGCACCTAATAACATTGCAAAAACAAAAAAAACTGCCATCTTTTTTTGCTTAAATAATACAAAACTATCTAATCCAAATTTACTTGACAAAGATTGGTTTACGTTTTTATTTTCAGCTGGAACATCCGGCATTGTAAACGAAAACAAACCAGTAACAATCATAGCAACTGAAGCAAAAATAAACTGATTTGTATTTGATTTCCAATCTGTCAAATCGGTAATCCACATTGCAATTATAAAGCCTACTGTACCCCAAACACGAATTGGTGTAAATGCTTTTTGAACATCAAATTTAAATTTATTCAATACTGCATAACTAACAGAATTATTTAAAGCGATAGTTGGCATATAAAAACAGCTGGTTGCAAAAATAACCCAATACATTTCTTGAGAATTATTTGCTTTAGTTGCAAAAAAAATGGCAATCCCGGCAATTATATGCGAAACTCCCAAAACTTTTTGTGCACTGAAATATTTATCTGCAATGATACCAAGTAAAGCCGGCATGAACAAACTTGCCCAACCCATAGAACCATAAGTTCTTCCTATTGACAAACCAACACTTCCGCCTTCAATTGGGCCAAAAACCTGCCCCATATATCCTCCTAATGAAATCAGCCAAACTCCCCAAACAAAAAATTGGAGAAAATTCATAATAGTCAGTCTTAATTTAATTCCCATATAATGAAATTGTCTTTTTAGTAAAAATGAAGTCGTAAAACTACCATTTAAAATAATATCTACAAAAAATTAATCTATTTTAACAACATCATTTACTAATTCTAAAACAGCTGCAAATTGTTCTTCTTTATTTAAGTACGAATTATCGATCTCAATAGCGTCATCTGCAATTACAAGTGGAGAATCTTCACGGTGTGTATCGATATAATCTCTCTCCATAACATTTTTTAAAACATCTTCGTAAGAGACATTATCACCTTTTTGCTGTAATTCATCAAAACGTCTCTGCGCACGGGTTTCGGCGCTGGCAGTCATAAATATTTTAAGTTCGGCATTGGGAAAAACTACCGTTCCAATATCTCTGCCGTCCATTACAATAGCCTTATTTGTTCCCATTTCCTGCTGCTGTTCCACTAATTTTGCACGCACTTCAGAAATTTCGGCTACTTTGCTCACAAAATTAGAAACTTCAATAGTTCTAATTTGTTTTTCAACGTTTTCACCATTCAAATACATTTCGGCAAAACCTAAATCAGCATTAAATCTAAACTCTAACTGAATGTTTGGTAACGCCTGAATCAAAGTTTCTTTATCAAAAAAATCAGCTCCAATAAACTTGTTCTGCATAGCAAAATATGCCACGGCGCGATACATTGCTCCAGTATCGACATATACATATTCAAGTTCTTTTGCCAATTGTTTTGCCAAAGTGCTTTTCCCTGTTGATGAAAACCCGTCGATAGCAATTGTAATTTTTTTCAATTTTTTATGTTTTAATTTTTATTCTCTAAATAATACGATATGTGACTATCAAACAGTCAAAAAATACAACTGCAAATGTAACATCTTTCTCTGTAAGTTGAATGTTTCAAATAGCAATAACAATATCAAATTGTAACGTTTTCAATATCTGTATCTTGTTCAAAAAAAAAAACTATTATTAAAGAAAGTTATTCAGCTTTCTGTAATAATAGTATATTGATGAGATGCTTATAAATAATATATTTTAATAATAAATATCTAAAAGAATATTCGATTTAGAACTATCAATTATCTTTTCTATTCGTTTAAAAAATTGTTCGCTAACCATTGGGCATCCTTTACTGCGGCTGATGTAATAGTTTTGTTCTTCGGCAGGAACTGCAGAATAAGAGTGTAATACTATTGCTCTTTTTAAAGCATTATTATTAGATTCATCTAAACCCATTAATCGATATGCTTTCCCAAAGATGCCTTTGTAATTTTTACCTATTACATATCTGCCAAGCGCTGTGCAATTCGAATTAGGCTCATTACTAAATTTAAGCATTCCGTTAATACCGGTTTCAGAGCCAGAACCATGTGCTACAAGACCCTGATCAATAATTTCATTTTTCTCTAAATCGTAAACAAAAAAACGATTTTTTCCTGAAGGTACTTTCATATCAACCAAAAATGCAATTTTAGTATTGTATTTATGATCGATTTTCATCATGTCTCTAATTTCATCTACCCTGTTGTTAATTCTTTCGATTTCCACACTGGTAATAGAAGCTTCTTCTTTGAAGTAGTGTTTTGATCCCGTGAAAACGCCTACAGTCATAAACAAAAGTAAACTGAATAATTTCATATAAATTACTGGAGATTTAGAATTAAACCAAAAAGACTTGTATTTCCTGCCAATGTATATCTAGAGTACGAATAGTTGAACTTTAACTTATTTATCTTTAATCCAAAACCTAATGAAATTCCTGAAAAATTACGTTGATCTTCTACACGTAATTCTTCTCCTCTTCTAAAATTATAGCCTAAACGCAGGTTTACTGCTTTTTTAGGGAAGAGTTCAATACCAAAAATAACATGCCTCAAGGCATTATTTACAAATGAAACTTTCTCATTTGTTGTTGAACCATCAATATTGGTTTCTCCGCGAACGGGATTCGAAAAAGAAATATTCCATTGCTGCAAATTCTCTAAAGTAAGATGCCAGCGAATAGGAACATGTTCTAATTCCTGCGAAATTCCAGCAGTGATTTCAAACGGTAAATTTTCCTGTATTCCGGAATACGTTCTAAATTGTGTACCTATATTACGAAATACCAGCGCATAATTTAAATCATTTTTTTCATCAATATATAATAAACCTACATCTACTGCGCCTCCAATTGAATTATAACTTTCCAGTGTTGAAGTTATTAACTTCGCACTAGCTCCAATATGAAGATCTGTAAAAGGAACATTATAAGCATAACCAAATGACAATGCGCCTTCACTTCCTGTAAAATCTGATGTAGCCTGACCGTTTTCGTCGTAACCTTCAAAAGATCCGTAGTTTATGTAATTAACTCCGGCATAAAAAGTCTGCACATGGCGGTCATAAGTATAAGCATACGAAGCACTTCCGTATGAAGCTTCTCCGTAATAATTTCCATAATTCAAAGCTAAATGGTTATCCATATCTGCGTTTAAAACGGCTGGATTGGACATAGCCTGGTTAACATCTTCGTCATATATCGTAATCACTTTTCCACCCAGCGCTGCCTGACGCGGAGATGCTGTTAAATTTAGAAATTGATAGGTGTAACGCCCTCCAACCTGCCCGAACGAAACCGAACAAAGTAGTAACATTAAAAATAAAACATAGTGTTTTGGCATTTGTTTTTGTGGCGTTCCTATATGGGAATAACGCAAATACAAATATAAAATTATATAACGCCAAAAATAAAATTATAGCTTAAATAAATTCCAATAAAAAAATCCCAAATTCCAAACCTTGTGATAGTTTGAAATTTGGAATTTGGGTTTTAAAAAATTGGAATTTAAAACGTGAGTTTATTTCAACGTTTTAGCATTCTTTACATTTTGATCTGTTAAGGCTAAAGCCAGAACTTCACTCATTTCTTTTACATAATGAAAAGTAAGACCTTCTAAGTATTCAGCTTTAATTTCATCGATATCGCTTTTGTTTTCGTGACAAAGAATGATTTCTTTAATTCCTGCTCTTTTTGCTGCAAGGATTTTTTCTTTAATTCCGCCAACAGGCAAAACTTTTCCACGTAAAGTAATCTCTCCGGTCATAGCAAGACTTTTCTTCACCTTCTTTTGTGTCAATAATGAAACTAAAGAAGTAAGCATTGCAATACCTGCGCTTGGTCCGTCTTTTGGCGTTGCTCCTTCCGGAACGTGCAGGTGAATGTTATATTTTTGGAACAATTCAATTCCTAGACCTAACTTTTTAGCATTTGCTTTAATGTATTCTAAAGCAATTGTAGCCGATTCTTTCATTACATTTCCAAGGTTTCCGGTAATAGTTAAAGAACCTTTTCCTTCAGAAATTAATGACTCTATAAATAAGATATCTCCTCCAACACTTGTCCAGGCTAAACCTGTAACAACTCCGGCAACATCGTTATTTTCGTATTTATCACGCTCTAATCTAGGAACTCCTAAAACTTTTACGATATCTTCGTCAGTAACTTTTTTGTTGTACTCCTCTTCCATCGCAACGGCTTTTGCAGCATTACGAATTACCTGAGCAATTTTAGTTTCAAGATTACGAACTCCAGATTCTCTTGTATATCCTTCAACAATTTTTTCTAATTGTTTTTTTCCAATAGTCAAATCTTTGGCCGTTAATCCGTGTGCTTCTAATTGTTTTGGAAAAAGGTGTCTTTTCGCAATTTCTACTTTTTCTTCAATTGTATAACCTGACATCTTGATAACTTCCATTCTGTCACGTAAAGCAGGCTGAATTGTAGCCATATTATTTGATGTCGCAATAAACATTACTTTGGATAAATCAAATCCCATTTCAAGGAAATTATCATAAAAAGCATTGTTTTGCTCCGGATCTAAAACTTCTAATAATGCAGAAGATGGATCGCCGCTGTTTCCGTTTGATAATTTATCAATTTCATCTAAAATAAAAACCGGATTTGAAGTTCCTGCTTTCTTTAAACTTTGAATAATACGTCCCGGCATAGCTCCGATATACGTTTTTCTATGTCCGCGAATCTCCGCTTCATCACGTAATCCGCCTAAAGAAATACGAACGTATTCACGCCCTAATGCTTCGGCAACAGAACGCCCGATAGAAGTTTTACCAACTCCCGGAGGCCCTGTTAAACATATAATAGGTGATTTCATGTCATTTCGCAATTTTAAAACTGCCAAATGTTCAATCATTCTTTTCTTAACTTCATCAAGACCAAAGTGATCTTTATCTAATATTTTTTGAGCAAATTTTAAATCAAATTTATCTTTAGAATATTCGCCCCAAGGCAGTTCTAAAAACAACTCTAAATAATTACGCTGAATTCCAAAATCTGGCGACTGCGGATTCATTCTGCGCATTTTAGATAATTCTTTTTCGAAATGTTTCTGCGTTTTTTCGTCCCATTTTTTGGTTTTCGCTTTCAGTCCCATTTCGTCCATTTCCTCTTCCTGCGAAACACCGCCCAATTCTTCCTGAATGGTTTTCATTTGCTGGTGAAGGAAATATTCACGCTGCTGCTGATCTAAATCAAAACGAACTTTTGACTGAATGTCATTCTTTAATTCTAATTTTTGAAGTTCAACATTCATATAACGTAAAGTTTCTAAAGCACGCTCTTTTAAACCATTTATCGATAAAAGACCTTGTTTTTCTTTTACGGATAAATTCATGTTTGAAGAAACAAAATTGATCAAAAACGATTGACTTTCAATATTTTTAATGGCAAATGTTGCTTCAGATGGAATGTTTGGACTTTCTTTAATGATTTGGATTGCCAGTTCTTTTACAGAATCTAAAATAGCCGTAAATTCACTGTCATTTTCATCAGGACGTTCTTCTGACACTTCTTTAATAGTAGCCGTCATATAAGGATCTTCTGAAACAACTTCGTCAATTTCAAAACGTTTTTTTCCTTGTAAAATAACGGTCACATTTCCGTCAGGCATTTTTAAAACACGTAAAATACGCGCAACTGTTCCTATT
Organism: Flavobacterium panici; assembly: GCF_903819335.1. GTDB lineage: Bacteria > Bacteroidota > Bacteroidia > Flavobacteriales > Flavobacteriaceae > Flavobacterium > Flavobacterium panici. The sequence goes on along the minus strand of NZ_CAIJDE010000067.1, from coordinate 16,547 downwards.
TTATGAATATCGTCTTTTGACGGATCTTCGTCTTCTTCATTAATTTGAGAAACAACTCCAATAATTTTTCCGCCGGCATTGGCATCATTAATTAATTTGATTGATTTATCTCGTCCTGCAGAAATTGGAATCACAACTCCCGGGAATAAAACTGTATTTCGTAAAGGTAAAATTGGCAGAGAAACAGGAAGTTCTTCATTGTTCATTTCCTCTTCGTCCTCTGGAGTTAATAATGGAATTAATTCTGCTTCTGAATCAAATTCTTGTAGTGACAGATTGTCAATAGTGAGTATTTTATGATTTGACATAATAATATATAAGTCGTTTTGTCATTAAAAGTTTAATACTATTTGTAAACACGGCCTTAAAAGCTGCTGTTTCAATTAAGTGTTTCATTTACAAGATAGGCCATAAAAATAGACAATCATTATGCCAAATGCAAAATAGTGACGTTTGAAATTTAGTTTTAGCCCTTAATTTCATCTATTTCTAAAAAAATTAAAATTAATTTTATAAAAAGTGTAACATATTAAAAAAAGCAAAGTCATTATAAAAAACTAGCAACCATTACTTGAGTATAACAAATCAAAATATCGAAGAATTAATCGCGCTTTGTAAAAACAATAACCAAAAGGCTCAATTCGAAGTTTACAATCGTTATTGTAAAGCTATGTACAACGTGGCTTACAGGATTGTAAAAGACGAGCATTTTGCACAAGACGTCATGCAGGAAGGTTTTTTGAAAGCTTTTACAAAAATTAACGATTATAAGCAGGAAGTTGCGTTTGGTGCGTGGCTTAAAAAAATCATCATTAATTACAGTATTGATTTTTATAAGAAAAACAATGCTTTCCAGATGGAAGACCTGAATAAAACGCTTTTTAAAATAGAAGAAAATGATTCTATATTGTCTGAAAGTATTGACTTGAATTCACTTAAGGTGAAACAGGTTTTGGATACCATTTCGGGCCTGAAAGACAATTACAGAATGGTTTTGACGCTCTTTTATATAGAAGGCTACGATCAGGAAGAAATCTGCGAAATATTGAATATTAGCTACGCCAACTGCAGAACCACTTTAAGCCGCGCCAAAGAAAGTTTACGAAAAAAATTAGAGGAGATATGAAAAAGGAAAATGACGATTTAGATCAATTATTTAACAAGTTTGAAAATCAATGGGATATTCATGAAATGAATCCGGAGCATCAAATTGATTTTTTAGACAAATTGAATAACAAAAAGCCACGAAAAAAGAATTTTGCCGGCTGGGCCATTGCTGCATCAATTGCTGTGCTTTTGGGCGTGTCATTATTTTACAATAATAATGAAAAACCAAAGGAACTCAAATTTGCATCGCAGGAAACCAAACGTACGGATTCTATCTTTAATATTTTGATCGAGAATGAGCTAGTTAAATTAAAAGAAAAGAATTCACCGGAAAATGAACAGATTATAAATGATGCATTAAAACAAATGAAAGTGTTTGATGCTGATTATGAAAAAATCATTAAAGAGGTTCAGAAAAACGGGGAAAACAAACAAATTATTTACGCGATGATAAGCAACCTGCAAACGAGAATTTCCTTTTTGCAGACGGTTTTAAAGCGAATTGAAGAAAACGAAAATTTAAAAAACACATCTAATGAAAAAACATTATAATTTACTAATCCTATTGCTGTTGATTCCTTTTTTAGGATTTTCAAATGATGATACTTTTATTACCAAAGAAAAAAGTATCAAAAAAACCTATATCGTCAACTCTAATGCAGGAATTGATATTGATAACAAATATGGAAACATCACAGTATCTACCTGGGATGAAGATAAAATTGATCTTGACATTACCATTAAAGTTAACGGTACAAACGAAAACTGGGTAAACGAAAAACTAAACAGTATTGACATTGAAATTACAGCGCTGAAAAGCTTAGTAACTGCGATAACTAATATTGGAAACTCGACTTTTAAAAGTAAAGGAAGCAATAACAGTTTTGAAATTAATTATGTTATTAAAATTCCTAAAAATGGTTCTGTAAAACTGGTTAATAAATATGGAAACATTACAACGCTCAATTTAGAATCGACAACGGATATTAGCTGTAAATACGGAAAAACGATATTAGGAAGATTAAACGGTTCAAGCAACCGAATTGAAATTGCGTACTGTCAAAATTCAAGTATCGAGTATATTAAAAACGGAAATATTGATGCCAGATATTCGGGTCTAAAAATTAATGATTCGGGAAATCTTAACCTTGATGCCAATTATACCGATGTTACCTTAAATGATGGTCAGAATATTAAATACAGCTGTAATTACGGGACTTTTAAATTTCAAAAAATCAATTCATTATCAGGTTCCGGGAATTATTTAACCATTTCGATTGGAGAAATTTCAAGCAGTTTTAATTTTGATACCAATTACAGCAAAATCAGTGTGAAAAACATTAATGAAAAAGCGGGAAATGTGAGCATAAATTCAGGATATACTGATGTTTCACTTGGTTTTGATCCCAACTATGCCTTTGATTTTGATATATCTGGACGATACAGTAATATTAAACCTGACAGTGCTTTAGATATTTCGGTTTCTGAAATTAAAAGCAATACCAAAAGAATAAGCGGCTTTTACAAGAAAAAAGGACAAAATAAAATCAACATCACTACAAATTACGGCAGCGTGTCAGTATTAAAAAATTAATCATCTAAAAAAATCAAGACTATGAAAAAATCAATTCTATTATTTGTTTGTGCAGTATTTCTTTTGAGTTTTAATGCAAACGCTCAAAATAAAATTAAAGGAAACGGTAAAGTTGTAACTGAAACCAGAACTACAGGAGATTATGACGGTATTAAAATTTCAGGCTTTTTTGATGTAAACCTTGTGGCCGGAAAAGAAGGAAAAATTACGATTAAAGGAGAAGAAAACTTACTGTCATCCATTAAAGTTGAAGTAGAAGATAATACTTTAAAAATTTATATTGAATCATTCAAAAACATCCGACCAAGCAGCGGAAAAGACATACAAATCACCGTTCCGTTTGAAAAAATCTCTAATATAGCATTGTCAGGATCAGGAAATATTCAGTCTAAAGATGCCATTAAAAGCGACAAACTTCAAGCTAAACTATCTGGGTCAGGAAACTTTAATTTAGCAATTGATTCAAATGATTTTGAACTTAATTTAAGCGGTTCAGGAAATGTAAATTTAAAAGGAACTGCAGATAACTTTACAACAAAACTTTCAGGTTCCGGAGATATTGATGCGGGAAGTTTAAAATCTAAAAATGTAGATGTAAATGTTTCAGGTTCTGGAAATAGCAAAGTTACCTGCAATGAAAAATTAACTGCAAGAGTTTCAGGTTCTGGAAACATTAAATATGCAGGAAATCCTGAAAAACGCGATGTAAAAGTTTCTGGATCTGGAAACATTACTAAAGCTTAATTTTTATATAAAAGCTCAATAATAAATTTACTTTTATCATCAATCAAATAACAGAACAGCAGCTTCTTGTTTATTATTGAGCTTTTATTTCAATTTCTAATAAATTAGACTTAATCTTATAAAATAAAAAAGCCGGACAAATGATTTTAAAATCAATGTCCGGCTTTAAAATATATTATAAAGAGATTTTTAAACTGCCTTTTTTGGTACTCTTCTTAATAGAAAAATAGAAGTAACAAAGAATACTGCCAAAATAACAATTGCCGCACGCGGACTTCCTGTAATTTGATCGATAATTCCGTAAACACACATTCCTATTACAATTCCTATTTTTTCTGCAACGTCATAAAAGCTAAAAAATGAAGCTGTATCTTCTGTTTCTGGTAATAATTTTGAATACGTAGAACGGGATAAAGCCTGAATTCCGCCCATTACAAATCCGGCAACTGTAGCCATAACATAAAAATGCACTGGCAATGTGATGAAATAAGCCAAAGCACAAAATACTGCCCAAATTGCATTAATAAAAATCAATGTGGGAATATTTCCAAATTTTTCAGAAGCTCTTGAAGTTAAAACTGCACCAACAACAGCAACTAATTGAATTAGCAAAATACAAATAATTAAGCCTTTTTGGCTTTCTTCAGGCGATGACCATTGAATTTCCTGAGCCCCAAAGTAAGTTGCAACCAACATCACAGTCTGTACTGCCATACTAGAAACAAAAAAACCGCCTAAATAACGTTTTAAAGCAATAATATTCTGCAAAGAAGCCCAAACTTTTTTAAGTTCTTTAAATCCATTAAAGAAAACATCTTTAGTTAATTTTTGAGTTGTTTCTTTACTTCCTTTTGGCAAATAATAATACGTGTATTGGCTAAATAGAATCCACCAAACTCCTACCATTATAAAAGAATAACGCATTGCTTTCATAGCAGGTTCTGGACCGGAAATATTAAACCAGTCTGGTTTCATTATCATTGCTAAATTGATAATCAGCAAAATAACGCTTCCTATATATCCTAAAGAATATCCTTTTGCGCTAATTCTGTCCTGCTGTTCTTCAAAAGCAATATCCGGAAGATATGAATTATAGAAAACCAAACTTCCCCAATACCCTAATAATCCAAGAAAATAAAAAGCCAATCCAACATAAATATTTGCGAGATCAAACCAATACAATCCCATACACGAAAGCGCTCCTAAATAACAGAAAAACTTCATGAATGATTTTTTATTTCCTACATAATCAGCAATTCCTGATAATAATGGTGAAATAAAGGAAACAACTAAAAAGGCCGCAGCAGTTATAAAGCTAATTAATGCAGAATTTTTTAAATGAAGTCCGAAAACATCAATATAATGATCTCTCTCTGCAAATAAAGCTTCGTAAAAAATTGGAAATACTGCCGATGCAATTGTAAGTGTATAAACTGAATTTGCCCAATCATAAAATGCCCAGGCATTTAATAATTTCTTATCTCCTTTTTGTAGGTTTTTCATAGAAATGGTTTTGTTATTGCGCTACGAATTTATCCAATTTTTATGATAATCAAATATAAATTATCGAATTCATGCATTATTAAATTATAAAGAATTTAAAGCATAAAAAAAGTTGTCTTAAAAGTCAAAGGAAACTCTTTTACGATATATTATTTTGTTCATTCCGTTAGGAATGTTTCATTGGTAGAAAAAATAATGATCAGCTGTATATATGTTCCATTGGAACATTTGATTATTTGATTATTAAAAAATAATTTCAAAATCAAACGTTCCTACGGAACGTAAACAATGATAAAAATATATTTTTCTACCGATGAATGTTCCTATGGAACAGAGAAGTATATATAATAAAAAAGGCTGCTCCAACTTTTGAGCAGCCTATCTTTATATTTTTTGAAATAGTCTATTATTTAATTGTACCAACTTTAAGTGCAATCGCTTTAGCTTCGGGAATTAATGATTTTATATTGGCAATTCTCGTAGCATCAGACGGATGCGTGCTCATAAATTCCGGTGTTCCTGAACCTCCTGATTTAGCCGACATTCTGGTCCAGAACGCAACAGCATCATCTGGATTATATCCGGCAATAGCCATTAAAGTTAATCCTATTTTATCTGCTTCACTTTCGTTACTTCTGCTAAATGGCAGCATTACTCCTACTTCAGATCCAATTCCATAAGCTTGTGCAAAAATTTGCTGTGTTGCTTCAGATTTTCCGCTTGTTGCTGCTCCTAAAGCTGCTCCGCCTATTTGCTGTAATTGCGCCGCCGACATTCTTTGTGCTCCATGATTAGCTAAGGCGTGTGAAACTTCATGTCCCATTACGGTTGCTAAACCAGATTCGTTTTGTGTCACTGGTAATATTCCTGAATAAACTACAATTTTTCCTCCAGGTAAACACCAGGCATTGACTTCTTTATTATCAACAAGTTTGTATTCCCAGCGATAATCTTTTAGATATTGTGATTGTCCCAAATAGGCTAAATATTTTTCGGCTGCAGCTTTTATTTTAAATCCAACAGTTTCTACGCGTTTTGCGTCTGCAGTTCCTGTTATTACTTTATTTTCAGATAAAAACTGACTGTATTGCTGAAAAGAAGATGGAAATAATTCACTATTTGAAACAAAATTTAAATTTTGTTTTCCAGTTATAGGATTCGTTGCACAGCTGCATACTAAAACAACTGCAAAAAGGCCTGAAATTAAATGTTTTTTCATGATTTTAAAGATTTAAACACACACAAAAATACAATTAATATTACTTAAAATCTTACACAATTATTTCAATTGCTATCAGAATTTTACTTATTCACCTATAATATGAAGTTCATTAAATTCTTTATCAACCAGTAAGAAATTGTTTAATTCAAAGCCAATCTTATCAAATTCTATTTTTTCGTTGTCGATTTCAATCTCCGTTACTTTAAATGGAAGTCCAATTAAATTAATTTTATACTTGCTGTATGGCGTATCGTATTTTCCTTCTTTATGAAGCTGAATGATAAGTTCTTTTTCTTTTCCGATTGTTCTAAAAGACAAAAAGCTGTAACGACCTTTTTTATAATCATAACCGTCCTGAGCATCTTCATAAACTACAGACTTTTCTTTTCCGTTTTTAAAGTAAACATCCAGCGTTAACTCATCAAACTCCAGTTCGCCTACATATTGCTGCACCGGATATTTTGGGATAACAGCTCCTGCTTTTACAAAAACCGGAATTTCATCAAATTTGGTATCAATCCAGATTTCTTTTCCACCAACAAATAAATCATTTGTCCAGTAATTATACCACTCACCTCTTGGAATATACATACGTCTACCTACAGCATTAGGTTCAAGTATTGGACATACTAAAATTTGATTTCCAAAGATGAATTCATCATTACGATAATGCGTTTGTGTATCTTCCTGATCGTAATAAACCAAAGGTTTCAACATCGGAAGTCCTTCTTCAATATACTGCCAAAACATGGTATACAAATAAGGTAATAATTGATAACGAAGGCTGACAAATTTTCTCGTAATATTAATTACTTCTTCGTCAAAAGCCCAAGGTTCCTGATTTCCGTGATCTCCGGAAGAGTGCGTTCTACAAAATGGATGAAAAACACCTAACTGAATCCAGCGTGCATATAATTCACCTGTTGGCTGTTCTGCAAATCCGCCAATATCAGAACCTGTGAATCCCATTCCTGAAATTGACATTCTCTGCACCTGAATATTTGCAATCCACAAATGTTCCCAAGTTGCAACGTTATCTCCTGTCCAGGAAGATGTATAACGCTGTGCCCCAGAATAAGCAGATCTTGTAATGACAAATGGACGTTTTGGATAAGCAAATCGTTTCACACCATGATACGTTGCCCTTGCCATTTGTGTTCCATAAATATTATGGGCTTTTCTATGACTGCACGGATTTCCATCGTAAAAATGACGAACATCCATCGGGAACGTTTTATTTGGAACCTCCATTACAGCAGGTTCATTCATATCATTCCAAACTCCTTTTACGCCAATCTCAGAAACTAATTCTTTAAATAAACCAGCCCACCATTCTCTAACTGCAGGATTTGTATAATCTGGAAAATTACATTCTCCCGGCCAGACTTTTCCTTTCATATAAGGTCCATCGGCTCTTTTGCAGAAATAATCTTTTTCTAAGGCTTCTTTGTAAACCCAGTAATCTTTATCAATTTTAATTCCCGGATCGATGATTACAACAGTTTTAAAACCGTCTTCGGCTAATTCAGCGACCATTCTTTTTGGATCTGGAAAATAGTTTTTATTCCAGGTAAAACATCGAAAACCTTCCATATAATCAATGTCCAGATAAATGGCATCGCACGGAATTTTAAGTTCTCTAAATTTTGAAGTGATTTCTTTGACTTTACTTTCAGGATAATAACTCCATTTACATTGGTGATATCCTAAAACCCAAAGCGGCGGTAATTCCGGCTTTCCGGTTAAATCGGTATAAGTTGTTACAACATCCTGCATTTGAGGGCCGTAAATGAAATAATAATTCATTTCTCCTCCTTCTGCCCAATAACTCGTTACATTTCTTCTTTCCTGACAAAAATCAAAAAAAGTTCTAAAGGTATTATCAAAGAAAATACCGTAAGATTGTTTGTTATGTAAACCAATATAAAATGGAACTACTTTATAAAGAGGATCTTGTTCTTTTTGATAAGCGTATTGATCTGTAGCAAAATTTTCGACTCTTTTGCCCTTTAAATTCATTTGAGTCGCCTTATCTCCAAGACCGTAAAAACATTCACCGTCTTTAGAAGATTTACTCATTTTTACAATATTTCCGCCATATTCGTAGCTTTCTTCCCAATGAAAACCAAGTTCATCTTCTAAAATCAGGAAATCATTTAAATCGTAAATCCAAACACGAAGATCTGCCTTTTGAATTTTACATTTTACTTTACTGGTTCTGATCTGGAAATAGGTTTCTTCTTCAGTAAGTTCCAAAAAATTATAGCCATGAAGCTGACTTTTGTCAATTGCATACGAAAAATCATTGCTAAAATACCCTTTTGTAGTAAAGCGAAATCGAATTAAACTGTCTCTAAGAACAGTAACTTTTAAGATTACTTTATTATCTGTATTAAAAAATATAGAATCTCCTTCATGCTCGTACGAAACTATCTTTGATGGATATAAATCGCCTTTGTATTCTAATGATGTGTTTGTAATCATATCGCCAATGAATTAATTATAACAATAATCTCTATTTCAAACATACAAAAAAAGTTAGTAAAGGGCTATGAATAAAAGGTTTATTCACGAAAACGTTTTTTCTGTCTGAGAATTAAATTACATCTCAAAAAATCAACAATTCGATAATTTAAAAACGATAAAATGACAAAACAATACCGCTAAAAATATTTGTCAGATTTTATTTAAACGAAAGAATAAACTGTTACGCTTAATGGCGGCAAAATTAATTCGACAGAAAAATCCCTTCCATCATAAGGCGTTGATTCAATTTTTATTGATTTTCCGTTTCCAACACCACCGCCGCCATAAATTACAGCATCGCTATTAAAAATCTCTTCTAACTGACCTTTCTTCGGAATTCCAATTCTATAATTTTCTCGTACCACTTGCGTGAAATTACAGACTATAATTACATTTTCATCTGCATTATTTCCTTTTCGGATATAAGATAAAACCGCATTTTGATGATCTGAATAATTTATCCATTCAAAACCTTCTCCCGTAAATTGCTTTTCATACAATGCTGGACGAGATTTATACAATTGATTTAAATCTGTAATTAATCTTTTTATTCCCGAATGAAAATCATATTGCAGTAAATGCCAGTCTAAACTTTGTTCGAAATTCCATTCGCCGGTTTGACCAAATTCAGCTCCCTGAAATAATAATTTAGTTCCGGGATGCGTAAACATATATCCATATAATAATCTCAAATTGGCAAATCTCTGCCATTCGTCGCCCGGCATTTTATAAATAAGAGATTTTTTGCCGTAAACTACTTCATCATGAGAAAACGGAAGCATAAAGTTCTCCGTAAAAGCATACGTCATCGAAAATGTCAAATCATTTTGATGGTATTTTCGATATACCGTTTCTTTTTGAAAATATTTTAAAGTATCGTGCATCCAACCCATCATCCATTTCATTCCGAAACCTAAACCGCCCGTGAACGTAGGTCTTGAAACCATCGGGAACGAAGTACTTTCTTCTGCAATAGTTTGAACTCCATCAAAATTAGCATAGATAACTTCATTAAATTCTTTAAGAAAACTTATGCTGTCTAAATTTTCTCTTCCGCCAAAAATATTGGCTTCCCATTCGCCTTCTTTTCTGGAATAATCAAGATATAACATTGAAGCTACAGCGTCAACTCTTAATCCGTCAACGTGATAATTTTGAAGCCAAAACACAGCGTTACTAATTAAAAAAGCACGAACTTCATTTCTTCCGTAATTAAAAACCAAACTTTTCCAATCTGGATGATAGCCTTTTCTGCGATCCGGATGCTCGTATAAATGCGATCCGTCAAAATAGCCTAAACCATGTGCATCGTCTGGAAAATGTGACGGAACCCAATCTAAAATTACGCCAATTCCTTCCTGATGCAGTCTATCGACCAAAACCATAAAATCCTGCGGTTTCCCAAAACGTGAGGTCGGCGCAAAATATCCTGTTAACTGATAACCCCATGAAGGATCATAAGGATATTCCATAATAGGCATAAATTCTACGTGTGTAAAACCGGTTTCTTTAACGTATTTCACCAAATCATCTGCCAGTTCTAAATAACTTAAAAAGCGATTATGTTCTGCTCGTTTCCAGGAACCTAAATGAACTTCGTAAACAGAATAAGGTTTATCTAAAGCGTTTTTCTCTTTACGATTCTGCATCCAGTTTTCGTCTTTCCATTTATAATCTAAATCCCAGACTACAGAAGCAGTATGTGGCGGTTTTTCACAGTATAAAGCAAAAGGATCTGCTTTTTCAGTTATTATGCCGTCAATATTCGATTGGATTTTATATTTATAAAGAGCTCCTTTTGAAATATCTGGAATAAATCCTTCCCAAATCCCCGAAGAATCCCAGCGAACATTTAAAAGATGTTCTCCCTGATTCCAATAATTAAAATCGCCAACAACCGAAACAGAATGTGCTGTAGGTGCCCAAACGGCAAAGTAAACACCTTTAACTCCATTAACTTCAATTAAATGCGCTCCTAATTTTTCATATAATTTGAAGTGTTTTCCCGCTTTGAATAAATCTATATCAAAATCAGTAAATAGAGAATGTGTGATTACTTTAGTCATATTTGGTTTTTAAGGCAATAATTTAAAAATTGGAATTTGGATTTTTTTTATTAAAATTTTTCAAATTTTATTCAATTCTGAAATTATCCGATAATGTAACTCCTTTTTTAATCACAACAATTCCGTCTTTTATGCTATACAATTCATTGGTAAAATTATCCAAATGTTTTCCTCCGTTGATATGAACGTTATTTCCAATTCGAACATTTTTATCAACCAAGGCATTTTTAATAAAACAATTTTCACCAATACCAACATGAATTTTATTGATACTGCTTTCATGATTCATTTCGTCAAGATCCTGATAAAAATCGTTCCCCATAACATAACAGTTTTCTAATACGGTTCCTACGCCCACTCTTGAACGAATTCCAATCACCGAACTTTTAATTTCTTTTGCATTAATGATACAGCCTTCAGAAATTAAAGATTGATTAATAATTGAATTTCTAAATTTTGATGGCGGTAATAATCTTGGTCTTGTAAAGATTTTGTTTTCGTTATCAAACAAATTAAACTCCGGAATATCAGCCGTTAAACCAATATTGGCTTCAAAAAATGACTCGATGTTTCCGATATCTGTCCAATATCCTTCATATTGATAACTTAGAATTTTATGTTTTCCAACAGCTTGCGGAATGATTTCTTTTCCGAAATCTTTTGTTTCCTGATTCGCCATTAATTCTTCTAACAATGGTTTATTAAAAATATAAATTCCCATTGAAGCAAGGTACTTTTTACCTTTTTCCTGCATATGTTCACTCACTTCAGATTCCCATTCAGGCAATAATGAAGCGTTTGGTTTTTCGATAAAAGCATGAATATTATTTTCATGATCGGTTTTAAGAATTCCGAATTCTGGTGCATCTTTAGCATTTACCGGCAAAGTTGCAATCGAAATTTCAGCGTCAGCAGCAATGTGTGCTTCAAGCATTTCGTTAAAATCCATTTGATACAATTGATCGCCCGAAAGAATTAAAGCGTGATCAAAATCGTGTTTTAAAAAGTGCGACATACATTGTCTAACAGCGTCTGCCGTTCCCTGAAACCAGGTTGGATTATCCGGTGTTTGCTCTGCCGCCAAAATATCAACAAATGACTGACTGAAAATACTAAAATTGAAAGTGTTTTTGATATGTGCATTTAAAGATGCGGAGTTAAACTGTGTCAAAACAAATATTTTAAAAATATCAGAATTGATACAATTAGAAATTGGAATATCGACCAAACGATATTTTCCTCCAATTGGAACAGCCGGTTTTGATCTCGTTTCTGTTAATGGAAACAAACGTGATCCTTGTCCTCCTCCTAAAATAATAGCAACTACATTTTTCTTTTTAAATTTCATTTTTCTCAATTATTAGGTTGTATATCTCGATATATTCTTGGCAAACACTTTCCCAGGAATGGTCTGCAGCCATTCCTCTTCGTAAAACGGTATTAAAATTTATTTTGTCATCGTACAATTTAACCGCACGATTTATAGAATAACAAATATCTCCAACCGAAGCCTGATCATGACAGATTCCGTTTCCTTCATCTCCAAAATCAATAACAGTATCACGCAAGCCACCGGTTCTCCTGACAATTGGAATTGTTCCATAACGCATGGCATACATTTGGTTTAAACCACAAGGTTCTACTCGTGAAGGCATTAAAATATAATCTGAACCTGCGTAAATCAAATGCGCTAATTCTTCATTATAACCAATAAAAACATTGTAATTTCCTTTATAATCATTACGCAATTGGGTTAACTGCGATTCAATTTCAGCATTTCCCGAACCTAAAATTAAAATATTGATCTCTTCAAAATGTTCCGATAATGCAAGTGCCGAAGCCTGAGGTAGTAAATCTCCTCCCTTTTCTTCAAACAAACGCCCTATAAAACTAAATAATGGCTTTGAAGGATCTAAATCAAATTGGTCGCATAATTTTTCTTTATTTTTCTGTTTTCCAATTTCAAAGTTTTCTATCGAATAATTTTCAGCAATCATTTGATCTTTTAACGGATTCCAGACTTCGATGTCAATCCCGTTTAAAATTCCTTTAGATTTATTTCTAACAGATTGAAACAAGGATTCTAAACCATTTGCGCTATAATTAATTTCATTTAAATAGCTCGGAGAAACTGTTGTAACGGCGTTCGCACATTTTACAGCAACTGCCAATGAATTAATCGAATTACTCCATTCTAAAAATCCCACATGTCTTAAATCGAATTCTGGCAGATAATACAATTTATCAAAACCAAACCAGCCCTGATATAAGCCATTATGAATTGTTATAACCGTTTTTACATCTTTCAGTACTTCATATTTATAAGCAAATTGCAGCAGAAACGGAATTAATCCGGTATGATGATCGTGACAATTAATTATATCCGGAATTTTATTTCGGGCGATAATCCAATCTAAAACTGCAATTTGAAAAGATAAGAAACGTTCAATATCGTCTTCATAACCATATACATTCGGACGATTAAATAATTCATTAATTTCAATGAGATATAATTCGTAGCCTAATTTATCTGTGTTTTCTTTTAAAACACTAAAAGGGAAATTGAAATTTCCTAATTTAACTGTTCCCCAATGTACACAGTCAAAATTATTTTCATTTCTAAATTTTGTATCATAAGCTGGAACAACAACTCTAACATCGTGTCCTGCGTTCTCTTGGTACTTTGGTAAAGCACCAACTACATCAGCCAAACCGCCGACTTTTGCCATTGGATAACATTCTGCACTAATATGAAATATCTCCATTTCAGAAATTAATTTGTGGTTATTTTTAAAGAAACAATCATTAATATGCTATTTTTATCTTTTTTTAAATTTAGCAAAAAAATAGGCAAAGTACTGCCTTTAAATCAGATTTATTGAAATGGCAAAAAAGGCAATTAATCCTACTAAATCATTAAAAATTCCACAGATAATTATACTATCTGCCAAAATTTGCGCATTTGTATCCACCAAACTAGCAACTAAATTTGCAGCGCGACTGTTTACAACGCCTATAAAACATAAGGTTCCCAAACGTGAACTTGAAATGGACAACAAAAGCATTCAAAAAATTGTTCATGTTCCAACCATAAATAAAAATGTTGTAACTTATCAATATGGCCAAAGTGAGCGTAAAGTTTTACTTATTCATGGCTGGTCAGGCAGAGGAACCCAATTATTTAAAATAGCCGATGAACTTTTGCAAAATGATTTTTCTACAGTAAGTTTTGATGCGCCTGCACATGGAAAATCTGAAGGAAAAACAACGATTATGTCTGAGTTTATTGCTTCTATTCTGGAAATCGAAAAACAATTTGGTCCTTTTGAATTTGCAATTGGACATTCATTAGGTGGAATGTCGGTATTAAATGCAATTAAAGATGGTTTACAAGTAAACAAAGCTGTAATAATTGGAAGCGGAGATATTGTACAGGATATTTTAGATGATTTTATTTTAAAATTGAAGCTAAAAAAAGAATTTAGTGATCGCTTAAGGCTGTTTTTTGAAGATAAATATCAATTAAAAATGGATGATTTTTCGGCATATAAAGCTACACAAAAAATCAAAATTCCTGTGCTGGTAATTCATGATAACGATGATCCGGAAGTTCCTGTAAAAGCCGGAATTCATATTCATGAAAATCTTCAAAACGGAACTTTATTTTTAACCGATGGATTAGGCCACCGAAAAATACTTGGGAATCAAACTGTTATTAAAAAAACTTTAGAATTCATTAAAAATAGTTAACTTTATACATAACTATTTAAATATCAATCGCTAAAGAAAAACAAAAATGGATTTATTTGGAGAAACAATAGATTGGGAAACTCAATTAAAACCCATTTTAAAAAAATATAAAGGCAAAAAACATCCTTTAGATTATCAAAACACTTACCAACTTTTGGTTATGGTTGTTTTATCTGCTCAGGATTCTGATGCTAATATTAATAACATTTCTCCAGCTTTATTTGAAAAATATCCAACTCTTACAAGTTTATCAAAAACTGATTTCGAAACTTTTATTCCTTACATAAGTAAGGTTCGTAATCACGCGACCAAAGCCAATTGGCTTTTGGAAATTGCAAAAACAATTAAAAATGACAAGGATATTCCTTTAACGATGTCTGAATTGACTGCTTTAAAAGGCATTGGAAGAAAATCTGCAAATGTGATCTTAAGAGAAACCAATAAACCGCCAGAAGGAATTATTGCTGATTTACATGTTATAAGAGTTGCTCCCAGAATTGGTATAATAAAAGAGGCAAAAGACGGAATTAAAGCAGAAAAAGAATTAATGGAAGTTTTACCAAAAAATATATGGTCAGAAATTGGAATGGCAATTTCTTTTTTAGGACGGGAAATCTGCAGACCAAAACCTAAATGTGAAGAATGCCTTTTAACAGATATCTGTCTATATTACAACACTGTAGTTCTTAAAAATTAGATTATTTTCTACGTGTATCAATTAAGTAAATGATTTTCCAGGAATCTTTTTCTTTAAACAATGTGAAAGTATTTACTCCGGTATGGCTCAATTTATCGTTTAAATAAAACTCATATGGTGCCCAAACATGAGCCATAGTTCCATCAATTTGAATATTATAACTCAATATTTTCTCCTGAAATTTCATAGTAGACGGAATCGTGGCAATAGATTTATAGAATTCAGCTGCACTTTCATTAGATAATTTGTTTCCCTTTACAGAGCTTTCACTAATAGATTGCAAAATCATTTTATCAGCACAAACAGTTTTTATTTTCACCGAATCTTTTTGATGAAATCCTTCAAAGAATATTTCAATAGCTTTTTGAACTTCTTGCTTCTGTGCATTGGATGATAATCCTAAAAACAGAAAAAATAGAATAAAATAAACTCTCATATTGTAAATTTAAATTAAACGTTAAACTGTGATAAATGATGATCTAAATGTTTCGCAAACATATTATTCCATTCTTTTGTAGTTAATTTTCCTAAAGAAAGAGATTCTTTTCCCTCAAATTCATTTTCACCTAATTCCTGTGTTTTTAGAATATAAGAGATCAATCTGCTTTTTTCCAGTTCAAAATCACGATCTCCGGCAATAATAAATTGTGGAGCTGTATGAAATATTTCTTGCATAAGGCTTTTCACTTACTATTGCATTTTTAGCTAATAACTTTAGAATTAATCTTACAAAGACATTTGGTTTAACATGAATATTGTCATAGACCATTTCATACGTTACATTGCAATGCGCCAGCATTTGATCAACAGACATTTTACTCCAAAGTGGTTGTGAATCTATTTCAAGTTGATTAATGCGGTTTATAAATTGATCACAGTCTTCTCTTTGAAAAATATTTTGCATAGTTTAATTATAAGGTAAAATATTAAAGTAAAAGTATAAAAATTACTATTAAAATTAGTTTTATGACAAAAAAAAACTTCAATTAGCAAAGCCAATTGAAGTTTTTAGTACTCAGAGCGGGACTTGAACCCGCACGAACATTGCTGTTCACTGGATTTTAAGTCCAGCGTGTCTACCAATTTCACCATCCGAGCATTATGTGGTACCTCCAGGGATCGAACCAGGGACACATGGATTTTCAGTCCATTGCTCTACCATCTGAGCTAAGGTACCTTATTTACTTAAAACAAATAAGTAAAAGTTAGAATAAAAAACCCTGTTTCTTGGAAACAGGGTTTTCAAAAGAAAGGCGACGACATACTCTCCCACAATACTGCAGTACCATCTGCGCAGGCGGGCTTAACTACTCTGTTCGGGATGGGAAGAGGTGAGCC
>NZ_CAIJDE010000066.1 GCF_903819335.1 Flavobacterium panici | reverse complement strand
GTGTCTCGTCCTAAAAAAAGTTTACATATTTACACTTAATCCTAAAATAGATTTACAACTATATTTTAGTCCTGCTATTGGTTTACAATAGTAGGACTTTTTACATAATAATTCTTCCATAATTTTTCTGTTTTTATATTGTTTTGATGTACTTGGTTTGGTGTAAGGTTTCCTATACTCATATGCGGCCTTTCGTTGTTATATAACTTAATAACTGCGTCTAATAATTCTTTAGCTTCTTGTATATTATCAACTTGATAATCATCTAAATACTCTTCTTTAATAATACCATTTACCCGTTCTGCTATTGCATTTTCCAAAGGATCCCCATTTTCTGTCATACTAATACCAATGTTATGGGTTTCTAATAACTTTACATATTCATTACTGCAATATTGCGTCCCTCTATCTGAATGATGTATCAGTTGTAATTCATCTTTAGATTCTTCTGAAAGATTTGATATTGCCATTTGTAAAGCTTGAATCGTTTCTGAGGTTTGTAAACTATTGGCCAAATGATAACCGATAATTTTTCTGGAATAAGCATCAGTAACAAAACTTATGTACATAAAACTATCCTTAATTCTCCAATATGTTATATCACTTACCCATAATTGATTAGGGCAAAT
>NZ_CAIJDE010000065.1 GCF_903819335.1 Flavobacterium panici | reverse complement strand
ACTCATTAAAAATATTGAGGGACAAATTAAGGTTATTGAAAATGATATTGAAGAAGTAATCCATAATGATGAAAACCTAAGCTGTCAGCAGAAACTGATAAAATCTGTTCCTGGAGTAGGTCAGATTTTATCATGGACATTAATATCAAAAACAGAAGGTTTTACAGTGATAACTGATCCTAGAAAAATGGCATGTTACAGCGGAGTTGTACCTTTCGATTTTCAATCCGG
>NZ_CAIJDE010000064.1:13008-164474 GCF_903819335.1 Flavobacterium panici | reverse complement strand
GAATTAAACTTAATCTAAAAGGAATGAGCCCGATACAATATCGAGCTCATTATTATAAAACTTAATTATTAATTTGTCTAAACTTTTGGGTGCAGTCTAATTTAGACAATTTTTTTAAAAGAAATAACCTGACCGAGGAATCTGATGCAATGAAGAAAGATATTTCAGTTATCCAATAAAAATGAAAGCGATAAAAATAGTTGCCATAACAGGCAGTACAAGAAAAAACTCAAGCAATTTTAAAATTCTAAAATATATTTCAGAACATATAAAATCAGATTTTGAAGTTGACATTTTTGAAGATTTAGATCGAATTCCGCATTTTAATCCAGATTTAGATACAGAGAATCCGCCGGAAGAAATTAGTTTGTTCAGAAAGAAAATAATAGAGGCCGACGGAATTATAATCTGCACTCCTGAATATGTTTTTAGCCTGCCCGGAAGTTTAAAAAATGCTTTAGAATGGTGTGTGTCGACCACTATTTTCTCGAATAAAAAAGTCGGATTAATTACGGCTTCTGCTTCTGGAGAAATGGGACATGAACAGCTTTTATTAATTATGAAAACCCTTGAAGCTAAATTTGACGATAATACACAGCTTTTAATTCAGGGCATTCGCGGAAAAATTGATGCTGAGGGAAAAATTATAAACGAAGAAACAGAAATTGCGCTTCAAAACTTTATAAAAAATTTTGAGAATCAATTTTTATAGTAGATTTACTTTTCTAAAATTCGATCAAAAATGGTTACAAGAAGAAACTTTATTATAAACACAAGTCTGGCTGCTACGGCTGTTCTGGCTTTACCGTCATTAGCATTTTCTATGAATAAAAAAGAAATTGGTTTGCAGTTATATACATTGCGAGAAGAACTTCCGAAAAATGTAAAAGAAACTTTAGAAAAAGTTGCTGCATCAGGATATACAAATGTAGAAACGTATGGTTTTTCTATTAAAGATCAGTTTTGGGGATTGTCTCCAGTTGAATTGAAAAAAATATTGGACGATAATAAATTAAAAGCAGTTAGCGGACATTATAATTTAGGAAGCTATTTATATGACGGAAATACAGCGGAATTAATTGCTGCAATTGAAGCTGCAAAGATTTTAAAAAACGAATTTTTAACCGTTCCGTGGATCGACGAACCTTTTAGAAAAAGTATCGATGATTATAAAAAGATCGCACAGCGTTTGAATCAGGCTGCAAAAATGTGCAAAGAAGCAGGTTTAAAATTAGCTTATCACAATCATGATTTTGAATTTCAAAAACATGATGGAATTACGGGTTACGAAATCTTATTAAATGAAACTGATAAAAATCTGGTTTATTTTGAATTAGATTTATATTGGGTGGTTCGTTCAGGAAATGATCCGCTAAAATTATTTAAAGAAAATCCGGGCCGTTTTAAAATGTGGCATGTAAAAGATATGGATAAAACAAATCCGGCTTTAAATACAGAAATTGGTTCAGGATCAATTGATTTTAAACCTTTCTTTAAAGAGGCAAAACAATCCGGAATGGTTCACTTTTTTGTTGAGCAGGAAAATAATTATGCTGGAGATTCTTTTCAGTCCATTAAAACAAGCTCTGATTTTATTTCAAAAGAATTGATTTAAATCGAATCATAAAAAAGTCTTATTTTTGTAAGAATAAATTTAAAAATCATGCAGAATATCAAAACAAGTAAAGAGTTTATAAAAGGAGAAGAAATAGAGTGGGAAGTAGTTGGTGAAGGAATCAAGCGTAAAATCCTTGCTTTTGATGATAAGGTTATGCTTGTAAATGTTCATTTTAAAACTGGAGGAATTGGTGTTTTACACGAACATTACCATTCTCAGGTAACCTATATTGCAAGCGGAAAATTTGATGTAACCATAAGCGGTGTTACACAAACTTTAAAAGAAGGTGATAGTTTTTATATTCCGCCTCACGCAATTCACGGCGTTGTTTGTTTAGAAAGCGGAATGCTCACAGACGTTTTTAGCCCCGCAAGAGAAGATTTCTTAAAATAAATTATAAAGAAAATCAGTAAATATCCGCGTCTTCGCGATAGCGAATCTGCGTCATTCGCGTTATAAAAATTGACGCTGATTAAACGGATTCGCTATCGCGAAGACGCAGATTTACGCAGATTTTATAAAAAAAATAACTTTAATTATAAATATTGATGGTATTTTTGCAAAATGAATTTATCTAAAACCAACGTCCTGTTTATGGCAGTTTGCACTGGTCTTATAGTTGCAAATCTTTATTACTGCCAGCCTTTAATTGTTTTAATTGCCAACGAATTTAAAATTCCTGAAGCCAGCGCCGGAACTATAACGTATTTAACTCAAGCGGGTTATGCTATTGGGTTGTTTTTTATGGTGCCGCTTGGTGATAAATTAGAACGAAAAAAGCAGATTTTAATTACCACTTTCGCTTCTGTAATTGCATTATTGATTGCAGCAACGGCAAAAAGTTTTCTTATTTTACAAATTGCTTCTTTATTAATCGGAATCACTTCGATTGTACCGCAGCTTATTTTGCCTTTAGCAGCTTCGTTAAGTACGCCAGAACAGCGAGGAAAAGTTATTGGAACCATTATGAGCGGTTTATTGGTCGGGATTTTACTTTCCAGAACTTTAAGCGGTTTTATCGGAGAAGTTTTGGGTTGGAGATCAATGTTTTATATCGCCGCCGGAATTTGTCTTTTAATCTTTTTCGTAATTCAGAGTAAATTCCCGGTAAACAAACCTCAGTTTCAGGGAACTTACGGTCAATTAATTCAGTCTTTATTTACACTTATAAAAACACAGCCGGTTTTGCGTGAAGCTACGGCAATCAATGTTTTCAGTTTTGCTCAGTTTGGAGCTTTCTGGACGACAATGGTTTTATTGCTTTCTGGAGAACCGTTTCATTTTAACAGTGCCACAATTGGTTTATTTGGGATTGTTGGTGCATCGGGAGCTTTGGCCGCACCTTTGGTTGGGAAAATCGGTGATAAAGGAAATTCGAGAATTGCAGTTGGTTACGGCTGTTTATTAATCCTGATAAGCTTCTTGATTTTCTATTTTTCAATAGAAAGCGTAATCGGAATTGCGATTGGAATTGTATTTATTGATATCGGAATTCAGGGCGTTCATATCTCAAATCAAACCAGAGTGTATTCGTTATTGCCAGAAGCAAGAAACAGACTAAATACGGTATTTATGTCGTTTAGCTTTTTAGGAACTGCTGCCGGATCTGCATACGGATTATTATTGTGGAAACTGGGCGGATGGCACGCTGTAACAATTGGTTGTATGGTTTTATCTGCACTGTCATTAACCGTTTACGGACTTACTTATAAATCAAAATCTAAAAAACAAAAAGCGCAAATTGATTAAGAAATTAATTTGTAAATTTGCGTTCAATTAAAAAATAACAACATGGAAAACGGAATATACGCTAAATTCAACACAAGCAAAGGTTCGATTTTAGTTAAACTAACACACGACTTAACACCAGGAACCGTAGGGAATTTTGTAGCTCTTGCAGAAGGAAATATGGAAAATAAAGTAAAACCTCAGGGACAAAAATTCTACGATGGATTAAACTTTCACAGAGTAATTCCTGATTTTATGATTCAGGGTGGTTGTCCTAAAGGAACTGGAACTGGAGATCCTGGGTATAAATTTGATGATGAATTTGATCCAAGTTTAAAACACGATCGTCCGGGAGTTTTATCTATGGCAAATTCTGGACCTGGAAGTAACGGTTCTCAATTTTTTATCACACACGTTCCAACTCCTTGGTTAGACGGAAAACACAGTGTTTTTGGTCACGTTGTAGAAGGACAAGATGTAGTTGATGCTGTTGCTCAAGGTGATGCTTTAGAGACTTTAGAAATCATCAGAGTTGGAGAAGAAGCTCAAAAATGGAATGCAATTGAAGCTTTTATTGGTTTAAAAGGTGCTCGCCTTAAACGTGAAGCAGCTTTAAAAGCAGAATCTGAAGCAAAAATGGAACAACTTGCTGCTGGTTTTGATAAAACAGAAAGCGGTTTACGTTATAAAATGATCCAAAAAGGTGAAGGTAAAAGAGCTGAAGCTGGAAAAACAGTTTCTGTTCACTACGAAGGATCTTTAGAAAACGGAAAAGTTTTTGATTCATCTTACCCACGTAAAAAACCAATCGAATTTAAATTAGGAGTTGGACAAGTTATCGAAGGATGGGACGAAGGTATTGCTTTATTACAAGTTGGTGACAAAGCTCGTTTTGTAATTCCATCTGATTTAGCTTACGGTCCATCTGGAGCTGGAGGAGTTATCCCGCCAAATGCAACTTTGATTTTTGACGTTGAATTAATGGACGTAAAATAAGGATTTACAAGCAATTTAGTATTGTTTTAAATAGCAATCCCATTCGCAAGCCGAATGGGATTTTTTTTATATTTACTATAAAAACCAGAGACAATGAAAAATATTTTAATCCTTGCAGCACTTGCTTTATTTGCAGTTTCCTGCGGAACTCAAAAAACGCCAGCTGTTGCAGCTACTCCTGCCGAACCTGCAAAAACAGTGGTATTAACTCCTGAATTAGAAGCAGGTAGAGATTTGTATGAAAACAATTGCGCAAAATGCCACAAATTGAAAGATCCAAAGAAATATACAAAAGAAGAATGGGGACCAATTTTGGTTAGAATGGGCAAAAAAGCGAAGCTAGACGAGACTCAAATGGCATCAATTACAGATTACATTCATTCGCAATTATAATTTGTATTTAGAAAAAAAACAAAAAACCTGTTCAATAATTTGAACAGGTTTTTTGTTTTCAAATAGATATAAAAAAACACCTTCACAAAATGAGGTGTTTAAAAAGTTAGGAATGATGTACAGCCGTATTGTCTACCGCGATAATTTTTAAAGTTTTGATACCAGCCGGCATTTCCCAGTCAACTTCGTCGTTTTCTTTAAAACCAATAATAGCAACACTTAAAGGTGCCAGAATTGAAATTTTTGATTGCTTTATATCTGCAGATGAAGGTAAAACAATTTGAACTTTCATTTGCTTCTTCGCTATTACATCTTCAATTGTTACAACAGAATTTATTCTGATAACAGAGTTGTCGAGTTCACTTTCCTTGCTTATTACAGCGCGGTCTAATTCTTGCGAAAGCTGATTTGCTTCTTTAGTATTTGTCGAATTTTTACTTTTTAAAATCAATTCCCTTAAAAATTGATAATCTGATTTACAGAAAGTGGGTGTTGGTTTCATATCTATATTGAATTTATTGTTATTGAATTTGAATGATTTTTCTTCTTTTATGCTTTTCAGAGCCAGTTGTTGCTCAGTTTGTTTAAAACAAGACAAGCGTGTAAAGAATTTAGTTTGAAAAACAAAAAAGTATCTGACCAAAACTTAAATTTTGTCAAATAAGTAAATGTTTAAATCGATGTAAATCCTCCGCCTGAAAGAAGAATTGAAATAGACGGAGGCCTAATTAATAAAGGCCTTACTATGTGAAATAAATACAGCCGAAAGCGGTTTTCTCTTACAAGAATATGCAGGTCTAAAAACTGTAAATATTGTTATAGTGTTCACAATGAGTGATTTTAATTATGATTTGCAAAGATAAGTAAAGTTTTTTGATTCTTACAAATTTTATTTCCATTTGATATTACACCCAATGCTTGGTTTCTGAATTTCATTCAAAGTTCGGTTGTAAATCAAGGCATCAATGGCATTTCTTAAATCAGTTCCGCTTAACGGAATTCCGTTTCCGGGTCTTGAATCATCAAGTTGTCCTCTGTAAAACAATTTATCCTGATTGTCGAATAAATAGAAATCGGGCGTGCAGGCTGCATCGTATGCTTTTGCCACTTCCTGCGTTTCATCAAATAAATAAGGAAAATCAATTTTATGCTGTAAAGCAAAATCAGTCATTAATTCTGGAGAATCCTGCGGATATTTTACAATATCATTACTTGAAATAGCAATAATACCAAGCCCCTGAACGCGATAATCATTAGATATCATGACAATTTCATTAATAACATGAAGCACAAAAGGACAATGATTGCACATAAAAATAACAAGCGTACCTTTTGATCCTTTTAAATCTTCAAACGAATAAGTGTGATTCGAATTCGTATCTTTTATATAAAATTCTGGAGCAATTGTCCCAAGCGGAATCATATTTGAAGGAGTGCGTGCCATTTTTACAAAAATTAATACTCAAAAATAGCCTTTAAATTCTGTATAAAAAAGAGCACAGGAAGAATTGTATTTTTTTGCCACAGATTGCACGGATTAAAAAGATTATAAAATTTTAAAACAGTTTTAATCTGCAAAAAAAAATCCTTTTAATCTGTATAATCTGTGGCTAAACTTATTTATGAATTCAAAAATTCAAGTAAATCTTCGTTTAATTTATCTCTGTCAGTATAAAACAAACCATGCGGAGCGCCTTCGTAAACGATATATGTATTATTTGCAATAGCTTCTGATGCTTTTTTAGACGTTAGATCGATTGGAACGATTTTATCGTCATTTCCGTGAATAATTAAAGTTGGAACTGTTATTGTACTTAATTCGTCTCTAAAATCAGTAAAAGAAAAAGATTCGGCACATTTTAAAGTTGCGTGTGGAGAAGCGAATGAACAAAGCATTCTGTAATATTCTAATAAAGCCGTACTTAAAGGTTTATTGATAATATTTACACCAAAAAATGTCTTTCCGAAATTATCAACAAATCCAATTCTGTCTTCCTTGATTGCTGCTGCGGTAGTTTCACTTTTTTCTCTTGGATGTCCGTCTGGATTATCTTCTGTTTTTAGTAAAAAAGGAATAATTGAAGAAATCAAAGCGGCTTTTGCAACACCTTTTCCCTGATATCTGCTAAAATAACGAACCACTTCACCGCCACCCATAGAAAATCCAACCAAAGTTACATTCTCTAATTCCAGCTGGTTTATAATTTCGCTTAAATCATCCGTTAAAGTATCATAATCATATCCTTCCCACGGTTGTGACGATTTACCAAAACCACGGCGGTCATAGGCAATTACACGGTAATTATTTTTAACCAAATATTCAACCTGATATTCCCACATTTCGTTAGAAAGCGGCCATCCGTGAATTAAAATAACTGGTTTCCCTTTTCCGTAATCCTTTACATAAAGCTTTACGTTTTTAGCAGTTTCAATGAATTTATCTGTATTTAATTGATGAATATCAAAATCTAAATCCCTTAGAGTTGGATTGGCATTTATTACACTATTTTCCATTTTTATATTTTTTTACTAATTAGTTACTAATGCATGTGTAGTAAAATTAAACCTAGTATAAAAAAAATAGGTTATAGAATTAGTTGTATTACTTACAAAATTTATAGGTTTGTAAAAAACAATTTTCAAATGGATTTAACCTGGGACGAATTCGAAAGAACAGATATGCGTGTAGGAACTATCATCGAAGTAAATGATTTTCCCGAAGCCAGAAAACCTGCTTTTCAATTAACAATAGATTTTGGTGCCGAAATAGGTATCAGAAAATCATCTGCACAAATTACAAAACGATACAAAAAAGAAGATTTACTAAACAGACAAATCGTGGCCGTTGTAAATTTCCCCAAAAAACAAATAGGAAAATTTATGAGCGAATGTCTGGTTCTTGGAGCTGTAGGCGAGGAGGGAGATGTTATTTTACTAGCTCCTGATTTTAAAATACCAAATGGGCTTCGAATAGGGTAGTTTTTTAGTTTTCAGTCGCAGTCGCAGTTTTCAGTTTTCCACAGATTTCTCAGATTAAAATGATTTTTTTTTGCCACGAATTACACTAATTTACACGAATTATTTTTTAACTCCAGCTTTGTGACCTTTAATAAATCAAAGATTTCGCAAGCTTTTAATAAAAAAAACTTTGTGAACTTTGCGTAATATCTTTGCTGTCTTTGCGGTGAAATTTCAGTTGTAGTTCAGTTTTTAGTTTGCCACAGATTACACAGATTAAAAAGGATTTTTGATTTTGTGGTTAATTTTTTGCCACGAATTGCACTAATTCACACGAATTATTCTTTAAACTCCAGCTTTGTGACCTTTAATAAATCAAAGATTTCGCAAGCTTTTAATAAAAAAACTTTGTGAACTTTGCGTAATACCTTTGCGTGGTTTGCGGTTAAATTTGCTTACAAAACATTAGTTTGTAGTATTTATTTTTGCAATTAATTGTTCTAATATCAACTGTCCTTCTTCCCAATATCTTAAATCAGAATCAGAGTTAATGTGGCCTTGTTCACCAACGTTTACGAAATCACTTCCCCATTTTTCTGCAAAATATTGTTTTCTTTCAAATAAGGCATACGGATCATTTTCACTCGCCACAACTATCGATGGAAAAGGCAATTTATAAAGCGGCATTGGAGAAAAATTCCTGATAATATCTGGTGTATGTTCTGGTGAATCAACATCGGCGGGAGCAACTAATAAAGCACCAACTATATTTTTATTCGAATTGTTTTCTGCCCAATGTAAAACTAAAGAAACAGCAAGACTGTGTGCTACTAAAATCGTTGGACTATCTAATTTAGAAACGGCTTCGTTTAAGCGGGCAATCCAATCTTCGCGAACAGGCTCGTCCCAATTGTCCTGAACCAAACGAATTGAATTTTTAAATTTTTCATGCCAAAAGGTCTGCCAGTGTTTTTCTCCGGAATTTCCTAATCCGGGTAAAATTAAAAGTTGTGTTTCCATTGCCGTGGAATTATATATTTATTTCTTAGTTTGTTTTTCTTTTAAAATTCGGTTGACTTCGTTTACCAATAACGGAAAACCAGGTTCAGTCATTCCATGGCCGTAGCCGTCTAATTCGTAAAGTTTAGTCTGTGTATGTCCAACTAATTTCATCATTCTTGCCATGTATGCGTTTTCTTCATATCGGCCTAACATTTCCAGTTCACGATCTCCGGTAATTAATAAAAGCGGCGGAGCATCGGCGCGAACGTGATACAAAGGCGCAAAAGCATCAATTGTCGGTTGTTTTTCCGGGATTCCGTTTTCTCTTCTAACTTCAAAATGCGTAATACATTGTCCGCTAAATGGAATCAATCCTGCAATTCGGTTGGCATCAATTCCTTCTTTTTGCAGCCATTTTTTATTTAGACCAACCATCATATCTAAATATCCTCCGGCAGAATGACCAGAAAGAAATATTAGAGAAGAATCACCACCATAGTTGCTGATATTATTAAATGCCCAGGCAACAGCCGCCGCCGCATCTTCAATCGCTTTTACCGTTTTTGCTTTTGGAGACAATCTGTAATTTACACCAATAATGGCAAAACCTTTATTTTTTAAAGCTTCAGGAATTTCTTTATTTCCGCCCGTTAAACCTCCGCCATGAAACCAGACAATTGTAGCAAAGCCTTTTGTGTTTTTTGGATAATAAATATCCAGAACACATCTTTCGTTAATGTAACTGTCGGATTTATTTATTTCTGAAGAATAATATTGAATGTTTGATTTTTTTTCATATTCTGTTTTTTGAGCAGACGCTGAAAATGTAATCAAAATGAAACTAAGTAATAGAATTAATTTTTTCATTTTATAAGAGTTTGAATAAATCTAAAATCTAAAGTCTGAAATCTAAAATAATTCATCTCGACTAAAATTATAGAATTTAAATATATAAAAAAAGTCCAAAAATGCTACACATATTGGACTTGAACTTTTAGAAAAGTTATATAAGATTAAATATCGTCAAAATCAATATCAGTAAAGCTAGATCTTGGTGTTTCAGCTTTATCAGAGCCGTATTCTTTTTTAAAATCTTTTTGATGTCTTTCAGAGATTACTTCTTCACCTTTGTGGTTCAAAACGTATGAAGTCATTTCTTCTAGTATTTCGGCAAAAGCACTAAAATCTTCTTTGTATAAATAAATTTTGTGTTTTTTAAAGTGAAAAGAACCATCTTCTTCTGTAAACTTTTTGCTTTCGGTAATCGTAATATAATAATCGTCAGCTTTAGTAGCTCTCACATCAAAGAAATAAGTTCTTCTTCCTGCTCGTAATACTTTAGAAAAAATCTCTTCTTTTTCTAACATGTCATTTTCTCTCATAATACGTTCTATCATTTTTGGTAATTAATAGTACTCAAAAATCATAAAAATTTATCTATTACGCAACAATTAAAGTAATTCTTTTTCCGAAAGTTGTTTTAAATATAACGATGCGTAGTAACCTTTCTGATTTATTAATTGATTATGAGAGCCTTGTTGAATGATTTCGCCATCTTCTAAAATAATGATTTTATCAGCATTTTTGGCAGAAGACACTCGGTGACTGACAATTATGGTAGTTTTATCCTTACAAAATTCAAACAAATTATGTAGGATTGTTTCCTCAGTTTCGGTATCAACGGCAGACAAACAATCATCAAAAAGTAAAATCGCCGGATTTTTTATAATCGCCCTCGCGATCGATACACGCTGTTTTTGTCCGCCCGAAAGCGTAATTCCTCTTTCTCCTAAAATAGTGTCATATTGTTTGTTAAATGCAATGATATTATCATGAACGACAGCATTTTTTGCGGCGTTAATAACTTCTTCATCAGTAGCATTTTGGTTTCCGAATTTGATGTTGTTTTTAATAGTATCCGAAAACAAGAAAGCATCCTGAGGAACAATTCCGATGCTGTTTCTTAAATCGTTTAAATTTAAAGAACTGATTTCGTTTTGATCAATTGTAATTCTTCCATCAGTAACATCATAAAGTCGGGAAATTAGAGATAAAATAGTAGATTTTCCAGAACCTGTTTTTCCTAAAATCGCCAGTGTTTCTCCTTTTTTTACCGTGAAACTTACATTTTTTAAAGCTTCAATATTAGTATCTTCATAAGTATAACTTACATTTTCAAAAGCAATTGAACCTTGTATGTCTGATGAATTTTGATTGTTGTTTTTAATTTCCGGTTCAATTTTCAAAAACTCATTTAAACGTTTTTGAGAAGCCTCTGCTTCTTGCACCATAGACGAAACCCATCCAAGAGAAGCAACAGGCCAGGTTAACATGTTTACGTACAAAATAAACTCGGCAATTGTACCAATATTCGGAATCGTTCCGTTGATGTACATTACGCCTCCAAAATAAATTACAACCAAATTACTAATTCCGATAAGGGCAATCATCAAAGGCCCAAACAGTGACTGAACTTTGGCTAAATCTAAACTCTTGCGTTTACTTTCATCTGAAAGATTTACCATGTTATTTTGATGCTGATTTTCTAAAGAATAAGCTTTTATAACTCTGATTCCTGAAAATATTTCCTGTGTAAAACTTGAAACTTTAGATAAATACTGCTGAAAAGTAGTGCTTCGTTTATTGATTTCTGAACTTAGTTTGAAAATGCAATATGATAAAATTGGCAGCGGTAGAATGGTATATAAAGTCAGTAAAGGCGAAACATTGTACATATATAATAATACGATAGCAAAACGAATAAACGTATTTATCGTATACATTACCGCCGGGCCAACATACATACGAACTTTAGAAACGTCTTCGCTGATTCTGTTCATCAAATCTCCCGTACGATTTTGTTTGTAGAAATTTTGAGAAAGGTTTTCATATTGTCTAAAAACCTCATTTTTTAAATCAAACTCAATATGGCGCGACATTACAATTAAAGTCTGACGCATTAAAAAAGTTAAGAATCCTCCAACAATTGCACTTCCGGTGATTAAGAGCACGTTATGAATTAATTCCTGCTGATAAAAGTCTACAAGCATAGAGGATTTTTTATCGGCATCTGATAGTTTTAAAAACTTTTCGATAATGTCAAAAGAGTGGCTAACCAGCTTTGGAGTAAATAAAAAGAATATTTGTGCGATTATGGTGATTAAAATTCCGAAGGAAAAACTGAATTTATATTTAATGAAATATTTGTTTAAATAGCTTAATTCTTTCATTTTTTTAAGAGATTCAATATTGACTTGATTTAATTTTATGAATTATTCTTAATTAAAAGTATAATAAAATGTAATCTAATCAAAATAAATATTTTGTATAATTGTTATTTTAAAGATAAAAAATTAGCACATGTATATTTTTTGCTTATGTTTGAGTTGTCTTTTTGACAAATTCATAATTTTAAACAACTAAATAGTAACGCTATGGATGCAACTTTCGCAACTGGAAAGGAACTTCAAAAAATGGATCCTGTTTTTGGTCAATTATCTTTTGACGATCACGAACAAATTGTATTTTGCAATGACAAAGATACAGGTTTAAAAGCAATTATTGGTATTCATAATTCAGTTATGGGGCCAGCTTTAGGAGGTACTAGAATGTGGAATTACAATACGGAATGGGAAGCATTAAACGATGTTTTGCGTCTTTCAAGAGGTATGACTTATAAATCTGCAATTACCGGTTTAAATATTGGTGGTGGAAAAGCAGTAATTATTGGTGATGCTAAAACGCAGAAAACTCCTGAATTGATGCGTAAGTTTGGTGAGTTTGTTCACTCTTTAAGCGGAAGATATATTACAGCTGAAGATGTTGGAATGGAAACTAAAGACATGGACACTGTAAGAGACGTAACACCTTATGTTACTGGAATCTCTGAAGAAAGAGGCGGATCTGGAAATCCTTCTCCTATAACAGCTTACGGAGTTTATTTAGGAATGAAAGCGGCTGCTAAAAGTCAGTTTGGTTCTGATGTTTTAGATGGTAAAAAAGTTTTGGTTCAGGGAATTGGACACGTAGGTGAAACTCTGGTTGAGTATTTAACTAAAGAAGGAGCACAGGTAACAATTACTGATATTAACGAAGAAAAATTATATCAGGTTGCTTCAAAATACAATGCTACAATTTATACTGGTGAAGATTTATATACAGCAGATGTTGATATCTATGCGCCTTGTGCAATGGGAGCAACAATTAATGATGATACAGTAAACAAAATTAAAGCTAAAGTTATTGCTGGAGCAGCAAATAACCAATTAGCGGATGAAAATGTTCACGGTGCAAGATTACAGGAAAGAGGAATTTTATATGCTCCTGATTTCTTGATCAACGCTGGTGGAATCATCAATGTTTATGCTGAATTAGAGCATTATGGTAAAGCTGAAATCATGGCTAAAACCGAAAATATCTACAATACTACTTTAGAAATTATCGATTATGCTGTGAAAAACGGTATGACAACTCACAAAGCTGCACTTACAATTGCTCAAAATCGTATCGATGCGAGAAAAATTGAAAACGCTGCTAAGAAGTAATTTTTTAGTTTACAGTCTCAGTCCCAGTTTTCAGTTTGCTCTGAAGACTGGGATTTTTTTTAGTATCCAGTTGCATTTTCCAGTTTTATCGGAATATTGAGACTGAGACTGAATACTGAGATTAATTTTGAATTAAACTGAAAACTGCGACTGAAAACTGCGACTTTTTTACGAATTAATTTTAAAATATGCCTTAAAAGTTATACTTTTGCAGACTAATTTTTAAATGTTCTTACAAGGTGGTAAATAGAAGACACATACGCGTTAAAGTCATGCAATCCATTTATGCAATGCACCAAAGCGGTTCTGATAATATGGAAAAAGAAGAAAAATTTCTTTTTTACAGTATTGATAATATTCAGGACTTATATCTTATAATGCTTTCTTCATTGATTGAAATTTGCAAAAAAGAATCTGTATTCTTGCATCTTTCAAGCAAAAAACATCTTGCTACTGCAGCAGAACGTAATCCGAACGAAAAGTTCATCAAAAACAAAATCTTTCAGCTTCTTGCCGAAAGTAATTCCCTAAGCATTGCTTTAGAAAATCGTAAAATCAACAACTGGTCATTAAACGACGATTATATTATTTTGCTTTTAAATGATATTAAAGCAAGCGATTTGTATAAAAAATACATGAGCAATAATGTCAATACTTTTGAAGAAGACAAACAATTTATTGCTGATTTATTTGCTGAGGTTATTGTCCCAAATGACAAATTATACGAGTATTTAGAGGATGATAAATTGACTTGGGTTGATGATATTCCGGTTGTAAACACACATATCATTAAACAATTGAAAGCAATTAAAACCGAAGATCCAGACGATTTTAGAGTTCCTAAATTATATAAAGATGTTGAGGATAAAGATTTTGCTAAAGATTTATTTAGAAGAACAGTTTTAAACGAAGCTGTTTTAGCAAAAGAATATGACGATAAAACACCAAACTGGGACAGTGAAAGGATTGCAGAAATTGATACGATTATTTTGAAAATGGCAATTTGCGAATTCTTGAAATTTCCTTCAATTCCTGTAAAAGTAACTCTTAACGAATATTTAGAAATTGCAAAAGAGTATTCTACACCAAAAAGTAGTATTTTTATCAACGGAATTTTAGATAATCTTGTAAAAGAACTTACCGCTAATAAAAAGATGGTAAAAGTAGGCAGAGGGTTAATGTAAAATTTTAGAATAATCAATTTTAAAATTCCAAATTCCAATTACCTTTGTGTCACTCTGAGCGAAGTCGAAGAGCATTCAAAGACGGATTAGAATTTAATAAAGTTGAATTTTAAAAAAAATAATAATGTCACTCTGAGCGAAGTCAAAGAGAAAAAAATATTAATAATAAATCAAAAAACAGAATTTAAATTATGGGACAATTAACTCAATTTGCGCCATTTCTATTAATGTTTGTGGTAATCTATTTCTTCATGATCAGACCACAGCAAAAAAGAGCAAAAAACGAAAAAGAATTTGAAAGCAGCCTAAAAGTAGGTGATAAAATAGTTACTAAAAGTGGTTTCCACGGTAAAATTGCTGAATTAGCAGAAACTACTGTAGTAATCGAAACTATGTCAGGAAAATTAAAATTAGAGCGTTCTGCTATTTCTTTAGAATTAAGCGCTGCTTTGAATAAAAAAGCTTAAGCTTTTTTAAATTACAATATTTTAAATCCCAAATTCCAATGGAGTTTGGGATTTTTTTTGTTTATACTAAACGTGTGGTCATTGCGAGGAACGAAGCAATCTCACGATGCTTATCACTCATATTCATGTTAGTGTGGTTGCTTCGTTCCTCGCAATGACATAAATGCGGATAAGCATTATGTTACATATTTCAAATAAAAAGAGATAACACAATCTTGTCATTTCGACCGAAGGGAGAAATCGCACAAGTTGATCGACAAAGATTGACAACTTACTTTGTAGGGTTTCTTGTGCGATTTCTCCCTTCGATCGAAATGACAATACTTTGTGCAAAGAAAAAACCTTTATCAAAGTTTTAAACTTTGACAAAGGTCTCGTATAGGTTTGAAAGCTCTTCGACTTCGCTCAGTCCCGATAGCTATCGGGATGGAATTTGGAATTTTAAAAATTTGGAATTTAACTACCTATATTTATCATTCAACCCAACATTCGCCAAAATCATCGGAATCACTTTTTCAATTCTCGAAAGTTTTGTTTTTTCCTGTTTAGCAGTTTCAATATATTCTAAAAACTCATATTGCTTATAAGGACTGAATTTTTCAAAAGCTGTTGCCAAAGCCGGATTTTTAACCATTTCTGCATTAAGAAGTTCAGAAACTATAACTTCTTTTTTTGAAGGTTTAATGATCTTGCCTTGCTTTTCATTTTCAATCGCTTCTAAGATATATTCTAAAATTTCTTTTTCGTTTATTTCCTCTTTTGAAGCAAAACGCCATTGACGCAATGATTTTGTAACTTCTTCCTGTGCATTAATAAGTTTCTTTTTCTCATCTTTCAGGAAAACACCATTAAAAAACCAAATCGCAAAATAATCTTTAAAACCTCCTAAACCAATGACATTTTTTTTCTCATAAACATAAACCGGACCACCCCATTTTGTGGTTTCTTTTAGTTCGGTTTTGTCAATAATAGCTTTAAGGAGAAGTAATTCTTCTTCCCATTGACCGCTATATTTCCACATGCCTTTATTTTCAGAAGCTGGTTCCAAATTATCTTGTTCTTTTAGGTTTTTCTTTTGAATCAAAAATTCCCGGAATTGCTGTAAGTTCAGCAATTTTTACAATAACATCAGTCGCTTTTTGAATACTTTCTGCAGGAACATATTCGTATTTTCCGTGGAAGTTATGTCCGCCGGCAAAAATATTCGGACAAGGTAATCCCATATAGGATAATTGAGATCCGTCAGTACCGCCGCGAATAGGTTTTATGATTGGTTTGATGTTTAGTTCACGCATTGCTTTTTCGGCAATATCAATAATATGTTTTACCGGAAGTACCTTTTCTTTCATATTATAATACTGATCTCTAATTTCAGTAGTTACAATATCTTCACCAAATTGTTTCGCAAACTTCTTATTGATTTTTTTGGCAATTTTTCCAATTAAATCTTTACGTTTTTCAAATTTGCTTTTATTATGATCGCGGATAATTAATTCTAAAACGGTTTCTTCAATACTTCCCGTTAAATGATGAACGTGAAAAAAACCTTCGTAACCTTTTGTTTCCTGAGGCGTTTCACCTTTTGGAAGTTCATTAATAAATTCATTAGCAATCAACATCGAGTTGATCATTTTTCCTTTTGCATAACCTGGGTGAACGCTTTTTCCTTTAAAAGTAATTTTAGCTCCGGCAGCATTAAAATTTTCATATTCTAATTCACCAATCTGGCTTCCGTCCATGGTGTAAGCCCATTGAGCGCCAAATTTTTCCACATCAAAATGATGCGCACCGCGTCCAATTTCTTCGTCGGGAGTAAAACCAATTCTGATTTTTCCGTGTTTAATTTCCGGATGCTGAATTAAGTATTCCATTGCCGAAACAATCTCCGTAATTCCGGCTTTATCATCTGCACCTAACAAAGTAGTTCCGTCGGTTGTAATGATCGTTTGTCCTTTATATTGTAATAAATCTTTAAAGTAATTTGGAGAAAGAATGATGTTTTTTTCAGCATTCAAAACAATATCTTTTCCGTCGTAATTCTCTACAATCTGCGGTTTTACATTTGCACCGCTAAAATCTGGTGAAGTATCAAAATGAGAAACAAATCCAATTGTCGGGACTTCATGATCAACATTACTTGGCAGGGTTGCCATAATGTACGCTTTGTCATCTATGGTAACATCTGTTAAACCAATTGTTTTTAGTTCTTCGACTAATTTATTGGCAAGATTCCATTGTTTTTCTGTACTTGGGGTTGTTTTAGAATTCGGATCTGATTCTGTATCAATTGTTACATAACTGATAAAACGATCTATGATATGTTGCATTTCTTTTTATTTTTAGCAAATATAGACATTTTTTTTAGCAGGTAAATTTGCGGTTTTAGTATCGAAAATAATAAAAAAAGAGACCGTTTTTGTAGACAGCCTCCTGTTTTTATTGAATTATCTGTTCTAATAGTCAAACGTTCCTACGGAACGTATATCTTTCAACAAATTGAATTTCTACCAATCAGACATTCCTAACGGAATGAGCCTTTTCAGTTTAAAAAAATTATTCCGTTAGGAATATTTGGTTGGTAGCAAGAATATTAAGATTTTGATTGTGTCCTGTAAGGACACCTGATTTATTAAGTTGAATATATTTTTTGAAATAAATGTTTTTCGTTTAAATACTTTTTACACATCTAAAACCAAGATGATTGGCAGCAGATCTAATTTCGCCTTTTCCTCTGGTTCCCACCATATATCTTGTACAATATTGATCTGTACATAAAAAAGAACCGCCGCGGTGCACTCTTTTTATTTGTGTTGGATCGTTTGGATCATTGTAAGCATCTGGCCCTTGCGGATTTTTGGCAGTTTTTCCGCTTTCGCCTAATGTTTTATAATAATCAACGCTGTACCAATCGTTTGTCCATTCCCATACATTTCCTGCAACATCATACAATCCGTAAGCATTTGGTGCAAATTGTGCGACAGGAGCAATGCCTTTAAAACCATCTTCTCCTGTATCACCATCTTTAATCGGGAAATGTCCCTGATAGATATTAGCCTGAAATTTTCCGTTTGGTTTCAGTGTGTTTCCCCAAGCGTAAATTTCTCCCGTTTTTCCGCCTCTGGCTGCAAATTCCCATTCAGCTTCTGTTGGAAGTCTTTTTCCTGCCCATTTTGCATAAGCTGCAGCATCTTCATAAGTAATATGAACAACAGGGTATTTTTCTTTTCCTTTTATAGAACTTTGAGGTCCAAGTGGATGTTTCCAGTCCGTTCCGCCAACGTAAGACCACCATTGTAGAAAATTATTCAAATTTACGGCTGATGGAGTAGGTGTAAATATTACAGAACCTGTAATTAAATCTTCTTCGGCAGCGGTTGGAAATTCTTCTTTAGTTGGTTTTTGTTCTGCAACGGTAATGTATCCCGTAGCTTTTACAAACTTTTCATATTCTTCGTTTGTTACTTCGGTTTTATCCATATAATAACCGTCAACATACACGCGATGAATAGGAGCAGCATCTTTTGTTACGCCAGATAAACTGCATAAACTTTCATCTGCAACATTACTTCCCATGGAGAATTCGCCGCCGGGAATCCAAACCATTCCTTCAGGAGCTTTTCCTGCTGGTTTATTTTTATTTTCAATTGTAGGTTTAAATGCCGATGGTTCTGATGTATTTGGAATTTCATGACAATCTAAAGCCGCTTCGGTTACTTTTGGTTTAGGCGTAATTAATTTTGTTACACCGTAAGTAATTGAAATTATGGAGATTGTTAGTATAGCGAAAATCCAAAAAGTTTTATTTTTCATTGTAATGGTTTTTTGAGCTGTATTGGTTGTCAATAAGTTGAATCAAAAGTATGAAAATAACTTTTAAAGTTATATTAGTTTGATAGAATTAATAAAATAATTGTGTTTTGTTATTTATCTTCTTCCACCAAAACCACTTCGTATTTGTCTTTTCCATCAACTTTTACAGGTTGATAGTAGGTTTCGCCAAACTTCACATATTTTACATCGCCAATGGTAACTTCTTTACCGCCTTCGGGTAAATTGTCAACAACCGTTCCTGCTGTTGGCGGCACAACTTTATAGGTATTGCCGTCCTTTTCATAATAAGTTCCTCCGTAATAATAATTGTTGACCGTTCCTGTATTAACAGTCTGCGCTCCACTCGGAATATTGTTTACTGTTCCTCCAACTGGCGCAGGAACCGCAGTATAACCTCCATTGGAAGGCGCGTACCAAACTCCCTGATCGTAATGATACTGCGTGCTTTCGACACTTACAACTATTGCTGTTACGGCTAAAGTGGCAACAAAAAATCCCCACGGGTGCCAAACCGGACCATAATAAAATGGTCTGTATGGATGAAAGTAATACGGGTTATAAGCATGATATCTGTAACCGCCATAAACATATGGAGGACGGGCATACACAACAGTATTTCGTCTAACAACAGTATTTCTGTTATTATTTATGGTAATGTCCCTGCTTCTGTCAACGTTTCGGGTATTGCCGCTTATATTCGTATTTCTATTACCTGAATTGTTTATGTTGCCAGAATTTCGATTACCAGAATTTCTGTTGACAGAATTATTTCTGTTAATATTTGTGTTTGAAGTATTAGCAGGTCTGGTAACTTTGGTTCCTGAACCATTAGAGCCAGGTCTTGTTGTTGCAGGCCTGTTTACTGTAGGTCGTGACTGATTGGCTGGTCTGTTTACAGCAGGTCTTTGAGTTCCTCCACTAGGTCTGTGAACGCCGCCACCGCCACCGCCCACACGACGTTGCGCTATGCTGTCAATAGAAATCAAAAAAAACGATCCGGCTAAACATATTGTTACTGCTTTTCTTATTGTTTTGTTTATATTTTTCATTTTCAGTATTTTAAGTCAGATAAAGTTATTAAAAAATAAATTTATATTTAAAAAAGAAGTAAGAATTTTACAATGAAATATCCCATTGTATTCTAAATCTCCATCCTGCTTCAAGTGGAAGTGTTTTGTCCTGAAAACTGAAATAAGTCACTTCTGATGTCAATTTGTTTTTATGTCCTTTAAAAAACCAGTTAAAAGCAATAGTAGTTTCATCTTGTCGGTTTTGTCTAATAGTATTGTCAGGTCTGTATGCCGAATGGCGTCCGGCCATTTCTAAATGTTTGGGCCACCATTCAAAAGCATTATGAAAAAAATATCCGGCCTGAACATAGTAGCCTTTTAATGTGGTTTCGTCGTCATTGTTTATTTTGTTGATAATTTTTTTAGTATGCATTTCGCTTTGCCAGGAAAAACCCCGATACATAAATGCGGTTTCAAAATTCCACTGATTTACCCTGTATTGTCCCGGCGCACCATCTTCATATCCTTCTAAATATCCTCCGCCAGATTGTGAAAATCGGGTGTAAGGACTTCGGTTTGTTAAAGCTGAAAAAGCAATAATTGGAGTTAATTTTTCATGAAATTCCAGATCACTTCCTTCAAAATCAAGAAATCGTCCTAAAAAATTCCATTGTGCCCGCCCGAAATACATCAAATTATTATCATCGTTAGAAGTATTTCCGCGGCCAGTTCCGGTAAGTGCTGCGGCCCAATAATTAAAATCGGCAATGCCTTTTCCTTTTAAATGTCCGTAAACTTCAACTCCCATTTGTCTGTCTACAGTAAAAGGGCGGTTAATTAAAGAACGATCAACGGTTTGCTGCTCACCGCTGCTTATGAAACGCTCTCTTGTAAATTCAACCTTCCATTGTCCGGCTTTAAAGCTTAACCATTTCCATTTCTCCACCATAATTCTAAAATCTAATAAATTAGACTGGCTGAGTTCGTATTCCCAATAATAATTTAACCAAGGCTCAAAAGCATGACCGCCCACTTTTAATCTGGCACGGTTAATTTTGAAAGTAGTTTTTTTATCCTGACTGTAATCATCATAAGTCAAAGGATCTGTATCATTTGGTGTAGAAAACCGAAACTGAAGCCGGCTTTGCAGTTGAAAAAGAAATTTATTGTCATTCGTACGAAGTTCAATTCCTTTATCGCCGTACCTAAAGTTAAGCAGTTTTGTAGTGTCTTTTTCTTGTTGCGCTTTTGATTTAAAGGCAAGAAATAAGAATAATAGTAAAAAGTAAATTTTTAAAATGCGAATTGTTTTGTTTGTGTGATGCATAGGCGAAGCTGATAGGTATAATTTGTATATCACTTTATTACATCCTGTTTTGTCAGGCTGAGCGAAGTCGAAGCCCTTTGTGTCCCTTCGACTTCGCTCAGGGTGACAATAGTTAACTTAAGTAAATATTTTGTTTAACTATTTCAAAATTAGGTAATAAATAATCCATAGACAGTTGTTGAAACTCTTGAACTTGTTTCATTTTATAACTTGCAACCTCTTATTAATTTGTTTTTTATAAAACAGTACCTTTTTAAACTATAATATTTAAATTTGCAGCCAAAATAACAACAACACAACTCTTATGTATAAATTGATAATTCGCCCAATACTTTTTTGGTTTGATCCGGAAGAAGTGCATTACTTTACTTTTTCATTTGTAAAATTCATTTCAAAAATCCCTGGAGTTTCGGCAATTATAAGATCAATTTATGAAGTAAAAGACGCTCGATTAGAAAGAGAAGTTTTCGGAATTAAATTCAAAAATCCGGTTGGACTTGCGGCGGGATTTGATAAAGATGCGAAGTTGTACAAAGAACTTTCTGATTTTGGTTTTGGTTTTATCGAAATTGGAACTGTAACTCCGGTGGGTCAGGAAGGAAATCCTAAAAAACGTTTGTTTCGTTTAAAAGAAGATCAGGCGATTATTAACCGAATGGGGTTTAATAATGGCGGAGTTCTGGAAGCTGTTGGACGTTTGAAAAAGAATCAAGGTGTTTTAATTGGCGGAAACATCGGAAAAAATAAAGTGACACCAAACGAAAATGCGGTTGACGATTATATCATTTGTTTTGATGCACTTTTTGATCATGTAGATTATTTTGTAGTAAACGTAAGCTCTCCAAATACGCCAAATTTAAGAGCGTTACAGGACAAAGAACCTTTAACGGCTTTATTGCAAACGCTGCAAAACAGAAATGTCGAAAAGCAAAAAACAAGTACTCAAAAAGTAAAACCAATTTTATTGAAAATTGCTCCAGACCTTACAGATGAGCAATTATTAGATATTATTGATATTGTGAAAACTACACAGATTGCGGGTGTAATTGCAACAAATACGACTATTTCAAGAGACGGACTTCAATCTCAAAACCAATCTGAAATGGGAGGTTTATCTGGAAAACCATTAACAAAACGTTCTACAGAGGTAATTCGTTTTCTTTCGGAAAAAAGCAATAAAGCATTCCCAATTATTGGAGTAGGAGGAATTCACTCTGCCGATGATGCCATCGAAAAACTAAATGCAGGAGCAAGTTTAGTGCAATTGTACACTGGTTTTATTTATGAAGGACCAGCGTTAATAAAAGCAATCAACAAAAAAGTTTTAGGGCAGTTGTAAAAGAAGCGCCTGAACCAGTATTCCGGCAAGAATTGCAATTCCGAAACTGATTAATGTACCAATTAAAACATATTCAGTTAGTTTTCGGTCTTTGGCTTCTTTTAAATCTCCAAACCTAAAAATAGATTTTGCAGCCAGTAAAAATCCAATTGCTTCAAAATGTCCGGTTAAGATAAATCCGAACACAAATAAGCGTTCTAAAATACCAATATAATTTCCGGCAGCTATCAGCGAGTTATCCTGATGGCTGTTTTCGTTTTCGGGCGCCCAGATTGAAATAATGGTTTTGATTAAAATAGAAGTCGGTTTGGTCAACAGTAAAATTCCTGTAATTAAAATCCAGAATGCATTATCCTGCCAAAAATAAATAATGCCTTTGTTTTGATATAAAAGTACCACGCCTATTAAAACCAAAATATGTGCAATTTGATCTGCAATAAACCAGATACGTTTTGTTTTATCTTTCTGGAAATTGAGTTTGATTAAATCGATAATACCGTGCGTAACCGCAATTAAAACAGCATACGGAATAAAACTAATTTCCCAAGCCAAAATCGCGGCTAAAACTCCATGTAATAAAACATGAATATATAAGTAAATACTTTTGTGTTTTTTACTCTCTTTATCAATAACCCAGGAATTGGGCTGCCAGATAAAATCGCCTAATAAATGTGCCAGAAACAGTTTTATAAATAAAATCATGGGGCTGTAAGTTGTTTTATTTGTGTTCTAAAATAACGATCTAAATTCATAACCAAATCAAACTGAGCACGCTTTTGTCTTCTGCTTACAGCAGCTTGATTAATGCCTAATTTTTGTCCCAATTCTTCCTGCGAAAAGCTTGGGTTTTCTATTGCTTTTGCAACAAATTCTGCCGATTGTACCAGCCAGTTATCCATAAAAGTCAAAGCTAGCTGAATCATTAAATTCAGTTTTTCATCAAAATCAACATCGCTTGTTCGCAATGCTAAAGTTACTTTTTGCTTTTTTAAAGTCTCAAAAAGTTCTCCCGAATTGATATAAGCCGTTCCGTTACTTTCAGAAATTTTAGCAGCATTATGCGTTTTATTTCCAAAACCAATACTCATTCGCGCATCTGATTTTATGGTTCGTAAATGTGCTTTTATTAAAATAGCGGTCAATAAAGCGTCTTCCGGATTTTTAACCTCAATTTGAAATTCGTCACCACGATACACTTCCCATTCGCCGGGCGTTTTACCAAGCGGAGCCAGGATTTTTTTTAAATCTTCGACCCAATGCTGCGATTCTTGTTGTCTTGAACCAATTATGTCGCCTGTAATTACACTAG
Source organism: Flavobacterium panici (assembly GCF_903819335.1). Classification (GTDB taxonomy): domain Bacteria; phylum Bacteroidota; class Bacteroidia; order Flavobacteriales; family Flavobacteriaceae; genus Flavobacterium; species Flavobacterium panici. The sequence goes on along the minus strand of NZ_CAIJDE010000064.1, from coordinate 140,768 downwards.
TCATAATCAAATATAATTACAAAATAAATAAAAATTCTATTACAAATATAAGTAATAAATTTAATTATTACATTTTTTGGTAATATTTTAAAATATTACGTTTTTATGTAATAAAAACAGATGGCACTTATATTTAACTTGAAAGAAACTATCCAGCACTATAATTTAAATGAACTTATATAACTTATATGGTTTTAAAAAAAAGCCTGATAAGGTTAAAATAAATAATTCGCAAACAGTTAATTTTTATTTCTTTAAAAAAGAACCTAACTTAGCTTTTACAAAAGAATAAGCTTTGAATAAAGAGATTAAGATTATCGAATGTCCACGAGATGCCATGCAGGGTATCAAAACCTTTATTCCAACAAAAAATAAAGTAACTTATATACAAGCGTTGCTTCGTGTGGGGTTTGATACCATCGATTTTGGAAGTTTTGTTTCTCCAAAAGCAATTCCGCAAATGCAGGATACTGCTGAGGTTTTAGCAAATCTGGATTTATCGCAGACAACCAGTAAATTACTTTCGATAATTGCCAATACACAAGGCGCAGCTCAGGCTGCAGAACATGAAGCCATTCAATATTTAGGATTTCCTTTCTCGATATCTGAAAATTTTCAGATGCGTAATACGCATAAAACAATCGCCGAATCTTTAATTACTCTGGAAGAAATTCTGGAAATCGCCGATAAAAAAAATAAAGAAGTTGTAACCTATCTTTCAATGGGATTTGGAAATCCATACGGAGATCCGTGGAATGTTGAAATTGTGGCCGAATGGACGGAAAAACTTGCTGGAATGGGCGTTAAAATTTTATCGCTTTCAGATACAGTTGGAAGTTCTACGCCGGATGTTATTACATATTTGTTTTCAAATTTAATTCCCAAATATCCTGAAATCGAATTTGGAGCGCACCTGCATACTACGCCAGACAGCTGGTTTGAAAAAATCGATGCAGCATCAAAAGCCGGATGCATACGTTTTGATGGTGCAATTCAGGGATTTGGAGGCTGCCCAATGGCGACTGATAAATTGACTGGAAACATGCCGACAGAAAAATTGATTTCGTATTTTACTGCCAATAAAAAAATAACCGGACTTAATTCTCTAAGTTTTGAAAGTGCTTATAATGAAGCATCTAAATTATTTGGAAAATTTCATTAAAAAATGATGAAATTATGAGTGATTTTAAACTTTGGTTAGAGTTTGAAGAAGTAAATCCAGATAATTGGCAGATCAATAATGATTTTTGCAATATAAATGTTGAGTTAGCTGATGGCAGGAAATATGGAATTAATGTTTGGACTTATGAATTTCTAAAAACAACTGTAGAATATGATAAAACGAACGGAAATAATCTCGAAGGTTTGTATGTAATTCCACCAGATTTATTTGTAAAGGAATTAACTAGAAGTTGTATTGAAAAAACAATTGAAGATTTATTAAAAATTGGTAATCTGGAAGTCGTATTAAATTCAAGTATAGTAATAAAGAATAATATTAAATTATAATCTGCACTTAATTCTCTAAGTTTTGAAAGTGCTTATAATGAAGCATCTAAATTATTTGGAAAATTTCATTAAAAAAATAATGTAAAATAAGTAATATCTGACAAGAAAAGGCGTTTTTATTTATCTTTAATTAAATTAAAAAATGAAACGAAATCTTTTATATAGAATCTCTATAACACTCTTTTCTGCAGTTTTATTGCTCTCTTGTTCAAGTGATTTAGACTTTGACCAAATCGATGATTTTGTACTTGAACCTGTTTTTGTAGCAAATCTCGCTTACTTTGATGTCTCTGCTGACCAAATTGAAGATAATGGACAGGGACAGCAAATACCGCCTGATGTTGAAGATTTTGATATTTTTAAAAAGAAATTTTTAACAGATAATTTAGCAAAAGCCGAACTTAATTTCGAAATCGAAAATACGATAAACAGAGCTTTTGAAATTGAATTACAGTTTATAGATGTCAATAATCAGGTATTAGAAACTATTGATTTAGCTGTTCCAACTTACACAGGTGGCTCTAATATCATAAAATATCCAACAGAAGTTTTTGAAGGAGAACGGTTAAATTTATTAAAAAAGACCATGAAAATTGGTTTTATAGTAACAACCGTAACAGGATCTGGATCGGGAGATATTACAGGTAATTTAAAATTCAAATCAGGTGCAACCGTTTATATGAAAATAAAATGAGACAAGCACTTTTAATTTTGATGCCTCTGCTGCAGCTCTTTTGTTATTCTCAAAATAAACAAGTGTTGTACAATTTTACTTCGATTCCGCAGTCATTACTTGTAAATCCCGGTGCCGATGTTTCCTATAAATACTATTTTGGCGTGCCGCTTCTGTCCGGAGTTTCGGCAAATATTGGTTCGAGCAGTTTTTCTGCGTATGATTTATTTGCAGATAATGGAGTAGATTTTAATGATAAAGTCCGAAATATTATCAATAAATCATCCCCAAATGACAAGACGCAGGTAAACCAGCAGCTAGAAATATTTTCGGGCGGATTTAGAGTAGGAGGCGAGGACAGTCAATCGTATATTTCATTTGGTGCTTATCAGGAATTTGATTTTTTAATGTATTTTCCAAAAGATCTCGCCATTTTAGGCGTAGACGGAAATCAAAATCATATTGGAAAATCATTCAATTTAGCCGATTTAAATTTACGTGCCGAAGTGCTTTCTGTTTTTCATGTCGGATTTCATAAAAAAATAAATAAAAAACTGGTTTTAGGCGGACGATTTAAAATTTATTCAAGCGGCGCCAACGCAACATCAACCAAAAACTCAGGATATATTTATACCGGACAAGGCACGGGAACAAATTTGTATACTCAAATAATCGAATCAAATTTAGAACTTAAAACTTCAGGCATAGGAAAATTTACAAAAGATGAATATGAAGGAAGTATTCCCAGTGATATTGCACACAATACTTTCCTCAACGGAAGTTTAGGTTTGGGATTTGATGCCGGTGTTACTTATAATATTAAGGAAAATCTGCAGCTTACGGCCAGTATTCTTGATGTTGGTTTTATAAAACATACTAAAGATATTGAGACTTTAAGGTATAAAGGAACTTACAGATACGACGGAGTGAATCCAAATTTTGATGCTGTAAATGAACCGGAAAATATTTTTGATGAGTTTGATGCCGCCATTCCGCGGGATACATCTTATGCTAAATATACGACCTGGCGACCTGTAAAATTTAATTCTTCTATTCAATATTCATTTGGCGAATCAAGATACGATGGAGAGTGTAATTGTAAAGTCGAAAGCGAAAGAAGATATTTAAACGCAGTCGGCGCACAATTGTTTTTAATGACAATGCCCGAAACACCTTATGCTGCTTTGACGGCTTTTTATCAACGCAGTATTTTTGAAAAACTTGATGCGAAAGTTACTTATACAGTCGATCCGTATTCGAATAAAAATATTGGTTTGGGACTTTCTGGAACTCTCGGAAAATTTAATATTTATGCTTTATTCGATAATGTTTTAGAGTATAAAGATGTTACAAAAGCCCATAGTCTTGCGTTTCAATTTGGTTTCAACTTCATTTTTCAAGATAAAAAATAAAATTCCAATTATTTAAATTCCAAATTCCAATTTCTTAGAATGTGAAACCTTTATTTCGCTGTTTTTAATTGGAATTTGGAATTTAAAAATTTGGAATTTAAATCGTAAGATGTTTCCTGTAAATATAAATTTATGAATAAGTTAGTATTTAAGTTAGCAATTTATTCACTATATTTGCACGCAATTCAACTAGAAATTGCACCATGATAGCACACAACTCCAAGATTATCGGCGAAGGTTTAACTTACGACGATGTATTATTAGTACCTAACTACTCGAATGTGCTTCCCCGCGAAGTGAGTATCAAATCAAAATTTTCAAGAAACATAACATTAAACGTTCCAATCGTATCTGCTGCTATGGATACAGTGACCGAAAGTGCAATGGCAATCGCTATGGCACAAGAAGGCGGAATTGGAGTTTTACATAAAAACATGACAATCGAGCAGCAAGCTGCGAAGGTTAGAAAAGTAAAGCGCGCTGAAGCAGGAATGATTATCGATCCGGTAACATTACCAATGAATTCAACTATTGCAGACGCTAAAAACGCCATGAGAGAATTCGGAATTGGCGGTATTCCAATCGTTGACGAAAACAGAATCCTTAAAGGAATTGTTACAAACCGTGATTTACGTTTCGAAAAAAACGGAGCAAGACCAATTGCTGAGGTAATGACAAGTACAAACTTAGTTACTGTTGCCGAAGGAACTTCACTAGAACAAGCAGAAGTAGTTTTACAAGGCCATAAAATCGAAAAATTACCAGTTGTAAATGCTAAAAACGAATTAGTGGGTTTAATTACGTTTAGAGATATTACAAAACTGACTCAAAAACCAATCGCTAACAAAGATACTTTTGGTCGTTTGAGAGTTGCTGCTGCAATTGGCGTTACCGGAGATGCGGTTCTAAGAGCTGAGGCTTTAGTTGCTGCCGGTGTAGACGCTATTATTATCGATACAGCACACGGACATACTGAAGGTGTTGTAAATGTATTGAAAGAAGTTAAATCAAAATTCCCTCAAATAGATGTAGTAGTTGGAAACATTGCAACGCCGGAAGCTGCTAAATATTTAGTAGAAAATGGTGCTGATGGTGTAAAAGTAGGAATCGGTCCTGGTTCTATCTGTACGACACGTATCGTTGCAGGTGTTGGTTTCCCTCAGTTCTCAGCAGTTTTAGAAGTTGCTGCGGCTATTAAAGGAACTGGAGTTCCGGTAATTGCTGATGGTGGAATTCGTTATACAGGAGATATTCCTAAAGCAATCGCTGCAGGTGCTGACTGTGTAATGTTAGGTTCATTATTAGCAGGAACAAAAGAATCTCCGGGTGAAACTATTATCTTCGAAGGAAGAAAATTCAAATCATACCGAGGAATGGGGTCTGTTGAAGCAATGCAAACTGGTTCAAAAGATCGTTATTTCCAGGATGTTGAAGACGACGTTAAAAAATTAGTTCCGGAAGGAATTGTTGGTCGTGTTCCTTATAAAGGTGAATTAAACGAAAGTATGCTTCAGTTTATTGGAGGTCTTCGTGCCGGAATGGGATATTGTGGTTCAAAAGATATTCCAACTTTACAAGAATCTGGACGTTTTGTTAGAATCACGTCAAGCGGAATCACTGAAAGTCACCCTCATAACGTAACTATTACAAAAGAAGCTCCAAATTATTCTAGATAATCAATATGAATCTACAGTTCAAATTAAAAGATGTTCTTGAAGTTGATTTGTATTATGGATTTTATGAAATTTTTGTAGTAGGAGGTTTTGATGTTAGGGCAAATCCAGATTTTTTTGTTGAAATTCTTGATTTAAAGACAAATGATTCAATTCTTTTAAGAGAAAAAAGCTTTAAAATCAGAGATTATAAAAATGGTAAAAGGGCTGTAAAGTTCTTTACTTTTCAGATTACAAATAAGTCAAAATTCAAAATTTCCGTTCATAATTATGAAGATTTGACAGTTTATCATTCAATGATAGGAGCTAATCCATTTAGTATATTTAATTTGTTGGATATTTTAGGAGTAGCGAAAAGAAATCCAATTCCATTAGAGAATATTGAAATTCTTTTAATTAGTTAGGGTTTTTATATAAATTTAAAAAAGGCGTAACATTTAATCTTACGCCTTTTTTAGTTTATTTTTTGGAGATTTTAGCAAGTTGACTATAATCACTTTTTGATTTTAAATCTATATTAAAGTCGGTATGCTTTAAGTTAAAATTTAATTCCATGTTTAAAGTATTTTCACTTACAAAATGATTAGGTATATCATAAACTAATTTTCCTGTTCCATTTCCTGAACCACTCGACTCAAAGCGAGTATCAGCAAGTTTCATTGTATATGTCTGGACAATATCAAAAAAAGCAGATTTAGGAGTAATATTTTTTAAACTATAAGTAGTTGTGATTACCATTTCGATATTAATGCCGCCAATAGGAAGTGTAAGCGGGCTTTCCTGAGAAAAAGACTCACCTGTTTTTAATTTTTTTTCCGGCAGAGCTAGTTGATTAAAAGTACTTTGAACCATCTTAAAAATACTATTTTTAAAGTTTTCCTCCATTCCTTTCCCTACGATCGAATCCAATTTTGGCATGCTCGAAAGCGTAGCATTACCATACAAAAGGGTTCCGCTTGGAATTACACTTTTTCCATCTTTATCAGAAGTTTTTAAATATTCTATGGTAATAGGAAAGCTTCCGTTTTTATCAATTTTACCAGTTTTAGAAACAGTTTCTACATTAAATGAACTCTTTATTTTGACAGGATTTTCCGTTCCGTTTTTCTTTAGTATTTCCAGTAATTTTTCGGATCCTGAATATGTCATTTCATAATCTGAAGAATTAGTTACTGTTTGATTGTAAATGGTTTCAGGTGAGTAACCCGGTTTGAAGTCTAAAATTTGATTTGACTGGCAGTAATTTTGAAAAGTTGTAAAAATAAAAAATAGTAAAAAAGATTTTTTCATGTGTGAAAATTAGGGAGATAATTGTTTTAGGTATTTTATAAAACGAAAATAGACAAATTATTATCAATGAAAATTTTATTTTATCTAAAATTTTACCTTTGGTTTAAAAACAAAAAAGCAGCTTATAGATAATTATAAGCTGCTTTTTTTTTAGGAAAAAAATATTTTATTAAAGAGCAGTAGTTTGTTGTTCCGCCTCTCTTAATTTTTGATTGTCTAAAATCTTCTGAATAAAAGGTTTTACTTCTTTCTCAATTTCAGATTCAGATATATTTAAAGCTTTTGGATCTGATGCCAATTGCAGCCATGGTTTTGGGCCGTCAAAATTATAACTTCCAAAAACTACAACCGGAGTTCCTTTTACTTTTACATTCTCTTTGTCTTTCAAAATCCATTCATCGGCAAATTTGTAAAGATATTTAGCATCTTTTTCCAGTAATCTCAAACAGGAATGTGATGCTGGATAACCTGGTAATTCATATTCGTGAAAACCAACTCCAAGTTTGTTTTCGATATTAAAATTCCATTTTAAATCCCATTCGTCATTAAAAGTACTCGTTGTTTTTTCTGCTTTCCAATTGGTGAAAAATAACCCGGTTGGTGTTGGATCTTTTTTTCTTCCCATATTTGTTGGTCCAGTATAAACAAGTTCACCGTTTTCGTAAGCGGCAAAAGTCTGAGTAGGATAGGAGAAAATAATGATTTTCGAAATTTCTTCTAAAGCCCCAACATGCAGTGGAAACGGCAAATAATAAACTAAATCTCCACTAAAATCTGCAGGAATAACTACTGAATCTAACTTTTTTAAATTCGCTTTATCAGTTCTGTTTACTGCATAAACAATATCCAGTTTACTGCTGTCAGCTTCATTTGTTTTCAGCCATTCTTTAGTATTGCTAAATTGATAAGAAACTGCTGATTCTGGTTTCTTATATTCAATTGTTTTTTTAGGTTTTTTATCAGTTGTATTATCTGTCAGCTTTACAGTGTCACTTTTTTTACAAGAAATCACTAAGGCTAACATTAATATAAGTAGTACGTTTGCTGTATAATATAACTTTTTCATAGGGTCGTATTTTTATAGAAATAAAATTATAACTATACGCCTCAATATGTCTTACACAATTCTTTGAATTCTTTGCTGGATTTTCATTTTACAGCTATAACATTCATTTCAAACATTTCGTTTAAGATAAGTTTAAAAAGTTCTAACAAATCATTTAAGATATTTAAATCTAGAATTTCGCCATCACTAAAATAAGATAATTCAAATTTGTCTTTTGGAAGCTTCTCTTCCCAAATCCCTTTTTGATCTGAGATTTGAATGTTTACATCTTTCTGATTACTGATACTATTTCTTATATCACTATTTTTTAATAATGTTTTTATCTTAAATTCATTATTACTTTTAATTGTAAAGGCTTTATCAAAATCAGCATAACCAATTTCTATGTCTTGCGCCCCAAAGAATTTTTCAATTTTACGAATAAACCCTTCTTTATAAATTTCGAATCTAAAATTATCCTGTAAAGTAATCGGAACAATTACTCTAGTCATTTCGGTACTGTATTTTCCAGACCAAAGTGTATAATTATCAAAAACAATTTTCCAGTTTTCATATTCAATTTCAACAGAATCTGAATTCCAGAAATAGCCTTCTTTAAAAGTTCCATTGGTTTGTTTTGCAAATTCTTTCCAGATATTAATTTTGTCTTTAGATGTGTTTGTCATAAGATATTTACTTAGTCAGAAAAGTAAAAAATTATTTACTCAATTTAAATAAATTTTTTATTTCATGTTGCAGTTTAAATAAGTCGATAACACTATATAAACCTATCGATTCTTCAAGATGATCGTTTGCGGGCTTGTCTACAGAAACCTTTATCAATCGAATTTGATTGGCGGTGTCAGGTTCATGTTTTAATCCATAAACTGAAAATTTTGAAATCCTTTCAATTCCATCATTATAGATTTGGCCTTTTGCACATAGATTCTCTAATTCTTCCCAAGTTGGAACTTTATCAAAAATGCCATCATAAAATTCTAAAATCGGACTCTCATTAGCCCCAGAAATTTTATGAATATATGCAGCGTAAAAATGGTCTTCCAATTGAATTGAAATTACATCTCCTTTTCTGTAAAAAGTAATACTTTCCGGAATAGAAGGTTTTCGCTTTAAAGGTGCAGGCGATGATAAGATAAATTGTTTTATTTCTTCTGATTTTCTAAAAAAATCATCGCTTAAAGCTACTTCCTTGTTCAAAAGATCTATAGCTTCAATTGCTCTCTTGTTTATGGTGTCGTCTTTAAATCCGTATTTGTGTATAAGAACAGAAAGAGCGAGAATTGTTTTTTGCTTGTATTTATTAGAAATTTCACTTGCATTTAAAACACAATTCCAGCGATTTAATAGTTTAGGCAGTATATACAAAAGTTGTTTTTCTGTGTCTTTTTCATAGCACATTGCATGAAAAGTTACTGTTGCCAAATCATCATCAATTGATTTTACAAGATGTTTTGCTGCGAGTTTATCTAAAATTTGTTGGTGTGTCATATTTACTTCACTTAAAAAACAAACATACAATGTTTTAAGTTTTTTCTCTCTTTTAAATTTAAAGAAAAATTATTTCGATTCAATTAATTTCAACGTATATTCAAACTGTGTATCCTTATTTTGTAAAAAATCTTCTAAAGTTTGTTTAACTTCATGATCCGGAATAATTCCTCTGCCAAATATCTGATTGGCCTTTTTAGGAACATCCTGATCTAAATTTACAATTGAAAATTTTGTTTTAATTTTTGTATTTGGTAATTCATATTCAACAGGAGTGTGGCCGTTATGTCCGAAATAACCGCCCATAGTTTCTTCACCAATAATAATTGCATTTGTATTTCCTGTCACTAAAGAAGCGAATAACGACCCTGCAGAAGCAATTCTTGGACTTATCAATAAATAGATTTGTCCATTAAAATTGTTTGTATCAGGTTGTAATAATTGATTGAATTTTTCGTCCTGATTGTATTTTCCGTTTTCTAACTTCGGAAACTCTTCTTTTAAATCAGTTTCAAAATCATTTTTTTCTTCCAGCTTTTTTTGAGGTTCGGTTTCATCGTAAACAAAATAATCTGCAAACGGAATTTCCTGAAAACTAACATATGCAGAAGCATTTTCGCGATATGGTTTTTGTGTAAGATAAGAAAAAGTCAAAATATCATTTGGATCGCTGCCTCCGCCATTGTTTCTTACGTCTACAATTAGGTTATTTATCTGGTTATTTTTGCCTAAATATTGAAAACAGCTGTCCAGATATTTTTTATAAGCTAAATGTTCTTTCGCTTTTGCATTTTTACCAATTGAAAAGGTGTGAACAGAAAGTAAGGCTGTGTTTTTAGAAATAATCTTAAACGAATATTTGTTTTTTGCTTTATTAAACTGAAGACTATCTATAGGAAGTGAAAAACGATTTTTGAAATTTTCTTTTCGGATATCATTAGATACGGCAGAAACTATTTTAGTTAGTTTTTTAGAGCTGTTAAGAAGCGAATATTCTACTAAAAAACTCTTTTGAGGTCCGTATTCCATTTCAAAATATTTTCCAAACGAACTTGTTAATCCAATATATTTTCCTGAAATATTGTAGCCGTCAGTAGTGTAATATTTATAAAAGTCTTTTATTAGTTTATTGACTTTAATTTTGTTTACACTATGAATTTCTGAGCCTAACGGAATTTCTGAGTTTTGAAAATTGATTACTAACTTTCCTTCAATGAGTTTTACAGGATATGGAAAAAACACATTTCCTAATGAAAATTTATTCTGAAATTCATCAGGAAGAGTAGTATCATTGTGTACGCTGCCTTCAAAATCAGTAATTTTTAAAATGATTTTGTAAAATTCGAGCAGTGTTGCAGGTTTTTCTATTTGTGAAAATGCCCAGGAATAAATACTGTCAATTTGCTGTTTTGTGCGGTATTTGTATAATCCAGAATTGGCTTTTTCTCTTATTTCTTTAAAAATAGTAAGATCTTGTTTTAGTCTTTCGGCTGGCAGTTTCTCATTTTGTGCCATTATAAGAAAAGGTAAAAACAGAAAAAATAATATCTTGAATTTGGACATTTGAGTATTTTTAGAATTTAAAAATACTCAAAAAATCTAAATTAAATTTTTAATCTTCGCGTGTTGCAGCAATAAAATAGTTTTGGCATCTGTAATCTCTCCAGATTCAATCATGGCGTAAGCTTCATCAAAAGTATATTCCAGAACTTCAATATTTTCCTGTTCAGCGTCAAGTCCGCCGCCAGAGCTTACTTTCATGTTTTCATCATATTCTCCCACAAATAAATATAGAATCTCTGTTACAGAACCTGGAGACATGTAGGTTTCAATAACTTTTTGAACTTTTTTTAAGCGATAACCTGTTTCTTCTTCCGTTTCTCGAATTATAGCTTGTTCGGCATTATCTTTATCTAAAAGTCCGGCGCAAACCTCGATCATCATTCCGGTTTTATTTCCGTTAAGAAAAGTTGGTAAACGAAATTGTCTGGTTAGAATAACCGTTTTTTTAGAACTATTGTATAATAATATTCCGGCACCATTTCCGCGATCATACACTTCACGAATATGCGATTCTAATTTTTCGTTTTCCTTTTTATAGTTAAAAGTAACTTTGTTTAATACATACCAATTATCAGATAATAATTTGGTTTCTGTAATTTCAATTTCTGGATTTTTTCTCATTTCGAAAATAGTTTCATAAAAAAAACGCCCTGATTATCAGAGCGTTTAAATGTATTATTTTGTTATTGTTTGCTTTCTGTCTGGTCCAACTGATACAATTTTGATTGGCACTTCGATTTCTTTCTCAATAAACTCAATATATTCTTTTAGCTCGATTGGCAATGCATCATACGTTGTCAATCCTGTTAAATCTGCTTTCCAGCCTTTAAACTCTTTGTAAACCGGAGTAACATTTTCCGGTTCAATGTTATAAGGGAAGTGAGCAATGTTTTGACCTTTATAGTTGTATTCGGTACAAACTTTTAAAGTTTCAAAACCAGAAAGGACATCACCTTTCATCATCATTAATTGCGTAACTCCATTTACCTGAACAGCATATTTTAAAGCCACAAGGTCTAACCATCCGCAGCGTCTTTGTCTTCCTGTTACAGATCCAAATTCATTACCAACTCTTGCCATTGTAGCTCCAACTTCGTCAAAAAGTTCTGTTGGGAAAGGTCCGCTGCCAACACGAGTAACATAAGCTTTAAAAATTCCGTACACTTCTTTGATTTTGTTAGGAGCAATTCCTAAACCAGTACAAGCTCCTGCAGCAGTAGTATTTGATGAAGTTACAAATGGATAAGTTCCAAAATCAACATCTAATAATGAACCTTGAGCTCCTTCACATAGAATAGATTTACCTGCTTTTTGAGCTTGGTGAATATATTCTTCACTGTCAATAAAATCTAATTTTTTTAATTCTTCGATAGCTTCAAAGAACTCTTTTTCAAGTTCAGCTAAATTGTATTGAATAGCAACATCATAGAAAGCAATCATAGCTTCGTGCTTGTCAGCCAATGCTCTGTAACGCTCGTTAAAATCTTCTAATTCGATATCACCTACACGTAAACCGTTTCTACCAGTTTTGTCCATGTAAGTTGGGCCAATTCCTTTAAGAGTAGAACCAATTTTTGCTTTTCCTTTTGAAGCTTCAGAAGCCGCGTCAAGCAAACGGTGCGTTGGTAAAATTAAATGTGCTTTTCTTGAAATGATTAATTTCTTTTTGATGTCAAGGTTGAATTTCTCTAAACCTTCAATTTCTTTTTGAAAAACTACAGGATCAATTACAACACCATTTCCGATAATATTTATTGAATCTTTATGGAAAATTCCAGAAGGAATAGTTCTAAGTACGTGCTTAATTCCATCAAATTCTAATGTATGTCCTGCATTTGGTCCTCCTTGAAAACGTGCAATAATATCATAATTTGAGGTAAGAACGTCAACAATCTTTCCTTTACCTTCATCTCCCCATTGTAATCCTAGTAATAAATCTACCGTCATTCTGTTTTTAATTTGCGTTAGGACAATTAAAAGCTGTCCTACTGATTATGTAGTTAATTTTCTTTTTTTTTAATTTTTTGAAAAAGTCTTTCTTTTAAGACTGTGAACTCTGTTTTTTGTTTCCGTAGAAATAAAGCGAGTGATTTGTGATTTCAATATCAAATATCTCTTCGATAGTTTTTTTGATGGTTTGAATTCTTGGATCGCAAAATTCGATTACCTCACCAGAATCTGTCATAATGATATGATCATGCTGTTTATCAAAATATGATTTTTCGTAGTAAGCCTGATTTTGTCCAAATTGATGTTTTCTAACCAAAGCGCAGTCTAACAATAACTCGATCGTGTTGTAAAGCGTAGCCCTGCTCACACGGTAGTTTTTGTTTTTCATTTTGATGTATAGGTTTTCTATGTCAAAATGCTCCTCGCTATCGTAAATTTCCTGAAGTATAGCATAACGCTCAGGAGTTTTGCGATGCCCTTTTTGTTCAAGATACATTGTAAAAACATTTTTTACAATTTCTTGATTCTTAGTGTTGTCAGTTGAAATAAGTGTCATATCCTGCAAAGATAATTTTTTATTTTTAATGAATAAAAGTTTCGGGTTTAAAGTTTAACGTTTAAACTGGAATTTGATAACAGAGAATGTACCAAATTCAGGCTTTTGCGCTATTATATTTTACAAAGTCCAACAGAACTTAATTAACATAATTATTTTAATTTAGGAGAAAAATAACAGATTTTCAGTTCGTTTTTGACATATACATGTACCAGTTCCATTCCCATGTTTTTCCCTGATCGTCAGACATGGCTTGACTCCACACCGGATTATTTTCGTCACGGGCATCCCATCTAAATACCTGAATTACATTTTTGCCTTCGTAAATATCTTTAGAGAAAAAATGTCCAATTTTATCTTCAAATGAGCCTACAACAGGTTTGTCTAATGTTCCTGAATTAGAATCGGCCCAGTAAATGCTCCACAATTTTGTCTTCGGATTAAATAATCTAACGGTCATTCCTTCAAAAGGTTCTCCGTCAAAAGTGGCAAGAAAATTATCAATATTGCCAATCCCGTTTAAAATTTTATACATTTCCTGAGTTGATGGAAACTCAATCCACTCCGTACAGTTGGCAAATCTTGTTTTTAGTTTTTTGTTACGAATAACTGATTTTCCCTGAAAGAAATCGAAATCATCTTTTGAGGAAGATTTAGAAGCGACAATTAAAAGTTCTCCATTTTCATCAAAAATAACTTCGGGAATTTCTAGGTTTTCATTTTTCATAAACAATGATTTGGTTCTTGTTTTGACGCTTTGAGTTTAAATTATTTAAACACATAGAAGCATAGTTTTTCTTTGTCTGCAAAGGCGTTTCACTTGTATAAACAAACATAGCTATGTGTAAATGATGTGTCATTTATTTTACCTTTAACATTATAAATTGATTATAATAAATCTATGTTTCTATGTGTTAAATGGTTTTTTATTAATCATGCCTAATATTTTTTAAATATAAATTAGGTTCTATATTCTCTGGTAACTTTATCAACGCCGTCAATTTTTTTAATGGCATTGATCATTTTTTTCAAAATGGTATTGTTTTGAACAATTACCGCGATTTGTCCGTGAAAAATTCCCGCATCCGTACTCAACGAAATACTCTGAATATTAACGCTCATATTGTTTGAAATTACTCGCGTTAATTGATTTGTAAGTCCTAAAACGTCCATTCCGGTAATATTGATAATGGCTTTAAATTCTTCTTGAGAAGAATCTATCCATTTGGCACTCATGATTCTGTATGCATAATTAGACTGCATTCCAATAGCATTTGGACAATCTTTTTTATGCACTTTAATTCCTTCGTTTATCGTAACGAAACCAAAAACATCGTCACCCGGAATTGGGTTACAGCATTGCGAAAGTTTATAATCCAGTTTATCATGCTCAGTTCCAAAAACCAGCATGTCGTAATTACTGCTAATGACTGGTTTGTGGATATCTTCGGCAGCGGTGTTGTCTTTATTTCTTTTAATTTTATTTTTAAAGAAATTGATGAACGTATTTCCTTTTTGTGCTGCGTAATCTTTTAACTGCTGATTTTCGATAGCACCAATTCCAACGCGGTAAAATAAATCTAAACTGGTTTTTAGTTTAAAAAAGTTAACTAACTCGTTTGTAACTTGTTCGTTAAGCGTAATTTTTAAATGTTTAAGTTTTCGGGTGAGTAATTCTTTTCCTTCCTCGCCAATTTTTTTCGTGTTCTCGTTAAGAACGTTTTTGATCTTATTTTTTGCTCTTGAAGTGGTTACATATTCCAACCAGTTTACCGTAGGTTTTTGGTTTGCCGATGTAATAACTTCAACCTGATCACCGCTTTTTAATTCGTGGTTTAAAGGCACAAGACGCCCGTTTACGCGGGTTCCTCTTGTTTTAATTCCAATTTCTGAGTGAATACTAAAAGCAAAATCCAACGAAGTTGCGCCTTTTGGCAATGATTTTATTTCTCCTTTTGGGGTAAAAATGAAAATTTCTTTTGAATATAAATTCATTTTGAAATCTTCCACAAAATCTACCGCATTTGTCTCCGGATTTTCTAAAGCTTCACGAAGTAAATTCAGCCAGACATCTAAACCGCTTTCTTCACTTGCGCCATTTTTATATTTGTAATGTGCTGCATAACCTTTTTCTGCAATTTCATCCATACGCTCGCTTCGAACCTGAACTTCAACCCAGCGGCCTTTTGGTCCCATAACAGTTATGTGAAGTGCTTCATATCCAGTTGATTTTGGAGATGAAATCCAGTCACGCAAACGGCTTGGGCTCGGTCTGTAATGATCAGTTACGATGGAATATATTTTCCAGGCGATGAATTTTTCATCATGCGGATCTGATTTATAAACGATTCTAAGCGCAAATTTATCGTACACTTCATCAAAACTCACGTTTTGCGCGCGCATTTTACGGCGGATCGAATAAATAGATTTCGGACGGCCTTTTATAATATAATCTATATTTTCAGCATCAAGAGATTTCTTTAAAACATCAGAGATATCTTTGATGTAAGCATCCTGTTCTTCCTTAGTTTCTCTAATTTTGCTTACAATATCTTCGTATACAGCAGGTTCTGTATATTTTAATCCCAAATCTTCCAGTTTGGTTTTGATATTGTAAAGTCCCAAACGATGGGCGAGAGGAGCATAAATATAAAGCGTTTCAGAAGCAATTTTCGTCTGTTTATATTCTGCCATTGAATCCATGGTCTGCATATTATGAAGACGATCGGCTAATTTTATCAAAATTACACGCACGTCATCGTTCAAAGTCAGAATCATTTTGCGGAAATTCTCCGCCTGCATGGATGCATTTAAATCTTTTTGAACTAACGAAATCTTAGTTAAACCTTCAACAAGCTGCGCTACTTTTGGATTAAATAAACGCTCAATATCTTCAACAGTTATGGGAGTATCTTCGACAACATCGTGTAATAAAGCCGCGGCAATAGAGGTCGCTCCCAGACCAATTTCTGAGGCAACAATTTTCGCAACTGCAATAGGATGAAAGATATACGCTTCGCCAGATTTGCGTCTTTGTTCTTTGTGAGCATCAACAGCAACATCAAAAGCTTTACGAATTAATTTTTTGTCGGCAGGTGTTAAAGTCTGGTAACTAATTCGCAGTAATTCCTTGTATTCGTGCGTAATTGCTTTGTTTTCTTTTTCAATATCTATTTCTATCATAACGGCATAGTTCAAGTACTAAAAATAAGAATAACTTAGAACATACGCAAGGGAATGGATTGTTGATTTTAGAGTTAAGATTTTAGATTTTTTGAATAAAAAAAGGGCTTCGACTTCGCTCAGCCTGACAGAAAATAAATTCCAATTTTTTAAATTCCAAATCCCAATAAAAAAGAGCAAAGCGATTTTTTATAAATCTAAAATCTAAAATCTAAAATCTAAAATCTAAAATCTAAAATCTAAAATCTAAAACCCTCTTTGTCTTTTTGCTTCAAAAATTAAAATAGCGGCAGCGACAGAAACATTCATGCTGTCGATTTCGCCCTGCATTGGGATAATAATGTTTTGCGTTGCTTCGTCACGCCATTTTTGCGTTAAGCCTGTCGCTTCTGTACCAACAACCAAAGCGGTTGGAGTAGTGAAGTTTTGGGTATGATAGGAAGTTGAATTTTGTAAAGTTGCCGAGTAAAAACTGATCTTTTTTTCTTTTAAAAAAGCAATAATTTCTTCGGTTGTTCCGGTTGCGATTTGGTTGGTAAACAAACAGCCAACGCTGGAACGCACAATATTCGGATTGTATAAATCGCTTTTTGGGTCTGCAATTAAAACGGCATCAAGATTTGCGGCATCTGCGGTACGTAAAACGGCGCCGACATTTCCGGGTTTTTCCAGAGATTCGGCCACTAAAATTAATGGATTATCAGATAATTTTAAATCGGATAATTTTAGAGATTTGGTTTTGGCTACAGCCAAGATACCTTCGGTTGTATCGCGATAAGCTAGCTTTTGGTAAACTTCTTTGTTGATTTCGATTAACTGAACCGATGAAGAAACTAGTTTATTGATTTGGTTTTCGGTCACTAAATCGGGTAAAAATAAAACAGTTTCAATTTCGTAACCGCCTTTTATGGCTAATGAAATTTCGCGTTGCCCTTCAATTAAAAATGTTCCGGTTTGTTTTCTGGCTTTTGCTTTTTCCTGTAATAAAGCAAGCGATTTTATAAACGGATTTTGAACTGAAGTTATTTGTTTCATTTTTTTTGAGTCTCAAAGTTGCAAAGGCTCAAAGGTACAGAGTTTTTTTCTTCCTGCAAGGTTTTGAATATTTATAGTTTTCGCCACGAATTACACGAATTTTCACGAATTATAATTGAGTTCAATCAAAATAAATTAGTGAAAATTCGCGTAATTCGTGAAAAAAAACTATTTGTCAAAAAGTTCTTTAACTTCAGTTTCAACAGGATGATCTGTGGTGAAATTATATCCCATGATTTTGGCAAAAGTCTGGGCGAATTGTTTTTGGTAGAATTGAGAATCTGTTTTGATTTCGCCTTTTGGAGTAATTTCAGGTCCCATTGCGGCGAACCAAATTTGTGATGCACCTTCAACATCAGCTCCGTGATCTGTCCATTGTGATTTTATTTTGTCGCCGCGGCCGTGATCAACGGTTATAAATATAGTTGTTTTGTTTTTGTACTGCGGATCATTTTGTACAAAATCCCAAATTTCTTTAATCCATTTATCTACCTGATTAACCGCATCTAAATACGATTTGTAATGACCATGATGCGCCCATTCGTCGGTTTCGCCGTAAGAGATATATAATACTTTTGGTTTCTTTGTTTTAAGTTCGTCCATTGCCTCATAATGTGTAAAAACATCAAGACATTCATCTTCGTGAAAAGGTTTAAACGAATTATTTCGCATTTCGTTTAATAGTTTTTGAGAGGCTGTAGGTTTGTTTCCGCCCACATTATCAAAAGCAGAAATTACCGGAAAACCGCTTCTTTCTTCATTTAAAATTCGGTCAAAAGCATCCCATGCACCAAAAGCAGCAACTTTCCCTTTTAGTTTAGATTGTTTATTCAGGAATTCCAGAACATTTACGTTTGGATTGGGTTTGTAACCGTTAGAATTTATCTGAACATCAACATTTCCAGTCATGATTTCGCTATATCCAGGATAACTAAACCAATACGGATTTGAAACATCTACTTTACTTCCAAGATCGCGATTTCCATAAATTTGCCCTTTCGAAGCAATTTCTGTCCAGAAAAAAGGCATGATTTTTTGACGTGATCCTGCAAAATCTGAAGCAGAATATTTTTTATAAATATAAGTACTGTCTCCCTGATTGAATTTTTTATCATTGGCAATTGCCGGATCTAATCCTTTAAAAACTTCCTGCCATCTAAAACCGTCAGTAGTTATGATTATAATGTTTTCTGTTTTTTGTGCAGAACAAAATAGGCTGGTTAAAATGAATACAATTAGAATTGCTTTTTTCATTTTTTAATGATTTAGAAGTTATTTGATATCCAAAACTAATCAATAATTCAAATCAACTTAATTCATATTTTTAAATATAACCATTAATTAACAGAGAATAAAATGGTTCTATTTCTAAAGCTTAAATTTTAATAATGCTTTTAAGTATTAGAAGTCTTTACAATATTTATAAAAAAAGATCCTGATTTAGAACTAAATTGCAGAAACCAAACGTTGTTTAATCTGTTAAGTTTAGTTGGAAAATCCATTTGATTAAGTATTTGAAATTCTAAATTTTCAAGCGTTTTAGTTCCTAAATATTGTATTTCGTTTTTTTCTTCTTTTATTTTTTCAAGCCATTTGATAATTGAATTTTCTATGTTTTCAGATATAACTTGAGTGCAATATGTTCCTCCGCGAAATTGAACAATGTACGTGAAAATGTGAGATTCGAGCTCATTCATAAATCAATGTTTTTCTGTAATCATCTTACTTTTTACAAACTACATTTCACAACTTCTACAAAATCCCCCTAGCCTTAATCTCTAAATACTTATTAATAGCATCCAAAGTCAAATTCTCAGGCTGTGTTAAAACCGAGTGGATTCCGTATTTCTTTAGTTCGTTTGCGATAAGACGTTTTTCAAACATGAATTTTTCAGCAATTACTTTATCGTAAACTTCCTGAATTGTATCTGTTTTTTTATTGATAATAGCGTTTAGTTCCGTATTCTGAAAAAAGACAACAACCAGTAAATGACTTTTTGCAATTCCTTTTAAATAGGGCAGCTGACGATGTAAGCCGTCCATGGTTTCGAAATTTGTATACAGAATAATCAAACTTCTTTGGTTGATGTTTTTCTTGATATCAACATATAATCGGCTGTAATCGCTTTCGAAAAAGTCGGTTTTGATGTTGTATAAAGTTTCAAGGATTTTTTGCATCTGCGAACCTCTTCTTTCTGCAAAAACTCTGTTTTCTACTTTTTTAGAAAAAGCAAAAATTCCAGCCTTATCCTGTTTTTTCAAAATTACATTTGATAAAACCAAAGTCGAATTTATAGCATAATCCAGTAAACTTAATCCATCAAAAGGCATTTGCATAACGCGCCCTTTGTCAATTGCCAAATAAACAGACTGTGATTTTTCGTCCTGAAACTGATTCACCATCAAAGCATTTTTCTTTGCTGTAGCTTTCCAGTTTAAAGTTCGAAGATCATCGCCCTGAACATATTCTTTGATTTGTTCAAATTCCATGGTATGACCAATTCGGCGGATTTTCTTGATTCCGTATTGATACAGATTATTCGAAAATGCTATTAAATCGTATTTTCTTAATTGAATATAAGACGGATAAGTTGGCACCATTTGATCTTTTGCAAAAGAAAATCTTCTTGAAATCAATCTTAATGGCGAAGAAACGTAAATGTTTAAATAACCAAAATGATATTCGCCGCGTTCGGTTGGACGAAGATCATATCCGATTTCTTTTTCTTCAGACGCTTTTACTCTTTTTGCAATTTTAAAATTACGAACCTGAAATTGAAACGGAATTTCATCAATTATCCTGACTAAAATTGGAAAAGTATAATGATTTCTGATTTTGATGTTTATTGGGTTTAAATCTCCATTTGAAAGCTTTTCGGGTGTAATTCTTTCTGCTTCAATTCCTGTTTTTGCCAGATATAATATTAAAATATCCAAGCCTAAAAAAGTGATCAAAACCAAAATAATAAACCAAACTGCGTTATACAAATTTGGAAAAATAAAAGCGCAGACAAATAATGCTATAATGCCCAAAAGCACATAGAAGAAGAAATTATTGAGATATAGACTTTTTATAAACTTCACTGTTTTTTATAGTTTCAGGTTTTAAGTTTCAAGTTCTCCTGCAAGGTTTTTAAAACCTTGTAGGTGTTTTTGACTTAGAATAAATAATATAATTAATACCTACGAGGTTTTGAAAACCTCTCAGGAACAGAGAACTATCTAGGAATCTCTACAGTTTCGATAATTTGTTTGATAATTTCAGAACTTGTAATTCCTTCCATTTCACGTTCCGGAGCAACGATAACACGGTGCTGTAAAACTGGAATTGCAGCTTCTTTAATATCTTCCGGAGTAACAAAATCACGTCCGCGAATGGCAGCGAAACCTTTTGAAGCGTTCAAAATTGCAATCGATGCACGAGGCGAAGCTCCTAAATATAAAAAGGCATTTTCTCTTGTGTTTACTACGATTCTTGCAATATATTCTAATAAGTTTTGTTCAACTCTAATTTGTTTAACTAAAGCCTGATACTGGTTTATTTCTGCAGAAGAAAGAAGTGTTTGGATAGCTTCTAATTTTCCGTGATCCTGCAATAAATGCTCTCTCTGAATAATCAGGATTTCTTCGTTTAATTTTGGATAATCGATCGTGATTTTGAACAAGAAACGGTCTAATTGTGCTTCCGGCAAACGGTAAGTTCCTTCCTGCTCAATTGGGTTTTGCGTTGCAATTACCAAAAACGGAGTTTCTAATTTATATCCGGAACCGTCAATTGTAATTTGACGTTCTTCCATAACTTCAAAAAGAGCGGCCTGAGTTTTTGCAGGCGCACGGTTGATCTCGTCAATTAAAATTAAATTAGAAAAGATTGGTCCTTTTTTGAATTCAAATTCTGAACTTTTTAAATTGAAAATAGAAGTTCCTAAAATATCAGATGGCATTAAATCCGGTGTAAACTGAATTCGGCTAAAATCAATGTTTAATGTTTTTGCTAATAACTTTGCTGTAATTGTTTTGGCAACTCCGGGAACACCTTCCAGTAAAACGTGACCGTTTGATAAAATAGCAACCAAAAGCTGGTCAACCATTTTATGCTGTCCCACAATTACAGTTTCGATTTCTTTTTTAATGGCGTTTACATGCTCTAAAAGCGGTGCTAAATTTATTCTGGTTTCAAAATTCACATTTTCATTTGTGATTTCTGTTTCTGGTGTATTAATATCGTCCATGTTTGGTGTGTTTTTTAATTCGTTTGTTTTATTTTTTTTGCCACAGATTATTAGGATTAAAAAAGATTTTTTTTAACTCTTTAATTTTAAATCTTCACAAATATTTTTAATGTATGATTTTTTCGATTGCATTATTAATTCGGATTAAATCCTGTTCAATACTGTCATGATAACTATTTCGGTGTTCGTTAATTAAAAATACCAGTTCCTGAATATCTTTTTCGTCTTTACCTGTTTTATGATGCAGTTTTTTAACAAACTCGTCATCCAGTTTTGTGGTGTCGATTAAATATTCAGTTCTGATTCTTTCTAAGAAATAAATGATTTTTTTATCAATTATATTCTTGTGATCTCCTTCCTGATAGTACAAATTACCAATTGTTTTGGTAAAATCAATTGTCAAATTTGATAATGGCTGCAAAATAGGAACAATTCTCTGTTTTCTTTTGGCATTAAATATCATAAAAATCAACATGCCGATCAGGAATAAATAGAAAGCCCATGCTAAGGCCGGCTGACTATATATATATCGAAGCGGCGACCCGGAAATATTTTCATCTGTCTGCAATTTTGTGTACCAAAAAACATCTCCTTTTGGAATATAAGAAAGCACATTTTCAGCATATTGATAACGATCCTTTTTGAGCAGATTATAATTTGTAAAAGCAACGGGATGTATGTGCAGAAAGAAATTTCCGTTTTTATAAGGAACTTTTATAAAATTTATGTTTTTCTTCTTTTTTGGATTTCCCTGATAACCTAAAACAATGGTGTTTAAAGTGTCAATCTTAGAAAAATAATCGGCAATATCGCCTGTTGATTTGTATGCTTTTCGACTCAGTTTTTTATTTGCCATCCAGACTAATGAACTATCTGTTGGACGGAAATTTGAAGTATATTCAAACTTCAAACTATCCAATAAAGGTTTTGGGAAATTTGCCATACTTAAAAAGGCATTATTTCCGTGTGAAACGAAATACATAATCTCTTTCATCGACTGATCGTCAATATTATTCTGTACAGAAATATTAACAAAAGTTCCTTTTACAGAATAAGTTTCGACTAATGAATCTTCATCGTATTTTGAATCTAAAAATTCATAAGGCGTTACAGTTGAAATTCTTTGGATTTTTTGCTTTTTTAAAATACCGCCAATTTCTTTATCAAAAACATATAACCCAAAAGGAATTTTGTCATTGACAGAATAAGTTGGACGCCAGTCAATAGGTTTTGGTTTGTCATAATCTGAAACCAGAATTAAGATAAAAATAAAAACCAGAACAGAAATGTATATTTTTATATTCTTATTCATTAACTAAAGGTTTTTATTGCATTCTTAAATCTACTCTGTGCCTTGTTGAAAGTGGTTTCATCAATTTCAAATTCACCATACCAAATGTAATTGTAGAGATATGACAAATATGTAAATTCTTCTCTATGAGCAGGTCTTTGAAGCTCATATAAATAATCGGAATTTGTTTTTTCGATATCCCATTCGATATAATTATTCTGGGCCATTATTTTTAAAAGCCAAAGATAATAGTATCGAATTGCAGCACGTTTTTCACCAGATTCAAGGCTTTCTTTGATTAGTTTTTCGAAATCTAAAAGGTGAATGTTTTTCTCGATATCAGAATAATAAACAGTTCTTTTATTAGAATTTTTGCCAAAAATCCATTGTCCTTCTTTATTAATAATTGCTTTAACGATTAAATAAATCATCAAAATAACTCCTAACGTCAAAATAACCCTGATCAATATACCTACAAAGTTTAAAGAAGCTTCGGTTGTGCTAAACGAAAACAGACTTCTAAAAATACTGGCAAGCCAGTCTTTAAAACGATCCCAAAGACTTTTTTCCGGAGCTTTATGTTCGTAAACAAAATCTGGATCGGTATATTTTTTCTGATAATTTTTTGAAAAAGTCTTGCTTTCAATTGAGTCTGAATCAATTTGAATATCTTTTTCAGAGTATTTTATCGAAGCAATTTTTGGAGGATCTTCCGTCACCAAAGAATCCTGCGCATTCGAAACACTGCAGAAAAGGAAAAAAGATAAAATAAATAAAATTTTATTCATTACTGGTTTAATTAATTCGGTTTGGCTGATAATTTATGCACTTTTTTGTAAACAATAGCAGGGTAAACCAAGTAATAAAATGAAATTATTGCTAAAGTAAATAATATTATAAAACTGCTTAACCAGTTAGGCATATCGATAGAATATCTCGTAATAAATCCTTCAAGAAAACCTGCGCCAATGGTAAAAGGGAAAGTGCTTAAAAATATTTTAAAACTGTTTTTAAAACCAATTTTAAAAGAATTAATTCTTGAATAGGTTTTAGGGAACAGGATAGAGGCACCCAAAATAAATCCGGCAGCAGTTTCAATTACAATACCAAAAATTTCCATTGCTCCATGAATCCAGATACCGCGTACACTTTTCCAGAAAACATTTTGCTCGTAAAAGAAATATTGAAATGAGCCAAGCATAATACCATTGTTCATTGCTACAAAAAAGGTTCCAATTCCTGCAAAAATTCCATACATATAACATTTTGCGCCAACATAAAGATTGTTCATTGTAATACCTACAAAGCTTCCCCAGTTAGATCCAGAGCCGTAAACCGCCATTGGGTTTCCTTTCTTGATATTTTCTAAAGTCATATTGACATAATCGTCGCCTAATATCAACCGAACAAAATTTGGATCGTAGCGTGCAGAAACAACTCCCATTGCAACGGTGGCAAAAAAGAGTACAAAAGCGTATAAAAGATATCTTTTGTATTCAAAAAGCAAAAGCGGGACTTCTATTTTAAAAAACTCTACAATTCTGTTTTTCTCCGTTCGCTTCGTTTTATAAATCTTTTGATAAATTTGTGAAGCCAAATGATTTAAATAGATAACTGTCTTACTTTTAGGGTAATAAGTTTGCGCATAGGAAAGATCATTCATTAATTGAATGTACAAATTAGCTAATTCGTCAGGATTTTTCTTAGCTTTACCGAAAATAGCTAGCTCAAATTCCAGCCATTTTTCTTTATTTTGTTTTATAAAGGCAACTTCTCTCATTGAGGGCTAAAATATAAAATATGTCAGAATTATCTATTAACACAACACAAAATGTCAAAATAAATTTTGTCGCTGCCTCTGTAGGCGAGCGATTAGGTGCTTATTTCATTGACGCAGGCATTAAAATTTCGTATATATTCTTTATTATTTGGGTGTTTTTTTACTGGATGGACATCGATAAGCTCATGACAAATTTAGATTCATGGTCCAGAGGAGCTATATTTTTGGTGTTGTTTTTTCCACTGATTATTTACTCGTTAACTTTAGAAAGTATTTTTGAAGGACAATCCTTTGGGAAAAAACTAGTAAAAATAAAAGTCGTAAAAATAGATGGTTATCAGGCAAGTTTTGGCGATTACCTAATTCGTTGGTTTTTTAGAATTATTGATTTTAGTTTATTCAATGGAATCATTGGTTTAATTGCTGTGGCTTCAAGTAAAAAATCACAGCGATTAGGAGATATGGCAGCGGGAACAGCCGTAATTACTTTAAAGAATAAAATTAATATCAGCCATACCATTCTGGAAGATATTGGTGAGGCTTATGTGCCGACTTATCCTTTGGTAATTAAATTATCGGATAATGATATGCGAATTATTAAAGAAACATATCAAAGTGCGCTGGCTAAAAATGATCATGAAATTATCTATAAACTGGTTGCAAAAATTGAAGGCGTAACCGGAATTAAAAATCAATCAGGAAATAATAACGATTTTATCAGGGTAATTTTAAAAGATTACAATTTCTATACGCAGCATATGTAATGAATTGACAAAGAGTTAATTCGTTGTGTTTCTTAGTGTTAATTATCCGTTTAAATTTTATAAATTTATCAGACGTGGAAAATCTGATTATAAATTAAATTCTAAATGATATGATGATTAAAAAATTAACTGCCGTATTATTGCTGTTTTTTGTATCTGTTTTTACTTTTGCTCAAGGCGGAAAAAAATTAGATAAAATTATTAAAAGAGATTATCAGATTATTGAAGGTACAATCAGCAAAATATCTGATAAAACGGTTGAATATTCTTTACCCGGAGAAACGCTGATAATATCTCTTGATGTTTCGCAAATAGCCAGAATCGATTTTGCTAGCGGGCGTTCGCAGACTTTTGATGTAAGTCAGGGAAATAATTCTTCTTCTAATTCGGCAGTTATTGCTGCAGCAGAGGTAAAACCCAATACAATTGCAGTACTTCCGGTTCCGTATTTAAATTCATATACACAGGAAAGCTCAGAAGACATGGCAAAATTTGCCCAGAATGATCTTTATAATAAACTGATTGATAAATCGTCAAATATTTTTCCGCTGACGGTTCAGGATTTAAGAACTACAAATAGTTTACTGCACAAAGCGGGAATTGATCACAACAATATTGATGAAACACCAATTGAAGATCTTGAAAAAATTCTTGGCGTTGATAATATTGTAGCCGCAAAAGTTTCCTATACCATGAATTCTGGAACAACTGCCACAACTTACAGCAGCGGAGACGCAAAAGTAAGTGACAATAATAAGAAGGTTAAAACCAACGATGTTTCGACAACAACCGCAAGCACACAGGTTTACTACTATTACACGGTTTATTTTGACATGTATAAAAATGCTTCAAAAATATATTCGCAAACTCGTAAACCGTTTTTGGCAATAAAAGACAGCTGGATGGATTCGATTACCTATTTATTAAAAAGAAGCCCTATTTATACAAAAAAATAACAAATTGAGGAGCTGCAATTAATTTAATCTTTGTATCTCTGCACCTTTAAATTTTTGCACCTTAAAGCATGTTTCACTTATTAGATATTATTGGCACAATGGCATTTGCAATGTCGGGAGCATTAACTGCGATGCATAAAAGACTCGATCCGTTTGGGGTTTTTATCATTGCATTTGTTACCGCTGTAGGCGGCGGAACGCTTCGTGATGTTTTAATTGGAAGAACTCCAGTAGGCTGGATGATGAATCTTCAATATGTTTATGTTATTATTTTAGGTTTCTTTCTGGCCATTATTTTCAGAAAAAAGTTTGACAAACTAAGAACTTCTCTGTTTTTGTTTGATACAATTGGTTTAGGGGTTTTTACCTTAATTGGTCTTGAAAAAGGAATCACAACTGGACTTCATCCTGTAATTTGTGTAGCATTAGGAACCATGACAGCTTGTTTTGGCGGTGTAATTCGGGATATTTTGTGTACCGAAATTCCAACGATTTTTAGAAGAGAAATCTACGCAACAATCTGTATTTTTGGTGGTATCGTATTCTTTGGACTTAAGAAATTAAATTTAGAAGATGATGTTTTGTACCTTGTGACTTCTGTTGTAATAATTTCAGTTCGTTTATTAGCGGTAAAATACAAATGGTATCTGCCGGCTTTTGAACATAAATAAAGATTTTTTTGTTTGCCACGAATTACACTAATTTTCACTAATTTCTTTTGTATTAAATTTCATTAAGCGGCTTTTATTCGTGAAAATTCGTGAAATTCGTGGCAAAAGAACAAACACCAAAAATGAATAAATACACCGTAAAAAAATACGATCAAAACGATTACAAATTGTGGAATGACTTTATTGTTCAGGCCAAAAATGCAACGTTTTTATTTCATCGTGATTTTATGGAATATCATAAAGATCGGTTTGAAGATTTTTCCCTTTTAATTTTTGAAGAAGAAAAGCTAAAAGCCATTCTGCCAGCCAATAAAAAAGAAAACTCCATTTATTCGCATCAGGGACTTACTTATGGAGGATTGGTTTTTTCGTCTAAATTAAATGCCGAAAAAACGGAATCAATTCTGGATTCGGTTTTATTATTTTTGAAAGAAAACGCGATTGTAACTTTTTATTACAAACCCATTCCCGTTTTTTATTTTCCGGAAGGAAATCAGGAACTTGACTTTTTTTTATTTAAAAGAGGAGCAGTTTTAGAACGAAAAGAAATGAATTTGGCAGCCAATTTAAATTCACCTCTAAAAATTTCAAAAAGTAAATTAAAACATTTTAGAAGAATTGAAAATCTAGATTTGGATATTATTGAAGAAGAAGATTTTAAATCGTTTTGGAATCAAGTTTTAGAACCGAGATTATTAGAAAAGTTTAATGAAAAACCCGTTCATTCAAAAGAAGAAATAGCACTTTTAAAAGAACGGTTTCCCAAAAACATCAAACAATTTTCAGTTTATCAAAATGATGAAATTATTGCTGGAATAACCATTTTTGAAACCCAAAATGTTGTAAAATCACAATATGGCGCCACTTCTAAAAAAGGAGAAGAAACGCGTGCGTTAGATTTTTTATTCATTAATTTGATCCACCGATACAAACGAAAAGGAAAACATTTTTTTGATATGGGAATTGTAAATGAACAAAATGAATCCGGCTATCATTCTGGTCTTTTAAAGCAGAAAGAAGAATTAGGCTGTGCAGTTTACAATCAGGATTTTTATAAATTGGATATAAAATGATACCGTTTCTAGATCTAAAAAAAATTAATGAACCGTATGAAACCGCTTTTCAGGAGAAACTGAAATTGGTTTTAGACAATGGCTGGTACATTTTAGGAAAAGAAACTGAAAACTTCGAAAAAGCTTTTGCCGAATATTGCCAAACTAAATATTGCATTGGAGTAGGGAATGGTTTTGATGCTTTGGTTTTGATTTTTAAAGGCTATATTGAACTCGGAAAACTCAAAAAAGGTGATGAAGTTATTGTTCCTGCTAATACTTATATTGCCAGTATTCTAGCCATTTTACAAGCCGATTTAGTTCCCGTTTTAGTTGAACCAAAATTAGAAACCTACAACATCAATCCTGATTTAATTCCCGAAAAAATTACCTCAAAAACAAAAGCCATTTTAGCGGTTCATCTTTACGGACAACTAGCCGAAATGGATAAAATAAACGAGATTGCAGAAGAACATAATCTTATTGTTGTAGAAGATGCAGCACAATCACACGGAGTTTCAAAATTCCAAAATTCTAAAACCCAAATTCCAAATTATAAAGATGTCACTCTGAGCGAAGTCGAAGAGCATTTAGGAGCGTCGGCACACAGCTTTTACCCAGGAAAAAACTTAGGCTGTCTAGGCGATGGCGGTGCAATTACAACCAACGATCCTGAATTAGCAAAAGTGCTATTTTCGCTTCGCAATTACGGTTCTGAGAAAAAATATTATAACGAATATATTGGCGTAAATTCACGATTGGATGAATTACAAGCCGCATTTTTAAACGTAAAACTGCCCAATTTAGATGCTGATAATGAAAAGCGAAGAACAGTTGCAAAACGTTATTTAGCAGAAATTAAAAATGATAAAATTAAATTGCCGTTTTGGGATTTTTCAAACAATCATGTTTTTCATTTATTTGTTATAAGAACTAAAAACAGAGATCATTTACAGCAGTATTTGACCGAAAATAATATTCAAACCGTAATTCATTATCCGTTACCGCCGCATAAACAAAACGCATTTCCAGACTGGAATAATTTATCATTTCCTATTACGGAAAAGATTCACAATGAAGTTTTAAGTTTACCAATGAGTCCTGTTTTGACAGAAACGGAAGTAAATTATATTATCGAAATTCTAAATCAGTATTAATTCGTGACTGATAGCAAAAAATCATATCAACAGATTTTAAAAACAACTTCACTTTTTGGAGGTGTTCAGTTTTTTTCGATTTTAATTTCAATAATCCGCACCAAATTAATTGCCGTTTTTATAGGTCCGGCCGGAATGGGAATTATAGCTTTACTAAATTCTACTTTGAATGTGTTAAGCAGTGTTTCGGGACTGGGAATCGAAACCAGCGCTGTCAAAAGTATTTCAGAAAATTTCAATAAAGACGATATTCGAATGGTTTCGATAACGATTCGGATTGTAAAAAGAATTATTTTTTTTACCGGAATATTAGGAATGGTTCTGACTTTAATTTTCTCAAAAGCTTTGAGTATTCTGACTTTTGGAGATTCCAGCCAAACGTATTCGTTTGTATTTCTTTCGCTTACTATTTTATTCAAACAATTATCTTCTGGACAATTGGCTGTTTTGCAAGGTTTAAGACATTTGAAGTTTTTGGCGAAAGCCAATTTTTATGGAAATTTATTCGGATTATTGTTTTCAATTCCGCTCTATATTTATTTTAAAATCGATGCTATAATTCCAACCATTTTGCTTGCATCTGTAACTTCATTGATTTTTTCTTTTTATTATTCAAATAAAGTACGAGTTGAAAGTAAGAAAGGAGAAATTACAAAAGAAGTCTTTGTAACCGAAGGAAAATCAATTGTAAAATTAGGTTTTATGCTTACCATAAGCAGTGTTTTAACGCTTTTGACAGCTTATCTAATTCAAATTTATATTGGAAAAACCGGAGGCTTGGAACAAGTAGGATTTTACAACGCCGGATTTACGTTATTAAACTCTTATGTGGGAATTATTTTTACGGTTATGAGTACCGATTATTTCCCGAAACTAGCTTCTATAAATTCTGATAATGATAAAGTTAGAATAAGCGTACAGCAGCAGGCTTTTATTTCGGTTTTGATTATAACGCCTATTATTGTTTTGTTTCTTGCTTTCAGTCCAATTATCGTTAAGCTGCTTTATACCTTAAAGTTTGAAGCTATTTTACCCATGATCTGCATTGGGATTTTAGGAATGCTTTTTCGCGCTGTTTCCTGGGCAATGGGATTTATTTTAATTGCAAAAGGCGATTCTAAAATACTTATAAAAACAGAGGTTGGTTTTAATATTTTATCTTTACTAATGAATGTTTCAGGATATTATTTTTATGGACTGGAAGGTCTAGGAATAAGTTTTTGTCTTTATTTTTTCTTTCATTTCATTGGGTTGAAAATCATAACCCAAAAACAGTACCATTTTTATTTCGAGAGAGATTTCTATCAAATATATTTTATTTGTTTTATCATTTGTATCATTTCTTTTTTATTCCGATTTATCGAAAATGAGGTTTTAAAAAATGGTTTGTTTGCATTGATGATTTTAATTTCTTTTGGTTTTAGTTTTTACAAGATAAATAAAAAGATAAATTTGAGCGAAATGTTAACGTCATTTGATCAACAAAAAAAAAGTAAAAAATGATCCGAAGCAGTTATAGAAAACTCCGAAGTTTTTATCATAAATTAAAGTTTTACTATTCGGTAAACTGGACCAAAACACTATACTTTAATTTTAAAAAATTTCCCTTTGAAATAGCTAAAAAGCTCCCGGTTTTCTTTTATAATAAAGTAACGTTTACATCGATACGAGGTGAAATAATAATAGAAGGGAAAATCAAAAAAGGAATGATTGGTTTTGGCCAGCCGTATGAGATAAATACGCGCCACAAAGGCATAGCAGAAATAAATATTACCGGAAAAATGGTTTTTAAAGGCCATGCACAATTTGGAAAAGATTATTTTGTATTTATTGGAGAAAACGGATATTGTGAATTTGGAAATATGGCTGCAATGGCTTCAAACGCTAAATTAATCTGCATTGAAAAAATTGTCTTGGGAAATTATGTGCAGTTAGGCGCCGATAGTCAAATCATAGATACTAACTTTCATGATATGATTGATACAAATACTGGAGAAAAACGAAAAAAAACGGGACCTGTTTTTATTGGGAATTATAATTTTAGCGGCAGTCGAATTTCGATAATGAAAAATACAAAAACTCCAGATTTTTGTACTATTGCAACCAATTCCTTTTGCAATAAAGATTACATTTCATGGGGGAATAATATTTTAATTGGCGGAATTCCGGCAAAGCTGATTCGTGAAAACATTTCAAGAGATTGGGAAGGGGAAAAGGATGAATTAGATAAATTTTTGACGATTTAAAAAATGCTTTTTTATACGCGGATGAAACGGATTTACTTCGTAAAGACGCGGATTAAAAGCGATTTTTTTATTATCTGTTTAAAAAATAAAATCCGTGTCAATCCGCGTCTTCGCTTTAGCGAATCCGTGTCAATCCGCGTTCTATTTTAGACATCGTTTTATCCTTTAAATAGTATACGAAACCGCTGCTTTATTTCAAGAAGAATATATTTTGACAGCAGCTTATAATTAGATGTTTTAAAGTTTAAAAACATCTCAAAATGGATTCGTTTTAAAATAGCTTTATGCTCTTGTTTTGTTCTGTTTAATTGAATCGCTTTCTTGATAATCAAATAAGTTGAATAATTGATTTTTCGGGACCTTGAATCGTTTTTGATATGAAAATGAGTTCCTAAAGATGTGGTCGTAATTCGTTTTTTAATTAAAATTTCATCGATATAATCAAAATCATATTTACGTGATGCCCGAATCCATAAATCTAAATCTTCATAAGCCAGATTTTCATCATAACCCTGTAAATCATCAAAAACCGATTTTTTAACCATTGATGAAACAGAGCAAATACTATTTCCTCCCGAAATTACACTCAAATAAATATCTCCGGTTTCTCTTTTTTCGATTGTTTTTTTGGATTCATCAACTGGGAAAAAATAAAAATAAGAATCGCCTTTTTCATTGATTAGTTCAGCATTTCCGTAAACAACCCCAAGATTTTCAAACCTGTTTTTTTCGAAAGTTTTTAATTGTAACGAAACACAATTTGGCAATAAAATATCATCACACGCTAAATCAATAATATATTCGCCTTTAGCAAGTTTTAGGGCTTTATTAAAGGATTTTGTGCTTCCTAAATTAGTTTCATTTTCAATAAATTGAATTTCAGGATAAGCTGCAATCCAGTTTTTTATAACTTCTCGTGAATTATCAGTACTAAAATCATCAACAATTATCAATTCAATAAAAGCATAATCCTGATTTAGAGCAGATAATAAACTCTGCAAAACAAATTTTTCATGGTTATAGCACAGGCATATAATAGTTACTAATGGATTATTGTACATATTGTTTTTAGAGGATTTAATTTTTTTTAATCTCGCAAAGATTTTTATTTTTAAGTTTTGTTTTTTATAAAACTTAGCGCCTTTGCGTCTTTGCGAGCAATTTTTCGTTGCTGAAGAAAAAAAGACTTAAAAAAATATCCCGCAAACATTGGACTCACTTTTTATGTTTCTATGTGTTAAAAAAAATATTACTTATACGAAAATAAGAAATCAAGAATGATATCATCTCACAAAAAAAAGAAAATTGCTCTTATTGGTTATCGTTTAAGCGGAGGCGGAAGCGATAAAGTAATGGCAAATTTGTCTGTTTTTTTTGAAAAGCAGGGATTTGAAGTTGATATACTTATTGTTATAGATGAAGTGAGTTTTCCCTATTCCGGAAAATTGGTAAACTTAGGATTGCTTAAAAATAAAAGCAACGGATTTTTTAATAAAGTCAAAAGGTTAAAGGTTTTAAGTGATTATTTAAACCAAAATCAGTTTGATTTTATTATAGATTTCCGCTTTCGCACCAAAATATTACAGGAACTTATTTTAGCCCGATTTATATACAATACCAAAACTATTTTTACGGTTCACAGCTTTTTAATCGATCATTATATGCCAAAAAATTCATGGCTGACACGATTGATGTACAATCATTGTTATGCGAATGTGGCGATTACAGACGAAATGAAAACGCTGATTGAAAGTACACATAAACTGCAAAATGTAATTACAATTCATAATCCGGTAAATCTTGAAGAAATTAAGGAAAAGCAAGATGAAAAAATTCATCTGGAATTTGATTTAATAATCGCAATTGGCCAATATGAAAACGAGATTAAACAATTTGATAAACTGATTTTAAGTTACAGCAAATCTAATCTGCCTCAAAAACAGATTCATTTGGTAATTATTGGAAATGGCGACGAAACAAAACTAAAAAAAGCTATTGGAGCAAATAATGTTTCCCAATATGTTCATCTTTTAAGGTATCAAAATAATCCGTTTAAATATGTACAAAAAGCTAAATTTTTAGTTTTATGCAGTAAAAATGAAGGTTTTCCAAATGTGATTTTAGAAGCCTTAGCCTGCGAAACTCCAGTTGTCTCTTTTGATTGTGATTTCGGGCCAAGAGATATGATTACTTCTTTTGAAAATGGTATTTTAGTCGAGAATCAAAATTGGGACAAACTAACGGAAGCAATGAATTTATTTACGGTTGATGAAAGTTTATATCAGCATTGTAAAAAAAATGCATTAAAAAGTATTGAACCTTTTTTATTAGAAAAAATTGGTCAGCAATGGTTAAATTTGCTTGAGGAACACTAAAAATATGACAACAATTCAAGATATTTCATTACTTAAAATTCCGGTTGTTGAAGACTTGAGCGGAAATTTAGCATTCATTCAAAGCGGAGTTCTTCCTTTTGAATTCAAACGTGTTTATTATCTTTTTGATGTTCCAAGCAGTGCTTTTCGCGGCGGACATTCGCATATTGAACAGCATGAAGTTTTGATTGCTTTAAGCGGAAGTTTTGAAGTAACGGTAAATGACGGAAAAGACAAAAAAAGCTATTTACTCAACAAACCCAATGTTGGATTGTATCTCCCGAAAGGAATTTGGAGAGAGTTAGAAAACTTTTCTTCGGGCGCAGTTTGCCTGGTTTTGGCTTCAGATGTTTTTGAAGAGACGGATTATATTCGGGATTATGAAACTTTCTTGAATTCTAAAAAATGAAACTGCTTTACATTGTTCCCAACATAAAAAATGCGGGAGGAGTTGCCAGAGTTTTGTCCATTAAAGCCAATTATTTTATTGAACACTTTGGTTACGAAGTTCATATTCTGTCACAAAACGAAGACGAAAATTCACCTTTTTACGATTTCAATTCTAAAATTTTCTTTCATAATATGATTTTGGAGGGAAATGTTTTTCATTTTCTAAACTCGTATAAAAAGCAGTTAAATCAAAAAATTACAGCAATAAAACCAGATGTAATTCTTGTTGCCGATAATGGTTTGAAAGCTTTTATTTTACCACTGATTGTTAAAACGAAAATTCCAATTGTTTTAGAGATTCATTCTTCTAAATTTATTGAAGAGCAATCAATCAAAACAAATATCTTTTCAAAATTAAAATATCGATTCAAAGATTTTGGTGCCAAAAAATATACTATAGTAGTTGCTTTATCTCGCGAAAATCTAAAACACTGGCATATTAATAACGCCGTTATAATTCCAAATCCTTCCTGGATTAAAACTGAAAATTTCGCAGCTTTAAAAAACAAACGAGTTATTGCCGTAGCAAGAAATTCGTATGAAAAAGGTTTAGACAGATTACTGTTAATCTGGAAAAAAGTAAGCCAAAAATTTCCAGACTGGACTTTAGATATTTATACCGATGAAGTTGATTCTTTAAACAACATTGTCATTGATTTAGGATTAACTTCCACAATGAATATTTTTAGTTTTGTAAAAAACATTAAAGAGAAATATCTTGAATCTTCTATTTTAGTTATGACTTCGCGATTTGAAGCATTTCCGATGGTTTTGATAGAAGCAATGTCTTTAGGTTTACCAAGTGTTTCTTATGATTGTCCTTCGGGGCCGAGATCGATTATTGCAGATAATGAAAATGGCTTTTTAATCCCGGATGGGAATGTAGATTTATTTGTAGAAAAACTTTCTGTTTTAATGGAAAATGAAGAATTGAGAATGAAATTTGGCGCAGCATCAAAAGAAAAAATGAAAGAATATCAGCTTGATCTTGTCATGAAACAATGGAAAACTTTATTAGAGAATTTCTAATTTGTTTTTATACTGCACAAATACGTTAATTTGTAAATATTAAGCAACGTTAAAGAAGGGCTTTTAGAGTTTAGCTGTTTTAAAATTAGTGTATTAAATGTTGTGAAAAATAACCCTGCCGTATAACGTAGTTTAAAACGTTTCAACAAATGATATGCCTTGAGTATTTTTAAAAAATCAGAATCAATTTGTTTTTTGCGATCAAGAATAAGCAGGTTTTCTAAACTGTTTTTTACTTTAGATATATAAATAAGATTCTCGTCAATATCGCCATGTTGAATCGCATTTTCGATATGTTTTACCTTAAAATGAGACTGACTTACCTGATAAGCAAAAAGTGTATCTTCATGTCCGTATTTAATTAAAGTAGAATCAAATTTTATCTTTATAAAACAATCTTTTTTAATTAATGTATTATTGAACATGAGGGTTTTATACAAAGCAGTATTTCTTTGAGAAACGGTTTTGTCTTCAATTAAACGTCCGTATTTCCAGCGTAATTTTTGTTTTTCAGAATAAATGTTTTCAGGATGAATTCGGCCGCCGTATACAATATCAAAATCGGGTATATTATCTAAATAGTTTTCTATGTAATTGGGGTTGATTACGATAGAATCGCCATCAATAAAAAGAAGATTTTGATATTGTGCTTTTGATGCCAAAAGATTTCTGTTAGAACTTAATCCAATGTTTTTTTCTAAAGAAACAAAAGAACAATGCTGTAGAGCATTTATTCGCTCATTTTCTTTATTCAGTACAGAATTTGAAGCATCATCCTGACACAGAATTTCAAAATTAATTCCAATAAAACGGCATTGTTCAGCAAGTTCTTCTACAAGCGAAAACACATTGTAATTATAAACCGGAATTAAAATAGAAAGCATTATTCTCTTTTTTAAAATATATTTGTAAAGGAAATGTTTTTTATTAAAATAATAAATCAAAAATGAATTTAAGGTCTCTTTATTATGCTATTTCTCCAAAGTCAAGATTTCTTGTTCGTAAGATTTATTATTTCCCTGCTGATTTTTGGAACTCTTTAAATAAAAAGAAAAACAAATATGAGCCGAAAAAAGGAGACATCTTTATTGGTTCCGGTGATTTTTTGTCACAAGGAAAACATCATTTAGAACTTTTAAAAGAATACTCATCGCTTCATCCTGATCATTCTGTATTAGATGTTGGCTGCGGAATTGGCCGCGCTGCCGTACCCTTAACGCAGTATTTGTCAACAAAAGGAAAATACGAAGGTTTTGATGTGGTGAAAAAAGGAATTGACTGGTGTCAAAAAAACATCAGCAAAGATTTCTCTAATTTTAATTTTCAGCACATTTCTTTAAACAATGACTTATACAATCTAACCAATCAAAAGGCAGAGAATTTTAAATTTCCTTATGAAGATAATTCATTTGATACCGTTTTTCTGTTCTCGGTTTTTACTCATATGCAGCCAAAGGAAATTCAAAACTATTTAAATGAAATTTACAGAGTTTTAAAGCCTGATGGAAAATGTCTTTCAACTTTCTTTCTTTACGATGATCAAAATGAAGATTATATTTCAAATGAAAATAAAGGATTCTGTTTTCCTTATCAAAAAGAAAATTACAGATTAATGAATGAAAAAGTTCCTTCTGCTAACATTGCTTTTAAAGAAGAATTACTTTTTGAGATGATTCAAAAAAGCCAATTAAAATTAGAAAATAAGATATACGGAACCTGGTCAAACAGAGCGGTTAATGACTTGTTTGATTATCAGGATATTTTAATTCTAAAAAAAGTTTAAGATTTATACGCTTCTTTGAACCACTTCGAAGATTCTTTCGTCTTCACATTTTAATGTTTTAGAAGGGAATTTCATCAACAAAGCATAATCATGAGTTGCCATGATAACGGTTTTACCCAGTGCGTTAATGTTTTTTAATACTTCTAAAACCTCAGAACTT
The DNA here is from genome assembly GCF_903819335.1 of Flavobacterium panici. Classification (GTDB taxonomy): domain Bacteria; phylum Bacteroidota; class Bacteroidia; order Flavobacteriales; family Flavobacteriaceae; genus Flavobacterium; species Flavobacterium panici. The sequence goes on along the minus strand of NZ_CAIJDE010000064.1, from coordinate 103,424 downwards.
GTCTGCGGATCAAGGTTTCCTGTAGGTTCATCGGCAAGGATAAATTCAGGATCGTTAAGTAAAGCTCTTGCAATTGCAACACGCTGCTGTTCACCGCCAGAAAGCTGGTGAGGCATTTTGTTAAGGAAATCTTTCATTCCAACTTTATCTAAAACCTCGTCGATTTTGTATTCCATCGCTTCTTTTTCAGTCCATCCAGTTGCTTTAAGAACAAAAAGCATGTTGTCCTGAACAGAACGGTCTGGAAGTAGTTTAAAATCTTGGAAAACAATCCCGATTTTACGTCTTAAATACGGAATATCTTTTTCTTTTAAAGTTGCCAAATCAAAGTCAACAATATGAGCTTCACCTTCTGTCAAAGGTAAATCTGCGTACAAAGTTTTTAAAAAGCTGCTTTTTCCGGAACCTGTTTTCCCAATGATGTAGATGAACTCTCCATGCTGAACATCTAAGTTAATATGAGATAAAATTTTTCTTCCTTCTTGATATATAGTGACTTCTTTAAGAGATAGTACGGTTTCTGACATAATAAAATTGATTTGAATGGTAAAAGTAATAAGTTAACGTATGTATTCAAAATAAATTTCAATCATTTCTTAAGAAAATTTGTAGAAAAAGGAATGAAAATTTAAACCATATAAGTTATATAAGTTCATTTTAGTTAATGTGCTAAAAGGTACTAGCTTATAATTACTTATATAACTTATAGGATTCATTTTAATTTTTTATAATGTCTCTAAAATGTTTGTTATTCCATGTTTGTTCATAATAAATTCAAGAAACGTTTCGTTATAAACGGTATAAAATGATAAATTTGAATACTAAATATAACTAAAATGCATAGACTTTCCTGGTTCTTTTTATTCCAAATTATCCTTACTTCGACCTTAGTTTCGGCACAAAAATCAGCTATTTATACTTACGATTTAAAGGATTTTGACAAAGCACAGGCTTTATATAACGACAAACAATACGCTTCGGCACAACATATTTTTGAGTATGTAAAAAATAATACGGCACAAACAGAAGAGGTAAAATCAGACTGCGCTTATTATATCGCCAATTGCGCCATTAGAACCAATCAGCCTAATGCCGATGCTTTGATGGAAAAATTCGTAGAAGATTATCCAACAAGCACCAAACAAAATCAGGCATATATTGAAGTGGCACAATATTTCTTCGAACAAGGAAATTATCCAAAAGCTTTGCAATGGTTTGACAAAGTTGATGAAGGTTACATGAGCAAATCAGAATCGGATAAATTTAATTTCCAGAAAGGATACAGCTATTTTACTGCTAAAAAGAAAAAAGAAGCAACAACTTATTTTAATAAAGTTGTAAACTCTCCAGAATTTGGTTCTCAAGCCAAATATTATTTAGGATTTATGGCGTATGAAGGCGACGATTATAAAGAAGCAACTAAATATTTTGATGAAGTTTCGGGCGAAGAAAAATACAAAGAAAAGCTTTCGTATTATCAGGCCGATATGAATTTCAAACTAGGAAATTTCCAAAAAGCAATTGATTTGGGCCAAAAAGCAATGGCGAAATCAAATGAAATGGAAAAATCGGAATTGAATAAAATTATTGGTGAAAGTTATTTCAACTTAAAACAATATGAAAAAGCGATTCCGTATTTAGAGCAATACGCTGGTAAAAAAGGAAAATGGAATAATACTGATTTCTACCAATTGGGTTATGCGTATTACGAGCAGAAAAATTACGAAAAAGCCATTTCTCAGTTCAATAAAATTATTGAAGGAAAAGATTTCGTAGCTCAAAATGCTTATTACCATTTAGGTCTAAGTTATTTAAATACAGGTAAAAAACAAGAAGCTTTGAATGCATTTAAGAATGCTTCAGAAATGGATTTCAATGCACAGATTCAGGAAGATGCAGCGCTGAATTATGCAAAAGTGAGTTATGATATTGGAAACGCTTATCAAACCGTTCCGGGAATTTTACTTGATTTCTTAAAAAAATATCCAAACAATTCCAGCAGGGCAGAAATAGAAAAACTTTTAGTTGACTCTTATATTTCGACTAAAAACTACAAAGAAGCTTTGGCTTTATTAGAAAAAAACAGAAGTGCTGAAAACAAAGCGGCATACCAAAAAGTACTTTTTTACAGAGGAGTTGAATTGTATAATGAATCGAATTATACAGAAGCCGGAAAAATGTTTAAAAGTGCGATCAGCGAGCAAAAAACACCTGAATTTACAGCACGTGCTACTTTCTGGAAAGCAGAAACAGAATATGTTTCAGATGATTTTCAGAATGCTTTATTGACATACAAACAATTTGCCGGACTTGCCGCAGCAAAATCTACAGACGAATATAAAAACATCAATTATAATATTGGTTATACGTATTTTAAACTGAAAGAATACGATCAGGCGGCGAACTCGTTTCAGGCACAGATCGATAATACTCCTTCTGATAAAGTACGTTTAAATGATTCGTATTTACGTTTGGGAGATTCACGTTTTGTAAATTCTAAATATGCTCAGGCAAATGAAGCTTACGGAAAAGCAATGGATGCAAAAAGCGTTGATGCCGATTATGCTCAGTTTCAAAAAGCACTTTCGTATGGTTTTATGTCTAAAAATGATCAAAAAATCAACGAGCTGAATAACTTCCTAAAAATGTACAAAAAATCAGAATATCGCGATGATGCTTTATTCGAATTAGGAAATACGTATGTGGCGGATAAAAAGAATGATTTAGCAATTAAAACATACGATCAGTTGATTTCTGAATACAAAAACGGATCTTTTACTTCAAAATCTATTTTGAAACAAGGTTTGATTTATTACAATTCAGATCGTGATGAACAAGCGCTGGCAAAATTCAAAAAAGTAGCCGCTGAATTTCCAAAAACGCCGGAAGCACTTGAAGCCGTTTCGACAGCAAGATTAATTTATGTTGATTCAGGAAAAGTGGATGAATACGCAACCTGGGTTAGAACTTTAGATTTCGTTTCGGTTACAGATGCGGAATTAGATAACGATACTTACGACGCAGCTAACAAGCAATACAGTCAAAACAACAGTAAAGCAGCGATTACAGGATTTGCAGGTTATGTGAGCAAATTTCCTTCGGGATTGCATGCTTTAGAAGCTAATTTCAATTTAGCGCAATTATATTATGCGGAAGGTTCTGAAACAAAATCAACTCAGAATTATCAATATGTAATTGACCAGCCAAGAAACGAATTTACAGAACAAGCGTTAAACCGACTGGCTCAGATTTATTTAAAAGCGAAAGATTGTGATAAAGCGATTCCGGTTTTAGTTCGTTTAGAAAGTGAAGCCGATTATCCGCAAAATAAAAACTTTGCACAGGCTAACCTGATGAAATGTTATTATGACAAAAAAGATTATGACAATTCAGTTATTGCTGCAGATAAAGTTTTAGCTAATCCAAAAGCCGATGCCAACGTAAAAGCTGACGCACAGATTATTGTTGCACGCGCTGCAATTCAAACCGGAGATGAAGACAAAGCAAAAGCAGCGTATGCAAAATTGTCTACAACTTCAAAAGGAGAATTAGCAGCAGAAGCATTGTATTATGATGCTTACTTTAAAACCAAGGAAGGAAAATTTGAGGCATCGAATGCAGCAGTTCAAAAACTGGCAAAAAGCTATTCTGCTTACAAATATTACGGAGCAAAAGGTTTGGTTTTAATGGCGAAAAACTTCTACGGATTAAAAGACAGCTATCAGGCAACATACATTTTAGATAACGTAATCAACAATTTTACAGATTATCCGGATGTTGTTGAAGAAGCGAAAAAAGAATTAAGTGCGATTAAGGCGGAAGAATCAAAAACGAATTCGTCTATTAATAAATAAGAAAAAAAGAGTATAGAATATAGAGCATAGAAAATAGATTAAAGCAAAGATTTGAAGTTTATTCTCTTTATTCTTTCTTCTATTTTCTCAAAAAAGAAATAAGAACAATGAGTTTACCTTTTTATATAGTTGATGTTTTTGCTGATAAAAAATATGCCGGAAATCAATTGGCAGTTTTTTTAGAAGCTGAGAATTTAAGTTCAGAAGAAATGCAGCAAATGGCGCGCGAGATTAATTTCGCAGAAAGCACATTTATAACCAAACTGGACAGAGAAAATAATAAAGCAGAAATAAGAATATTTACACCGGCTCATGAAATGCAGTTTGCAGGACATCCAATAATTGGAACTTCGTGGGTTTTGATCAATAAAATATTTGATAATTCGCCTGAAAGTATAACACTGAATGTTCCGATTGGACCTATTCAAATTCAGCAATCTGAAGATTTGATCTGGCTAAAAGCAGCACAGCCAAAATTTTGGGATATTTTCTCTAAAGAAGATTTTACATTATTCAGTAATCTGAAAAAAGAAGATTTTGAAAATCAATTTCCAATTCAGGAAGTTACAACCGGAAGCGCGTTTGTAATGGTTGGATTAAGCAGTAAAAGAGCGTTGGAAAATTTAGTTTTAGATAAAGATAAAGCAGATCAATGGATGAAAAACCATTGTAAAACAGATCATAGAGGCTTGTATTTTTATTATCTGGAAGGTTCAAAATTATTCAGCAGAATGTTATGCATTGAACACAATCAATTGGTAGAAGATGCCGCAACAGGAAGTGCAAGCACATGTTTGGAGGCTTTTCTGCTAAAATATCATAAACCTGAATTTGAATTAACGAATTATCAGGGAGATTATATCGGACGTCCGTCTCAGATTTTTTTTAAAGGGAAATTAACCGAGAATCAGTTTGATATTAATATTGGAGGAAAAGCTCAGTTTGTTGCTAAAGGAGAGTGGGAAGCTTAGGTCGAGAAATAGAATAAAGAAAATAGAATAAAGAAAATAGAATAAAGAACAAAGAATATAGATTTTAGAATATAGAAACTGAACAAAGAGATTGAGCTTAAGAATTAAGAAATAGTATAAGTCTATTTTCTATACTCTTTTCTCTATACTCTTAAAAGAAATAAATATGAAAATTAAGTGCCGAAATAAAATTATCGTTTTACTAGTGTTATTGGTCTGCCAGCTTTCGTTTTCGCAGGTTAAGAAGAATGAAAGCATTGGAACTGAAACGGTAAACGTAGTAAAACCTTATTCGCCAACAATATCCGACGCTTTTAAAGTGAAAGAAACACCTTCGCTGGACGATGCGGGAAATCAGCCAAAAGAAACTATTAAATATAGTATTTTGTCTGTTCCTGTGGCTTCGACTTTTACGCCGTCAAAAGGTAACGCGCAAGCTGTAGATAAATCTAAAAAAGAAAGATTGTTTAATAATTATGCAACGCTTGGAGTTGGAAATTACGGAACATTAAACGCTGAATTATTCGTAACTCAGGATTTAGGAAACAACGATTATTTAGCCGGAATGCTGCGTCATCATTCTTCTCAGGGCGGAATTAAAGATGTAAATCTAAACGATGAATTTTACGATACAGGTTTAAATATTGGCTACGGTGTAAAAGATCGTGATGTATCTTGGGGTGTTGATTTAGGTTATCAAAATCAAGTATACAATTGGTATGGCTTACCGGCTGATTTCGGAATGACTTTGCCGCCGGGAACACAGGAAGATTTGATTAGAGGAATTAATCCGAATCATTCTTACAACACAATTTCTATAGGCGGAAATGCTGAATTTACGGAAGGTATTTTTAGCAAAATTTCAACTAGATTTACGAACTTTTCGGATAGTTTTTCTTCTTCGGAAAATCGTTTTTACATAAAACCGACTTTTAAAGTGGATGTTATGGATCAGGCAATTAATACCAATATTATTGTAGATCATGTTAGCGGTTCTTTCGAACATAATTATGCTTGGGATAATGTTGAACCTTTAAAATACAGTTTGACAAATTTCGGAATTGAACCGAGTTTTGTGGTTCATGAAAATGACTGGACATTAGAATTAGGTGCTGGTTTGTTTTATGCTTTGGATTCTGAAAACAGCGGAAATAAATTTTATATTTATCCAAAAGTAAATGCTTCGTACAAATTGGTTGGCGATTTAATGATTTTCTATACCGGAGTTAACGGGAGTTTAAACCAAAATTCTTATGCTGATTTTGTAACCGAAAATCCGTTTTTGTCTCCTACTTTAAATATGAGACCAACCAGTAATCAATATACTGTTTTTGCAGGTTTAAAAGGAAAACTGGCTAATAATGTGAGTTATAATGTAACGGGTTCTTATTTGAATGAAAAGGATAAAGCGTTGTTTAAAAGCAACGATTATACAGAAGATTTTTCGAATCAGAATTATGGTTTTGGAAACTCGTTTAGTGTAATTTATGATGATGTCAGAACTTTCCGTTTCTACGGAGAATTAAAAGCTGATTTTTCTAAGAATGTTTCTTTTGGAATCAACGGAACTTTCAACAGTTACAAAACAGATGGATTAGAAGCGTGGAATTTACCTTCAATGAAATTAAGCTCCAATCTTGATGTAAATATTACAGAACAATGGTATGCAGGTTTAAATGTGTTTTATGTTGGAGAACGTAAAGACATGCAGACCAATCTGACTTTTGGAACTGATCCTGTAATTACCACTTTAAAAAGTTATTTTGATGCCAATGCGCATTTAGGATATAAATATAATGAGCGTTTGACTTTCTTCTTAAAACTAAATAATATCGGAAACCAAGCTTACGAAAGATGGCTGAATTATCCTGTTCAGGGCTTTCAGGTTTTAGTGGGAGGAAATTATAAATTTGATTTTTAAGAAGATTTTGACGCAAAGACATTAAGGGACAAAGAGTATATAAAGTATAAAAAGTGCCTTTTTTTTAGCCATGAGTTCGTGAATTTTTTGGAGTAAATTCGTGAATTCGTGGCTATTTTTTTGCGACAGCAGAAAAACCTTTGCACCTTTGTAGCTCAGAACCTCAGTACCTTTAAAAAAATGACTTTCAAACAAAAAATACATTCTCATTATTTACAAATGGTTCAAGACCGAATAGATGTTTTTAAAGACATGATTTCGGGATTGACAGAAGATTCTAAAAACGATGCCAAAGGTTCAGCGGGCGATAAGCATGAAACGGCTTTGTCGATGATGCATATTGAACAGGAAAAACTAACCAATAAACTTAAAGAATCTATTGCTCAAAAAGCAGTTTTAGATAAGATTGATTCTTCTAAAAATACAGAAAACATTATTTCAGGAAGTTTGGTAAAAGCAAACGGAATTTATTTATACGTAAGCGTGGCGCTCCCAAAAATTGCAATTGATGGAATAAATGTTATTGCGCTTTCTCCGCAATCGCCTTTGGGAAATCATTTGATGGGGAATAAAGCGGGATTTAAGTTTGAGATTAATAAGACGCATTATACGATCGAAAGTGTTTTGTAATTTATTGTTTTAGGTTTAGTCCCTACGGGACAATTTTATTTCGCGTGTATTTTTTTCTACCGATATTTAGCTCCTAAAGGAGCATATCTCGTAGAGATTAAATATCGGTAGAAAAAAATAACTATAAGTTGAGATTGTCCCGTAGGGACTACATATGAATAATACCTTTGTCAAAGTTTAAAACTTTGACAAAGGCAAAATCGCATAGTATGTCATTCCGAGGAACGAGGAATCGCACTAGAACTCGACTAAGATTGGAGATTTTATTTTCAAACATAGCCTGCGGTTTCAACCGCAGGAAACAATAGGAGACGTGCCAATATTACGTTCCAATGGTTAAAACCATTGCTTATGTTTTTTTGCCATTCTGAGTAACTCCGTAAAGTAATTGCCAATCTTTGTAGAATTTCTAGTGCGATTCCTCGTTCCTCGGAATGACAAACAGTATGTTAATATTTAATGCAAGATTGAACATAGAATAATTTCTGAACAGCTTTTTCTGTTCTCTTTGTGAATCTTTCATAGATATTTGAATATCACAAAATTTAATTCAAAAAATTCTTTAAAACCTTATATTTTACTCGCATTATGCCTTCAAAATTGAAAATTATAAGTTTAGGGCTTTTTTTAATGCTTAAATTTTACATTTTATATGTAAAAATAAATTTATGGTTATAATTTGTAACTGAAATAACTATTTGTGTTTTTCAATTATAACTAATACTTCATCTTTGCCCTATCAAAATAAAATTTAAAAGTTAAAAATATAAAATTATGTGTGGAATTGTATGTGCCTTTGATCTAAAGCAAAAAGCCGAAGCGTTAAGACCTCAAGTATTAGAAATGTCTAAAATCATTCGTCACCGCGGACCAGACTGGAGCGGAATTTACAGCAATGATAAAGCAATTCTTTCTCATGAGCGTTTGGCAATTGTAGATCCAGCTTCAGGAAAACAACCTTTATTTACAGAAGATAAAAAATTGGTTTTGGCTGCAAATGGTGAAATTTACAATCACAGAGATTTACGTAAACAATTCGAAGGAAAATATAACTTTCAAACAGAAAGTGACTGCGAAGTTATCTTAGCATTATACAAAGAAAAAGGAGTAAGTTTTGTTGATGAATTAAACGGAATCTTCGGATTTGCAATTTATGATGTTGATAAAGATGAGTATTTCGTAGCTCGTGACCATATGGGAATTATTCCATTATACATTGGTTGGGATCAACACGGAACTTTCTATGTAGCTTCTGAGTTAAAAGCTTTAGAAGGATATTGTACAAAAATCGAATTATTTCCTCCGGGACATTATTTATCAAGCAAAGACGGTGAATTTGTACAATGGTACAAAAGAGACTGGGTTGATTATGATGCGGTTAAAGACAACGAAACAAGTATTCCTGAAATCAAAAAAGCGCTTGAAGCAGCGGTTCACAGACAATTAATGAGTGATGTTCCTTATGGAGTTTTACTTTCAGGAGGTTTAGATTCTTCTATAACTTCGGCTGTAGCCAAAAAATTTGCGCAAAAACGTATTGAATCAGATGATACAACAGATGCCTGGTATCCGCAATTACACTCTTTCTCAGTTGGTTTAGAAGGTTCGCCAGATTTAGCAGCAGCAAGAAAAGTGGCAGATCATATTGGAACTATTCACCACGAAATTAAATTTACAATTCAGGAAGGTTTAGATGCTGTTCGTGATGTAATTTACAACTTAGAAACTTATGATGTAACTACAGTAAGAGCTTCAACTCCAATGTGGTTAATGGCAAGGGTTATTAAATCAATGGGAATTAAAATGGTGCTTTCTGGAGAAGGTGCAGATGAGTTATTTGGAGGATATTTATATTTCCACAAAGCGCCAAACGCAAGAGAATTTCACGAAGAAAACGTTCGTAAATTAAGTAAACTTCATATGTATGATTGTTTACGTGCCAACAAAAGTTTAGCGGCTTGGGGAATTGAAGGTCGTGTTCCTTTCTTAGATAAAGAATTTATGGATGTTGCAATGCGCATCAACCCGCAAGATAAAATGATCAACAAAGAACATCCAATGGAAAAATGGGTTGTTCGTAAAGCTTTTGAAGATATGCTTCCTGAAAGTGTTGCATGGAGACAAAAAGAACAATTTTCTGATGGAGTAGGATACAGCTGGATTGATACTTTGAAAGAAGTAGTAGGAAGAGAAGTTTCAGATGAACAATTGGCAAACGCGAGATTTAAATTCCCGTTACAAACACCAACTTCAAAAGAAGAATATTACTATCGTTCAATTTTTACAGAACATTTCCCAAGCGATGCAGCAGCATTATGCGTTCCTCAGGAAGCAAGTGTAGCTTGTAGTACAAAAATCGCTTTAGAGTGGGATGAAGCATTCAAAAACATGAACGATCCTTCTGGTAGAGCTGTGGCAAGCGTTCACGATGATGCCTATGTAAAAGCATAAACACGTTTAATTATTAGAATTAGTATATATATTGCAGAAAGACGTTCTTACTTTAAGAACGTCTTTCTTGTCTAAAATTGTTAAATTCTATATTTCAGTTCTTTATAAAAATATTTCGGCAATTATTTAACTTACTTTTTTTATATTTGGCATTCCCCAAAAAAAGTTAAATACCTAAGATTTTAATACTGAAAATGTAAGAAAGCAAAAAATAATATTTAGTTTTGCTTTCAACAGGAAATTTTAATGATTTTTTAATGTTCGGCTTATTTTAAGTTTGAAACAGTAGAATAAAAATAAAAAAATAGAATAGTATGTCTGGATTATTGGCCGTTATTGGTAAAGGAAAAGACCCGCAGCTTGTAAAAGCACTTTCTGAAAGAATGTCGCATCGCGGCCCTGATGAAAGCGATTTGCACATTATGGAAAATGGCAGTATTCTTTGTCATGAAAGTCTTTCTATTATCGATTTAAAATCGGGGAAACAGCCTATTCAGGGAACAGATAAAACCTGGATGGTTCACGACGGGGAAATTTATAATTATCAGGAATTAAAAAATACCGTTTTAAAAGATCATACTTTTAGAACAAATTCTGATTCAGAAGTAATTGTGCATTTGTACGAAGAATTTGGATATGATTTTTGTAATAAACTAGATGGAGATTTTGCTTTCGTAATAATCGACGGAGATAAATATATTGCTGGAAGAGACCCAATTGGTGTAAAACCTTTGTATTATGGTTTAGATGAAAGAGGAAGGATTTATTTTTCTTCAGAAATGAAATCAATTGCAGATCAATGTAAATCATTTTCGACTTTTCCTCCGGGACATTATTATACAGCAAAAAGCGGTTTTGTAAAATATTATCACCCAGAATACGAAGATCATAAAAATGCGACTCAGCCACTTGATTTAGGTTTAATTCGTGAATCATTAATCGAAGCAACCCGCAAAAGATTAATGAGTGAAGTTCCGGTTGGAGTTGTATTATCAGGAGGTTTAGATACCTCTTTAATTTCATCAATAGCATCAAGATTATTAAAAGACAGCGGTAAAAAATTGCCCTCTTTTTCTATCGGATTAGATGCTGATGCTCCGGATAATGTTTCGGCAAGAAAAGCTGCTGAATTTTTAGGAACAGATCACCATGAAATACATTTTACAGTTGAAGAAGGTGTTGCGATTTTAGAAAAAGTGATTTCGCATATTGAAACGTACGATATTATTTCGGTTCGTTCCGGAGTTCCAATGTATTTATTATCAAAAGCGATAATTGATAAAGGAGTAAAAGTGATTCTTTCGGGTGAAGGTGCCGATGAAATTTTCGGTGGACATTTGTATTTTAGAAATGCGCCTTCGGCAGAAGAATTTCAGGATGAAACTATAGAAAGAGTTCAGAAGTTATTTACGGCCGATTTACTGCGTGTTGATAAAACTACAATGGCAAACGGAATCGAAGCCAGAATTCCATTTTTAGATAAAGATTTTTTAGATGTTACCATTCGAATTAAAACAGAAGAAAAACAGCCTAAAACGTATGAAGGAATTGAAAAATATATTTTAAGAAAAGCTTTTGATACGCCAAATGATCCATATTTACCAAAAGAAGTTTTATGGAGACAAAAAGAACAATTTTCTGATGGAGTTGGATATAACTGGGTTGATGAATTAATCGAATATTGTGCTACGCAGGTTACAGACGAGCAATTGGCGGGTGCAAGTGCAGAGTTTCCGTATAATACGCCAACAACAAAAGAAGCGTATTATTACAGATCTATATTCCACAAATATTATCCGCAGGTTAGTGCAGCGCAAACTGTTCGTAAATGGATTCCGAAATGGCAGGAAAACCTTGATCCAAGCGGAAGAGCAAATGCAGCCCACTTACAAGGAAATTTTGAAAATGTAAAATCTGGAGTTGCTGTTTAATATAGAAAATTTCAATAAAAAAATTCCAAATTCCAAATTCTGAATTTCAATTTGGAACTAAAATATAAAAAGCCGAAATGCATTCACAATGTAGTTTCGGCTTTTTTTTGTGGTTTCCCGTAAATTGCTAAAAGTAAGTTAATGAGAATAAAACGTATTTCAGAAAAATACTATATTTGATTACCACGAACAATTAAATAACCCTTAAACACAATTTATGAAGAACTTATTACTAAGTGGAATTTTATGCTGCTCATTAGTTTCATTGGGCTCAGTTTATGCACAAAAAACAGAGGCACCCAAGTATATCACAAATGTCGAAGGCGTCAAAGAATATTCTTTAAATAATGGATTAAAAGTTCTTTTAATTCCAGATGCTTCTCAAAGTAATATGGTAGTCAATATTGTTTACAATGTTGGTTCCAGAAATGAAGGTTATGGAGAAAAAGGAATGGCGCATTTATTAGAGCATATGCTTTTTAAAAGCACTAAGAATTTAGGAGATATTAAAAAGATGCTCTCAGACAAAGGCGGAAACGCCAATGGAACCACTTGGTTGGACAGAACCAACTATTATGAAATATTCCCGTCAAGCGATGAAAACCTGAAATGGAGTATCGAAATGGAGGCTGACAGAATGATTAACTCTACCATTTTACAAACTGATTTGGATAAAGAATTTTCTGTAGTTAGAAATGAGTTTGAAATAGGAGAAAATAATCCTGACGGCGTTTTACAAGAGAGAATTCTTTCTTCGGCTTACGTGTGGCATAATTACGGAAACAGCACCATTGGAAGTAAAGAAGATATTGAAAGGGTAAAAGCAAATACACTTCGCGTTTTTTATGAAAAATACTATCAGCCAGACAATTCAACTTTGATCATTGCAGGTAAATTTGATGAACAAAAAGCATTGCAATATGTTGGACAGTATTTTGGGGCAATTCCAAGACCAAAAAGAGTTTTAGATAAAACGTATACTATAGAACCTGCTCAGGATGGTGAAAAATATGTAGAGCTTAAAAGAGCCGGTGACAGCAAAAATGTTGGCGCTTTATATCATACCGTATCTTATGCTGATAAAGATTATGCTGCAATTGATGCTTTAGGAGAAATCTTAACTGCAGATCCATCTGGTTATTTGTATAAAACATTAGTTGAAACACAAAAAGCATCCAATATTTATTTTTGGCAGCCATCGGTAAGAGACGCGAGTTTTATCTATTTTGGAGTTGCAGTTCCTAATGATAAAGATGTATATGCGACAAAAGAGATTGTAAGAAGCGAGCTCGATAAAATAACTACTACAAAATACACAGATAAGGATGTAAGCAGAGCAAAAGCAAAAATTATCAAGCAAATAGAATCAGTAAAAAACAATACTATTTCGTATGCTATTAACCTAACCGAAATTATTGGCGCAGGCGATTACAGACTTGGTTATTTATACAGAGATGCTGTTGAGAAATTAACAAAAGAAGATATTCAAAGAGTTGCTGAGAAATATTTTAGACCAAATAATAGAACAGTCGGCGTATTTATTCCTTCTAAAGATGAGGTAAGGGTTAAGCCAAATGAATATACTGATGAACAATTATTGGCACTTACTAAAGATTATAAAGGAAAAGCTTTAGAGAAAGAAGCGGCGCCGTTTGAAGCATCCATTAAAAATCTAAAACAAAATTTTGTTGAAGGAAAATTGACAAATGGTATAAAATACGGATTAATCAAAAAAGAAATAAAAGGCGGAAAAGTTCAGGCAAGTTTCAAGTTTCCGGTTAGTAATGAAAAAGATTTAACAGGTAAAAGTGATATTGCCGGAATCTTGGCTCAATTACTAAAAACAGGAACTAAAACGCAGACAAAAGAGCAAATTCAGGATAAATTAGATCAATTGAAATCATCAATTAATTTTAATTTTTCTAGACAAACATTATCGGTTAGCGTTAATACTTATAAAGAGCACTTTAAAGAGGTAATGGGAATTTTAGCAGATTTATTAGCGAATTCGACTTTCCCCGAAAATGAATTAACTAAAACAATCAGCGAATATAACACCTATTTAGAGTCTAGTTTAAATGATCCGCAGGCTGTTGCTTTTACAGAAATTTCGAGAATAACTACTAAATATCCAAAAGGAAGTATTTTTTATACACCAACAATTCAGGAACAAATTGATGCGTTTAAAAAAATTAAACAAGCTGAAATTGTTGATTTCTATACCAATTTTTTAGGTGGAAATAATGGAATAGGAAGTGTAGTAGGAGATTTAGATGCAAAAACTACAGGAGAGATTTTAGAAAATACATTTGGAAAATGGAATTCTAAATCAAAATACGAACTTGCTCAGCCGGCTTATTTTGAAACACAAAAATTAGATAAAGATATTATTACGCCAGATAAAGAAAATGCTGTGGCGCTAGGCAGAATCAGTTTTAAAATGGATAGAAAAAATCCAGATTATCCGGCATTTGTTATGGCAAATGAAATTTTAGGAAGCGGTGGTTTTTTAAGCGCCAGAATTCCGATGAGGTTAAGAGAAAAAGAAGGTATTAGTTACGGTGCGGGCTCTTTTATTGATGTGCCAATTACCAATGATGCGGCAGCCTGGACTTATTATGCTTTTTTAAACCCTACGAAAAAGAATGCTGTTGAAACAGCTACAAAAGAGGAAATTGCAAAAGCTTTAAAAGACGGATTTACAGCCGAAGAATTAAAATCAAATTTAGTGAGCTGGCAAAATGAAAGAAAAACAAGATTAGGCGTAGACAATACCTTAATGGAGCTAGTAAATACTTATTTACAATACGGAATAGCTCTTGATGATTATGATCAGCTTGAAACTAAAGTAAAAGCTTTAAAAGTGGATGAAGTAAATAAAGTTTTGAAAAAATACCTGACTTTAGATAAAATGACTTCAGTTTACGCTGGAGATTTTAATAAAAAACAATAAAAAAGGAAATTCCAAAATTGAGAAAATCCAAATTCCAACTTAAAGGAATTTGAATTCATAAAACCGAAATGCATTTTATAATGTTATTTCGGTTTTTTTTATGCAGCTGGTAAAGTTTGGAATTTGGAATTTAAGAAAATTGGGATTTATTGACTTTTGGAAATTGATATTTTTTATGTTATTCCTATTTTTAGAATTTCGAATTTATGAAAATTGGAATTTAAACTTGCCTTTTAGGTTTATTTTTTGGTTTTTAAGACAATTGTGTTAATAACTTAAGCGCTTTAAGTCGGAATTTTATGGGTATATACCTTGCGTTTTTATATATTTGCGTGTTAGACAGTAAATACATTTTTTAGAATAAATTATATGAGCGAAGAGATCAAGAAGAACAATTATTCAGCAGATAGTATTCAGGCATTAGAAGGAATGGAGCACGTAAGAATGCGTCCATCCATGTATATTGGAGATGTAGGAGTTCGAGGACTGCATCATTTGGTTTATGAAGTTGTTGATAACTCTATTGATGAGGCGATGGGCGGACATTGTGATACTATTGGTGTTGCAATTAATGAAGATGGTTCTATTACAGTTGAGGATAACGGACGTGGTATTCCAGTTGATTTACATAAAAAAGAAGGAGTTTCTGCACTTGAGGTTGTAATGACTAAAATTGGTGCCGGAGGTAAATTTGATAAAGATTCTTATAAAGTTTCCGGAGGACTTCACGGTGTTGGGGTTTCTGTAGTAAACGCACTTTCGGTTCATATGAAATCGACTGTTTTTAGAGATGGAAAAATCTATGAGCAGGAATATGAAAGAGGAAAATCATTATATCCGGTAAAACAAATCGGGGAAACAGATAAAAGAGGTACACGTCAGACTTTTTATCCTGATAATACAATCTTTACACAAACTACAGAGTTCTCTTATGATACCTTATCAGCACGCATGCGTGAGCTTTCTTTCTTAAACAAAGGAATCACAATTACTTTTACGGATAAAAGAGAAGTAGATGAAAAAGGCGAATTTAAAAGCGAAGTTTTTCATTCTGATGAAGGTCTTAAAGAATACATTCGTTATTTAGATGGAAACCGTGAGCCAATTATCTCTCACGTAATCAGCATGGATCACGAAAAAGGTGAAATTCCGGTTGAGGTTGCCTTAATCTATAATACAAGTTACACAGAGAATATTTTCTCTTACGTAAATAATATTAATACACACGAAGGAGGAACGCATTTACAAGGTTTTAGAAGTGGTTTAACAAGAACGCTTAAAAAATACGCAGATGCATCTGGAATGTTAGATAAATTGAAATTCGAAATTGCGGGAGATGACTTCCGTGAAGGATTAACAGCTATTATTTCGGTAAAAGTTGCTGAACCTCAATTCGAAGGACAAACAAAAACAAAGCTTGGAAATAGAGAAGTAGTTTCTCCGGTTTCTCAGGCAGTTGGAGAAATGTTAGAAAATTATTTGGAAGAAAATCCAAATGATGCCCGAATCATTATTCAAAAAGTAATTTTAGCAGCTCAGGCACGTCACGCAGCGAAAAAAGCACGTGAAATGGTTCAGCGTAAAACCGTTATGGGCGGCGGTGGATTGCCAGGAAAACTTTCAGATTGTTCTGAGCAGGATCCTGCAAGATGTGAGGTTTACCTTGTCGAGGGAGATTCGGCTGGTGGAACAGCAAAACAAGGGCGTGACCGTAACTTTCAGGCGATTTTACCATTGCGTGGTAAGATTTTGAATGTCGAGAAAGCGATGCACCATAAAGTATTTGAAAACGAAGAGATTAGAAATATATTTACAGCTTTAGGAGTTACTGTAGGAACTGCAGAAGACAGCAAAGCATTAAATCTTGAAAAATTAAGATATCATAAAGTAATCATCATGTGTGATGCCGATGTCGATGGTAGTCATATTTCTACCTTAATATTAACGTTCTTCTTCCGTTTCATGAAAGAACTAATTGAAGAAGGTCACGTTTATATCGCAGCACCACCTTTATACTTAGTTAAAAAAGGAAACAAAAAAGAATACGCATGGAACGATGTTCAGCGTGATCAGGCAAATGATAGAATGGGAGGAAGTGCAGCTATCCAGCGTTATAAAGGTCTTGGAGAGATGAACGCGGAGCAATTGTGGGAAACTACAATGGATCCAAACTTCAGAACATTACGCCAGGTTACTATTGATAGTCTTGCAGAGGCAGATAGAGTATTTTCTATGTTAATGGGAGATGAAGTTCCGCCACGTAGAGAATTTATCGAGAAAAATGCCGTTTACGCAAATATCGATGCCTAATAAAAATTAACTTTCAATTCGTTTAATTGTTTAAATTTACTTAAACGATTAAACGAATTGTCATTTATAAAACAAACAAACAAATTAATAACCGATAAAGTATAAAATATGAAAGTTACCATTGTAGGAGCAGGAAATGTTGGAGCTACTTGTGCAGATGTTATTTCTTATAGAGGAATTGCCAGTGAAGTAGTGTTGTTGGATATTAAAGAAGGTTTTGCCGAAGGGAAAGCGTTGGATATCACACAATGCGCCACAAATACTGGGTTCAATACTAAAGTATCTGGTGTAACCAACGATTATTCTAAAACTGCCGGAAGTGATGTAGTGGTTATTACATCAGGAATTCCGAGAAAACCAGGAATGACAAGGGAAGAATTAATTGGTATAAATGCCGGAATTGTAAAAACAGTTGCCGAAAATGTACTAAAATATTCTCCTGATACTATAATAGTTGTAGTTTCGAACCCAATGGATACTATGACTTATTTAGCTTTAAAAGCTACAGGATTACCAAAAAACAGAATTATAGGTATGGGAGGAGCTTTAGATAGTTCTCGTTTTAGAACGTATCTTTCTCTTGCTTTAGATAAACCTGCTAATGATATTTCGGCGATGGTAATTGGAGGTCACGGTGATACTACTATGATTCCGTTAACACGTTTAGCATCTTATAACGGAATTCCGGTTTCGCAATTCCTTTCAGAAGAAGTACTTCAAAAAGTTGCTGCAGATACAATGGTAGGCGGTGCAACCCTTACAGGGCTTTTAGGAACATCTGCATGGTATGCTCCGGGAGCTTCTGTTGCTTATTTAGTAGATAGTATCCTAAACGATCAAAAGAAAATGATTGCATGCTCTGTATTCGTAGAAGGAGAGTACGGGCAAAACGATATTTGTATAGGAGTGCCGTGTATAATTGGTAAAAATGGTATCGAAGAAATTGTAGATATTCATTTAAACGACCAGGAAAAGGCTTTATTTGCCAAAAGTGCAGATGCAGTTCGTGGCATGAATGATGCTCTAAAATCGATTTTAGTATAATAAAAACAGGAAAAAAAGAAAAAGGCTGCACTTTTGCAGTCTTTTTTTTGAGATTAATTAATAAATAAATTGGTTAATGTTTTCGTTAATTATATATTTGCTCGATTTAAAAAAAATGTAGTAATTCGTGATCTCGATTTTTTAGTTT
Source organism: Flavobacterium panici (assembly GCF_903819335.1). Taxonomy (GTDB): domain Bacteria; phylum Bacteroidota; class Bacteroidia; order Flavobacteriales; family Flavobacteriaceae; genus Flavobacterium; species Flavobacterium panici. Next base: position 85,211 of record NZ_CAIJDE010000064.1, on the reverse strand, counting down.
TAAAAACTCATGTCAGGGCTTATTTTTAGGGGATTTAAAACCAAAAACAAACATAAAACATAATTAATTTTTAGTAATAATGCAGAATAAAGGACTTATTAAATTTTTCGCAATTCTATTTGCATTGGTAAGTATTTACCAATTATCTTTCACTTTTGTGGCAAATAATGTCAAAAGTGAGGCTAAAGCTTTTGCAGGAGATAATCCTGATAAAGAGCTAAAATATTTAGATTCTATTGGTAAAGAAAAAGTGTTTAATCTTGGTTTTACTGACTTCACTTATAATGAAGTAAAAAACAAACAATTAAATAAAGGTCTTGACTTAGAAGGAGGAATCAACGTAATTCTTCAAATCTCTGTTAAAGACGTTTTAAAAGGATTAGCAAACAATTCTAAAAACCCGGTTTTTAATAAATCATTAGCTGATGCAACTGCAAATTTAGAAGGAAATAAGACCTATTTAAATAAATTCTTTGAAGCTTTTGAAGCAAACTCAAATGGAAATACAAAATTGGCTTCGCCAGACATCTTTGCAAACAGAAGTTTACAAGGTGAAGGTGGAATTGATTTCCAAATGACAGATGCACAAGCTCAAAAAGTAATCAAAAGAAAAGTTGATGAGTCTATCGAAAGTGCTTACAAAGTATTAAGAGAGCGTATCGACAAATTTGGTGTAACACAACCAAACATCCAAAAATTAGGAGAAACTGGAAGAATCTTAGTAGAACTTCCAGGTGCCAAAGATGTTGACAGGATTAAAAAATTATTAGGTGGAAAAGCTCAATTAGAGTTTTGGGAAACTTATAAAATTGAAGAAGTTGGTAACTTCTTAGTTGCTGCTAACGAAGCTTTAAAGAAAACTGAAGTTAAAAAAGTAGAAACTAAAACAGTTGCTAAAGATTCATTGAATGCTTTATTAACTGATGCTAAAGATTCAGTTGATACTAAAAAAGGAAACAATCCTTTATTTGACAAAATGATTACTCAAGGCGGCGGTCCGGTTTTAGGATACTTCGCTACAAAAGATACTGCAACAATCAATGCTTATTTCAAAAGACCAGAAATCAGAATTTTATTGGCTGCTGACCAACATTATGCAAAATTTGTATGGAGTAAACCAACAACTGTAAAAGATCCTAAAGCAAAAGATTTAGCAAGCGCTAAAGATATTGAAGCAGTTGAATTATATGCTTTAAAAGGTAACAGAGATAACGTACCAGCTATGAGTGGTGGTGTTGTAACTGATGCAAAAGATACTTTTGACCAAATGGGTAAACCAGCTGTTTCTATGCAAATGAACAGCCAGGGAGCTAAAGTTTGGGAAGAATTAACAGGAAGAGCTTTCTCTCAAAAAGGTTATATCGCTATTGTATTAGATAACATCGTATATTCTGCACCAGGTGTTACAAGTGGTCCTATTGCTGGAGGAAGATCTGAAATTACAGGTTCTTTTGATGTTGCTGAAACTAAAGATTTAGCTAACGTATTAAATGCAGGTAAATTACCAGCTTCTGCAGACATTATTCAATCTACTGTTGTTGGACCATCTTTAGGTCAGGCAGCAATTGATGCAGGAACAATTTCATCTGTATTAGGATTCTTATTAGTTTGTGTTTGGATGGTATTCTATTATGGTAAAGCTGGATGGTATGCAAACCTTGCTTTATTATTGAACTTACTTTTCTTATTCGGAATTATGGCAAGTTTTGGTTTTGTATTAACATTACCAGGTATTGCAGGTATCGTATTAACATTAGGTACTGCGGTAGATGCCAACATTATTATATATGAAAGAGCAAAAGAGGAATTACGTGAAGGTAAATCATTATCTGAAGCTGTAGCTGCATCTTACGGATGGCACGGTGCAATGCGTTCTATTATTGATGCAAACGTTACTCACGTTTTAACTGGAGCGATCTTATTTATCTTTGGAACAGGACCAATCAAAGGTTTTGCTTTAACATTACTTATTGGTATCGTAACTTCATTGTTTACTTCTATCTTTATTGCTAGAATTTTCATTGACAGAAACATTGCTGGAAAAGGGGATTTAACTTTCTCTACAAACATTACTAAAAACTGGTTTACTAATTTCCACTTTGACTTTATTAAAATCAAAAAATTCACTTATATCTTCTCTTCAATTGTAGTAGTTGTAAGTTTAATTTCTATCTTCTTCGTTAACGGATTAGATGAAGGTGTTGATTTTGTTGGAGGAAGAACTTTCCAGGTTAAATTTGAAAAACCAATTGATGCAACAGTAGTTTCAGATGAATTATCTGCTGCTTTTGGAACTCCGGTTGAAGCTAAAATTTTAGGTGATGATGATCAGTTGAAAATCACAACTAAATACAAAATTAAAGAAGATGGTGTTGCTATCGATGAAGAAGTAAACCAAAAGTTATATAAAGGATTAATTAAATATTTCCCAAATACAACTTACGATAAATTCATCAACTCTTTTGATGGTAAAAGAGTAGGAGTATTACAAGCTTCTAAAGTTGGAGCTTCTATCTCTGAAGATATCAAAACAAACTCATACTGGGCAGTTCTTGGAGCAATGGCAGTTATTTTCTTATACTTAATGATCTCTTTCCGTAAATGGCAGTATTCATTAGGTGCGATTGCAGCTGTTGCGCATGACGTAATCTTCGTATTAGGAATTTACTCTTTATGTTATAAATTCATGCCATTCCACATGGAAATGGATCAGCACTTTATTGCAGCGATTCTTACCGTAATTGGTTACTCTATGAACGATACTGTAATTGTATTTGATAGAATTAGAGAGTTTATCATCGGAAACCGTAAAGGTACTTTCGAAGATATTGTAAATGCTTCTATTAATACTACATTATCTAGAACATTGAATACTTCATTAATGATGATCATTGTATTATTAACGATGTTTATCTTTGGTGGAGAATCAATCAGAGGATTTATCTTTGCCATGTTAATTGGTATTATTGTGGGTACTTATTCATCATTATTTATCGCTACACCAGTATTGGTTGACTCGATTTCTTCTGCTGATAAACACACAATTGAAGACAAGCATAATAAAGCATAATTAATTGCTTAAATTATATAAAAAAGATCCGGTGAAAGCTGGATCTTTTTTTTGTATTATATTTAATGAACTTTAAAATGATTTATGGGTAGAAAATTACTTTTATGTTTATTGCTTTTTTTTAGCGTATCAATAATTACTGCGCAAGAAGATAACTCGCGATTCTCAATTGGTTTTAATTATGGTTTTGGAAGTGAATTCAATAATAAAGATTACACTTTTGAAAATCACTTTTATAAAGCGCAGTTATATTATAAATTGAAAGAGAGAAAACATTTTCAATATGAAATACTGGTTCAGCCCGAAATTAATTTTGCCAAACATCAATTGTTGAATTTCTATTTTGTGAAGCCTGAAACTCCGGATTATCAAGAGAAAAGAGATAGATATACGCAGTTAAAAGATGTTCGTGAGTATGTACTGAATCTTGGTTTTTTAATTCGGAAACCAATCAATAAAAATTGCTCCTTTTATGTTTTGGGAAGTGTAGGTCCAATGATAACAGATACGGAAACCGAAAGAATGTCTAAAGGTTTTGCTTTTGCAGATGTTTTAGCACTTGGTTTTTCTTTTAGGATACAGAAGATCCAATTTGATATTCGTCCTGAATTACGGCACGTTTCTAATGCAGGATTGAGTAGTACGAATGCAGGTTACAATACTAAAAATATAGAATTTGGAATTTCATATCCACTATAAAAAAAAGTCCAGTATTTCTAAATACTGGACTTTTATATTTTAAGGTTCTTATTTAATTATTAAGAAGTCGCTAAAGGATTTCTTTGCGCTCTAATAATAAAGAAAAGACCAATTATAATAAAAGGTATACTTAACCATTGCCCGGTTGAGAATAAACCTAATTCTTCTTCAATACCTCCCTGGCTTTCTTTTACAAATTCAACTATAAATCGAACTACAAATAAAAGAACTAAAAATAATCCGAATAAGTATCCTGATTTAAGTCTTGCATTAGTTTTCCAATACAAGAAATACAAGATTGCAAATACAAAAATATAGCAAAAAGCTTCATATAATTGCGTTGGATGTTTTGCAGGAACCTGTGCTAATAAATCAGCAAATTTAGGATCTGTAGCTATTGCATTATATGCGTCTTTTGGATTTGCGATTTGAGTTGCATTTACTGCTTCTGCCTTGCTGAATTTATCATGTAAAAAACGGATTCCAAAAGCCGATGTAGTTTCATGTCCAATAATCTCAGAATTGAAAAAATTCCCTAAGCGAACAAAAATAGCACCGCTTGCAACTGGAATTACAACTCGATCTAAAATCCATAATAACGGACGTTTTAAAATCATTTTGCTGTAATAATACATTGCAAAAATGATTGCAATAGCTGCGCCATGACTAGCTAAACCTTGAAAACCTGTAAATTCAAATTTTGGTTCGAATTTGAATGGTAAAAATATTTCAAGTAAATGATTTCTAAAATATTCCCAATCATAAAAGAAAACATGACCTAAACGAGCTCCAATTAACGTTGCTAAAACAGTCCAGACAAATAATGAGTCTAATTTGTCTAACGATTCATGTTCGCGTTCGAAAATCTTTTTCATTAGGAACCATCCTAAACCAAAAGCAATTACGAACATTAAACTGTAATAACGAATCATAAAAAATCCTAAATCTATTCCTTCTGAAGGATTCCAAACGATGTTTAAAGGCTGTGTCATATAGTGTAATGTTTTTATATATGTTGTAAAAATAAATATTAAATGTGGAGCAAGTCTTTATAAAAAGTTAATGTTTATGTGAACATTTCTTCTCGGGAACGGGATCATAGCCTGTTCTTCCCCAAGGATGGCAGCTTAAAATTCGTTTCATTCCTAAATATCCTCCGTAAAATAATCCGTGCATTTGCAATGCCTGAATCATATATGTAGAACAAGTAGGTTCAAACCTGCAGGAAGCGGGTGTAAAAGGTGAAATCGCAGTTTGGTAAAAGCGCACCAGTATTACAAACGGATATATCAGAATTTTTGAAAACATATTTTATTAGTAATCAGTGTTCAGTATTTAGTGATCAGTTTAAGGTAAAGTGCAAATCTGAACACTAAATACTGAACACTGAATACTTCTTTTTATTAAATACTAAAAGAAGTTCCTTCTTTACCGTCTTTTAGCTGAATTCCTAAAGCAATTAACTGATCACGAATTTGATCAGAAAGAGCGAAATTTTTATCTGCTCTTGCCTGATTTCTCATTCCGATAAGCATGTTTACAACACCTTCTAATTTGTCGTTATTGCTGTCGGCTGCTTTCTCATCGCTTAAACCTAAAACATCAAAAACAAAAGCATTAATTGCTGTCGAAAATAATTTTAAATCTTCGGAAGAAATGGTTTCTTTTCCTTCTTTTAATAAATTGATATAACGAACACCTTCAAATAACTGCGCAATTAAAATTGGTGTGTTAAAATCGTCGTTCATTGCATCATAACAAGCTTGTTTCCATGCGGCAAAATCAACAGAACTTGAAGAACCGGCTGTTATTGCTGGTAATGCTTCAAGAGCTTCTATTAATCTTTTATATCCTTTTTCAGCAGCTGTAATAGCGTCATCAGAGAAATCTAAAATACTTCTGTAATGTGCCTGTAACATAAAAAATCTAGTTACAGAAGCAGAAAATGCTTTGCTTAAAATGGTATTATCACCGCTTAGAATTTCTCCCGGTAAAATATTATTTCCGGTAGATTTTGCCATTTTCTTTCCGTTAAGCGTAAGCATGTTGGCGTGCATCCAGTAATTTACCGGGGATTGTCCTGTGCAAGCTTCATTTTGAGCAATTTCACATTCGTGGTGTGGAAATTTTAAATCCATTCCACCGCCGTGAATATCAAAATGATTCCCTAAATATTTAGTACTCATTGCAGTACATTCTAAGTGCCAGCCCGGGAAACCATCGCTCCAAGGAGAAGGCCATCTCATAATATGTTCTGGTTCAGCTTTTTTCCAAAGTGCAAAATCCTGCGGATTTCTTTTGTCCGACTGTCCATCAAGATCACGGGTGTTGGCAAGCATATCTTCAATATTTCTGCCGCTTAAAACTCCGTAATTATTGGTTTCGTTATATTTTACAACATCAAAATAAACAGATCCGTTGGCAACATAACCAATTCCGGTATCAATGATTTTTTTGATGATTTCGATTTGCTCAATAATATGTCCGGTTGCAGTTGGCTCAATACTTGGCGGTAAAAAGTTGAAGGCTTTTAAAATATCGTGAAAATCAACAGTGTAGCGCTGAACAACTTCCATTGGTTCTAACTGCTCTAAACGTGCTTTTTTAGCAATTTTATCCTCACCTTCATCAACATCATCTACAATATGACCAACATCGGTAATATTACGGACATAACGAACTTTGTAATCCAGATGTAAAAAATACCTGAAAATCACGTCAAAAGACATAAAAGTCCTTACGTTTCCTAAATGCACATTGCTATAAACCGTTGGTCCGCAAACATACATTCCAACATTTCCTTCATGGATTGGTTTGAAATTTTCTTTTTCACCCGAAAGTGAATTGTATATTTTTAGTGGCTGCGTTGTATATAAAGGCATATTTTTTTAGTTGATTTTTTTAGGAGCTATTCCTGCTGTCCGCTGTATCTTTTATCTCGTAATGACAAGACCATAAAAAAAATACCTCTTCCATCAGGGCTAGACCATAAATATAATAGAAATATCGTGAAAAATTAGAACTGAGTATCTAATTTAATATAGTCAAGAAACTCTCTTTTTGTTTGAGGATCTTTGAATTTTCCACCGAATTCAGAAGTTACTGTGCTGCTTTCGATATCTTTAATTCCTCTTGAGTTAACACAAAGATGTTTTGCGTCGATAACGCAGGCAACATCTTCGGTTCCTAAAGCTTTTTGAAGTTCCTGAACAATCTGCATTGTTAAACGCTCTTGAACCTGAGGTCTTTTAGCATAATATTCAACAATACGGTTCATTTTTGATAAACCAATAACTCTTCCACTTGAAATATAAGCAACGTGAGCACGCCCTATAATTGGCAGTAAATGGTGTTCGCAAGTAGAATAAACAGTAATGTTTTTTTCTACTAACATTTCACCGTATTTGTAATTATTGTCAAAAGTTGAAGCTTTTGGCTGTTTTGCAGGGTTTAAACCACCAAAAATCTCTTTTACAAACATTTTGGCTACTCGGTTTGGAGTACCTTTTATGCTGTCGTCTGTCAAATCCATTCCCAGCGTTTGCAGAATGTTTTCAACATCTTTTTTAATTTTCTCTATTTTTTCTTCATCAGTTATGTCAAATGCGTCCGCTCTTAAAGGGTTTTTTGCATTACTGCTGAAATGACTGTCACCTATTTCGTCTAAAAAATCTTCGTTATTTATCATTAAAAACTACTATTATAATGGGTATATCTTTTTAAGGGGGTAAAGATAATTAATAAATGGGAAACCTTTTCTATCGTTTTTACTATTTAATTGATCCTTTTTGGATATAATTTAAAAATTGTCTAATTGTGTGACTCCTTAAAATACAAAAGACAATAACACGAATGGATATTGTCTTTTGAAAGTTTAAGTTTAGTTTGTCTTTTATTTGCTGTTGTATGCCAAAAGTGCTTCTTTTAAGATATTTACAGCAGTAATTAAGTCTTTTTTGTTTAAAACATACGCAATTCGAACCTGATTCAATCCCATTCCAGGAGTCGAATAGAATCCTTTTGCAGGAGCAATCATTACTGTTTCGCCATTTAAATCGTAACTTTCTAAAAGCCATTGAGCAAAATCATCAGAATCTGCAATAGGTAACTCAGCAATACAGTAAAAGGCACCTTTTGGTTTAGTTACAACTACACCTTCAATTTTATTTAATTCAGAAATTAAAGTGTCTCGACGCTCTTTATATTCTCCAATTACTTCGTCAAAATAACTTTGAGGCGTATCAATTGCGGCTTCGCATGCAATCTGCTCAATTGTTGGCGGGCTTAAACGCGCCTGAGCAAATTTCATTACTGTTGCCAGTACTTCTTTATTTTTAGTAATCAAACATCCAATTCTTGCACCGCACATACTGTAGCGTTTTGAAACTGAATCGACCATGATTACGTTTTGTTGTACATCTTCTAAATTCATAACTGAATAGTGTACATCATCTCCATCATACAAAAACTCACGATATACTTCGTCAGCAATTAAGTATAAATCGTATTTTTTAATTAAACCTGCTAATTGTTTAATTTCAGTTTCTGAATATAAATATCCGGTTGGATTACCCGGATTACAAATTAAAATTGCTTTTGTTTTTGGTGTAATCAACTTTTCGACTTCTTCAATACTTGGCAAAGCAAATGCCGTTTCGATAGTCGAAACAAGAGGAATTACTGTTGCACTTGTAGAAGAGGCAAACGCGTGATAATTAGCATAAAAAGGCTCTGGAATAATGATTTCATCTCCAGGGTCTGTAATTGTGGCCAGTGCAAATAAAAGGGCTTCAGAGCCACCAGTTGTAACAATGATGTCTTCTGAGTTAACATTTACATTTTGGCGTTGGTAAAATTTTGCTAATTTTTTTCTGTAGCTTTCATATCCGGCTGACGGACTGTATTCTATAATACTTAAATCAATATTTTTTACCGCCTCGATGGCCACTTCGGGTGTCTTGATATCCGGTTGACCAATGTTTAAGTGATACACTTTGTGTCCTTTTTGCTTTGCTAAATCTGCATAAGGAGCAAGCTTGCGTATCGGTGATTCGGGCATGTTTCTGCCTTTGCTTGAAATTGTTGGCATGAGATTTTTTATTGAAGTGCAAAAATGCATTTTTTTTTCGAATTTAACGTAAACAATGCATAGACTTATAAAAATCTAACAATAATAAATATATTTACTAATTTTATAATAAAATATTGTCAATGAAAAAATATATTGTGTTGTTTTTTGGGTTATTGTTACCTTTTTGTGTAAAATCTCAGGATAGTTTTATTATCCAAAATAATAAAAAAAAGGCTGTAATCCCTTTTAAATTGATAAATAACCTCATTTTTATTCCAATTAAAGTAAACGGAATCGAGTTGAATTTCTTATTAGATTCCGGCGTCGAAGAAACTATTTTATTTAGTATGGATGAAATGCAGGAGGTTAAATTTAATAACGTCGAAAAAATCAGACTTAGAGGATTAGGATCTGAAAGTGAAATTGAAGGACTTAAATCGACAAAAAATACTTTTGAAACACACGGATTAAGATCTGATAATCATATGTTGTTTGTGATTTTAGATCAGAGTTTTAATCTTTCTTCACATATTGGTATTCCGGTAAATGGAATTATTGGTCATAAATTCTTTAAAAATAATATTGTAGAAGTCAATTATGAAAAGCGAAAAATTATTGTGCATTCAAATAATGAATCTATTAGAAAAAAATTAGATAAAAAATTTAAAGCAATACCTATTACAATTGAAAAATCTAAGCCTTATATTTACACAACTGCAGTTGTAGAAGATGAAGAAATTCCGGCAAAATTATTAATTGATATTGGTAATAGTGATGCTTTTTGGATTTTTGAAAATAATAAAATAAAACTGCCAAAGAGAAATTTTCCTGATTTTCTGGGAAAAGGTTTTAGCGGTGATATTGAAGGGCATCGTGCAAGAATTCAAAAATTTATAATTGATGAATTTGAATTTAAGAAACCAATTGTAGCTTTTCCAGATTCGACATCTATTAAAAATGTAAAGATGGTTCCTGACCGTATTGGTTCTGTTGGCGGAGAAATCTTAAAGCGTTTTACAGTAGTTTTAGATTATGCAGATAAAAAGTTGTACCTTAAAAAAAATCATAAGTTTAAAGATCCTTTTACTTATAATAAAAGTGGGATTACAATTCAGCACAATGGACTACAGTGGGTTCAGGAAACGGTTCATTTAGAAACAGTAAAGGTTGCCGCATCATTAAGCGAAGGAGAAGCAAACCAAAATAACGGTGGGAATTTTAGATATAAATTTTCTTTGAAACCCGTTTATGAGATTGTCAATATTAGAAAACAATCTGCAGCAGAAAAATGCGGATTGCAAAAAGGAGATATTATAACCTCCATAAATGGTGAGCGGCCTTATAAATATTCGTTGCAGCAAATTAACCAGCTTTTAAAATCAGAAGAAGATAAATGGATTAATCTTGAAGTAGAGCGTAACAGTCTGATTTTGAAGTTTAGATTTAAACTCGAAGATGAATTGTAAATTATGGATTATGATTCTTTAGATTTTTTAGATTAAAAGTTTTGTTTCATTAATGATTTTTAAAATTGTTTGAATTTTGTGAAAAAATAAGTGTTAAAACTACTTTTTTGTTTAACAAACATTAATAATTTATTAAGTTTATCAAAAAATAGCAGTTTATGGCCAAAAAATACAATGATTTCTTACGTATAATTTTATTTTTTGTTTTTTTATCATTTTTACCTCAAATAGTAAATGCTCAATGTGCAGGGAATGACGCTGCCTTCACTGTTTGTGATATTCCTAATCCTAGCAGCAAAACAATAAATTTATTCTCATTACTAGGCGGATCTCCTGTTGCAGGGGGAGTTTGGGAGGATGATAATTCTTCTGGAGGATTAAATGTAAATACAGGAATTTTGAATGCTCAGATAATTAGAGCAAGTGGTATATATCGTTATACTTATACGGTTACCGGAAATGCTGGGTGTATTGATAACTCTGCAACAGTTACAGTAACGATAGGTGGTTATTCTGGGGTTACATCACCAAATGTCTCTGTTTGTAGCTCAGTTGTTAATTTTAATCTTTTTCAAGCATTTAACGGAGTAGATGTAAGTCCACAGTTTAATGGACAGTGGCATAATGATACTACAAATGAAAATGTTGTTGGATCTTCCGTGAATGTTGAAGATCTAGAAGGAACTTTTTATTTTACATATACAATGCCCGCAATAGGAACCTGTCCTGCTATGTCATCAACTGCTATAGTAACTGTTTTTAGGGCACCAGATTCAGGACAAGGTACTTCTTTAATTTTATGTGCGAGTGATGGTTTATCTGGTTATGCAGATTTCGATTTATATAGTTTGATTTCTGGGTATGATACTGGAGGATACTGGATAGAAGGCAGAACCAATGAATTAATTTTTAAAGGAGACCACAACATTAATGTTGAAAATATTTATAATACGCTAGGAGAAGGAACATATGGTTTCAATTATGTCGTTCCATCAACAAATCCAATATGTGCAGATGATCAAACTACAGTACTTATACGCCTTGAAAATAAGCTTGATTTTACGGGAGCGATTCTAGAAGTTAATTCGGACATATGTGAAACAGAAATTCCAACAGCCACTTACAATGGAACAATAACAAGAGGTCTTGCAAATATTCCAAACGGTAGTTATTTTGTTGAATACAATATTTCTGGTCGTTTAGGATATGTAAAGATTGCTGCAAATTTCGTAAATGGAGTTCTTACGTTTCCAATTGACTCAGAAAATTTTAAAAAAGTTGGAATTTTTAGAATTACTATTTTAGCAATTTATCCTACTAACAGCGCTCGAGCATGTCAAAACGTTATAAATAATTTGTTTGATGATTTAATTATTTACCCCAATCCAGATTTATCCGGAGCAGTAATCAGTCCTGCAGTAACATGCCAAAATCAGGATGCTGTAATCCAGATTTCAAATGCAACAAAACTGGCAGATGGAGATTATGATATAGTGTATAAATTATCTGGGGCAACAAATGTTTCTTCACAAGTTGCAAGAATTACCGTTGTGGGAGGAAATGCAACCTTCGTTGTACCGGAAATATTTAACTCAAGAAGCGGTACCTCTATTGTAACCATTACAGCAATTACACATGTAGTTTCGCAATGCGTTAATGCAGCCAATTTATCAGGTGAGATTCTGATTAATCCTCTGCCAAATGGATCACTTTTAAGATTACAGATTCAAAATGTATGTTTTGGTGAAGAAGTAAAAGTAAACGTCTCTGGTTTTCAGACTTTGACAGACGTTACTTTGTCTTATAAACTTTCGGGAAGTAATATTTCTAATGTAGAAACGATTGTTTTAAATCCAGTAGACGGGAGTGCTAGTTTTATTATTCCGTCAAGCTTGCTTGTAAGTTCTGGCTCAACAACAATTTCTATTATTAAAATAAAGAACAATATCACCACTTGTGAAAGTGATGTAACGGGAATATCAGGTGCTTTTATTCTAAATCCAATTCCAGCAGCGCCATCAGTAAACAATCAGGAATTTTGTAAAAGAGATCAAGCCACTATTGCAAATTTGCAGCCTCAGGGAGCTCAATATAAATGGTATATTTCTGCTACTGAAGTTACACCTCTTCCAAATACATATGTTTTAAAATCTGAAGATTATTTTGTTAAGGAAACTTCTGCCGCTGGTTGTGTATCTCCTGCGACGCAAATTACCGTAACTATCAACGATGTACCAGCGCCAATTTTAAACCAGGATGGGCAAAATTTTTGCGGCTTAGACAATCCTACAATTCTTGATTTGTCAAATAATACAGGATCTCCTTCAACAGTTGTTTGGTATGATGCACCAAATAATGGAAACTTACTTTCGGCGTCAACTCCTTTAGTTGATAAAGCAACTTATTATGGATTTGACTTTTCGCCAACACTAAATTGTGTCTCACAAGAAAATATTGCAGTGACGGTTTCATTAATAGTTTGTGATTCTCCGGAATATACATTTTTTGTTCCCGACGGATTTTCGCCAAACGGAGACGGAATTAACGACACTTTCACTATTCCGGACATCGATTTTTTATACCCAAATTATTCACTGGAAATTTTTAACAGATATGGAAACGGAATGTATAAAGGCTTTAAAAATAAGCCGGCATGGGATGGAATAAATTACGAACAAAGTGGAATTGGCGGCGGAATAGCACCAAACGGAGTATATTTTTACATTCTCTATTTTAATAAAGACAATAGACCTCCTCAACAAGGGCGTCTTTATTTAAATCGATAATTTTTAATATAAATTTCAAATGAAAAAAATAATACTCTATATAACTTTCTTCTTCTATATAACATCAGTTTCTGCGCAGCAGGATCCTGAATACACACATTATATGTACAACATGAGTGTGGTGAATCCGGCATATGCAACTGGAGTTCCTGCTATGATGAATTTTGGTGGATTGTACAGAACACAATGGGTTGGCGCAGTTGGCGCTCCAAAAACTTTTACATTTTTTGGTCACACGGCGATATCTGATAAAGTGGAAGCAGGACTCTCCTTTATATCAGATGATATTGGTGATGGTGCAAAAAAAGAAAACAATATTTATGCTGATTTTGCATATGTTCTAAAATTAGGAGGAAAAAATAAGCTCTCTCTTGGTCTTAAAGCTGGATTATCATCAATGCAGACTAATTTTAATGGGTTTAAGTTTAATGATCCTGCGACAGATATGGCTTTCGCCGAAAATATAAATGCTACAAAACCTAACATTGGAGTAGGGGCTTATTATTTTAGAGATAATTTATATGTCGGACTTTCGGTTCCTAACTTATTGAAGACAAAATATATTGAAGAAAAATCGGGAGTGAATGCTTTTGGAGCTGAAAACATTCACACTTTCCTAACCGCTGGATATGTTTTCCAGGTAAATGATATGTGGAAAGTGAAACCTGCATTTATGACAAAATTTGTAAAAGGAGCACCAATCTCAATAGATCTAACAGCCAATGTTTTGTATAATGAAAAGTTTGAACTTGGTGCGGCTTATAGAATAGATGATTCGGTAAGTGCATTGTTTAATTTTAATGTAACCCCTACTTTAAGAGTTGGTTATGCATACGATTATACACTTACCAATTTAGGTCAGTTTAATTCGGGAACACATGAAATTATGCTGCTTTTTGATTTGGATTTATTAGGTAAAGGATTTGATAAATCACCAAGATTCTTCTAAAATGAAAAATATGAAAAAACTACTCGTTATTATATTCGTATTTTCAATACAGTTTATAAACGCTCAGGATCAGGAATTGATTAGAGCAAAGAAATTTTTTGATAGAACTTACTACAGCGAAGCTATTGTTTTATATGAAAAATTAGCCGAAGAAAAACCATCTCAGGAAGTAATAAAAAACCTTGCCGATTCTTATTATTATACAAATGATTTAGTAAAAGCACAGCGCTATTATCGTCTTTTGATTCAAAATTATAATGACAATTTAGACAGAGAATATTATTTTAGATATGCGCAAACTCTAAAAGCTACAAATGCATACAATGATGCAAATAATGCCTTAAAAGAATATTATGTAAAATCCTCAAATCCCGAAGACGCTGTTAATTTTGAAAAAGACGTTAAAACTCTAGAAAATGTTTCGGCAATTGGAAAGAGATTTGAAATTAAAAATCTTCCAATAAATACACCAAATTCTGAGTTTGGAGCTGTAAAATACAAAGACAATCTAGTTTTTGCAGGAGTTAAGTTAAAACCGGGAATATTCGATAAAAAGTTTAAATGGGATGGCGAAACCTATTTAAATCTGGTTACAGTTCCGTTAAAAAATATTAATGCAGCAGATTCTATTACACATTATTTTGCAAAGGAATTAAAAACGGGAATGCACGAATCAAATGCCATTTTTACCAAAGATGGTAAAACAATTTACTTTACAAGAAATAATTCTAAAAACGGAAAGAAAAAGAAAGACGAAAAGAAAATTTCAAACCTTCAAATTTTCAAGGCAGAATTAGTCGGAGGAAAATGGACGAATATCACATCGCTTCCGTTTAATAGTGCAAATTATTCCGTAGAACATCCAGCACTTAGTGCTGATGAAAAAGTATTGTATTTTGCTTCAGATATGCCTGGTTCAATAGGTTCTTTTGATATTTATTCGGTAAACATAAACAAAGGTGCATTTGATATTCCAAAAAATTTAGGCCCTGAAATTAATACCAATAAAAGAGAGCAATTTCCTTTTGCTTCCGCAGATAATAAACTTTACTTTTCTTCTGACGGGCATTTAGGTTACGGATCTTTAGATGTTTTTGTTTCTGAAATAAACGGAAATGAATATTCAAAACCAATAAACATCGGACTTCCATTAAACTCAAATTTAGACGATTTTGCATTCAATATAGATTCGGAAACTAAAGAAGGATATTTTGCATCAAATAGAGAAGGCGGGAAGGGCGGCGACGATATTTATCAATTTAAAGAAACTAAAGATTTAATTGTTGAAGATTGTCATCAGTTGATTGCAGGTATTGTAACAGATATCGACACTAAATTGGTTTTAGAAAATGCAACCGTAATACTGCAGGATTCAAATAATAAAACCCTGAATACAGCAACAACTTCTGCAGACGGAAAGTTTAGTTTTAGAGTTCCATGTGAAGCTTCTTATAAAGTTTCGGCTTTTAAAGAAAAATATACAAATGAATCTAAAACGGTAACTTTAGATAATATCAGAGATAAAGAAAATGACGCTTCTTTAGCATTAAAATCTTTGGAAAAAATTAAACTCGAAGAAAAAGAAAATGCTGAAAAGAAAAGACAACAGGAAATTATTATAGAAGAAGAAAACAAGAAAAAAGAAGTTCTTGCCGCTGTCGAATTAAAGCAGAAAGAGAAAAAAGCAAAAGAAGCTGAAATCGTTGCTGCAGAAGTCAAAAAGAACGAAAAAGTAAAACAAATTTTAGAGCAGGAAAAAGATGTTGTAAGAGATAAAGATCGTTTAATTATCAAAACAGATCCAATTTATTTTGATTACAATATGTGGTATATTCGTAAAGAATCAAAAGTTGTTTTAGGAAGAGTTGTAGCACTGATGAATAAATATCCGGGAATGGTAATCGAGATTGGTTCGCATACAGATTCACGTGGAAATGCAAAATTCAATGAAAATTTATCTCAAAAAAGAGCCAATTCAACTAGAGAATTTATCATACAATCCGGAATTGATGCCAAAAGAGTTTCTGCTAAAGGCTACGGAGAATCGGTCCCAATTATAAAATGTAAAACCGATGATGCATGCTCTGAAGAAGAACATGAATTAAACAGAAGATCTGAATTTGTGATTAAAAATTTATAAATTCTGTGAAAACAAATAATTTAATTAAGAAGCCTTTATTTTGGCTTCTTTTTTATTTAATTTTATAAAATAACCTTGAAACAAAATATTGAAATATGAAAAACCTAGTTTTACCTTGTCTGGTAGTTATCTGCATTGGATTTCAAAGCTGTAAAAATGAAGAAAAACAAAAACAAGCTGAAGCAGCAAAAGCTGAATCTGAAATAGTTGTAAAAACGGAGTGTTATCAGGCCATATATGAAAAAGATACTCTTCAGCTAAAGCTGAACACTTTAAAAAATGGAAAATTAAGCGGAAATATGATTATGAAAGTTGCGCCTTCAACAGTTAGAACAGGTGAAATTAAAGGCGAATTTCATGGAGATACTTTATTTGCTGATTATACTTTTAAGGATTTAGCAACTAAAGACAAAACATTTAAAAACCCAATGGCTTTTTTAAAGAAAGACAAACAGCTTATTTTAGGAAACGGAACAATGCAGACCACAATGGGAGTTACTTACTTAGTAAAAGACCAGCCAATTGATTTTGATCGTGTAAAATATAAATTTGATGCAGCTGAATGTGCTGTGAAAACAGAAAAATAGCCACAATATTGTCATTTCGACGAAGGAGAAATCTCCACGAGAAGCTCGACAAAGATTGGATACTCGTTGCGGAGTTACTTGCGGAGATTTCTCCTTCGTCGAAATGACAAAATCATCAAAAAGTGACTTTAATTCATCATAAAAAAAAGCCGTTTCTAAATTTAAGAAACGGCTTTTACTATTTATTAGATTTTATTTTTGTTATAAAACTTCACCTTTAATTTTTAAGGCAACGCGGCCATCAGGATAGTTTACAGCATTGGTTTCAACCGTAATTGTTTTACGAATTGGTCCGGCTGCCATGTTATATTTAACATCAATTTTTCCTTTTTTACCAGGCATTACAGCTGCAGCAGGTTTTGTAACAACTATAGAACTAACTGTCGATTCTGCACCAATAATTAAAAGCGGTGCATCGCCGGTGTTAGTAAACTCAAAGGAGCGAACTCCATTATCAGTCTTAGAAATTTTTCCATAATCAATTGTATTGTCCGGGGCTGCAAATTCAATTTTTGGGCCATTTTGTGCATAACCTATTGCGCTAAACAATACGACTGCAATAAAAGAGGCAACATTTTTCATCTTGAAATTATTTTTAAGTTGTAAGTAAATATACATTCTTTTAATTAACACACAAATTATTAATTCGCTTTTTATAGTGTACTTAATTATTTACTTTTGCTGTCAATTACAATTACAAAAATTGAACCAGTTTTTCTGTTTAATTGCTTAATCGTTAATTTGTTTAATCGAATTGATGATTTGAAGGCTTATCAAAACAATGAACCGATTAAACAGTTAAACAAAAAACGATTAAACAATTAAACGATTAAAACAACCTATTTAAATGACAATTCCAGCACAATTTGACGCTAAGACGATTGAGAACAAATGGTATGATTACTGGATGAAAAACAACTATTTTCATTCAGAACCAGATCATAGAACGCCGTATACTATTGTAATTCCTCCTCCAAACGTCACTGGTGTCTTGCATATGGGACATATGTTGAATAATACTATTCAGGATGTTTTAATTCGTAGAGCACGTTTAAAAGGTTTCAATGCCTGCTGGGTTCCGGGAACGGATCACGCCTCAATTGCAACTGAAGCAAAAGTAGTAGCAAAACTAAAAGCAGAAGGAATTAATAAAAACGATTTAACTCGTGAAGAATTCCTAAAACATGCTTGGGAATGGACAGATAAATATGGAGGTGTAATTTTAGATCAGCTTAAAAAACTTGGAGCTTCATGCGATTGGGAACGTACTAAATTTACGATGGATCCAGATATGTCTGCATCCGTAATTCGCTCTTTTGTTGATTTATACAACAAAGGTTTGATCTATAGAGGATATAGAATGGTAAACTGGGATCCGGAAGCAAAAACGACTTTATCTGATGAAGAAGTTATTTATGAAGAACAACAAGGAAAATTATTTTTCTTAAAATATAAAATCGAAGGAACTGAGGAATTTTTGACCATTGCCACAACTCGTCCGGAAACAATTTTTGGAGATACAGCAATTTGCATCAATCCAAACGATGAGCGTTTTACACATTTAAAAGGTAAAAGCGCCATCGTTCCTATTTGCGGCCGTGTAATTCCAATTATTGAAGATGAGTATGTAGATGTTGAATTCGGAACAGGATGTTTAAAAGTAACTCCTGCACACGATATGAACGATAAAACTTTAGGAGAAAAGCACAATCTTGAAATCGTTGATATTTTTAATGAAGATGCTACATTAAATAGTTTCGGATTACATTATCAAGGAAAAGATCGTTTTGTAGTTCGTACTGAAATTGCAAAAGAATTAGAAGAAATTGGAGCTTTGGCAAAAACCGAAATCCATTTAAATAAAGTAGGAACATCTGAAAGAACAAAAGCCGTAATCGAACCAAGATTATCAGATCAATGGTTTTTGAAAATGGAAGAATTGGTAAAACCAGCCATTAAATCAGTTTTAGAAACAGGAGATATTAAATTACATCCAAAACGTTTTGAAAACACTTATGCGCATTGGTTAAACAACATTCGTGATTGGAATATTTCTCGTCAATTATGGTGGGGACAACAAATTCCGGCTTATTATTACGGAGACGGAAAAGAAGATTTCGTAGTTGCAGAAAACATTGAAGACGCTTTAAAACTAGCACAAGAAAAAACTAACAATCAACAATTAACAATTAATAACCTAACACAGGATGTTGATGCATTAGATACTTGGTTTTCTTCCTGGTTATGGCCAATGTCAGTTTTTGGCGGAATAATGAATCCTGAAAGTGCAGATTATAAATATTATTACCCAACAAATGACTTGGTTACAGGTCCGGATATTTTATTTTTCTGGGTTGCCAGAATGATTATTGCAGGTTACGAATATGCAGGTGAAAAACCTTTTACAAATGTATATTTGACTGGTTTAGTACGTGATAAACAACGTCGTAAAATGTCTAAATCATTAGGAAATTCTCCTGATCCTTTAGATTTGATCGATAAATTTGGTGCTGATGGTGTTCGTGTAGGATTGCTTTTAAGTGCTTCTGCAGGAAATGATATTATGTTTGATGAAGAATTATGCCTTCAGGGAAAATCGTTCACAAATAAAATCTGGAATGCTTTCAAATTAATCAAAGGATGGGAAGTTTCTGAAACAATTCCGCAGCCGGAATCATCAAAAGTGGCAATCGAATGGTACGAAGCGAAATTACAGCAGACTTTAGTTGATATTGAAGATAACTTCGAAAAATACAGAATTTCAGATTCTCTTATGGCAATCTATAAATTAGTTTGGGATGATTTCTGTTCTTGGTTCTTAGAAATGATCAAGCCAGCGTATCAACAACCAATTGATAAAGTAACGTTTGATAAAGCAATCGAAATGTTAGAAAGTAATTTAAAATTACTTCACCCATTTATGCCTTTCTTAACGGAAGAAATTTGGCAGTTAATTGCTGACAGAACTCCGGAAGAAGCTTTAATTGTTTCAACTTGGCCGGAACTAAAATCGTTTAATGCGGATTTAATTTCTGATTTTGATAATATTACAGAAGTAATTTCTGGAATTAGAACTATCAGAAAAGACAAAAATATTCCATTTAAAGATACGATCGAATTAAAAGCAATCAACAGCGAAAATCTAACGACGCATTTTGATTCAATCGTAACAAAATTAGGAAACGTTTCTGCTTTCGAATATGTTTCTGCGAAAGTTGACGGTGCGTTATCTTTCCGTGTAAAATCAAATGAGTATTTCATTCCAATTACCGGAAATATTGATGTTGAAGCTGAAATCGCAAAACTGACAGAAGAATTGAATTATACAAAAGGATTCCTGAAATCTGTTGAAGCAAAACTTTCAAACGAAAAATTCGTAAACGGAGCTCCTGAAAAAGTTTTAAATATAGAGAAACAAAAACAAGCCGATGCTTTAGCAAAAATTGCTACAATCGAGCAGAGTTTAGCTGGTTTGAAATAAAAACCAGAATTTCTTTTTTATTATAAAAACCCGATAGATTTTTTTAAAATCTGTCGGGTTTCTTATTTGTAAAATATTTTGTTTTTAGCTAAAAAATATTTTCATTTTTTAAATTTTATATCTCAAAAATGATATAATTTTAATACGATTTCTATTAAAATAAAATCTCTCTTCTGAATGAAAAAAATCGTGTTGTTTGTGTTTATTTCCTCTCTTTTTTTGGGCTGTTCTAATAAAGTAGAAAACGTTGAAAAATCTTTTTATTACTGGAAAAGTAATTCTTGGCAGTTATCCGACAATGAAAAGGCAAGAATGCGCGATTTACAAGTTAATAAGCTATATGTCAAATTTTTTGAAGTAGATCATGATGAAAATTATGGAGATTTTCCTATTTCAAAAACATCTTTGCGCTATTATGGAGAACAAATACTAACTATTGTTCCTACTGTATACATAAAAAACGAAGTCTTTAAAAACACCAATGAAAAAAGAATAGATACTTTGGCAGATAATGTAAACTTTCTTATAAATAAATATACAAAAGAGAATTTTGAGAAGGCTAATCCTGTTACTGAATTTCAAATGGATTGCGACTGGACTTTAAAAACAAAAGAGAATTACTTTTATTTTTTGAAGAAATTAAAAGCGATTTCTAAAAAGCAAATAAGTTGTACATTACGATTGTATCCTTATAAATATCCTGAGAAAATGGGAATTCCGCCGGTCGACAAAGCAACTTTGATGTGTTATAATTTAGTAAACCCGCTGGAAAATCATTCTAAAAATTCTATTCTGGACCTTAAGGAATTAGGTCTTTATCTTAATAAAGAAAAAAAATATCCGTTGCATCTCGATATTGCATTGCCCACTTATTCCTGGATGCAGGTGTATCAGAATAATAAATTCTCAAAAGTAATTTATGACAATCAAAAGGAAATTTTAGAATCATTAAAAAAAATAAAACCATTGTGGTATGAAGTCACAAAAGACCAGCTTGCAGGCGATTTTTATTTAAGAATAGGGGATAAAATTAAATATGAAGTATTGACTCCCGAACAAATAAACCAAGCCATTGAAATTATCAAGAAAAATGTTGTTTTTGATCCTGAAACAACTGTAACATTATTTCATTTAGACGAAGAACAATTAAGTAAATACAACGATGAAGCACTTTCTGGTTTTTATACTAATTTTAGCAAGTAATGCTATTTTTGCCTGCGGATTTTATCCTTATGGCGAAGATGTTCGTTTTTCGTTTTTTAATCCGGAAAACTTCAACTATTACTGGTATTCTGGTTTTGATTATTCTTCAGACTCTTTTTGTCCAAATCAAAAGTTTGCAGATGGAATAATAAAAATGGATGCAAATGAAAAACTTTGGAGGCAATATTGCAGAAACAAAGTTTCTCTGGAATCGATAAAAGAGGTTTTGTTTGATTTTACTTTAGAAGATATTACAGATAAAAGTACAAATGAAATGCTTCGTTACCTTTATAAAATCAAAGATATTGACGCTATCAATTATTTGAAATTTGCCAAAAAATGCGAAGTTTTTAATATTTTTAATGAGAATCTTTGGGAGCATAATCCTGCATCATTAAAGGTTGAAAACAGAACAAAATGTATTGATGAGGCAATTTTGGTTTCAAATTCAATTAAAAACAAAAACCTTAAACAACGATATACTTTTTTAGCCATACGATTAGCGTATTACAATGGAGATTTTCCAAAAATCAGAACTTTATATACTAAGGTTTTCGAAACTCAAAAACAAGATAATATATTAAAATATTGGAGTTTGTACTTCAGGACGTTTGCAGAACCAGATAAAGCTGTTGCTAGTTTTTATGCCTCGCAGGTTTTTGCAAATGCACCGGATAAGCGTTTTGTAGTTTCATCTGCATTTAATTCACAAATTCCAATTGAAGCAATTTTAAAATACGCTAAAACAAATAAGGAAAAAGCGAATGTTTATTTACTTGGTGGAATAAAAAAAGCAGACCGTTCGCTTGATTACCTAAAACAGGTTTATAAATACAATCCTGAATTGGATGGGCTTTCATTTTTGCTATTAAGAGAAGTCAATAAAATTGAAGACTGGGTTTTTACACCTTATTATTCTCTTTTTAATCCATCGATAGTATCTTATGATGAAAATGAAAAGAATTCGGTCAAGGAAATTATGAAACGTGTAGAAAGGGACCGAATTTATGCTGGTGAAGTATTGGATTTTATCAAGAACCTTAATTTAAAAAAAGTACAAAATCCTATTTTTTGGAAAACTTGCAAAGCTTATTTGTCATTTGTAACAAAGGATAATCAGGGTTGTTTAAATCAAATTTCAAAATTAGAGAAAAACATATCTAAAAAAGATTCAATTTATAATCAAATTGAGATTATTAAAGCTTTGGCATTAACAGCAAATCAAAAAACCGAAAAAGCAGTTATTCTGAATGATGTTAAACCTATTTTGCTAAAAAATAAAAACCACAAGAAATTTTTATTTGCTATTGGAAGAGAATTAGAATTTAAAGGAAATCGAATTGATG
The DNA here is from genome assembly GCF_903819335.1 of Flavobacterium panici. Classification (GTDB taxonomy): domain Bacteria; phylum Bacteroidota; class Bacteroidia; order Flavobacteriales; family Flavobacteriaceae; genus Flavobacterium; species Flavobacterium panici. The sequence goes on along the minus strand of NZ_CAIJDE010000064.1, from coordinate 62,413 downwards.
CTTCATTTCTATATTCGAAATTAGAGGAAAATCCAGATAATTATAATTATTATAATTTTGCTTATTGGAAAAGCTCTAAGGCAAAAGTTGGTTACTACACAGATTATTATTCGGACTATTTTACTTATATCAATGTTTTTTATTCTCCGGAACAAGTTCAAACCATAATTGATGAAACTGTAAAAAGTGAAAAAGATTCAGATAAATTTTCTGTTTGGAAACATAGTTTTATTAAAAAAGAAATTCCAAGACTTTACGATTTAATAGGCACAAAATACATTCGTCAGAATAAATTAGAACAGGCTTTGTTTTATTTTGAAAAAAATGATAACAAATCATATAGAGAAATTAATTATTCTGATTGTTTGTGGGAAAAAGAAAATTGTGACAATAGATTAAAAGACCCTTTTCTTGTTTTAAAATACACGCCAGAATTTGTTGTGCAAAAAAAAATATTTAGGTTTGATAAATATGCAATAACTCAAAAATTAATTTTGTATTTAAAACAAGCTTCAAATCCTGCAGAGAAAAATAAAGATTATTATAATTTTTTGGTTGCCAACTGCTACTATAACATGAGTATTTATGGAAGCCTTTGGCAAATGAGACGTTACGGACAAGGAGAAACAACTGATATTAGAGATTTTCCTATTGAAGATAACAATGAATATTATGAATGCAATCTGGCAAAAAAATATTATAAACAGGCGTATAAAAATGCAAAAACAGCTAAGTTTAAAGCTTTGTGTCTAACTATGATGGCCAGGTGCGAGGCAAATAAATTAGCTCATAAATATCCGGATGATTATAATAAACCAAAGAAAAATTATGAAACTTTTCTTTGGAATAAAAATAGATACTATAAGGATTTGGAATTAAATTATGAATATGATTATGACAGGTTAGCTTTTGGTTGTAATGCCTTTGAAGACTATTTTAAGGCAAGAAGATAAATGATTAAACCTAACAGTCCCGAAGACTCGGGATAAAACCTGTTAGGTTTTTTTATGCGCAATATTTACTTTTTCTTCTTGATAACCAAAAACAAAGGATAAGAAGCAATAGTGATTCCCAAAATAACAATAAAGCTTTTTGGGTCGCTGTAAATAAATCCAATCAATAAAGCAATTGAAGCAATAATAGCAATTATTGTAGTCCACGGATACCAAAACGAACGATAAGGTTTGGTAAATCTGGTTCAGAAGTTCTTAGTTTTAAAAGTGATAAATAAGCCAGTCCCCAAACGATAATCGAGATAAAAGCGGCGAATCCAAACAAAACTTCAAAAGAGCCGACAAAAATAATCAACAATAAGCTGAAAATAGATGAAACCAAAAGTGCCACAATTGGCGTTCCACCTTTATTTACGGTTGTTCCCTTTTCGATAAAAAAACCATCGCGGCTTAATCCGTAAAGAATTCTTGGCGGAATCATCATAAAAGCATTCAAAATACTGATTAAAGAAAATATAGAAATTACCGTAACGATAATAGCACCGTTTTCTCCAAATAGAATTTTAGCAACATCGGCGGCAGCCAGATTTGATTTGGCTAAAGTTTCAATTGGTAAAACATGAAAAAAGGCCGCATTTACCAAAACATAAATGGCAACAACGAGAATAACGCCACTATATAATGATTTCGGAATATTTTTACCAGGATCGTCATTTTCTTCCGCAAAAAAGCAAGCCGCGTTCCATCCATTATAAGTTCCTATGATAAGTTGTAATGATTTAAAGAATCCGAATAAAAGTCCGATTTGAAAAAAGGAATTATCTGTTTTAATTGGTGCAATTTCAACGCCCGAATACATAAAACACGCTACAACCAAAGCCACAAAACAAATTACTTTCAGGAGACTTGTAATCTGCTGAATTACGCTTCCGTTTTTTACACCGCTCAAATGAATCAATACAAAAGCAGCTAATAAGGAAATTGCCATTACTGTTGAATAATTAGCAAGAGCAGGAAACAAAATAATCATATATTCGCTGATTACAATACAGTAAAATGCAGGCGGAATAGCATTTGTAATATAATCAAACCAGCCTGATAAAAATCCGGCATATTCACCAAAAGCTCTTTTGATATAATTATAAGACCCTCCGGCTTTTGGTAACATTGTAGCAAGTTCTGCATACGAATTCGCTCCAAATAAAATATACAAACCGCCAAAAAGCCAAGATGCAAGAATAAGCCAGTAATTATTTAATAAATCTGCAATCGAGCCTGGCGTGCGTAAAATTCCAACTCCAATTGTTCCTCCAATTAAAACGGCAATATTAAAACTTAGACCTAAACTTTTCTTTAATTGGTTTTTTGTAGAATCAGACATATTTGGATTTTATGTTTTATACAAACAAAAGTACTTATAAAAAGAGATACATTTTTTAACAAAACAAAAAACCTCACCTTTTGCAAGATGAGGTTTAAAGTTTCCAAAAAACATTCTAATTTTTAATAATCAGAAAATGCAGAATGGAAAAAATCTAATTCAAAATTTTAGAATTTATAACGCAGACTTGTCATAATTTGACGAGGTGCAATTGGGTTTACACTATAATTTTCGTGAACGGTATAATTCAATTCGTTTGTAATGTTTGATAATCTGCATAAGATGGAGAATTTTTTCCATTCATACCCAAGAGAAGCATCTACAGTAACATAACCTTCCAAAGGAATATCACGATCTCTAATTGTTACCGTATATGTTTTTGGATTGGTTGAAGGTGTATTTTCTGTCCATAAATAATCATCATTCCAACCTCCTGTACGATCTCCAACATAATTTCCAATCGCTCCAAAAGTTACTCCTTTTAATAAACCGCTAGGCAATTTGTAGAAAAAACTCAAATTGGCAGTGTTTTTTGGAGTTCTTGCTAAAACATCTCCAACAACAAGGCTTCCGCTTGTACCAGATGATTTAGATACTTTGGTTTCGTTAAAACTATAACCAGCCATAATGTTCAAACCTTCTACGGGGGTCGCAGTAATATCTATTTCGACTCCTTTTCCTTTTGTAGCTCCAACTAATTCTTTTAGATTAGTATTAACGTTTTGTGTAACACCGTCTGATAAATATTGAGCTGTTTGTGCTAAATTATTATTGGCAATTTGATATAGTGTTACGTTAGTAGTCAAAAGACCTCTAAAAAAATCTTTTTTCAAACCAACTTCATATTGATCTATAATAGATGGATCTAATGGTTTTGCATCTACTGTAGTTCCTGTATTTGGAGTAAAAGAGTTTGAGTAACTCGCAAACAACGATAAATCTTTAGTTGGCTGTACGACCAATCCTGCTTTAGGCGAAAAAGCTTTGCTTATAGTTTTTGCACCAGTTACAGGTATTGCATCTTCGTAAGCAGTTGTAATGACATTTACATTATTCTTTTTCTCAATCACTTCTTTTGTAGTGGTAGCTTCACTTTGCTGCCACGACCAACGTAATCCTGCCAGAACTTTAATGTATTGATTAACCGAAACTAAATCTTGAAAATAAGCTCCAAAACGCTGTGTTTCTGTACTGGTTAATTGCGTAGTTCTTGTTGGATAAGGAATAACAGTACTTTGGGTGCTATAATCATAAGTATATAAATTTATAGCCGTAGCTTCTGTTGTTAAAAGGTCTGCAGGTTTTCCAGGAGCATAAAATCCAAAAGTATAACTAGGTGCAAGAGAATTTTCATAATCCACTCCCGTAAATATTTGATGTTTAATGCTTCCGGTATTAAAATTTCCCTGTAAACTTAATTGGTCCCCAAATATTTGTTCGGCAGCATCCGCCTTTGTTAAACCACGTTTCCAGTTTCCATTTGCATCAATTGTACTTAATTGGGCTGTAGAAGTTTGTGTTCTTCTGTAAGATTGGTAAGAAGAATTAAAATTTAATTTCCAATTTTTATTAAAATCATGATTAAATAATAAAGAAGCGCTGGAAGATTTAGTATTTGCAGTAGACCAAAGCGATCCGAAGAATTCATTACGAGGTAAGTCTAAAATTGTTTTTCCGTAAATTCCGGTTCCAAAATCCGGAGTCCAGTCAGCACTTAGATAATCTCCTTGTAATGTAATTTGGGTTTTATCTGAAATATGAAATAGGAAAGAAGGGTTTATATAAATACGTTCGTTCTTTACAAAATCCCTAAAACTTTCTGAATTTTCATAAGATCCTGTAAATCTGTAAGCAATAGATTTATTTAAAGGTCCGTAAAAGTCAACAGATGGTTTATAATAAGAGTAACTCCCCATTTGCGTAGAAACTTCTCCACCGCTTGTAAATTTTGGCGTTTTGGTAACTAAATTCATGATTCCGCCAGGAGCAACATTTCCATACAATAAAGCTGAACCTCCTTTTAAAAATTCAACTTTTTCTAAAGAAGAAACTTCAGGTATAGAACCGGCATTATATCTAAAACCATTTTTGAACATATTGTTAGCACTCATATCATATCCTCTTGAAAAGAATGATTCCTGCGCACCACCACGAGCAGATCCTACATAAACACCATTAAGGTTTTTTACTACTTCACTTAATCTAATTGCTTGTTGTTGTTCGATTACTTCACTGCCAATAACCTGAACGCTTTGTGGCAAGTCCATTACTTTAATACCTGAACGTGCTGCTTCAACTGGCTTTTTAGGTTTATTTGCCGTGATTAATACTTCATTAAGGATTTCTCCTTTTTTGTTTTTTACAGTATCGGCTGCTGTACTGTTTTCTGTACTTGTATAGTTTTGGCTATAAGAAGAAGCAAAGCATAGTAAGGCTAAGAATGTAATTAAATTATGTTTCATGGTATTTATTTAGATTCAATAAAAATTATCGAGTGCAAATATAGAACTGACAACACCTTAACAAAAAATTATGAGATGATTATCTTGCTTAAATTTTTATTAGTTTTGTCTTAAGATTGTCTTAAGATTTTGCTTTTGTAACTTTAATTGTTTATGGTACGATATTATATAAAACAAAAAAACCTTGCCCAAAAGAGCAAGGTTTAATCGAAAATTAAAATCTAAAAAAATTTTGAAAATTATTTAACCGTAATTAAGTAAGTAGCCATTTTCCAGATTTCATCGTATTTTTTACCGTTATGGTCTCCGGCAGCTTTTTCAGTATGAGCATATTCTACCATGTAATTTCCTGACCAGATTGGTGTAAAAGAAAATTCACCTTTTTCATTTGTCCATAATTCTTTTTCCCATCCGTTTGGAGCAATTACTTTAATTTTAGTTTCTTTAGCTATAGCCCCATCATAAGATGCAACTCCGGTAATTTTAGTATCTTTTTTGGCAGCATCTGCATTTTCTGAGAAAACAGCAATTTTATTTGTGTTAGATGCAATACTGTTTCCTGCGGTCTTGTTTCCAACGACTACAGTTGCGCTGGAATTATAATCTAATTTCATTGTACCGTAAACATCTTTTACTGTATGCTGCATTACGATTGTATAAACTCCGTCTTCATCTGGAGTAAAAAATGCTTGATATTTGTTATCTAAAGCTTTTGAAGTAAGTTTTGTTTCTTTTTTTGACGGAGAAACCAATATCAAAGTAAAATCTTTTAAATCAGAGAACCATTTGTCTGCTTTTGTAATATCATTTTCTGAAAATTCTCCAAAATAAATTGAAATTTCTTGTGCTTTTCCTTTTGTTCCGGTTGCTTTTGTTTCGATCCAAAGTGCGTGAGCAAAAAGTTGAGGCGCAGCAAAAAGCATTAAAAATGCAAATGTTATTAATTTAAAAGTTTTTGATTTCATGATAATAAGATTTAAAATTAATATTGAAAAAATCCTGATAAACACTCAGAATTTTTGATTTATGGGTTATTATTTTGTGTCACAAATGTACTGTTTAATATTTGTTGCACAATACTTATTTAGATTAATTATTAATAATATAGTAAAATAATGCTGCAAGTTTTTAAAATAAAGAAAAAGGGACTAATAAAAATTAATCCCTTTTTTGATATTTAACTAGAATGAAATTCAACTGTCACCCTGAGCGAAGTCGAAGGGCTTTAAAGCACGAGGGGCTTCGACTTCGCTCAGCCTGACAAAGCTTAAGTTGCACTTGACAAATCTTTAGAATTTATAAGCAAAACTTGCTATGACATTTCTTGGTTTTTGCGGGTTCAATGTTGACCAGCCTCCGTTGAAATAATCTTTGTTTGTAATATTATTTACATTGAAGCTTACGCGGAATTTATTTGAATTGTAAAAAACAGATCCGTTTATAACTGTATATGCCGGTAAAACAAATTTTCCAGTTACAGAACTATCTAAAATAGCATTATCGCTGGCATAATTTCCTCCAAAACCTAAACCGAAATTTTCTAATAAACCTTCGTCAAATTTATAACTTGCCCAAAGATTTACTAAGTTTTTTGGTCCGGCCCAGAAAGGTCTTTGTCCTTGATCCAACCAAACATTTCCTTGATCTCCTTTTGTAATTTTACTGTCATTGTAACTGTATCCGGCAATTATACTTAAACCTTTTACAGGTGCAGCATTCAAATCAAATTCAAAACCTTTGCTTCTGGCTTCACCGCCCTGTGCACTGTACATTGGGTTGCTTGTTACTAAATTGGCAACATTAATAAGATAAAAACTTGCAGTTGCCGTTAATTTATCTGAAAATAAATCCGTTTTTATTCCAGTTTCTAATTGATTAGCGTGTTCAGGCTCAAAAGTTTGAGATCTGATAAAATTGCCGTCATTATCATATATCGCCGACGGTGCAATATTTCTGAAACCGTTCATATAGTTGGCAAATACAGATAACTGATCTTTTATTGGCTGGTAAACAATTCCAAATTTTGGAGATAAAGCCGTTTGATTATAATTGTCATCGGCTGTTTTAACATTTCCTTCAGTATCAAAATAATCAACTCTTAAACTTGCCATTGCCAATAAAGTAGGAGTGATGTTTAATACATCAGATACGTAAGCATTATAAGTCGCGTCTTTAGAGTGATAATCAGGTCCAGCTTCTGCAGCTAAAGCTTTATCTACAGATTCTACAGTTAGGTAATTTGGATTAAGATCATCAAATTGTCTCACTTCGCCTTGTGCTGTAAGATTATAAAGTTTTGCATAACCGGTACCTGCAAAAATTACATCTCTTTTAAAATAATCAAAACCAATTACAATACGGTTTCTCATAGGACCAATTTTAAAATCGCCTATAAAATTTTGCTGAATATCTGTGGTTGAAGTTTGTGATTTTTCTTTAGTAATCCATAAGCCAAAATCCCTGTTTCCATCTTCATTATCATAAATATAGGAGTAATAACCATTTGATTTAGAATTTCCTCTTGAAAATACAGTTTGTGAATTCCATTTAGATGAAATCTTATAATTCATATGCGCCTGTAAATTGAATCGAGGATTTTTTATCGATAAATCATCACTGTAAAATGACAAATTAGTATTGTAATTTAAGTCGGCTAGATTAGCAAATTGCAGAGGGGCATCCCTTCCTAAAAACAACATCGACGGCGTTGTTTTTTCTTCCTGCATAAATTCGGTATTCAACAAAAAAGAAAGTCTTTCATTTACTTTATAAGATAAAGTTGGAGCTATAAAATAAGAAGTTCGAAAACCAGCATCCTGAAAGCTGTTTTCTGTTTGAAAAGAAGAATTAACTCTAAATAAAATGTTTTTATTATCATCCAGAGGTGTATTGATATCTGCTGTAGCTCTGTTCAAACCAAAGCTTCCAACAAGATAGGAAACTTCACCTCCAAAACCTTCGTAAGGCTTTTTAGTAACGGTATTAATCAATCCGCCGTAACTTACCAAACTGCTTCCGAATAAAGTTCCAGACGGTCCTTTAATAACTTCAATGCGTTCAATATTGGCAGGATCTAATGTTCCGCTTGTCAAACCCGGCAATCCGTTAACGATATTCGCCTGAACTTCAAAACCACGAAGGGAATAATAAGAGCCTCCATCGCCGCCCCGCCCTGTAGATTCCCATAATTTCTGAATTCCGGGAACGTTTTTCAAAGCATCTTCATAATTGGTAATTGCTTGTTCTTTCATCAATTCAGATGAAACTATGTTGTAAACCTGTGGATTTTCAATGTTTTTAAGTGGAAGCTTCGATACATAGGTACTTTGTTTAGGAAAAGCTTTTCCTCTGTTACCGGTAATGATAACTTCCTTTAATTGTTTGTTAGAAACAGTCAATTTTAAATTAAGAGAAGTTGTTTCATTAGCAGTTACACTTATTTGTTTTTCTAGTGTTTCATATCCAGTCAGCGAAACTTGCAGTGTGTAAGTATTTGGTTTTATGCGGTTAAATTCAAAAGCACCATCTTCATTAGTAATTGTGCCATATTTTGAATTTTTAAGGATGATATTAACTCCAACGGCAAGTTCTCCGTCAGATGTAGTTATTACTCCTTTAATTTTACCTAAGTTTTGCTGTGCAAATACATTACAGCTGAAGAATAGCAACAAACAGATTTTGGTAAGGATCTGTTTAAAGCTGACATTTGAATAATTCATTGGATTTCTTTTTTTGGATATTTTTTATTATTTAGAATAAATAAAAACAACACAAATTTAGAAATTTTAATCTCTTTACCAACAAATACGGGACTTTTAAAGAAAATATTTTTAAAATTTAATTTTAGAAATCTATTTTTGAAAAAAATATAAACATTGAATAAGAGAAAATGGAAGGAATAAAAGTGAAATTTACAGGCTTTTATTAAATGTAAAATGAACAATAATTCTCTTTAAAAGCTTTATTTTTGCAATCTGAAAAACAGACTTCATGATTTTACCTTTCTTCAAAAAAATACAAAATACACCTCGAGGATTCCGTATAGCAAATACTGTATTTTTTTTCCTTTCCGGATTTGGCTATTCTTCCTGGGTATCCAGAATTCCGCACATACAAGCGCAATTGCATTTATCTGAAGCCGAGTTTGGAGCTGTTTTATTTGCATTTCCAATAGGTTTAATGCTTACAATGCCATTTACAGGGAAGTTATTAAATAAGTACAGCAGTCGTTATATTATGCTTTTAGGAGCAATTATGTTTAATATTGTGCTGTCATTACCGGGTTTAGCCGCTTTTGTATGGCAGCTGGTTATTATACTTTTAATTTTTGGTGCTTCCCGAAATATTTTCAATTTATCTATTAATGCACAATCTCTGGAAGTGCAGAAACTATATCCAAAATCGATCATAACCCGTTTTCATGCGGTTTGGAGTATTGCTGTTTTTTCGGGAGCAGGTTTGGGTTATGTAATGGTTACACAGCATATTGCACCATCACATCACTTATTGGGAGTAAGTGTTTTTATGCTGGCGCTTACGGCTTGTTTTTATCCGTTAAGTATTCATAATGAACCTGTACCGGTTAAAAAGAAGTTCTTTTCGATGCCGGAAAAAAATCTTGTCAAGTTTGCGTTGATTTGTTTTGTTTCAATGGCTTGCGAAAATACGATGTACGATTGGAGCGGAATTTATTTTGAAAATATATTAAAGGCTTCGCCAAAGTTAACCAGCGCAGCATTTGTATTTTTTGCGACTGCGGTAACTCTAGGGCGTATATTTGGCGATTATGGTGTAATGAAATTTGGAACTAAAAAAATCTTGCTTTACAGCGGTATTTTAATTACGGTAGGTTTTGCTCTTTGTTTTATTCTGCCGTACGCTTATCCAACTATTTTTGGTTACGTTTTAATAGGATTTGGGGTTTCCTGCGTGGTTCCGTTAGTGTTTAGCATTGCGGGAAGATCGTCGAAACTCAGCAGTGGTTCTGCCTTAACTTCAATATCTACTATTGGTTATCTTGGGTTTTTGCTAGTTCCGCCAATGGTGGGTTTTATCTCTGAATATCTGAGTATGAAATGGGCGTTTTTAATTATGGCGCTTTTAGGTATTCTGATGATTTTTATGGTGAATAAGATCGGGGAGAATGAGTAGGTTTTTTTTGCTGGTTGATTTGTAAACTGGACTGAAGTCCAGCTCTACAAAATTGATCGAACCTCCGGTTCTTTTTTTGAATTAAAATTTCAAGGAAAAATGCATCTAAAATTAGTAAAAACTTCAACTTTATAAATCTGGTTAATTAAAATTAGGCATTTTAATTTTCTATCTCGCTAAGATAATTTTCCCACTTTTGTTTTTCAATAATATATGAATATTGAAAACTTCCTTCAAAGATTCTTACCTTATTTTTAAATTCAAGAGTATCAACATAGAAAAGATCAAGAGTATCTTTTTTGTTTAAAAAAAGAATAGAATAACTACTTACTGGACAGCAGCAATAACCAGTTTTTTCAGCATTTTCGAAAATATTTTTGAAATCTTGAATTTGCTGATTGGTTTTTGTTTTACATTCTTTTAATGGAACAAGAGATTCAAGATTTCCAGATCGATTGTGTGTTATGGTCGAGTCGTAAACTTTGATAATTATTTCGGAACTATTTGATAATGTAGTATTAAATGAAAAATTGTCGAAAATATTCTCAATCGTATTTTGAGTTTTTTTACTGCAGCTGAGAATTGTAAATAATACTAAAAATAAAACAAAATATTTTTTCATTTAGAATTTTATAGTTTCAGAATATTGAATGTAGTATTTAATTCTCGTACAAATTCTGGATATAATTTATTTTCTGTTTTATTAAATTATTTCTTCGTCATTACAAACTTCTCAGAATTCACTTTTCCATTCAATTTCCCGGAAATCTCAGCCGTTAAAGTATTATTTGCACCTTTTGTATACGTGATTTTTTGAGGATAATCGTGTTTTGCGTTTTCAAAAACCAATTGTTTGTCAGATTCTGCAGTTGATGGAAAAGCTACGGCTTTATCTTCATTTTGTCCTTTTACGGTTGCGAAATAGGTTAGGGTTTCGCCTTTTTGAGCTAAAACAATAGTTTCAAAATGTAAAGTATCTTTTCCTTTTATAAAATAAGAATAAGCGTTGAAAGTACTGTCATTTAGTTTTTCCCAGTTTTCCGTTAAAACACCGTCTGGAGAAGTATTTTCCCAGTTTCCGATAAGCCAGTCGGCAATTTTGATTTTATCTTTTTCTACCGATTCTTTTTTCTGGCAGGAAACAACAGCTAATACAAGCGCTAAAAGAGTAATTTTCTGAAACATATTTATGATTTTTGATTGTACTAAAGTATGAAAAAAAAGTTTGCCACTAATTACACAAATTTTCACGAATTTCTTTTTTAAGTAACTGGAAATGTTTTGCCACAGATTAAAAGGATTAAAATGATTTTGTCTCACGCAGATTCAGCAGATTTAGGCAGATTTAATTTTGATTCAGAATTGTATAAATCTGCGAGTATCAACTTAAATCTTTTCAAATCTGCGTGAAAAATAAATTCGTGAAAATTCGTGTAATTAGTGGCAAAAAAAACACACAGTAGAAAAAAAATCTTTTTAATCCCTTTAATCTGTGGCAAAAAAAAACTAAACGCTTTCCTCTAAAATCGAATACACCAATTCCTTCGTTGGTTTTTGATCTTTTAGTTTGGTACGTACTTCATCAAAAGTGACTTTAAAATCACAGCCCGATTTATATTCAGCACAGCCGTAAGCGGTTTTCCCTTTTAAGATCGTTCCTTTTTTGCATTTGGGACACATTAAAGAATCTGATGTTTCTTGTTTTGTTTTTTTTGCTTCGGTTTTCTTTGGTTCTAATTTAAGTTTGTAATTTTCTTCAAAACGAATTAAACCTTCAACCGTTCCAGATTCGGTTTTAAAGCCTTTTATATTTACAGTTGAACCTTTTTGAACCAATCGCAAATACTGGCTTTCGGTAATTTTTTTATCTAAAAAAACATAAGGAAGTACAAAATCACAGCCCGATTTATATTCACTGCATCCAAAAGCCGATTTCCCTTTTATTAGATTTCCTTTCTGGCATTTCGGACAAGTTTCTGCCAAAATTCCATCCGCTTTCTTTTTTTCTGGTTTTACAGCTGGTTTTTGAATCGTTGCAGCATGCGAAATATTAGCGTGCCTTGTTTCGCTTCGAACTTCGGTAACCAAAGCTTCAACCATACGTTTCATGTTTCTAATAAACGCTGCAGCAGTAAAAGTACCTTTTTCAATATCTTTTAACTGTTTTTCCCAAGAACCTGTAAGTTCAGCCGATTTGATCAATTCATTTTGAATCGTATCAATCAACTGAATTCCGGTTGTTGTAGGCAAAACCTGTTTTTTATTTCGGACAATATACTGACGTTTGAAAAGCGTTTCGATAATATTTGCACGCGTTGACGGACGACCGATTCCGTTTTCTTTCATCAATTCGCGTAAATCTTCGTCGTCGACTTGTTTTCCTGCGGTTTCCATCGCTCGCAGTAAAGTTGCCTCGGTAAAATGATTAGGCGGTTTGGTTTCTTTTTGAAGGAAAGAAGGTTCGTGCGGGCCTTTTTCACCCACAACAAAACTTGGGAGTAAATCGGGTTCTTTTTCTTTCGCATTTGGATCTTCAAAAACAACACGGAAACCTTTTTTCAGAATTTCTTTTCCCGTGGCTTTAAAAGTTACATCGGCTGCTTTTCCTATTACTGTCGTGTTGGCAACGAGACAATCATCATAAAAAACGGCAATAAAACGTTTTACAATTATATCGTAAACCTGCTGCTGATTGTACGGCAGATTAATTTCGATTCCCGTTGGGATAATCGCGTGGTGATCGGTTACTTTTTTATCGTTGAAAACCTTTGGAGATTTTTTTATTTTTTTTCCTAAAAGCGGTTCTGTTAAATGACTATAATTCGTCAGTTTTTGCAGAATTCCCGGCACTTTTGGATAAATATCGCCCGGAAGAAAAGTCGTATCTACTCTGGGATATGTAATGGCTTTTTGCTCGTATAAAGTCTGCGCAATCTTAAGTGTTTCTTCTGCAGAAAATCCAAATTTTTGATTGCAATAAACCTGTAAACCTGTTAAGTCAAACAGTTTTGGTGCGTATTCATTTCCGTTTTTTTTATCGACAGAAACAATTTCGAAGTCACTTTCTTTGACTTTTTCAGCCAGAATTTCTCCATCTTCTTTTTTCAGAAAACGTCCTTCTTCATAACTAAAAAGAGTTTCTCTGTACAAAGTCTGCAATTCCCAATAAGGCTGAGGTTTAAAGTTTTCGATTTCTTTAAATCGGTCTACAACCATTGCCAAAGTTGGCGTTTGCACACGCCCAATAGACAATACTTGTTTGTAACCGCCATGTTTTACGGTATACAAACGTGTAGCATTCATTCCGAGAAGCCAGTCGCCAATCGCTCTTGAAAATCCGGCATAGAATAAATTATCGTAGTTTTCAGATGGTTTTAAGTTGTCAAAACCTTCTTTTATAGCTTCGGTTGTTAGGGACGAAATCCACAAGCGTTTTATTTCACCTTTGTAATGCGCTTCATTCATAACCCAGCGCTGGATTAATTCTCCTTCCTGCCCGGCATCTCCGCAGTTTATGACTAATTCGGCTTTGTCGAAAAGTGATTTTATAATCTTAAACTGTTTTTGAATTCCCGAATTCTGAACAACTTTGGTTTCAAATTTTTCGGGAAGCATTGGTAAGTTATTTAAATCCCAGCTTTTCCAGTGCGGTTTGTAATCGTTTGGTTCTTTTAAAGTACATAAATGCCCAAAAGTATAGGTTACGGCATAACCGTTGCCTTCATAATACCCGTCATGTTTGGTATTGGCGCCCAAAACGGATGCAATTTCACGTGCTACACTTGGTTTCTCAGCAATACATACCTTCATTTCTCTCTTTCTTATTCGAAAGCGAAATTAGGAATTTAAAAAGTGGTATTGAAATTTAAAGAGGCAAAGTTACAAAGTTGCAAAGCCGCAAAGGTTTTTTGTTTCACGCAGATTTAAAAGAGATTTGAGCAAAATCTGCACACAATAACTTAAAAAATCGAATAGAAATTTTAATCTTATGGGTTCATCAATAAAGCATAAAAACCACAAACAGAAGCTTGTGGTTTTTATATTGATTAGATTTAAAAGTAAATCAGCTTATTGTTTGGTTCTTAATTTTAGACGCAAATTGAATTGTTTAACAATGTCTTTAACATGCTCGTCTTTGATTTGTTTTCTGTTTAACCCTTGTAGATCTCCTACATATCCTGTAAATACATGACTTATAAAAAGAGGAGAAAGATTTGATTTATAATATGTATTGTGACAAGAGAAACAATTAACAAGATTAGATACCGAATTCCCGTGTATTGATGTTGGATTAAAACCTACCTGTACATAAGTTTCCATAGTAATATTGTAGGCTGAAACCGAACCTCTGGTTAATTTTCCAGGAGCAGAATTTGAAAGATCATAACTCAACGAATCTAATAAAGCCGCTTGTGCCGGAGTACTATTGTATCCTGCGGTATTTATCCATAATGAACCATTGTAAAAATAATTGTTCCAAACACCTGTCAGCTGTTTTTTAACGCTTTGATTAATAGTACGGATATTATTTAAGTTTTGTGAACCATTTTGGCTGGTTTGCATAAAAAGCTGAACATTATGAGTGCCTTTCATTGCTTTTTCAACAGGAACTCCATATTTGTAAACAGAAAAAACATCGGTATAAATTCCATTTCCTGAGGTTATATTCGTAACCGTTGCCGTACTGGCTTTATTAAAAAATGGGTAATCAACTGTACTGGTCACCGGAGCATCAGTTGTTGGCGTAGCTTTTGACCAATCGTAAGCAGGTGCAAGATTTTCGTGTTCAAAAGTAGCCCACACAAATTCAGGATGATTTTCTACAATTCCAACTACGTGCATTCCCAAAAGTGCTACTTTTGTTTTTACTCCATTTATTACTCCTTGAGTAACAAAATAAGAAGAAGGATCTTTAAGAACGCTTGCATCAATCCAGGAAGTTTTAAGTTCTAATGAACCTACAGGAAAAGCTATATCTTTTACTTTAGTAGGGTCATTTTTTGCTATTGGACCATATTTTAGCATAGTTCCATACATAAGTTTGTCCATAAATATAGAATAATAGACCGTAGTCGATTTAGGAACACCCGATGGATAATTTGGCGTTTTTAAGATATCAGTACTACCACTTGCCTGAGCAGTATCTGTTAAAACAATCCCGCTGCTTGGGTTTAATCTCTGACCTGCGGCATTCACCTGAATCAGGTTAGTCATAAAGAAAGGTTGTCCGTTGACTTCATTAGTCAGCCAAAGAAATTTTTGCCATGACCATTGATGAAAGTCGCAATTTGTTACTGTTGCATTGTTGGCAAATACGCTTGTTGGTCCTTCATTTGGTGGAGGAGTTTGGCGCGTATTGTTTACGATCGTAAACCAATTAGCAGGAGCTAAACACTCAGAAGCTGCAGCACTTTCCTTTACAGTTGTATAATTATCTTTTTCTCCCTTTGAGTCCTTTTTGCAGGCACCAAATGAGATTATTATGATAAAAAGTAATACCATTTTTGTAGTTTTCATAATAAGGAGCTTTAGTTAATTTTGTAATTATTT
Source organism: Flavobacterium panici (assembly GCF_903819335.1). Lineage (GTDB taxonomy): Bacteria > Bacteroidota > Bacteroidia > Flavobacteriales > Flavobacteriaceae > Flavobacterium > Flavobacterium panici. The sequence continues at coordinate 46,916 of NZ_CAIJDE010000064.1, read as the reverse complement.
CTTTTGAATACCTGAAAGTAGATAATTAAGAAAGTGACTACAAAAAAAATGTCGTAAGTCCGTCATATTTAGGTATAAAACCAACAAAAGAGTTACTAAAGTTCTAAGATTCTAAGTTTTTGTGTTGGTGTGTTGGTGTGTTGGTTCTCGCGAAGGCACAAAGTTTTGTCCTTGGAATGAAGCAATCTCACTTAGTCTACTGCTTTCTTAATATTATAAACATAAACTTGAAAATTATGATCTTTCGATTCTCTAACAATTAGAATTTCTTCTGTAGTTTTTATATTCTGATAAGTAACATTGTAGAGATATGCAATCGAATTTTTGTCGTCAGACGTTTTAGTTTTAAGTAAAGTTTTTTCGATTAATTTACCACAGCTTTTATTCTTTTCTTTTAGTACAAGGTAAGATGTGTATTTTTAACGATAAAATCAATTGCCAATTTTACTTTTTCCGGTTTAGTCAAAGTCAAAACTTTTTTATTATAACTTTTACTTTCATCAATAATGAATATAGTAAAACAGTTTACAGAATAATTTAAATCAGGTTCCCAGTTGTGTAATTCTTTAATGTCGTTTGAATAGGAGTAATTAGTAGAAAGTTTACCTTTTATTATGGAAAACTGTTGAAAATTTGAAGTTTCTATTAAGGTTCTTTTTAATCTAAACCCGAATAAGAAAATAACTTTATAAAGCTTTTGATTTTCTACAAAAAAACCTTTCTTAGTAAATAAAATTGAAATGAATATAAGGCATAATAGAAACAAAATACTTTCAATAATATAATAAGATTTGAAACTTGCGGAATTAAGCATTCCAAGAAATAGCATTCCAGTTATAAACGTCAGGATAATCAGATTTTGAAATTGTCTGAAATCTAAATTTCTTTCTAATATAATTTTCATTTTACAAATCGGTATCTATATAAGTTACTTTCATATTTTTATAATTAGGATATTTTTTTCTGTTGATTTCTAAGCAGACAAAAGACGAAGCAGCTTCACCTACAGGTTCATGAATATGATTTCCATTAAAATTTATTTGAATGGTATCATTTTTAATTTCTACTGAACAATTTTCCACCGGAACGTACATGCCGCCGCCTCCAATTATAAATAAATGTTGTGCAGTTTCTTTATATAGACTGTCTAAGTTTCTTTCGTTTAGATTTGAATCTACAAAAGTAAGTTTCGTTTTAAGAGCATCTTCTTTATTATCAATCCATTTGCTGTAATATATTGGATTGTTATATTGAGATTGATCAAATTCACAAGAATAAAATTTGAAGTCTGGATTATTTTTCTTGCAGCTGGTTATACAACTTATTAATAATATTATAATTCCAAATTTGAAGTTTTTTTCCATCTTTTATATTCTAAAAACATCAATTCTTCTCATCCAATTAATTTCAGATTCTAAGAATTGAAGTTTCGTTTTCACGACTTTATCACTTTTATCTCTGGGATTTTTAGCTACAAACCTGGCTGTAGAATTATTAAAATCTAAAGTATATTTTTCGTCAAAGTCCTCTTTTTTATTGGCAGAAAAAGTAATCATATTGTCCTTTACGCTCCATTTCCCTTTTCCGTATTTATTTTCTTCCGGCGGAGTTCCGCCTTGAAGTTTAGAATACGAATGAAATACAAATGTTCCATCTTGATTTAAGGTCAGTTTATATTCAATTATATGTTTTCCCTCTTCAGAAAGTGAACGCGAATAAGCGCCCGCAAATTGATTTGATTGGGCAGATAAAGTGATACTGCAAATTAAAAATAAAGTAGTAATTAATGCTTTCATAGTTTTTTTAAGATTTATAAAATAAATTCACCTTCTAAAACAATTACCGCTTCTCCAAGAATATAAACCTTGTCTTGTAAAAGTTCTGTACTCATAGTCCCGGTTCTTTGAGAAGACTGGTAAGCGTTCAATTTTGTTTTATTGAGTTTTATGGCCCAATATTTTGTCAAAAAAGTTTGAATTCCACCAGTTACAGGATCTTCATTAGTTCCAGCCCAAGGCCAAAAATATCGGTAATGAAAATCAAAATTTTCGTTGTCTGAAACAGCAGTTACAAGCACACCGTTTATTCCGGTATGTGAGTTTATCAAGGCTGTGAAATCTGGGTTTAAATTTGCCAGTTCCTTAGCGCTTTCAATCTCGAGTAAAATTATTTTGTTATTTGGGCTGTACCTTTTTTCGACAGTTTCAGAAATTCCAAGAGCGTCAAGGAGTTTTTGAGGAACTTCTGTTTGTTCTGTGTCATAAACAGGAAATTGCATTTTGATTTTATTCGCTTCTTTTTCAATATTCAATTCAACATTATCGCAGTTGATAAATTTTATGCTGTTTAATGCAGTGGTGCTGAAAAGAATTTTAGACGAAGCCAATGTTGCATGTCCGCATAACGGAATTTCTGTTTTCGGACTAAAAAATCTAATACTATATGTATTGTTTTTTATTTGTTTTATAAAAGCAGTTTCCGAAAAACCAATTTCGGTTGCAATGTTTTGCATACTTTCTGCATCTAATTCTGTATCGGGAAGACAAACCGCAGCTGGATTTCCTTTAAATTTTTCATTTGTAAATGAGTCAACAAAATAAGTTTTCATTTTTATTTGAGAGTACGTTAAATGCTATTTTTAGTTAAACGAAAATACGATTAAAAATGCTAATCTGATAAAATAGATTCAGATTATATTTACGAAAGATAAGCTTCTGTGAACCGAAAAAAATCTTCTAATGATTTCTAATTAAATTTATATATTTTTGATCAAAATAAAATTTAACTCCCAAATAACCACTTCAGAAACCTACGAACCTTATGAGTAATTCTACCCAAGAAACCAGTTTGCCAAAAATTTATAATACTACCGCATTAATTGCCTATATCTATGCAGCTTTAATTATTGTCTTTGCCATTTACAAACAATTTTTTTATGTAGACAAAACCTGGTTTCATGGTTTTTTAGCAAATGGTTTTGCGGTTTTTAGCACTGTGATTTGGTTTGGAATACTAATGGTTTTTAAACTTTTTTTAAATAGAGTGCTTAAATATGGCAAAGCCGATTCATTAATAATTATATCTTTGGTTTTCCTGGCAATACCAATTTATTCTTTAGGTTCGGTTTTATTCAGTTCAATACCAATATATTTCGCACAAGAAGAGCAAGGTTTTAATTCATTAGCTTCTTTTGCTTCAACCTCTATTTCGAGTGCAATATTGCTGATTCTCTCTAATATTGTAATGATAGTGGTTACTATTTTATTAGGAAATCGTATCAGAAAAATTAATGTTATTTTGAAAGATCTTTTCATGGTTTTAGGTTTTTCGCTTATCATACTTGGAGTTGGTTCTGCGCTTCAGGCAGTATCGATTATTGACAGCGATTTCATTGTGTTTTTACCAAAAGCAATTGTGGCTGCGGTTTTAGGGTATATTTTGAAAGCGACTTCTCAAATGAATTATGCTGAATTATCTTCGACGTTAAAAGTTGAAATAAATGAAAATGTGAACCTTACTAAAGCTAAAGTTTCATCTCAGAAGGAATCTGAAAAAGTAGAAAAAATAAATGTTTCCAAGAAAAAGGAAGCAATTACTACAGGACCGGAAGTAGTTCCTTATGTTGATATTAACGAGCTCGAAAATAAGGAACTAGTACTTTCTTATTTTGATAATTTATCAACGGATGAATTATACAGACTTGAGGTTGTAGTGGCTAAAAATTATACTCAAAATTTGACCGACGACCAGAAAAAGAACCTTATTATACAATATATCTCAGAGAGAAAATCGTATGATCACAATCGTTATGCTCCAAAATAAAAGGTGCGTTTACAGACTTAAACTTTCAATTTTAATTAATTATTTTTCTTCGTTTCAATAAGCTGTGTTGGCGAATGTCCAAACAGTTTTTTGAATGCAAACGAAAAATGGGAAAAGTTCTCAAAACCTAAGTCAAGATAAATGTCAGACGGCCTTTTGTTCTTTTTATCAATTAAATGATACGCTTCTTCAAGTCGTTTTTGAACCAGCCAATGACTTGGAGTAGCATTAAATATTTTTTCGAAATCTCTTTTAAAAGCCGACAAACTGCGTCCTGTTAAGTAAGCAAAGCGTTCTATGCTTACATTAAACCTGAAATTTTGAATCATAAAAGCTTCAAGGTCTATTTTTTCGGGACTGCCAAAATCAAACAAAATATTGGCCAGTTCAGGATTAACTTTTAATAGTACAAGCAGTAATTCGGTGCGTTTTACATTCAAAAACTGATCATCAATTGTGCCCTTTTCGTTGAAATAAGGAGTAAGCGACTGAATGAAATTTTTAGTTAATGCATTTTTAGTTAATGCTATAATACCATTTGTCGGTTTCTCACTTTCGACTTTAAATTGATATTTTTCATTAAACTCTTTTAAAAAATCCTGTTCAAACAAAATGTAGATTTTTTTAAACTCACCATTATCAGGTTGTTTGGTATATTTTGCTAAATGATTTCTTCTTGCAATACCAAAATCTCCGGGTTTAATTTTGTATTCTTTACTTCCGTCGTAAGCCAGCATCGAACCCGAAACTAAATACATAAAGCAATGCTCAGGAACAAATTGCTCATTATTAAGTGAAGGACTTACATAACAGGCAGATATAGCAGTTTCTTTCATTTTTCAGAATTTTTATTGTTTTGCTAATTGATCAATATCATCTACTTCTAGAATTTGTTTTGGATATCCTTTAGAAACCACATGAATCATAGCGCGCCCTACTTGTTGAAGTGTCAATGTTTTTTGCGGAAAAAATGGTGCAATTATCGGCCCTAATATTTTGTAGATTGTTTTTACATTTGCCTGTCCTTTAGTTCCTTTCATGATCGCCGGACGAAAATTATATTGATTTTTGCCATATAATTTCATCAGGGCATTTTCTGTTTTGCCTTTAACTCTGGCCCACATTACTTTTCCTTTTTCAGAACTGTCTGTTCTGTTACCGGAAACAAAAATGAAAATCATATCAGGATTCAACTGTAATAATTGGTCTGCAAAAGCAAGTGTTGTATCATAAGTAATTCGGGTAAACTCTTCTTCTTTTTTGCCGACATAACTAATTCCTGCACAGTAAAAACAGGCGTCATAACCTTTTAAATGTTCAGAGAAATTTTCTAATTGTAAAAAGTCAGGTACAAGAAGTTCTTTTAATTTAGGATGATCGAGATCGTAATGTTTTCTATTTACGATCAGTACTTCTTCTTCATTTTCGTTTTCTAAACACTCAAATAAAATACCTTCGCCAACCATTCCTGTGGCTCCTGTTATGATTACTTTCATCTTTTTATTTTTTGATTAGACCTAATTTTAATAGACTTTCGGCAGTTGCTAAAATTGCTTCTTCATTTGAACGTGGAGACCAATTTAATGTTTTTTTTGCTTTTTCTCCGCTGGCCTGCATGTATTGTCCCAGTAAAGTAACCAGCATTTTTAACGATGGTTTTTTTAATGCGCTAGCTTTTAAAACCCAGTTAGGCAGCTCTTTTGTTGGAACTTTATCAGCTTCATTGCCTAATTTGTTTTTAAGAATTTTAGCGACATCAAGCATGGATAAAACATTTCCTGTAGTGGCTAAAAAGCGTTCGCCATTTGCTTTAGGATCTGTCATTGCTAGTAAATGCAAATCGGCAACGTCGCGCACATCAATGTAACAAGAACTGATTTTTGGGCAGGCTTTAATGTCGCCTTCCAGCATTTGTTTAATCATTTGATGGGAATGCGAATAATCTGTACCTAATAATGGCCCCATGACACCAACCGGATTTACTGCCGAAAGTTCCAGATTTCCGCCTTCATTTTTTATAAACTCCCAAGCGGTTTGTTCTGCAATGGTTTTTGATTTTTGATAAGCGTGAATATTACTGTCAATGTTTGTCCAGTCTTCTTCAGTATATGGCGTTTTACGGTTTTTATGTCCCATGCCCACTGCGCCGAAAGCAGAAGTCAAAACTACTCGTTTTACATTGGCATCTCTTGAAGCTTTCAGGACTCTTACAACACCATCTTTGGCCGGATTAATTAATTCGTCTTCGTGTGTAAACTGAATCGCCGGAGTAGGAGAGGCAACATGTAGTACAAACTCGCAGCCTTTTACTGCTTCATTCCAATTTTTGTCGCTTGAAAGATCAGCCTGAATAAATGAAAGATTCTCAAATGTGCTAATACCGCCCACTTTAAGCATTTGTTTTACTTCGTCTTGTCTATTTAAGGAACGAAGCGTTGTTTTTACCGAATAGCCTTCTTTCAATAATTTTAAAATACAATGAACGGCAATAAAGCCTGAACCGCCTGTAACCAAAACTGTTTTGTCTTTTTCTGAATTTGTCATTTTTTTAAGTTTTAATACTGCAAAGTTCAGATTAAAACGAACAGCTTATTTTGCTGTAAAGTCCAAATTTTATGTCTTTAAAAGTCCAGATTTCAGGTTGTTTTTATTAGGTAGATGTTTGATATACTGATTGTTGTTTCTAATTGTTAATCATGGGATTCAAATTTTCATCTTTGTTGCGTAAATCTAAACCGCCTTCGTAAACTGATTTAAGATTAACCAAGTAAAAACCCCAGCCATTTGAACAGCCAAGTCTGATATATTGTTTAGAATAATCATCTGTAGCAATATTATGCTGACGAAGTTCAACCACTGTATAACCATCAGTTTCGGTTAGTTTTATATCTACCAGACAATTTCCTTCAAAAGTAAATTGTAATTCGTCTTTTCCGTTGGCAGCGATAATTTTTCCTTTCATGGCATCTTTATATAAATACCAAAGCCAATCGTAAGTATTGCCTTCAACAGCATTTTTGTCTTTGCCAATTAGTTCCTCGTTTGCATCAAAAAAAGATACTTTTTCGAGAAACCATTTTTCTAATTCATCTGCAATTGTCCAGGCATTATAAATGTCGCTGAGTTTAGCCTTAATTGCTATTTTTTTGGTGAAGGATGTCCAGTCGAAATTTTCCATTTTAAGCTGATTTTATTGTTTTTTGAATATAAAGAACTTAACACGTTTTTTTTTAGTATACATTATTATACCCAAGAAGACTTATTAATTTCTATTATTATAGAAAGATTTATTTAGTTTTTTAATTGATCTTTTTATAATATGGAAAAACCCAAAAGTCATATCCATCTGGTATATATGTTGGGCAATCTTCTATTTTACAAATCTGAAAAGAACGAATCACATTTTCATAAGTAGTTTTTTTGCTAAATATTAAATGAATGCCTTTATTGGAATTTTCTGCTTTTTTTATTTTTTGAATTTCCAGTTGAAAGCGATTCAAAATACTATTATCGTATTTTTCACTTCCGTTAAACTGCAATGTAATCATCGATTTGGTTTTTAAATATTCTTCTAAAGAAGTACCTATTTCTTTTTCTAAGTCTTTGTCACGATAACCAATATAAGTGGCTCTTTCTTTGAATGCATCTTTTCTTATCATCCACAAAAAGCAGGCTGAAATAAAAATGATAAAGAATGCTCTATAAATGTAAAACGGTTTTGGCTTCATTTAGATTGCTTTAATTTGTTTATAAATCTATTAAATATATTTATTCACACAACAAAGTATCAAATTCCAAAGAACAAAAAAGCGCAAAGTCAGAGACATTTGCGCTTTTGTATTATAGTGAACCTTCTAGTTTAAATTTTCCTTTTTTCATAATGTTGTAGTCAGGGCTTCTATAAAGATTGCCGCTTGTATCTCGTATGGTATAATAGATTATAAAATTAGAAGTTTGTAATCCCGGGTCAGAATAAAAAGTATCGGCAACAGCCATAAAATAGCCGGTTGCACCCCAGCCAATGCCATAAGGAGCTCCAGCGCCATTTACTTTTGAGTACCACCAAATAATACTGTCTAAATCGGCATTTGCTAAATTTCCTGTATATGTCCATGTAAATAAACTGATTCCAGATGACAGATAACTTGGACCAGATGCCGTTATTTGAGGTAAAATTACAGGCTCTGGGTACAAGTATTTGATGGCTATTAAATCGTAAGTTGAAAACCCGCTCCATTCGTAATTGGCAGTTCCGCCGTTCATTACAGAATTTGGATCCTGATTTGGCGTATTCGGTATCAGGTTTGCACCAACAGTTCCTGCCGTTTCACCTCTAATATCCCAGTTTGTGTGTCGTAAACCTATACAATGACCTAGTTCGTGTACAATATTGTAGCGTTTACTACTTTCGGTAACCGTAACATTGCTTAAAAAATCTAGATTTATAATAACCTGATTATAAGGCTGGTTATTTGTTGGGAAACCCGCACTTGCTATAACATTGTCAGCCAATTGATTCCCGTCACTCTGAATAATTATATCAGATGAAGGACTTGTAGAAATTTCAAAATTAACTTTAGATCCAGAAATAGTATTCAAGTCGTTAATAGCATTGTTAATGGCAGCTCTCCAGTCGTCGGCTCCGCCAGTTGGAATTGATGGGGCTACATAAACTGTCATAGAAGTAACATTGGTTTGTGAAACCAAATTGTTGGTATGTGCATGTCTGTCAGTAATACTTTTTGAATAAGATTTTATGTCTTTAGAAAACATTAAATCGCCCTCAACCAAATAGAAATTTTCATATTCTGTAATTCTTTCTTTTGCGAACCCCATTTCAATAAGTTTATCAACAACAGGGGAATCTTTTAATGCGCTTTCTGTACTGTTCGAATCAGGATTTTCATCAGAACAATTTTGAAATAAAAACAGGGCTGAAATTGCAAAAGCAAACAGCATTGATTTACCAAATAATTGGTTTTTCATTTTTTTCATAATTTTTCAAATTAATTTGTTTAGGAAATTTTTTGAAGAATTTATTATAAAATCTAGCTGTTAAACCATAAAAAATGTAAGTGGTTTTAATTGTGTTTTTAAGGTTTTTTAAAATAAAATAGTAACAGGCTAAAATGTATAATAAATCTATTTGTTAAAAATAACCTATTTATTTACAATTGTTTTACGGAAAAACCGTAAAGTATTTTTTATGAAATTTATGTTTTTTATAAAAGTAATTTGGTGTTGTTTTTTTATTGTTTTTTGTAAGAAATAAAATGTATCTTGCAGAACAATTATAATTATAAAATGATAACTGCAAATTCATATTTAGTAAACAGCTGTTTAATGTGCCTGATGTGCACATTATTGTATTTGCATGATGATACTTTCTTAAAAAGTTCAAAAGAGTTTATTCATTTTGCCCTGTCGCAACTCTAGGCAGGGAACTCTTATATTATAGTTATTTATTAATCTTCAATTTTTTTAGGATATGATATCACTGAAAGCCTTATGCTATTCAGTGAAGAGTTATATATCATACTGTATGGAAATGAAGCAAACAAGAAAGTCATGTCACACAATATTATATTAACCACAGGAACATACGATTTAATTAAAGATCACATAAGACGAAAAAAAGTAACGCCTCAGGAAGAAGAGTTGTTACTTGGCCAGTTAAAAAATGCATCTCAGGTATTGAGAAAAAATCTGCCGGAAGATATTGTTTCCATAAACCGAAAAATAACTTATAAAGACCACACCAATAATGAAGAAAAAACAATTCTTCTTGTAGGTCCCGAAAAAGTAAAAGTAAGTAAAAAAAAAATCTCAGTTCTTTCTGATGAAGGTATTGCAATGGTTGGCTACAAAGTAGGAGATCTTATAGAATGGCCGGCTAAAAAAGGGAATTTAAAATTAGAAATTTTAAAGGTAGAAGTAGAGGCATAATATTGTTTTCATTTAAGTTAGTAACATCCCAAAAGAGTTTTCTTTTGGGATATTTTTTTGCATTAAAAATAATAAGATAATTACTTCAAAAAATAAGCATTGAAAGATTAAAATAATTATATTCGTTGCTCTCAATTTGACTAATAACCAACATTAAACGATTATGAAACAAGCAAATACTATTGATGAAGTAATTCAGTTTTTGGATGAAATAATAGAAAAATCAAAGATTGATCAAAGCAATATAGGTTTATTTGCTATTCTTTATCGTGAAGTTACTATAAGAGTTAAACAAGGCATCGCTGCTGGTTCTTTTCAAAACGGCGAACGAATGGAAAAACTGGATGTTATTTTTGCTAATCGATATTTGAAAGCTTACTATCAATATCAGGCCAAAGAAAAACCATCAGAATGCTGGGGATTTGCCTTTGAACAAGCCGAAAAATTCTGGCCAATAGTTCTGCAGCATTTATTATTGGGAATCAATGCACACGTAAACCTTGATTTAGGAATTGCCTCTGCTCAAGTCAGCACAGTAGAAGATATTGCAGATTTAAAACATGATTTTGACCAAATAAACTTTATACTTAGCAATTTAGTAGGCGGTGTCGAAAAATGTTTAATTAAAATTTGGCCAACGCTTACTTGGATATTAAAATACACAGGAAAAATAGATAATTTTTTTATTGATTTCAGTATGGAAGAAGCAAGAAACGGAGCATGGAAATTTGCCAACGAATTTGTGGCCGTTCCAGAAAACGAAATAGAAGCCTGTATAAAGCTAAGAGATGAAAGAATAACAGAAATCGCCCGATTAGTTTCAAATCCCGGATATTTTGTTAGTGCCGTTTTTAAATTCATACGCTTATTTGAAAGAGGAACTATCGCTCAAAAAATAATTGATATGCAGATAATGGAAGAAAAAAATATGGAATGTGTTGTGGCTTAATTTTGAATGAAATATAACGAAAAAAGCAAGCTGTTATTTCCAATCCAAAATAATACTAAGTAAATTCTCGACAATTATTTTGAGCCAGTTTTTCTTTTTTGGTTCAGTCATTTTAAATTCCAATTATATGGTTTTTAGATTTTTTTTTGTGCTATCAAAAGCCCCCATATTGCAATTCCAAAGATGATTGAAAACACAATATCGCTTTTATCAAAATTTTTAGACTCAAATAAGAAGTTGATAATTACACTAGCCAAACAGCATACTATGAGTTTTAATAACTTATTTTTTAAAGTTTTGTCGTGATAACTCCACTTTTGCTGTGGTATAGTTTTTTTCATTTAGGATTGAGATTGATTATTAATTTCTCATTGTTGTATTCGTCGCTGTTGCGAGAAATTATCGAGCAGATTTCATGGCTTTTACCTTTTTGATTTTGGGATCTTTTAAAAACTTTAGGTATTCATCTGTTTCCATGCCAAAAATGGCTATTTTTCCATTATGGTTATTATGGATTCCAAAACCATATGTTTTTGAAAGAGGTGAAGCGCGAAAACAAGCTTGTCCCTTAGAAAAAAAATCTTCTCTGGCTTTTTCGTATTCACTTTTTGTTAAATCATTCCGATCAGCAAATACCTGAAAAAGAACATCATCTGAGGTGTATTTATACGGATTTTTGCTAATTAGTTCGTATTGCATTTCTGCAACAGTTTTTTTGTCTTTGCTTGGCGGTTTTGTTCCCTGAGAAACTTTGCTGTCTTCTGCTGTTTCTATAAAAGTATCAAAATAGTTGGTGGTGTGTATTTTCATCTCCCTTTAAATTTGCTTTGTAAATTTAGATTTTTCTTACGGAATATTTTTTACCAACTAAAATTTACTTCTAATTTTAAAAAATCTCAATTCATATAAATGGAAAACGGTGCAAATGTCAATGACTTTGCACCGTTTTGTATTAAAACTGATTTAAGAGTGAATTTATTAAAAACTACCTTATTGCTTAGTTAGTGTAATATTATCTTTAGGAAATAATTGTACTGCAGCACCATTAGGGCAAGTCTGAGAATTTATAAAACCTTGTCTTGGGGATAAAAATAATTTCAAGGTTTTGTAATTGGTGCTTTTTTGTGCTTCAACAAATAACTCTCCTGCTTGTCCACAATCACTTTGACGTCCTTGATAAGTTAAAACGAAAAATGATTTTTCATAATATCGACTTGTTACAATATATGGGCTGTCATTCGGTAATGATCGAGTGTCTTCCAAAATCTTGCCATTAGAATCTGTAATTACATAACGCATTAATAATTGATCTTCATTAATTATAAAATTACTAGTGTAATTTGTAAAATGAATTTCATAGTTTTTGTTATTATAAGATCCTTTCCATATGCCAAGATAATTTTGTCTTATATTATTAACATCTTTGATATAGGTTGTTCCATCTGGTGCTCCTTGATCTGTTTTTACATAGTCAATTAATTTTTCCAAAGGCAGAACTTGAGATTTGCAAGATATGTTAGTTATGATTAAAATACCTAATAATATTATTTTTTTCATAGTCGCATTTTTTTTAAAATCCTCAAGTATTTTTTTACTTGAGGATTTTAGATATAAACTATTGCTTGGTTAGATTCATTGATGTAGTAGGCAATATTTGGTCTGCGATTTTAGAACATTTGTTATTAATAAAACCCTGATTGGGAGATAAAGATAATTTCATTTGTTTGTTGTCTTTGGTAGTCGAGATAAAAACAACTCCAGACTGACCACATTTTGAATTTTGACCGAAATAATTTAATGTATAATATCCTTTAGATTTACTAATGTAATCTCCTTCTATCACTAAAGGATTCGTATCAGGTAAATTTCTTGTATCTTCCAGAATTGAACCTGTTGGTGTAGTTATTAAATAACGAACTAATAATTTATCTTTCGAAATTTCTAAAAAATCTTTTTTAGTTTTCGTTATTATAAAGACGTAATTTTTATTATTATAGGTTCCTTTCCAAATTCCTAAGTATTTATTAAGCAAACCATTTACAACCTTAAGGTAAGTTCCATCAGGGATTTCAATATCAGAATCTCTATATTCAATTGCCTTTTCTAACGGTACAATTTGTTGTGCTTTACATGATAATGATACTATCATTAAGCTTAATATTATTATCGTTTTCATATTTTAACAATTTATGTTTATTACTGTTTTTTTTGTATCCAATGTTTTTTTTGTACTTGTTTTATCTTTATTAATCTTATATAACTCAATACCTTTTATATAACATTTGTCATTTAAAAACCTTAAAAAATTTACTTCTTTGTTTCCTTTTTCTAGATAAGTCATATAATCTTTTTCCATGCTTGTTGCATCCCAATCAAAATTTATATTGATTTGATTCGGATCTCCGGTAAATCTTAATTGATAAGTACCGTCACTAGAAACCATTGCACCATATACATTGTCTATTGGAATATTATTATTTTGTGCATTTTTTGCTAATTGCAAAAAAGCTCCAATATCAACAGGTGAAAATATTCTTAGAGGTTTTCTAATTAAAGGTTCACCATCTGCGTTTACTAGTCCAGAATCGTAATCATTAAGGTGAGTATGCACATATCCAACCATATCAGGTGTAAGAATTAATTTCATTCTGTCAGCACCATTAGTACTTGGTAAAACTATCAATGGAGTAAAAGGACCGTTTTTACTTTGTGAATAACCTGATTCAACTTTTAAATTAGTTTTTTTACCTAGTTCTTCTAATTTGACAATAAAATTAGGATTTGCCATTAGTGCTTTTATTTTATCACAAGGGTTACCTTCTGCAGTATTTGTATTCTGTGTATTTTCAGATCCGCTGCTGGCGCCAGTTCCATGATTTGTATATCCGCCGGGACTAGTGTCACCTGTAAAACCTCCACCTTCATTATTGTATATTATAACATATCCTGATGGGTTTTGATAGTTGTTGTTTACAACGACTTCTTTTAATTGTGTTCCTGTATCACCGCTGCCATCGGTATCACATTCTACTCCCGCGGGGCAATTTGCCTGATTCGATGGTGCCTTGCCTGTTATTGTTTTGTTTTTAGAATATACCTTAATACTACCATTTTGTGCAATTTTTCCATTTTCAAACAGAGCGGCTTTTACAAAGCCTTTTTTTAAATCCCAGGCTGCTATATAACCCGTAAAAATTCCGCTATCGATCAATGAACTTTCTACGTCTGTATTTTTGCTGTCGGGATATATTTCAAAGAGCAGTGCTTCGTAATTATTTTCGCTTAACTTATAAATATACAGTTTTTGCTCCCAATTTTCTGTCGGGTCTTTTTTGATTTCGTTAATGGGAACTATAATTGTTTTTGTCCCGTCTTCTGAATTTGTAATTTCTGCATTATTCCAGTCGTAGTCTAAATTTTGAAATAATGCATAATTACTTTCTTCTGCTTCATAGTTTTTAAACCATTGCTTGGCAGATAAAAGGGTTTTATCATTTGCCTGTCCTAAATCATCATCTTTCTGGCACTTTGTACAAGTGGCTAAAATCATAAAAACGACAATTAATCTTGCTGCATTCTTAATTTTTTTTCTCATAGTGTTATGGTTATAAGTTAATTAAAACCAATTTACCATGCTAAAAATCAATATCTTGCCACTAAAAGTTTAGAAAATATCAATATAAGACAATTCTCTAGGATTGAATTGTTTAAATTTCTTTGCAATAGTATTTATTCCAAAAAATATGATTTGAAAAGCTAAAAACAAACATAATTCATTGTTTTAGGTTTTAAAACTCGGTTGTATTCACCTGATTGTTTACAATCACTTAAAAATAATCTGTTATTTCTAATTTCGTTTTGAAATAAAAAATATGAAATCATGCAATTAAAGAATAAAGATAGAACCGAGAAATTGTTAGAATTAATGAGTAAAAGAAATTATTTCACCAAGCTAAAACTAGAACATAAAGAAGACAGTTCATTTACAATACCGCTAAAAGTTTCGTCTTATAACGAATTAAATCTAATAGTTTCAGATTTGCTTAAAGCCAGTATTGTTCTAATGAATAAAGAAGCCCGAAGTTTAGCCGTTTTTCATAAAGAAACAGATATTAATGTATTGATTTTACTTGAAATTGCATTACAGCTTCTGCCGGAAGAAGAAATGGAGTTATTGGATGATTTGCATAAAGTTTATCTCGATAGTTAAGCCGTGCTGCGCAAATGTCTCTGACTTTGTGCCGTCCTATATGTTTTATTCAAAATCCGTCCGATAGCGCGGATTTGTAATCCGTTCCCACAAAGATTAGTTTGTGCTTTTGTAATAAAAAAAGCTACATGATTTTGTAGCTTTTATTTTTGATGTTTTTTGTTGTGTCTTATTGTTGTGTCTTATTGTTGTGGGCACGGATTGCAAATCCGCGCTATCGGGTTTGATTTATTAATTCTTTTCTAATACAATTACAAGAGCAAACATGTAGCTTCCCGTTGCTGCTGTTGTGATTGGATAAACGTTTACAACTTTATAGCCATCTTCTAAAAGTTCGTTTACAGGTGGATATTGTTCTTCGTGAAAATTATTACCACCTTTATTTGTGTGAGTGGTTACTGTAATTAGTTTTTGCATAATATATTAGTTAAAAATTTTAAGTTGAAATTATTTAAAAATCCAATTTAATTTTCAATATTTCCTAGCCAAGAAGGGTTTTTCCCTATTATAGCTTGATATTCTTCCAACGTTACATTCTTGTGACTAAGAATTATTGATGTAATTTTTGAATTAGGGTTAGATTCTCTTAACATGTTTTCTGCATATCTTTTTACTTGATTTGGCTCGTATATACCAGAACCCGTAACTATAACATTCTCCGGTAAACCACTGTCAACTATAACACTGACTTCGTCTATATAATAATGTCTTAAATTATTCATTCTTTAAAATGTTTTATAGAATACTATTAGATTTTGTTTTCTTTTAGTGTTAGTTTTTAATCTTTAAAAGTTTGACGAACAGTTTCGTCTCTGTCTATACCGGATATCATTACATCAAACTCCTCCAAATTCTGTAAAATTCCAGGACAGTCATCAAAAACATTTTCAAAAGCAAAATGTAAATTTTTTGTATTATCACTTATTTCAATATATTTGATCTCATCGTCTTCTCTTGGTACAATTTCAGTTTCAGAAAATACGTTTTGAAAATCGTCTAAAATTTGTTTTAATTTTTCGGCTTCTTCCTTGGTAAAATTGTTTAACGAGTCTTCTTCTCCATGCTTGTAGAGGTAGAATTTTTGATTATTGTAAACATTATTTGTAACTTTTGTTAATACTGAATAAGTCATAAATTTAATTTTATTTGTTTATATTATTTTTTGTTAAATATTTATTCGCCGTTAGTGGGAGTATTCTACTCATGCAAATGCAAATTATTCACGAACGAGATGCTCGCACTATTAGGTGAGCTATAGAAAAATTATTCTTCACTTTCTTGTTCTTCTTCTTCACTTTCTTGTTCTTCTTCTTGCTTTCTTTTTTCTTCTTCAGCTTCTTTTTTTTCCTTTTCTTCTAATTGCTTTTTTTGATATTCATCTTCTTCATCCTGTCTTATTCTGTCTTCTTCATCTTCGTTGTCTTCTTTTTGCTGAATTAGATCATCCTCATCTTTCGCATATGTACTGGTGTTACAATCTCCATCATTTCCAATAATTTTTACTGTGTAATCAACACCACGGTCACTTGTAAACGAAGCTTCGCCGCTTGAAATATCTGGAGGAGTAAAATGGGAATTGTCAAGCCAGCCTCCATTCGGCCAATGAATTTCAATTAGTTCATTATTTTCAATTTCAACAAGTAAAATATATGTTGAGTTAGTCCCGGTTTCGGAATAATAATAATCTATTTCTGCACAATAAGTTCCATCAGAATAATCATCTTCTCCAAAATCCCCTAATGTGTGTTCTTGTAAATAATAACTATTTGATTTTTTACACTCAGCAAACAAAATGCTAATGAATACAATTGAAAATATTTTTAAAAGTTTTTTAACTTTCATTTTTCGTTGTTGGTTCTTTTAATTTCAAATTTTATAAAGAATTAAATAACAATAGTTTTTAGAGAAAGTGATTTAATGTAAAAACAAACATCGACTTTAATTTAAATTAATCACCACGTAAAAACACCTGATTTTTATAAGACGATTAATTATCAATTATTTAAATTAGTTTTTCCAAAAATAATCCTCTTCACTTTAATAATTTTACGGAAATCCGTAATAGGTCTTTTAAATACGAGTGTTCTAGCCCTGATAGAAGTGAAAATCCTTTTGTGCCGGGGTTCGGCACAAAAAATTGTAACGGATAGCAGGAAACAGCTCCAAAAAACATTCATAAATCCACTAAAATTTCTCCGAAAACCACCCTCAAAATTCCCAAAAAATCAACACTAGAATTTTCCACAAAAATTTTGTAATTTTGCAGTCCAATAAAAGGAATTAGAAAATGTTAGATAGACTTCAATATGTAAAGCAGCGTTTTGATGAGATTTCGGATTTGATTATTCAGCCGGATGTTATTGCTGATCAAAAACGTTATGTGCAGCTTAACCAGGAATATAAAAGCATAAAAGCACTGGTTGAAAAGAGAGAAGAATACATTCTTGTTTTAGCAAATATTGACGAAGCAAACGAAATTATTGCTGACGGAAGCGATGCTGATATGGTTGAAATGGCCAAAATGCAGCTTGACGAAGCAAAAGAACGCTTGCCGCAGCTAGAGGAGGAAATCAAATTTATGTTGATTCCTAAAGATCCTGAAGATGCTAAAAATGTAATGGTTGAGATTCGCGCCGGAACGGGTGGGGACGAAGCTAGTATTTTTGCAGGGGATTTATTTAGAATGTATACTAAATATTGCGAAGGCATGGGCTGGAGAACTTCGGTTGTAGATATGAACGAAGGGACTTCTGGAGGTTTCAAAGAGGTTATTTTTGAGGTTTCGGGAGAGGATGTTTACGGAACTTTGAAGTTTGAAGCAGGTGTTCACCGTGTACAGCGTGTTCCGCAGACAGAAACGCAAGGTCGTGTGCATACATCGGCAGCTACTGTTATGGTTTTACCAGAAGCAGAAGAGTTTGATGTACAGATCGATATGAACGATGTTCGTGTAGATTTCTTCTGTTCGTCTGGACCTGGAGGACAATCTGTAAATACGACGAAATCGGCAGTACGTTTAACCCACATTCCAACGGGATTAGTGGCGCAATGTCAGGATCAGAAATCGCAGCATAAAAATAAAGATAAAGCCTTAATCGTATTACGTTCTCGTTTATACGAAATGGAATTAGCCAAAAAACAAGAAGAAGATGCTACAAAACGTAGTTCTCAGGTAAGTTCTGGTGACCGTTCGGCTAAAATTCGTACGTACAACTATGCTCAAGGTCGTGTAACCGATCATAGAGTTGGTTTAACGCTTTACGATTTAGGAAACATCATGAATGGTGATATCCAAAAAATTGTTGCCGAGTTACAATTGGTAAACAATATGGAGAAATTGAAAGAAGCTTCGGAAGTATACTAAGTTGCTAAGATACTAAGATGCTGAGGTTCTGAGTTTTTTTAGATTGTAGACTTTGGATTTTAGATTAAGATATAAAAAAGCCGAACTTATGTTTGGCTTTTTTATTATCACAAAAAACTTAGCATCTTAGAATCTCAGAACCTTAGCCCCTTTCAAAAAAAGTCCCTTTTTTACGAATCTATCTTCTCTAATTATAAAGGTTTTCTGAGAAACTTAGAAGCTTAGCATCTTAGAGCCTTAGAAACTTTCAAAAAATTTTATATTCTCATTTTTTATTTCATATTTGCGTTACTAATCAACCAATTATAACCAATTTATGAAGAGAACTTTACTATTATTTTGCTTCTTTGGAAGCTTTTTTTATGCCCGGAGTCAGTCTTATTTCGGATTTAGGGATGACAATTATGCCGGAATTCAGGGCGTATTATTTAATCCGTCGGCAATTGTAGATTCTAAATACAAAGCCGATGTTACGATTGCTTCGGCAAGTGCAACGGCACAAAATGATTTGTACGGAGTTAATTTTGCCGAAATATTCGACGGCGGTTACGATCTGGATACAGATGCCAAAAAGAAATTCAAATCGAATAACAGAGGGAATTTTAATGTCGATATTCTTGGTCCTTCTTTTATGATGAATATTAATGAACAGCACAGTATTGGCGTTTTTACACGTGTACGAAGTATTACCAATTTGGTTGGCGTAAACGGACAGCTTGTTGATGAGGTGAATAAAGATATTGATGCGTCAAACAGTTTTTTAATATCAGGAGGAAATCCTAATGGTGTCAATAATTCGTGGGCAGAGATTGGAGCCAGCTACGGAACGATTTTGTTAGATCATGATGTACATTTTCTTAAAGCTGGGATTACCATAAAATATTTAATGGCAGGAGTGAACGGTTATATCAACGGAAATAATTTGAGTGTTGCCTTTAATAAAAATGATGCAGATCCGGCTTTGAGTTCCTATACTTCAACAGGAACTTTGAAAACTGCCGCAAGCTATGATTATGAAAACGGAAAAGATCCTGAGTTTGATTTGGCTTCGGCAGGAATAGGGCTTGATTTAGGATTTACTTATGAATATCGTACCAATTGCCATACTTGTATAGGAAACAGATATAAGCTTAAAGCTGCTGTAGCAGTAACGGATATTGGCAAACTTAATTATAAAAATCTAACTGAAAACACCTATGATATAACCGGAAATGTTACTCAGGATGACATTGACAATGCTGACGATGTTTTCAAGTTTTTTGATACTTATTATACCAAAATCTCATTGAGAAAAGGGGTAAAAGCAAATTTACCAACGGCATTGCACACCAACTTCGACTGGAATATCGATAATAAGTTTTATTTGAATTTAAGCAGCGATTTTAGTTTAGTTGATGCTAAAAAAATCAACGGAACTTCGATTGCAAACTCGGTTACATTTACGCCGAGATACGAAACCAGACAATTCAGTTTTTATATTCCCATAACTTATACGGAATACAGCGGAACACAAATTGGAACTGGTTTTAGAGCCGGCCCGTTATTTATTGGTTCTGGATCTTTGATTTCGAATTTGTTTTCAAATAATTCTAAAGCAGCGAACGTGTATGTTGGTTTGAAACTGCCAATTTATCAAAATTATAACTAAGTTTCTAAGTTGCTGAGATGCTAAGTTTCTAAGTTTTTTTTTAAATGAAAAAGAGATTGTTTCACTTGTGTGAAACAATCTCTTTTTGTTTGATTGAGAACTATATTACTTAGAAACTAAAATCTTAGAATCTTAGCAACTTAGAACCTCAGAACCTTAAAAATATAATAAAGTACTAACTGTTTAACCGTTTGTAATAGCAAAAACGTATAAACGAGTTATATACCAAAAAATACTCGTGTGTATTCAAAACATTTATATAGATTAGAGTACATGTATACACCGTTTTTTAATACTATATGACTTAACTTTTCCATAATGTTTAAAATTTAAGTTTAACAATTACTCTCTAGATGGTTCGTATTGTGATGATTCTTCTTCGTCTTCTTCAGAAGTTTCATGTGAAGATTCGCTTGGTTTTGAAACCAGATTAGTTACAACAAGCTGTACGATTGAGCCCAAAATTCCTTTAAAAACTGAATCGCCTTTGCCTACAATAAATCTTTTAGCAAGATATCCAATTCCGATACTGATGGCAGATTGTGCCAGGTGGCTTTTAAAACCAACTGTTTCGTTGATTTCCTCGACCGTATTTCGAATGAGATTAATAGGTTTTAAATTCTCTTTAATATCTTCGATATGGTCTTTAATGGCGCACCATTCTGTATCCTGACGATCTTCTAATAATTTAATTCTCTGATTTAATTCATCAATAGTGTAAATAGGCTCCATAATAGTCTTTTTTAATATTAATTGTTTTAAATCAGTTTATTTTTCTTTTAAAATACTCGAAATAATCGAGTTACCAATTGGGGTTTTTATCAGTCTGTGATGCGATTTGTGCAGTACAATGGCCACTATTAAATAGAAAAGTGCCATGATAAAAAAGCCAAAATAATATTCCCCAAGTTCTTTCCCAATCCATAAACTTAAACCAACATTAAGGAACAACGTAAAAAATGCAACAACAACACCTACCGCTATCTTTGATGCTAATGATGAAACACCATCGGCGACTGAATTTATTGTTTTGAGTTTTAATAATTCTAAACTCGTTTTTGTATAATTTTCAGCTTTTTCATATAGATTAAAGTCCTGGTTTGTTGTTGCATTTGGTTCCATGATGTTGGTATTTATGGTTTGAAAAAATCACTTATATTAATAGTTTGATTTTACAGTTTTAGCTTCATCTTTAACTGTATTGAAATCATCTTTTACCTGGTTGAATTTTGCTTTTCCTTCCTCGATGATGTCTTTACCGTTTGAAGTGATTGTGCTTACAATACCATCAAATTTAGTTTTGATATTATCTCCGTAATCTTTCGATTTATCTTTGATTTTTTTTCTGGTATTTGAACCTTTGTCCGGTGCAAATAATACTCCTAATAATGCTCCTGCTGCTGCAGCTCCTACGATTCCTAAAATTGTGCTAGATGCTTTCATAATATTGATTTTTAATAGATTAATATATTTATTTAATGTTGATTAATTTTAAATCTCTCGGCCTTTGATAAGTCTTAGTAAAATGGCAATAATGGCGATTACTAATAAAATATGGATGATACTTCCAAAACTGTATACAAAGAACCCAAGAGCCCACAGAATAATAAGTATTACTGCTACGGTATATAATAAATTTGACATGGTTGTTTATTTAATGGGTTAGTAATAATTGTTTAATTTAACTTATATGAAAGGTATAAGGTTAAATTGCTGTTTTTTGCGTCTGGGAACGTATACGTTGTTCCGGCAACAGTTCTTTCTTTTCCAACAGTTGTAAGACCATAATTGTAACGTAATCCGATGCTTATTGGGTTAAAATCTACTCCAACACCTGCAGCGATACCCGCATCAAATTTGTTTAAATCGTCTGTGTCTACATCTTCGTCAAAATCAAAATCTCCGTTTCCTGTAACTTTAGAACTTACCAGATATGATGCATATCCACCGGCATGTACATTAAAGTTTTTAGTAATGTTAACTCTTACTAAAAGAGGAACTTCGATATAGTTTAATTTGAATTTAGCGTTTCCTGATGCAAAAGCATTGTTGTATTCAAATTCAGAACCCTTTGTTGTAAATAAAATCTCTGGCTGAATAGCTACGAAATCTGAAATTGGTAATGTAGCATATACACCGGCATTAAAACCGTATAGAACATTTTCATCAGTAGGTTCGTTGTCACCATCAGATATTAAATTCGACATGTTGAATCCTCCTTTTACACCAAACTCTGTGTTTACATTATTGTCCTGAGCGTGCAGCATTCCAAATGAAGCTGAGATAAAAAGGGTTAAGGCGCATAAAAAATTTGTTTGCATTTTCATAATAAAATAATTTAGTTAGTAATCCGGGCTTTTAAATAATTCTTTTTTAATTTTTTTTGTTAGTGATTCTTTCGGTTTCCCTCAAGAGATCAAATTGTTCAGGCAAATACTTTAATACTAATTTTAAAATTATTTTATCGTTAGTTTCTTTCGAAACGGTTTCTAATAACTTAATTTGCTGTTCCAGGCATTCTTTCATAGAGTTTAAATACACTCTGTTGAAATCCCTAGGATTTGCGGTAATTAATTCATAAGTATCTCTTCTGTGTGTTGCATTTATTTCAGAAATTATAATAAGCTTTTTATTGGCTAATTCTGTTATTTCCTGCAGCAGTTGATTTTGATGTCTTTCGATGTTTTTACCTAAAACCACTATTGAATTGTCTGAACTTTTTTGTTGTGCAATTTGACTTTTTGAAATAATTGTTTTTCCAACATTTGCCGTTTCAATAAAAAAAAAGGCTATTGTTTCTTCCTCCTCGTTTTTTGTAAAAGCTTCATTTTTTTTTAATGTATTTTCTATCGAATTATTTTTTTTGCATGATGAAGCACAAATCATAATCAATAAAATTAGTACCCTAAAAAATGCTGCTTTTAGTACTTGGATTTTTTTCATTATTACTTCTTAAAGTATTACATTACAAAGATGCTAACGAATACAACGTTTTGCTTTACAGCATAAAAAAGAAACGTTATATAATTCCCATAAAGAATTTATATAACGTTTAATATGTAGTGTTTTAGGGTGTTGACGACTTAGTCAGGAAGAAATATGGTAAAAACAGAACCTTTATCAGGCTCACTTTCGGCCATAATAAATCCTTTATGGTTCTCTACGATTTTCTTACAAATCGCCAAACCAATTCCGGTTCCGGGATAATCTGTTTTTGAATGTAAACGCTGAAACAAAATAAAGATCGTTTCTTTAAACTGAGGATCAAATCCCATTCCGTTATCTGTAAAAGTTATTTTGTGGAATTTTTTAATATTTTGATCCAGCTTCGGATAATCTTCAGCATTTACTCTGGAGCTTTCAATAGTTATAGAAGGTATAACATTTGGTCTGCTGTATTTTAAAGAATTTCCAATAAGGTTAATAAAAAGCTGTTCTATTTGATATGGAATCACGGCAAGTTTAGGAAGTTTATTTGAAACAATAACCGCGCTTTTTTCTTCAATAATTTCTGTTAGTTCAGATTCGGCGTTTTCAAGCAATTCCTCTAAGTTCGTTTTTATAAATTCTTTCTTAGTCGTATTAGTTCTTGAAAATAAAAGTAAATCATCAATTAAAACACGCATTCTTTTTGCCGAAACTTCAATTTTCTCAATATAATCTCTTGCACTTTGTGACATTACTGCTTTATCAGCATCAGAAACCCTAGAAATAAAAGTCTGGATTTTTCGCAGCGGTTCCTGTAAATCGTGACTCGCCACGTGGTTGAAAGATGCCAATTCCTTATTACTTTTTTCTAATTCTTTATTACGTTCCTGCAATTCAATGTTTAGCAAATGCTCATCAGTAATATCAAAATTAATTCCCAGTAAAATTTTACTTCCCTGCTGATCTGTCAATAATTTTCCTGTAGATTTAAAATATCTTACTTCATGGCTCGGAAGCAGTACTTTATAATACACAAACGGAAGCTGTCTGTTTTTTAAAATTCCTTCAATAGAATTCGAAACATTTTCTTTGTCATCAGGATGAACAAAATCTAAAAAAGTTTCTTTTACAGGTACAAATGCTCCCGGATCATAACCCAATAACCGATATTGATTATCTGAATAATCTATTTTATTACTATCTAAATCCCATTGCCAGGTACTGAATTTTCCAATAGTTTCTGACTCCGATATTAATCCGTTTGAAATTAAAAGCCTTTTATTGAAAACTTTTAAACGCTGAAAATCCTTGCTGATTTGTCTAAAAGCTATAAGGATAAAAAATAAAGCCGTTAAAAAAAGGGAAATAGAGAAAAGAGGACTTAAAGAAATTTCGTCATCATAGATTTTAAGTCTGTTTTTTAAATACGTTTTCTCGATGTCGTTCATTTCGTCCACTTTAAAACGAATGTTTTCCATCAGGATTCGTCCCCCAAACATATGATTGTCGAGTCTTCGTTTATCATATGTTTTGGGATCGCTGTATTTTAAACAATTTTCGAAAGAAACAAAACGCTGAATAATGAGTTTGAATAACCTTCGAAGGTTTGCCTGCTGAACGGGATTATCAGCAGTTAATTTTTTTAAAGTAATAAATGAAGTGTTTACCTTATCGCGAGAATAAATATAAGGAGTTAAAAAACGGGCATTTCGGGTAATAATATAACCTCTTTGTCCGGTTTCGGCGTCCTTAATTGCCGACATTAATCTTTCTAACTGAATGTTTATTTCGTAGGTATGCATAACCAGTTTACTTGATTCGTTCAAGTCCTGATTATGTTTATAAGCAATAGAAGAAAGAAATAACAGAATGAAAACTGCGATTACAAAAATAACTCTCAAAGAGTTTGAAGAATTAAAATTTGGTATCCATTTCATTGGTATACTTTTATTTTAGTCGCAGCAAGAAATTATCACGATTTAACCCAGAGGTATGATAGTGCCAGTTTACGGTCACGACTTCATTAATTATTTTTTTCAGCGTATTAAAATCGCTTGGCTTTTTGATATAAATATTGGCACCCTGAATAAAAGTATCTTCTATATCTTCTTCAGAAGATGAAGTCGAATAGATTGCAATAATTATATTTTTAAGATGTTCTGTTTTTTTAATTTCAATCAAACACTCTTTACCAGTTTTTTTTGGCATATTTAAATCCAGAAACAAAATATCCGGCAGTTTGTTATCTTGGTCCATTAAATGCTCCATTAACTGCATTCCATCATGAACAAACTCTACGTTAGTTTGTATCTTGATTTCTTCAAAAGCATCCTTAAAAAAAAGACGATCATCTTCGTCATCATCCGCCAGTAAAATATTTAATGCGTTTTTTTGCATTTTAGTATGGTATTTGGTTTTTTATTTTAAATTTTCTCTTCGTTTTTTAATTATTCTTTGAAATGCCGATGGTGTAATTCCGGTCGTATTTTTAAACTGTGTGCTTAAATGCGCAACGCTGGAGTAATTTAACAAAAAAGCAATTTCTGTCAAACTCATTTCATTAATAATAATCAATTGTTTTGCTCTTTCAATTTTTTGTAAAATGATGAAGTTTTCGATAGACGAATAGGTAACTTCTGAAAAAACATTGGATAAATAACCATAACTATGGTTTAGTTTTTCTGCCAAAAATACAGAACTTTTATAATTGTTACTGTCTTCCATAAAGACAAGTTCAATTATAGCATCTTTTATTTTCTGTACTAAAACACTTTTCTGATTTTCAACAACTTCAAAACCGTGCGGGGTCAAATTATTTTTTAAAGTTTCGAGTGCATCAGCATCAAGATTGTCGTCAATCTCGATCTCGCCAAATCCTAAACTGGTAAAATTAATATTTTGTTGTTCCAGGTTTTGTTTTAGATAAAGTGAACAGATGGTATTTATGTCGAACTTTATAAATAGCTTCATTTTTGTAAAAAATTTGGTTAAAGATAAATAAATTATTTGGGGTTACCGCGTTTAATGTTTTTTAAAAATCGATAAACAGTAATAATACTCGCTAAAAGTTTCAAAAAAATACCGCCTAATACATTTAATTACTAGACGGTATTTCCTGATTGAGCCAGAAGGTTTACAAATCTGACAGAATTTGATGAAATTCTTCTTTAGTTTTACCTAATTTTTGCTGAAGTTTTCCATACAATTCATCTTCTTTTCCCTCAGCATAAATTAAATCATCATCTGTCAACTCAGCATATTTTTGCTTTAGTTTCCCTTTTAACTCATTCCAATTTCCTTTTATTTCTGTAGTATTCATGATCGTGTTTGTTTTTTATTATTACAATGTAAAATTGCAGTTTCTCAATAAAAATTGTGTTACAAGAATTTCGATGATCGTTGCATAATTCACATTTTGCCTTTATTTACGCCTGATAACGACGTAAAACCCAAGCCATTTTTTCGTGTTCTTGTAATAGTCCCGTAACAAAATCAGCAGATCCGGCATCTTTTGTTTCATTTTCAAAAACCGGGATATAATCTCTAAATTCGGTAACCAATTGTTCGTGGTTCTCTAAAAGTTCCTCAAGCATATGTTTTTGCGAAGTATATTCTTTTGGAGATTCTTTAAGAGTCGAATTTTCGATAAATTCCTTCATTGTACCAATTGTTTTTTCGCCAAGCTGACTGATTCTTTCTGCAACCTCGTCAATCTGCGCTTCTAAAATTCGGTATTGCTCTTCAAACAACTTATGCAGTTCCATAAAACTATTTCCGGAAATATTCCAGTGAAACTTTCTCGTTTTTACGTAAAGCGTCATTTCGTTTGATAAAATTGTAGCTAATATAGTAGAGCTCTTTTTTAAGTTTGCACTTGATATTCCGATATGTGGAGTCATAATTGTTGTTTTTTGGGTTCAATTCAAAAATAAAAAGGAAGAGTCTGGCGCATCTTACATAATTAGCAAAAGATGTTACATGAATTCAATGTTTTCATAACATATTAATGATTTCAAAATTGTAGTTTTGCCGCCAACTAAAACTAAAACCCCTGATTAATGAAAAAACAATTACTCATTTTATTTATTTTAATTACTTCCGTATCAGCCAAAGCACAATCTTATTTAGGTTATTTTCATGATAATTATGCAGGTGTACAAAGTGTTCTTTTTAATCCGGCTTCTATAGCCGATTCTCGTTTTAAAACAGACATTAATATATTTTCTGTTAGCGGATCTGTGCAAAATGATTTGTACGGAGTTAAAGTTTTTGATACTTATAAAAAAGGTTATGATTTTGACAGCGAGTCGAAAATGTTTCCAAAAAATGCCAATAATGCATTAGTAAATGTTGATGTTATGGGGCCGTCATTCATGTTTAATATTGCTCCAAAACACACAATTGCAGTATTTACAAGAGCAAGATCAATAACAAATGCCAAGAAAATCAACGGATATTTGGTAGATCAGGTAAAAGATGGTTTAGACGAAGCAAGTGATTTTAATTTCAATTTAGGAAATCCTAACGGATCTTCAAATGCATGGGGAGAATTAGGAATTTCATATGCGGCGGTTTTATATCAAAACAATCAGCACTTTTTAAAAGGAGGTTTAACTGCCAAATATTTACAAGGCGGAGCAAATGCTTATGTTCAGGGAAAAGATGTAAGTGTAAGGTATGTTGAGAACACAGCAAATCCGCAATTAGGAGTATTACAATCAAGTGGAGAAATTACAGTAGGAGGAAGCCAAGATTGGGAAAATAACGAAGATTATGATTTTGACTCTGCTTCACGCGGATTTGGTTTTGATTTCGGATTGGTTTATGAATGGAGACCAGATTACGATCAATATGATTTAAGAAACGCAAAACCTGCAGATAATAATTTCCGTGATTTAAATAAATATAAATTACGTTTCGGATTATCGGTTACAGATATTGGATCGATGAACTACAAAAATTCTAAACTGGATACCTATAATGTAAATGGTATTGTAACGCAGCAAATGATTGATGATGCAGACAATTTATACGACTTTTTAAACGATCATTATACTAAAGTTTCTACTTCAAAAGGAGTAAAAACAAATCTGCCAACAGCTATTCACGCTGATGCTGACTGGAACATGTACAATAAATTCTATTTGAACCTTAACGGAGATATCAGCATGGTTTCTGCCAATAAAATAAATTTATACGGAATTGCAGACAGAGTAACATTAACGCCTCGTTACGAAAGCAGATGGTTTAGTTTTTATGTTCCTGTAACGTATATGCAATATAGCGGTATGCAGGTTGGTACAGGTTTGCGTACAGGAGTTTTCTTTATAGGTTCTGGTTCTATTTTGAGCAATTTAGTTTCAAAAGAATCAAAAGGAGCAGATTTTCATATTGGGATGAAAATTCCGGTTTACGAAAAACAGTTTAAAGATACAGACGGAGACGGAATTATTGATAAAGAAGATGCCTGTAAAAAAGTAGCCGGCCCTAAAGAAAATAATGGATGCCCGTGGCCAGATACAGATGGCGACAAAGTTTTTGATAAAGACGATGCCTGCCCTGATGTAAAAGGTCCAAAAGAAAATAAAGGATGTCCGTGGAAAGATTCTGATGGAGATACTTTATTAGATAATGTTGATGCCTGCCCGGCAGTTGCAGGTCCGGTAGAAAATAAAGGATGCCCTTGGCCAGATACAGATGGAGACGGCGTTTTAGATAAAGATGATGCGTGTCCAAATGTTGCTGGATTAGCAGTAAACAAAGGTTGTCCAGATCTTGATGCTGATAAAGACGGCGTTTTAGACAAAGAAGACGATTGTCCGCTTGTAGCCGGGCCAGCAGATAATAAAGGTTGTCCTAAAGTAACCAAAGAAACTTTAGCACAATTAAAAGTGGAAGCTAAATCTATTTTCTTTAATACAGGAAAAGCAACTCTGGACGGTGCTAAAATGGGAGAAACTTCTGGAAGACTTGACGCAATCAAAGAAATTTTGAAGAATTATCCAAATGCTAAATTTGCAATTAACGGACATACAGATAATGTAGGGAATCCAAAAGCGAATCAGAAATTATCTGAAGCAAGAGCAAAAGCAGTAATGGATCTTTTAATTGAAAAAGGAGTAAATCCTGCCAATTTAACTTCTAAGGGTTACGGAGCTTCAAAACCGGTAAAAACAAATAAAACCGCATTAGGAAGAGCCGAAAACAGAAGAACAGAAATTGTTTACTTAGGTAATTTATAATTGCTTTTGAATATAAAAACAAAAAGCCATTCTTAATTGAGTGGCTTTTTTTATTTTTGCATACTTTCTAAAAAGAATAAAATCTTTGAAAAAGAACTAAAAAAACAATATGACTACACAACAACTACACGAACAAATTCTTCAAAAAAAATCATTTTTATGCGTAGGCTTAGATCCTGATCTGGCTAAAATTCCACCGCATTTATTAGAAACAGAAGATCCAATTTTTGAATTTAATAAAGCGATAATCGATGCAACTCACGATTTAACCGTAGGCTACAAACCAAACACCGCTTTCTTTGAAGCATACGGAATAAAAGGATGGATGTCTCTGCAAAAAACAATCAATTATATCAACGAAAATTATCCTGATATTTTCACGATTGCCGATGCTAAACGCGGCGACATAGGAAATACGTCAAGCATGTATGCCAAAGCTTTTTTTGAAGATTTAAATTTTGATAGTGTAACCGTTGCACCTTATATGGGAAAAGATTCTGTTGAGCCTTTTCTTGCCTTCGAAAATAAACATACTATTATGTTAGCCTTAACATCAAACGAAGGTGCTTTCGATTTTCAGACTTTAAACACAAACGGAACAGAATTATACAAACAAGTTTTAGAAACTTCTAAAACATGGAAAAACAGCGATAACTTAATGTATGTGGTTGGCGCTACAAAAGCCGAATATTTTGCCGATATCAGAAAAATTGTTCCGGACAGCTTTTTACTAGTTCCCGGAATTGGCGCTCAAGGCGGAAGTTTATCTGAAGTATGCAAATACGGAATGAACGATAAAATAGGTTTATTAGTAAACTCGGCAAGAGCTATTATCTACGCCTCAAAAGGAACAGACTTTGCAGAAAAGGCTAGGGAAGAAGCTTTATCAGTTCAAAAAGAAATGGCAGAAATTATTCGTTTAAAGTTTCAGGTTTAAAGTTTAGTTTGAACATAATTTTAACGCAAAGTCCGCAAAGGTTTTTTTCGCAAAGTGCACTAAGAATTAGCTGGAGTTTGTAAAAGTTTTTTTAAGTTCTAAAAGCAAGTGCATAAGTTTTTTGTTTAAAGCTTTGAGAACTTAAAAAACCTTACTTCAACGAAAATACAAACCTTTGCAACCTTTGCGAAAAAAACTTAGCGCACTTTGCGTTAAAATACACACACCAACAACCTGAAACCTGAAACAAAGAAAACATGAAACAAATTAAAGACCAGCTTGGCACTTTACATTCTTTTGAGACGTCTCCAAAGCGTATTATTTCGCTGGTTCCTTCTCAAACAGAATTGCTTTATGATTTAGGTTTAGAAGATAAAATAATCGGGATAACAAAGTTTTGTGTGCATCCGTATCATTTAAAATCTACCAAGAAGATTGTTGGCGGAACGAAGAAAATCCATTTCGAAAAAATAAAATTATTACAGCCTGATATTATCATTTGTAATAAAGAAGAAAACACAGAAGAAATCGTAAAACAATTAAAGGAAATATGTCCGGTTTGGGTTACGAATATCGTTTCTATAGAAGATAATTTCCAGATGATTTCAGATTTCGGACAATTATTCAATTGTAGAACCGAATCTCAAAAGTGGAATGATAAATTGACTTTCGCCTTGAGCGATTTCAAAAAATATATTCAGGATATTCCAGAAAAGAAGGTTGCTTATTTTATTTGGAAAAATCCTTATATGGTGGCAGGAAAAGATACTTATATAAATGAGTTATTAAAACTTAATCATTTTAAAAATATTTACGAAGATAAAGGACGTTATCCTGAAATCGAACTTAAAAAAATGCGTTTAGAAGGTGATCCTGATATCGTTTTTCTTTCCTCAGAACCTTATCCTTTTAAAGAAGAAGATGCTTTTGAAATAGGAAGGTTCACCCACCACGCCAAAACCATTTTCGTCGACGGCGAAATGTTCTCCTGGCACGGCAGCCGATTATTAAAGGCTTTCCCTTATTTTAAATTACTACACGAAAGACTTAAAAATTAGTTTCAGGTTTTCTTTGTTTCAGGTTTCAAGTTGTGTTGGGGTGTATTTTTAACGCAAAGAACGCTAAGTTTTTTTTCGCTAAGTGCACAAAGAAATTAGCTGCAGTTTTATAAAGTTTTTTTTAAGTTCTCAAAGAGTATACCTTTCTCTTTTTTTTTAAGCTTTGAGAACTTAAAAAAAACTTTAATTCAAGAAATATACAAGCCTTTTGCGAAACTTTGCAAAAAAACTTAGCGTTCTTTGCGTTAAAAAATTATACTCAAAGCAAAACAATCTGAAACAAACTTTACACAAAAAATAATGCCGGCATCTCCAAGACGCCGGCATCATTTAACTAACCAAAACCAAAATAATAAATAACCAGTTTATTACATTACAAAGATCCGACATATATCAATCTTATGCTGTTAAGGTCTTGTTATTACTTTGTTGACCATAAGTTAAGATTTGTCAAAACCCTTTTTTGAGCTTTCTGCAGCGTTAAATAATTTTTGATTATTAAAATATAATAACAATCAATTTTGTTTATGAATATCGTAGGGATTAGTTTGTATATTTGATAAAACATTAAAAATCAGCGATATGGAATCAAACAAAAAATTAACAACTGCTACAGGAACTCCAGTTCCAGACAACCAAAATATCCAAACAGCAGGTCCGCGAGGCCCCGTTTTATTACAAGATTTTTGGTTCTTAGAAAAAATGGCACATTTTGATCGAGAGGTAATCCCGGAACGTCGTATGCATGCAAAAGGATCTGGCGCTTACGGAACTTTTACGGTAACTCACGATATTACAAAATACACAAGAGCCGATTTGTTTTCGGAAATTGGTAAAAAAACAGAAATGTTTGCTCGTTTTTCTACTGTTGCAGGGGAAAGAGGTGCTGCTGATGCCGAAAGAGATATTCGTGGTTTTGCTTTGAAATTTTATACAAATGAAGGAAACTGGGATTTAGTTGGAAACAATACTCCGGTATTCTTTTTTAGAGATCCAATGAAATTTCCAGACTTAAACCACGCCGTAAAACGTGACCCAAAAACCAACCTGAGAAGTGCTGATAACAATTGGGATTTTTGGACATTATTGCCAGAAGCTTTACACCAAGTGACAATTGTAATGAGTGACAGAGGAATTCCAAGCTCTTATAGACACATGCACGGATTTGGTAGTCATACATTTAGTTTTATTAATAAACAAAATGAAAGACATTACGTGAAATTTCATTTTGTAACACAACAGGGAATTGATAACCTTTCTGATGAAGAAGCAGCTAAATTAGTAGGAGGAGACCGAGAAAGCCACCAAAGAGATTTATTTGATGCTATCGAAGAAGGAAACTTTCCAAAATGGAAATTATTCGTTCAAATCATGACCGAAGAACAAGCTGAAAATTATCGTTTTCATCCGTTTGATTTGACTAAAGTTTGGTTGAAAAAAGATTTCCCATTGATTCCGGTTGGAGAATTCGAATTAAACAAAAATCCTGAAAATTATTTCGCAGAAGTAGAGCAGGCTGCATTTAATCCGGCACATGTTGTTCCGGGAATTAGCTTCTCTCCAGATAAAATGCTGCAAGCACGTTTGTTCTCTTACGGAGATGCACACAGATACCGTTTAGGAGTAAACAACTTCCAAATTCCGGTAAATTCAGCAAGATGCCCATACAATACTTTCCATAGAGACGGAGCAATGCGTGTTGACGGAAATAATGGATCTAAAAAACATTATGAACCAAATAGTTTTGGTGAAATGCAAGAACAGCCAGAATTTAAAGAACCACCATTAAAACTTCATGGTGATGCCTGGGCTCATAATTTTAGAGATGACGATAACGATTATTTCACTCAGCCAGGATTATTATTCAACTTACTAACTCCAGAGAAAAAACAATTATTGTTTAAAAATACCGCTGCACAAGTTGGAGGTGCTCAAAAATTTATCCAGATTCGTCACATCAGAAACTGCTACAAAGCCGATCCTGCATACGGAGAAGGTGTTGCAAACGCACTAGGTTTAACAATGGATGAAGTAAATACTTTTGATGATCCGAGGTTGTCAATTGTGGTTAGATAAGGTTAAAACAATCAGAGGTTCAAAGGGACAAAGGTTCTGAATCTTAATTAGGATTTAAAAGTAAACCTGACAGGTTTTTAAAACCTGTCGGGTTTTTTATTTTATATCGATATGAATTTGATTTCCATAATTTCAAATATTCTTTATTCAAACTGGACTGAAGTCCAGCTCTACAATATAATTTGTTCCTTCGGAACTATAAAAAGAACCTTCGGCTCGATCCATATTGTAGGGCTGGACTTCAGTCCAGTTTTATATGTACAAAATAATCCGATGGGATTTTAAAATCCCATCGGGTTATTTTGTAGTTTAAAAATTTAATAAAACAAATCAGTGAAAACCCGTTTTATCCGTTAAATCCGTGGGCAAAAATCTATGCACAAAACCTTTGTAAACTGGACTGAAGTCCAGCTCTACAATATAATTTGTTCCTTCGGAACTATAAAAGAGCCTTCGGCTCGATCCATATTGTAGGGCTGGACTTCAGTCCAGTTTTATATGCACAAAATAACCCGATGCGATTTTAATATCCAATCGGGTTATTATTTAGTTTAAAAATTTAATAAAACAAACCAGTGAAAACCTGTTTTATCCGTTAAATCCGTGGGCAAAAATCTATGCATAAAACTTTTGTAAACTGGACTGAAGTCCAGCTCTACAATATAATTTGTTCCTTCGGAACTATAAAAGAGCCTTCGGCTCGATCCATATTGTAGGGCTGGACTTCA
>NZ_CAIJDE010000064.1:0-12908 GCF_903819335.1 Flavobacterium panici | reverse complement strand
GTCCAGTTTTATATGTACAAAATAATCCGATGCGATTTTAAAATCCCATCGGGTTCTTATTTAGGTAAAAAACAAACCCGCGAAACCCCGTTTCATCCGTTAAATCCGTGAGCAAAAATCTATACACAAAACCTTTGTAAACTGGACTGAAGTCCAGCTCTACAATATAATTTGTTCCTTCGGAACTATAAAAAGAGCCTTTGGCTCGATCCATATTGTAGGGCTGGACTTCAGTCCAGTTTTATATGTATAAAATAACCCGATGGGATTTTAAAATCCCATCGGGTTATTATTTAGTTTAAAAATTTAATAAAACAAACCAGTGAAAATCTGTTTTATCCGTTAAATCCGTGGGCAAAATTCACACATAAGCCCTTTGCGATCTCCAAATATAATTGTAAAACTTTAATACAAAATCTTGTGCTCTGCGAAAAACCTTTGCGCTCTTTGCGTTAAAAAACCTTAAGAAAACACCACAGTTTTATTACTATAAACCATTGTTTTATGTTCAGAATGTAATTTAATAGCTCTTGCCAAAACAATACGTTCCAAGTCACGCCCTTTCATGATAAAATCTTCAACAGAGTGGATGTGAGAAACCCTGGCAATATCCTGTTCGATAATTGGACCTTCATCTAATTCTTCGGTAACATAATGACTTGTTGCTCCAATAATTTTTACCCCGCGTTTAAATGCAGAATGATAGGGTTTTGCACCCGGAAAAGCCGGTAAAAAAGAATGGTGAATATTGATAATCCTATTTTCGTAAAGTGAAATTAATTTTGGAGTAATAATCTGCATGTAGCGCGCTAAAACAATAAAATCGATATCATACCTTTTTAAAAGCTCAATTTGTTTCGCTTCGCCTTCTTCTTTATTATCTTTTGTAAAAGGAACACAGTGAAACGGAATATCAAAACGTTCGGCAATTGATCTTAAATCATTATGATTGCTAATAATTACCGGAATTTCAATATTCAATTCACCAGCACTATATCTTCCTAAAATATCAAATAAGCAATGATCATATTTAGAAACAAATAATGCCATTTTTGGTTTTTGTTCCTGATTGTACAAATCCCATGACATATTAAAATCGACAGCGAGAGTTTTATTAAATTCTTCTTTTAAGGATTCAATTGTAACTTTCGGATTGGTAAATTCACATTCCAATCGCATAAAAAATACATTTTGCTCCACATCAACATGCTGGTCGATGTAGGTAATATTTCCTTCCACTTTTGCAATAAAAGTAGTTACTGATGCAATGATGTTTTTTTGGTCTTTGCAATGAATCAGAATGGTTATTTTTTGCATTTAGTTTATTTTGGTTAGTAACAAAGTTGCAAAGATTCAAAGTGACAAAAGTTGCTTTTTACCTTTGTAACTTTGAACCTTAAAAAATTATTTTCCGTCCTGCATTGCAAAAACGCTTTTTAATAAAGGTGTTGTTCTTGCACTGATATTATTACGGATATCTTTTTCTTCTACAGCAATCATTTTAAAAACTCCTGCCAGTGCCTGATTAGTTGTATAATCAGTTAAATCAGGATTTACTTTTTTCACTAATGGAATAGTGTTGTATTTGTTGATGATTTTTGTCCAGACAACATCGGCACCTACTTTTTCAAAAGAGCTTTTAATTACCGGATTAAATTTTCCGTATAAAGCTGTTGTTGTGGTTCCTTGTAAATAACTAGTCGCTGCACTGTCATTCCCTAATAAGATATTTTTAGCATCTGTAAACGACATATTTTTAACTGCCGAAACAAATATAGGTGTTGCTTCTTTTACAGCATCTTCGGCTGCGCGGTTTAAAACTTTTATTCCTTCATCGGCCAGCGAGCCAAGACCAATTTTACGTAATGTAGCATCTACTTTTTGTAATTCTTCGGGCATTAAAATTTTTACGGCTTCATTTTTATAAAAACCATCTACTGCGGTTAATTTACTTACTTGTTGCGTAATTCCTTTGTTAAGGGCTTCTTTTAGTCCAGAAGCGATATCAACACCGCCAACTCCCGGAATCTGAGAAGATATTTGCGGTAATTGATTTAGAGTCTGTTGTACCTGCGCACATGACGTTAGAGAAAATGTAACGACTAATAAAAAAATCTTTTTCATTTATTGGGGTTTATTAAGGTTCAAAAATACTACATATTCAAAAATAAAGCCACAATTTATTTAACGGCACGTAACATTTTGTTTAATTATTAACATTCGTAATATTTTAATTTAATACAAAATCAAAAACTTAGCATCTCAGCAACTTAGATTCTTAGAAACTTAAAAAATCTATTTCTTCAATAAATCAATCTCTTCTTTTGTTTTTTCGATATAAACAGACAATTTATCGTATTTCCATTTTCCTCTTTTTGTAGCAACAACAACTAAAGTAGCTTTTCCTTTTGGGCCTTTTATCGGGATTTGTAAATCACAATTTCCGGTATCGTTGCTTGTGCTTATACTTCCACACATCATTCCGTCAGTTTCAATTGGGTTTCCTAATTTTTCAATTACAATTTTATTGTGCTGTACAGCAGTCATCGATTCTTTAAAAGCATCAGAATCTTTCATCATCGATGTTACTCCAAAAAATATTCCGCCAATAAATAAAACAAAAAGAACTAAAAGGCTTAAACATCCTGTTGGTACAAACCATTTCCAGTTTCTGTCCCACCAATTTTTTTGAGGTTGGTAATCGTCATTCATAGTAATAAAGGTTAATTTGTTGATTAGGTTAATTTTCTGAAAGATATTAATTTTCAGATGAAACAAAATAAAAAAATCACCTTATAACTATAAGATGATTTTTTGTTTTTAAGGTTTAACGATTATTAAAAGCTATCTCTTCTAAGGCCTTTGGATTACTGATTACTTTATCCACTTCTTGTTTTCTCATATTGTCCTTATCTCCAGTTCCAGTGCTTAAAATAAGTTTTTTAGGAATAATTGGTGTTTTATCAAATATAGCAGAGTATAGTAAAACTGCCTGTAAAAATCCTCCATCGTTTGTAAAGTGAAGTATATTTTTACCATAACGAAGATTATCTTTATTATTACTTAAATATTTATAACCGCTTTTACCTTCATAAGCATCTTTAACAGCATCGCCAACCCTCAATAAACCTGCATTTTTAATATAAGCGGCAGCTAAAACGGCATTTTTTTGTAATTCTTTATAATAATCATCATATTCTGGATTTGTATATGGTAATGGAGACATATTTTGATAGACATATATGGCAACATCCGGACTATTTTTATGTATTTTTTCTACAATTAATTTTAAATTTGATCTATACTTTTCAAGATCTGTTAATGCAATTGGTGTCGCTTCCTGAAGCACAACAAAATCATAATAATTTCCATCTTTATCTCTATTAGAAAAAATTTGATTCGCTTCTGTTTTATTAGTATAATAAACTTTATCTAGTGAAACTCCCATTGTTACCAATTGTTGGACATTTATATGTTTATTATTAAAATTGCATAATTCCTGAAACAGCGTAGGAGCACTTACAAAATATTCTATTTGGCTATTTCCTATAAATAATATACGTGGAGGCCCGATAGCTTTTGGTGGTTTAGGATTGCTAAGTCCATCAGATGTAATCGCGTTTTGAGTGGTGAATTTATTGCATGAAATAAGTAAAGCTGCTATAATAAAACTAAAAATTAAAACGTATTTTTTCATTTATAAATGGATGATTTGGAATCTGCAAATCTCTGTTTAATCTATCATCATATAAGCCTCAAGATGATTTTAAAATAGTATTTTAAGACAAAAAAATGAGGGTATTACTTTCAACAAAATCTATATATCGTTTTATTTATTTAGAAAATCAGGAAATTTTCAAAGGTTCTATTTAAAAAAAAAATCACCTCATAAAATTTATAAGATGATTTAATTTTTGTTTTGATAAACGAATTACTAAAAGACATTTTTTTTCAAGCTTAGTAGGGTTGCCTGACTGTCTAGATAGGATTTGGTTTATGTAACAAATTATATAACTAAGTTTTTTAGGGACAAAAAAGGCAGTTTAAACGTATTGTAAGCAGTATAGGTTTGGGTTGTAGACAGGATTAATAGTTTTTAAATCTGCCAGTACTGCGTGAGTGTAATTTTGACCGCCAATAGCTAAATAAAATAAAGATTTAGAAAGATAAAGTGGTCTAAAAGGTATTGTATGCCAGCAATTTGCTATATTCTTTAAAAAATGTTTTATGGCATATTTAAAAGTTTTTTCTTCGGGACGAACAAAATAAATAGTTGAACTTTTAGATTTGCTCATCATATTAGGAAACATTATAAATCTTGCTCCTTGCTGAATTAATAAATTTATTTCAAATAGTGTTAATCCATCGATATTTTCTGTTTTCATGATAAATTGATTTTGTAATTAATATTAGTGGTAATATTACACTGCAAAGTTGCGACAGAAATCAAAATATTTTTAGACTTAAAAGTTTTGATATTAATAAGTTAGGCTATTTTTAAAAATAGAAAATCGGGAATTCACTTCAATGAATTCCCGATTTTATTTTATTTATAATTGCTATTTAGTTTGAAGCTACGCCATCAACCGGAAATAAGAAATTATTTAACTCTGTATCTTTTTCATAAACATCCTGATAAAAACTTACTTCTCCGGAATCATGAACCCATGAAGTAAAATAAGTGATGTAAATAGGCACTTTATTTGGCAGTTTAAATGTACTTTCCGTTTTTCCTTCCATTGCTTTATTGATTTTTTCTGTTGTCCATTCCGGATAATCTTTAAGCATGGCAATAGCTAGCTCTTTTGCTTTGTTTACGTTAATACAACCGTGGCTAAAAGTTCTTCTTTCAAAATCAAATAATGATTTTGCAGGAGTATCGTGCATGTAAATATCTTCAGGATTTGGGAAAATAAATTTCACTAATCCAAGAGAGTTGTTTGGACCTGGTTTTTGTCTTACCTGACCATTAACTATCTCCATATTTTTCTCTGTTAGATAATTAGGATCGGCAGCCATCTTCATTTTCAATTCATTATCAACAATACTTTGAGGAACTGTCCAGTACGGGCTGAAAACAATTTTGTCAATATTCCCATTAAATATGGTTGTTTTGGTTACCGCAGATCCCACAAAAACTTTAGAAGTAAGTTCCGGTTTTCCGTTTTTTACATATACTAATTCAAAAGAAGGAATATTTACAATAATATATTCTTTGTCTTTTAGAATTTTTGGAGAAATCCAACGGCATCTTTCCATATTGACCATCAAGGTATTAATCTTGTCTTTTAACGGAATGTTCATTTCTTTAATATGATCTGCAGATAAAATGTAATTTGGTTTAAACCCATTTCTAAGTTTATATTTCATTACACCGTCCATTAATTCACGATCATAAAAATTACTTTTAGAGTCATGATCTAAATCACCCAAAATAAATAATCTCGTTCTAACTTGTCCAATTGTAGGTGTATTGGCGTCAGGTCTAAGATCTTTATAAGGAGATTCGGCGACGATAGGTTTCCACACACCGGCTTTTTCTATTTCTCTGTATTTTTTAAGAGCATCCTGCAATTTATAATATTGGTTAAAAAGAAGCTCGTCATTTTTCTCTAATAAAGTAGGTTGAGTCATTAGAGAATCTAACAAAGTATCATAAGATATTTCTTTTTTTGGAAGAAGCCATCCTGTTTTTTTAGCAGTTTCGGCATCTAAACCAACATACACACGGTTCATATAGATAATGTATGCAGAAGTTAAAAGCATATCAGAATCTGCTTTTGATGGTTTATCGTTTGATCCTTTTTTGAAAATTTGATCAATTTCATATTTATAAGGAAGTTCAAAAATTAAACCTTCCTCATAAGTATCATTTAATTTGTCATACAAGGTTTTTCCGAACTCGTTGATTTTGTCATCTTCAAACCAAATTGATCCGTAAGATCTTGTTTTGTACAAGGAAACAACCTCGTTTTGATATTTTTTTAAATCAGAATACCTTTTAAAGAAATCAGTCAATACTTCACTGTCAACTTTTGTATCTGAATTGTTATTTAGATAAGATTTATTCAAACTTATGTTTTCTCTGGTATTACTATTATTATGCTTTCCAAAAGATAATATAGTGAAACTAAGAGCTAAAATTATGCTTACTGGATATGTTGTTTTCATTTTCATTTCAATTTTTACGTTACTACTTAGATTCGAAAGTTCTGGGTAAAAATTTGGGGCCTTTTCTACACTGCTAAATTACTTTAGGTTATTGATAATGAGTTGCTTTATTACATTTAGATTTTGCAAGATTGCCATGTGGTAGGTTTATATAGTATAAATCAGCTGGTTAGCGTGTTTGTTACCCTAGTTATTAACGAAATCGATATATTTTTTAAAAACATAAAGGTTTGATCGCCATCAAATATTAAAATATTTTGTAAATTGCTCCCTTTAAATTATCATATTCATAAAATGGAACAACAAATACCATATATTCCTAAAAATAAAGTAAGAATTGTAACCGCTGCTTCGCTTTTTGACGGCCATGATGCAGCAATAAATATAATGCGTCGTATAATTCAGTCTACAGGAGTGGAGGTAATTCACCTTGGGCATGACAGAAGTGTAGAGGAAGTGGTGAATACAGCAATCCAGGAAGATGCCAATGCCATTGCGATGACATCTTACCAGGGCGGGCACAACGAATACTTTAAATATATGTATGACTTGCTTAATGAAAAGGGAGCGGGGCACATTAAAATTTTTGGCGGCGGCGGCGGCGTAATTCTGCCAAGCGAAATTTCAGAATTACATGAATATGGAATTACCCGAATTTACGCGCCAGATGATGGCCGTTCGTTAGGACTTCAGGGAATGATTAACGATTTGGTACAACAATCTGATTTTCCTATTGGAGATAAATTAAACGGAGAAATCGATCATATCGAAAATAAAGTTCCTACGGCAATTGCACGTTTAATTTCAGCAGCCGAGAATTTCCCTGAAATTGCAAAACCAGTTTTTGATAAAATTCACGAAAGCAATACCAATTCTATAATTCCGGTTTTGGGAATTACAGGAACGGGAGGAGCCGGAAAATCTTCTTTGGTTGATGAATTGGTTCGTCGTTTTTTAATTGATTTCCCAGAGAAAACAATCGGATTAATTTCTGTCGATCCTTCTAAAAGAAAAACCGGAGGAGCACTTTTAGGAGACAGAATCCGTATGAATGCCATAAATAATCCTCGTGTATATATGCGTTCGCTGGCGACACGTCAGTCGAATTTGGCTTTGTCTAAATATGTTGCCGAAGCGATTCAGGTTTTGAAAGCGGCAAAATACGATTTGATTATTCTGGAAACTTCGGGAATTGGTCAGTCTGATACTGAGATAATGGATCATTCTGATGTATCCTTATATGTAATGACACCGGAGTTTGGAGCGGCAACACAATTGGAAAAAATCGACATGCTTGATTTTGCCGATTTAGTGGCGTTAAACAAGTTTGATAAAAGGGGAGCGCTTGATGCTTTGCGCGATGTAAAAAAACAATATCAAAGAAACCATAATCTTTGGGATAAAAATCCTGATGAAATGCCGGTTTTCGGAACAATTGCTTCGCAGTTTAACGATCCGGGGATGAACACGCTTTATAAAGCGATTATGGATAAAGTGGTCGAAAAAACGAATTCTGAATTGAAATCGACTTTTGAAATCACTAAAGAAATGAGCGAAAAAATCTTCGTGATTCCGCCTCACAGAACACGTTATTTATCTGAAATTGCAGAGAATAACAGATCTTATGATGAAATCGCACTTTCGCAGCAAAAAGTAGCACAGAAATTATACGGAATTTTCAAAACAATAGAATCGGTTTCTGGAAAAGTGCCACAAATCAATAAAGCAGGAATCGATGATTCGACTGTTTTACCAAGCGCAGCACAGCCACATGACGAAAACAGAATCTTTTTAAACCTTTTACTGAATCAGTTTGATAAAGTAAAAATGGATTTAGATCCGTACAATTGGGAAATTATCCTGAATTGGGATGAAAAAGTAGCCAAATATAAAAATCCGGTTTACTCGTTTAAAGTTCGTGATAAAGAAATCAAGATTGCAACGCATTCTGAAAGTTTATCCCATTTACAGATTCCGAAAATTGCTTTACCTAAATATGAAGCGTGGGGTGATATCCTGCGTTGGAATTTACAGGAAAATGTTCCTGGCGAATTTCCTTTTGCTTCGGGATTATATCCGTTTAAACGTGAAGGCGAAGATCCGTCGAGAATGTTTGCGGGCGAGGGCG
Organism: Flavobacterium panici; assembly: GCF_903819335.1. GTDB lineage: Bacteria > Bacteroidota > Bacteroidia > Flavobacteriales > Flavobacteriaceae > Flavobacterium > Flavobacterium panici. Next base: position 4,609 of record NZ_CAIJDE010000064.1, on the reverse strand, counting down.
GACCAGAAAGAACCAATAAACGTTTTCATTATGTAAGTGCAGGATTGCCGGCAAAAAGACTTTCGACGGCTTTTGACAGCGTTACTTTATACGGAAACGATCCAGATTTGCGTCCGGATATTTACGGGAAAATTGGAAATGCGGGAGTTTCTATTTGTTGTTTAGATGATGCTAAAAAGCTGTATTCAGGTTTTGATTTGGTTCATGCTTTAACATCTGTAAGTATGACGATAAATGGGCCTGCACCAATGCTTTTAGGCTTTTTTATGAATGCGGCAATCGATCAGCAATGTGAATTGTATATTAAAGTCAATGAATTAGAAAAAGAAGTTGAAGCAAAAATCAACAAAATATATGCTGGAAAAGGTATTGAAAGACCAAAATACCAAGGCGATTTACCAGAAGGAAACAACGGTTTAGGATTAATGCTTTTGGGTGTTACCGGAGATCAGGTTTTACCTTTAGATGTTTATAATGAAATAAAAGTCAAAACATTATCACAAGTTCGTGGAACGGTTCAGGCCGATATTTTAAAAGAAGATCAAGCACAGAATACTTGTATTTTCTCAACCGAATTTGCTTTACGATTAATGGGCGACGTTCAGGAATATTTTATTACTAAAAACGTTCGTAATTTCTATTCGGTTTCGATTTCAGGATATCATATTGCAGAGGCGGGAGCGAACCCAATTACACAATTAGCATTCACGCTTTCGAATGGTTTCACTTACGTGGAATATTATTTGAGCCGCGGAATGAGCATCAATGATTTTGGACCAAATTTATCATTCTTCTTCTCGAACGGAGTTGATCCGGAATATTCAGTAATTGGTCGTGTGGCACGTAAAATTTGGGCAAAAGCCATGAAAAACAAATACGGAGCCAATGAAAGAGCACAAATGCTGAAATATCATATTCAGACATCTGGACGTTCGTTACACGCGCAGGAAATTGATTTTAATGATATTAGAACAACTTTACAGGCTTTATATGCGATTTATGATAACTGTAATTCGTTGCACACCAATGCGTACGACGAGGCGATTACAACGCCAACAGAAGAGTCTGTGCGTCGTGCGATGGCGATTCAGTTGATTATTAATAAAGAATTAGGTTTAGCGAAAAACGAAAACCCAATTCAAGGTTCATTCATTATCGAAGAATTAACCGATTTAGTTGAAGCTGCAGTTTTACAAGAATTCGATAGAATTACAGAACGTGGCGGAGTTCTTGGTGCAATGGAAACAATGTACCAAAGATCTAAAATTCAGGAAGAAAGTTTGTATTACGAAACTTTAAAACACAACGGCGATTTCCCAATTGTGGGTGTAAATACTTTCCTGAGTTCAAAAGGTTCGCCAACAGTAATTCCGGCAGAAGTTATTCGCGCTACAGAAGAAGAAAAACAATATCAAATTACAATGCTGGATAATTTGCATCAATTTCACGAAGCAAAAGTTAATGAGCATTTAAATAATTTACAGCAAGCGGCTATTAAAAACGAAAATTTATTCGATCATTTAATGGAAGCTACAAAGGTTTGTTCTTTGGGGCAGATTACTTCGGCGTTGTTTGAAGTGGGCGGGCAATATAGAAGGAATATGTAGAATTTTTATTTTTTAATGATATGGAAAAACCTCTCAGATTTTGGGAGGTTTTTTTGTTTTTATGATTTTGATTTATAGAAATTTTGTGGCTTTACGGTTTACCGTACTTTTAATGTATTAGGATTATATTTAGTGGCAAAAAAATAAAAAAAATGAAATTTATAAATAATTTATAGACTAATTATACCAAAAAATCATAGGAAAAACATTAAATTAAATGAAAGTATTTATCAGTTGGTCAGGAGAAAGAAGTAAAAAAGTTGCGGAGTTATTAGATGATTGGCTTCAATGCGTAATTCAAGCTGTAAATCCTTGGATGTCTTCAAAAGATATAGATAGAGGGGCTTTGTGGTTTACAGAAATAAATGACCAGTTAGCACATCTAGTATAGGAATAGTTTGTTTAACTAAAGAAAATAGAAACAAACCTTGGATTCTTTTTGAATCAGGAGCTTTGGCAAAAGGTCTTACATCTAATCGAGTTTGTACATTTTTAATAGATTTATCTCCAACGGATTTAGAAAATCCTTTAGCTCAATTTAATCATACATTTCCCGTAAAAGAGAGTGTTTGGGAACTTGTTAGAACAATCAATATTTCTCTTAAAGAAGATGCTTTAAAAGAATCTGTTTTAGCAAAAGTTTTTGAGACGTATTGGGTTCAATTTGAAAGTGATTTTAAAAAAATTATTGAAACAACTCCAGAAACTGCAGTAATAACAAAAAGAAAAGATAACGATATAATGTTAGACGTTTTATCTACTGTCAGAATGCTAGACAAAAGAATGCGTAATCTTGAATCTACTACTGGAAGGCAACTTTATACTATTGATAATGATTCTGTAACTAGAGATGGTTTTGGTTCTCAAGAAGTAAGAAGTTTTATAAGTAGTTTAATCGAACAAGAATTACCAGAACAAATTATTGTAGAACTTGTAGGAGATAAGTATAAATACCCACGTTCATTAATTAGACGTGAGGTGCAAAGAGCTAAGAAAATTAGAGAAGTTAACGAAGATAACTAATTGTTTTTAATATTGATTTTGTGCAATTATTAAATATAAATAAAATTGAAATCTATCTTTCTTAATAATTTAAACTTAGCTGAAGTTCTTAGCTAGGAATTTCGTAATCTCAAAAAGTCGCGAAGCAATGGTTTTAGAATAGCGTCTTATTTAATAACCAATTATTTAAAATAAATTATGAGTAAAATTTACAATTATTCTGCGTTTTATGTAAATGAACCATTCAGCGAATCATCTCTTGGGGCTCATGCAACTGAAGATTTTTGTTTTTACAATATGCTCAAAGCATGGAAAGGTTCGGATAGTTCTTTCCCATTTAGAAATGCACACGATACAACTTATAATGTTAGGGATAACAGTAATTGGGAGTTGACTCTTAAACCAAGACTTAGAGAAAGACTTAGAAATTCTAAGAATATTATCTTATTTTTAAGTAAAAACACTTCCAATTCACAAGCGCTAAGAGAAGAAATTGATTACGGGATTAATACTTTAGGTCTACCTGTGATTGTAATATACACTGATTTAAAAGCAAAAGAAGATTTACTTACGAACGATAAAAATGAATTAAACAATAGAGTAAGTAATTTATGGAATAAATTGCCAGTGTTTAGGGACTCAAAATCAAAAGTACCTGTATTACACATACCCTTGAACAAAGATGTTATACGTTCTTCTTTAAATAATTCTGATTTTACAGTCGGGTCTGGGAAAAAAACGGGTGATTATTATTATAAAAACTAATTGAATGAAAGTTAATTTTTTTGACAAAGGTGTTATAAACAAATTCTGGGCTTATTTTTCTGCTATATCTGGTGTTTTATCATTCATTTTGCTTTTTAACATTGTACCTGAAGAGTATAAAGAATGGTTAGTATATTTTGGTTATCTGTCTTTTTTTATTTTAATACTTACTTATTTTTTTATATGGCTGAGAGCTAATAATCTTACGAATATAGATATTGATATTGATGGTAGTAGTGTAAATATAAAATGTGGAGATTTATTTTCCCAAGACGGTCTTAAAACTATTGCATTTAACGAATATTTTGATACTGTAGTTGACGACAAAATAATATCTGCTAAATCTCTTAATGGTATTTTTATTAATAAGTATTTTAGTGGAAAAATAGATGAACTGGATGATTTTATAGTAAATAATTCAGATGAATTAGATATACTTAACAATCAGGTCAATAGAAGATTGGGTGGTAAAATAGTAAAATTCAAGTTAAGTACAATTTTTGTTTATGATGAATTCATACTAACTGCGTTTTCTAAATTTGATGAGGACAATAAAGCAACTCTGACAATGGCAGAATACATAGAATTTTTGATTAATTTTTGGGATAGAGTTAATCGTGTTTATGCTCAAAAATCTGTTTCTGTTCCGATTTTTGGTTCTGGAATCACAAGAATAAAAGAACATAAAAATATTAGTGATGAAGATTTATTAAAAATAATGTTATGGACATTTAAATTAAGTGAAATGAAATTTAAATATCCGGCTAAATTAACAATAGTTGTACATCAAGATAAAATTGGGCAAATAAACTTATTCAATGTAAAATCCATCGAATTAGGATTGTAACTCTCGTGCATTTCTTTGCGTTCACGAGCGGGACGCTCGCGCCAGCAGAAAATTAGCATTGTCGAGTTTCTTACGGAGATTTCTCCTCCGTCGAAATGACAATATTGTGGTTATTTTTAATAAAGTTCTATAAAAAGTTCCGAAGGAACGAAACATATTGTAGGGATGGATTTTAATCCATCATGACAAAGAAATTCCATAATTAATTCCATTTGCCTGCACCAGCAAAACAATAAAATACCATGAAGTTTGTCCCCCGCTAGCGCGAGCGTCCCGCTCGTGAACGCAATGTCTTGTCCTAAAATAGGTTTACACAAAAGTGTAAAAGTATGGAAAGATATTCAAGGACATCACCTTCAAAATGGCAGTCTCAGTATAGCGAAGAATT
>NZ_CAIJDE010000063.1 GCF_903819335.1 Flavobacterium panici | reverse complement strand
CTATTCTTTAAAAAAGACTTCATACGTTGAAAATTCTGCTTATAAAATTCTCAATTATAAGTTTAAAAAAGGGGCTTTTATTGTTTATATTTGTTGCTCATTTTTTTAGTGAAAATTATTACGAATTTTTAAAATTATATACATGTCAACATTACGTTTCCAAGCTTTACAAGAAGCTTCTACAAGAAAGCCGGTACACTTTGAAGAAATTGATAAGAAATCGAATCTTTTTGGATCAAATGTGTTTAATGAGAAAGCAATGAAGCAGTTTTTAACTTCAGATGCTTTAAAAGGAGTAAGAGATGCCATTCAACACGGAACGAAAATAGAACGTAAACTGGCAGATTATATCGCCATGGGAATGAAAGAATGGGCATTGGCAAAAGGCGTTACGCATTACACGCACTGGTTTCAGCCATTAACAGGAACTACTGCCGAAAAACACGATGCTTTTTTTGAAACTTCATATGATGGAAGTGACCCTGTGGAGAAATTTGGCGGAGCGCAATTAGTACAACAAGAACCAGATGCGTCAAGTTTCCCAAACGGTGGAATCAGAAATACATTTGAAGCAAGAGGATATACGGCTTGGGACCCAACTTCGCCAGCCTTTATATATGGTACAACTTTATGTATTCCAACCGTTTTTATCGCGTATACTGGCGAGGCTTTAGATAATAAAATACCTTTATTAAGAGCATTATCTGCAATTGACGAAGCGGCTACAGAAGTTTGTAAATATTTTGATAAAAACGTAAAAAAAGTAACGGCAACTTTAGGATGGGAACAAGAGTATTTCCTTATTGATAAAGCTTTGGCAAATTCACGCCCAGACTTAGTAATGACAGGAAGAACTTTATTAGGACATACATCTGCAAAAGGACAACAGTTAGACGACCATTATTTCGGATCTATTCCAACTCGTGCTCTTACTTATATGAGAGATTTAGAGCAGGAATGTATGTTATTGGGAATTCCGGTAAAAACACGTCATAACGAAGTTGCGCCAAATCAGTTTGAGCTGGCACCAATTTTTGAAGAAACCAATCTAGCCGTAGATCACAACTCTTTATTAATGGATGTAATGCAGAGAGTGGCAGAACGTCATGACTTTAAAGTATTATTTCACGAAAAACCATTTAAAGGAGTTAACGGTTCAGGAAAACACAATAACTGGTCATTGGCAACAGATACCGGAGTTAACTTATTGAGTCCGAGTAAAACGCCAATGAGCAATTTACAGTTTTTAACTTTCTTTATTAATACTATAAAAGCAGTAAATGATAATGAAACTTTATTAAGAGCTTCTATAGCAACAGCAAGTAACGATCATAGGTTAGGTGCAAACGAAGCGCCGCCGGCAATTATGTCTGTTTTTATCGGGGCACAATTGACAAAAGTTTTATCTGAATTAGAAAGCGTAACAACAGGAAAACTTTCTCCAGAAGAAAAAACAGATTTAAAATTAAATGTTGTTGGTAAAATTCCAGACGTATTATTAGACAATACAGACAGAAACAGAACTTCGCCTTTTGCCTTTACAGGAAATAAATTTGAGTTTAGAGCCGTTGGTTCAAATTCAAACTGTTCAAACGCAATGACAACTTTAAATGCAATTGTAGCAAAACAATTAATAGATTTTAAAAATGAAGTAGAGAACCTGATCGAGTCAAAAGACATGAAAAAGGACGATGCTATTTTTAATGTTTTAAGAGAATACATCAAACAATCTAAAAAGATTCTTTTTGAAGGCGATGGTTACAGCGAAGCTTGGGAAAAAGAAGCAGCAAAAAGAGGTTTAAGCAATTTTAAAACAACTCCGGAAGCTATAAAAGCTAAAGTTTCTAAACAAGCATTAGATTTATTTGCTGAATTGGGAATCTTTAATCACGTTGAAGCCGAAGCGCGTTACGAAATTGAATTAGAAGAATACACTAAAAAAATCCAGATTGAAGGAAGAGTTTTAGGTGACATTGCCAGAAATCACGTGATTCCAACAGCAATTCGTTACCAAAATACATTAATTGAAAATGTAAAAGGTTTAAAAGAAATCTTCGGGAAAGAATTTGAAACTATTGCAAAAGAGCAGATTACTTTGATCAAAGAAATTTCTGGTCATATTGAAGGAATCAATTCTAAAGTTTTGGCAATGACCAATGAAAGAAAAAAAGCAAATCAGTTAACAGATGGTCAAAAAATGGCCGAAGCATATTGCAATACTGTAAAACCATATTTTGAAGACATTCGTAATCACTGTGATAAATTAGAGCTTTTAGTTGATGACGAAAGCTGGACATTAACAAAATACAGAGAATTATTGTTTACTAAATAATTTTTTTCGCCACGAATTGCACAAATTTTCACGAATTTATATTTCAAAAATCATCCAATAAGGATGATTTTTGTTTTTTAGAAGTGGAAATTTGTGAAAATTTGTGTAATTCGTGGCAAACTTTTTTGAAACCTATATTTGAATAAGCCAAAGAATTAAAAAAAGGGATTATCTTTGCACCACATCAACACAAACTAATTTTCATGAGTTCAGATTCTAGCAAAAGATATGCACAAAGAGGTGTTTCGGCATCAAAAGAAGACGTACATAACGCTATAAAAAATATTGACAAAGGTTTATTTCCGCAGGCATTCTGTAAAATTGTCCCAGATTATTTAACTCAGGACAACGACCACTGCTTAATCATGCATGCCGACGGAGCGGGTACAAAATCATCTTTGGCCTATATGTACTGGAAAGAAACCGGAGATCTTTCGGTTTGGAAGGGAATCGCTCAGGATGCTTTAATCATGAATATTGACGATTTATTATGTGTTGGCGCAACTGATAATATTTTACTTTCTTCAACCATTGGAAGAAATAAAAACTTAATTCCGGCTGATGTTATTTCTGCAATCATCAACGGAACCGAAGAATTAATCAACGAACTAAAATCTTTTGGCGTAACGATTCATTCAACTGGAGGCGAAACTGCCGATGTTGGAGATGTTGTTCGTACCATCATTGTGGACTCAACTGTTACAGCTCGCATGAAACGTGCAGATGTGGTAGACAATGCTAACATTAAAGCTGGAGACGTAATTGTTGGTTTAGCTTCTTTTGGACAAGCAACTTACGAAAAAGGATATAACGGAGGAATGGGAAGTAACGGATTAACTTCTGCACGTCATGACGTTTTCGGAAAATATCTGGCTAAAAAATACCCTGAAAGTTACGATGCAGCTGTTCCTGAAGAATTAATTTATTCTGGTCAGGTTAATTTAACTGATGAAGTAGAAAACAGCCCGATAAACGCAGGTCAATTGGTACTTTCTCCAACGAGAACTTACGCACCAATTATCAAGAAAATTTTAGATAAATACACTCCAAAAGAAATTCACGGAATGGTGCATTGCAGTGGAGGCGCACAGACTAAGATTTTACATTTCGTTCAAAATTTACACATTATAAAAGATAATTTATTTCCGGTTCCGCCATTGTTCAAGTTAATTCAGGAACAATCAAAAACCGACTGGAAAGAAATGTATCAGGTTTTTAACTGTGGTCACCGTATGGAACTTTATGTTCCTGAAAACATTGCACAGGATATTATCGAGATTTCAAAATCATTCAATGTTGATGCACAAATCGTAGGTAGAGTAGAAGCAGCCGATGCTAAAAAACTAACGATTACCAGCGAATACGGAACATTCAAATATTAATTTTTTTTGAGGTACAAAGAATCAAAGGTTCAGTTGCAAAGGTTTTTTTTAGCACCTGAATTTTAGTAGAGACGCACAGCAGTGCGTCTAACATTACGAAAGACGCACTGCTGTGCGTCTCTACAATTTATAAAACGCCAGTATTATGTACGAACTGCTTTTTTGGAGATATATAGACGAAATTTACCTAAATCATCACGAGGTTTACGAAGCTCTTGTTGAAAAAGAAGAAGTTGACGGCCTTGAGAAACTTCCTGTTGAGGTAATTATCAATCGTATTAATTCTGTTTTCTCAAAATGGGAAAGAGTTGATGAAAACAGTTGGAAAAATAATGAAGGAAAGGGAGCATTTCAAGTTATTACCACTCCACAAAGCATTAAAATTGACTGTTATGGAACAGAAGGAAAAACCATGAATCAGTTAGTAGATTTGATTGCAGAATTCAAATGTCCGCTTTACGATCCGCAGGTTCCGGAGCGTTATGATGAAATGAGTGAGTAGTTTTTTGTGAATATTTCATAAATAATTGTAAATGTATAGTTCCTACGGAACATTTTTCTCGGGAGGTATTATTTTTCTACCGATATTATACTCCTAGCGGAGTAAGATATTATAAGTAAATATCTCGTAGAGATTAAATATCGGTAGATATGACGTATTTACAGGTTTCACATTGTCCCGTAGGGACTACATTTTTACTCAAAGAATGTCTGGAAATATTTAACTAATCGAAATAAACCAATGAACCAAACATCAAATTTCAATTTCACAGATAATATAATTTTAGAAGACGACTTCGTTTTATTACGTCCTATTCATGAATCAGATGTAGAAAATTTACTGGAAATTTCCCTCAACGAACCAGAAACCTGGAAATATTCTTTAGTTGGAGCAGAAGGAAAAGACAATTTGATCAACTATATTCAATTAGCAATAAAAGAAAGAGAAGATAAAAAAGAATTTCCCTTTATTGTTTTCGATAAAAAATCTCAAAAATATGCTGGTTCAACACGTTTTTATGATATCAAACTTGATTTCAACACGTTACAATTAGGTTATACGTGGTACGGATCAGCTTTTAGAGGGACCGGACTAAACAAACACTGCAAATTTTTATTACTTCAATTCGCTTTTGAAACACTTGGAATGGAGCGAGTAGAATTTCGTGCCGACAATAATAACGAAAGAAGCATCGCGGCAATGAAAAGCATCGGCTGTAAAGTCGAAGGTGTTTTAAGAAGCAATATGCCAACACGAGACGGAAATGTTCGCCGTGATTCTATCGTTTTAAGTATTCTAAAAAACGAATGGTTTGATGAGGTGAAAGAAAATCTAAAACGTAAGCTTTAAAAAGGAGCCACCAGGCTCATAAAATGCATTAATTCATTAAACTGGATTGAAATCCAGCCCTACAATATAAACCGTTCCTTCGGAACTCTTGTTTATTGCGTATAATTTTTAAATGGATTAAAATCCATTGCATTTTCATAGATCGAACCAATTGAACATAATCATATTAAAGGGCCGTTAGGCTCGATTCATATTGTAGAGCTGGATTTTAATCCAGTTTAAAAGCCAATATGTGAAAAAAATATGATTATGGAATATTTATAATATTATAATTCATAACCGTTTATTGGGAATGGCTCGAAATGACTAGATTCATTTTTAAACTGGATTAAAATCCAGCTCTACAATATAAACCGTTCCTTCGGAACTCTTGTTTATTGCGTATAATTTTTTAAATGGATTAATCCCGAAGCCTCGGGACGTTGTTTTAAAATGAATTTTTTTTTGGAAAAAACTATTGCATTTTCATAGATCGAACCAATTGAACATAATCATATTAAAGAGCCGCTAGGCTCGATTCATATTGTAGGGCTGGATTTTAATCCAGTTTAAAAGAATGAACAAGATAAAAATAGCCGCTAGGCTCGGCCGGATTTTAATTCGGTTTTAAAATCATGTCTATTTTAAAATTTAAATTTTTTAAAAGTATAAATTATCGTAATTTTCTGAACGAAACAATTACAGAAAATTACCCAATGAATATTTTACAAAAACCTGCTTTTATTATTGCATTTGGAACTTTAATGTTTGCTTTTACAGTAAATACAAATGCTCAGAAAAAAGAAAACAACCTTAAAAATTTGATTCAATATGTTGATCCAATGATTGGAACAGCAAAAATGGGGCATACTTATCCGGGAGCAACAGTTCCGTTTGGGAGCGTGCAATTAAGTCCCGAAACTGATACCATCGCCTACAGCTTAAACGGAAAATACAATGGTGAAGTTTATAAATATTGCGCAGGATATCAATATGAAGACAAAACGATTGTAGGTTTCAGCCACACCCATTTTAGCGGAACAGGACATTCTGATTTAGGAGATTTTCTAATTATGCCAACAACCGGAAAACTGCAATTGAATCCCGGTGTTGCTTCAAAACCTTTATCAGGCTATAGATCTGCATTTTCACATTCAACAGAAAAAGCAGAACCTGCATATTACAGTGTTCTTCTGGAAGATCATAATATTAAAGCTGAATTGACTGCAACAACCAGGGTTGGAATGCATCAATATACATTTCCAAAATCAGATGAAGCGCATATTATTCTTGATTTAACTTCTGGAATTTATAATTATGATAAAAAGAATGTCTGGACTTTTGTACGAGTAGAAAACGATACTTTAATTACAGGTTATCGTCAGACAAATGGCTGGGCGAGAACGAGAACCGTTTATTTTGCTATGTCTTTTAGTAAACCAATTAAAAGTTACGGACAGGCCGCGCTGGAAAAAAGTGTTTACAGAGGTTTTTGGGGAAGATTTGATCAAACGAAAAATTTCCCGGAAATGGCAGGACAAAACCTAAAATTGTTCTTTGATTTTGATACAAACGAGGGCGAAAAAATCAAAATCAAAATGGCTTTATCACCTGTAAGTTCTGCCGGAGCACTAGAAAATATGAAGAAAGAAATTCCGGGTTGGGATTTTGAAAAAGTTAAAAAACAAAGTCAGGAAGTTTGGAATAAAGAATTGAATAAAGTTCAGGTTGAAACGATTCAAAAAGAAGATTTGGTTAATTTTTATACCGCAATGTATCACGCCTTTTTAGGTCCAACAGAATACATGGACTTAGATCGAAATTACAAAGGTTTGGATATGAATGTTCATAAAGCCGAAAACTTTACAAATTATACCAGTTATTCGCTTTGGGATACGTATAGAGCTTTGCACCCGTTATTCAACATTGTGCAGCCGAAAAGAAACTCGGATATGGTAAGTTCAATGCTGGCGCATTCAGACCAAAGTGTGCATAAAATGCTTCCGATATGGTCGCATTATGCGAATGAAAACTGGTGTATGATTGGGTATCATTCTGTTTCTGTTGTGGCCGATGCAATTGTAAAAGGGAATACCAGTTTTGATGCAGAAAAAGCACTTCAGGCTTGTGTTAATACTGCAAAAGTACCTTACTACGATGGCTTAGAATTTTATATGAATAAGGGGTATGTTCCTGAAGATAAAAATGGAGCTTCAGTTTCTAAAACTTTAGAATATGCTTATGATGACTGGGCAATTGCGCAGGCAGCGAAGAAATTAGGTAAAACAGATATTTATAATGAATTCATCGCAAGATCAAAGAATTATAAAAATGTTTACGACGAGAAAACTGGTTTCATGCGTCCTAAATTAAACGACGGAACTTTCAAAAAAGAATTTGATCCGCTTGATACACACGGGCAAGGATTTATTGAAGGAAATTCATGGAATTATAGTTTATATGTGCCGCAAGATCCTGCCGATATGATTAAAATGATGGGCGGAAATGAAAAGTTTAAAGTTCGTTTAGATTCATTGTTTAATATGCATTTACCGGATAAATATTTTGAAAACACAGAAGATATTACAAGAGACGGAATCATTGGGAATTATGTTCACGGAAACGAACCTTCACATCACGTAGTTTATTTATACAACTGGACAGATTCGCCTTGGAAATCACAAGATAAAATCAGAATGATTCTTAAAAAAATGTACCGAAACGGGGCAGACGGTTTAGGCGGAAATGATGATTTCGGACAAATGAGTGCCTGGTATATTTTCAGCAGTTTAGGATTTTATCCTGTTGCTCCGGGTTCTGATGAATATGCATTGGGAAGTCCGCTGGTTAAAAAAGCTGTTTTCAATTTAGAAAACGGGAAAAACTTTGAAGTTGAAACCGTAAATCAATCGGATAAAAATGTATTTGTGAGTAAGGTTTTGCTGAATGGAAAAGAAATTTCAAAACCTTTCCTGAAACATGCAGATGTTATTAATGGTGGTAAAATTACTTTTTACATGAGTGCAAAACCGAATAAAAAGAATTATCAGAATTAAAATGGACCACGGATTTTACTGGTGAAACGGGTTTACACTGATGTTTATTTAATCTAATGTCACCCTGAGCGAAGTCGAAGGGCTTTTACGACGAAAAAGGGCTTCGACTTCGCTCAGCCTGACAGAAAGGGTGGCTCAGCCAGACAAAGAACAAAATGAAATTCGTGAAAATTCGTGCAATTCGTGGCAAAAAGAAACAAAAACGGTCTTCGACTTCGCTCAGCCTGACAGAAAGGGTAGCTTAGCCTGATAAGGAAACAAAATTAAAATTCGAGAAAATTTGCGCAATTCGTGGCGGAACAACAAAAAACTTCACGAAATTTGCACTTCAAATAAAGACAATCAATATGAAAATAAATTTAAAATCAGGAATTGATAAACTGCTTTTCGGAATGAAGCAGAATGATGTTACAGCTGTTTTAGGAAAACCTGATAAAAACTATAAAGATGAAGACGATAATGTGATTTTTGTATACAATGCACACAAAATCAGATTGACGTTTTATGAAGAAGAAGAACTTAAATTAGGCTATTTAGTAGCGTCAAGCAATGATTTGGAAGTTTTCGGATTTAAAATAATCGGAAGAAAAATTGCTGATGTAAAGAAAGATTTTGCCGCAAAAGGAATTACAAAATACACTCAGGAAACTTTTGATACTTTCGAAAATTACTTCAACGAAGACAATTGGTTTATTCTTCAAACTGAATTTGATGAGGTTGTAAAATTTGAAATTGGTGCAATTATCAATGATAAAGATGAGTTTGCCTGGAAGTTTCCGGTTAAGAAATAATTAGGCTTTTAAAAACCTTTGTCAAAGTTTTAAACTTTGACAAAGGTGAGATACAATATTGTCAGGCTGAGCGAAGTCGAAGCCCTCAACAGTGAGGATTTGACTTGCGGGACTTCGACTTCGCTCAGTCTGACAAACGGAACAAATAATCACAAAAAAACCGACAATCGCTTGTCGGTTTTTTTATGGGTTTAAAAGAAATTATCCTTTTAACCATGCATTTTTAAGTTTCTCTTTTGAAGCATCAGTTGCTTTAAAAGTTTCAGTTTCTTCAAATGGTAGTTTTACAGTTCCCTTTATAGTTTCTTCTTTACCATCACGTTTTATTTTTAAAGTAATTGGATCATTTTCTTTCCAGTTTTCACTTGCACCAATAAGTTCGTAAATGTTTTCTAAAGAATAGGCTTTGTTATTTACTGCTAAAATAATATCGCCGCCTTTTAAATTTAAGTTTTTGAAGAAATCGTTTAGTTCAACATCAGGACGAACTGCGATTTCTTTTGTCTGTTTATCAATTTTGATATAAGGCGTTTGTCCTTTTAAGAAAACAGCTCCGGTTTTTTTCTCCATTGCTTTTGTTACACCAACTTTAGCTAAATAAAAATCATAAGGAATTGGAGTTGTTCCAGCTACATATTTGTTTAAGAAATCACCAACTTCAGGATAAGTCAATTGTGTGATTTTAGCAAATAATTCATTATCGTTGAATGGTTTTTCAACACCATATTCAGTTGATAATTTATGCATTAAATCAAGAATTCCTCTTTCACCGTTGCTTTTTTCTCTAATGATAATATCGATACACATTCCAATCAGCGCCCCTTTTTGGTACACGTTTAAGTATTGATCTTTATAGGGCTGTTCTAAAACATTAGCACTCATTTTAGTAAATGACATTGTATCATCTAATTTTTTTGCCTGCTCAATTTTATCTGCAATTCTAGTATAGAATTCTCCTTCATTAATTAAACCCTGGTTGATTTGGAAAAGATTTGCAAAATATTCTGTTACACCTTCGTACATCCATAAATGCTCAGACATTTTTGGGTCATTATAATCAAAATACTGGATTTCTTTTGAGTGAACTGTCAATGGAGTTACAATGTGGAAAAACTCATGAGAAACAACATCTTTCATTGATTCTACCAATCTTTCTTTAGGCATAGATTCAGGAAGTACAACTGTAGTAGCAGTTGGATGTTCTAAAGCTCCAAATCCGTGTGCATCGTCTTTTGCCATGCTTGATAAATACAATAATACAGTATACTTTTTATTAGCATTTACTTTACCTAAAAAGTTTTTCTGAGCCGTCATCATTGTTTTCATTTCAGGAGTAATACTTTCTGCAGTAAATTTTCCAGTTGGAGAATAAACAGCAATTAAAATATCCATTCCGTTAACGTTGAAAGTAGTGTAATCTGGTTTAGAATACATAATTGGATTTTCAACTAAAACAGCATAACGAGTCGTTGTAAAAACATCGCTTGTTTTGCTTGCATCTTCATCAGTCATTGAAGTTGCGCCCCAAAGTGTTTCAGGATGTGTAATGGTAACTTTGTACGGAATTTCTAGTTTGTCTTTGAAATACCCAACAAAACCATGTGTATTTACTAAGAAATTTTCTCCGGCTTTGATGTTTGTTCCTGCAGGTGAGAAAACATCATCATTACCAAATCCGGTACCTTTTTCAGTGTCAAAAGTATCATTAACTAAATAAGTAATTTTTTTAAGCGTTTTAGCATTAGCAATCGACCATGAATTATCGCCAAGTCTGGTTACAGTTAATGCATTTCCTTTAGCATCATAAGCTTTAAAATCTTCTGAGTATTTTCCGTAGTTATCAGTAGAATAAGTTCCTGGAACTGTTTTTGGAATACTGTAGATAATTTCATCTGTTTTAATTGCAGGAGGCGTTACAGTTACCAAAACTTTATCGTCTTTTACATCAACAAGATTGATGTTAACGTCTACGACATTTTTTTCAGAAACTGAAGAACTTCCTGTTTTACAGCTCCAAAGCGTTACTGCAAGAGCTAAAGTGTAAAGTATTTTTTTCATTTGTTTATGTTTAGTTATACCTATCAGACTAGAAAATTACAAAATAGTTACAAAATCATTGTAAAAAGTTATAAATAAAAAAAAACTCCTGCTTTTACAGGAGTTTTAAATCTTAGTCAAATTTATTTTTAATATAATATTTACCATCCAAGTCTTCGTCAAAATCATCAATTTTAATAGGCTTTGGTTTAGGTTTATTCGCTATAGCCTTCTTTTTCCACATCTCAAATTTTTCAAGAGGCATTTTCTTCTTCATTATTTCAAGAACTTCTTTTTCTTCCAATCCAAACTCTTTTTTTATGATTTCAAATGGATTTCTTTCTTCTAAGGCTAACGAAACAAGTCTTTCCGTTTGTTCCCAATTCAATTCTTTGCGGTTACTCTTTTTCATCTCGTGAAAATTAATTCAAAATAGAGGGTTAATGATTAATAGATTGATTTTCATTTTATATATCAATATTAATAAAAAAAATAATTAGTTGGTACGCCCAGGTATATTTTTTTTTATTGATTTTTAGTGTTTTTTGCTGATCTTGTTTTCTGAAACGGAATTTGCAATAAATTTTTCAATTGGTTGTTTTCTTCGGCAAGCATATGAGTATCTACGCCGTAAATTAATTGATCTTTTGGTAAATAGGTATAAGTACCGAAAAGCCTGTCCCAGACAGAAAAAATATTACCATAATTGCTGTCGGTATAAGGCAGTACATAATGATGATGTACTTTATGCATATTGGGAGAAACTATAAAATAACTTAGGAATAAATCCAGTTTATTTGGCAGCGAAATATTGGCATGATTAAATTGTGAGAATATAACAGATAAAGACTGATATAAAAATACCATCCACATTGGGCTGCCTACGATTAATACGCCAAGTGTTGTAAACACAAAACGAATTACGCTCTCTCCCGGATGATGCCTGTTTGCTGTTGTGGTATCAATCCAGGTATCAGTATGATGAATTATGTGAAAACGCCATAAAAACTTTATTTTATGTTCTATAAAATGAACTAAATAAGCACCAATTAAATCTAATAAAAGCAGACCAATAATAGTATAAAGCCAAATAGGAATTTGAGGAAGCCATTGTAAAATCCCGAAATTATTTTCAGTGGTCCAGCTGGCTGTTTTTATTAAAATAAAAGCCAGAATAAAATTGACAATAATAGTGGTAATGGTAAAAAAGATATTGATTCCCGCATGATGCCATTTTCTATATTGCATTTGAAACAGAGGGAAAGTATTTTCTATTACCCAAAAAAATGTAATCCCGCCAATTAAGATAAGACTGCGATGTGAAGACGGAATAGTGCTGAAATAAGAAATAATTTCGTTCATAACCAATTAGATTTGAGTTGAAATGAAGCTTTCTTTTTTCGATTTTATCTAAAGAAAAAGAGAAAACCAAATATAAATATATCTGATTTTCTCTTTAAATTTTATAATTGGTTAAATAATTTATGCTTTTTTAATCAAACTAATAATAAATAGTAAGATCCACGCACCTCCTGCAGCAATTATAATCTGCCAAAGAAGCCCGCCGCCGCCAATACCAAGCTTAGCTGCAAGCCATCCTCCAAATATACCGCCAAGGATTCCAACAATGATATTACCAATTAAACCAAAACCAGCACCTTTCCAGATTTGACCCGCAAGCCATCCTGAAATTGCACCAATAATTAAAAAATATATAAAACTCATGATTAGGATAAGTTGATTGTTAGTTAGTGTGATCTTCTTCGTTTTTCTGTAAAAGGAGCTTATAAATAAATCCTGCTGCAATTGCACCTAAAATTGGCGCGACCCAAAACAGCCAAACCTGCGAAAGCGGTTCTCCGCCCGCAAAAATTGCCTGAGATAATGATCTTGCAGGGTTTACAGAAGTATTTGTAATTGGAATACTTATTAAGTGAATTAAAGTTAATCCTAAACCAATTGCAATTCCGCAGAAGTTAGTGTTTGCACATTTATCTGTACTTCCTAAAATGATCAATAAGAAAAATAAAGTCAATACAAACTCAGCAATAAAAGCAGCCTGTAATGAATATCCATCTGGAGAAAATGCCCCAAAACCATTTGATGCAAAAGCTCCGGCTTTAGTATTATCGATTATAAATCCTGCTTTTCCTGATGCAATTGTATATAATGTTCCCGCAGCAGCAATTGCACCAATACATTGCGCAATTATGTAAGGAATAAGATCTTTGGCAGGAAATCTTCCCCCAGCCCATAAACCAAATGAAACAGCCGGATTAAAATGTCCGCCCGAAATATGTCCAACAGCGTATGCCATTGTCAAAACAGTTAAACCAAATGCTAAAGCAACACCTGCAAATCCGATTCCTAATTCAGGATATCCAGCAGCAAAAATGGCGCTTCCACAACCTCCAAAAACCAGCCAATAAGTTCCGAAAAACTCTGCAAACAATTTTTTCATAATAAAATAATTTAAGATTAATAGATTTGATTGTTATAGGGTATATTGGAATGCCCAAACTATCAAAACGATTTGTAAGGGCAAACGTACAAATAAAATCCATTTTGGTAAACCAAAACTCGCTTTTTTATTTTGAAACATATATAAATTGGCAGGAAATATGGCAATTAACAATGCAATAATTCCCCATGCAGCATATTGCGTAGTAAGAGAAAACATTAATAAAATCCCCAATAAAATTTCGGCGATTCCGCTTAAAGTATTGAGTATTTGAGGGTTTTTAAAAAATGGAGGAATGATTTTAATGTACATTCCGGGTTTTCGAAAATGATTAAATCCGGCAAGTATATAAAGTATCGCCATTAAATATAAGTGCCAGGGTAAGTTCATGATAATTAATTATTTATAACGAAATTATAAAAAAATTAACACTTATTACATTACAAGACAGCTTTTTTTAATAAGATGCTAAAAAACCTTAAATTTTGCGTTTGAAATTTACATTCATAATAATGATTGCCAGAATGATAAGAACAATTCCAACCCATTGTGTAAAAATCACTTTTTCATTTAAAAGTATATAAGCCATCATTACTGAAACCGGAAGTTCTAATGCAGAAACAATACTTCCTAAACCAATTCCGGTTAATGGAAAACCTAAATTCATTAAAAGCGGCGGAATAATGGTTCCGAATAAAGATAAAACAATTCCCCATTTCAGGAAAATTGCCATATTGAAAGGCGTAACCTGAGTAAAAAATGCGAAAGTAAATACAATTACAGCACCGCCAAGAAGCATATATAAACTACGCTGAGCAGAAGAGATTCCTGTTGCAACACGGTTCGCCGTAAACATTGTGGTCGTAAACGAAGCTGCAGCCAAAACTCCCCAAATAATTCCGCGCCAGTCAAGCGTAATATCATTGTTGATAATATTAGTTGCCAAAACAGTTCCTATCAATACAATAAAAACCGCAAAGACTTTTTGTTTAGAAGGTAATTTTTTTTCTAAAATCATTTCAAGTAAAACGCCCATCCAAACGGTCTGCATTAATAAAACGATACCAATAGAAACGGGAATAAATTTAACAGCCAGATAATAGAACAAACTTGTCATTCCTAAAGAAGTTCCGGCAAGCATTAAATGAAATATATTCTTTGTAGTAGCTTTTACTACTTTTTCTTTATTTTTTACTTTTTGAAAAGCGTTGATGATCAAAATACCAATAATTCCAAGTACAAATTGAGAGGTTGTTACTTCGGCAGTTGTATATCCTTCAGAATAAGCCATTTTTACAAAAGTGGCTAACATTCCGTAAGTTGTAGCTCCTAAAGCAACTAAAAATACTCCCTTTAATACGTTATTTTGTGACATTTTGATTGTTTATTTTAAAAAATTCAAGCCGGCAAAGGTAAGTTATTTTGTTTAAGAATTAATAGAAAATCTATACAAACGTTATCAATGTGCATATTGATGACGTGTTATTGAATTCAATTTTAAATATTTGACAGAATTTAAGAAAATGAAAAAAGCCACCAAAAACTAAATTTTGATGGCTGTATTATATTCTAAAAAGAATTTAAAATCTTATTTAGGCTGATTTTGATATGTTTCAATTTCAAAAACCAAAGTAGCGTTTGGTGGAATAACTCCTCCGGCACCTTGCGCTCCGTAAGCTAAATTTGCAGGAAGAAAGAAAATTGCTTTTTCTCCATCAGTCATCAAATCAAGCGCTTCGATGAAACCAGGAATCATACCGTCTTTTTTACCAACAGTAAAAGGAAAAGCTTTATATCCGCCTTGAGCATCTCTGTTTGCATCATATTTTCCGTATGCTTTAGCTACATCAGTTATGCTGCTGTCAAAAAGATTTCCGTCTTCAAAATATCCTGCATAATGAAAAAAGATATTAGAACCTTCAGCACCTTTTACACCCGTTCCGTTTTTAGTAATTACATATTTTAAACCAGATGCAGTTGTAGTTGCTTTAGCTTTTGTAGCTGTAAAATAAGCCGCTTTTTCTGCAGCAACTTTTTGAGATTGTGCTTTTAAGATTTCTAGTTTTTTAGCCTCTTCTGCTTTATCAGCTTCTTGGTTTTTTTCATTATCACTAAAAACTTTTACAGCATCAAATTTTTTAGCTGCAGCACCTTTGCGGGTAATTGTAATTTTTGTCATTACATCATTCTGAGCAATTTTATTTACAACGTCCATTCCAGAAACTACATGACCAAAAATAGTATGCTTTCCGTTTAACCAAGGTGTATCTTTATGCGTAATGAAAAACTGGCTTCCGTTTGTTGCAGGACCAGAATTGGCCATTGCTAAAACACCGCCTTTTTCAAATTTTAAATCGCTGACAAATTCATCTTTAAAAGCATATCCCGGGCCTCCAGAACCATTTCCGTCCGGATCACCACCCTGAATCATGAAATCTGCAATAACTCTGTGGAATTTTAAACCATCATAAAAAGGTTTTCCTTTAAGTCTTTCTACTTTTACAAAAGGATTTTTTCCTTCTGCCAAAGAAATAAAGTTAGCAACCGTAACGGGAGCTTTTACATATTCTAAAGAAAGAACAATGTCTCCTTTTGTTGTTGAAATTGTAGCAAAAATACCTTCAGCTGGATTTGCCGCAACAGCTGTTTTAGCCGTTTTTGGTTTTGCTTTCGTAGTAGTAGTTTTTTTTGCTTGCGCCTGAATGTTTAAAACAGCCAGACAGAATAAAAATAGAAATTTAAATTTCATTGTATTTTTCAATTTAAGTCTGTAAAACTAATTATAAGAATTTAATTATAAAAATAATTATGGTTTTTCTAATAATTGAACTTCAAAAATAATATTTGCATTTGGCGGAATAACTCCTCCAGCTCCAGTTGCTCCATAAGCTAAATGAGATGGGATAAAAAGAACTGCTTTATCTCCAAAAGAAAGTTTTTCAATTCCTTCAATAAATCCAGGAATTAAACCGTCTTTTTTTCCTGCCTGAAAAGGAATTGGCTGATAACCATGCTGCTCAGCTCTTGCTGCGTCAAATTTTCCGAAAGTTTTATTTACTTCTTCAATACTTGAATCGAATAAAGTTCCGTTTTCTAAGAAACCAGCATAATGAATATAAACCTGAGTCCCAATTGCAGGTTTTTTACCTGAACCTTTTTCAGTAATAACATATTCTAAACCAGTTGAAGTTTTAGTCGCTTTTGGTCTTATAGAAGCATAGAAATCTACTTTTTCTTTTTGAGCTCCAGCGTATTTGCTTTGTTCTTTAGCGATATTAGCAAAATAATCGTGGAATACTTTTACAGCATCAAATTTCTTAGCTGCTTCACCATTTCTGATAATATTTACAGCAACGATATTATCTCCCTGAACTACTTTATTTACCACTTCTTGTCCTTTTTCAACAACGTGTCCAAAAATCGTATGCTTATTATCTAACCAAGGAGTTTCAACATGAGTAATGAAAAACTGACTGCTGTTTGTTCCGGGTCCGTTGTTGGCCATTGCTAAAACACCGGCTTTATCGAATTTTAAATCTGAAAACTCATCTTTAAATTTATATCCTGTATCTCCAGAACCTGTTCCTAGCGGATCTCCAGACTGAATCATGAAATCTTCAATAACTCTGTGGAATTTTAAACCGTCAAAAAATGGTTTGTTTTTTAATTTCTCATCTGTTACAAATTCGTTTTTACCTTCTGCCAATGTTACAAAGTTTGCAACAGTTATTGGTGCTTTTTTGTAATCTAATTCAACAATGATGTGTCCTTTATTAGTTTCGATATCAGCATATAAACCATCTGGTAAATTACTGTGGTCGTCTTTACATGAATACAATGAGCTTACGGCTAATAGTAATAATAAAATACTTTTTTTCATTTCTTAAAATGTTTTTTATGGGTTTATTGTATCTTTTTTAGTTGTTGCGGCTGGTTTTACAGCTGTGGGTTTTGGAGTTTTTACTGATGTGGCACCTGTACCTGCAGCAGGAGCAGCAGTGGCTTGTGCAGGATCTGGAACGAAATTACGAAGTGTAACGGTACAAATTAAGGATTCATTAGGGCCAATTTTTTTATTATCTCCGTGGTATCCGTATGCTATGTGAGATGGAAACAGAAAAGTAACTGTTTCATTCTTTTTCATGTATTTAATTCCATCACGTAATCCCATCATAATATCTTGTTTGTCTACATAATAAGTCTGCGGACCAAGATCAGATTCTGAATAAATAAGCGTACCGTCAATGTTTTTAACTTCTAAATTAAAATAAGCAATATCTCCTTTTTTTGGAGTGGCTGTTTCGGTAGTACTTTTTTCATCATAAGAGAACCAATATCCTTTTTTAGTAGCGTAATATTTTACTTTCGGATTGCTTTTGATGATTTTCTTGATGACTTCTTCTTCGCTTGCCACTAACTTTTTATTTCTGTCAGCCGATTTTTTCATAAAAGTACCCGAAGCTCTCGAAATAGGTCTTCGCGCTTCTTCATGGTGTTTACAGCTCACCAATAAAACTGCAAAAAGCAGTGAGTAAATGCTAAGTTTTAAGTAGTTCATATTGGTTTATAATTTTAGTTTAGTTACTAAATCTTCAAACTTTTTAACGGTTTCTTCCATTGTAACATCAGATCTTCCGCCGGCAGCGTTTACGTGGCCTCCGCCGTTAAAGTGGTCGCGTGCAAACTGGTTTACATCAAATCCTCCTTGTGAACGGAAAGAGATTTTGATTATTTTTTCGTCTCTATTTTCAATAAAGATAGCCGTAAAAACAATTCCTTTGATGCTTAATCCGTAATTAACAATTCCTTCTGTATCGCCTTTTACATAATGAAAAGAATCTAGTTCTTCCTGAGTAAGAGTGGTATAAGAAGTTTTATGTTCTTCAAAAACTTTCATATTTTGAAGCGCACGTCCTAATAATTGCAAACGGCTGTACGAACTATTATCGTATAGTAAAACCGGAATTTGAGTGTTTTCAACGCCTAAATCGATTAATTCTGCTATAATTCGGTGTGTGTTTCCTGTAGTTCCCGGAAAACGGAATGAACCAGAATCAGTTAAAATCCCGGTATAAATACAAGTTGCAATGGTTTTATCAATATCTTCTTTTTTGTTTAAAAAGGTAATAAAGTTGTAAACCATTTCGCAAGTTGAGCCGTATGAAGTATCAGAATACATATAAGCAGCATAATCATGCGGCTTTTCATGATGATCGATCATGATAAACGGAGCAGTCAGCTTGGCTAAAGTATGTTCCATTTCGCCTGTACGGTGAAAAGCATTAAAATCGAGTGTAAAAATCAACTCGGCTTCTTCTAATATTTTGGTACAGTTTTCAGTATCTTTTTCAAAGATTTTTACCGTTTCTGAACCCGGAATCCAGGCCAAAAAATCAGGAAAATCATTTGGTGCAATCACGGTTGGCTGGTGATTGTTTTTTAATAAAAAATGGTATAAAGCTAGAGTAGAACCCATGGCGTCGCCATCTGGTCCCCTGTGAGGAATTATTACAATTTTCTTTGGAGCAGCAAGCAATAATTGAATTGCCTGAATATCTTGTATTTTCATAGTGTGCGAATTTACATTTTTTTAATGTAATGTTGAAATCATTTTGTGGATTAACACACTTTTAGGAAAGGAGTCCAATTATCGTTTCTGGTTTTTAAATTTAGCTCTTTGTCTGCGCCTTTTTAATTTGGTTTAAAGTACTGGCAATTTTGAAATTTAGAGCAAGCATTTGTTCATCATATTTAGGGCTGTTTTCAGAGATTTTTTTATATGCTAACTCATATAAACTGATTCTTAATTCGCAATATTCAATTATTTTTTCATTTTGCTGATGTATTTCTTTCGGCAGATATAATTTATCTAATTCGTTAACCAAAGTGATATTTTCATTCCAGTAATAAATACCACGATCTTTAATCATGTATAAGATACTTTCTCTGTTTTCTTCGATCGAATTTCCATATGGAATACTGTAAGCTTCGAGAGCCATTTTTTCCATATCATTAAATTCCTGCATTCTTTTTTCATATTCCATTACCTGATATATATAGACTTTAGAATTTTTAAAATTTATAAATAAAACAGCAAGTATTATTGTAGCAAGTGATGAAATAAGTGCCATGCTGTAATCTTTTCTTTTTCTTATAATGGAAAGTATTAAACCAAATAAAATACCAGAGGCAAAACCTCCAATATGTGCCGCAGCATCGATACCGTCTTTAAAACTGTAAAGAATGTTGATACCAACCAAGACAGCAATGTTGAGTAATAATTTTAATTTTATTTTAGTTTCAAAAGTTTTAAATAAAAGTACAATAAGTAAAATTCCATACATACCAAAAATGGCTCCTGAAGCACCTGCACTTACCAAATCTTTATTCCAGTATAAACTGCTTAAACTGGCAATAACACCACAGAAAAGATAAGTTGCCAGAAAGGTCCAAATTTTTAAATAAGGTTCTAAAAGAAGTCCTGCATAAGCAAGTGCGATGCAATTTAGAATTAAATGAAAAAAACCGAAATGAATAAAGCAGGAAGTTAGTAATCTCCAGAATTGACCTTCGTAAATCATTGGTCCGTAATTTCCTCCCCAGTCAATAATATTTTGAATTTCAGGTTTAAAAAAATGTACTCCTGAAAAAGTCATGACAAGAAAAACCGCAAGGTTTATGTAAATTAAAACAGGAGTAATCAAATAACCTTTTGAAGGAGTAAAAATCGAAAAGAATGAATAAAACGCTGATATGTTTTGAGGTTCTGTTTTTTCTTTATTTGAAACATTTTCGTTTTTTATTTGCTCCGAAAAATCAGTTTCATTTATTTCAAAATCAGAAATATTTTTAAGTTCTTCAAAATATAGGTCTAAAAAGATTTCTGTGTTTTTTTTATTTCTTCCACGATCATAGATCTGATTTCCGTTTGAAGAACTTGTTATTATAGCTGTATTTTCATCAAAAGAAAATGAAATAGTTTCGTTCCAGATATTTTTATTGTTTTGAGAAACTGCATTTAATTCATTTTCATCAATATAAATAATCCTCCAATTTAGTTTTTTGCAGATGTTTACAGCATTTAAAATAAATGCTTTTTGAGGTAAATTATTTAAAGGCGTTAATTGAGAGAACGCTGCTGGAAATCCAAAGGCCATTTTAGTAGTTTTGATTTAGGTCAAACAATACTACAAAAAAAACTTTTAGTTATCACGAAATATTTGCTACAAATGTTCCAGCTCTTTTTTCTGAAACCTTTGGTACAATTTATATTTTGCCCCTTTTACAATTTGTGATTTGTAAATACCAACAGAACCTGATGAGAAATAAGCAATTGTACATCCTATAGCAATAAAAATTCCAGATTCAATGCCAAATAATTCCATTCCCATAATGGTGCAGGCGATAGGAGTGTGGGTTGCACCGGAGAAAACGGAAACGAAACCAATTCCGGCTAAAAGTGCAATTGGCATTGGGATAAATAAGGATAAAGCACTTCCCAAAGTGGCACCAACAAAAAATAATGGTGTTACTTCTCCGCCTTTAAAACCTGCGCCCAAAGTAAATCCGGTAAATAAAATTTTAAGCAGAAAATCGTACCATTCACTCTGGTTTGAAAATGAATCGACAATTACGGGAACACCAAGTCCGGAGAATTTGGTAAATCCTAAACCTGCAATGGTGATTGCTAAAACAATTCCGCCAATAACAGGACGAAGCGGCGGATATTTTATGTTTTTAGAAAATAGAGAGCCCCAAAAATGTGTGCTTCGTGAAAATAATAAAGCAGCAAAACCAGAAAGAAGTCCCACTAATATGGTGTAAAATATAGTGCTAAAACTAAGTTCAGGAACAATTGGAATGCTGTAATGGGTATGTTTTATTTCCCAAAATTCTACTGTAAAATAAGCAACATAAGCGACTAAAAAAGAAAGTACAATACTTTTTAAATTGATTTTACTGAAATACAAAACTTCCAAAGCAAAAATAGCACCTGCCAAAGGAGTTCCAAAAACAGACGCAAAACCAGCGCTGATTCCCAGAATAATTAATATTCTGCGCTCGGCATTGTCTAGTTTGAAAATTTTGGTGAATTGATCGGCGATTGCGCCTCCCATTTGTACGGCTGTACCTTCGCGTCCGGCTGAACCTCCGAATAAATGGGTCAATAAAGTTCCTAAAAGAACTAAAGGAGCCATTTTAAACGGAATGACTTTTTTAGGTTTTTCGTATTCTTCAAGCAATAAATTATTGCCTTTTACCACAGATTCTCCCCAATAATAATAAATAGAACCAACTAAAAATCCGCCTAAAGGTAAAAGCCAGATAATCCACTCGTGCTGAATTCTATATTGTGTAACCCATTCTAAAGATACAAGAAAAAATGCAGATGCAGATCCTGAAAATATGCCAATTAAGGCACAAATAATAATCCATTTAGGAATGGAAAGCAGGATTTGTTTTGGAGTTTGGGAAGCCATTAATTTTTTTGAGGTGTTTTTTCTAGCCACGAATTTCACGAATTTTCACGAATTAATATATTTTAATTTGAGACAAACCAAAAGAAATCTTTTAAAATCCTTTTAATCTGTGGCAAAACAAAAAAAAAATAGTGGAAATTAGTGAAATTAGTGGCAAAAAAACTATTTACTGTACAACAGCCGTAAATTCAATTTCAACTAAATATTCAGGAGCAACTAATTTACTAATTTCATAAAAACCCGTTGTTGGTTTTACATCTTTAAAAAAAGCAGAATGCGCTCTGGCAACTTCTTCAAAAGTATCAACATTAGTAGTGAAAATACGAGTTCTGATAACGTCTTTAATTCCAACGTTTAAATCTTCTAGAACTTTTTCAACGCGTTCAATTATATTATAGGTCTGCGCATAAGCATCGTCGGCTTTTACTTTGTCGCCGTCAACAATTGCTACAGTTCCCGAAACTTCAACGATATTGCCAATTCTTACAGCGCGGCAGTATCCCATTTTGTCTTCCCACGGCGATCCTGTTAAGATATTTTCTCTTTTCATTTTATGAGGTTTTTTGAATTGTTTTGTTTCGTTTTAAAAACAAATTCAGGTTAATTAATGCGTTGCAATTTAGGAAATATGACCGTCAAAAAGAATTATATTGAGTTGAAATCACACCGAAAATCATTCTTTTTTGTGATATTTAAAAAGAAAGAAAATATATTTATTCTGCTTGGTTTTCTTCATAAATTCTTAGTTTGTTCTGCGTGTTTGTCAAATGCTGCTGTAAAGTTTCAATTTTATTCAGCAAATGATAAATGGCATCAATTCCTTCTAAATTAATATTCAGGTCATAATGCATGCGAATCATTTTTTCTATGGAAGGCAGTTGTTCCGGCTGCAGATATTCGTCATTTTCTTCAACAATAATTTCTACCAAACCATAATTATGAAGCTCAGTAATAAACGTATTTTCAATTTCGTGATAAATACAAAACTGTTTTATTTGGATTAAGTTCTTGTTACTCATGATTTCTAAGTTTAGATAATTCTGCAAACAATTCTTTTTCTTTTTCAGATAATTGGGTCGGGACTTTTAAGTTGTATGTCACATATAAATCTCCAAATTGATTGTCCTTTTTATAAACAGGAAAACCTTTTCCTTTTAATTTGACCTTTGTTCCGGTTTGGGTTTCGGCAGGAACTTTAATTTTAACCTTTCCGTCAAAAGTCTTGATATTAATTTCTCCACCTAAAATTGCAGTATAAAGATCCAGATCAACATTTGAATACAAATTGTTTCCTTCTCTTTTAAAATCAGAATTGTTTTCAATTATAAAAGTAATATACAAATCACCATTTGGACCGCCGTTTACACCCGCGCCGCCATGTCCGGGAATTTTGATAACCTGACCGTTTTCGACTCCGGCCGGAATTGTAATTCGGATATTTTTACCATTTACGGTCAAACTTTGTTTGTGTGTAGTGTAAGCAGAAGCCAAATCTAATTGCAGTTCAGCATTAAAATCCTGTCCTCTATATTTAGACTGACCGCGACTGCTTCGCCCAGAACCGTACATAGAATTAAAGAAATCTGAGAAATCACTTCCCGAAAAATCACCTCCGCCAAAACCAGAAAAGTCTTGATTACCTTGCTGTTGTCTCGAATATTGCTGCTGATTTGGATCGTAACCCGCTTTTTCAAACTCATCGGCGTGTTTCCAGTCCTTTCCGTATTTATCGTATTTTTTACGATTTTCAGGATTGCTTAAAACTTCGTTTGCTTCATTGATTTCCTTGAATTTTTTCTCCGCTTCCTTATCATTCGGATTCAAGTCTGGATGATATTTTCTGGCCAGTTTTCGATATGCTTTTTTAATCTCGGCTTCAGTTGCCGATTTTGTAACATCTAAGGTTTTATAATAGTCGATATAATCCATCTTTATAAAATTTTGATAAAATAAATTGAGATCTTGAAGTTAATAATAAGTTGTTAACTATCAAAGTGATGTGTAGGTTTAAAGAAAAAATTAACGCATAATCAAGATCCGTTTGGAATTTGAAATTTTAATATTGAGAATTTATTTTAAAATTTTTGGCAGGTTTTTTGATTCCAAAAATTAGCCTAATATATTGTTATAATAGTCTTAAAGTTGTCGCACCAAACTTATTTATGCTATTTTTGCGATGCTAGACTTGAGTGCTAATAAAAAAATATAAAGCTAATTCGATAACCACTTTTCAATGAAGCATATCTTATTTTTTATACTGTTTTTTACTGCTGTAACTGTTTCAGCACAAACTGAATTTGGAACAAAATTCAAGCCTATTCCGGCACCTAAGTTTAGCACAAAGAAAAAAACACCAATTCCGCAAGTTAAAGATCCACAAGCAGAAACTGCCGATATACCAAGTATTAAAACACCAAATGTTTTTGATAATACGAGTATCACTCCAAAATCCCAGCTTCAGGTTGGCGCAGAGAAAAGTAAATTTACCATGTCAACAGAAAATGATTTTGCTAATCCAGGCGATCAATATGTGGCAAAAATGGAAAAAGATTTAAATAAAGCTTTAAAAGATGCGGGATTATTAGAAGGCCGCGGTACATTGGTAAAATCAAATATTTCCCTTGGAGATTTTAAAACCAAATCGGAATACTTTATTGTTAAATTCCGTGATTTTGGTGCAATCGACGGCGATTTGGTCAGAGTTTCATCAAATGATGTAGTGATTAAAGACCAGATACTTTTAGATTCTGGCTATAAAGATGTAAAAATAAACCTGACCCAAGGTTTTAATAAATTAGATTTTGAAGCCCTAAATATTGGTTCTTTGGGCGGAAATACAGCAGAAATCCGGGTTTACGATGACAAAGGCCAATTAGTTACAAATGATTATTGGAACAATCTTGCAGCAGGATTTAGAGCAACGATTATTGTTACGAAAGAGTGATTTTTTTAGATACTAAGATACTGAGGTTCTGATGCTAAGTTTTTCTCAGCATTTTAGAACCTTATTCTTTTAGTCGAATACTCTAAGAAAAAGCTTAGAATCTTAGTAACTCAGACTAAAACGGATCCGCAGTAACTCTAAATTTCATATCCGCTTTCACTGTTACATCTTTTGTAAGCGTTTCTTTAAGCGTAACTTGTGTTCTAATTTTATAGCTGTCTGCCTTAATATATTGATCCAGTCTTTTATCGGTACAAATTAAATCAATCGTATTGCTTGACGAATTGATATTATCCTGATACGCCAGTTCTATTTCTTCAGAATTTGATGTTGAAATATATAAGTGTATCGATTTTAAAAATGTAAAAGTTTTATCAGAAGGATCAGAAATAGAAAGTTTAAGCGATCTGATTTTTACATCTTTTACCAAACTAGCTTTTGTTTTATTGTTTTCAAATTCAGCCGAAGAATTGGTTGTAACATCTGGTGTAACTATTTCTGTTGGTAAATCAAGCGGCGATGTACTTTTAATTTTAATCGATGCTTCGTTTGAAATAGTAAAACTTAATAAATCATCTACAGCATTGCAAGAAGTTAAAAACAGAGACAATAAAAGGATAAGAGCAATTGATTTTGATTTCATAAATATGGGTTTTTATCGTAGATACGATATTTCTTAGGGGTTGGATTTCTCTTTTTTGAGGTTCAGAGTTGCAAAGGTTCAAAGGGACAGAGAAAAAGAATCCAGAATTAACTTAGAAAAACCTCTGAACCTTTGTATCTCTGAACCTTTGCACCTAAAAAATCGGAACAATAAAAAAAATATAATTTTTTCATTGTTCCGATTTTTCAATTTCGAATATAAAAAGTATTTTTGCGCATGCAACACAACGTACTTATTTTAGATTTCGGATCGCAATATACACAGCTTATTGCGCGTAGAGTTCGCGAATTAAATATATTCTGCGAAATTTTTCCTTACAATCACTTTCCTAGTGATTTATCAGCTTACAAAGCAGTAATTTTAGGCGGAAGTCCATTTTCTGTTCGCGCAGAAGATGCCCCGCATCCTGATTTATCTCAAATTAGAGGTAAACTTCCAATGCTTGCCGTTTGTTACGGAGCGCAATATTTAGCTCATTTTAGTGGAGGTGAAGTTGCAGCTTCTAATACTAGAGAATACGGCAGAGCGAATTTATCTTATATAAAAGATAATGAAGTTTTCTTTGAAGGAGTTTCAGAAAACAGTCAGGTTTGGATGAGCCACAGCGATAGTATCAAAGCGCTTCCAACAAATGCTGTAAAATTAGCAAGCACACACGACGTAGAATTTGCCGCTTATAAAATTGAAGGCGAAACAACGTACGGAATTCAATATCATCCAGAAGTTTTCCATTCTACAGACGGATCAAAAATGCTGGAGAACTTTTTAGTTAAAATTGCCGAAGTTCCTCAAAACTTTACACCAAACGCTTTCGTAGAAGAAATGGTGGGAGAATTAAAAGAGAAATTAGGAAACGATAAAGTAGTTTTAGGATTATCAGGCGGAGTAGATTCTACTGTAGCTGCGGTTTTATTAAACCAGGCAATTGGTAAAAACCTTTACTGTATTTTCGTAAACAACGGATTACTTCGTAAAAACGAATTCCAAAACGTATTAGATCAATACAAAGGAATGGGATTAAACGTAAAAGGTGTTGACGCCGGAGATCGTTTTCTTTCTGAACTTGCCGGAATCAGCGATCCTGAAACCAAACGTAAAACTATCGGACGTGTATTTATCGAAGTTTTTGACGATGAATCACATTTAATTGAAGATGTAAAATGGTTAGCGCAAGGAACAATTTACCCAGACGTAATTGAATCTGTTTCGGTAAAAGGACCATCTGCAACAATTAAATCACACCATAATGTTGGTGGATTGCCAGATTATATGAAATTAAAAATTGTAGAACCGCTTAGAATGCTTTTTAAAGATGAAGTTAGAAGAGTTGGAGCTACTTTAGGAATAGATCCTGAATTATTAGGAAGACACCCTTTCCCAGGTCCAGGATTGTCAATTAGAATTTTAGGAGATATTACTCCGGAGAAAGTACAAATTTTACAAGATGTTGATTCTGTTTTTATTGAAGGATTAAAATCTTGGGGATTATACGACAAGGTTTGGCAGGCTGGAGCAATTTTGCTTCCGGTAAACAGTGTTGGAGTTATGGGCGATGAGCGTACTTACGAAAAAGTAGTAGCGCTTAGAGCGGTAGAATCAACAGACGGTATGACTGCTGACTGGGTTCATTTGCCTTACGATTTCTTGATGAAAGTATCTAACGATATTATCAATAAGGTAAAAGGCGTGAATCGTGTAGTTTACGATATAAGTTCAAAACCACCTGCAACAATTGAGTGGGAATAGTATTGTTTTTAAAATTAAGGTCTTACATTTGTAAGGCCTTAATTTTTTATAACCTACTATTTATGAGAGAACTTTTAACGATTTCTCTTGTGTTTATTTTGTCTTTTAACAAAATAGCTGCGCAAGATTCAATTATTGAGCACAAAATTCAAAAAGGGGAAACTGCTTATTTCATTGCCCAAAAGTATAAGGTTTCTGTAGACGAGATTTACAAACTCAACCCCGAATCGCAAAACGGAATCAAAGACAATCAAGTTATTAAGATTCCCGTTCATTCTCCACAAAAAATAAATCAAGAGCAGCAAATTACTCATGTTGTTGCCGAAAAAGAAACACTGTACGGTTTATCTAAAAAATATAATGTTTCTGTAGAAGCTATTCAAAATGCAAATCCAATTCTTGCA
Source organism: Flavobacterium panici (assembly GCF_903819335.1). Lineage (GTDB taxonomy): Bacteria > Bacteroidota > Bacteroidia > Flavobacteriales > Flavobacteriaceae > Flavobacterium > Flavobacterium panici. The sequence continues at coordinate 183,621 of NZ_CAIJDE010000063.1, read as the reverse complement.
AGCGGACTTCAGGTTGGACAGGAATTAATTATTCCGCCAAGTACTTCAAATCTTCCAAAAACAGAAATTACAGTTGCTGCAAAAACAACACATCTTGTTGTAGCAAAGGAATCCTTATTCAGCATTGCCAGACAGTATAATGTTTCGGTTCAGGATTTAGAAAATCTTAATAAAGAATTATTGCAAAACGGACTTCAGATTGGACAGACAATTGCCATTCCAAACAAACGAAAAACTTTAGACGGAAAAGTTCGCGTAATTAATCAGGAAACTGTTTTCCATGTGGTTGAACCAAAGGAAACTAAATTTTCGATTTCTAAAAAATACGGAATTACAATCGATCAGCTGGAATCTCAAAATCCGGAAATTATAAACGGGTTAATTGTTGGTAATAAGCTAGCTATCAATACAAAAGAAATTAAACCAGCAAACGAAAGTGAAGAATTAATGCTGGCTCTTGCCGAGAAACAAGTTGTAGTCGAAAAAACAAAAGCCAAAACGGTTGAAATTGATGATTTAAAAGACAGATTGGTTATTCAAAAAGAAATGAATCAGAAGATTATAAAAATTAACGATTTGAAAGTTAATTTGAATGATATGAACGGTTCAAAAGAAAATTCGGTTGAAAAACTGCGTTTGGTTTTAGAAGCCAATAAAAATGTTCAGGATATTTTAATGGCAAAATTAGATTCATTAGTAAACACGATGAATAATGATTTGGTCGAATTAAAACGGATGGATGTTTTAAATGTGGATGAATCAAAACGATTGGAAAAACAATCGTATGAAAGCATTGGGAAAACAAGCGAATTATCATCTCAATTAAAAAAAGAACTGGCAGAAAACCGAAAAGCATATGCCGGCTTAATGAATAAAGTAGAGAAAATCGCCGTTGAAGAAAATCAGGAATACAAGAAGAAAATCCGCGAAAGCGAAAAAAATAAAAATGTTACTTCGATTCAGCAAAGACTTTCCTTAGACGAAATCAAACGCTACAAAATCGAGCAGGAACAAGGCGATGCCAAAAACCAACAGTTAATTTCTAAAATTGATTCGCTGGATACCCAAAAGCAAATCGAAGTAAAACGTCACATCAGCAAAGCTTCTTACTATAGTATGGAAGCCAGAAAATTTGACGACAAACTGGCTTTGGTAAAACTGAAAAAATATCAGGATGAAGCGATTAAAAAATCCGGTTCTGCAGAAACTTCAAAAGCAGTTTCGCTCGAAGAAATGAAACGCGAACTAAAAGAAAATCCGTTTAAAAATGAAAAAAATATAAAGATTGAAGTTTATGATAATCTTAAAGAAGTTTCAAACGGCTATTACTTAGTTTTGGGTATATTTACAGACGCGCCGCAGCGAGATAAGCTAATTATGCAACTTATTGATTCGGGCGATTTTAACGCTAGTTTTTTCTTTAATATAAACAGCCTTTCTTATTATGTTTATTCAGATAAGTTCCAAAACATGGAAGAACTTCTGTATCAATGCAAGAAAAAAGAGGAAAATGAGTTATATAAGAACGTTATTATTGCTAAGTTAGAAATCGATCTTCGATAATTTTTTGGAAGAATCGACAAGTGGCGTGAATCTTGTATACGAGAAATTAGTATCTTGTTTTTGAATTAAAAATTAAATTGTTTTAGCCTTTATTATGAAATATTATTCAACATTATTTTTACTTGTTTTTTTTGTAACCTGTTCTGCTTTTTCGCAAGGAAAAGTGGTGAAATACACAGTTTCAAGTGGAGAAACGGTTAACCAAATTGCTCAAAAATTTAAGGTTACGCCTTTTGATATTTATGAATTAAATCCGGATGCGCGTAATGGCGTGAAACCAAATACGGTTTTGCTGATTCCGGCAGCATCAAATAAAAATACTGACAAAAAAGAAACAGCTGCGGTAAAATCTACCAGTAATGGAAAAGCGACTACGCACGAAGTACAGCCGAAAGAAACATTGTTTGGTCTTGAAAAAAAATATGGTATTAGTGATGAAGCTTTAAAAGCAGCAAATCCTTTTCTGGTTACTGACGGTTTACAGCCTGGGCAGACATTGACAATTCCTGGAAAAGGTTCTGCATCAAAAGCTGCAGCAACTTCAGACAAAAAACAAAAAGGAGCTGAAAAATATGTTTATCACGATGTTCAGCCAAAGGAAACTAAATTTGGAATTGCCAAACAATACGGAATTTCAATAGAAGAATTAGAAAAGAAAAACCCTGAAATTGTAACAAGTTTACCAGTTGGATATCGATTGACAATTAAAGGAACTGCTCCAAAAACAGAAGTTACAGCGCCTGTTACTACAGCTGTAAAACCTGAAGAAACGAAGAAACCTGCAGAATCTAAAAAAGCAGTTTCTTATATGGAATATCAGGTAAAACCAAAAGAAACATTTTATAGTTTAGGAAGAGTTTTTCATTTGACCCAAGAAGAATTAACTGCTTTAAATCCATCACTTTCTGAAGGTGTAAAAGAAGGAATGGTTTTAAAAGTTCCAACAGGATATGTAGCTCCGGCTCCTATTGTAGCACAAGCACAGCCAGCTGAAAAACCTGTACAAACTTCTGTAGAAAAACCAGTTGAAAAAGCGATCGAAAAACCAGCTGAAAAACCAGTTGAAAGCACTGGAGGCGGAATTAAAATTGTAGATAAAGTAAAATCTGAAACGGTTTCTGCAGATCCGGAAATTGTAGAACTAACTAAAAAAAGAGGTCAAAACGAACGTAAGAAAGTAGTTTTATTACTTCCGTTTAACCTGGCTAAATTACAAAGCGATACAACCGGAACAGCTGCCCGTTTAAAAACAGATAAATTTTTAAACATGACGCTGGATTTTTATTCGGGAGCAATGATGGCGATAGATTCTGCCAGAACATTGAAATTACCAATTGATGTTGCTATTTATGATTCGCAGGAAACAAAAACAACATCGAATATTTCGAGTTTAATTGCACAAAATAAATTGCAGGAAGCAGATGCAGTTGTTGGGCCGTTTTACCAAAACAATGCTGAGTCTACAGCAAATTCACTTCGTTTATATAATGTGCCTGTTATTTCGCCATTATCAAAAGATGTGGCAAATCCTATTGATAATTTGTACCAGACAATCCCTTCAAATGATGTGGTTCGAAGTGCAATTTTCGATTATATGAGGGCTAGAAACGGAAACATTGTAGCTGTTGTAGATAAGAAGAAAGAATCAGTTATTAGTTATATCAAACAAAATCAAAAAGGAGTTGTTTTTGCGGCTTTAACAGAAGCTGGCGGTTTAGATGCTGCGAATTTAAAGAGCTTATTACTGCCAACCCGAATGAACTATGTTGTAATGGAAACGGGGAATACAGCGATGATTAAAACGGTAATCAAAGCGTTGACCGATGCTCAAAAAACATGTCAGGTGCAATTGGTAATTTTAGAACCAAACAGCACACTTGATACCGACGAAATTAGTTTTGACAATTTGGTAAAATTGAAATTAATGTATCCGTCTGTAACTCGTGACAGCGACGATCAGGCAGTTTCGATCTTTAAAAAAGATTATAAATTGAAAAATAAAGTTTATCCTAATACCTATGCAACCAGAGGTTTTGATGTAACTTTTGACACTATGATGCGTTTGGTTCAGGGAAAAACGTATCAGGAAACGGCAGATTTAATGACGACACAGCAAGTGGATAATAAATTTCAATTTTATAAAAAAGAAGATGGCGGACACGCAAATAAAGGTGTCTACATATTATATTACGATTCAGACTTAACTTTAAAAGAAGCAAATTAATGACATCAAAAGTAACCTACTTAGGCGATTTAAGAACAAGTTCAATACATATACAATCTGGAAGTGAAATCATTTCTGATGCACCGCTTGATAATAACGGAAAAGGAGAAGCTTTTTCTCCAACAGATACAGTTGCAAATGCTTTAGCAAGCTGCATGTTTACCATTATGGGAATTAAAGCCCGTGATTTAAACGTAGATTTAGCTGGTTCAACTGCCGAAGTAACTAAAATTATGAATGCAGAACCAAGAAGAATTGGTGCAATCGAAGTTGTTTTTGAACTAAAAAGCAACGCCGATGAAAAGAGTAAAATCATCTTAGAACGTGCTGCAATGACTTGTCCGGTGTTTTTAAGCCTAAGTTCCGAAATTGAAAAAAATGTAACCTTTAATTGGAAATAATTTTTTTTACGATATATTCTAAAAGCCGTCAATATTGACGGCTTTTTTTATGCAATTCTCATAATTAAAAAAATTAACAAAATATTCATATCAAATATTGGTTCTTAAATATAATATGAAGTATCTTTGCCTTGCAAAAAATACGCATATTTATGCAAAAATAATGCAATATCAAAAGTGAAAACGAGAATCACTTTTTTAATATTATTTGGAATCTCTAAGTGAGATAAAAATGATATTCCAAATTCTGCCCTAATTCAATAATTTAAATTTTGTTGTATTCCATTTATAAAGGTTTTATCTTTATATGGTATTGATTGCTATTGTTTTAGCAATGTTTTGGCTTGCGTTTTTGCGATGTAAAAATAAAATTTTCAGGCTTAAAGCCGATTCATAAATCCGAAGAATAAAAAAAACTATATCATGTTAAAAAGTAAAATAGACAAAGCAACCGGTTTTGAAAAACGCTTCGAAAACATCAACACCGTTGTTTTTGAAAATTCAGGCGAAGCTTCAAAAGCCGTTGCACAGGAAATTGCAGCTTTAATTCAATCGAAACAAAAAGAAAATAAACCTTGTATTTTAGGTTTAGCAACAGGTTCTTCTCCAAAAGGATTGTATGCAGAATTAGTGAGACTTCATAAAGAAGAAGGATTAAGTTTTAAAAACGTAATTAGTTTCAATCTGGATGAGTATTATCCAATGGAACCCAACTCAATCAACAGCTACGTTCGTTTCATGAAAGAACTTTTGTTTGACCACGTTGATATTTTACCTGAAAACGCCCACGTTCCAGACGGACTTTTAACAAAAGAACAAATCGCAGATTACTGCCACGAATACGAAGCAAAAATTGAAACTTTGGGCGGAATCGATCTTCAGATACTTGGAATTGGTGGAAACGGGCATATTGGTTTTAACGAATCAGGTTCGCTTCAAAACTCTAAAACAAGATTAGTTGCATTGGATCATATCACAAGAGTTGCCGCAAGCAAAGATTTCTTCGGATTAAACAATACACCAAGAACTGCCATTACACTTGGAGTTAAAAAAATTATGGAAGCCAAAAGAGTTATTTTACTGGCTTGGGGAGAAGGAAAAGCCAATATTGTAAAAAGATCTGTTGAGGATGAAGTTACAAACAGAGTTCCGGCTTCATTCCTGCAAGAACATGATGATGCTGTTTTTATTTTAGATAAAGAAGCATCTTCAAAACTAACAAGAATCAATAAACCTTGGCTGGTAGAAAAAATCGTTTGGACAGATAAATTAACTCGTAAAGCAGTTTTAGGATTGGCACTTGATCTTAAAAAACCAATTTTAATGCTTACCGACGCTGATTATATTGAAAACGGAATGAGCGATTTATTGGCAGATTCTGGCCCTGCTTATGACATCAACATTAAAATATTCAATAAACTTCAAAACACCATTACAGGCTGGCCTGGAGGAAAACCAAATGCGGAAGACACCAATCGACCTGAAAGAGCAGAACCTGCTAAAAAACGTGTATTGATTTTCAGCCCGCATCCTGATGATGATATTATTAGTATGGGAGGTACTTTCATGCGTCTGCAGGAACAGGGACATGAAGTTCACGTGGCTTATCAGACTTCAGGAAATATCGCTGTTGCGGATGATGAAGCATTGCGTTTTGCAAGATTCGTTATTGACTACAATGAAAAATTCAACATCAAAAGCGAAGAAGCAGATAACATTTATAAAAAAGCACAAACGTTTTTAGAAAATAAAAAGAACAGTGAAATTGATATTCCAGAGGTAAGATACATTAAAGGATTAATCAGAAAAGGAGAGGCGAGAGCAACAAGTCATTTTGTTGGTTTGACTGATGATCAGATTCACTTTATGGAACTTCCATTTTATGAAACCGGAACTATTGAAAAGAAACCAATTGGACAAGAAGATATTCAATTGACAATGGATTTGATCGAAAAAATCAAACCACACCAAATATATGCTGCAGGAGATTTAGCAGATCCGCACGGAACGCATAAAGTTTGTCTGGATGCGATTTTTGAAGCTGTAAAAGCTTTAAAACCAAAACCGTTTATGAACGACTGCTGGTTGTGGTTGTACAGAGGAGCATGGCAGGAATGGGGAATCGACGAGGTTGAAATGGCTGTTCCAATGAGCCCGGATCAGGTTTTAGCAAAACGCCACGGAATCTTTAAACATCAATCTCAAAAAGACGGAGTTGTTTTTCAGGGAACAGACGCCAGAGAATTTTGGCAGAGAGCGGAAGACAGAAATGCTGAAACAGCTGCTTTATACCAACAATTAGGTTTATCAACTTACGCAGCAATGGAAGCTTTTGTGAGATGGCATTATTAAGATGCTAAGGTTCTGAGGGACTGGGGTGCTAAGTTTTTTTGCCACAGATTAAAAAGATTAAAATGATTTTTTTTGCCACGAATTACACGAATTATCACGAATTTAATTTGTGGAAATTTGTGTAATTCGTGGCAAAAACAGAATAATAAATCTGTGAAAATCTTTTTAATCTGTGGCAAAAAGAAAAGGAAAATAATAATAGCTTTGCATTCAATGGAAGCAAGAAGAGAGAATAATTCTATATTCTTTCCTCTTGCTTCTTTTTCTTTTAAAAAAATGGAACAAGACAAAAAACTTCTAATAAAATTAGCACATACCAAAATGCCTTTCGGGAAATACGAAGGACGCTTTTTAATCGATTTACCTGAATATTACGTAGTTTGGTATCACAATAAAGGTTTTCCAAAAGGAGAATTAGGACAGCAGTTGCAGCTTATTTATGAGCTGAAATTAAATGGTTTGGAAGAATTGATTCGGAATATCAAAAAGCAATATCCAAAGCCTTAATTTAAGTATTTATTTTTTTTGTTTTTCAAATAAACCTTATTCTGTTGTTTTTTAGACGTATCGTGGATTCTTTTTAAAAAACATGTTATTACATTGCGATAAGCATAAGTAATAAATCATGAGGATAATTCAAAGCGCATGGACATGTAATAAATCAAGCTTATTAACCTCAAATTCGGGCTGGCTTTCTCCTGAATATAACTTAATGTCCTGGTCGTTGAGTTGTTTACAATTAAAACAATATTATCCAGAATTAATTCTCTATAGCGATAGTGTTTCTGCAAAGATGTTGGTTGATACTTTGCAGCTTCCTTATACTGATGTTGAATGTAATCTTGATTTTTTAAACATTTATCATCCTCAGCTTTGGGCTTTACCTAAAATAATGGCTTATTCACAACAAGAAAAACCTTTTCTGCATGTGGATGGAGATGTATTTATTTGGAAAAAGTTCGAAGATACTTTACTATCGGGAAACTTAATTGCCCAAAATATGGAAGCAGCTACGGATTATTATGAAAAAATAATGATCTCTTTAGAATCTGCATTAAACTTCTTCCCAGATGAAATTCGAGAGGAGAGAAAATCTAAAAACCCAATTTTAGCTTATAATGCAGGAATATTTGGAGGTAATGATATTTCATTCTTTAAAGAATATGCATCGAAATCTTTTGATTTTGTAGGAAAAAATATATTGAATCTTTCTAAAATAAATGTTTCAAATTTCAATATTTTTTTTGAACAATATCTTTTTTACTGTTTGGCAAAGAAACAAAATAAAAAAGTAAATGTTCTTTTGCCGGAAACAATTGGAGACAATCAATATAAAGGTTTTGGTGATTTTGGAAGAGTTCCTTATGAAAAGCATTATTTACATTTATTGGGGAGTTATAAGCGAAATGATTTTGTTTGTAAACAAATGGCTAATCGACTTCGACAAGATTATCCTGAGTACTATTATAGAATAATTGATTTATTTAAAAAGAACAAATTGCCGCTTTTTAAGAACTATTATAATTTAGATGATTTAGATGAAGTGTGTTTGGTTAAAAGATACAATTGTCTAATAAATAAGAGTCTAAAAGTTGAAAGAGAGTCTATAACCTCATTAAATTTCGATTTCAAACGAGATCTCAAAAAAGAATTAGGAAATTTTAATTTAAACAAAAGCCAATTTATAGATTTTGAAATATTTAATTCAAAAATAAATACGATACTTAGAAAAGATTTTCTTTTACTTTCTAAGGATTATTTATACGCACGTGATTGTAAAGCTAGCTTTTATTTTCAAGATTTATTTCAAGACACTATTGGAATTTATAATAAAAAAGTAATAAGAGATAATGATTATCAGAAAATTGAAAGCAAGTATAATTGGAGTTCTTTTATTGAAAAACAAAAAGTAAAAAAAGAAGGAGAAATTATTAAACTTGAAGAATCGGCTGCGTTTATTACAACTTTAATAGTTCCAGAGTGTGACCAAAATAGATTTTCACTTTTGTATGTTGATTTATTAGATATACTCATTTTGGATATTCTAAAAATATCGAAAACGATTAGAGAACTACTAGATGAACTAAAACAAAATTTTGAGGCTAATGAATTACACAAGAATTATTCTGAATTTGAAGAGTTGATTTTTGGTAGAATAAAACTGGGTCTTCATGCTAAAACAATAAAATTAAATTATGATTGATAATTTTTTTTAACAATATAAATAATATTAATTAAATATTATTTAAATGTAATTTACTACTATAAAACTTTTAAACTTATGAAAACTACTAAAAAAATTAAATTTTCTGATATCGCAGGAATGTTGGAAAGAGATGGAATGAGAGAAATTATTGGAGGTTCTGGCGGAGGAGGCACAGCAGGTTCTGGTCTTGGTGGGGGAGCTGGTCCAGCTCTTAGTACAAATCCATTCAACACAAGTTTTACTGGAAGTAATTACGGTGGGTTTGGAGGAGCAAATGCTGTAGGCGGCGGTGTTTATGGTAGTGGTTCCATAACAGGTGCTGGAGAAAGTAGTTATCCGGGATCACCTTTTTATACTGGTAATACTTTAGGAATAAATAATTTAAATTCATCGACATCTAGTTTTAGTTCTAATTCTAGCTATAACTATAATTACAATAATGGTGGATGGATATTAAATTCTGATGGAAGTAGAACAACAAACGATCCTACTGCCATTAGTCGTTATTTAGGTTTTTTAAATGCTAACAATGGAAATGTTACAAATAATCAAATGTATGATTTTCTCAATAGAGAAGTTAGTGCTGGTGGAAGAGAAATAAATAATAACAACCTGCCAGGCATAGTTTTAAATGAAGTTCCTGTAGTTAATAATTACAAAGGACCAAGTACAATTCCACAAGGAGTAGTTTATGATAATGGGATACTTCATATTAACAGTACTAGTAGCGGGCAGGGAGGAGCTATAAATGGTACAAAAGCGGTGTTAACAACTTTTACAAAAACAGAAGTTCTGGACTCTCTTACTAAAATTAAATTTTCTGAGATGGCTCATAAATCTATTGTTGATTATGACCCAATAAAAAAAGAACATAATTACGGTAATATGTTTCAACCAACTATGAAATTGAATGCGGAGGGCTTGTATGAAATAGCTTTATATGAGAATTTATCTTTGAACGTTTATGATTTAGATAGTAATAAAGCCAAACATACTACTATTGGGTTTGGACATAAATTGCACGATGGAGCTATAAAATCGACTGATCCAAAATCAATAACTTTTGATCAAGCTGTTACTTTTTTGGCACAAGATGTTATATCAGCGGAAAATGCTTTAAATCAGAAAATGGAAAATATGGATTTAACAGGGCAATTTAACAGAAGCCAGTATTTTGCTCTAGTTGATATGACTTATAATGGTGGTCCTGGGAGTAATGAAAACAGAACTTTAACACATCAAGTTCTTGAAGCAATGAAATCGGGAGGTGTTGCAGCTGCAAATAAAATTATGGAAAACTCTTATCTTAATAAAGTTGATGGAGGGCTCCAAGATAGAAGGTATTTTGAAGCTCAAGCATTTATTTATGGAAGAACTGTAACACCAGAACAAGCAAAAGAAGAATTGAAAAAGTTAGGTCTAAAATAGTAAAACATGAGGAATTTTTATACAATTATGATAATGTTTTTTTTTGTGGCTTGTAAAAAAACAAATCCTGATATTAAATCAATAGATAAAATATCAGAACTAAAAAAAGATATTGGTTTACCAGAGTCATTTACAGATACTCTTAGTTTAATTTCACTTATATCTTCTGATGAAATTGATTATGATAAAAAATTTCTAAAAGTAGATTATAAAAATAAAATTGATAGTTTATTTAGAGTGATGGATGAAGAGTTAAATATTATAGGATTCGAAAATCATTTTAAAGATGATGCTAGATCAGGAATAAATCAATTAAAAGAAAGTTATGTTTTAGATCAAAGTGCTTCTGAATTTATGTGGAGTGCCTCTTATGGTGTTAATTATAGAGAATATAGAATCGATGATAAAGCTTTTCTTCGAATTGAGCAAATGATCTACAAGAGAAGATATGAAGAGTTACTTATTTATAATTTTCATTTAAGAGCTAATCTCACGAGATGGTGGGAAGATCCGAATACATTTTTATATAGAAAAAGACTAAAAGATGTTATGCCTAAGAAGGTTATGGACAGTATGTATCCCTCACATAAAAAATGATTTTAGAATAAATTTAATTGAAATCTACAAAAAAATAATGTTCAATTTTCCCCACGAGTATCAGCTCGATGCCAAAGACTGTGGTCCTTCTTGTATAAAAATAATAGCAAAGTATTATGGCAGGTTTTATAGCCTGCCTTTTTTACGTGATTTATGCGGTATTACACGTGAAGGCGTAAGTTTTCTAGATCTTAGCGATGCATGTGAAACTATTAGTTTAAGAACAAAAAGTATTAAAATAGATTTTAATACTTTAAAAACTATTCCATTGCCTTGTATTGTACATTGGCAGGATAATCATTTTGTTGTGGTTTATAAAATAACTCATAAGCAGGTATTTGTTTCAGATCCCGCAAAAGGCTTATTAAAATACTCTCATGAAAATTTTAAAGATAGTTGGTTAAAAGAATCTAAAACTGGAGCAGTTTTAGCCATAGAGCCAATGGCTGATTTTAAACAACGTTCGATAAATGATAAATTAGAACGTCGCAAAACATTCGAAAATTTCTTAGGTTATTTTACACCATACAAAAAGAGTTTTATAAACCTGTTTGTAGTAATGCTAATCGTTACAATTTTGCAGGCATTTTTGCCATTTATCTCAAAAGCAGTTATTGATGTTGGGATTCAAACCAACGATTTAGATTTTATTGATCTTGTTTTAATTGCGAATATTACCATTATTGTGAGTATACTTTTAAGTAATATGATTCGCGATTGGATTTTGCTTCATCTTACTTCAAGAATAAATATTTCATTAATTTCAGACTATCTCATTAAATTAATGAAATTACCAATCACATTTTTTGAAAATAAACTAATTGGAGATATTTTACAAAGAGCGCAAGATCATGAACGTATTCGTGATTTTATAATGAATAATTCACTTAATTTTTTGTTCTCTATTCTTACCTTTTTCATATTCGGAATTATCCTCTTTATTTATAGTCCAATTTTATGTTTGATTTATGTAATAGGAAGTATATTATTTATTGGCTGGGTTTTATTTTTCCTACAGTTTAGAAAAAAATTAGATTGGGAATATTTTGATATACATACTAAAAATCAAAGCTATTGGGTCGAAACTATAGGAAGTATTCAGGATATCAAAATCAATAATTATGAAAAGCAAAAAAGGTGGAAATGGGAAGCTTTACAAGTTCAGTTGTTTAAAGTTGATCAAAAAATATTGCGTATTACAAATACACTAAATCTAGGTGCTCACTTTATTAATCAGCTAACTAATTTAATTATTACTTTTTATTGTGCAAAAGCAGTTATAAAAGGAGATATAACATTTGGAGTTATGATCTCTACTCAATTTATAATTGGAATGTTAAATGGTCCAATTATGCAGTTTATTTCTTTCATACAATCAGGTCAATATGCTAAAATCAGTTTTTTAAGACTAAATGAAATACACGAACTTGAAAATGAAGAAGAAAATGATGCTAACAATAGTATTAAACTTCCCGAAGATAGAAGCTTGTTTTTGCGAAATGTTAGTTTTCAATACAGTCGTAATGGGGATTATATTTTAAGTAATATTTCATTAATGATTCCCAAAGGTAAAGTTACAGCAATCGTTGGTGATAGCGGAAGTGGAAAGACTACTTTATTAAAACTTATTTTAAGATTATATACACCTACTCATGGGGAATTAGCTATGGGGAATTTAAATATTCAGAATATTAATTTAAAGCAATGGCGTGAAAGCTGTGGTGCAGTTATGCAGGATGGTAAAATTTTTAGCGATACAATTCAAAATAACATTGTCTTAGATGATGAAAATATTGATTATGAAAGATTAAAAAAAGCGGTAACTGCTGCTAATATTGCCTCTGAAATAGAAGCTATGCCAAAAGGGTATCAAACTATGATGGGAGAAAACGGAAGAGGTTTGAGTGGTGGACAAAAACAGCGTGTTTTAATTGCCAGAGCATTATATAAAGATCCGGATTATTTGTTTTTTGATGAAGCAACCAATTCTTTAGATGTTATAAATGAACAAAAAATTGTAATGGCGCTTGAAGAAATTTTTAAAGATAAAACGGTAATTGTAGTAGCACACAGATTAAGTACAATTCGTAAAGCAGACCAAATTATAGTTTTAAAAAATGGCTTTATTACAGAAATTGGAAATCATGATATGCTGATGACAAGAGAAAACGGACATTATTATCAATTAGTAAAAACACAAATAGGAGATACTGTAAATGGCTAATAAGGGATTTCATAAAACGCTTAATGAAAATAGAACTGAAGAAGTTGCTTCGATAATTGAAAAAATGCCAACCAAATTTGGTACTATAATTACTGCAGTAGCTATTGGGTTAGTTTTGTTGCTGCTTTTATTCGGCTGGCTCATAAAATACCCTTCAATATTATCAGGTCAGATCGTTATAAATACAAAACAAGCACCAGTTAAATTAATAGCTTCAACAGCCGGAAATATTATTTTATTACAAGATAAATCTAATGCCGTTGTAAAAACGGGCGAATATATTGCGTATATAAAAAATGAAGCAAATTTAAAAGACGTTCAATTATTGAACATTATTCTTCATAAAATAAATATACATAAGGTCAATTATAAAGAAAACCGTAATTTATTTCCAGAAAATTTATCACTAGGAGAAATAAATAATAAGTATTTTAACTTCTTAAATTCTTTGTACCAGTATCTTGACTACACAGTTCAACAACCGTATGAATTTCAAAAACAAATAAATGAGAAGTTATTAGAATTACAGACAAGTAAAATTATTCAATTAAAAAGCGATTTTCAAAATCAAAAAATTAAGTATCAAACTTCTCAAAGCCTTTTTAAAAAGGATTCCACATTATATTCTAAAAACGTAACTTCTAAAGCAGATATTGAGCATTCAATAATTGCAAAAGCAAATAGCGAACTTGATTATAATGCTATTGATAAAGAAATTAATAATACAAATTATCAAATAAAGGAAGCTCAGAATAAATCGGAAGTCATTGCTATTGAAAAGGCTATAAAGGAAAGAGAATTAATAATCAATATGTTTAATAACTATTATGATTTACTTGATAATATAAAAAAGTGGGAACGGATGTATGTTTTTGTTACTCCAATAGATGGTAAAATTGATTTCTTAAACTTCATTAAAAATAACGATTACATACAATCAGGACAAGAATTATTTAAAAAAATACCGGATAATAACCAAATTATTGGTCAGGTAAACTTACCTGAGAATGGCTCAGGAAAAGTTAAAGTTGATCAAAACGTTATCATAAAACTCAATAATTATCCTTATAATGAATATGGATCAATAAAAGGAAAGGTAAAAAGAATATCACTTGCAACAAATCAACAGACATTATCTGATAATCAAAATAAAATTAATTCCTATCTCGTAGATATTGATTTGCCGTTTGGCTTAAAAACAAATTATGGTGTAGAATTGAATTTCCATGCCGAAGCAAAAGGAACGGCAGAAATTATTACTGAAGATAGAAGATTAATTGAACGTTTCTTTGATAATTTAAGATATAAATTAAAATAATTTCAAACAGATTAATTGATTATCCAAAAGCAATAGTCAAAAAAAGACTATTTTAATTGTTAGTAACTTTGTCTCAGTATATTAACTTCTTTTTAGTGTTTTTATATTTTTACAGTAAATATTAAAAACCTAGTAATGGAAAACAATTCCCAACAATCAAAACCGGGAGAAAGCCAGGGCAGATATGCGATAATACTGGCTGTATTGGCACTTATTTTTGTTTTTGTACCACATTTAGCTTTTAAAATAGCTTATATAGTATTGGCTGTTCTCGCAATAATTTTTGGAGTGATTGGTTTATCACGAGCAAAAAGAGCAAATGTTTCAGCCAAACTTGCAAAAATAGCATTAGTGTTAGGAACAGGATTGATTTTTATTCCTTTAATACTCTTTTTTTCTATCTTTTTTGCTGTTAAATCTGATTATGTGAAAGATAAAGTATCTAAAAGTCAGGTAGAAGCTATTAGAGCAGATATAAAACGCCATCGTGATTCTGTAATCAAGTCTGAAAAAATAATTAAGGATAGTGCTCAGGTGAAAGACTTAAAATAATTGATTTTTGACATTATTGAGTAACAGTGTCAAAGCCATTTTAAAGATATTTCTTAAAAATACTGCTAATAAAAGCTTAAAATTATCGATTACAAAACCAAGTAATCAATCTGTTTAAAAATTTGCAAATTATCTCATTCTGGAATTGATAAATTATCTAATTAAATTTGTACTTTTGCCAAGTTTTTTACACAACTACTTACAAACAAAAACAGAATGAATCAAACAAAATATATTTTTGTTACAGGCGGTGTGACTTCTTCGTTAGGAAAAGGGATCATTGCAGCATCTTTAGCAAAATTGTTACAAGGAAGAGGATACCGTACAACTATTCAAAAATTTGATCCGTATATTAATGTGGATCCGGGAACATTAAACCCGTATGAGCACGGAGAATGTTATGTAACAGATGATGGTGCCGAAACAGATTTAGATTTAGGTCATTATGAGCGTTTTTTGAACGTTCCTACTTCTCAGGCAAATAACGTTACAACAGGAAGAGTTTATCTTTCGGTTATTGAAAAAGAAAGAAGAGGGGAATTTTTAGGAAAAACAGTTCAGGTTGTTCCTCATATTACAAACGAAATTAAAGACAGAATGCAATTGCTGGGTAAATCTGGCGATTATGATATTGTAATTACTGAAATTGGAGGAACTGTAGGTGATATTGAATCATTACCTTATATTGAGTCTGTTCGTCAGTTGGTTTGGGAATTAGGAGAAAATAACGGAATTGTTATTCATTTAACTTTAGTTCCTTATTTGGCTGCTGCGGGTGAGTTGAAAACAAAACCAACACAGCACTCTGTAAAAACGTTGATGGAAAGCGGAATCAAAGCTGATATTTTAGTTTGTAGAACGGAGCACGAATTATCTCAGGAATTACGTCAAAAACTAGCTTTGTTTTGTAACGTTAAAAAAGAAGCGGTTATTCAGTCAATTGACGCTTCAACAATATACGAAGTTCCAAATTTAATGCTTGAAGAAGGATTAGATGTTGTGGCTTTGAAAAAATTAGATTTACCTAAAAAAGCATCTCCGGATTTAAAAACATGGAATACTTTTTTACGCAGATTAAAAAATCCAAAGCAAACTGTTAATATTGGTTTGATTGGAAAATATGTAGAAATGCAAGATTGTTACAAATCTATTTTAGAGGCATTTATTCACGCAGGTGCTGCAAATGAAACTAAAGTAAATGTAATTTCTATTCACTCAGAGCACATTAATATTGATAATGTTGCGGAGAAATTAAGTGTTCTTGACGGAGTTTTAGTTGCTCCGGGATTTGGTGAAAGAGGTATTGAAGGAAAAATTGAAGCAGTTCGCTATGCACGTGAAAATAACATCCCGTTTTTTGGAATTTGTTTAGGAATGCAAATGTCTGTTATCGAATATTCAAGAAATATTCTAGGTTACACTGAAGCCAATTCTACTGAGATGAACGAGAAAACGCCTCATCCGGTTGTGAGTTTAATGGAAGAGCAAAAAAATGTTACAGACAAAGGTGGAACAATGCGTTTGGGAGCTTGGAAATGTAATATTAAACCAAATACGCTGGCACACAGAATTTATGGTGAAACAACGATTTCAGAGCGTCACCGCCACCGTTATGAGTACAATAATAAATACGCAGACGAATTGCAAAAAGCGGGTTTAAAAGCTTCTGGAGTTAATCCTGATACTGGATTAGTAGAGATTGTAGAACTTGAAAACCACCCGTTCTTTATTGGTGTACAATACCACCCTGAATACAAAAGTACAGTAGCAAATCCACATCCAATTTTTGTGAATTTTGTAGCTGCTGCGGTAAATGCGCATAAAAAATAATAATTAATATTCTAAGAGGTTGTAACTTTTAAGCTATAATCATAACTAATAACTTCTGACGGATAACTTTTTTAAATAAATAATGGAAGAAAAAAAATTTGACCTTAATTCAATCATTGGTTTTGTATTGATATTCGGAATCCTGATTTGGATTATGTACCAAAATCAGCCTTCTGATAAAGAAATTGCTGCTGAAAAAGCCAAGAAAGAATTAGTAGCTAAACAAGAAGCTCAGGCAAAAGCTGATAAAGCTAAAACTATTGCTGCACCAGTTGTGGCGGCTACACCAGGCGATACAGTTCAGTTGGCACAATTGCAAAAAACTTTAGGCGGATTTGCATATTCTGCTACGCTTCCTTCTGCAAAAGACTCTTTTACAACTATTGAAAACGAGAAGATTAAACTTAAAATCGCTAATAAAGGTGGTTATATAGTTGAAGCAACGCTAAAAGAATTCGAAAAATTTAAAAAAGGTTCAGGACAATTAGTTGAATTAATTAAGGATAACAATTCTAACTTAAATATTCAATTACAAACTACAGATAACAGAACTTTAAATTCTAAAGATTTGTTTTTTGAACCAACATTGACAAAAAATGGTGCAGACCAAATTTTAACAATGCGTTTAAAAGCTGGAGCTAATGAATTTTTAGAGTATAAATATGTATTAAAACCAAACGATTATTTAATTGGTTTTGATGTTCGTTCTCAAGGATTGAACAGAGTTTTAAATTCTTCTAAACCATTAAATTTGGCTTGGGATTTAAAAACATACAGAAATGAAAAAAGTGTTTCTTACGAGAATCGTTATGCTGAAATTTACTATAACTATGCAGATGGAAAAGAAAGTTATGTAGGTCAGGGAGATCACAAAGAAGAAACGCCTGAAAAAGTAGATTATATTGCATTTAAACAACACTTTTTTGCTACAATTCTTCAAACGAATACTGCTTTTGAGAAAGCTGATTTAGTTTCTGAGAATTTAGTTAAGGACGAAAAAGTGGATACTCTTTTTACAAAACAGTTTAAAGCAACAGTTCCATTGGCTTTCTCTAACGGAGAAATCGATTATAAGATGAACTTATACTTTGGTCCGGCTGATTATAAAGTATTGAAATCTTATGGTAAAGAATTCCAAAAAATTATTCCGTTAGGATGGGGAATTTTTGGATGGATCAATAAATGGATTTTCGTACCATTATTTGGATTCTTAAGCTCTTATATTGCTTACGGAATTGCAATTATCATATTTACTATTATTATCAAATTGGCTATGTCGCCAATTACATATAAGTCGTTTTTATCACAGGCTAAAATGAAAGTTTTACGTCCGGATATTACTGAGTTGGGAGAAAAATACAAAAAAGACCCAATGAAGAAACAACAGGAAACAATGAAACTGTACAACAAAGCAGGAGTAAACCCAATGGCAGGATGTATTCCGGCATTGATTCAGCTTCCGTTTATGTATGCATCGTTTCAATTCTTCCCATCAGCTTTTGAATTAAGACAAAAAAGTTTCCTTTGGGCAGACGATTTATCATCTTTTGACTCGGTTGTAAAATTACCTTTCCATATTCCATTGTACGGAGATCATATCAGTTTGTTCCCAATTTTGGCTGCAATTGCAATTTTCTTCTACATGAAAATGACTTCTGGAGATCAGCAAATGGCTGCGCCTCAGCAAGAAGGTATGCCGGATATGGCAAAAATGATGAAAATCATGATTTATGTTTCGCCACTAATGATGTTAATTTTCTTTAATAGTTATGGTGCAGGTTTAAGTTTGTACAACTTTATCTCGAACTTAATTACTATCGGAATTATGTTTGTTATTAAAAATTACATCGTAGACAGCGAGAAAATTCACGCTCAAATTCAGGAAAATAAATTAAAAGAGCCTAAAAAGCCAAGTAAGTTTCAACAGCGTCTTCAAGATGTAATGGAACAGCAAGAGGCAGCAAAAAAGACTCAGAATAAAAAGAAATAAATTTTAAAAATCCCGATCTAATCGGGATTTTTTATTTTAAAGAGTGTGTTTCCTTTTCAAATAAAAATGAAAATTTTAACTTTGAGAATAAGTAAACATACTTTATGAAACTAATTTTCGTTTAAGTTAAAAATTGAATACAAGATGATTTCTAAAAAAATAATAATTGGGCTGCTATTGCTAAATGTTTTCTTTGTAAATGCCCAGACTGAGTTTAATAAATTAGATGCTAACGGAAAGAAAGATGGTGTTTGGAAAGGTGTTTACGAATCAAAACGTCCGCGATATGAAGGAACTTTCAGCCACGGAAAAGAAACAGGAATTTTTAAGTTTTTTGATGATACGAAAAAAGGCGATGTAATTGCAACGCGGGATTTTACGGCTAACGATGGAAGCTCGTATACTATTTTTTATGATCAGAATAAAAATATAGTAAGCGAAGGAAAAGAAATTGGTAAGGATAGAGAAGGCGAGTGGAAATATTATCACAAAGCTTCTAAAATTTTGATGACTTCTGAAACTTATAAAAAAGGTAAATTACACGGTTTAAGAACGGTTTATTATCCGAATAACCAAGTTGCTGAGGAAATGACTTATGTGAACGGTTTAAAAGAAGGAAATTATAAAAAAATAGGGCAAAACGGAACGATTCAGGAACAGTCTGTATTTAAAAATAATGAATATGAAGGCGATGCTGTTTTTTATGATTCAGATGGAGTTGTAGCTTCTAAAGGAAAATTTGTAAAAGGGAAAAAAGCCGGAATGTGGCAGTTTTACACGAAAGGTAAATTGACCAAAGAAGTTAATATGAGCGATCCAAAAAGTGCTTACAAAGCCAATTCAAAACCTAAAAACGAATAATAAATACTTGCCCGCTTGCGGGCATTTTTTTTTGCCACGAATTACACGAATTTTCACGAATTAATTTTTTGCTTTCTTAGTTAAATTAAAATTCGTGGAAATTTGTGTAATTCGTGGCAAACCTTTTTTATTCAAAATAAATTCGTGAATTCGTGGCTGATTTTTTGTTCAATTGTTTAAATTTGGTTGAGCTAATATTTTGATTCAATGGATTTAAACGAACTTGCTGGAAGATTCTTTTTATTGTTTTTTTCGATTTTGGTTTTGTATTTTTTCTCCAATAGAAAAGATAACGAAACTATAAATCCGTTGATGGTTATTGTGGGTTTGTGTACTTTTTCGCTTTGTTATTTATTCACAAAAATTGAAATAGGAGTTGGGATTGGATTTGGTTTGTTTGCTATTTTTTCCATTTTAAGATTTAGGACACAATCATTTACTGTAAACGCAATCATCTTTCTTTTTGCTACGATTACGCTTTCTATTTTGGACATTATGTATCCTTTTGAGAAAATAGAAATACTCTTGTTTTTTCAAATTATCATTATTGGTTTTTATGTTGTGGCGTCTATTATCGTAAATAGAAAAGCTTCAAAATATCTGAATACTGTTGATGTTAAAATTGCATTTGCTGGTGATTTTTCTTTAGAAAATGGAACTATCCGCAAAGTAGTTCAGGAAAAAATTAATATTCAGGATTTTGATTTTAAAATCATTTTGGTCAATACCGTTACAAACGAAATAGATCTTTTGGTTTTTTATTAGTCACGCAAACTCAGAAATAAGTCGGCTATAAAAAACAATGCAACAAGTTTTTTTCTCGCAGATTCTGCAGATTTAGCAGATTTTTGATAAAGTTACTCAAAGAATAATCTGTTAAATCTGCAGAATCTGCGAGAGTTTTGTCAACACATTTTATAAATCATTTTAATCTATTAACCTGTGGCAGAATAAAACCAATTTTCTCCTGATAGCTCAATGTAATTAAGTTAATAGGCTTTTGATTGAATTGTGTCTAGTTATTAAATGGCCGAACCTGTTTAATATATAAATCCCGATTTTCGCCAACGATTTTAAATTCGATATCTACAGGATGAAAAAGGTTTTTTCGCCAATAGCGGTACATTTTTTCTTCTATTTTGGTGCTCACAAGAAAAAGTCGGCTCATTTCTTTTCGGCTTAATAAAGGCTCATTATTATTGAGATTTGAGTTTGAAGTATAATCGACATCAAAATCATCATCGTCGTTTCCGGAGTTTAAATGATACGCTACAAACTGCTCACAGATTTCTCCTTTTTCTGGTTTTACAACTGAGTTTTCTCCTTTTTGAACATTTACAGTAATTCCGGGGAAATCTCCTCTGAAAATGTTTTTCGTGATCACAACGCCATTTGCTAATTCATCAGGAAATGAGCGATGAACCAAAATTCCCATTGCAATATTCTGCTGGTCGATTCCAAAAAGTTCTCTTTCATTATAAGAAGCTTCATTCCATACACTTGCCCAAACCTGTTTAATCGCTTTTTCGAAAGTTTTAATGCTGTCTCCAAGAATTCCGGTTTTAGAATCATATAATCCGGCGCCGTTAAAATCGTCTAAATCTTCGGCATTTGTTGAGGAACGGAATCTGAAGTTTTTAAATTTAGCATCCTTAAATGTTACATTTAATTTCGAAATTAACTCAGGGTCAATAGGTTCTTTTTTAATGGCATCACGAATTTTTTTCAACTGCTGATTTACCCAAACCGTTGAATCTTTCTTCGTAGAATTCAAAAGTTCTTGTATTAAGGAAGAAATCGATTCTTTCTGAATATGTTTTGTATAAAAATAAAACGGAATGGCATGAGCATTTTCCGGAACTTTAAATGGAATTTCTTTTGAAATTGCAATTAAATACGACATGTTTTGTGCTTTTGAACCAATGTAATTAACTCCTTTTTTTGAGATCTTAGACAAATCAACTAAATCAGTAACGCTATTGTCAATGATTAGTTTTTTCTTTTTAGAATTCGTTTTGATGACAATTTTTTTATCAGTCTCTTTTATAAAAAAAGTATCAACCTGAATTTTTAATTCTACTTTTTTAGAAAGTAATCTTTTAATGTTTTCATCTTTTAAAGCCAATGTGTAGGCCATAATTGGAATCTTTCTGTTTTTACCCAAAAGGACCAAGTGGCTCAATGGTGTTTGCAGTTCGTTGACAATAATTCCTCTTACATTTGGTAAAATATCAGGTGTTCCGTCTAAAACTATAATTTCGTCAGGATTTGGTTTTACTTTATCCAGCTCTTTGATTTTGTATTGTTTTAAAATGCCAATGTTATTTCCTGAAACGACTTCCTGATATTTTATTTCATTAAAAATATAATCTGATTTTACACACGGAATTTTAAATTTTTCTAAACGAAACCATTCCATTTGTTCGGGATTATTCAAATAGAATTTCAGATTTTCTCCAATAAAAGTTGACTTTTTAACCAAATAGAAAAAACGTTCGATTTGTTCAATTGGCATATGATCTGAAGCAGCGAGTTCAAAAATCCATTTATCAGTTCCTTTGATATGATTGAGATTTCCCAATAAAAAATCCCTGTCTTTTAAAGTGTTGCTGTAATTTTCATTGTTGAAAATTTGGAGATCATAATTGTAATGCAGATGATTCGTTACAAAATCATAATGCAGCGGAATCAATGTACTGTTGAAATAATACATTTTTTGTTTTCGTAAATCATAAACCACTTTTACCGATTCGATATTGGAGAATTTATCCGATAAAGGTTTTCCTTTAAATGCTTTATACGCTTCATAATCAGCTAATGATGAAGAATATCTTTGTGCACTTAAAGACATGAAAATGAATAAGAAAAACAGGCTGTAAATGTATTTTTTCATGACAATTGTATTGAATATTAAAAGTAAGTATTTAAACCATAAGTTTTATCTACCACGAGATTATATAAACTAATTGAAAGGAGTCAGATTATATAAAATATGGCGTATCTTTGCACCCTTGTAAAATTAAAGATTTTAAAATGAAACGTGTAGTTGTTGGTCTTTCTGGTGGAGTAGATTCTAGTGTTGCCGCTTATTTATTGCAGCAGCAAGGATACGAAGTTATTGGGCTTTTTATGAAAAATTGGCATGATGACTCGGTTACTATTTCTAACGAATGTCCTTGGTTAGAAGATAGTAACGATGCTTTATTAGTGGCTGAAAAACTCGGAATACCGTTTCAAACTGTTGATTTAAGCGAGGAATACAAAGAAAAAATCGTTGATTATATGTTCAACGAATACGAAAAAGGACGAACTCCAAATCCTGACGTGCTTTGTAACCGTGAAATCAAATTTGATGTTTTTATGAAAATCGCACTAAGTCTTGGTGCCGATTATGTTGCAACCGGACATTACTGCCAAAAAAGCGAAATTGAGGTTGACGGAAAAACGGTTTATCAATTGATTGCCGGAAATGATGTGAACAAAGATCAATCTTATTTTTTATGTCAGTTGTCACAAGATCAATTGTCTAAAGCATTGTTCCCAATTGGTGCGCTGACAAAACCTGAAGTTCGCGAAATTGCGGCTGAAATGGAATTGGTAACTGCAGAAAAGAAAGATTCGCAAGGACTTTGTTTTATTGGAAAAGTTCGTTTACCAGAGTTTTTACAACAAAAATTACAGCCAAAAGAAGGTACAATTGTTCAGATTGATAAAAATGATCCAATCTATAACTTTGAAAAACCGGCTGAATTATCTTTAGAAGAAAATCTAAAAATTGAAGCTCAAAAACTGGATTATCTTCCAACAATGGGAAAAATTATGGGTAAACACCAAGGTGCACATTATTTTACTGTTGGTCAAAGAAAAGGGTTAAACGTTGGCGGAACTACAGATCCGTTATTTGTAATTGCTACTGATGTTGAAACCAACACGATTTATACAGGTTTAACAAGCAATCACCCTGGATTGTTTAAAAAAGCTTTGTTTGTTGGAGAATCTGAAGTACACTGGGTTCGTGAAGATATGAAGTTAAAAACAGGTGAAAAAATGGAAGTTATGGCGAGAATTCGTTATCGTCAGCCATTGCAAAAAGCGACACTTCATCAATTTGAAGACGGAATGTATGTTTCTTTTGAAGAACCACAATCTGCCATAACAGAAGGTCAGTTTGTTGCCTGGTATTTAGAGAATGAATTAGTTGGTTCGGGAGTAATTTCTTAGCTTTATACTTTTTTACGAAGGATTTCCTTTTAAAAGAGTATATATGAAACAGAACTTTACTTTTCTTTTACTATTGTTTTCGACTTTAATGTTTTCTCAGGAAGAAGATGCTTGGGTATATTTTAACGGAAAACCAAATTCACAGGATTTTTTCAATAATCCATCGCTGACTCTTTCGCAGAGATCATTAGATCGTCGTACAGCACAAAATATTGCCTTAAATATCTCAGACGCGCCTCTGGAAATTACATATATAAATCAGGTAAAAGCGAGTACAGGAATAACAGTTTTGGCACAGTCAAAATGGTTAAATGCACTTCATGTTAGAGGAACTCAAACTAATATTACGGCTTTAAAGCAGCTTTCGTATGTTGATAAAGTAGTTTTTGCCAATAAGACATTAAATGTAACTTCAAAAAAAGTTTCTCAAAATAATATTGCTGCAGTAAAAAATAAACTGGAAACAACAATTGATTATGCATACGGAAATTCTGCAAATCAAATCCAAATGCTTAACGGCCAGGTTTTGCATCAGCAGAATTATACAGGTTCCGGAAAAATAATTGCTGTTTTGGATGCCGGATATCCTGGTGTAAACACAGCTGAACCTTTTAAACGATTACGAGATAATAATTTGATTTTAGGAGGTTATGATTATGTTAACAGAAGCACGAATTTTTATACCGGAGACGATCACGGAACTTTAGTTTTATCTACAATGGGCGGTTACAAAGAAAATTCGTTGGTAGGAACAGCTCCAGATGCCTCTTATTATTTATTTATAACAGAAAATGATGCTTCTGAAAATCCGGTTGAAGAATCGTATTGGGTTGAAGCAGCAGAACAAGCGGATGCTTACGGAGTTGATATTATTACCACTTCATTAGGTTATTTTGGTTTTGATAATGCCAATTACAGCCACACTTACAGCGATATGAATGGCACGACAAACTTTATAACAAAAGGCGCCGAAATAGCTTTTAGTAAAGGAATTATCGTTTTGGCATCTGCCGGAAATGAAGGAAACCAAGTTGAAAACCACGTTGGATCGCCTGGAGACGGTATTTCTGTTCTTACAATTGGTTCTGTAAATGCTGTAAAAGTTAAAGCTCCTTCTAGTTCTATCGGGCCAAGTTTTGACAATCGTATAAAACCAGATGTAATGGCGCAGGGCGTTGCGGCTGTTGTTGCAAACACTACAGGAGGTATTGGTACGGCAAATGGAACTTCTTTTTCATGTCCTATTATGGCAGGAATGGTTGCTTGTCTTTGGCAGGCATTTCCATCAAAAACAAATCAGGAAATTAGACAGATGATTATTGAATCTGCAGATCGCTATACAACTCCGGATAATAATTATGGTTATGGAATCCCTAATTTTGGATCGACTTTAAGTGTAGATGTTTTTCAGTCTTCATCTAATTTTTCAGTTTATCCAAATCCAACAGAATCTAATATTTCTTTTTTGTTTGCTGATGAAACAGCTTCTGTGTCTATTTATTCCATTTTGGGACAAAAGCTGATCGAAAAACAAATAACAAATCAAAATCCGGTTCTTTCTGTAGAAAGCTTAACCAGCGGACTGTATTTTTATACTTTTAAATCTGGGAATTTACAGAAAACAGGAAAAATAATAAAACAATAAGAGTTTTAATGAACAGAATTACACAGCTTTTCAATATAAAATATCCAATTATTCAAGGAGGAATGATTTGGAACAGTGGTTATAAATTAGCATCGGCAGTAAGTAATGCCGGAGGTTTAGGTTTAATTGGAGCAGGTTCAATGTATCCTGAGGTTTTAAGAGAACATATTCAGAAATGCAAAAAAGCAACTGATAAACCGTTTGGAGTTAATATTCCGATGTTATATCCCAATATTGAAGAGATCATGAATATCGTGGTTGAAGAAGGCGTGAAAATCGTTTTTACATCGGCAGGAAACCCTAAAACCTGGACTTCATTTTTAAAAGAAAAAGGAATAACGGTTGTACATGTTGTTAGTAGCAGTGTTTTTGCATTAAAAGCACAAGAAGCTGGTGTTGATGCCATTGTTGCCGAAGGCTTTGAAGCTGG
This sequence comes from Flavobacterium panici, assembly GCF_903819335.1. Taxonomy (GTDB): domain Bacteria; phylum Bacteroidota; class Bacteroidia; order Flavobacteriales; family Flavobacteriaceae; genus Flavobacterium; species Flavobacterium panici. The sequence goes on along the minus strand of NZ_CAIJDE010000063.1, from coordinate 157,779 downwards.
CGGACATAATGGTCGTGACGAAACGACTACTTTAACTTTGATACCAATGGTTAAAGAAAAAATACAAATTCCTCTTATTGCCGCGGGCGGAATTGCAACCGGAAGAGGAATGCTTGCGACAATGATTTTAGGTGCTGATGGTGTACAGGTTGGAAGTCGTTTTGCGGCATCGATAGAATCTTCTGCCCACAATAATTTTAAAGAAACGATAGTTAGTATAAAAGAAGGAGATACTCAATTGACTTTAAAAGAATTAGCTCCGGTTCGATTGGTAAAGAATAAATTTTATAATGATGTTCAGGCTTTGTATGAAAAATGCCCTTCTAAAGAAGAATTAGTAGAACTTTTAGGAAGAGCAAGAGCCAAAAAAGGAATGTTTGAAGGAGATCTTGAAGAAGGTGAACTTGAAATAGGACAAATTGCCGGACTGATTCATGAAATTTTGCCTGTAGAACAAATTGTTCAACAAATGATGGCCGATTTTAAAGCTGCTCGCGAAGAAAAAGCTACATTTGAGTTTTAATTACCTGCAAGAAATATTTTATGAATTCTATTCGCACTTATATAATAGCATTGTTTCTGGCTTTTGGATTACAACAAGTTCAGAGTCAATCGTATCATTTTAAAACGTCGGGATTTAGTGTTTTAGAAAAAAATGAAAAAGGAAAGTGGGGACAGTGGTCAGATCTTGATTTGGTTAATCTCTCTGTAGTTTTGGATACTGATAAACACAGGATTGTAGTTTATTCTCAGGAAATACAGCTTTTTAGTATTCTGGATTACATCGAACGAGAAGAAAACGATACTGATATTGTGTATTCTTTTATGTGTAAAGATAATGACGGACGTGAATGCAAGCTTTCTATTATTACACGTAAAAAACAAGATAATCGTAAACAGCTTTATATCAACTACGACGATCATATTATAGTTTATAATATTTTTACGGTATAAATTTTTAAGTAATGTACTATATAGCAAACCCGGCAGATTTTAAAATCTGCCGGGTTTGCTATATAAAAAAACTTAGTATCTCAGAACCTTAGCAACTTTCACCTAAACTTCAATTTCCTTAATAAACTCATCATATTCCAGATAAAACATTTCCAGAGCATGCATGTTTTCGTTGAAAAAATCAAAAATAACATCCCAGTTATTGCGATTGCTAAAACCTACTCCAGGTTTTTCAACCCAAATTCTGCTAATCGTTTTACCACTTTCTAAAGTGTAGTTTTTTTCGAAAACCAAGTCTTTAATAAATTCCTCTTCCAGAATATTTTTTAAAGCTTCTATTTTTTCATAATACGCATTTCGTTTTTCGTCGCTGCGATGTTCAATGTCAATTAAAACCTGCGCTTTTTTATTATCTACATAAAATTTAAAAGAGAAATCTTTGATTTTGGTATCATAAAGAACCCATTTTCTTGGGTACTTTTCTGCAAAAGCAACCCAAAATTCCCTTTTTATTCTTTGTGATTCTTCTCTGCTGTACATTTTTATGGCTTTGTTTTAGAAAACTTGTAGAACCGCATTTTCTAGAGTATATTTATATTTTAATTTGAAAGTACAAAAATAAACTTTGAATATGGATTTTCAAGATTTTTTGCAATATGTTCCTAATTTAATTCCAGTTGAACTTCCGGCAGAATCATCACACGCAAAAATGGCACCTCTAGAACGCATTCAGGCGTTGAAAAATTTAGATATTGACGCAAAAAATCCAAGAATTGCCGCAGTTATGATGTTGTTTTATCCTAAAAATCAAAAAACACATTTAATTCTAATTGTTCGAAATGCATACAATGGCGTTCATTCATCGCAGATTGCATTTCCAGGCGGAAAATACGAACTCACAGATCGTGATTATAAGGAAACTGCTTTACGCGAAACCAGCGAAGAAATTGGTGTTAATCCTGAAAAAATTGAAATAATAAAGCATTTTACACCTATGTATATTCCGCCAAGTAACTTTTTAGTACATCCATATTTGGGAATTGCCAAAGAAGAACTTGAATTTTATCCTGATGCCCGAGAAGTAGCTGATGTTCTCGAACTGCCGTTATCTGTTTTTTTAGATGATGAAATTATAATCGAAAGCAAATTATCAACTTCTTACGGAAATGATATTTTGGTTCCGGCATTTAATATTCAAAATCATATTGTTTGGGGTGCAACCGCAATGATTTTAAGCGAATTGAGAGATGTTCTAAAATTTACTTTCTCAGAAAAATCACAATAACGTTAATTTAACATTTTGATAATCATTGAGATACAGATTTATTTCGTAAATTGTATATTAGTATTGCTAAAAGAATAATTTTTGTATGTTTGCGACTTAACCTAAAAAACACAAAAAGACGTTATGGGATTGTTTAAACGAAATCCTTTTGGGCATATATTATTCATCAAGAAATGGTTAATCCGTATTTTGGGAGCCATGACTCATAGAAGATATAGAGGTTTTAATGAATTACAGATTGAAGGATCTGAAATTATTAAAACACTTCCAGACAGAAACGTTTTGTTTATATCCAATCACCAAACTTATTTTGCCGATGTTGTAGCAATGTTTCATGTGTTTAACGCAAGTTTAAGCGGACGTCAAGATACTATTAAGAACATAGGTTATTTGTGGCAGCCAAAAATGAATATTTACTACGTGGCTGCAAAAGAAACGATGCAGGCCGGATTACTGCCAAGAATTTTAGCTTATGTTGGCGCAATTACCGTAGAAAGAACTTGGCGTGCAAAAGGCGTTGACGTAACCGAAAAACGTGACGTAAATCCAAACGATACCGAAAATATCCGTATTGCCCTTGAAGACGGCTGGGTTATTACCTTTCCGCAGGGAACAACAAAATCTTTTAAGCCTGTTCGTAAAGGAACAGCACACATTATCAAACAGCATAAACCTATCGTAATTCCTATTGTTATTGATGGTTTCCGTCGTTCTTTTGATAAAAAAGGACTTCGTATGAAAAAGAAAAATATCCTTCAGTCTTTCATTATCAAAGAACCTCTTGAAATTGATTATGAAAACGATACAATCGAAGAAATCGTAGAGAAAGTAGAATACGCTATCGAACAGCATCCATCTTTCTTAAAAGTAATTCCAGCTGAAGAAATCAAAGCACAGGAAGAACTAAATAGATTGAGACAGTGGGAATATTAGGAATTTTAGATTTCTGATTTTAGAGTTTAGATTGTTTTTTTTGTTTCAAGTTTCAGGTTTCAAGTTAAAGGAGAGACCTTAGAATCTTAGCAACTTAGAACCTCAGTATCTTAGAAATCAATTTTCTTCAGCTCCTTATAATTCACATACAATCTGCGTAGTAAAGTTCCGTATAGCAATCTGTAGAAGCACCAGAATAATCCAAAGAAACCTAATATTACTAAAGTTAAGATTCCAATTGTAGCAAACATTGCTTTTCCGTCTATGGCAAGTTTTTCTCTTAAAAAAGCCATATCAGGATTGTAAACAAAAGCGATAAAGAAGCTTAAAATGGATGTAATTACAATCATCCCTAAGTTATACCAAACATAATACTGAACCGTTTTTCTGGTTCTTAAAATGGCACTCATTAAAGATTTTGTGGCAACAGTTGTAGAAATTGTAGTGTAGTTTTTATAGAAAATAAATACGAAAACCAATCCAACTAAATAATTCAAATAAGTTAAGTATTCAAGCGTAACCACAATTTCGGGATGATTTATTTTTCGTAAAACATCATCGGTATTGATAAATAAGTTTGAAAAAGTCCAAAACGAAATCTCCAAAATACTGATAATCAAAATCCATTTCACAATTGAAGATGACTTTTTGTGAATCATTTTATAGATTTCTTTTTCAGAAATTTGTTCAAAAGAATCAGAGTTCTTCTGCCAGTCTTTTTTTAGTAAATCCAGTTCTTTCATAATAATTTTTAAGGATTTAGTATTTTTTTAAGTTTCCCTTTAATTCTGTTCATTTTCACGCGCGCATTCACTTCGCTGATTCCTAAGGTTTCGGCTATTTCCTGATAATCTTTGTCTTCTAAATACATAAAAACTAATGCTTTTTCGATGTCGTTAAGCTGATAAACCGCTTTGTACATCAATTTAATCTGTTCTTCCTCTTCGTAGTTGTAATCTACATCTTTTACAAAATGCTGATGACTCTCATAATCTACGGTAGATATGGTTCTTTTGGTTTTGCGATATAAGGTAATGGCTGTATTTAAAGCGACACGATATGTCCAGGTCGAAAATTTACTGTCGCCTCTAAATTTTGGATACGCTTTCCAGAGCTGAATAGTGATTTCCTGAAACAAATCTTTATGAGCATCTTCGCCGGCAGTATACAATCTACAAATTTTGTGGATTATATTCTGATTTGCCTGCAATTGCGCAACAAATGACTGTTCTAGATTTTCGCTCATAAAAGTATTAGTAGTGTTGAAATCTATTTTGTTACAATGATTTTTATTTTTTTGCCACAGATTAAAGGATTAAAAAGGATTTATAATCCTATTTTATTTTTAATCTAAAATAAAAATCGTTTAAATCTGTGTAATCTGTGGCAAAACTTAAAATTCTTTCTCTTTATAATAATTAATCATCAAATCAATAAACTTGCTATAGCTTTCCATTCCATCTTTTTGATTGTTTGATTTTAAGAAACTATCATATATAAAATGAAAACCTTCATCAATAAAAGTATCGTATTGTTTCCAAAAATCCTGACTTTCCTGATAGTTTTTTAAAATCCCCGGATTTACTTGTTTCTTTAAAACCTCAAAGATTTTCTCGTTTTTAAACTTCCAGATTCCAAGGCAGTATCGCAAAGCAAAACTATATCCCGAATATTGATAATATAAATTGTCATTTTTTACAGTTGCCAAAACGCCTATAAAATTACATTCGTTTTCACTTGCAAAACCTATTTGATGCGCCATTTCGTGAGAAGCCGTAAGCGGAAAGGAATACATTGGCAACAAATCATTTACCTGCGCCTCATTTGTAAACGGATTCAAATAACCGCCAAATCCCATATAAGTTAAGGGTACACTAAACAGCGATTTTTTTACGCTTAAAGTTTTATATTTAAAATAAGGATGTTCTTCGGCTAAATTATCATATCCATTAAGATTCATCTTAAAAACCTCTTCCTGAGAATAGGGAAAATTGATTTTTTCATCTTTATTTTTTGTGATTTTAAACTGAACTTCATTCGTTTTAACAATTAGTCTTTTTGTAAAGGCCAATAAATCAGCATCGCTATATTCTCTTTTGATTTCCATTTTTTCGAAAAGAGGTTTACGATAATAATTGAAAGCCCAAAGCAGATGAAAGAAAAAGTAAAAAACAGAAATTTTACCAACGATTTTTAAAAGATGATCTTTCCAATCTGTTCGCCATGTTTTTCGTATTCTCCAAAACCAGCTTATCATAGATAAAATTAAAACTGCGTAAATACAATCACCGACAGAAAATGAAATTTTGCCTAAAAGTACTCGTGAGAAATGCGAAATTCTGATGTATAAATTATTGCTGTAAAGACCTTCCACAAAATCAGGGAAAAAGGGCAGAATTTTTAAAAAGATAATCTGAACTAAAAGAAATAGAGGAAGGATATATTTTCGTGTCACGGTTTTACTTTTGGGTTAAAAATAATAATTAAAATACTAGTTCGTTTTCTTTTTTGTAAATTTGTTACTCAATAACAAGGAAAATGACACGAATCACTTTAAATATTCCTGATAATGAATTGTCATTCTTTATGCAGTTGATAGAAAAATTCAATTATGAAACCGTAATTAATGAATTTTCTGTAACTGAAGAAATGAAAAATTTGTTAGATGAAAGAAGATCAACTTCAAAAGCAGATGATTTTCTTCCTTGGAACGAAGCCAAAAAACAATTACGTTTGAAATCAAAGAAATGATTTTTAATATTGTTATTGAGCCAAGAGCACTTGTAGATATACAAGAAGCTATTGATTATTATGAGTCTAAACAAAGTGGTTTAGGCGAATATTTTTATCAAGTGATTGATGAACATTTAGATACATTATCTAAAAATCCTTTTTTTGAAATCAGATACAAAGATTATCGAGGTCTTCCCACTAAGAAATTCCCATTTATTATCTTTTATTTTATAGATGAGAATGTGAAAACAGTATATGTTATGTCTGTTTTTAATACCTCGTTAAATCCATCAAAATATCCTCTTTAAAAAGTTTGCTTTACTTTTAAATTTCTTTATCTTAAATTGAGTATTCTTATCCTTTAATTTTAGAGCCATTATAATTTGTGCTAATTCGTGGAATTCGTGGCGGAAAAAGCATTTAAACTTTGTAACTTTGAAGCTCTTAATTGTTAAACTTCAAACAAAATATAATGAGTCAGGAAATAAGAAATCTGGAACCAAAAGCACTTTGGAACAAATTTGCAGATTTAAACGCCGTTCCGCGTCCGTCAAAGAAAGAAGAGCGTGTAATCGAGTTTATGAAAAACTTTGGAAACAGCTTAGGTTTAGAAACTTTTGAAGACGAAATCAGAAATGTAATCATCAGAAAACCGGCAACTCCGGGAATGGAAAATCGCAAAGCCATTGTAATGCAAGGTCATTTAGATATGGTTCACCAAAAAAATGCCGATACCGTTTTTGATTTTGATACACAAGGAATCGATATGTATGTTGATGGTGACTGGGTTCGCGCCCGCGGTACAACACTTGGTGCAGACAATGGGTTAGGAGTGGCTACAATTATGGCGATTTTAGAAAGCAAAGATATTCCTCATCCTGCAATCGAAGCTCTGTTTACAATTGACGAAGAAACTGGAATGACTGGAGCGTTAAACTTAAAAGGAGGAATTCTTCAAGGTCAGATTTTATTAAATCTGGATACAGAAGAAGATGATGAAATTGATATTGGATGCGCTGGTGGAATCGATGTAACGGCTACAAGAGGCTATAATGAAGAAGAGGTTCCGGAAAGCTCTGTTGGATATACTATTACCGTAAAAGGCTTAAACGGAGGTCACTCAGGAATGGATATTCATAAAGGTTTAGGAAACGCCAATAAAATAATGAACCGTTTATTATTTGATGGTTTTGAAAACTTTGGGTTACAGGTTTCTGAAATTAATGGAGGAAGTCTTAGAAATGCAATTCCGAGAGAAAGTGTTGCTAAAGTAATTATTTCTCAAATGTTTGATGAAGCTTATGTATATGATATGCAGGAAATTATTGCTGACATCAAAGCAGAATACAAAACGACTGAACCAAACCTATCTATAGAAATTGTAAAAGGTGATTTACCTGAAAAAATAATGGATTTAGGTGTTCAGGAAGGAATTATCAGAGCGATTTATGCAGCACAAAACGGAGTTTATAGAATGAGCGCAGATATGGCTGATTTAGTTGAAACTTCAAATAATATTGCGCGTGTTGTTGTAAAAGACGGAGAGATTTTGGTGGGATGTTTAACGCGTTCTTCTGTAGAATCTTCAAAATTTGATTTGGCTAATTCTTTACGTTCTGCTTTTGAATTAGTTGGATGCGAAGTTGAGCTTTCAGGATCTTATCCAGGATGGACTCCAAACGTAAACTCTGAAATATTAGAAGTTTTAAAAGATATTTACGAAAAACAAAATGGTGAACAGCCAAAAGTTGTGGCTTGCCACGCTGGTTTAGAATGCGGAATTTTAGGAACAAATTATCCTGAAATGGATATGATTTCTTTTGGACCAACAATTCACGGAGCACACTCTCCAGATGAAAGAGCTAGTATTTCATCTGCTCAAAAATATTGGAAATTTGTATTAGAAATTCTTTCGAATATACCAGTTAAATAAAGTTCTCAGTTTTCAGTCACAGTTTTTAGTTTCTTTAGAGACTGAAAACTGTGACTGCGACTGAAAACTAATTAATCTCTTTTAGGAGAATTTTTCTTCTCTCTTTTTTCTTCTTTCTTTTCTTTAGCCGTTTTTAACGGTTCTTTTTTTGCTGTTTTTTTAGCATCTTGACCTTTTGCCATAATGTATTGATTTTATTTGTTTTACTGTTTTGTTATAGTAAATATAGCTTTTTAAAAAATCATAAGACATAAAAAAATCCCCAATTTTAAAAATTGAGGATTCATATGTTTTTTATAAAAGTAAAATTTTAATTCCTTTTTAATACTTTATATTGTTCATAGCAGCCGCTTATAGCATCTAAAATCTGTAAGTCGTTTGCGGACTGAATAAAAGCATCAGAATAGTTACAGCGATGCATGATTTCAGGAATTTCATCTTTGCTGATTCCTAATAAAACGGCAATAGTTTCACGATCGTATTTAGTTTCTAAAAGATTTCTAATCGTATCGTCTTTTTTCATGTCCTTGAGTTTTTTAAGCTCCCTACTGTTTTTTCCGAAGAAATTATAAAGCATATCGGCAGGATTAAAAATAGAACCCAATACTTTTCCAAAAGCATTTGGAGAATATTCACCCGCTTCATAACCTTGTGTAAGACCCGAAATACTGTAACGGTAGTTTTCTTTGGTTGGAATTAACTTCGAATCAATTTCAAGATAACCAGTTAAATTAAAAGGGGCAATGATAACTTCTTCAAGAGCAATTGCTTTTTCGGTAAGCTGAATTCGAGTCACTTTATTTTTTATCCAGTCATTTGTTACTCTGATTCTAAGAGATTGAAATCCTAAAAGAGAGAAATGAATTGTATCATTTGGCTGCACATCAATTTCAAAATACCCTTTTGCATCAGATTTTGCGCCGCGTACTTTGTTGGTGTTAATGATATTTACATTTGGAAGAGGTTGTTTACTATCATCGTTTATAATATAACCCGAAACTCTTTGCGGAGTTGTAGATTCAGCATCTTGTGCAAAACTTATGGCAGAGAATAGTAAAAAAAAGAAAACTGCGAAATATTTCATATCCTGATTTAAAGCACTAAAAGTAGTAAATAGAGATTAAATATTTCGTAGTCTTCGAATATAATTATCAGAAAATTAACAAAGTCAGCAATGTTGCATTTTGTGTTTAAATAAAAAGGGATTAGGAAGGTTGAGTTGTATTGTTTTAGATTACAAAACTCATTTCTAGAGATTAAAATTTACCCATTGGGTGTAAAAAAACATTTAACACATAGAAACATAGGTTTTATATGTGTAAAAGGATATGAAAAGAAACTTGTTTATAACACATAGCTCTCTATGTTTATTTTAAATAAGTGAAACGCCTTTTTTGAGAGTGCTAAATCTATGTTTCTATCTGTTAAAATTAATTATACTCAACGGGTTAAGATTCTTTAATGAAAAAAAATCCCAAATTCCATTTATGTCAGGAATTTGGGATTTCGTATTTTAAGATATTAAAGTATTAATCTCTTCTTGGTCTTCTTGGTCTTGGTGAATCACCAAAGCTTTCAGAACGTCTTGGAGCTCTGTCAGAACCACCTTCGTTTCTTGGAGCAGAACTTCTAAAACCACCTTCTCTTTTTGGAGCAGATGAATTTCTGTCGCTTCTGAAACCACCTTCTCTTGGAGCAGAGTTTCTGTCGCTTCTAAATCCGCCGCCGCCAGAACCTTCACGTCTTGGGCCGAAACCTCCAGAACCTTCTCTTCTTGGTCCGCCAGAACTACGTCCGCCGCCACGGTTGTTGTGGTCACGTCTTCCTCCGCCGTCATTTTTAGAAATTTCAACATTAATACGACGTCCTTCTAACTGAACGTTGTTTAAAATATCCATTACTTTATCAGTATGCTCAGGATCAGTATTAAAGAAAGAGAAACCTTCTTTTACATCCACTTTGAAAACGTCATCACGACCTAAGTCTAATGTTTCTTTCAAGTAATCTTTAAGAGACATCCAGTCGAAATTATCTCTAGAACCGATATTTACAAAATAACGAACTGCTCCGTTGTTATTGAATTCTCTTGGCTCAGAATCGTTTCTTTCACGTCTTTCTCCAGAAGATTGAGTAGAGATATCTCTATTCTTTTTGTAGTAAGCAATGAAACGATTAAATTCTACCGAAACCATTTTCTTAATCAATTCTTCTTTAGATAAACCTTCAAGAACATTGTTAATAGCTGGTAAATAGTTGTCAATTTCGTGATCAACCTCAGTATCTTTAATTTTATTAGCTAAGTGTAATAATTGAATTTCGCAGATTTCGATTCCAGATGGAATAGTTTTTTCTTCGAATTTTTGTTTGATGATTCTCTCGATAGAAGAAATTTTACGTAACTCACTTTTTGTAACAATTACAATAGAAGTTCCTAATTTTCCAGCTCTACCAGTACGTCCAGAACGGTGGTTGTACGTTTCGATCTCATCAGGTAATTGGTAGTTTACAACGTGCGTTACGTTATCAACGTCAATACCACGTGCAGCAACGTCAGTAGCAACAAGCATCTGAATTTGTCTTCCACGGAAAGATTTCATTACACCATCACGTTGTGCCTGAGATAAATCTCCGTGCAACGCAGCAGCGCTATATCCATCTTCAATTAATTTTTCAGCTACAGCTTGTGTATCTCTTTTAGTACGACAGAAAACCACAGAGAAAATATCTGGATTTGCATCGGCTAAACGTTTTAAAGCTTCGTAACGGTCACGTGCATTTACTAAGTAAAATTCGTGAGAAACTGTTGCAGAACCAGAGTTCTTAGTACCAACAGTAATTTCAACCGGTTCGCTCATGAATTGTTTTGCAATTCTGGCAACCTCTTGCGGCATAGTTGCAGAGAACAACCATGTACTTTTTTGATCTGGAGTATCTGATAAAATAGATACGATGTCTTCATAGAATCCCATGTTTAACATCTCATCAGCTTCATCAAGAATACAGTAATCTATATTTTTAATGTTTACTAAACCTCTGTTAATCATGTCTTGCATTCTCCCCGGAGTAGCCACAATAATTTGTGCGCCTCTTTTAATCTCTCTGGCTTGCTCTGTAATACTAGCCCCGCCGTAAACTGCTACCACATTAATACCTTTTTCGTATTTTGAGTAGTTTTTAAGTTCGTTGGTAATCTGTAAACAAAGTTCTCGTGTTGGCGATAAAACTAATGCTTGTGTGTTTCTATTGTCAGCATCAATTTTTTGAATTAGCGGAAAACCGAAAGCTGCCGTTTTCCCTGTCCCTGTCTGAGCCAACGCAACCATATCTGTGTCTTTTTCCAATAATAGGGGAATCGCCTTTTCCTGTACCTCTGACGGATTTTCAAATCCTAGATCTAAAATCGCCTTCAGTAACGATTCATTCAATCCTAATTGTTCAAATTTATTCATATGTGTTTTTAAAATAGGGTGCAAAATTACTGTTAATTATTCAGATAAACTAATGCTATTTTAAGATTTATAGATTTGTTATGATTTGATTATCAAAAAGTTATGTTTAGGGTAAAATCATTTTTCAAAGAAATCAAAAAAAATACGTCGTGAAATATCAATTTTGCCCAATAAAATGTTGTATTTCAAACAATTATTTTCTTGTGTTCAGGAAATCAATAAGTTGCTCAGTTGCCTTTGCACGATGACTGATTTTATTTTTTATTTCTGAAGATAATTCGGCAAAAGTCTCCTTATAATTTTCCGGCTGAAAAATTGGATCATACCCAAAACCATGATTTCCGGCTTTAGCCAAAGTAATATTCCCTTTTGCTAAACCCGTAAAAAGATGCTGTTTTCCTTCTAAATTTAAAGCAATAACGGTCTTGAACTGCGCACTACGGTTTTCTTCATCTTTTATAGCCTCCAAAAGTTTGTTCATATTATCATCGGCATTTTTTTGTTCTCCCGCGTATCTTGCAGAATAAACGCCCGGTTCACCGTTTAAAGCTTTTACTTCTAAACCTGTATCATCAGCAAAACAATCATAACCATAATTTTCGGTTACATAATTGGCTTTTAAAATCGCATTGCCTTCAATAGTATCAGCAGTTTCAGGAATTTCTTCGTGACAGCCAATATCTTCTAAACTTAATAATTGGATAGATCCGTTTAGAATGCTTTGAATTTCCTTGATTTTATTTAAATTATTGGAAGCGAAAACCAGTTTCATATTTTGTATATTTAAAAGTAAGACTATTTTAAACACAAATTTAGAATTCTTATATTTGATAGTTACCTAAAAATAAAAATAAATGCAATTATCTGTACTGTATAAAAAAATAATGCCCTTTGTAAAACCGTACAAAAAAATGGTAATTGCCACTTTACTGCTTACATTTTTAGGTTCTTTTGCAGCACAGGTAAACGCCGTAATATTAAAATATACCGTCGATGCTATCAATAATTTAATGGTGGCGCACGAACCTTTATCAAAAGGATTTCATTTATTAGAGATAATAAGTATTGTGCTGCTTACTAAAGAATTAGTAAACTCAATTGTACAATTCGGACAAAAATTTTATGGAGAAAAACTCCGAATTTTCATAACCCGAGATATTTCGCAGACAATTGTAGAAAAAATTCTAAGTTATAGAATGGAATTTTATACTTCTGATGAAAATGAAAGCGGAAAACTCCAAACCAGAATCGATCTCGGTATTAGCAGTTTAACACGATTAGTTCAAAACTTTTTTATCGATATTCTGCCTTTATTTGCCAATGCTTTTGTGGCTTTGGTCATTATGTTTTATGCCAATGTTTATGTAGGATTGGTAAGTTTATGTATTATTCCAATTTACTTTTATATCAGCCAGTTGCAAGCCACAAAATTGAGCGGATTTAGAAGAAGAATGCGTAATTATCGTGAAACCAAAAACAACGGAATCATTAGTTTAATTGAATCGATAACCGTTATTAAATCTTTTGTTCGCGAATCGACCGAAGCTGATCGTCATGAAAAAATTCAATATGAAATGACAGAAAATCAGTTGGCAACCAGAAAAACCAGCTTTATTTTTGAAAGTATTAAAAGCTTCGTTGAACAAATAGGAGTCGTGATTATCATCATTTTAACCGCTTATTTTGTTTTAAATAATCAAATGACAATTGGTGCGATCATGTTTCATATTATGTTATTTAATAATGTTTCGTCGCCAATTCGTCAATTACACCGAATTTATGATGAAGTAAACGATGCCTTAATTTATTCTGAAGGATTTTTTGACATTTTAGAATCAGAGCAGGAAATAGAAACCAGCGGAACTTATATGCCGGAAAAAATTACCGGATTAATTGAAGTAAAAAATGTAGATTTTGTGTACCCAAACGGAACTCAGGCACTTTACGATATTAATTTTACGGTTAAACCGAATGAAACAACAGCTCTAGTTGGATTAAGCGGAGCCGGAAAAAGCACCATTATTAATTTATTAGATAAATTTTATCTGCCTTCATCCGGACAAATATTTTTGGATGGAATTGATTTAGTGGATTATGACACTGATTTTCTGCGTAAAAATATTGGTTTGGTTCTTCAGAAAAACCACATTTTTAAGGGCACAATTGGAGAGAATATTTTATACGGAAATCCCGAAGCTTCAGAATCTGAAATTATTGAAGCGGCAAAACAAGCTTACATTCACGAACAAATTATACAATTGCCAAAAGGTTACGATTCTGATGCGCATTTACTTTCCGGCGGGCAGCAGCAGCGAATTGCGATTGCAAGACTTTTTCTGAAAAATCCGCCAATAATTTTCTTAGATGAGCCAACAGCAAGTCTTGACGCAATTGCAACAGAACAAATTAAAAAATCTTTAGACGCGATTAAAAAAGATAGAACTGTGATTATAATATCGCACAGTATTTCTCAAATTATCGACGCCTCAAATATTATTGTTTTAGAAAAAGGAAGATGTGTGGAAAAAGGAACACACGACGAATTGTACGATAATAAAGGAGCATATTACCAAATATTTATGGCAATGGCAAACAGTTTAAATATTGAAAAAATCACGCAGACTTTTGATTAATACGATTCAGAGTTATTTTTTCGATAAGAAAAACAAAAGCGATTCCAAAAGTATAAGCTAAAATATCTGACCACAGAAAACCTTGTCCTAATACATATCTTCCAAAAAGTGTTTTTCGAAGCTCAATAATCCATTCTGCCTGATAAAGCTGTAAAAACTCAATGCAGTAACATAGTAAAAGAGAAAATAAAGCAACTATAAAAGCTTTTTTCATTGGAAGAAATATTCTAACCAAAAAATAAACCATAACCGCATAAAGAGCATCGCCAATCCATAAAGGAATAAAGGAGATTTTTCTTGAAAGGATTCCGAGAATAATAATGCAGAGAAATAAAATGAAATATTGTATTCTGGATTTTTTCAAAGTTTAGGCAGGTTTTGGTTAGGAGCAAATATAGGTCAAATCTTTAAAAAGCTGGACGTAATTGCACGCAGATGACGCAGGTTTAAACGGATTTATTCTTGTTATTGACTGATATGTGATGCATAAATGTATAGTAACCATGAAGTTTGTCATTCCGAGGAACGAGGAATCGCACTAAAGAATCGACAAAGATTGGAGGCTTGCTGTTGCGGAGTTACTTGTGCGATTCCTCGTTCCTCGGAATGACAAAATAATCCGTTTAGATCAGCGTCATCTGCGTGCCATCACATCCAGCTTCGCAGCTCATGTTAATGCGGTTGCTTCGTTCCTCGCAATGACAATCATATAGCAAAAATAAATCTGTTTAAATCTGCGTCATCTGCGTGCCATCACATCCAGTTTAGGGCGATTGCTTCCTTCCTCGCAATGACAAAAAAGTACATTTTTAGGGAACGAAAAATACAAAGACTAAAATAAGTTTACTTTATTTCATAAATTTATCAGTTCTAAAAACTATCTATTTAAAAATAACCACATGAATGCAAAATTTTTCGCTCTGATTACCGCTTTATTACTTGTTGGAAATCAGGGTTATTCTCAAAAAGACAATTCGTTTAACGTTAAAAAACAATTGGAGTATTGCGCAGAGCAGGCTTCAAAAACTTTAAAAATGATTCCGGATGACGGGACTTCACCAAGAACGGTTCCTAATGGGAGCAAAGACTGGAAATTTGTAAATTACAAAGACTGGACAAGCGGATTCTGGCCTGGAGAATTGTGGTTTTTATACGAAGCAACAAAAGATAAAAAATGGGAAAAAGAAGCCGATAAATTTAGTCGTTTTTTAACGCCTTTGTCGGTTAGTAAAGCTGCCGATCACGATTTAGGTTTTCAGGTTTTTAATAGTTTCGGAAACGGATACAGATTAACTAAAAACGCAGCATACAAAGAAATTATTCTAAAAACAGCCGATACATTGGCAACACTTTTTAATCCAAAAGTGGGAACAATTCAGTCTTGGCCTCACAATAAAATGGGCGGACACAATACCATTATCGATAATATGATGAATTTAGAATTGTTGTTTTGGGCTTCTAAAAACGGCGGAAATAAAAAGCTGTACGACATTGCAGTAAAACATGCCGAAACAACAATGGCAAATCATTTCAGACCAGATAATACTTCTTATCACGTTATTATTTATGATTATGAAACCGGCAAGAAGATAAAAGGAAGAACGGCTCAGGGATATAGTGACGACAGTATGTGGGCACGCGGTCAGGCGTGGGCGATTTACGGTTTTACAATGACTTACAGAGAAACAAAAGATCCTAAATTCCTTGATTTTGCACATAAATTAGCTCGTGCTTATCTGGATAAATTGACGACAGAAGATTTAATTCCGTATTGGGATTTTAATGCACCGGATATTCCAAATGCTCCAAGAGACGCTTCGGCGGCAGCAATTGTTTCTTCGGCACTTTTAGAATTGAGTTCTTATACGAAAGATAAAACGCTGAAAAACGAATATCTGACAAAATCTAAAAAAATGATTGTGTCGCTTTCAGATAATTACCAGAGCCACGATGTTAATTCAGCATTTTTATTGCACTCAACAGGTCATAAACCTGCCGGAAGCGAAATTGACTGCTCTATAAATTACGCAGATTATTACTATCTTGAAGCACTTTTAAGACTTCAAAAATTGAAATAAAAATTTAAATTATGATTAGGAAAGTAAGCCAGATTTTGTGTGTAGTTATGATTTTGACGCTTGTAAGCTGTAAAAACGCAAAACAAAAACTTCAGGAATATGTAACGACTTATAACAGTACAGCTGCAAATTTTAAGGCTGAAGATGTTACACTTACAACTGCGAGAGGATATATTAATGATGATAAATCGAATTGCGGTTTGAAACTAATTTAGAGCAAAATGCAGCTAATAAAGCAAAAGCAGAATCATCGTTTCCAAAGCTACTGAAAGAAATGATTAACAAAAATCAAATTCCTAAAGAACTGGTTGAAGAAGGTATTCAGTTTGATGCTTATTTTTTAGCCGATGATAATACGGTTTTTGTAAAACAAATAATCAACAAAGAATCTTTGGGTGAATTGCTAAAATAATACTCAGATTAAATATTTATGAAATCCTCTTTAAACAATTTTAAAGAGGATTTTTTTTAGTTATTAAGTTAATTCTTTTCATTCTTTCGTCACGATAACCTATTTGTAGTTAAATAGTTACATTTTAAAGTTTTGCGACTTCGTTTTGTTTTTGTGTTATAATTTCATTATGTTTGAGTTAAAAATAAACCAAAAACCTAAAAAATTATGAAAAAAATTACCCAAATCGCATTTGCTTTTGCAATTGCATTATTGCTGGTAAGTTGTAAAAATACCAAGCAAAAAATTCAGGAGCATGTAAGTACCTACAACAACTCATCTTCCATAAAAGGTAACGGGATTACCAGTACTTCTGCGAAAGCGTTTTTAAATGATAATAAAATTGAAATTAGAATTGAAACCAACTTAGAAGGTGATGAAGCCAATAAGCAGGCTGCAGCCGATTCATTTCCGGATTTGCTAAAAGAAATGATTAAGAATGATCAAATTTCTACAGAGTTAATAGGCGAAGGTGTAAAGTTTGATGTTTACTTTTTGGCCTACAACAATATTATTTTAGCTAAAAGAACAGTTGATAAAGAAGAATTAGCAGTTTTAGAAGGAACTGCAGAAGGAAATAAAGAAACAGCCAAACTTTAAGTTAAAATTAAAGTATTGAAAATAGCCTCTTTGTAAATCAGAGAGGCTATTTTCTTTTCGTTAAGAATAATAATTCTTGTTGGATTAATTCTAACATTAAATTATGTTTGTGTAAAAGTCTACCTAATAAAACCTATAAAACTATGATCAAAAAAATTACCCAAATCTCATGCACGATTGCTATTGCTTTGTTTTTAGTAAGCTGTAAAAATACCAAGCAAAAAATTCAGGAATACGTTAATACGTTTAATAATTCAAGTGCACTTTTTCATAATGATATTATCAGCAGCGCAAGTGCAAAAGCTTTTTTAAATGAAAATAAAGTTGAAATAAGAATTGATACTAATTTAGAACAAAACGAATCCAGTAAATCTATTTACAATCAAATGTTCCCGGCTTTACTTGGTGAAATGCTGAAAAGTGATAGAGCTTCAATGGAACTAATTAGAGAAGGAGTAACGTTTGAAATGTTCTTTCTGGCCAATAACAGTACCATACTTGCTGAATTAAAAGTAGATGAAAAGGAGTTAAATAAAATTTTAAGCAAAAATAACACCCCTGCTGTAGACAGAAAAGAACTTTCAAGTTCTGGCATGAATCCAGAGATGCAGCAAATGCTGGCCATAATGAACCAAAATATGCCAATTGTAAATGAAGACGGAACAAAAATCATAAAAATTGAAATTAGCGATAAAAATGAACTGGTTTATAAAATTGAAGTACCAAAAAAATATTCTGAATTGCTTAAAGGAGAAGGAGCAAAGGTTTTAATGAAAGAAAGTATTTTAAGAAGCAGTGATTTAAAAACTATTTTGGGTTCTATACAACGTTATAACATTACGACAATAAAATATCTATATCAGGATGCTAAAGGAAATCTGGTAAATGATATTATTTTGACTGAAAAAGACCTGAAATAATCATGGATGACAGATCAACCTGGCGAACCGTATTAAGTATATTATCGGTTATAATTTTGGGCGGAAGATTGTTGTATACTTGTTCCAACATGAATAAACCCCGTTATGAAAATGATCCTGTAATGGAAAGTTTTCGAAATTCTCAGGAAGCCATGAAAGAGAATTTTAGACAGCATCAGGAAATGCAAAGAAAAATGTCTAATGCAATATTGTATTCTAATTATGAAAGTTTAGACAGTTTGTCTGCTTTGCAAAAAGATAATTACGGTATTCAAAAACTAGCAAAAGATTCCTTAATATACATTGCATTAGATACACAGATTAAAATACCAAAGGATTTTTATCTTCAAAACAAACACGATGATTCGTTGCGAATGGCGTTTAAATCGCCGGATAATCTAAATGTTTTTATTCACGATTTTGAATCTAAAGCAGAAATAGAACCAAGTTTTAAAACCTTAAAAAACAGCGCTAATTTGCAAAAGTTTAAAGTAGAGAATACTATTGGAGACGTTAAGGCAATATCATACAAAATAACCAAAGAAAGTAAAAGATATAATGGTTATGCTTTATGCTTTAAAAACGATGGATATCTTAATTTCTATGAATTCGAAAGCAGTAAACTTCCTCTTGATAAATTAAAAGGACGCGCTATTGAATTCTTTTCTCAAAATATGAAAGAAAAGAAATAGGCTTCTTAAAATTAAAAAAGCCTCTTTGAATTTACAAAGAGGCTTTTTGTTTTAATTACGTTTGGTAACGTTTGTCAAATTATCAGGGAAATACAATTCTGATAAATTGGTAAATTCATCACCACGCATAAAGATATTAATATCTACATCTGCAAAAGATGTTTTTCCGGCTGCAGCCAAAAGTTCGTTTGCAGAATGAAGTGTGTTTTTATGAAAATGATAAACACGATCTGATTTATCGGTTACAACCAAACCTTTCATCAGCATTTTGTTTTGAGTCGCAACTCCAGTAGGGCATTCGTTATTATGGCAGCGTAACGCTTGAATACAGCCTAAAGAAAACATAAAACCACGCGCGCTGTTACACATATCTGCGCCTAAAGCAACGGCGTGCAGGATTGAATATCCTGAAATAATTTTTCCACTTCCTATAATGCGTATTTTGTCGCGAATATTTAAACCAATTAATGTTTTGTTTACGAAAATAAGAGCCGGTTCAAAAGGCATTCCAACACCATCTGCAAATTCTAACGGAGCAGCTCCGGTTCCACCTTCGGCACCATCAACAGTAATGAAATCTGGGTAAATATCTTCGGCGATCATTTCGTGGCATATTGCTTCAAATTCAGCCGTATTTCCTATACATAATTTAAAACCAATAGGTTTTCCATTTGATAAATCACGTAATTGTTTCACAAAATGCAAAAGCCCTTTAGAATCAGAAAAAGCATGGTGTCCGGGAGGAGAAAGAATCATAGTATGTGGTTCAACACCTCTAATCTTAGCAATTTGCTCTGTATTTTTTGCCGCCGGAAGCACACCGCCATGTCCTGGTTTTGCGCCTTGCGAAAGTTTAATTTCAATCATTTTAACGTTTGGAAGATTGGCTTTTTCCGAGAATTTTTCAGGGCTGAAATTTCCTTCGGCATCACGGCATCCAAAATATCCCGTTCCAATCTGCCACGTAATATCTCCGCCTCCCGCAAGATGAAATTCAGTTAAACCACCTTCACCTGTATTTTGATAAAAGTTTCCTTTTTTAGCACCAATATTTATGGCACGAACGGCATTTTCGCTTAATGAACCAAAACTCATTGCCGAAACATTAAATAAAGAAGCTAAATAAGGTTGTTTACAATCTTTTCCACCCACTAAAACACGCGGTAATTCTTCATTAACTTTTGCCGGAAAAATAGAATGCTTTATACCTTCATAAGTTTCCGTATTTAAGTTTTGCTGTGTTCCAAAAGGCGTACTCGAATCAATATTTTTTGCTCTTTGATAAACAAGTGAGCGCTGGTTTCGTGAAAAAGGTTTTCCATCTGTAGATCTTTCGATGAAATACTGCTGAATTTCCGGAGCAATCATTTCAAATAAATACCTGAAATAACCCAAAACCGGAAAGTTCCTTAAAATAGCATGCTTTTTTTGAGAAGCATTATAAGCTCCAATAATCAATAAAATTGGGATAATAAAAACAAGTAGATAACCTCGACCTGTGTAATGATAAATTGCAAGAACAATTAGAAACAATAAGAATCCGTAAATAAAGAATTTTTTTCTCATGTTTAAATAATAATAGTAATAAGGTAATAATTTAATTAGTTGTACCGTAATCTGACATAGACGTGTTTAATGCCTTTTTTATCTGATTCTCTTTCGTCGATTTCCAAAATATCCGTTAATGATTTCAGCATTGGCGTAAGCTTAGAATAACCATAATTCCTTGGGTCAAATTCTGGTTTTTTCTTTACAATCAAATTGCCCACATCGCCAAGAAATGCCCAGCCGTCATCATCTTCAATATCTTCAATTGTAGCTTCAATAAGTTCAATGGTTTGTTTGTCAACTTTGTGAAGTGCTTTCTCAGCAGGTTTTTCTACAGGTTTTTTGGTGTCTGCTGCGGTTGCTTTTGGCTTTTTCTTTTGAATGGCGCCGTCCAGAACTTCAATATAAATAAACCTGTCGCAGGCAACGATAAAAGAACTTGGGGTTTTCTTTTCACCAATGCCAATTACTTTCATGCCAGATTCCCGAAGCCGAATCGCAAGACGGGTAAAATCGCTGTCGCTGGAAACAATGCAAAAACCATCTAATTTTCCCGAATAAAGCAAATCCATTGCATCGATAATCAATGCCGAATCTGAAGAATTTTTTCCAACCGTATAACTATATTGCTGTATAGGAGTTATAGCATGCTCCAGCAAAACTGCTTTCCATCCGTTTGCATTTGGTTTGGTCCAGTCCGCATAAATACGTTTCGTTGTAGGAGTTCCAAACTTTGCAATTTCTTCCATCATCCCTTTTACATTACTGTAGGGCACATTATCGGCGTCAATAAGAACAGCTAATTTTAATTCTTTTGAGTTGCTTACAGGCATTTTTTAGATATTAGAAATTAAGTACAATCAAAGTTAAAATTAAAATTCGTTTTTAGGTGAATTTGTTGATGAATAAGTGTTTTTGACCGTGTTAATTATTTTGGTTATAAATAAGGTTTCTGTTATAAAAAATTAATTAAAGATAAAATTGTCTTTTATGGAAGATTTGAATATATTTGTAAGAAATTAATCAACCAGTATATGTTTTCAAAAGCGTGTGAGTATGGAATCAGGGCTTCTATTTTTATTGCAACAAAATCTTCAGAAGGAATTAGGGTTGGAATAAAAGATGTTGCCAAAGAAATTGATTCGCCGGAACCTTTTACTGCGAAGATTATGCAGATTTTAACCAAAGCCGGAATCATCTATTCGGCAAAAGGAGTAGGAGGAGGTTTTGAGGTTTCGAAAGAAGCATTAAAATCGATAAAATTAATTCAGATTGTGGATGCGATTGACGGAAATACTATTTATAAAGGCTGCGGAATTGGCCTGAAAGAATGTTCAGAAATTCATCCTTGCCCTGTACACAATCAATTTAAAAAAATACGCGAGCTGCTTTTGGCAATGCTTACTAATACTACTTTAGAAGAGCTGGCGCTTGGTGTAAATGCTGGAGATTATTATTTAAAAATCTTTAATAAAACGGAATAAATCTTAATTTAAATATATAGTAATGAATAAAAAAGTCACAATTTCGATGGTAATGCTAATGGGATTTTTAGCAGTAACTTCTTGCGGAAAGAAAGAAGCAGCTCTTGCTGATGAATCGACAGAAATAAATGAAACAACATCAGATGAAGGTGTAAAGCCTGAAGCAGGCGTTGAAAATGTTTTGGTTATTGAAGGAAATGACCAAATGCAGTTTAATAAAACCGAACTAAAAGCAGTTGCCGGAAAACCTATAAAACTTACTTTAAAACACGTTGGTAAAATTCCAAAAGAAGCAATGGGACATAACTTGGTAATCCTTCAGCAAGGAACAGATGAAGGTGCTTTTGCAGCAAAAGCGATCGAAGCAAAGGCTACAGATTATATTCCGGCTTCTGAAAAAGCTTCAATCGTTGCCCATACAAAATTATTGGGCGGAGGTGAAGAAGATACTATCGAATTTACAATTGATAAAAAAGGAACATATAACTTTTTATGTACTTTTCCTGGTCACGTGGCTATGATGAAAGGTGTATTAATTGTAGAATAAATCATAAAACTCCAAGCCTGATTTGGTTTGGAGTTTTTTTAAAAACTAATAAAAGATAATTTTATCTTTTATTAAAAATAGAAATATATTAATATTAATTTTTACGAAAAATGGAAAATTTAAAAAACAAAACAATCGGATCATTTGTGGCTCAGGATTATAGAACTGCGGCCGTATTTTCTAAATATAAAATAGATTTTTGCTGTAAAGGAAACAGAACCGTTTCTGAAGTTTGTGAAAAGGAAGAAATTAATTCTGATGCGCTGCTTCAAAGTATTTATGATGTTTTGCAGTCAGAAAATAAAAGCGGAATCGATTTTAATTCCTGGCCTTTAGATTTATTAGTTGATTATATAGAAAAAACGCATCACCGTTATGTGGAAGATAAAACACAGGTTTTGCTGAGTTTTCTAGATAAATTATGCAGTGTTCATGGTTCAAATCATCCTGAATTATTTAAAATAAATGAATTGTTTATTGGATGTGCAGGAGAATTGGCGCAGCATATGAAAAAAGAAGAGCTGGTTTTATTTCCTTTTGTAAAAAGAATGGTAAAAACGAAAGAGGCTAACGGAGTTTTATCGCAGCCTTCTTTTGGAACGGTTTCAAACCCAATTGCCATGATGATGCACGAACATGAAAATGAAGGCGACCGTTTTAGAGAAATTGCTGAGCTGACTAATAATTATACACCTCCGGCTGATGGATGCACGACTTATAAAGTGACGTATGCAATGCTTAATGAATTTGAAGAAGATTTACATAAACACATTCATTTAGAGAATAATATTTTGTTTCCAAAAGCGGTTGCGCTGGAAGAGGAATTTGCTTAACTATAATTTTAACTAGAGAAAAACACCGATAAATTCCAGATTATGGAGCATTGTTGGTGTTTTTTATTAGAGCTCAAAAAATATTAAACACATAGAAACATAGATTATTGTAAACTTAAAAAAGGCGTTTCACTTGCATTAACAAACATAGCTATGTGTAAAAATCTAGATTTTTTAAAACCTCGTTTTTTTTAAAATCTATGTTTCTATGTGTTTTAAAAAAAAAGCATATTATGAATTTTCAAAAAACCTGGATAATCTGTTGTTTCTTTAATTTTTTAATAGCCTGCGCATTTGGGTTATTAATGCGGTTTATGTTTCTTTTTCCTTTAGATTTTATAAACTACAGTTTTATACTTCATGCGCATTCTCATGCTGCTATGCTGGGCTGGGTTTACATGATTATTTATGTCTTGGTAATTCATTTTTTTATTCCGAAAGAAAAAAGCCGGAAACCTGTATATAATAGATTGTTTTGGTTAACAGAACTTTCTGTAACAGGAATGATGCTTGCTTTTCCTTTTCAGGGTTATGGACTGTTTTCTATTGCATTTTCGACTATGCACATTTTGCTGAGTTATCTTTTCTGCCGATTAATTTGGAAAGATCTTCCAAAACAAAAAACGTCTTCACAAAGACTTTTAATTGCTTCTATTTTATTTATGGTTTTTTCTACTTTAGGAGTTTGGTGTTTGGGTCCGGCAGTAAGTACATTAGGAAAACAAAGCGCCTTTTATCAAATTGCGATTCAATTTTTTCTGCATTTTCAGTTTAACGGTTGGTTTTTATTGGCGGTTTTAGCTTTGTTTTTAAAGCAGTTTCAGCACAAAATTGAAGAAGCTAAGTTTAGAAAATTTTACATCATTTTCATTATTTCAACAATTTTAACCGTTTCATTTCCAATACGCTGGTTTATTGAAGCCAATATTTTAAGCTGGATAAATGCCTTTGGAGTTGTATTGCAACTAACGGCTTTTATTTATTTATATAAAATGATCCAGCCTCAAATAAACGATTTTAAAGCTAATTTAAGCAAAGAGGCTAAAATGGTTTACGTTTTAGCATTATGTTCTTTGTTTTTAAAAATAGGAATTCAATTACTGACCGTTTTCCCCAATATTGCAGCAATTTCACATCAAGTCAGGAATTTTGTAATTGGGTTTATTCATTTAACTAGTTTAGGGATTATTACAGGCTTTTTGTTTGGAATATTGCTTCAAAATAAAATGCTTTTCAGTAATTCTTTAGTTTTAAAAATTGGAGTGAAATGTTTTGTATTAGGATTTGTTGGGACAGAAGTTTTATTGTTTTTGCAGGGAGGATTTTTCTTTTTTAATAAAGGAACAATTTTAGGATATTATCAAAGTATTTTCGGTTTTAGTGTATTGCTGGTTTTAGGATTAATCTTGATTACAGTCTCTATTATAAACAAAAAACAAGAGTCGATCCATTCCTGAAATCTCCTCTTGTTTTTTCACTAATCAACCTATTCAAAATTTTAAATCTTTTCTGCTTCTTTATTTATAGTTTCAATTGTTTTTTCATTGTTTACACCTAAACCTTCCTGCTGAAAAACTAATTCTCCTTCGGGATTAAAAACGCTTATAATATTAGAATGCGAAAAATCTACAGGAGATATTTGTTTATAATTGACAGCTAAAACTGCTGCAAATTCGCGTGTGTTTTCTTCAGATGAACGAAGAAAAAGCCACGGTTCCTGATTCATTTTATTAGCAATTGCAAAAGTTTTTAATCTTTCGGGCGTATCTGTTTTAGGATCAATACTTACTAAAATAAGTTTTACATTCTTTTTGGTGTTTTTATTGAGTTTTGCTTCAATATCACGCATATCTGCAACTAATCTGGGGCAGGCGGCTTTACAACTTGTGTAAATCATTACCATAACCAGTACATTTCCTCTTAGGCTTTTTAACTCAATATCATTTCCGTTTTGAGTTGTCCATTTTGAAGGAAGATTATAGATGGATAAATCAGTTATTTCCTTTTTTGTTACTGCAGTATCCTTTTTATTTTCTTTACAGCTCTGCAAAGAAAACAGAAGAATGAAAACCGCAATTATTGTTTTTTTCATTGAAATTAATTTAAAGATTAACTTTTGGTTTTGTTGAACTGGCGCATCTAAAACCAAGATTTCGGGTTGAGTATTGCGCTTTAAGACTTCCTCTGAAAGCGTAGCGCATAAATGCCGCATAATCCATTAAATCGGATGCGTTTACAGAGGCGCTTCCGCAGAATAAATTTTTGTCGCTGCTTTTGTCTTTTCTAGATTCTCCCGATAAAAAAATGCTGTTGAAATCAGTTGTCCATTCCCAAACTAAACCGTGCATATCGTAAACTCCCCAATAATTTTTAAATGTTTTTCCCACTTCATTTTCATACGTTTTTGACTTTTCATACCAGGATAAAATGTAATTATTGAATTCTTTTTTGGTTCTGGCATCCACTGTTTTTGCATCGGCCATCGCTGCATATTCCCATTCATCCATTGTGGGTAAACGTTTTCCCTGACACTCGCAGTATTTTTTTGCAGCAAACCAAGAAACGGCTGTAACTGGCGAATTTGGTTTTGAACTGCCAAAATCAAAATCATTTTTCCAGTAAGACAGATATGTTTTATCGGCAAAAATTCCTTTAATTTTCGATTTACTATATGTTGGATTTTTTTTAATGAAGCTCAAAAACTCGGCATTGGTAACAGGATAAATGTCTAAATAAAAAGAGTTTACAAACACGGGTTTTTTAGATGAGGCTCCGTAAAGAGGAACAAAACGTCCCTCTTTTATCAGAGCCATTCCAATTTCCTGCGCTATTGTTACGCCTGTAAACATCAGGAAAAAGGTAAGAATGAAAATAAATTTTTTCATGCTTTATTTTTGATTGTTATCGCAGTGCTTTTACCATTTCCGGAGTAACTTCTGTTTTATTATTTCCCCAGCTGTTATAGATATACGTAAGCACATTAGCTATTTCATCATCAGATAAATTTTGAGCCGGCATTACATTATTGTATTTTTTTCCGTTCACGCTTACTTCTCCGGTTAAGCCGTGTAAAATTGTTTTAATAGCACGTTTAGAATCAGCATTTAAATAATCTGATTTTGCAAGAGGGGGAAAGGTATTTGGAATTCCCTGCCCTTCAGATTGATGACAAGCAAAACAAGTAGTGCCAAAAATTTGTTTTCCAATTTTTATTCTTTCTTCGGCAGTTCGTTTAGGTGTTGCAGTTTTTGCAGTTGCATTTTCAGGCATTTTTTGGATAGTTCCGCCTTCTGGCAGATAAATTCCTTCCTGAATCGTTCCAGAATAAATGTTTTTATTCTCTTTTCCTTCTACTTTCAACATTCCTAAAGCTCCTTTATTAAAGGCTCTAAAAATAGAATGGTCAACCAGAATAAAAGTTCCCGGAGTTTCTACTTTAAAATCAACAATTGCAGCGCCACCGGCCGGAATTAAAGTGGTTTGAACGTTTTTATTAATTACAGTCCCGCCTTCGACATGAACGTGATCAAATATTTCTCCAATAACATGAAAAGACGATACTAAGTTTGGACCGCCGTTCCCCACAAATAAGCGTACCGTTTCTCCCACTTTTGCTGTTAACTCATTTCCGTTTGTAAGCGAACCCACTTTTCCATTAAATACAACATAATCTGGAGTTTCTTTTACAGCTTTATTCATATCGAATGGTTGCAGGCCTTTTGCGCCATATTCGCCCTGCGTATAAAAATCACCCTGCATTACATAATATTCCTTGTCAACAGGAGGAAGTCCGCCTTCTGGTTCAACCAAAATCAAACCATACATACCATTTGCAATGTGCATTCCAACAGGCGCTGTTGCACAATGATATATATACAGTCCTGGATTGATCACCTTGAAGCTGAAAACTTTTTCATGTCCGGGAGCAACAAGCGAAGAAGTCGCCCCGCCGCCAGGTCCGGTTACGGCATGTAAATCAATATTGTGCGGCAGTTTATTATCCGGATGGTTTTTTAAATGAAATTCTACTTCATCTCCCACACGCGTTCTAATGAAACTTCCCGGAACAGAGCCTCCAAATGTCCAATACGTATATTTTACACCATCAGTCATTGTGCCTTCCTGCTCTTTGATTTCCATGTTTAATTTGAGTTTCATGGCAGTTCTGTTTCCAACAGGTTTTGGAACCATTGGAGGGGCTGTAAGTTCAGCATTCATTTCTCCTTCGGTCATTATATCAGTATAGTTTACTGATTCTTCTTTTTTACAACTTCCTAATAAAATCGTAAAAAGTAAGCATAACAACATGTTCATTTTAATCGAAATGTCATTTTTCTTTTTCATAAGGTTTTGGTTTTATTTAGTTTTAAATCAGGAGTAAAAATAAAAGACTATTTTGTCTTTTATCATGATAAAAGTCATGAAATACTTACTAATAAAACCTTTATATTAAATTATTGTGTACACTTTTATTATAGTTAACTGTTTTAAATTCAATTCTTTAAGTATGTGTAAATTTTTTGTAAATTAATATTTTGATATTTTTTTAATAAAAACAAATGCTCAACTCCATTTTAGAATAATAATCATTATTTTTGCGACCTGTACAAAACGAATTATTACTTTAAAATATATTTATGGTAAAAGATTTATTCGAAAGAATTCAGGACAATAAAGGACCTTTAGGAAAATGGGCTTCTCAGGCAGAAGGTTATTACGTTTTCCCAAAGTTAGAAGGAGAGTTGGGTCCTAGAATGACGTTTCATGGAAAAAATATTTTAAACTGGAGTTTAAATGATTATTTAGGATTAGCTAATCATCCAGAAGTTCGTAAAGCAGATACGGATGCTGCGGCTCAATATGGCGCTGCATACCCTATGGGAGCTCGTATGATGTCTGGACATACAACTTATCATGAGCAATTAGAAAATGAACTGGCTTCTTTCGTTATGAAAGAATCTGCTTATTTATTGAATTTTGGTTATCAGGGAATGGTATCTATTATTGATGCCTTGGTTACAAAAAATGATATCATTGTTTATGATGTAGATTCACATGCTTGTATTATTGATGGTGTTCGTTTGCACATGGGTAAACGTTTTACTTACAAACACAATGATCTTGAAAGTATGGAGAAAAACCTGCAGCGTGCTACTAAAATGGCCGAAGAAACAGGCGGAGGTATTTTATTTATTACCGAAGGTGTTTTTGGAATGCGCGGACAGCAGGGTAAACTGAAAGAAATTGTTGCTATGAAGCAAAAATACAATTTCCGTTTATTAGTTGATGATGCACACGGTTTTGGTACACTTGGTAAAACAGGTGCCGGAGCAGGTGAGGAGCAGGGAGTTCAGGACGATATTGATGTTTACTTCTCGACTTTTGCAAAATCAATGGCAAATATTGGAGCTTTTGTAGCTGCAGATAAAACAGTTATTGATTACTTAAAATACAACTTACGTTCGCAAATGTTTGCTAAAGCGTTACCAATGATCCAGACAATTGGTTCTTTGAAACGTTTAGAATTATTGCGTAATTCATCTTCTATTAAAGATAAACTTTGGGAAAATGTAAATGCATTACAAAGCGGTCTTAAAGAAAAAGGATTCAATATTGGAGATACTAATACTTGTATTACTCCGGTTTACTTAGAAGGAAGTATTCCTGAAGCAATGGTAATGGTAAACGATTTAAGAGAAAACTACGGTATTTTCCTTTCTATTGTTGTTTATCCGGTTATTCCAAAAGGAATTATTTTATTAAGAATGATCCCGACAGCTTCTCATACTTTATCAGATATTGAAGAAACTTTAACGGCTTTTGAAGCAATTCGCGAGAAATTAGTTAACGGAACTTATAAAGAAATTGCAGAACGCACAACAGTTGACGTTTCGTAATTAATTTAAAAATAGATTTCCTTAAGTGGAAATTATGTAAAAAAATCCATTTGTTATACGAATGGTTTTTTTTTTATTTAAAGTAACTTTAATTCATAAATCACAAAATAAAAAACTCAGCATTATGAAAAAAGTATTAGCAATAGCAACCCTTATTTTGACAGTTCTAATTTCCTGTAAAAAAGAAACGACTACTACAGAGCCAGTACAAATTACACCAAGCCCGCCAAAAGAGGCTGAAATTGTAGAACCAGCAGGAGATCAATGTTATGCATGGAGAGCAAATGGAAGCGTAATTGAACTTAGTTTTAATGTAAATTCTCATCAGGAAGTAAATGGAAAATTAAGCTATAACCTGGCAGGAAAAGATAAAAATGAAGGAACACTGATTGGAAATATGAAAGGCGACACTATAGTTGCCGATTATACTTTTAATTCTGAAGGAACTTCATCTGTAAGAGAAGTTGTTTTTTTACAAAAAGACGGAACTCTTATTGAAGGGTACGGAGATGTTGTACAAGCTAATGACAAAGTATCATTTAAAGATAAAACAAAACTAAAATTTGATCAGAAAAATACGCTGACCAAAATAGATTGCAAAGTGGATTAATGAATTGTTATTAAAGTAAAAAATCCATTCGTTTTGGGGGCGAATGGATTTTTTTTATGTTTTATTTTAAAAAGTTAATTACTCTTTGGACTTACATAAATCAACGTACCTCCAAAACAACTATTTTCACCAGTTAATATTCCCAGGTTAAATAAAGCATGTGCATACATTTTTAATTCTTTGTGATCAAGATATGAAGACCATTTTTGATTCTTCTTAATTTTTTGAGTTAGCAAATTAAAATTAATTCTTGATTGCAATTTCTTTAAATCATTTTCAGAATAATCTTCAATTCCAAGGTTTGCTATTGCGCTGTCATTCTTGAATTCAAAATACCTATTCTTGTTTTTTATAGCGGTTTGATAGGCTTTAATTATTCCTCTTTCATCATAGTCAATATTATATTCTCTATGTATTGCTCCTTGCAGAAAATTGGCTTTAGTGCAGATTTCTCTAACTTTATTAGTATTCAGGTTTTTTATCTTAACTACCAAGAAAAATTGAAAAGTACCGCCGTTATTTATTGCTCTAACATAATTTTGATATAAAATATCGCTGTCATCTTTTGTAAATGAAAGTGAAATTAACAACGCCAATATTATACTGAGTTTTTTCATTTATGAAAACTGAAAACTGCGACTGAAAACTTATAAATACTTCAAATAAGTCTTTCTCTGACAGTGAATTTTCGGATCAAAGTTTTTCCAAAGCAAATGAATCGCTGTGTTTTCAGCTAATTCAGGAGTTCTGATGCAATTTTGAATTCCTTTTTCAGAAAAAGTTTTAAAATATTCATCAAAAATAATCGCTGTAACGCCTTTATTTTGATAATCGGGATGAACTCCGATAAGATAAAAAACAACATCTTTACTTTTCTTTCTTGCCTTTAAAAGATGGAGAAAACCAAATGGGAAAAGTTTTCCTTTGGCTTTTTGCAATGCTTCTGAAAAACTTGGCATTACAATACTAAAAGCAATTAAATTATCCTCTTTATCTACTACAAACTTTATGTACTCCGGATTGATAAAGCTAATGTATTTCTTTTTAAAATATTCTTTTTGAAAATCTGAAATAGCCACGAAAGAAGCCAGTTTAGCATAAGATTCATTAAACAAATCAAACATTTTATCCACGTGCGGCATTATGTCTTTTGTTTTAGTGAAAGTTAATGCTCTAAGCCCGTAACGCTTTTTGATTAATTCCTGAGCTTTCAGGAAAAATTCAGGCTTTACATTTGAAAAAGGGAAAATACTTTCGATATATTCTTTCTCAATTTGAAAACCTAATTGTTCAAAATGAGTAACATAATAAGGATTATTGTACCAGGTAATCATAGTCCCTATTTGGTCATAACCTTCTGTAAGAACGCCAACTTTATCTAAGTTAGAAAAACCCATAGGGCCTTCGGCATGTTCTAAGTTATGTTTTCTGCCTAATTCATAAACTTTTTCAAGAAGGGCTTTAGTAACCTCGATATCATCAATAACATCAAACCATCCAAAACGAACCTTTCTTTTATGCTGATTATTTACTTCTGCCCAGTTTATAATAGCCGTAATTCGTCCAACAATTTGATTGTCTTTGTAAGCCAGATAAAAATAAGCTTCTGCATTATCAAACGCAGGATTTTTAGTTTTATCAAAAGACTCTAATTCATCAGCAATAATAGGAGGAATCCAATACGGATTATCTTTATAAAGTGAGAACGGAAATTTTATATATTCGGTTAGTTCTTTTTTAGTTTTGGCTTCTTTGATTGTAATCATTAAGATCGTATTAACTCCTTTTTTAAAGGTTTGATTATTAAATTTATTCGTATTTAGCTTTACGTTTTCTTTCTTTTTCCTGATAATCTACTTTTTCTTCTTTATTATCAGAGTTTTTCTTTGCTTTCTCTTTGTTCTTATTCGCAATTTGTTTTTCCTTGTACCATCCGTCATATCTCCAGGAGAAACCAACTCCTCCATATAAAATAGAAGGCGTGTTTTTGAAATTAGTACTTATAGAAGCATCAACCTGCATATTTGAAGATAAAAGGTATGCAGCACCGCCGCGTACTATGGCATCGCTGTAAAAGTCGCTTTTATACCCTTGATTTTCAACAAACCCAGACCATTTATCATTAAATCCGTGTGTTAAGGTTAAAACATAACCATAACTTGGATAATCTGTTCCAATATAATCTGCAATAATATTGGTTACAAAAACCCATCTTCCGCCGCCAAATAAGTTTTGAGTTACTAAAGCAACTTTTGGAGAAATATCTCCATTTGGAGAAAAATAATACGGATTATCTGCACCAACAAAATTCGCTCCGGCAAAAATAGAAACAGCCGGAATTAATTCGCGCCATTGAAAACTGTGATTCGCTTTATAACTATAAATATTAGCTTCTTTTTTATAGTTTTTATAAGGATCGTAAATTAGGTATTTAGCTCCTAAAACGGTCTGTCTGAAGTTGTTTTTTTTGTAGCTGGTATATGGAGTATCAAAGTTTTCCATTTGATATTGAACATCTAAAATAAATTCAAGCTGTTCTAAAAAAGCGCCATATCTAACGGTTAAATCGGTACCAAAACCGGTAGCGTCATAATCTAATAAGTCGTGTTTTTCTTTAATACCATAAACGCCAATCTCGCCCTGAATAACTGATTTTCCAACCGCATAAGCCGACATAGTTTCGCCCGGACGATTCGAATTAATCACATCAGTATATTGTGCGAAAAAAAATTGTGGTACTAAAAAAAGAAACGCAAAGAGTAAGTTTTTAATTTTCAACATAAATGTATTTTTTGATTAAAAGCTATAACGCATTTCAAATGTACTATATTTTATTATTTATTTAAGATTGATATTTTAATTTTAAACAACGGATTTACTAATTTTGGAAAAAAATTATATGATCATGCAAGAAGCATCTTTTACAAATTTGTTTAAAACGATAATGTGGATTATTGCGTTTTATTATATTTTTAAATTTTTGGCCCGAATCTTTTTGCCGGTATTGGTTAAAAAAGCGGTAGAGAAAGCAGGAGAAAATTTTCAAAGACAACAACAATACAGTCAGGATAATTCCTGGCAGCAAACTCGTAATAACAATAATGACGAAATAATCATTAATACAGCTAATGCTAAAAAGCCTCGCGAAACCAAAAAGGTAGGCGATTATGTTGATTACGAAGAAATAGATTAAGTTTGTATCCTTGTAGTATTAGGATTCATCATTTAACCAAACCAGCCAAAATTGAAAATAGTAAATAAATTCTATCCGCATGCCCTTGTAATCCTGGGCTTTATTCTTGTTTCCTTAATTTACTTTTATCCTGTTTTGCAGGGAAAACAAATTTTCCAGTCAGATATTGCTCAATACACCGGAATGGCCAAAGAGCAAAACGACTTTAGAGCAGCAGAACATACAGAGCCTTACTGGACAAACTCTGCTTTTGGCGGAATGCCGACTTATCAGTTAGGAGCAAATTATCCTAATGATTTCGTTGGAAAAATAGATGATGTTTTACGTTTTTTACCACGTCCGGCTGATTATTTATTTCTATACTTTTTAGGGTTTTATGGTTTGTTATTAGTTTTAAAAACAGACCCTTTAAAAGCTTTTATTGGCGCGATTGCGTTTGGTTTTTCTACTTATTTAATTATTATTCTAGGCGTTGGACATAATGCAAAAGCGCATGCAATTGCTTACATGCCACTGGTTATTGCCGGATTTATACTCGTTTTTCAGAAAAAATATATTTGGGGAGGTTTGCTCACCATGTTTGCGGTGGCGTTAGAAGTTAATGCCAACCACTTTCAAATGACCTATTATTTATTGATTTTCTTATTGATACTTTCAGGTTATTTTGCCTTTACTTTTATAAAAGACAAAGAATACAAACCGCTTTTAATTGCCATTGGAACTTTGGCTGTAGCCGGAATTTTTGCAATTGGCGCTAATGCAGGGAATTTATTGGCAACAAGTGAATATGCTAAGTTTAGTACACGAAGCAACAGCGAATTAACTTTTAATCCTGACGGAACTAAAAAGGAAAATGAAAACGCTTTAAGCCGCGAATATATTACGGAATACAGTTACGGAATTGCTGAAAGTTTCAATTTAATTGCTCCAAGACTTTTTGGAGGGTCAAATCATGAAAATATAGGTAAAGACAGCAGTATGTATACCTTTATGACTGATCATAATGTAGAACCTTCTAAGGCAGAAGGTTTTGTATCAGCAATGCCAACTTATTGGGGAGATCAGCCAATTGTTGCAGCTCCGGCGTATATTGGAATTGTAGTATTCTTTTTAGCGGTTTTAGCTTTATTTATTGATGATAGAAAGATAAAATATGTTTTTCTTTCAGGAGCATTATTTTCACTTGTACTTTCGTGGGGGAAAAATTTCTCTCTTTTGACAGATTTCTTTATTGATTATGTGCCAATGTATGATAAGTTTAGAGCTGTATCATCTATTCAGGTAATCTTAGAGTTATGTATGCCAGTTTTAGCAGTGATGGGAATTCAGTCGTTTTTTAAAGCAAAAGACGAACCTAAATTGCAGCAAAAAGCGCTTGTTCAAACTGGAGTTTTTGGATTGGGAGTTATATTAATTTTAGTAATTGCTAAAGGTTTCTTTCATTTTTCAGGAAGCAGTGATAACTATTTCCTTCAAATGTACGGACAAGAATTTGTTGATGTTTTAATAGAAGATAGAAAGTCTTTATATTCTGCAGATTTGCTGCGTTCAGGATTCTTTATCGTAGTAACATTTGGAGTTTTATGGTTATTTATAAAAAATAAATTTTCGCAGACAACAACTTTAGTCATCGTTGCTCTTTTAATGATTTTTGATTTGTTTTTTGTAGATAAAAAATACGTTTCAGCAAAGGATTTTGTTAGCCCGGTTCAAATTGCAGCTCCTTTTCAGGAAACTCCAGCCGATGCTCAAATTTTAAAAGATACAACGCATTACAGAGTTTTTGATATTGACGGAAATATGTCTAGCGCAACAGCTTCTTATTTTCACCATTCTATTGGAGGATATCACGCTGCAAAACCAAGAAGAATGCAGCAATTGTTTGATTACCAAATTGGTAATAAATCAAAAAATATGAATCTTGAAGTGCTTAATATGTTGAATGTTAAGTATGTAATTCAGACTGATTCTACAGGTGCGCCTATACCAGCAGTTAATCCTGATGCAAATGGAAATGCTTGGTTTGTAGAAACTGTTAAGCTTGTAAATAAACCAGATGATGTAATGAAAGCATTAGATCATATCGATACTAAAAAAGTGGCGGTTTTTAACGTTCATGAACATGAAAGTAAATTCCAAAATGCCCGAATGAAAAAACAATGGGATACAACCGGAACAATAAAAGTAATTCAATACAAGCCAAACTATATTAAATATCAATCAGATAATGGAAAAGATGGTTTAGCTGTTTTCTCTGAAATCTATTATAAAAATGGCTGGAATGCTTACATAGACGGAAAATTGACAGATCATTTCCCAGTTGATTATGTTTTAAGAGCAATGGAAATCCCAGGCGGAAAACATACTATCGAATTTAAATTTGAACCACAGGTTATTAAAACGGGTGGTACAATTAATCTTGTAAGTTCAATTGGAATGTTTGTGCTTTTGATTGGCGGAATCTATTTCGAGCGAAAAAAACATAGTACAAATAAGAGTGAATTTAAAGTCTAGCTTTTAGATGCTAATTTCAAAAGTTCTAAAAATAGTTGTCTTTGCCGTTTTTGATTTATTCGTATTTGTTTTTTGCGGGATTTACATGATGGGATATGATGACTTTTATAATGAAAGTCAAGGAGAATATTTTAGTTTTTCAAGCATGAAAACTGAATATAAAATTGTCTGGTGTTTTTATAATTTTTGGATTTTCTTAAACTGCTTATTTTTAATTTATATTATATATAAAGTATACAAGAAATTAGCTTTGAAATAAACTTTATCTTTGCACTTTAAAATAATAAACGATTTTCCTTGGAACAAAAAAAGCTCTTAATTATAACCTATTACTTTCCTCCAGCGGGTGGGCCGGGAGTACAGCGCTGGCTGAAATTTGTAAAATATCTGCCAGACTTTGGTGTTCAGCCCATTGTTTATGTTCCGGAAAATCCAACTTACCCAATTGTTGACGAAGGCTTGGTAAGCGAAATATCCGATAAAGTAATTGTTCTTAAAAATAAAATTTGGGAACCTTATCAGTTAGCTTCTGTTTTCTCAAAGAACAAAACCAAGAAAATCAGTTCAGGAATTTTTCCACATAAAAAAAAGCAGACTTTTTTAGATAAAGCTTTTCTTTGGGTACGTGGCAATCTATTTATTCCGGATGCGAGAGTTTTTTGGGTAAAACCTTCTGTTTCTTATCTTGAAAAATACATCAAAGAAAATAATATTGATACAATCGTAACGTCGGGTCCGCCGCACAGCTTACATTTAATTGGCTTAGAATTAAAAGAAAAATTAAATGTAAAATGGTTTGCAGATTTTCGTGATCCGTGGACAACTATTGGTTACCATAAAGCTTTGCGTTTATCCGATTATGCTGCAAAAAAACATAAAAGTTTAGAACATAAAGTTCTTAACTCTGCTGATACTATAATTGTAACAAGTAAAACTACAAAAGCCGAATTTCAGGCGATTACCAATAAACCAATTTCAGTAATTACAAACGGTTACGACATTGAGAACGTAGAAAAACAAACATTAGATACTAAGTTTACTCTTGCTCATATTGGATCATTTTTATCAGACAGAAATCCAAAATTTTTATGGGAATGTCTGGTAGAATTACTTCAGGAAATTCCGGATTTTAAAACGCATTTAGAAATTAAATTAATTGGTGCCGTAAGTCAGGAAGTTTTAGATTCGATTGAAGAATTTAAACTAAACGATTATTTGAACTTATTAGGATATGTTTCGCATAATGAAGCTATTGCCCATCAAAAAAAGTCTCAGGTTTTGCTTTTAATCGAAATAAATTCTGAAGATACTAAAAGTATTATTCCGGGGAAATTGTTTGAATATATGGTCTCAAATCGTCCAATTATTGCTATTGGACCACAAGGTTCTGATTTTGCCGATATTATAAAAGAAACCAATACAGGCGTATTTTTTGATTATTCAGAAAAAGCGAAGTTAAAAAGTGTAATTTTGGACTTTTATAATCAATTTTTAGAAGGAAAATTACAAGCTAATGGTGTTGGTTTACAGCAATATTCACGAAAAAACCTTACTAAGCAATTAGTACAATTGATCAATTAATAACAATTTCAAAAACAAAAGGAGAGCAGAAAATCAAAAATCTAAACTCTACAATCTAAACTCTGCAATCAAAAAATGGGTATTGTCTTAAACCAGTCTTTTAAAAACACTATAATAACATACATTGGCTTTGGAATTGGAGCCATTAATACACTTTATTTATATCCTGTTTTTCTGGGCGCAACTTTTTATGGTTTAACTAATTATGTGACGTCTTGTGCCAATGTGATTATGCCTTTATTTGCGATTGGGATGCAAAATACCTTGGTTAAATTCTATTCACAATATCAAACCGACGAGGAAAAATCCCGTTTTTTATCTTTTACGGTTTTATTTCCTCTGCTATTAATAATTCCACTTTTACTGATTGGACTTGTTTTTTATGATGAGATTTTATTTTTTGTTTCAAAAAAGAATGCGATTGTAAAAAGTTATATCTGGCTAATACCATTTATAGGATTGTGTATGGCCTATTTTGAAATTTTTTATGCCTGGCTGCGAGTAAATATGCATTCTGTTTTTGGAAACTTTGTTAAGGAAGTGGGCTTGCGATTATTTTCATTATTTCTACTAATAGGTGTTTATTACAATTGGCTTAGTGTAGAAGGTTTTGTGTACGCAACAGCAATTTTATATTTTCTGGCGTTCCTGATCACCATGTTATACGCATTTAGTATTCAAAAACCAACGTTTCAGTTTACAATACCAACAAATACAAAAGATATCTTAGTATATACTTTTTATATTATTTTATCAGGAAGCGTGGCCAATTTGCTTTTGGATGGTGATAAAATGATATTAAATCAATACATGCAGATTGAAAATATTGCCTTCTATTCTGTTGCTACTTATATTGCTTTGGTAATTTCAGTTCCGAGTCGTGCGATGCATCAAATTGTATATCCCATTACGGCAAAATTAATGCATGAAAATAAGCATGACGAATTGAATGATCTTTATAAAAAGACTTCTATTAATCTGCAGATTGTGGGTGGTTTTGTAATGCTCTGCATATTTGTAAATATTAATCAATTGTACGAATTAGTTCCAAAAGAATACAGCGGCGGAATTGCAGTTGTATTTATGATTGGTTTGTCTAAATATTTCGATTTGATTTTAGGAAACAACAATGCAATTATTTTTAATACTAAATATTACCGAATGGTATTGTATTTAGGATTAATGCTGGTTGTGTTGACTGTAGTTTTAAATATGATCTTTATTCCAATTTTTGGAATCTTCGGATCAGCTTTTGCCACTTTATTGTCCATCACATTATACAGTTTGGCTAAGCTGCTTTTTGTTGTCAAGAAACTTCATTTATATCCTTTTACAAAAGAAACGCTTTCTTCAATGCTGCTTACATTTGTATTGTTTTTAGTTTTCTATTTTTGGGAATTTCCATTTTACCAGCTTATCAGCATTGCCTTAAAATCAATTTTGGTAACAATTCTGTATGTTTATCTAAATTATAAATTTAATATCTCTCCGGATATTAATAAGGTTATTGATAATATTTTCAGAAAAATTGGGATAAAGATTTAAGAACTTTCATTATTTCTATATAGATATAGCTAAATTCCTAACTTCATTATTTAAGGGTGTTATTTTTTAATTATCGAAAATAAAAGATACTTTTTTATATAACATCTTGAAATTGTGAAGGAAATCTTAAAAAATCACCCAATTTATTTTGTTTTTCAATTTATTACAATTAATTTTATGTAGATTTTTATTACATCTCTTTCATTGACAGTATGAGAAATATTTACATAAGGCCAGTAAAAGTGGTGTCTTAATGTTTTTTTAAATTAAATAGCTATCCAAAATTATTAAATTTAAGTATCACATGCAGACAAACCCAACAAATGATTATGAAAAGCAATAAGCTAAGTCAGGAACAAAGTGTACAGGTGTTTTCCAATATGATATCGAACAAAGTTCATAATGGATTTACACTAGAAGAGAGAAATGATGAATTACTTTTTGCGGTTCTTTCTAAAGGAGGAAAAGTAGTTAACCACAGTTTAAATTTCATGATTTTTTGTTTAACCCTCGGATTATGGTCATTTGCTTGGCTATATTTAACATTAGAGGCTTCCAAACAAAAAAAGGTATTAGTTGCCATTGACGAAGATGGTTTTCCTTTTGAAGAAAAATGCTTAGTAGCATAAAATATTTCAGTCTAAAATAGTTTAGCCCTAAATTACATTTATTAAGATTGTAATTTAGGGCTAACTTTTTTATAATATTCTCGTTTATAATTTATCTTTTAAATAAATTCCTGTAACTGATTCTTTTATTTTAACAACATCTTCGGGTGTTCCTGTGGCTAATAAATGTCCTCCATTTTCACCGCCTTCAGGACCTAAATCAATAATCCAGTCGGCGCATTTTATTAAATCTAAATTGTGCTCAATTACAATTATCGAATGTCCTTTTTCGATTAACGCATCAAATGAAGCTAATAATTTTTTAATATCATGAAAATGAAGTCCCGTTGTAGGTTCATCAAAAACAAATAGCGCTTTATCTTTTGTTGCACCTTTTACTAAAAATGAAGCTAACTTAATACGCTGTGCTTCACCACCAGAAAGAGTAGAAGAAGATTGCCCTAACTGAACATATCCTAAACCAACATCTTGTAGCGGCTGTAGTTTTTGCGTGATTTTAGTCTGCTTGTTTTTTTCGAAAAAAGCAATGGCATCATCAATCGTCATGGTCAGCACATCGTTGATGTTTTGATTGTCAAAAGCAACTTCAAGAATCTCTTTTTTAAATCGTTTTCCACCGCAGGTTTCACAAGGCAACGAAACATCGGCCATAAAGACCATTTCAACGTTTATAGAGCCTTCTCCTTTACAAGTTTCACATCGGCCTCCATCAACATTAAAAGAAAAATGTTTGGCCTGATAACCTCTTATTTTTGATAATTTTTCTTTTGCATACAAATCACGAATATCATCATATGCTTTTATATACGTTACCGGATTTGATCTTGAACTTCTTCCAATAGGGTTTTGGTCCACATATTCAATATGTTTGATCTGAGAAAAAGAACCTGAAATTTCACTGAATTGTCCCGCTTTTTCAGCAGCATTTTCCAGCTTTTTCTGCATGGCAGGAAATAAAATTTTCTTAATCAGGGTACTTTTTCCACTTCCGGAAACTCCTGTTACGACCGTTAAGACATCCAAAGGAAAAGTAACATTAATGTTTTTAAGGTTATTTTCTCTGGCACCAATAATATCAATATGATTTTTGAATTTTCGTCTTTTCTTTGGAACAGAAATTTCTAAATCGCCATTCAGGTATTTCGAAGTAAGAGAATCTGATTTTAAAATCTCTGCATAAGTTCCCTGCGCAACTAGTTTTCCTCCAAAAGTTCCGGCTTCCGGCCCAATATCAATAATCATGTCTGCAGCTTTCATGATATCTTCGTCGTGTTCTACTACAATAACAGTATTTCCTAAATCACGAAGAGAAATCAAAACTTTAATCAATCGTTCAGAATCTTTTGGGTGCAGGCCAATACTTGGCTCATCCAAAATATACATCGAACCAACCAAACTGCTTCCTAATGAAGTAGCAAGATTTATACGCTGCGATTCTCCTCCGGAAAGTGTAGCCGAATTTCGGTTTAATGTTAGATAATCTAAACCAACTTCTGTTAAAAATGACAAACGATTATTGATTTCAATCATCAAACGTTTGGCAATTTGCTGTTCGTAAACATTCAGTTCAATATTTTTAAAGAAAGTAACTAAATGCTTAATTGGAAGATCGACTAAATCTGAAACCGTTTTTCCGTTGATTTTTACATATGAAGCTTCTTCACGTAAACGTTTTCCACGACAGGCGTGGCATTTTGTTTTTCCGCGGTAACGCGAAAGCATTACACGGTTTTGTATTTTATAATTTTTTTCTTCAAGTTCTTTAAAGAAATCATTCAGACCCTGAAAATATTGATTTCCTTTCCAGATTAAATCTTTTTGATCTTCTGAAAGTTCAAAATAAGGTTTGTGAATTGGGAAATCAAATTTATAAGCGTGTTTTACCAATTCATCTTTATACCAACTCATGCTTTCGCCGCGCCAAGGATAAATGGCACTTTGAAAAACAGACAAAGAAGTATTCGGTACAACCAGATCAGCGTCGATTCCAATAATATTTCCGTAACCTTCGCAAACCGGACAAGCTCCGTACGGATTATTAAAACTGAATAAATGTACGTTTGGTTCTAAAAATGTAATTCCGTCTAATTCGAAATTGTTAGAATAAGAAAACCTTTTTTCTGAACCAACTTCCTGAAGGTAACAGATTCCTTTTCCTTCAAAAAAAGCAGTTTGTACGGCATCAGAAAGACGATTATAAAATTCTTCCTCTTCCTTAACTACAATACGGTCAATAATTAATAAAATGTCTTTATTATCCAGTTTATGCAGTTCTGTTGGTGTAAATTCATCTAAACGAACCATTTCGTTATCGACTAAAATACGGGCAAAACCTTGTTGTAAAAGCACTTTAAGTTTGTCTTCAAGCAAACGGCCTTCTTCTAAATGAATAGGAGCAAGCAAGAGCCAGCGGCTGTCGATTTCAAGTGTTTTTACATCAGAAACAACATCTGTAACGGTATTTTTTTTGACTTCCTGCCCAGAAACCGGAGAATAGGTTCTTCCAATTCGGGCGAATAAAAGTTTAATATAATCGTAGATTTCTGTAGAAGTTCCAACAGTCGAACGAGCATTTGTTGTATTTACTTTCTGCTCAATGGCAATTGCAGGTGCAATCCCTTTTATATATTCTACTTTTGGTTTGTCTAAACGTCCCAAAAACTGACGTGCGTATGATGATAAACTCTCAACATAACGGCGCTGTCCTTCGGCATATAAAGTATCAAAAGCTAAACTTGATTTCCCTGATCCTGAAAGTCCTGTAATTACAACAAGTTTATTTCTCGGAATGGCAACATCTACATTTTTTAAATTATGTACTTGTGCGCCTTTTATTATAATATTTTGCTTCGGGTCGAGTGTAGAAAGATCAATTTGCATAAAAAAAGTCAATTTTTACAAAAGTAATCAATTTTGAATAGAGTTTTGTTAAGGATATTGTTCCAAATCTTAACAGAATTACCATGTTTGGTTTGAGGAATTTGTGTAATAGAGAAGTGGGGAAATTTTGTATTTGTTACAATACGTTTCCCGTGGTTGAAACCACGGGCTATATTTGATTATTTTTGAGAAATTGTTTGGAAACATTGCCAGCGGTTTCAACCGCTGGGACGCAAGCTATATCGCACAATCCGTTTCCCGTGGTTGAAACCACGGGCTATATTTGAATAGGTTTGAGAAATTGTTTGGAAATATTGCCAGCGGTTTCAACCGCTGGAACGCAAGCTATATCGCACAATCCGTTTCCCGTGGTTGAAACCACAGGCTATGTTTGAATAGGTTTGAGAAATTGTTTGGAAACATTGCCAGCGGTTTCAACCGCTGGAACGCAAGCTATATCGCACAATCCGTTTCCCGTGGTTGAAACCACGGGCTATATTTGAATATGTTTGAGAAATTGTTGAAACATAGCCAGCGGTTTCAACCGCTGGAACGCAAGCTATATCGCACAATCCGTTTCCCGTGGTTGAAACCACGGGCTATGTTTGAATAGGTTTGAGAATTATTTGGAAACATTGCCAGCGGTTTCAACCGCTGGGACGCAAAGTATATCATCACAATCTGTTTCAGATGGTTGAAACCTGTGTTATGCTATAAAATCTTTTATTTTATTAAAAATTATTGTTTCACTCTAAAATATGCTATTTTAGAACTGTTTTAGTATTATTTAATATCCTGACCAAATTTGAAAACTAAACTAACTACCTTATTATTTTTATTGAATTTCTTGCTTTTTGCGCAGGAACTTCCGCCAATTGTTAAATATTCTTCATCTGTTTACGGAGCTGGAAATCAGAGCTGGATGATTTCGCAGGACGATGAAAATTATTTGTATTTTGCTAATAACGATGGACTTTTAGAATATAACGGAACGAGCTGGCAATTGTATCCGGGGCCAAATGAAACTATTATCCGATCTGTAAAAGTGATTGGAAATAAAATCTATACAGGCAGTTATATGAATTTTGGTTATTGGACCAGAAAAGAAAATGGCAAACTAAATTATACATCACTCAGCGATAAAATTAAAAGTAAAATTTTAGATGATGAGCAGTTTTGGAATATCTTAAAATACGATCAATGGATTCTGTTTCAATCCTTAAACCGAATTTATATTTACGATACTAAAACCAGAAAGTTTAATATCATCGCACCAAAAAATGGTGTTATAAAGTCATTTTCGGCAAAAAATGCTATTTATTTTCAAACGATCAAAGAAGGACTTTTTGAAATTGAAAGCGGGAGAGCAAAATTAGTTTCAGATAATCCGACTTTAAAGAAATTTACAATTGCGAATGTTTTTACGACAGATGATGGTTTGCTGATTCAAACGCAGCTTGACGGAATTTATAAACTGACAGGGAATTCCCTAACCAGAGTTGCAACAGATGTCGATGCAGAATTAAAATCAAGTTTCGTTTACAGCAGCCAGCGTCTTCAGGACGGGAGTTTTGCTTTAGGAACGGTTTCAAACGGAGTTTTTATTTTATCAAATAACGGAAAATTAAAATATCACCTCACACAGAGTAAAGGTTTAAGCAATAATACGGCTTTGTCACTTTTTGAAGATAAAGACCAAAATTTATGGGTTGGACTGGATAACGGAATTAATTGTATTAATATTCAGTCGCCGGTACACAGTTTTACTGATGACACTGGGGTTTTAGGAACCGTTTATGCATCGGCTGCTTTTAACGGAATGCTTTACATTGGAACAAATCAGGGATTGTTTTGCAAACCAACGCAGAGTAATGCTGAATTTAAATTTATAAACGGAACAAAAG
This sequence comes from Flavobacterium panici, assembly GCF_903819335.1. Classification (GTDB taxonomy): domain Bacteria; phylum Bacteroidota; class Bacteroidia; order Flavobacteriales; family Flavobacteriaceae; genus Flavobacterium; species Flavobacterium panici. The sequence goes on along the minus strand of NZ_CAIJDE010000063.1, from coordinate 113,953 downwards.
GTCAGGTTTGGTCTTTGTTTACGTATGATAATACACTTTTTTGCGGACACGATTCGGGGACTTTTATAATTGCAAATGACTCGGCGAGAAGTATATTTTCCGGTTCCGGAACCTGGAAGTTTGAGCCTTCTCCAGCAAATAAAAACCAATTAATTCAGGGAAATTATTACGGACTTTCGGTTTTAGAGAAAGTAAATAATCAGTGGATTTTTAAAAACAAAATTCAGGGATTTGATTATTCATCCAGATATTTTGAAATTACAAAGAATCTTGATGTTTATGTTAGCCATGAATACAAAGGGATTTTTAGATTAAAACTTGGTAAATCTCTTTTGCAAACGCATGACTTTTATACTTACAAGTCTCCGCAGAAAGGAATAAATGCGAGTTTAACGACTTTTAATAATTCAATTTATTACGCTTACAAAGGCGGAATTTTTAAATTAAATCCTAAAACAAGACAATTCGAGAAAGATACCGTTTTAAGTTCGATTTTTGAAAAAGATGAATACACATCGGGTAAATTAATTGTAGACCATTCGAATAAAATCTGGTTATTTTCTAAAAACTACATTCATTATTTCTCTGCAAGTAAATTGAGCAGCCAATTAAAGCAGAATATAATACCTATTCCGTCCTCTTTAACGAATTCGATGCTGGGTTATGAAAATATTACACAAATTTCAAAATCAACGTATTTAATAGGCACAACAGACGGTTATTATACTTTAAATATCGAAGATTTAAGTTTTAAAAACTATGATGTTTTTATTACCGATATATTGATAAACAAACAAAACGAAACCTTTAAAAATGTTGGTATTCAAAGTGAAGGCAGTTTTGATTCTGATGAAAATAATATTACACTTAATTATACCGTTCCGGAATACAATAAATACATCAATTCTGAATATCAATATTTATTAGAAGGTTTTCAGGATGATTGGAGCGAGTGGAGTACAAAGGCAACGGTGAATTTTAAAAACCTTTCACCAGGGAAGTATACTTTTAGAGTTAGGGCAAAATATGCCAATACAATTCTGCAAAATACTGCCGTATACACATTTGTAGTTTTAAAACCGTGGTATTTGACCAATTTAGCCTGTTTTGTCTATTTTCTTCTGATTTTGGCTATGGCCTATTTTATCAATAAAGCATACCGAAATTATTATCAAAAGCAAAAAGAAAAGCTTATTGAAGAAAATAACCTTTTATTAGAGATTCAGGAGCTTGAAAACGAACAACAATTAATGAAGCTTCGAAACGAACAGCTTTCGCAGGATGTTGATAATAAAAACCGTGAACTGGCGGTTTCGACGATGAGTTTAAACAGTAAAAATGAATTGCTGGCTTTTATTAAAGAAGATTTAAAGAAAACATCTCAAAATGACAGTTCAAATATCAAATCTGTAATTAGTACGATAAACAAAAACATTACAGAGGAAGATTCGTGGAAAATTTTTAAAGAAGCCTTTGATAGTGCCGATAAAGATTTCCTAAAAAGGATAAAACAAATGCATCCGGCCTTAACACCAAACGACCTTCGTTTATGTGCTTATCTTCGATTGAATCTTTCCTCAAAAGAAATAGCTCCAATGTTTAATATTTCGGTTCGAAGTGTTGAAATAAAAAGGTATCGTTTGCGAAAGAAAATGGATTTGCAGCACGAAATCGGTTTAGTTGAATATATTCTGGCTGTATAGGAATTCAAAAATCGGCTTAAAAAAACTATACATTACCACAACATTATGCTTTTGTTAGGAAATTGCAGTGCAAATGTTAAAGAAATTAACATTCACAAATTATAGCTACAGAGCGGTTTATTTTGTGATATCCTGAATTAAGACTAGATTTTTTTATGATGTATGTTTTTTGTTGAGGTTAATTTTATCGTTTTCATAAAGGGAACAGATAAATTTAGCTTTCAATAAAAACTAACTAATTATGAAATCTAAATTATTACTAATTGTACTATCACTGTGTACATCATTTGCGTTTGCGCAATCTATTGATGTAACCGGAACGGTAGTAGATGGCTCAGGTTTGTCATTGCCTGGCGTTAATGTAAAAGTTAAAAGTTCGTCTCAAAGCACAACCACTGATTTTGACGGATCTTTTAAATTAACCGGAGTTCCAAAAGGATCTGCAGTTATTTTCAGTTATATAGGTTACAAAACGCAAGAAGTTGCAGTTTCTGGAACTAAAATAACTGTAAAATTAATTGAGGATGCAAAATCACTTGATGAAGTAGTTGTCATTGGTTATGGTACTCAAAAGAAGAGAGAGGTTACGGGATCAGTTTCTGTAGTAGACAGTAAAACAATTGATCTTATTCGACCAACGAGAATTGAACAAGCGCTGCAAGGTACCGTTACGGGTGTGAATGTAACAACTCAGTCTGGAGCACCAGGAGCGCCATTGGATATTCGTATTCGTGGTATTGCTACAAACGGACAAAATGCGCCAACTGCTATTATTGACGGATATGTTGGGGATTTTGGTCTGTTAAATCCTAACGATATTGAATCCATAACAGTTTTAAAAGATGCTCAAGCAGCTATTTATGGAACAATTGGCGCAAACGGGATTATTTTAATTACAACCAAAACAGGTAAAAAGAATACTCAAACAAAAGTATCTTTTAACAGCTCAGTTGGATTTCAGGAAACATCAAGAAAACTTCCAACTTTAAATGCTACGGAGTATGCACTTTTATTAAATGAAAGTTATGCTAACGGAGGTAAACCGCTTCCTTATCCAAACGTAAGCGGATTAGGAAAAGGTACTGACTGGCAGGATGAAGTTTTTCAAATGGCTCCAATTGTCAATAATGATTTGAGTATTTCCGGAGGTTCAGATAAAATCACTTATTCTATTAGTGGATCACATTTAGATCAGGAAGGAATCGTAGGAGGAGACAAATCTGGTTTCTTGAAAAATACGGCAAGACTTGCTTTAGGAGCAGATCTTAGCAGTAAAATTAAACTTAAGTCAAACGTTATATATACTTATTTTACCAGAAAAACATTAAATGAAAACGGTCTTGGTTCTGTATTATTTAATGCACTGAATGTTCCTGCAACATTAACTCCTAAAGATGCAAACGGCAATTTTACTCTTGTGCCAAATACAACAGGATTGGGTAATGAAATTATCAACCCGCTTGCACAAATTGCAAATACATACAACGATTATAATTATAAAAAATTAAACGGAAATTTTGGATTAGATTACAAAATTTTTAAAGGATTTACATTGACAGGTTCAATTGGTTTTAATACTTCAAACAGCGAATCAAAAACATTTGCTCCGCTAATAAGTTATGGAGGAAAAGTTTTTGATGTACAAAGAAGCTCTGTAACTCAAGGTGCTGTTAATGACAACGATTACTCTTTTGACCTTTTTGGTACTTATGTTACAAAAATCGCAGATGCTCATAATATAACAGGAACAATTGGTACAACAATTTTCAAAACATGGGGAAATGGTCTTTCTGCCACTGGTTTTGATGTTCCTAATAATTCTTGGGAATTTGCCGATATTTCTTTAACAAAAGGAGTTTCAGCGACTTTAACAAACAGCTCTTATGTTTATGATCAACGCAGATTATCTTATTTTGCAAGGCTGCAGTATGATTATAAAGAGAAATACTTAGTATCTGGTATGATTAGACGTGATGCTTCTACCAAATTTGGACCAGGGAATAAAGTAGGTTATTTTCCATCAGTTACAGGAGGTTGGATTGTTTCTAAAGAAGATTTCTTTGGGACTCCTAAATTCATTAATTTCTTGAAATTAAGAGGAAGCTACGGAACATTAGGAAATGACCAAATTGGAGATTATAGATATTTAGGTACTTTGAGTGGAGAAGCAACTTATGTTTTTGATGGTACTCTTGTAAACGGTGTAGCCACAGGGGCAGTTCCAAATCCGGATGTAAAATGGGAAGAAGCTAGAAAGCTTGATGTTGGTTTGGATATGAGAATATTAAATGACAAAGTTTCTATTGTAGCAGATTATTTTAGTGATACAAGAAAAGATTTATTAATTGGAAATATTCCTGTTTCAGGTATTAATGGTACAGGTGCTCCGGGATCTGGTTCTCCAACTATAAACGCAGGATCAGTAAAAAATTCAGGTTTCGAATTTGCTATTGATTACAAAGAAAATTTCTCAGATTCTTTTTCAATGAATGTAGCTTATAACGTTACGTTTATTAAAAATAAAGTTCTGGAAGTAAATAACGGAACTGGCTTTTTGGAAGCCGGAGGATTTGGTGTTGGACAGCCTGCACCTGCACGAATGGAAATAGGAAAACCAATGGGATATTTCTATGGATATAAAACCGATGGTATTTTTCAAAATCAGGCAGAAGTTGATGCTCACCCATCACAATTAGCTTTAGGAGCAAATGCAGCGCCGGGAGATCTTCGCTTTGTTGATGTAAATGGAGACGGTGTAATTGATACAAAAGATAAAACCAATATTGGTGATCCAATTCCTGCTGCAACAATGGGATTCAATCTTCAATTAAACTATAAAAACGTTGATTTTGCAGTTTACACTTTTGCATCTGTAGGAAATGATATGGTTCGTAACTATGAAAGAACACTTTCTGATGCAAATCGTATAGATTATGTTTTAGACAGATGGACAGGTGAAGGATCTACAAATTCAACACCAAGAGTTACAACAGGTGCAACATCAAACAATGTTTTTTCTAATTATTTTGTAGAAGATGCTTCATACCTTAGAATTCAAAATGTTCAGTTAGGATATTCTCTTAATCCAAGTGTTGCTCAAAAAGTAGGAATCACAAAATTAAGACTTTATGCAGGAGTAAATAATTTATACACATTTACTAAATACCAAGGTTACGATCCGGGAGCTTCAAATGGTGCGCCAATTGGAGGTGGAATTGATTATGGATTTTATCCTACTCCAAGAACCTATTTAATGGGTTTAAACATTAATTTTTAATTTCAATTAAAATGAAAAAATATTTATTTACAACCGTTATATCTCTTACTCTGTTTTCGACCTTGTGTATTTCTTGTTCGGATGAGTTTGTAGACCCTAAACCAGAATATTCTATCGATTCTGAAAACTATTTTAATTCAAAATCAGATTACGATCAGGCTTTGGTTGCTGCTTACGATTTGCTTCAATCTTCATATGCAAATGTTATATTGGGAGAAATTGCTTCAGATAATACATTAGCAGGAGGAGAAAGTCCAACAGATGTTATTGGATGGCAGCAAATTGATGATATGATTCATACGCCGGTAAACAGTAACTTAAGAGATATCTGGAACTGGATGTTTGCAGGAGTTCAAAGAGCTAATTATATTCTTGAATTTCAAGATAAAACCGATTTTCCCGAGAAAACCCAAGTTATTGCCGAAGCGCGTTTTCTTAGAGCATATTACCAGTTTGAATTAGTGAAATGGTTTGGCGGTATACCAATGAAGGGCGATGCGAGATTTAAACTTGGAGATGAAAAAAAGATACCGCGTTCATCAGTTCAGGAAGTGTATGCTTCGATTGAAGCTGATTTAATTTTCGCATCGGCTAATTTAGCACCAAATGCTTCTCAAAAAGGGCGTGCCACTAAAACTGCTGCTCAGGCATTATTAGGAAAAGCTTATTTATATCAAAATAAATTTACGCAGGCAGCAACGGTACTTGAATCTGTAATTACTTCAGGAAAATATTCTTTAGTAACAGATTATAATTCAATATTTGAAATGGACGGAGAAAACGGAGCAGAATCTGTTTTTGAAGTACAATATACAGACATTGAAGGAGCTGGATTTGGATGTTTACAATGTAGTGAAGGTAACGTAGCTGTAGGTTTTAGCGGTGTAAGAAATTTTTCAGGACCACTTTTCTCTTCAGGATTTAGTTTTAATATACCAACTCAGGAAAGCGCTGATGCATTTGAAGTTGGAGACAGACGTAAAGATGTAGCTATTTTAGACATCGCTGCTTTTGCTGCTGCAAATGCTAATTATGATAACGGAAAAGGAGTTAGCTATGGAAAAGGAAATGAAGATACAGGTTTCTTCAACAGAAAATATATTCCAAGAAAAAGAAGCTCAAATGCACAGGGAGATTTGAATTTAACAAATCCAAATAATTACAGATCAATTCGTTATGCAGACGTTCTTTTAATGGCTGCAGAAGCTTACAACAGAGGTGCAATTGATGACGCAAAAGCAAGAACATATTTAAACCTTGTTAGAGCGCGTGCATTTGGAGATAATAACCATAACGTAACGGCTTCTGGAGCTGCTCTTACAGATTTTATCTGGGCAGAAAGAAGAGTAGAACTTTTTGGAGAAGGACATCGTTTCTTTGATTTAGTAAGAACTGGCAAAGCTGTTGGAACAATTCCTGGATTTAAAGCTAATAAGAATGAATTATTTCCACTTCCAATCGAAGAAATTCAATTCGCAAACGGTAACTGGTCGCAAAATCCTGGATATTAAAAAATACTATTATGAAAAAATTACATTATATATTAAGTCTTGTCGTTTTAGCGCTATTCTTTAGCTGTTCAAGCGATGACAGCAATATTGATTTAGAAGGTGTAAGCGCACCCTCAAACATATCTGCTTTGACCACTGTAACTCAGGATAACTCCGGTAAAGTAACTTTTTTACCAAAAGGAGAAGGAGTAACACAATACAAAATAAATTACGGAGACGGATCGCCAGAATCTGATTATTTTCCTTCTGGAGGAACCGTAACACACGTTTATAAAGAAGGAACTTACCAAAGCAAAATTATTGCAATGGGAATTACAGGAAAAAAGACTGAAGTAACACAAGAGGTTTTAGTTTCGTTTAAAGCTCCGGAAAATTTAGTAGTGGTAATAACAAATGATTTATCAGTTTCTAAAAAAGTAACCGTAAAAGCAACAGCAGATTTTGCCTTGTTTTATGATGTTTATTTTGGAGAAGCAGGAAAACCAGATCCAATTTCGGCTAATAACGGAGAATCAGTTTCATATACGTATCAGCAAGCTGGAGTTTACACAATTCGTGTAGTTTCAAAAAGTGCTGCAATTAAAACAACTGAAAAATCTCAGGAATTTGAAGCAAAATTAGTTCTTAATCCAACAACTTCGGCACCAACGCCGCCAAACAGAGCAGCAGGAAATGTAATTTCTATTTACGGTTCTAAATACACTAATGTTGCCGGAACAAACTATTTCCCAGATTGGGGACAAGCAGGACAAGGAAGCAGCTGGACAGAATTTGATTTGAATGGCGACAAAATGTTGAACTATATCAAATTAAGCTACCAGGGAATTGCTTTAGCAGATAATGTTACAGTTGATGTTTCTGGAATGGATTACATTCACATGGATGTTTGGACAGCAGATTTACAAAAAATCGAAACTTCATTAATTAGTAAAACAAATGGAGAAAAACCAGTTGTAAAAGATCTTACTGCAAATCAGTGGACAAGTATTGATATTCCAATTTCGGCATTTACAAGTCAGGGATTAACAGTAGCAGATATTTTCCAATTGAAATTTGTGGGAACCCCTTGGGCTGGAGGAACTGTATTTATAGATAATATTTATTTCTATAAAGACGTCGAAACATTAAGCACAGCAGCACCAACGCCAGCTGTACCGGCAGCAAATGTTATTTCATTATTTAGTGATGCATATTCAAATATTGCCATTCAAACATGGCGTACAGATTGGTCTGCAGCAACATTAGAAGAAACAGCTGTTGCAGGAAATGCAGTTAAAAAATACTCAGATTTAAATTTTGTGGGTATCGAGCCAGTTACAACAATTGATGCAACCGGAATGACACATTTCCACGTAGATGTTTGGTCTTCAGATTTTACAGAATTCAGAATCAAATTAGTTGATTTTGGAGCTAATGGAGTTTACAATGGAGGAGGAGATGATAAAGAACACGAACTTAAATTTACCGCTCCGGCACAAGGACAATGGGTAAGTCTGGATATTCCTTTAAGTGATTTTACAGGATTAACAACCAGAGCTCATATTGCACAGCTTATTTATTCTGGAACACCAACCGGAAGTCATACCATATATATTGATAACGTTTATTTTCATAAATAAAAAATGAACCTTATTAATCGATTAAAATGAATTTACATTTTATAAAAAATAACAAAATGAAAAAATATAATAAATACTTCGTATTACTTTTTGCTCTGCTGTTAGCAATAAGTTGTCAAAAAGATGATTTTGCTTTTGGCGATTTGGCGGCGCCCTCTAATATTCAGGTAACAGCTGAAATTATAGGAAAAACTGCTGATGCTCCAAACGGAGACGGATCAGGAACGGTAAAATTGACTGCAAAAGCAGATAATGCTGTTTCGTTTAAATATGTTTTTAGCGATGGAACATCTGAAACTTCTCCAAGTGGTATTTTTACAAAACGTTTTACAAAAACAGGCGTAAATACCTATACTGTTACAGTAATTGCAAACGGAAGAGGCGGTGTAGCATCAAACACAACACTAGATGTTACAGTATTAAGTAACTTTAGTGATGATGAAGCCGTAGCGTTCTTAACAGGTGGTTCATCTAAAAAATGGTACTGGTCAGCTTCAGAAGCAGGACACTTAGGAGTTGGTCAAAACGATGCCGATGCGACTAAAAACTACTATGCAAACTACTATATGGCAGGACCATTTGAAAAAGCAGCATCGCCGGCAAGCAGCTGTTTATACGAAAACGAATTGACTTTTTCAAAAGACGGAGATCAATTGAAATTTGAATTAAACAACGGCGGAGCAACATTCTTTAACGCAGCTTTTGCAAGCGTAGGAGGAGGAAGTGGACCAGATGATGCTTGTTTAACTTATAATACAAGTGGTGTTAAAACAGTTTCATTAAGCCCATCAGAATCTGTAGTTACCAAAAATCCAAACCATGCAACACAAACAAGAGGAACAATGTTGAACTTCTCTGACGGTGGATTTATGGGGTATTATATTGGTCAGAGTTCTTACGAAATCTTGTCGATCACAGCAAACAGAATGGTAGTAAGAGCCGTAATGGGAGGAAACCCAGCATTAGCATGGTATCATATTTTCACTACTACAAAACCTACTCAAAATCCAACAACAGATTATACAAATCTGGTTTGGTCTGACGAGTTCAATACTGATGGAGCGCCAGATGCAACAAAATGGAATTATGATTTAGGAAGAGGAGATAACGGCTGGGGAAATAATGAAAAACAAAATTATACCAACGCAGCAACAAACGTAAAAGTACAAGGAGGTAATTTAGTTATTACAGCTAAAAAAGAAGCTTCGGGAGGTGCAGATTATTCATCGGCAAGATTAAAATCAGATGCTAAATTTGCTTTTACATATGGAAAAGTTGAGGTTAAAGCTAAACTTCCAAGCGGAGCAGGAACATGGCCTGCAATCTGGATGCTTGGACAAAATTATGCTACAAAACCTTGGCCGGCCTGTGGGGAAATAGACATCATGGAACACGTGGGTAACAATCAAAATGTGATTTTGAGTACGCTTCATTATCCTGGACATTCAGGTGGAAATGGTAATACAGCATCAAAAACATACACCAACGTTTCAACAGAATTCCATGTTTATAAATTAGTATGGAGCCCTGCATCAGTAAAAACTTATGTAGACGATGATTTACTTCATTCAGTTCCAAATGATGGTTCTTTACCTTTTAACAGCGATTTTTTCTTAATATTAAACGTAGCAATGGGAGGTAATCTAGGCGGTAATATTGATGGAGCTTTCACTCAGTCTTCTATGGAGATTGATTACGTGAGAATTTATCAATAGAATATGAGTTAATTAATTAGTAATTCTAGAAGGTCAGCTTCGGCTGGCCTTCTTAATTTTAAAATTATACTATGAATAAAATAATTGTACTATTGTTAATCTGCAGTTTTTCATACGCGCAGGAAACAAAGAGGAAACTGGTCTGGGAAGAAAATTTCAATGCTAAAAAATTAAATGAAAAAGTCTGGAATTTCGAACTTGGGGACGGCTGTCCAAATTTGTGCGGTTACGGAAACAATGAAAGGCAAATCTATACTAAAACCAACCACGAATTTAAAGATGGAAATTTAGTTATTGAAGCCAGAAAAGAAGGAGAAAAATATACCTCGACAAAAATTACAACCAAAGGAAAAAAACAATTTAAATACGGCAGAATCGAAGCAAGGGCAAAACTTCCTGTTGGACACGGTTTGTGGCCTGCTTTCTGGATGTTAGGCGCCAATATTGATGAAGTTAAATGGCCTAAAACAGGAGAAATTGATATTTTAGAATATATAGGAAGAGATCCGCATATGGTTTATACAACCCTTCATACGCAGGACAGCCACGGAAATACGATTAATACCAAAAGAACCGAATTTCCAAATATTGAAGAAGGTTATCATGTATATGCCATTGAATGGGACAAAGATAAAATCGCCTTTTTTGTGGATTCGACTTTAGTTTATACTTTCAATCCTGAAGTTAAAAATGAAGATACATGGCCCTTTGATAAACCATTTTATATTATCGTAAATTTAGCCATTGGAGGTAATTTTGGAGGTCCTGAAGTAGATGATTCTGTACTTCCTCAAAAATATTACGTCGATTACGTACGTGTTTATCAATAAAAAAATATAGAATTAAATTTTACTCAAAAAGCAGGTGTAAATAGCTTAAATATTTAATTGTAAGTTATTTACATTTGTTTTTCAAATCGTTTCAAACCACATTTTTTTAACTTTTTTTATCAAAAATAGCCTCTGCAGCAAAAAACTTAACGTTTTAATGTTAATTATTATTGTTTTTGTTTGCTTTTTAAAATAAATATTTGTTAAATTTGGTCACAATAATTAACATAACTCAAAAAAGATCACGCCTATAAAATAAAATTACTTTTTAGAAAAATTACTCCAAATTATTAAAACTAAAAAAGTAGTATTATGGCTGATCTGCAAATTCCAGACGCTCTATTAGTAAAAAATTATGTTGAAGGCAGTGAAGCTGCTCTTGCAACATTAATAAAAAGGCACGAATCTAAGATATATGGATTTATATATTCTAAGATTGCTGATAGAGACATTTCAAATGATATTTTTCAAGATACTTTTATTAAAGTAATCAAAACCTTAAAAAGTAATTCCTATAACGAAGAAGGTAAATTTCTTCCATGGGTAATGCGTATTTCTCATAATTTAATTGTGGACCACTTTCGCAAAACCAAAAAAATGCCAATGTACAGAGAAACCGAAGAGTTTTCAATCTTCTCTATCATGTCTGACGATTCATTAAATGTTGAAAGCAGAATGATTGTAGATCAGGTTGAGGTTGACTTAAAAAGGTTAATTGAAGAACTTCCTGAAGATCAGAAAGAAGTACTGGTAATGAGAATGTATCAGGATATGAGTTTCAAAGAAATATCAGAATTAACAGACGTAAGTATCAATACAGCATTAGGAAGAATGCGTTATGCGCTTATGAATTTGAGAAAAATAATTGACAAACATCAAATTATTTTAACCAACTAATACTATTTTGAATATTAGCCCGTTATACTATTATAAAACATTTACACAGTATGGCGAAAATTTACTCAAAAAAAGCGTTAGCTTCTAAAGATTTGAAACCTAAAAAAGAAGTAATTTCTTTTTTACTAAGTTATTCACAAGCCTTAACGGTTGTGAAAATTGAAGATAAAAATTTTGAGATTATAGCTAATTAAACAGCCCGCTGCTTTGGTCGGATGTTTATTTCGAAAGAAAAACCAAATGGTCGTTTTGGTTGAAAGCTCACTATTTGTATGCAAATACAGATAGTGAGTTTTTTTTTTGTCTTAAATCCTGAATTTTACTTTATTATAACAAATTCAACTGCGTGTTTTCCAGAACAGATTTTTCCAATCACTTATTAATTCTTCATTTTTACCCTTAAATATGATTTTGATTTAAAATTATGTTTTTGTTAAAATTTAATATTTTCAGTCAAAATATTTCTTTATTCAATAATTAATTTTATTTTAGTTAAAAAATAATTATTATTTCATAAAAACATAAGAATTTTTCGTATTAAAACATTTCAATCACCCTAATTTGTCCAACCAATAACCAAAAACCTATGAAAAAAAACTACTCTGCCTTATTTCATTTTGTTTGTTATACGCCTTAGTTCTTTACTAAGAAGTTTGATTTTTTTGAGAAATTAAATTTAGAGACTTATGGCAATTTTGGTCTCTAAATCTTATTTTTTCATTTAAACGCAGGCTGAAGTGCTCTACTATCAGTTTTGCAGCAAAATTCATTCAAAAAACTAAATCTATTTTAACAACCAAAACCCAACCGAAATATGAAAACGAACCTAAAGATGTTATCAATCCTGTTATTGATAAATGTCGCAGCATTTGCTCAAAATGATCAAATAAAAGAAGCGCAGTCTTTATACGATAAAGGAAAAAGCGAGGAAGCATTGGCCATTTTAAACAAAACAGAATATCTTATTCTTAACGCATCAGATGAAGCCAAATCTGATTATTATTTTTTAAAAGGAAATGTATATAAGGATTTAGCTGGAAAAAATATAGATGCAGCTAATAATTTTACATTGGCCTCACAAGCTTATCAGGATGTGTTTTTGTATGAAAACGAATCAGGAAAGTTTAAATTTACAGTTAAAGCAAATGCAGCTTTAAAAGCTATGAAATCTACGCTTGTTAATGGTGCAATGACGGATTTTAATGCTGGAAAATTTAAAGAAAGTGCTGAGAAAAGTTATAAAGTTTATTTGTTTGATAAAAAAGACACATTGAACTTATTTAACGCTGCAGCATCTTCTATAAATGCTAAAGATTACGAGTCGGCAGTAAAATATTATGAAATCTTAAAGAAGATAAATTTTTCCGGAAAGAGAATGATGTATTATGCTACCAACAAGAAAACAAAAGAAGAAGATTTTTTTGTTTCTACAAAAGCCAGAGAATCGGCTATAGAACAAGGGTTTTATGAAAAACCAAGAAACGAGTTAGTTCCTTCAAAAAAAATAGAGGTTAACAGTAATTTAGCTTACGCTTATTTAGAGAAAAAAGATTATCCTAAAGCCGAAGCAGTTTATAATTATGTTTTGGAACTTAACCCTAATTACCTGGATGCCTATATAAATATGGCGTATTTGAAACTGCAGGTCAAAAAAGATTTAGCCGATGAAATAGCTTCTTTAGGAACTTCACCATCCGAAATGCAAAAATATGACAAACTAAATGCTAAAAAAGATGATATTGCCCGCAGTGCAATCCCGTATCTAAAACAAGCGCTTATTATTGAACCAAAGAATCCAGAAGCTACAAAAACACTTTTGGGAGTATATCGATCGCTTGATATGACAAATGAATACAATGCCTTAAAAAGCAGTATGTAAAATAAAAAAGAAGCTGCTAAACTTTCTTTTTAGCAGCTTCTTCTATAATAGATTTTTTACCAATTGTTCTCGTAATAATATCTTTCTCTAAACTCCAGCCTCTAGCGGGCGAATATTCACGTCCGTACCAAATAATCTGTAAATGCAGATCATTCCATGTATCTCTCGGAAATAATCTTTTAGCATCCTTTTCAGTTTGAGCAACATTTTTTCCATTCGAAAGATTCCATCTGTACATTAGTCTGTGAATATGTGTGTCAACCGGAAAAGCCGGAACTCCAAAAGCCTGAGACATAACAACACTTGCCGTTTTATGCCCAACAGCGGGCAAAGATTCAAGAGCTTCAAAACTCTGCGGAACTTCACCATTATACTTTTCAATTAAAATTTCAGACAAACCATGAATTCCCTTAGATTTCATTGGCGATAAACCACACGGACGAATGATTTCCTTAATTTCTTCCACAGACATCTTCACCATGTCATACGGATTATCTGCTTTTGCAAACAAAAGCGGCGTAATCTGATTCACCCGAACATCTGTACATTGTGCAGAAAGTAAAACAGCGATTAATAAAGTATAAGGGTCTTTGTGATCAAGCGGGACTGGTATAGTAGGGTAGAGTTCTTTTAACGTATTTATAACAAATTGTACTCGAGCTTCTTTATTCATTTCCGTAATTTTAAAGTGTAAAAATAGCGATTTATAACTTATAAGCTATCTTTGTTTTAAAATCTAAAATCAACAATCTGAAATCTAAAATAAAAAGATATGACAACATTAAAAGCCGGAGATAAAGCACCAAATTTTTCAGGAACAGATCAAGAAGGAAAAACACATAAACTGGCAGATTATGCCGGAAAAAAATTAGTAGTTTTCTTTTATCCAAAAGCAAGTACGCCGGGTTGTACAGCCGAAGCTTGTGATTTAAGAGATAATTTTCATCGTTTCCAAGCTAGTAATTACGAACTTCTTGGCGTAAGTGCTGATAGTCAAAAGGCGCAAACCAAATTCAAAGAAAAATACGAATTACCATTTCCATTATTAGCCGATGAAGACAAATCAGTAATAAACGCTTTCGGTGTTTGGGGACCAAAAAAGTTCATGGGAAGAGAATATGACGGAATCCACAGAACCACTTTCGTAATCAACGAAAAAGGAATCATCGAAGAAGTAATCGAAAATGTAAAAACAAAAGAACACGCAACGCAGATTTTGAAATAGTTTTTTGTTTCAGGTTTGAGGTTTCAAGTTTCATGTTGTAATCGTGGCGTGTGATTTTAACGCAAAGCACGCTAAGGTTTTACGCAAAATACGCTAAGGTTTTATATGTAAGTTTTTTATAAAAAAAAGTAAAGTTCGCAAAGCTTAATCGACACAAAGCTTTGCGAACTTTATGCATTGTAAATGCCATCTATATAAAAAACCTTAGCGTGCTTTGCGTTAAAATTAAACGCAAAGTTTACGAAACTTAATCACCACAAAGCTTTGCGAACTTTATGCATTGTAAATGCCATCTATATAAAAAAAAACTTAGTGTACTTTGCGTAAAACCTTAGCGAACTTTGCGTTAAAATTACACTCCAAGATAACCTGAAACTTGAAACAAAGAAAATTTGAAACAATAAAAAAGTCCCAAATTAAGGGACTTTTTATATTAAGCTTTTTGTTCTAGTTCTTTCTGCGGATGATATCCAAAAAGATGATGTTCTTTTATAATTTCGGCAACACCAGACGGAAGCATTGGTTCCCAGCCGGTTTTCCCTTGTCCAATCATTTTTAATACTTCGCGAGAGAACACATTTAGTATGTTTGGGTTGTAATCTTTAATATCAACAACTTTACCGTTGAATTTAAAGAACTTGTATAATTCTTTCATTCTAGGATGAACTTTCAGGTTGTCAGAAGTAATAACTTCGCCATTATCCCCTAACATTGGATATAAGAATACTTTCATATCACGGTAGAATAATTTTCCGAAAGCCTCCAGAATACCACCACTTAAATGGCGATAGTATTTCTCATCAAAAATATCAACAAGATTGTTTACACCCATTGCTAATCCCATGCGGGCTTTGGTATAATTAGAAAAATACTCCACAACTTTGTAATATTCCTGGAAATTCGAAATCATAACAGTTTGACCTAACGAACAAAGTAATTCGGCTCTGTCCATAAAATCACGCTCATCAATCTCACCATCCGAACGTAAATTCGAAAGTGTAATTTCAAAAACCACTAATGTATTGTCCTTATCTACTTTATTTTCTCCAAGAAACATTTTTAATGATTTCTCATACATATCAAGATTCACGTTTGTAACCGGACGGAAACTTCCTCTAAAAGCAAGAAGATTTTTTTTGTATAAAACAGCCGCCGGTAAAACATTTTTTCCTTCCGGATTAAACATTACGGCATCCGTCATTCCGTTTTTAACCAGCTGTAAACTCATTAAACGATTGTCAACATCAGCAAAACGAGGTCCCGAAAAATTGATCGTATCGATCTCTAATTGATCTTTATCTAAGTGATCGTATAAATAGCGCAGTAAACGTTTTGGGTCATTATATTTATAGAAAGCACCGTAAATTAAATTTACACCTAAAATCCCGAGTGTTTCTTGTTGTAATCTGGCATCAGTTTCTTTAAAACGAATATGAAGAATAATTTCGTTATATGCCTCGTCTGGTTCAATCTGGTATCTAATTCCAACCCAGCCGTGTCCTTTAAACTGTTTGGCAAAATCTATTGTTGCTACTGTATTAGCGTAGCTGAAGAAAAGTTTATTTGGGTGTTTTTCTCTGCTCAAACGTTCTTCGATCAATTCTCCTTCAAACGTAAGCATTTTTTTAAGTCTGTTTTCGGTAACGTATCTTCCGTCACTTTCAATCCCGTAAACAGCATCACTAAAATCTTTGTCATAAGCCGACATCGCTTTTGCAATCGTTCCAGAAGAACCTCCGGATCTGAAAAAATGTCTAACTGTTTCTTGTCCAGCGCCAATTTCAGCAAATGTTCCGTAAATATTCTCGTTTAAATTAATGCGTAAAGCTTTGTCTTTTATAGAAGGAATCTGTTCGATGACCTTGTCACCTTTGAGTTTTATTTCTGTACCCATTTTATTTTAAATAGATTTGTTACAAAGTTAGTAAATTAGGGTTCTAATGAAAGAGAAATAATCCTATTTTTGTAAAAAAATTAAGTTCAATTGAAGGTCTATTTTTTAGGTACTGGTACTTCTCAAGGTATTCCGATTATCGGAATCGATCATCCCGTTTGTAAAAGCACTGATGCTAAGGATAAAAGGCTCCGCGTATCCATCTGGATTACGTGGGACGAGCACTCATTTGTAATCGATTGCGGCCCTGATTTCAGACAGCAAATGCTTTCTTGCGGATGTCGTAAACTCGACGCCATTTTATTTACACATGAACACGCAGATCATACTGCCGGTTTAGATGATATTCGTCCGTATAATTTCAGACAAGGCGAAATTCCTATTTATGCACATAAACGCGTGCTTGATAATTTAAGACGCCGTTTTGATTATGTTTTTGAAACCGTAAATAAATATCCGGGCGCTCCAAGCGTAAAAACTATTGAAGTCAAAAACAACGAACCTTTTGCAGCTGGAGATAAAATTGCAATTCCAATAAACGCCATGCACGGTGATTTACAAGTTTTTGGATATAGAATTGATGATTTTGCTTACCTAACCGATGTCAAAACAATCGAACAAACTGAAGTTGATAAACTTAAAGGTTTAAAAGTTTTGGTTGTAAATGCTTTGCGTGTTGAACCTCACGATACTCATTTTAACTTACAGGAAGCGCTTGATTTTATCAATTTGGTAAAACCTGAAAAAGCTTATTTAACACACATTAGCCACGTTTTAGGTTTTCACGAAGAAGTACAGAAACAACTTCCTGAAAACGTTTATCTGGCCTATGATAATTTAGAAATTACAATTTAATTATACCACAAAATGAAAAAATCCTTAATGCTTTACCTTTTTATCCTTGCGATATTAATGAATGTTTTTACTTATATGTTTTATAGCCGAGAAGTACAATTTGGTGAAGAAAGATATGAGAAAACAACTAAAAAGCTAAGAGACAGTATCAATTTAGTGTCAGCTAAATTAGCCGATGCAGATTATTTTTCTTTAGAACACAATGAAAATGCACAAAATTATTTTGATAACAGTGCTTCTGGCGGAAAAGTAATTTTATTTGAAAAACTAATCCCGGTTGTAACCGAAAAACTTTTAGATTTTAATGCAAATCCAAAAGGAAACCCATACACAGGACAAGATCAAATTGGTCCAAATAAATTTATCATCAATAAAGTAAAAATTTTAAACCACCGCTGGATCATTGCAGATTACAGTAATGGAGAATTATGGGGAGAAGTCTTGTTAAAATACTTTGTTGATAACAATGATAATATTACCTTTGAAGTAAATCAAACTTGGTTATATCAAAAATAGGATTTTATAATCCTATTTTTTTTGACCCAACATTAAAATACAGGATTTATGAAAAAGATGTTTTTGTTTACGATTATCGCAGTTGCGACATTTTCTTGTGCAAAAAAAGTTTCTCAGGAAAATACAACCGTTAAAGAACCGCAGGAAAAGAAACTAGTGGGAGGAGACTCTGATGCACACGGATGTAAAGGTTCTGCAGGATACACTTGGTCAACGCTTAAAAAAGAATGTATCCGAATTTTTGAAGGAACAAAACTATCACATACAGAAGAAACAGGTAAAACGTATACAACCGCTGCCTACGTAATTTTTGATGGAAACAAAGCCGAACTTTTTCTCGACACTCAAAAAGAATCCATTATTTTAGAAAGAAAATCTGAAGGTGATTCATGGAATAAAGACGACTATCAATTGATTCCCTGG
This sequence comes from Flavobacterium panici, assembly GCF_903819335.1. GTDB lineage: Bacteria > Bacteroidota > Bacteroidia > Flavobacteriales > Flavobacteriaceae > Flavobacterium > Flavobacterium panici. Next base: position 95,609 of record NZ_CAIJDE010000063.1, on the reverse strand, counting down.
AAAGGATATGTTTTAAAAAAAGCTGGGAAGATTATTTATACAGGAGAATAAAGTTTACAGTTTTCAGTCGCAGTTTACAGCTTAGAACTTTGTCAAAGTTTTCAGATTGCAATTGACAGACGAAGACTGAAAACTGCGACTGAACACTGTAAACTTACAAAGCCAGCCAATTCTTAAAATCAAAGAAATTCTGTGGAGCTACACCATGACCAACAGGATATTCTTTATAAGTAACCGGAATATTTAATTTTTCTAAAATTGCAGGAGTTTTTCTCGCCCATTCAATTGGAATAACCTGATCTACAGTTCCGTGTGAAGCGAATATTTTTAGGTTTTTAAAGTCATTTTTCTCAAAACCTTCTTTAATAATTTCTTCATTAAAATAACCACTCATTGCCACAACTCTCTGAATTTTTTCAGGATACGAAAGCGCAGCAGAATAACTCAAAATAGATCCCTGACTAAATCCAATTAAAGTTACGTTATTGGCATCTATTGGATAATTAGCAACTAATTCATCAATAAAAGAAGCAATTACGTCTCTCGAAGTTTTAGCTTGTTCGTTATCAGAAAATTTATTTTGATCTGCATCAAAATTGATGGCGTACCAAGCATAAGCGCCATATTGCAAATTATAAGGCGCTCTGGCCGAAATAATGTAATAATTATCAGGAAGTTCAGAAGCAAAAGAAAACAAATCAGCTTCGTTGCTGCCATATCCGTGTAATAAAAGCAATAACGGATTTTTATCTAAAATTACTTTTGGTTCTTGTATTTTATATTCTAAAGATAGATTCATTTTTTTAATTGTGAATTGTTAGTTCTAGGTTTCAGTCTCAGTCTCAGTTTTCAACTTTGTCAAAGTTTCAAACTTTGACAAAGTTCTTGGAATTTGGGATTCAAAAATTTGGAATTTAAATTACCCTATAGATTTAAACCATTTTTGAAATACATTTCCAACTAAAGGAATCGGTTTCATTTGGCCTTGAATAGCAGTGAAAATTCCATATGTCCAAAGAATTGAAATGCAAATCCACATTGGAAAAGTAATGAAAAAACTGTCGAAATTACTGATTATAGCCCCAAAAGAAATAAATGTCAGCGATAAACCTAAAGCCTGACGAATATGAAAAGACGCAAAACTATTTTTATTTTCAGAATTCATAGACATTGCTATCAAAACGCCAATAATTAAAATGTAACTGGTAATGGCAATTGATTTTCCTTCTTCGATTGTATTGTTCATTGTATTATTTTGTAACAAGTTGATTTTGATTTAAAATTCCGTACACAGAACCTTTAAGTTCAGTTCCTAAAAAAGCAGAATTTTTAGATTTTGAAAGAATATTTTCTTTCGTAAAAGTTGATTTTCCTTCCGGAGTAAAGAAAGTAAAGTTTGCTTTTGCGCCTTCTTCGATTGTGTTGTTTTCAAGACCAAAAACAGTTCTTCCTGAAGTAAGTTTTGCAACCACAGTTTCTAACGGTAAAACAGTTAATAAAGCTCCAAAAGCACTTTCTAATCCAATTGTTCCATGTTTCGCTGTATCAAATTCCATTTTCTTGAATTCAATATCAATCGGATTATGGTCTGATGTAATGGTATCGATAGTTCCATCCGCAATTCCGTTTAGTAAAGCCTGTCTGTCAACTTCAGTTCGTAATGGCGGAGTCACTTTAAAACGCGTGTCAAAATCGTCTAGTTTCTCATCGGTTAAAACCAAATGATGTACAGAAACACTTGTCGTTACGTTTAACCCTTTTGCTTTAGCTTCTCTAATTAATTGAACCGATTTTGCTGTAGAAATCGTCGGAATATGAAGTTTTCCGCCTGTATATTCCAGTAAAAATAAGTTTCTTGAAATTTGAAGTTCTTCGGCTAGATTTGGAATTCCTTTCAAACCTAATCTTGTCGAAACGATTCCTTCATTGGCAACGCCGTTTCCTTTTAGGTTTGGATCTTGCGAATAAGTAATTACCAAACCATCAAAATCCTGTACATATTGCAATGCAATTTTAAGCAAATTAGCATTATCGATACTTCTGTTATAATCTCCAAAAGCAATTGCTCCGGCTTTTTTCATGTCATAAAGTTCTGCCATATCTTTTCCTTCGCTGGCTTTTGTTAAAGCGCCAATTGGAAAAATTTCTGTAGCAAAACCATTTGCTTTATTTTTTACAAAATTAACCTGAGATTGATTGTCTATAATCGGGAAGGAGTTCGGCTGTAAAGCAATTGCTGTAAAGCCGCTTTTTGCTGCAACATTTAATCCGTTTGCAATAGTTTCTCTGTCTTCATAGCCAGGTTCTCCAAGAGAAACGCTGCTGTCAAACCATCCCTGAGAAACATGAAGATCGTCGAATCTTACTACTTCTGCATCATCATTTGGAAGAGAAACTCCTATTTTTTCAATTAAACCATCTGCAATTAAAAGATCAACGGTCTGGTTATGAAACGGACTTTTTGAGTCGATAATTTTGGCGCTTTTGATGATTATTTTCATATGTAGATATATTTATTTTAATTGAAGGCTTAATTTTTTTAAACACATAGAAACATAGATTTTTTCTTTTTTATCTGAGGTAAAATAAATGACACATTATTTGCACATAGCTATGTGAATTTTAATTAGTGAAACACCTTTTTAGAGTTTTAAAAACTATGTTTCTATGTGTTTATTTTTATTTTACAAATTTAATAATCGCCATTTCTAATGCTAAAAACAACAGTGCAAAGATAACAAACCATTTCCAAATTTGGCTGTCAGTTCGCTCAGTTTGTAAGGTGTTAAAAATGGTCGAAATCGTATCGGCGGTTTTAAAATCAGAAACAACATTTGTGTTTACCTGACTCAAATCGCTTTCGGTTCTTTTGTAATTGAAACTCAAATTTTCAACCCATTCTTTTTTGTCAAAAATGCTGTAATTTCCAGCTGTTTCCGGGAAATCATTAAACGTTAGTTTGACTTTATTATTCAAAATCTGCTGAATTGGAATAAATGAATCTTCTGTTCCTTTTACTTCCAGAATAGCATCTTTTGTCAATAAAACATCAACAAAATAAGGTTGATTATTTCCAATAGTTAAAGCATTTACACCCGTTTTTTGATTGTTCTGCGCCATTTTATAAAACAACGGAACAATTAAAGGCGATTGCTGAAAATTTGAATTTGTAGCATTTATTGGTGCCGAAAATACCGTGATTCCAGCCGTTGGATTTTGAATTGCCGTTACAAACGTACTTTGATCTTCATAAGATAAAACCGCCGGATATGGACTTGAAATATCAAATGCACTGCTTGTTTTTGGATATTGGAAATTCGTTATTTTATTCTCGAAAACTCCTGAAAATAAAGGATGATCAAAATTAATTTTGGTAATGAGTTTACTTTCTGTTTTAAGCGTATTAAACTGAACTTTTCCAAAATTTCCTAAAAAGGAGTTTAAATTTGAAATCGAACTTTTTTCAGAAGGAATCACAACTAAATTTCCGCCTTTAGAAACAAATGCTTTTAATGTGGTTTGTAATGCCTGTGGAATTTCAACTAATTCGTTTAGGATTATCGTATTTTGTTTTTCTAAACTATTATAATCCAAGGAACTGATAGAGTAATTATTATAATTAAATTCAGCAGAAGTATAAATCCTCGATAAGAAATTACTCTTTTCAGGTTCACCAATACTAATTACGTTTGTTTTTCTGTTTTTAGAAATACTGAAAAACAATTTATTATCATAAGTTAAACCATTGTCTTCAATAGAAACATAGCCATGAAAAGCTTCTTTTGGAATCGTGAAGTTGATTTTCTTTTTCTTCGCATCAAAATTGATAATTGTTTTGGCAATCAGTTTATTTTGATTGTATAAAGCGGTCGAAATAGGTTTAAAATCTTCTCCGTAGCCTGATAAGTTGACACTTATTTCGTAGAAATTCTCTAAAGTCTGATTGATGTAAACGCTGTCAATTGAAACGTTATTTTTTTGTTCCGCTTCTGGAATTATGAAATAGGGTTTTTCTTCAGAATCAATGTTTTTAATATCATTTTCAGTTAAACCTACAGCATCAGAAATAATGACAATATCTTTTTTATGTGCCGATTTATGTGCTTTTACTTTTGCCATAATTGACGAAAGTTCAAATGGCGTTGCACTGTATTTTAGATTCTGTAAAGCAGTTTTTGATGATTTTATATCGGTGTTCCAATAATTTTCTGTGTTTGTCAACAATGAAAATTGAGCCGTTTCGGGCGTGTTTTCCAGCAATTCCTGAACGGCACGTTTTAGCAATTCTCCTTTTTTGCCTTTTGCCTGCATACTAAACGAATTGTCTAAAATAATATACATTTCGTTTGAAGCATTTTTGCTGTCTTTTGCTTCAAAAAAAGGTTGAGCAAATGCAATGATAGCGCACGTAAGCAACAAAAGACGAGTGGCAAGCAATAATCTTTTTTTGATTTTTGAGCTTTTACGAGTCTGAACTGCCAGTTCTTTTAGGAAACGAACATTGGTAAAATAAGAAGTTTTAAATCTTCGTAATTGAAATAAGTGAACCAAAATTGGAACAATCAATAAAAAAAGAAAGTATAGAATTTCGGGATGTTTAAAGTGCATTCTGGCTTCGATTTACTTCGCTACTTTTATTTTTCACGAAGATGCTGGTCAAAAATACAAATTTTTAATTAAACCAGATAGGCAATATTTAGTTAAACCATATAAGTTATATAAGAGATTATAAGCAGGAGGTAATACGCTTTTATTAAATGAACTTATATAACTTATATGGTGAAAAACCTTTTTGAAAAATGTAACTTTTCTGGTTTTATTTGTAATGATCTAAAAGATATTATTGCGTATTTTAGCGTATTCAAAAAAACAAACTATGAAAAAAATATCTCTAATATTATTTTCAGCTTTCGCATTAACCACTGCAAAAGCTCAAAATAAATTTAACCTTTTGGTTGGAACTTATACGAATACATGCCAGAGTAACGGAATTTATGTTTATGAATTTGATGCAAATACGGGCGAGTTTAAACTTAAAAGCTCTTCAGAAAATGTAGTGAGTCCGAGTTATTTATCGGTTTCGGCAGATAATAAATTTATTTATGCGGTAAACGAAAACGGAACGCAAAGTACGGTAAGTGCATTTGGATATGATTCTGCATCTGGAAAAATTAATTTTTTGAATAAAAATGATGCGTTGGGAGCAGATCCTTGCCACTTGATAAATGATGATAAAAATGTAATTGTTGCCAATTATTCAGGCGGAAATATAGTAGTTTATAAAAAGAATACAGATGGAAGTATTTCTGAAGTACAGCAATTGATTCAGCACGAAGGAAAAGGACCAAACGCGGCGCGTCAGGAAAAAGCGCATGTGCATATGGTGGTTTTTTCTCCAGATAAAAAGTTTGTGCTTTCTAATGATTTAGGTTTAGATAAAGTGTTTATTTACAAATATAATCCTGCGTCTAAAAACGAAATCCTGACTTTAAAAGGAAGTGTTGACGTTAAACCAGGAAGCGGTCCAAGACATTTAACTTTTAGTAAAGACGGAAAATTTGTTTATTTAGTTCAGGAATTAGATGGTACGCTGACAACTTTTAGCTACGATAAAGCCGGAAGTTTAAAAGTAATTGCCGAAACCAGCATTTTACCAAAAGGTTTTAAAGGCGGAACTGGCGCAGCAGCCATAAAAATCTCACCTGACGGAAACTTTTTATATGTTTCTGATCGTGTAGATGCTAATGCAATTTCAGTATATAAAATCCTTAAAAACGGAAGTATTGAATTAGTAGAACAGCAAAGCACTTTAGGAAAAGGCCCAAGAGATTTTTCTATTGACCCAACAGGAAATTACCTTTTGGTAGGTCATCAATATACTAATGACATTGTTATTTTTAAAAGAGATATCGCAACAGGAAAAATTACAGATACAGGAAAACGAATTCAATTGTGTTCGCCTGTAGGGCTGGTTTTTACGAAAATATAAACTTAGAAAATTTCAATAAAAAAATTCCAAATTCCAACTTATAAAATTGGTATTTGGAATTTTTTTATTGGAATTTTATTTATTGTTGTCTTTCCTCTTCTTATCTCTCGTTTTCAACATATTTCGATTGACAGAACCGTGGGTTTTCTTTTTTGTTTTTGAAGGACCTCCTAAATTGACTTTTTTATTCTTTTTAGATTTTTCATGAAAAGCTCCGTCTCCTTCGAGTTTTACTTTTTTCATTAAAAACTTAATAGGCTGTTTGTCTTTTTCAGGCTCGATTAATTTTGTTGAAACTTCCACTTCTTCAGGAAAATCAGTGATATCAAGTTCCTGGTTCATTAAAACTTCGACTTCAATTTTAAATTCCTCTTCTCTTGGAGTTACAAAACTAATCGCCGTTCCCGTTGCGTCTGCACGTCCTGTACGACCAATTCTGTGCATGTATAATTCTGGTTCTTCCGGAAGTTCGAAGTTGATTACGTGTGAGATATTAGAAATATCCAAACCTCTCGCCATAATATCAGTTGTGATTAAACCGCGAAGATTTCCTTCCTGAAATTCTGCCATTGTACTCAAACGATAATTTTGAGATTTATTCGAGTGAATTACACCAAACTGACCTTCAAAATCTTCTTCAATGCGTGTGTGCAGCATATCCGAAATCTTTTTATTGTTTACGAAAACCAAAACACGATCCATGCTTTCGTCGTTTTGCAATAAATGTTTCAGCAGATTTACTTTTGTATTGAAGTTTGGAACATTGTATATAACCTGAGTGATTTTTTCAAGGGGTGTTCCCGATGCTGCAAGGGTAACTTCTTCCGGAAAATCAAAATAATCATTTAATATATCATCAACTTCATCTGTCATGGTTGCAGAGAACAATATATTTTGACGTTTGGTTTTCATCATCGCTAAAAGTGAAGTCAGCTGTGGTCTGAAACCAAGATTCAGCATTTCGTCAAATTCGTCAATTACTAATTTTTGAGTTTCATCAAAACGAACAACAGCGTCAAGCGCTAAATCCATTGTACGACCCGGAGTTCCAACTAAAATATCGACACCTTCGTAAACGGCTTTTTTTTGTGTATTGATGTTTACTCCTCCATAAATACCAAGTGTTTTAACCGACATATATGCGGTTAATTTCTCCACTTCTTCAACAACCTGAACAACTAATTCACGAGTTGGAACAAGTACAACAATTTTTGGTGTATTGGTATTGGTAAACTTATAAAGCTTTAAAAGAGGCAGTAAATAGGCAAATGTTTTACCGGTTCCGGTTTGCGCAATTCCCATCATATCACGTCCAGACATGATTACAGAGAAAGATTTTTCCTGAATAGGAGTAGGCGTAACAAAGCCTAATTCGTCAACAGCTTTTTGTAATGATTTTGGGAGATTGAATTTTTCGAAAGTGCTCATTTGCATTAAATTTTGTGCAAATGTACGTTAAAATGATGGTTTTTTGTTGATTTTGTAATTTTAGATAACGTTTTGTTGCTTTGTTTGTCACTCTGAGCGAAGTCGAAGAGCGTTCCAATTGGAATGAGGGCTTCGACTTCGCTCAGCCTGACAGCACGAAACCTTAAATAAAATGTATAACTTTAAAGCTTAAAAACCTTCAAAAACGCCTAAACCAAACAAAGCAAAATCGTATTTTACAGGATCTGCAGCGTCCATTTTACGAAGTTGTGTATCTAATTCCAGTAAAGCTTTTGCATCATTTTGCTTTCGCGAAAGAATTCCTAGTTTGCGGGCAACATTTCCGGAATGTACATCAAGTGGACAAGATAATGCAGAAGCTGAAATTGTTTTCCAGATTCCTAAATCGACGCCTTTTGTGTCTTGACGAACCATCCAGCGTAAATACATGTTGATGCGTTTTGCAGCAGAATTATTCAGCGGATCTGAAATATGTTTTTGAGTTCGTGCTAAATGATCGATTTCGAAAAATATCTTTTTGAACTCGCTTATGCTTTTCTGCAGACTGTCTTTTTCCTGATTTTTGGCAAAAACAGCTTCTAGTCCGTTGTGGTTTTTGTAAATGTGTTGTAAACCTTTAATGAATCCGCCGAAATCTTTTCCGTTGAAAGTTCGGTGAACGAAGTTTTCTAAATCAGCTAAATTATCTTCAGAGTGTGACATAACGAAATCGTAAGGCGTATTGCCCATTAATTCCATCATTTTGTGTGAATTTTTGATAATCATTTTTCGATTTCCCCAAGCGATTGATGCGCTTAAGAATCCTGCAATTTCGATATCTTCTTTTTGGGAAAATAAATGTGGAATCTGTACAGGATCACTTTCGATAAAATCCTGATTGTTATATTGAATGACTTTCTCGTCGAGAAATTCTTTGAGTTCTTTTTGATTCATTTGAAATGAAATGTTCTTGTTTATTTGAGTGTCCTAGCCCTGATGGGAGCGGCATCTCCCGATTTAGAAAAACAAGGCTTTTTAGCCGTAGTTTTTGTTTATCGGGAATATAGTGGACAGCAGGAAATAGCTCCTAAATATTAATTACTAATCTGACCGTCGACCATAACTAATTTTCTGTCGGCCATATTGGCTAATTCTTCGTTGTGGGTTACAATTACAAAAGTCTGTCCGAATTCGTCACGAAGCTGGAAAAACAATTGATGTAAGTTTTCGGCAGAATGCGTGTCAAGATTTCCAGATGGTTCATCGGCAAAAATAACGTCGGGTTTGTTGATTAAAGCTCTTGCAACGGCAACACGCTGCTGTTCTCCGCCCGAAAGCTCGTTTGGTTTGTGATGAATTCTGTGTGATAAACCTAAATATTCTAAGATTTTTTTAGCTTCTTTTTCGGTTTGCGCTTTCGATTTATTCGCCATAAAAGCGGGAATACAAACGTTTTCTAAAGCTGTGAATTCTGGTAATAATTGGTGAAACTGGAAAATAAATCCTAGATTTAAATTTCTAAATTCAGATAGTATTTTGTCTTGCTTGCTTTTCTTTTTAAAATACCTGTTGTAGTAAATGAACATTAAAAGTATTGGTAAACACAAGACACTAATTGTTGCTGATCGTAATGTTTCATCTAATATTTTAGTCCTAAAAAACAATAAAAAAACTGCTAGTAATATAATATAAATTGAGCCTGACCAGGTTACTATTTTAAATGTTTTTTCTTCTTTTGAATTATCATTTTCAATATCCTGCAGTTTCAAAATATTTTCACCATTAATAGTTAAAGATGATTCTGAGTTTCTTTCGGGTGTGTCTAAAGTTCCCAGAATTTGAAGTAAAGTTGTTTTTCCGGCACCAGAAGCTCCAACAATCGAAACAATTTCGCCTTTCTTAATATGTAAATCAACTCCTTTTAAAACTTCAAGTTTGTCGTAGAATTTATGTATGTTTTTTGCGTGTATCATTTAGTGAAACTGTTTTTACAAAGAAACGAAGATTATGGTTAGAATCAAATTCCAATATCTTAAATTCCAAATTCCAAAAAATCTAAAATCTGCATTCTAAAATCTAAAATTTAAAAATCGGCTCGTTTCTTGATATGGAAATTTTGAAATTAAATTTAATATTCAAATAAAATGAATTTGATGAATTATTTTTAATTTCGGAACAAACTCAAATCAAACTTAAAATGCAAGACCTAAAAGTTGTAGATGACAATAGAATGTCAAAATTAATTATTGGTTTAATTTTGGACGGAATTGGTATGATTTCTTTTTCGATTCCGCTTCTTGGCGAATTTTCAGATGTAATTTGGGCGCCAATCGCGGCTATAATTATGACCAGAATGTATAAAGGCAGGGTTGGAAAAGTTGCCAGTGTTTTAACTTTTATTGAAGAAGTAATTCCGTTTACGGATATCATTCCTTCTTTTACACTGACCTGGATTTATACTTATTTCTTTTCGAGCGAGAGAGTAAGAGAATAAATTTAGTTTTTGAATAAAAATCCTAATCCCATGTTTTTGAGCATTTTCTTTTCGAAGTTCCAAAAGAATTTAAACTGCCCAAACACGGTTCCTATTGCGACTAACAGAACCTGATAAATTGGGAAAATTATAAGGAGTCGAATTAAGGTAAACCAACCTCCAAAATCTTCTTTGGTGATTCCCAGCCAAACGCAAAATGGTTTAGACAGCCAAGCAGAAGCCGATCCTGTGATGGCAAAAACGATAAGTATTATAATGGCTTGTAAATTTGAGGTGATTCCCCAGCGTTCTTTTAATTTATTCATTGCTATTTGTAATGATTACAAATATAGTAATTATCTTGAAGGAACATACCCCCAAAGTTTTTGTTTGTAAGTATTTTGAAAATAAATCATGTAATTGTAAATTAGATAGTTTACTTCATATCCGTAATGAATGTCAGGACGGTAATTAATCGACATTTCATATAAGTCAGGGCTATAACGCTGCGGCTGTAAAACTCTGCTGTTCCATTCGGTTACGTACAAGTTATTTTTGTTTTCAAGATAGGCTAATGAATGGTAATTTCTAGGATAAGCTCTTGACGCCAGCCAGGTGCTAAAACCATTATCGATAATGATTACTTCATATTCCAGAGAATCGTTTGCAATTCTAACGGTATCACTTATTTTTTTGTTTGAAGCAGTAGTGTCTGCACTTGCAATATTCTTTGAAGTTGTAGAACAAGCAATTATTGTTAGTGCTATAATTAATATGGAAATACACTTTTTCATAACCCTAAAGTTACGAATTTTTTTTAAGGTTCACAGAGGCAAAGGTTCAAAGTAACAAAGGTTTAACTTCTTACTTATAAAAGTAAAAACTGATTACAAATTTGTAATCAGTTTTTAGAATTTTTCTTAAGGCCTTTGGACCTTTGTTACTTTGAACCTTTGTACCTTACTATTTGCTTCCAAACAATTTCCCAATAAACCCGGCGATACCACCTTTGCTCTTGGTAACTACAAGTACATCGGCAACGTCAAGTTTTCCGTCGTTGTTTTGGTCAAGGCCAAATTGAGTTCCGTATTTTGAAATGGTATCCATAATTCCAGATGCTTGTCCGCTGTTTCCTGAAATCGAATTGATGATGTCAGAAATCTGAAAACTGCTGTCATTTGGATCTTTTGCTTTATTTACTAATGAACCTAAAATCTGCGGAATTAAGTTTGAAGCTACACCAGAAGAATCTGCACTGCTTAAACCAAATTTTTCTCCCAAACTTCCAGACAATTGCTGCGAGATTTGCTGTACGACAGGATTTGAATTATCGATAGGAGAGTTTCCATTAAATAAACCGGCTAATTGTTCGCCTCCGCCTTCTGAAGCAATCTTTTTTAAGCCTTCAAAAATAGAATTGCTTGTTTCGTTTATTACGGCTTCGTTATGCTCATTTGGGACAGCATTGTTGTTTACAACAGCATCGCCTCCGTATTGTTGTATTAATTGGGTTAATTGTTCAAACATAATATTTAGAGTTTAAATTACACGCCAAAATTAATAAAAAAGAAAGGGATTTACTACAAATAAGCAGTAAATCCCTTTAAAGATAGTTTATTTTTTAATTACTAGCTTAACAAAGTAATAATTTGTGAAGCTAATTCTGTACCAATTCTGTCTTGTGCTTCTCCAGTTGCAGCTCCAATGTGCGGCGTCAATGAAATTTTAGGGTGCATTAAGATTGTCATTTCTGGTTTTGGTTCGCTTTCAAAAACGTCTAAACCTGCAAAAGCAACTTTTCCTGAGTCTAAAGCTTTTACTAAAGCTACTTCATCAATAACACCTCCACGAGCACAGTTTACGATTCCAACTCCGTCTTTCAAAAGTTCAAATTCTTTTTGACCAATGATGTAACCATCTTGAGCAGGAACGTGTAATGTAATGAAATCTGACTCTTTAAATAAAGATTCTAAAGATTGAGAAACAATTGTAGTTGTAATAGACTGTCCGTCGAAAAACTCCACTTTTACATCTACCTGAGGAATAAAACTATCTGCAGCGATAACTTTCATTCCTAAACCAAGAGCCATTTTTGCAGTAGCTTGTCCTATACGACCAATACCAACAATTCCTAAAGTTTTTCCTCTTAATTCAACTCCGTTTGCGTATGCTTTTTTCAAACCGTCAAAGTTTGAATCTCCTTCAAGAGGCATATTTCTATTTGAATCATGCAAGAAACGAACACCAGAAAATAAGTGTCCAAATACCAATTCAGCAACAGATTCTGAAGATGAAGCCGGAGTATTAATTACATGAATTCCTTTGCTTTTAGCATAATCAACATCGATATTATCCATACCAACACCACCGCGACCGATAATTTTGATACCAGGACAAGCGTCGATAATATCTTTACGAACTTTAGTGGCACTGCGCACTAAAATTACGTCTACATTATTTTCATTGATAAAGTTAGCTACTTGTTCCTGAGCTACTTTTGTAGTTATAACTTCAAATCCGCCTTTTTCTAAGGCTAGAATTCCACTTTTAGAAATTCCGTCATTTGCTAATACTTTCATTGTGTGATATTTTGTTTATTTGGTTCATCGTTTAATTGTATTCGATGAACCAAGTATATTGGGTTTTTCTTTTTGGTATTGTAAATTGAGACTGAGAACTAAACTTTAGACTCTAAAGCTTTCATTACATCAACTAATACCTGAACACTTTCGATAGGCATAGCGTTGTAAATAGAAGCTCTGTAGCCACCTACAGAACGGTGTCCTGGCAATCCAGAAATATTTGCAGCTTTCCATAAAGCATCAAAAGTTTCTGTATGATCCGGGTTGTTTAATAAGAAAGTAACATTCATTTTAGAACGATCTTCTACCGCAGCAGCACCTTTAAATAATGGGTTTCTGTCGATTTCAGCATAAAGTAAATCTGCTTTTGCGTTGTTTAATTTTTCAACAGCAGCGATTCCGCCTTTTTCTTTAATCCATTGTAAAGTCAATAATGAAACATATACAGAAAAAACAGGCGGCGTATTGTACATACTTTCTGCTTTGATATGTTTTGCATAATCTAACATACTAGGAATTGTTCTTCCGTTTTTACCTAAAATTTCTTCTTTAACTACAACAAGAGTAGTTCCTGCAGGGCCCATATTTTTTTGAGCTCCGGCATAAATTAAATCAAACTTAGAGTAGTCTAATTGACGAGAAAAAATATCTGAACTCATATCGCAAACAACTGGAATGTTTGTCGACGGGAATTCCTGCATTTGAGTTCCAAAGATGGTATTGTTACTTGTACAGTGAAAATAATCAGCATCGGCTGGTATTTCGTAACCTTTTGGAATATGTGTATAATTATCATCTTTTGAAGAAGCTACAACAATAGTTTCTCCAAAAAGTTTTGCTTCTTTAATAGCCGCAGTTGCCCACGTTCCTGAATCTAAATAAGCTGCTTTTCCGTTTTCTTTCAATAAGTTATAAGGAGCCATCAAGAATGCAGTACTTGCACCACCTTGTAAAAACAAAGCCTGATATCCTTTTCCTTCAAGTCCTAATAATTCTAAAGCCAGCGAACGAGCTTCATCCATAACAGCAACAAAATCTTTGCTTCGGTGCGAGATTTCAAGAATTGATAATCCTGAATCATTAAAATTTAAAATTGCTTTTGATGCCTTCTCAAAAACTTCCTGAGGTAAAATACTTGGTCCTGCGCTGTAGTTGTGTTTTTTCATGGTTGTTGTTAATAGTCGAAATTTTAAAAACGCAAATTTCGGCAATAGGAGCTGAAAAAGCGATAAATAATTCGAAATAATTAAACATTTTTTTACTTTGTTGTTAACAAAAACGTTATAGTATCAACGTTATCTGCATAATCCCACAATTGAGGATTTTGGGTTTGACCAAATGCAACACTATTTTCTGTTAAATCGCTGCTTACAATGCATTGAATTTGCTCTGCATCGGTTTCCAGACGCGATTTTAAATCTTCGAGATTTTCATAATATTCATAGAAAACGCTCGAAATAGGCGAGGCATAGCTCGAATCTTCTTTTAAAGTCAAAAATCCGTTATCTAATAATTTGAAATTACTCATTAAGAAAACAGCTTTGTTATAATCGTAATTATTAGCGTATTTTTCATAATGAATAACGTCCTGATATTTAAAAATAGCCTGAAAAAAAGCATCAAATGAATAGCCTTTCGGAACAAAAAGTTTAGATACATTTCGGCATCCTAAACCAAAATATCTAAAAATATCCTCGCCAAGAGCTTCTAATTGCTCGTGTGTTTCTTTTCCGTTTAAAACAGCAGCCGAATTTCTGTTTTTTCGAATAATGGAAGGTTTATCTTTAAAATAATATTCAAAATAACGAGCCGTGTTATTACTTCCAGTGGCAATTACAGTATCAAAATTTTCCAGTTTTCCATCCACGAAAGTGATTTTATCTTTTAAGCTTTCATCAACAGCAATTAAATACTTAGCTAAAAATGGCAGTAAATGCTGATCGTTTGAGGATGTTTTTACTAATGCTTTGTTTCCGGTAATTAAAGCAGAAAGAAAATCATGAAAACCAACAAGTGGAATATTTCCTGCTAAGATTAAAGCAACTGTTTTTTCTTTTTTGTCATTTTGAGCAAAGTCGGAAGAATATTTAGAAATCCATTTACTGATATTTTCTTCTGTTAAAGCATCTGCCCATGATTTTATTGCAAAATATACTTGTTCAGGCGTGTACCAGCCATTATGAGATTGTGATAAATGGATTAGTTTTTCGAAATCATCAAAAAAGATATCGTTATATAAAACGTCAGATTTTTGTACAGAATGTTCTTCTGAAAACTGACTTAGAAATTTTCCTAATTCAACAAAAACACTTTTTTTTGTTTCTAATGTCATAATGTTTGTTTATGAATTGTTTTGATTGTAATTTTGCACAAAAATAAGCATAATTAAGTCGAAAGTCAAAAGTCTTAAAGTCAAAAGGGAGAAATGTCTTTGATGTACTTTATTTTACTTTAAGACTTTAGACTTTTAACTTTAAGAAAAATAAAAAGATGGCAATTATTATAACTGACGAATGCATAAACTGTGGGGCTTGCGAACCAGAATGCCCAAATACAGCAATATATGAAGGAGCAGATGATTGGAGATATAAAGACGGAACAAGTTTAAAAGGAACTGTTATTTTACCTGACGGAACTGAGGTTGATGCTGATGATGCACAAACTCCAATTTCTGATGAGATTTATTATATCGTTCCCGGAAAATGTACAGAATGTAAAGGTTTTCATGACGAACCTCAATGTGCTGCTGTTTGTCCAGTTGACTGTTGTGTGCCAGATGATAATCATGTAGAAGATGAAGAAACCTTGTTGAACAGACAAGCGTTTTTACATGGCGAGTAAACTCCGTCAGTATATAATAAATAATTCAATAACGTTCTCTTTATTTATAGTTTATAGCGGATTTATATTTCTTAAAGTAGAAAATCTTGATAACTACAATTTTTACGAAGGTAAAATAATTGGTATTCGCAATATAACATCTTCACATACGGCCGGAAGAGGAGGGCCAGTATTAATTAATAGAAATATTCCTGAAGTAGAATACTATAAAGATAATGACACAATTAGATATGACCAGGGAGAATTGAGACTGGTGACTAATTTTGAGCTAAATGAAAAAGTAACGATTTTAGAAAATAAAGAAGACGAATACGAAAACAAGATTTACAGCCTTTTTTATTATTGGATTGATTTTAATGAATTAATACTTTGCTTACTAGCTTTTTTGTTTATTTACGGATACATAAAAAACTTTATCAAATAATAAAATCCCGAGCTCAAACTCGGGATTTTTTTTGCTTTATTCGGAATGTTAAAAAGTTATTGCGTTGGTTTATAATATTTTATATTTTAGCGCTTATTTTTTTAATAAAAATTTAATACTTTAGGTGAAAATTTAATAAGCATATGAGGAAAATCATACTTTTATTTTTTGTTTTATTTAGTTTGACAGTTTTTTCTCAGGAAGAACAATATTCTATTGTAGTAAAAGATATAGAAACACAGCTTCCTATTGAAAATGCCACAGTTGTTATTCTAAAAACAAAACAAATATTATCCAGCAATAAAGAAGGTAAAGTAACTTTTATGCTTACCGGCGGTTCTAACGTACAGGTTTCAGAAACCAATTATGAAACTCTGACGGTACGCTGGACATCTTTAAACGGAGATCAAAAATTTATTGTTTATCTAAAAAGTAATAACAACAAACTAGATGAAATTGTTCTTTCTAAGCAATCTCCGCAAAAAGTACTTCAAAAACTTGTAGATAATTCATCAAAAAAACTGGCATCATCTTACAGATTAAAAGTCTACGTAAGGGAGTTTTTTATGCTGGATAACAAATATTCTTATTTTAATGACGGATTGGTTAATTTTCAATTTTCAGGAAGTCCTTCGACAACACTTTTGGTAGAACAAAACAGATCTTATGGCTTGCTGGAAACAGATGTAAGTGCAGATTTAAGAGGTTATGATTTGAATAATATAATGAAGAATTATAATGATTTTAAATACTTTGATCCGCTTTTAGATCCAAAAGCGAAAAAAGAATATGATTTTATTATACGAGGGCATGCTAAAAATAAGGATTATTATGTAATGTATATTACGCCTCTGGATAAAGCGAAAGAAGCTATTGATAATTTTGAGATTATTTATGATCCTGAAAAGAAACTGATTATTGAGTTTAAAATCGATATTACACCGCAGAATCTTGATAAACTTGAAGAAAAGGCCGATGTGAATTCTAAAAATATTACAAGATCATTTATTAATGTTGATTATAGGGTAGACGGGGAGAATTATTATTTATTAAGCTCAAATGAAGAAATAGCTTATAATCTTATTTTGAAAGATCAGGTAAAGAAAATTCAGGTTCGCAATAGTTTTATTACGACAAATTTCAACAGACAAAATTTTACGTATAAAGAAAGTGATGTGTTTAAAGAGAAATCACTTTTTAATAAAAGAAATAAAATATTGACCAATTACTGGGATATTTCAGGATTTGTTGCAACTGATGAAGAAAAAGCGATTATTGCTTCTTTGGATTATAAATTGTGAGAGAGTAAAGAGTAAAGAGTAAGCTGTTATTAGTTTATTTTTATTAGTATAAAAAAATCCTGAACTATTGTTCAGGATTTTTTGTTTTTAGTATTGTCAGGCTGAGCGAAGTCGAAGCCCTTTTTTCTTTTAGAAATTAAACCCAAGTCTTGCATAGTAATAAGCTCCGCTGAAACCCATTTGTACAGCATCCCAATATCCACCAGCTTCAGTATTTCCTTGTTCGTCTTGTTTTGTTGGATAAACATTAAACAAGTTGTTGCTTCCAAGGGTTAATTTTAAACTTTTTGTAAATTGATAACCTACAGTTAAATCGGTAACTAATCTTGGGTTGTAAACATCATCTTCATCAGCATAATCAACCAAAACCACTTTGCTGAAACGAGTAAAAGCTAAACCTACATCAAACTTACTTTTTGAATAATTTAAGTTTAAACCAAACTTATTGTCTGGTGCAGAAGCTAATAAGAATGCTTTCTCGCGTTTTCCGAAGAAAGTAGCTTCATCTAAATCGCCATTTTTCACTTTGTCAATTTTCATATCGTTGATGTTTCCAACTAATGTTGCTCCAAAAGTTCCAAAATCATACGTTTTTTTCCATGATAAAACTAAATCCAGACCGTGTGTACTTGTATCAACTCCGTTAGCAAAAAACTGCGCTTCAGAAACTCCAAGATTTAAAGCACTTGCGTCAAAATATCCGGTAAGCACAATACGATCTTTTACTTTAATATAATAACCATCAACCGTTGCAGTAAAATCTCCAAAAGAAGCTGTGAAACCTAAAGAAGCATTTACAGCTTTTTCTTCATTTAATTTACCAATACCAAAAGCTCTTGTAATTTCGCTGTCATTTGGTGCCAGTAAAACCTCCGTTGCTCCGCTTGCATTAAAGTTTGTAAAACGTAAGTTATAATAAATTTGAGCTAAAGAAGGCGCACGGAAACCTGTACTCACAGAACCTCTTAAGTTAAAGTGATCACCAAGTTTTAATCTAGAGGCTAATTTTCCGTTTACAGTACTTCCAAAATCGCTGTAATTTTCAAAACGGACCGCTGCGTTTACCATAAAAGCTTTAGTTACGTCTAACTCTCCATCAGCATACAGAGAGAAGTTGGTGCGGCTTTCGTTAACTTCATTTGCAGGGCTGTAACCGGGAAAACCTTGAGAACTTCCCGGTCTAGGATTCCCTGAAATAGGATCAATTGGGGCGCTTTGAGTTGTTGGATCTGTAATTGGCACTCCATTAGTATCATAAGTTGTATAAGAACCTTCTTCTCCAGCAAAAATTTCAAATTTCTCTACTCTAAATTCAGTTCCAAAAGCGATGTTGAAACCGCTAAGAACACTATCGTAGTTTTTAGAAATATCAAAATTGGTTGTGTTTTGAAGCAAACTATGTCCTCCCGCGTCAAACTCGTGTGGAGATTTTTCTTCAAGAGAAGCATTTATAGTTCCTTTAATGTCATACTGGAATTTATTTTTTCCGAAAGTATTACTCAAATCAAATTTCCATCCCCCGCCAGATTCAGTCTTAATTCCTGCCGCGATTGAATTATCATTAATTTTTGATGTAATTCTAGGCGTATAACCACCCGGATAAACAGACTCTACAACTCTTTCTCCATCATTTCTGGTAAAAGCATACGCATCTGTATCTCTAAAATTACTTCCTCCAAAAGCATAAAACTCCGTTTTGTCAGCAATTGGAACAGCAAAATTGGCAAACAAATTTACCCCTTGCATTTCGGCATCACCAAAACCTTTTCTAAAATCATAAGCAGGTCTTAAAGTTTTATTTTTATTTATAAACTCTCCTGTAAAGTTTGCATATCCGCCTTTAGTTCCTAATGCAACACCATAATTAGCAGCAACTCTAACAGAACCTCCGTCAAAATCCTGATCTTTTCCGTATGAATTTCCGTTTCCGTCTTTATCTAATCGGTATCCTTTTGTGTTTGGAGTTCCCGGAAGGAAATCACCTTTTGCATGCGTATTAAAAACACCATAAGTTACAGATCCTGTAAGTTCGTTTACATTATCATTTGTAATAATATTGATAACTCCGGCAATGGCATCAGAACCGTATTGGGCAGAAGCACCGTCACGCAAAATTTCAATTCTTTTAATAGAAGCAGCCGGAATTGCATTTAAGTCAGTTCCTGTATTTCCACGTCCTCTTGTTCCAAATAAATTGATTAAAGACGATTGGTGTCTTCTTTTTCCGTTAATTAAAACCAAAGTCTGGTCTGGTCCCATACCTCTTAAAGAAGCCGGATCGACGTGGTCAGCACCATCAGATCCAGATTGTTTATTGGCATTAAAAGATGGAGCAACGTATTGCAGTAACTGATTGATTTCAATTTTTCCACTTTGGGTTGTAACGTCTTTTACATTAATAACGTCAATAGGAACGGCAGAATTTACAACAGTTCTTTTAGTACTTCTGGAACCTGTTACGACTACATCGCTCAAAACCTGTCCGCCGCTTTCGTCTAAAGTTACATCTACTTTATCTCCCGAAGCTGATTTTTCGACAGTTCCAAAGCCTACATAGCTAAAAACAAGAGTAGCGCCTTCTTTAACTTTGATTTTATAACCACCTTCAAAATCAGTAGAAACACCATTCGAAGTTCCTTTTTCGACAATATTAACACCAGGAAGTGGTGTTCCGGTTTTATCCTTAACGACGCCCGAGACTTCTTTTTGAGCAAAAAGAAATGCTGAATTCAGCAGTAATAAAAATAATGCAATCTTTTTCATGGTTGTTGGTTTTTTGTTTGGTTTTTTGTTGATTACTTTTATAAAAGTAATATTTTTTAACAAAAACTTAATAATAAGTTTAAAAATTTTTAAGAATAACCTTAAAATTATATTAATGCACATTTTTACTTCGCTCACGAGGTATTAAATCTTATATTTGCAAAATTTTAAAGCCAAAAAATATCATTTTGGCAGAAACAGAAAAACACACGTAAATCATAATCCATTAAAATAGAGAGTTAATGGTGGGACTTTGATAAGCTCAAAGTTCAATAAAATAAATAGAAACAACAGATGAAAGCAGGAATTGTAGGATTACCAAATGTTGGAAAATCAACATTATTTAATTGTTTATCTAATGCAAAAGCGCAGAGTGCGAACTTTCCGTTTTGTACAATCGAACCTAATATTGGTGTTGTAAACGTTCCGGATCCGAGAATCAACAAATTAGAGGAATTAGTAAAACCAGAGCGTGTACAAATGGCAACTGTAGATATCGTAGATATTGCAGGTTTGGTAAAAGGAGCAAGTAAAGGTGAAGGTCTTGGAAACCAGTTTTTAGGAAACATTAGAGAATGTAATGCTATCATTCACGTTTTACGTTGTTTTGATAATGATAATATTGTTCACGTAGACGGAAACGTAAATCCAATTCGTGATAAAGAAACGATCGATATCGAATTGCAGCTGAAAGATTTAGAAACAGTTGAAAAACGTTTAGAAAAAGTAAATCGTGCTGCAAAAACAGGAAATAAAGAAGCGCAAACTGAAAAGGCACTTTTAGACAGAATTAGAGAAGCATTATTACAAGCTAAATCTGCGCGTACAATTACTCCTCAAGGTAATGACGAAGAAGTTCTAATGGAATCTTTTCAATTAATTACTGCAAAACCAGTTTTATATGTTTGTAATGTTGACGAAAGTTCTGCTGTAAACGGAAATAAATATGTTGACCAGGTTCGTGAATTAGTAAAAGATGAAGATGCAGAAGTTATCATTCTTTCAGTAGGAGCGGAAGCTGATATTACAGAATTAGAAAGCTACGAAGAGCGTCAGGTTTTCCTTGAAGATATGGGATTAACAGAGCCGGGAGCGTCAGTTTTAATTCGTGCTGCTTACAAATTATTAAAACAACAAACTTATTTTACAGCAGGTGTAAAAGAAGTTCGTGCTTGGACAATCAATATTGGAGCAACTGCACCTCAAGCAGCAGGAGTTATCCACACCGATTTTGAAAAAGGTTTCATCCGTGCCGAAGTTATTTCATACGAAGATTACGTTCAATACGGTTCTGAAGCAAAAGCAAAAGAAGCTGGAAAATTCAAAGTTGAAGGAAAAGAATATGTTGTGAAAGATGGTGATGTAATGCATTTCCGTTTTAACGTTTAATTTTTTTTTTAAGAAGATAGAATAAAAATTATAGAGAATAGACTAAAACTGCTGGAGGAATTCAGCAGTTTTTTTATGTTATTATTTGAGGTCTCAACTGTCAGGCTGAGCGAAGTCGAAGCCCACGCAAGAAGCTCCACAAAGTATTGCCAATCTTTGCGGGCTTCGACTTCGCTCAGCCTGACAAAAAGGAGAATAAAAAAATCCGTGTAAATCCGCGCTTTCGCGAAAGCGAATCCGTAAAATCCGCGTGCCATTTCGTAAGCAAATTTACAGTTTGAAAATTTTTGGCTCAAAAATTGGTTACAGAAAAATTACCAATTACTAATCTAAAATAAACTAATCAAAATGCTAAAAAAAACTTTCAAAATTTTAAAATGGACATTTATCGGAATCTTTAGTTTTCTTGTCCTTTATGTATTATCTGTTTATCTGATTTCTAAAATTACCGTTAATTCAGATGTCGCTCAGGTCGAAGAGCAAAATGCCGTTCCTATTTACATTCTTTCAAACGGAGTTCATACGGATATTGTCGTTCCCATAAAAAATGAAATCAAAGATTGGCGAAACGAGATTCAGTTTAACCAAACAC
The DNA here is from genome assembly GCF_903819335.1 of Flavobacterium panici. Lineage (GTDB taxonomy): Bacteria > Bacteroidota > Bacteroidia > Flavobacteriales > Flavobacteriaceae > Flavobacterium > Flavobacterium panici. Next base: position 73,827 of record NZ_CAIJDE010000063.1, on the reverse strand, counting down.
AATCAAAAGATTCATTAATGAACTTTATTGCTTTTGGCTGGGGCGACAAAGGTTTTTATTTAGATACGCCGGAGTGGTCAGATTTAAAAGCAAGTACAGCCTGCAAAGCTGCATTCGGAATCAGTTCATCGGCAATGCATACTACATTTTTTAAACAATTGAGAGAAGGTGAGGATTGCAAACGCATTTTGATTTCAAAAGAAAACTATCAAAGTCTGGTTAATTATATTTCGGATAGTTTCAGCGATCCAATTCATCCGGAATGGATTGAAGGCCACAGCTACGGAAAGAAAGATGCTTTTTATGAAGCCAAAGGAAGTTACAGTCTTTTTTATACTTGTAATACCTGGGCAAATAATGCTTTAAAAGCGGCAAATCAAAAAGCAAGTTTGTGGACAGTTTATGATAAAGGGATTTTTTGTCATTATAAATAATGTATAGTCCCTATGGGACAATTGCTGTACGTCTGTTTTTTGGTTACCGATATTAAATCTCTACGAGATTATTCTGTTAGTAATAAATAGGTGTTTATACATTACAGGAAATTCCGTTAAAAATACATCTGTTTTTTGGTTAGAATATTAAATCTAACGAGATTATCCGCTTAGTAATAAACAGGTATTTATGTAGGACAGGAAATTCCGCTAGGAATTAAATATCGGTAGCCAATGTTTTTAGACGGCCGCAAAATATTCCGCTAGGAATATATGATCGGTAGATGGAAAAAATGTAAAATTCCATTAAAAATCAAGAACCCAAAATTTTTCATTATTGCGTAAATTTGAGAGAATATCTAAAAAAATCAGCAAATGAAAATCAAAAATATATTCTCCAAGACATGGTTTCTACTAAAAAATACCTTTTTAGAATTTAACGATGATAATGCCATTAAACTAAGTGCGGCACTTGCATATTACACCATATTTGCTTTGCCGCCTTTATTGATTATTATCATTACAATCTGTGGTTTCTTTTTTGGAGAGGAAGCTGTAACGGGAGAATTGTACGGACAAATTAATGGTTTGGTAGGTAACGGCGCTGCAAGTCAAATTCAGGAAGCTATTAAAAATGTACAATTATCTGGCGATAATGTTTTTGCAACCGTATTTGGAATCATAATGCTATTAATTGGAGCGTCAGGAGTTTTTGCCGAAATACAAAGTTCTATTAATTTTATTTGGGGATTACGTGCAAAACCAGATAAAGGAATTAAGAAATTTATTCAAAACCGCTTAATGTCATTCTCAATGATTGCCTCAGTTGGTTTTTTAATGCTGGTCAGTCTTTTTATAAGTACAACTTTAGACTTACTTAGTTCACGTTTAAAAGTTTATTTTCCAGAGAGTACAGTTTATTTATTTTATATAGTTAATATAGTTATTGTACTGGCAAGTATTACTACTCTTTTTGCTATTATTTTTAGAACATTGCCAGATGGAAAAATCAAGTGGAAAGATGCTTTTATAGGGTCAGGAGTTACAGCTATACTTTTTATGATTGGTAAATTTGCCATCGGTTTTTATTTAGGAAGTTCAACAGTAGCCTCTGTTTACGGTGCTGCAGGATCTGTGATAATTATTTTAGTTTGGGTTTATTATTCGGCAATTATTCTGTATTTTGGAGCAGAATTTACCAAAGTATATGCAAAATCTTACGGAGGTAAAATTTATCCAAATGAGTACTCGGTAGAAATAGCAAAAGAAATTTACGAAATCGACGAGACAAAAAAAGAACCAATAGAAGAAAAATTACAAAAAGAAAAACCATGAAAATTATCGCCTTTGGAGGAAGTAACAGTCAGCATTCGATCAATAAAAAATTAGCCACTTACGCAGCAGGTTTATTCGAAAATGCCGATGTCGAAGTTTTAGATTTAAACGATTACGCAATGCCATTATTTAGTGTTGATCTTGAAAAAGAAGTAGGACAGCACGAACTTGCAAAAGCATTTCTTGCAAAACTTGCCAGCGCAGATATTTTAGTCGTTTCTCTTGCCGAGAATAACAATAATTATTCATCAGCATTCAAAAATTTATTCGATTGGAGTTCCAGGATTACGAAAGAAGTTTTTCAGCAAAAACCAATGTTATTACTGGCAACTTCGCCAGGATCAAGAGGAGGCGCTTCCGTTTTAGAAATTGCGCGAAATGCTTTGCCAAGATATGGAGCTGAAATTAAAGGAACTTTTTCATTACCAGCATTTGGCTCGAATTTTGATTTACAAGAAAATAAAATTTCTAACGTTGAGTTAGATAAAGAACTCAAAGATATTATCAAATTAAATTTTTAAATGCCACAAAAAAAGATTGCTATTATATTCCTTTTGTTGAATAGTATTTTTTTGAATTATACTTTCGCACAAAAAATTAATGAAGTAGATAAAATCGTTGCAAAATATCCAAAAAGTTTTGCAACCACAGAAAAATTAGCGGAAAGAATTGAAGAAGACTTCAATTCTGATTATGACAAGGCACGAGCAATTTACAGCTGGATTGCCTTCAATATAAGATATGATTACAATGCTTTTTTGAATCCGCCAAGAACGCAGGGATTTAGTTATTCTACTGAAGCCGAAAAACAACGCAAAATTAAAGAACTGAATGACAGATTATGGCAAAAAGCCTTTAGTTCTAAGAAAGCTGTCTGCGAAGGGTTTACGGCTTTATACCAGCATTTAGCAGAATTAACAGGATTGAAATCTGAAATTATCAGAGGAGATTCTAAAATTTCATTAAGGGATATCGGTCGAAAAAATACTTCTTCAAATCACGCATGGAATATTGTTTTAATTGACAGGAAATGGCGTTTGATCGATGTGACTTGGGGGCAGGGTTATTTTGATAATAGCAAAGGAAGAATGGTAAATGACTTTTCACCTGTTTACTTTGATACAGATCCGGATTATTTTTTCGCTAAACATTTTCCTGATTCCGGTTCTTATTTGGGAGATAGATTAGATAAAGATGCTTTTCTTAACGGACCTTTAATTTATAATAAAACAATCGAGAACGATTTTAAAATTAAATCTCCAACTACCGGAATTATCGAAGCTAAATATGGAGATAAAATTGATGTTGAAATTAAAAATGTAAAAAAATCAGATCAGGTTCTTTATTTAAATAAAAGGAATCAGCCCGTTTTGATTAAAAACGCAAAAGAAAAAAGAGGCGGTTTAGAATTTCAAATTCCCTATGACAATAATATTGGTGAATACGTTACAGTTTTTGTAAACACAAATAGTATTGTTTCTTTTAAAGTTATTCCAAAATAAAGTCAACATTGTTTATTGGCAGATTTTCTTCTTTTGTTGAATTGCCGTATCTTAGCAATTCAGGAATTGAATTAATGCGATATGGAGACAACTTTTTTGAAATCGATCTTAGACAATGATTTCTATAAATTTACAATGCAGCATGCTGTAATAAGACTTTTTCCAAAGGCAAAGGTTCGATACGGATTTATTAATAGAGGAAAACATAAATTTCCGGCTGGTTTTGCAGATTTACTTCGTCGTTCTGTAGATGCATTGGCAGATCTTCGTTTAACTAAAGAAGAAAAAAATTACCTGTCACATTACTGCCCTTATCTTGATCCCACTTATTTAGACTTTCTGCAAGGATATAGTTTCGATCCGTCGGAAGTACAGATTAGTCAGGAAGGATCAGAAATTAAAGTTACAGTTGAAGGATTTTGGTACCGAACCATTTTGTGGGAAGTTCCATTAATGGCTTTAATTTCAGAGCTTTTTTATAAGTCAAATCATTTAATCCGCTTAAATGATGAAGCCATTAAAAATCTCACGAAAGATAAAATCGATAATTACAATAAACTAGGTGTATCTATTTTAGAGTTTGGCACAAGACGCCGACATTCTTATGATGTTCATAATTTGGTAAATGAAACATTGAGAGTTAATGGCGGGCAAAGTTTTATAGGAACCAGCAATGTACATTTTGCCATGGTCAATAACCGAAGACCTTTAGGTACGCACGCACATGAATGGTTTATGTTTCATGCGGCGCAATACGGCTTTAAAATGGCCAATTCCATAAGTCTGGAACATTGGACACAAGTTTATGGCGGCGATCTCGGAATTGCCTTAACAGATACTTACACTACAGAAATATTTTTCAATCAATTTGATAAAAAATACTCCAAGCTTTTTGACGGGGTTCGACATGACAGCGGAGATCCAATTGAATTTGCCAAAAAAGTAATTACGCATTATACCAAAATGGGAATTGACCCAAAATCGAAAGCCATTGTTTTTTCTGATTCTTTAAATTTTGATAAAGTAAAAACGATAGTCGACTTTTGTCAGGACAAAATAAAAATGTCGTTCGGAATTGGAACAAATTTCACCAATGATGTTGGGCTTCCAGCCATGAATATGGTCATTAAATTAACAGAAACTAAACCCGATAATACACATTGGCAAGGTGTCGTTAAACTTTCTGACGAAAAAAATAAAAATACGGGAACTCCCGAAATGATTGATTTGGCGAAGGAAGTACTTGGAATCAAATAGTATTTTTTTGTTTGATCACTGTTTTTTTATATTTTTAACGGTCGTATTTTTTTAAAATCAATTTAAATAGATTTAAAAGCTGTTATTATTCGTAACAAAAAAGAAATACGCTTTCATTTTTTGCCGATAAATGGTACATTAGCCAAAAATCCAATTCACCTTATGCTAGAGCAAAATCAATATACCGAAGATAATATCCGATCACTCGATTGGAAAGAACATATCCGTATGCGTCCGGGAATGTATATCGGAAAATTGGGAGACGGTTCTTCTCCAGATGATGGTATTTATATTCTTTTAAAAGAGGTTTTAGATAACTGTATCGATGAGTTCGTTATGGGCTCCGGAAAAACTATTGAAGTAACGATAAAAGATAAAACGGTTTCTGTTCGTGATTACGGACGTGGAATTCCGTTAGGAAAAGTGGTCGATGTAGTTTCAAAAATGAATACTGGTGGAAAATACGATTCTAAAGCTTTCCAGAAATCAGTAGGTTTGAACGGTGTCGGAACAAAAGCAGTAAATGCGCTTTCGAACTATTTCCGCGTTGAATCTGTTCGTGATGATAAACAAAAAGGAGCAGAGTTTTCTGCCGGGAATTTAGTTCTTGAAGAAGACATAATTGAAACCACAAAGCGAAAAGGAACCAAAGTAACTTTTACGCCAGACGAAACGATTTTCAAAAACTATAAATTCCGTTTAGAATACGTTATTAAAATGGTTAAAAACTATTGTTACCTAAACAATGGTTTGACAATTATTTTCAATGGAGAAAAATATTATTCAGAAAACGGACTTCGTGATTTATTAGAAGAAACAATCAGCGAAGAAGATTTAGAATATCCAATTATTCACTTAAAAGATCATGATATTGAGGTTGCGTTAACACACAGTAAAACGCAGTATAGTGAAGAATATCACTCTTTTGTCAACGGTCAGAATACAACGCAGGGAGGAACGCACTTAGCGGCGTATCGTGAAGCTGTTGTAAAAACGATTCGTGAGTTTTACAATAAGAATTTTGAAGCATCAGATGTTCGAAAATCGATTGTAAGTGCGATTAGTATTAAAGTTATGGAACCGGTTTTTGAGTCTCAGACCAAAACAAAATTAGGTTCTACAGATATGGGTTCTGATGATGGAACGCCTGCAGTTTCTGTTCGTACTTTCGTAAACGATTTTATCAAAACCAAATTAGATAATTACCTTCATAAAAACCCGCCAACTGCAGAAGCTTTGTTACGCAAAATTCTTCAGGCAGAACGTGAAAGAAAAGAATTATCAGGAATTAGAAAACTGGCGACAGATCGTGCTAAAAAAGCCAATCTTCATAATAAAAAATTAAGAGACTGCCGTGCGCATCTTCCAGATACTAAAAACCCAAGAAACTTAGAAAGTACGCTTTTTATTACCGAGGGAGATTCGGCTTCCGGATCGATCACAAAGTCACGTGACGTAAATACTCAAGCCGTTTTTAGTTTACGTGGTAAGCCTTTGAATTCATACGGAATGACTAAAAAAATTGTGTATGAAAATGAAGAATTCAACTTATTGCAAGCAGCACTTGATATCGAAGACGGTTTAGAAAAATTACGCTATAACAATATCGTAATCGCAACCGATGCCGATGTTGACGGAATGCACATTCGCTTACTTTTAATTACTTTCTTTTTGCAATTTTTCCCAGAATTAATCAAAGAAGGGCATTTATATATCTTGCAAACGCCGCTTTTCAGGGTTCGAAACAAAAAAGAAACGATTTATTGTTATTCTGAAGAAGAAAGAAAAGACGCGATCGAAAAACTAAAACCAAAACCAGAAATCACCCGATTTAAAGGTTTGGGAGAGATTTCTCCAGACGAGTTTAAAAACTTTATTGGAGATACAATCCGCCTTGATCCGGTTATGATGGATAAACATACTTCGATTGAGCAGTTATTGTCTTTTTATATGGGGAAAAATACTCCGGACAGACAGGAGTTTATTATCAAGAATTTGAAGGTGGAGATTGATGAATTGGAGGAAGTTTAATAAATTTTAAAATAATAAGTGTCAAACGATCTTCAAAATAAAGTTATTTTCCAGCAAGTTGCCGAGTTATTGCAAAATGCTCGACAACAGGTTTTGCGTACTGTAAATTCAACAATGACAATTACTTATTTTGAAATTGGAAGAATTATTGTTGAAGAAGAACAAAACGGAAAAGATAGAGCTGAGTATGGTAAAAAACTTCTAAGAGATCTTTCGAAACAATTAACTAAAGAATTTGGGAGAGGCTTTTCTATTGATAATTTAGAAAATATGAGGAAGCTCTTTTTGACTTTCTCAAAATCCGAGACACTGTCTCGGATTTTGCAAATTCAAAAACCCCAGTCACTGACTGAGGAATTCAAATCTCAAAAAACGCAGTCAGTGTCTGCGGAATTTAATAAATTAGATTATCAGACTTTGTCTTCATTTTTTAAATTGACTTTTAGCCATTATATTTTTTTAATGCGAATTGAAGATGAAAAAGAAAGACGGTTTTACAAAATTGAATCTGAAAAACATAATTGGAGTGTTCGGGAATTAAAACGTCAATATGACACGGCACTTTATACACGATTAGCTTTAAGCAGAGATAAAGAAGGAATTTTAAAACTTTCAGAGAAAGGTCAGATTATAGAGAAACCAAAAGACATCATTAAAGATCCTTATATTCTTGAATTTTTAGGATTACCAGAATTGCATCAATATTCAGAATCTCAATTAGAAGAAGAAATCATTAATAAACTAGAGCAATTTTTATTAGAATTGGGTCATGGTTTTACTTTTGTTGCAAGGCAGGAAAGAATTACTTTTGATGATAAACATTTTAGAATTGATTTAGTTTTTTATAATAGAATATTGCGGTGTTTTGTTCTTATAGATTTAAAAATTGGCGAATTAAAACATCAGGATTTAGGTCAGATGCAAATGTATGTGAACTATTATGATAGAGAAATGCGATTGGAAGATGAAAACAAAACAATTGGAATTGTACTTTGCCAAACTAAAAGTGAAGCTGTAGTAAAATATACTTTACCAGAAAACAATGAGCAAATATTTGCCAGTAAATATAAAACCGTTTTACCAAGTGTTGAAGCTTTAAAAAAACTGCTCGAGAACAAATAAAATTATAATTAGAGATAATTAAATGAAAGACGAAGAAGACGATAACATAATTCCAAACGACGACGAAAATAATCAAGATGAAAACCTGACTGATGACAATCAGGATGGAGATGACGATGAGATTATCAATGTAGATGCTAAACATTTTGAAGGACAGCATTTTTACGAAAATCAGGAAGAAGAAGGAGAAGACGTTATTACCAAAGTAACCGGAATGTACAAAGACTGGTTTTTGGATTACGCTTCATACGTAATTCTGGAACGTGCTGTTCCTGCTATCGAGGACGGATTTAAACCTGTTCAGCGTCGTATCATGCACTCTTTAAAAGAGCTGGATGACGGTCGTTATAATAAAGTTGCCAATGTTGTAGGTCACACGATGCAGTATCACCCACACGGAGATGCAAGTATTGGTGACGCAATGGTACAAATTGGTCAAAAAGATTTGTTAATTGACTGTCAGGGAAACTGGGGAAATATCTTAACGGGCGATGGAGCTGCAGCTTCGCGTTATATTGAGGCACGTTTATCTAAATTTGCTTTGGAGGTTTTGTATTCTCCAAAAATTACAGATTGGGGAGTTTCATATGATGGACGTCGTGCTGAACCAAATAATCTTCCTGTAAAATTCCCATTGCTTTTGGCACAAGGAGCAGAAGGTATTGCAGTAGGACTTTCTACAAAAGTACTACCTCATAACTTCAATGAATTAATTGATGCTTCGATTAAAATTTTAAAAGGAAAAGCCTTTACGCTTTATCCTGATTTTATGACGGCAGGTATTGCTGATGTGTCCAATTATAATGACGGACTTCGCGGCGGACGTGTGCGTGTGCGTGCTAAAATTTCGCAATTAGACAAAAATACATTGGTAATTACACAGATTCCGTTTTCTACCAATACATCGACTTTAATTGATAGTATTTTGAAAGCTAATGATAAAGGTAAAATCAAAATAAAGAAAATTGAAGACAATACCGCTGCTGATGTTGAGATTTTAATTCATCTTTTCCCGGGCGTTTCGCCAGATAAAACAATTGATGCTTTGTTTGCTTTTACAGCCTGCGAAACCTCTGTTGCGCCTTTAGGATGCGTTATTGAAGACAACAAACCATTGTTTATTGGAGTTTCTGAAATGTTGAAAATTTCAACACACAGAACAGTTGATTTACTTCGTCAGGAATTAGAGATTCAGTTAGAAGAATTAAAAAATAAATGGCATTTTTCTACTTTGGAGAAAATCTTCATTCGTGAAGAAATGTACATTGATTTCAAATTGTATTCTGACAGAGAATCACTTTATAAATATTTATACGACCGATTTGAGCCTTTCAAAAAATCATTCGTCAGAGAAATTAACGACGATGATTTACAACGTCTGACTCAAATACCAATGATTCGTATCACTCGTTTTGACTCTGATAAAGCGGATGATTTTATCGCGAAGTTAGAAGACGAAATGAAAGAAGTAGAGCATAATCTGGAGCATTTAACAGATTTTGCAATTGCCTACTTTACTAAATTAAAAGAGAAATACGGAAAAGGTCGCGAACGTCAGACAGAACTTCGTGTTTTTGATAATGTTGAGGCTACAAAAGTAGTTTTACGTAATACAAAATTGTACGTAAACCGTGAAGAAGGTTTTGTTGGAACCAGCTTAAAGAAAGACGAATACGTTGGTGATTGTTCTGATATTGATGATGTTATTGTGTTTTTACGAGACGGAACATTGATGATAACAAAAGTAGATGCCAAAACCTTTATAGGAAAAGATATCATACATGTTGCCGTTTTTGATAAGAGTGATAAACGTACTATTTATAATATGATGTACCGTGATGGTAAATCAGGACCATCGTATATAAAACGTTTCAACGTTAGCGGAGTAACGCGTGATAAAGCTTATGATTTAACAAACGGAACAAACGGATCTCAGGTTGTTTATTTTTCACATAATCCAAACGGAGAAGCTGAGGTTGTAACGATATTATTGCGTCAGGTAGGAACAATCAAAAAACTAAAATTCGATATTGATTTTGCTAAACTGGCGATTAAAGGCCGTGCATCAAAAGGAAATTTGGTTACGAAATATCCAATCAAGAAAATCGAATTAAAAGAAAAAGGAATCTCGACTTTACTGCCAAGAAAAGTTTGGTTTGATGATACTGTAAAGCGTTTAAATGTTGATGCAAGAGGTGAATTGTTAGGTGAATTTAAGCCAAGCGATAAAATTTTAGTTATAAGCCAGACAGGTAAACTAAAAGTCATTATTCCGGAATTGTCAACTCATTTTGAGGAAGATATGATTATTTTGGAAAAATGGAAACCTAAAAAACCAATTTCTGCTATTTATTATGATGGAGAAAAAGAGCGTTATTTCTTAAAACGTTTCCTTGTTGAAAATGAAGGTAAAGAAGAAAGCTTTATTACAGACCATCCAAATTCGCAATTAGAAATTGTCTCAACAGATTATCGTCCGGTGGCACAATTGGTTTTTGCGAAAGTAAAAGGAGTTCAAAAAGAAGATTTACATATTGATGTTGAAGACTTTATAGCTGTAAAAGGTTTTAAAGCTTTAGGAAATCAATTAACTACAGATAAACTAAAACAGGTTAATTTATTAGACCCGCTTCCTTACGAAGAGCCAGTCGAAGAAATCCCTGAAAAACCAGAAGTATCAGAAGATGATCCTGTAGAAACAGAATTAGATGACGATGGTCAGATTGGTTTGGTTTTAGACTAAAAAATGAAAACGCTAAGAATTTGATTTCTTAGCGTTTTTTTATGCTTGTAAATCTAATTTTAAAGAGGATAAAGATCTTCTTTTTTAATCCATTTTACTTCATTATTTTCAATGCTAACAGAAATAGTATCACCATCTTTGACTTCTCCGGAAATTATCTTTTTAGCCAAAGGTCTTCTTAAATGACTTCTAATAATGCTTTTTATTGGTCTTGCTCCATATTTAGCATTATATCCGCTTTCGGCAAGATAAAGTTTAGCTTCAATAGGAATTTCAACTTGAATATTGATGTTTTTCAATAAATCCATAAACTCTTTTTTGAGATGAATTTCAAATATCTTTAATGCATTTTCTTTACTGATAGGCGCAAAAGGTACAATCTCTGTTAATCTTCCTAAAAATTCAGGTCTGAAATAATTCCCCATAATTTCCATTAAGGAAGTTGACGTTGGAATTTCACGATTATTAAATGTGCTCACAATATGATCTGCACCAATATTTGAAGTAAAAAGAATAATAGCATTCGAGAAATCACCTTCTTTTCCCAAACGATCATGTAGTTTTCCTTCGTCCATAATCTGCAGGAAAACATCAAAAACAGAAGGATGTGCTTTTTCAATTTCATCAAATAAAACAATAGAATATGGTTTCTGTCTTATTTTGTTAACCAATAATCCGCCTTCTTCATAACCTACATAGCCTGGAGGTGCACCATGAGTGGGATTATTTATGCGACAGTTTTATGAAAAATCTTAAAAACAGATCTTCAAATGTATTTCCCTATCGTTTATTTATGGACAAATAAATAATAAAGGTTTGAATATATTTCAAACCTTTATTATTTAAAAAGAGAATTCAAATTAACCTCTTTTTTCTCTCTCAATTTCTTTACAATTTTTAAAAATGCAATAGCAGTAATATAAGCATCGCCCAAAGCCGTATGACGGTCTTTTTTAGAAATATCAAACTTATCTGCAAGATCATCAAGAGTGTAATGATCTTTTCGTTCAAACAAATGCGATTTAATTAAAGTTCTTTTGTATAAATAAGCTGTGTCTAAAGTTTTGTTAGTAAGTTGAGGTAAGTTGTTTCTTTCCAGTGCTTTATTAATCATTGTAACATCAAAAATGGTATGATGCGCAACGATAATTGAATCTCCAAGAAAAGATAAAAATTGTTCTAAAGCTTCTAATTCAGACGGACGTTTAATGAGTAAGTCTTTTAAAATACCATGAATCTGAGCTGTAGATTTATCATAATGATCCTGTTGAAGATAAATTTCAAAACTATTTTGAACAGAGATTACTCCGTTTTGAAGAACCAGAGCGCCAATACATAAAATACGATCATTTTCATAATCGAATCCAGTCGTTTCAGTATCCAGAACAACAAATCGGGTTTCTTCGATTGTGATATTTTCATCGAAGAGGTTTTCTTCCTTTTTCCAAAAATTAAATAAACCCATCACTATACCAAATTTGAAATATTAAAACGTACCGAAATCAATTCTTGAAGTTCTTTAATCGTTTTAAAAGTACGTTTTAGTTTAATCTTTTCCATTTTTGATAGAGATTCCAAAGCAATAAACTGCCCTGAATCATGATGTAAAAGTCCTTGCTTTGTTCTAAATTTTAATAAAGCTTTAAACGAATAAGAACACGATAAATACAATTCTCTATTATTTGGTTCTAGTTCCGCTAACTTTTCAAAACGTTCTGCAGTATTGCTTATTGATTTAACCGAATGAGATAAAATTAAAACACGCGCAGCATCAGTTAAAGGCATTAAAGCCCTTCTTTTAATATCAAAATTGTCTTTGTTTGCACCGTCTTGTTCAACTAAAAATTGTCTAAAAAAACCAGTAGGAGAGGGACTTTGCAAAGCACCACTTACCAAATGCATATAAAAAATAGGATTTGCTTTTACGTTTTCAAAAATGGAATCTGACAGTTGACTTACTATTTCAGCGTCGCCATAAGTTCTACTGTAATCAAAGAAAATAAAAGAAAGCAAAACTTCATTTTTCCCAGGATTCGTAATCCAATGATGCACCTGACTTTTCCATTCATCCAGACTCATACACCATTTTGGATTTGAAGCCATCATTTCGGCAGGACAATAATCATAGCCAATATCAAAAAGTCCTTTATTGACAAGTGCAGCAAATTTTAAAAAATAAATTCGTGTTTCATCCCTAAAAACTTCATTTACATTTTCATAAACAATCGCATTATCCTGATCGGTGTGCAGCATTTGTTCGCCTCGGCCCTGACTTCCCAGCGCCAGCCATGCAAATTTAACCGGTGGGGGACTGCTCATTTTTTCTAAGCAAATTTCGATAACACGTGTAGTGCAGGCTTCATTTAGTTCTGTTATGATTTTAGCAATCAAAGTCATTGGAATGTTTTGATCTAAATATCCCTGAAGCAATTGCATAATTCGGTTTCTGATCGGTTTTATTTCCTTTGTTTTTTTAGCTCTTTTCAAAGCCTTAATCAAGACTGCCGGATTATTTCCAAGCGCAACCATTACGTCGTGTTTGGATAAAATCCCAACTGCTTTGGTATTAACAGTTCCATCTTTGGTAAGGCATAAATGGCTGATACTGCTTTTCATCATTGCCATTTGCGCCTCAGTAACGGTCATTTTTTTAGGATACGTAATAACAGGTTTCGTCATTATGGTTTCGGCAGTTGTAGTTATAGGGAAATCTCCGGTAACAATTTTATTTCGAAGATCTTTATCAGTCAAAATACCAATAGGGAGCATTTCATCTACAATTAATATAGCGCCCACTTTTTTCTTATTCATGATCCTGGCGACTTCCTTAACGGTTGTTGACGGACTGCAGGTCACAATTTTTTTGGAATATTTAATTGGTGCTAAATCAAATGAATCATTGCTCGAATGGCGGTTTTCATTTAGTAAATCATCATCACCGTATAATTTATCTTTATGAATATCTGAATATGGATTTCGGGTATTCGAAGCATAACTTTCAATAAGGAAATTACCAACATTTCTATTTTCTAATGCATAAGGTTTAAAAACAGCGATTGGAATAGCATATAAAATGCTTTCTTCATGTGCCACAGCTTCCATAATATAATTTTCCTGTGCCAAAAGCGGACGCAATCCAAAAATATCGCCTTCGTCACACATATCCAGAACTGTATTTTTTGTACTTTTCTTTAACGCAACTGCACCTTTGTGGACCACATAAAATGAGTCATGTGTTTGATCGTTTTCGGCAAAAATAACGGCGTCTTTATCTTTATAGACAATAGAAATCTGTTCCGAAAGTTTTTCCAGATCTTTCGGATGTAGAAAATTAAAAGGCGGATAATTTTTTAGAAAGTCAGCAACTCTCTGCGAAATGGTATTTTTCATTTGGTTAGATTAGAGTTCTAAAATACTATTTAAAATAGAAATGTAAAAGAAACACCTTTAGTTTTTGAGTTACAAAGAGACAAAGATGCAGAGGGACAAAGTTTTTTGCATAATAGAATAAAAACTTTGCGTCTTAGTGCCTTAGCGGCATAAAAAAAAGCCCCAAATGGGACTTTAATTTTATTATTCAACTTTGAAAACCTTTCCACGTTGTTTTTCTTCAGAACCTACCATTCCAAATTCAAACGTATAAGAATCTTTTGCAGTCGTTAAAATCTTCATACTGATTGCCTTTTCCTCGGCCATATTTTTTGGATGTTTCTTTTGTAAAACATATTCGCAGTCGCTCACCCAGCGTATTGTAGCGGTATCTGTTTTTCCGTCAAAAGTTTCAATTTCGATGCTGTCTTTACGCTCAAAAAAAGTAGTTTTTTTAACACCGTTTACTTCAAACTCAAATTTGAATTTTCCGGTTTTAAAATCTTTACAATTGTGTTCAGCGTTATAACATGATACGAAAGCCAGTATCGGAAATAAGAATAGTATTTTTTTCATTTTAAATAAGTTACTTTTATAAAAACTGATTTATATAAATCATATTTAAGATTTAATTTTAGATTTTTTTACTTCAGTTTTAGATTTGTTTTTTGATGTTTTGGGCCAAATATGGAATTTTCCTTGGCTCATTCCTTTTAGTTGTTTAAAAAGTTTTGGTTTAGATTCTTCAAAGGCACTTATATCAACCAATTGTTCCCAAATTCCCCGAATGCCTTTTTTGCTAATTTCTCCTTTGTATTCTTCAAGAGTATCTGTTGGATATGTTTTAATCATACTAATTTTAGAATGTTCAGTATCATAAAAACCATTCCATCTATAAGAGTTTATAATATCAACTTCGAAACCTGAAACTATAGAATTGTCAAAGTGCAATTGTATCAATATTTTATGATGTTTTCTGGAATTATTATAACAATAAAATCCTTCCCATTCTCCACTTGGTAAAAAACGATGTGTTTCGTCGTTTTTATTTTTCATATTCTTGTCTAAAATGAGTATAATGATAATTTTAAGTAAATAAACAGAATTAATTATTGTAACTTTTTTAATTCATCATCAGTAAAGTTCTTGATTTCTTTTTCTTTGGCAAATTTTTCGGCATTATAATTTCCTGATTTATTCTTCGGAATTGATAAGCTTTCCCAAGAACTCTTTTTTAATTGTTTGGCATAAAAAACAATCTGCCCAACATGATAAGGATAATGTGCCAGTTGTCGATTTATGGCCTCAATAACGGTGTGACCTTCGTTTCTAATATAAATAATGTCTGAAAGCTGTTCTGGTTTTAAACTATTCAAAGCATTTTCTAAACAATCCCAGCCTTTGCTCCAAATTTCCAGAACTTCTTCTTTAGACTGTAAATCATTTTCAAATTCAGAGTCACGATTTCTCCATTCTTTTTCACCATCAGACGTTAAAAAATCTGTCCAGCGAGAAAGCATATTACCAGAAATATGTTTTATAATTGTTGCGATACTGTTGGTGTCTTCATTAACAGAAACAAAAAGCTGTTCGGGCTCTAATTGCTCAATTGCTTTTTCGCCAAGCATTTTATAATATAAAAATTGCTTTTTAACACTTTCTATGTAAGATTCATCAGTTTTCATAAGCTGGAATTATTTGGTTTTTTGCCACGAATTTCACGAATTAAAACTTAAGCATTTTCTATGAAAAATTCGAGGAAATTCGTGAAATTAGTGGCGAAAAAATTATACAATTTTAATATCATATTTATCTAAAAGACCGACAATTCCCTGAGTCGAAAATTGTGCTTTTCGCATCGCGTTAAACTCAGGATCGATTTTATAATTGTAGGCTGTTCTAAAATCGACCGCAGCTAATTGTGTTTCATTAAAAATGGCACCATCTAAATTACAATCATCAAAAACAGAGCTTGTTAGATTTGTTCCAACAAAAGTTACTTCACGAAGAGAAGAATTTATAAACTTAGTTTTCGGCATTTTTTTGTTTGAAAATATAGCATAATCCAGCGTACATTCTTCAAAATGAACCTGAAATAAAAAATCATCACATTCGTGGAAAGCGATTCCAAGAAGTTTACAGTTTTTGAAAGTTACATTTTTCAAACTCGTTCCCGCCAAACTTGTCATGGAGAGATTGCAATCAATAAATTCGCAGTCTAAAAAACTATTAGAATTAAAATTGCTGTTCGAAAAATCACAGTTTTTAAAAACACAATCCTCAAACTCCCGATTGTTTATTTTTTTATCGATATAAATAACTTTCTCGAATGTTTTTTGAATGTGGATTATTTCTTCCATTGCGTTTTAGATAAGAATTTGAATTGTAGAGATGATCAAACCCGACAGGTTTTTAAAACCTGTCGGGTTTATTTAGACGATTTTTTAGTCATTAAACAAAGCTTTCATAATGATTCTCAGTCCTAAAAAAATCAAAAGCATAGAACTCAAACAAGCTACAATTCCAATTCCGAGAACTAAATAATGCCAATTAGTATGCTGATTCATAAATGCATTATAAATCAATGATGGTCCAAGAAACATCAAAGGCAGAGCGCCTGTTAAATACTTAATTCCTTTTCCTAATAATTGTTTGTTTGTACTCATTTGTTTTGTTTCAAGTCTTTTTTTTGTTTTAGGTTTCAGGTTCATCGCAATCTTGTCATTTCGAGGAACGAGAAATCGCACAAGAAACTCCGTAATCTATATCTCCAATCTTTGTCGATTTACGAGTGCGATTTCTCGTTCCTCGAAATGACAAACTGGAGCAGAAAACCTTTACTTATTATAATTATCAACAGCATTCCTCACGCTGCCATACTTTTTCAATAATTCAGAAGCCTCTTCATACGAAACCGGAATTTCACCCATAATCATTTTTACGCCTCGATCAACCAGCTTAATGTTACTCAACTGCATATCGACCATTTTGTTTCCCTTTACTTTTCCAAGCTGAATCATCGCTGCGGTCGAAATCATGTTTAAAACCAATTTCTGAGCAGTTCCGGCTTTCATTCTCGAACTTCCGGTAACAAATTCTGGCCCAACTACAACTTCAACGGGGAATTTTGCTGTAAGCGCTAACGGACTTCCCGCATTATTGGTAATACAGCCCGTTAAAATATTATTTTGATTACAAGTTTCTAAACCGCCAATTACATACGGAGTAGTTCCAGAAGCTGCAATTCCTATTACGACATCATTTGTACCAATATTATGAGCTTGTAAATCAATCCAGGCTTGTGTTGCGTTGTCTTCGGCATTTTCTACGGCACGGCGAATTGCAGTGTCGCCGCCGGCAATAATTCCGTTAACTAAATCAAACGGAACTCCAAAAGTAGGAGGACATTCTGAAGCATCAACAACGCCTAAACGTCCAGATGTTCCTGCACCAATATAAAATATTTTACCTCCTAATTTTAGTTTAGCAACAACTTGAGCTACTAAAGCTTCAATTTGCGGTATTGCTTTTTCTACAGCATTAGGAACAGTTTTGTCTTCGTTATTAATATTTGTCAGCAGTTCGTGAACTGACATTTTCTCTAAATGTTCGTATTTTGAAGATTGTTCGGTTGTTTTTGTAAAGGTCATTTTTTGTCGAAATAGTTATCCTCCAAAATTAAACTTTTTTATGGCAAATAGGGAAAAACTAGAAAGCAAAGTCGCTAAGTTTTAAAAACTTTTTCAGGTGATTTTCTTTTAGATCAAACCACTTTATAAATCTTGTTAAAAGAACTAAAATATTATATTTGTTAAATAATGAAAGTTAAATGGATAAATTAGATTTATTACAAGGGATTGGCAGAATCTCGGTTTTTGTGTCTTTACTGCTCGCCTTTTTTTTATTTACGGTCAAAACAGAGAATAAATTGGCTAATCGCTTATTTGCCTGGTTTTTTATTTTTTCTGCGGTAGATCTTAGTGGCTTTTTTATTGAGACGACTACTCGCAGAGAACTAAATTTTGAGATTTTTAGATCGACAACCTGTTTGTTTGAAATGCCTTTGTTTTATCTTTTTGTGTTGGCTGTCTGTTATTCAGATTTTAGGTTAAAATGGAAACATTTAGTTCATTTACTGCCTTTTGTAATTGTCAATTTAGTTTTTATTCCGAGAATTTATCTAAGTGTAGATGTAGACAAAGATACTTTCGCTTCGGGACTTAATTTAATGCCGGAGATTTACTTTATCCAGATTTTAGTAGAATGTCAATATGTATTTTATATTGTATCTGTATTTTTGATTGTAAAAAAGTACAGAGAAATCTATTTAGAAAATTATGCAAATGCAAGCACAGCAACTTATAAATGGCTTTTTCAAATTACATGCGTATTTCTAACGGCACATATTATTGTGGCATTAAAAAATTTATTGCGTTACAGTGGTTTTAGTGAAATATTTCTGTGGGCAAATGTTCTTGTGGGAACCATTGCTTTATTTATCACTTGTTGGTTTATAATGAAAGCTTTAAATCATCCTGAGCTTTTTAGAGGAGTTAATTCGAAGCTGAAACTTACAAAAGACATTCTGCCGGAAGTTGAAGAAAAACCAGAATTAGTAAATGCTCAAAACGATTTGATTAACAATCAAATAACAACTTTGAAACAATATATGACAGAGAAAGAACCTTTTCTTGATCCGTCGCTTACCATTCAGGAATTGGCAAATCAAATTGATATTCCGGTTCGGGATTTATCAATTTTGATTAATCATCAAATGGATCAGCATTTTTTTGATTTTGTGAATGAATATCGCATTCAAAAAGCCATGCAGATACTAAAAGATCAGTCTAAAAGTCAGCTGACCGTTCTGGAAATTTTATATGAAGTTGGTTTTAACTCTAAATCTTCGTTTAATACTTCTTTCAAAAAATACACTAATTTAACACCTACAGCTTACCGAAACGCTTCATAATAAGTAGTTTGTAAAAAGTCGTACTTCGTGCTTAATAAAGTCGAACCAATTTCCTAAATAGAAATTGGTTCGACTTTTTTTTGTCGGTCGCGTATGGAGATTTTCTAAGGCAACTTTGCTTCAAATTAATCGAAACAAGTTTAAAAATTTAGAAATCATGAAAAAAGCAAACCTCCTTATCTTTTTATTATTGCCTTTATTTTGTTTAGCACAAGCATCATTTAAATTGAAAGGAAAGATAACAAGCGAAACAAGTTCATTAGAATGGGCAGATGTTTCCATCTTAAATTCAGAAGGAAAAATTATTGATGGAACGACAACGAAACAAGATGGAAATTTTGAATTTAATCTTAAAAAAGGATCTTATAAAATAGGAATCAATCTTTTGGGATTTACAGATTATGAAAAAGAAATTTTAATTGAAAAGGATACTGTTTTAGGAACAATTATTTTGAAAGAAAGCGCCACTAATTTAGTAGAAGTTATTATTCAGTCAAAAAACAAAACAGTGGAACAAAAAACAGATCGATTGGTTTATAATCCTGAAAAGAATGTTACAACGGTTGGCGGAGATGCTTTAAACGCTATTAATACGGCGCCTGGAGTTGTGGTAAAAAATGATGTGATTACGATTTTAGGAAAAGGAACTTCCAGAGTTATGATTGACGGAAGAATGATAGAACTGGCAGGTGAGGAATTGAATAATTTTTTGAAATCTATTTCGGCAAGTGATATTAAAAATATTGAAATTATAAGTAATCCGCCGGCAAAATACGAAGCGGAAGGAGCTGGAGGATTAATCAATATTATTATGAAAAAAGGAATGCGTGATTCCTGGAAAAACACAACGACTGTTTCTTACGACCAGAATAAATACGGAATTTACACTTTGAGAGATAATTTCTATTATAACAAAAATAAATTTAGATTTTCTGCGAGCGTTAATGGAAAAACAGGTTATAAAAATGCAGATGAATCTTTGGAAATGTATTTTCCCGACGGACTTTCAGTTATGAAAAGTGAAACGAAAGTAAAAAATGAAAATCTTTCTGGAAAATTGGCTTTAGATTATGATTTTTCAGAACGTACAACTGTTGGTTTTCAGTTTTTGAATGACAGAAATAATCCAGATTTTGGATCGGATATTAGAATTGAAAAGTATAATACTCAAAATCAATTAGACAATGTTACACTGAATAATAGTTATACAGATAAAGGTTCTGGAAATCAAACTTATAATGCGCATTTGATCACTAAATTAGATTCTTTGAATAGAAAGTTATCTTTTGATGTGGATTATTTCAATTACAATTCAAAGTTCGATAGAAGTTTTATTGCTAATAATTATACGCCGGATATGACTTTTGTAGATGTAAATCAGTCGGGAAGAAATATCTCAAATCAGGATATTGACAACTGGAGTTTTAAGGCCGATATAGAACATCCGCTTCAGGCTTTAAATTTATCTTATGGTGCTAAAATGAGTTTTACAAATAGTATAAGTGATGTGCTTTATTATAATACAATTACCGGAACTCCGGAATTAGACCCAGCGCAATCAAACCGATTTAAATACACTGAAAATAATCAGGCAGTTTATATTAACGGAGATAAGAAAATGGGTGAAAAATGGAATTTTCAAATGGGTTTAAGATTAGAAAATACACAGACAAACGGATTTTCTGAAACAATGAATCAGGAAACAGTCAATAATTATTTGAAATTATTTCCAACAGTTTACGCTTCGTACAAGAAAAATGAAAACAATACTTTTAGTTTAAATTATGGGAAAAGAATCAACAGACCTCGTTTTGACTTATTGAATCCGTTTAAGGTTTATATTAATAGTAATAGTTATTCTGAAGGGAATCCGTTTTTGAGACCTTCATTTAGTGATAATTTTGAATTTGCTCATTCTTATAAAGAAGTCTTAAGAACAAGTGTTTTTGTAAATGTAATTACAAATGGTTACGGAGTTTTGTTTACTTCAAATCCCGAAACAAATACACAAATTGTAACGCGTGAGAATTATTTTAAAAACATAAATTATGGTATTGGTGAAAGTTATTCGGCGAATTTTGCAGAATGGTGGTCAAGTGAAAATTCATTGTACTTTTTAGGTGCAAAAACAGAGTTTATAAAGAATATTAATTCCACTCCGTCAAATAGTTTACAAATTGATTTTTCGACAAATAATACTTTTGTATTAGGCAAAACAACAAAACTGCAAGTTGATTTTAGTTATAGTTCGCCTTTTAAAAGTGGTTTGTATAAAGTAGGATATGTATCGAGTTTTGATATTGGTTTTAAACAGGATTTGTTTAATAAAACAATGCAGATTGCGCTTTTGGCAAATGATATTTTTAATACGTCTTATTTAAAAGATTTTGCTTCGGTTGTAAATGGGGTAAAACAAGTTTATAGCCAGAATGAGAGTAACAGGTTCGTTCGTTTTTCTGTGGTTTATAATTTTGGAAACAAAAAAATCAACATAAAAGAGCGCGCTTTTGGAAATCAGGATGAGAAAAAGAGAACGGGAAATTAAATCAGATAATTAGAAAATGTGTCAATTAGAAAATTATCTCATTATTTAATTGACACATTTTCTAATTAATTTATTATAAAAAGAATGCCAATAAAATTCCCAAAACAATCATGGATACTTTGGCAACATTAAATTTATGTCCTTCGCTGCTTTCAAAAATAATTGTTGACGAAATGTGGAATAATATACCAATTACAATTGCAGTTATTTCGGTATAATAATCGTTTAATATTGGGAGATATTCAGATGCAACGGTTCCAAGCGGCGTCATGATGGCAAAAGTCAGCATGAAAGCAAAAATGGCTTTTTTGTTTAAATCGGCATTGATGAAAAATGTCGTTAAAATCACGGCAATTGGCAAATGATGAATCGCAATTCCTACGGCTAAATCGTGATGATGGCTTACCGGAAACCCTTCTAAAAAGGCATGAATGCAAAGGCTTATAAATAAAAGCCAGGGAATTTGCGACATTTTTGCGTGGCCGTGAACGTGTCCGTGTTCTGCGCCTTTGGAGAAAAACTCCAAAACGATCTGAAACAGAATCCCGACCATTATAAACAAACCAATTTTATGATTGTGCGAACTGTAAACTTCTGGCAGCAGATGCATTACGGTTAGCGATAACAAAAATGAACCGCTAAATGCAAGCAGTAATTTTAAATTGGTTTTGTTGGTTGGTTTTAAAAACAAAGCCACACTATATCCTAAAAGTACAGAAAATAAGGGTAGTAGATAATTCATTTTTGTTTAATCGGGTTTTTGTTTAATCGTTTAATCGGTTTTTTCTGTGTCAATTTGTTCAGGCAATTAAACAAATTAACAGTTAAACGATTAAAGCTATTTAAAAATCATGATTAATCTTTCGCTTTCAGTTTTATGGAATTTTTTGAGTTTGTAATCTCCAAAAATATCTAAAAGATAAATTCCGGCTTCATCCATTAAATCCTGAAAATCTTTTAAAGTCAGGGCTTTTACTTTTTCGGTAAAATGAAATTTTCTGCCTTGGTCTTCAAAATCAATTTCTTTAAAAATATGACCGTCTTCAACATATCTTTTGATGTGAAAATCAATTCCGTCAACGGTTTTAACCTCTTGAGGAACCAAAGTTTCAATTACCTGATTCACATTCATAAAATCAATAACGGCAAATCCATATTCAGATAAACTTTCTTTGATGGCTTTAAGCGTTGTTAAGTTGTCATCGTCACTTTCGAAGTAACCAAAACTAGTAAAAAGGTTAAAAATAGCATCAAATTTTTCTTCAAAAGGTTCGCGCATATCGTGCACTTTAAAATGAAGATGTTCGTTACTATTTTTATTGGCTTCGGCAATGCTGTTTTCAGATAAATCAGCACCTAAAACATTAAACCCTAATTGATTCAGGTAAATAGAATGACGTCCTTTTCCGCAGGCTAAATCCAGCACTTTTGCTTTTTCGGGAAGATTTAGATAATGCGTTAAATTGTCCATAAAAATCTGAGCTTCTCTATAGTTTCTATCCTTGTACAGAATGTGATAATATGGAGTATCAAACCATGATGTAAACCAGTTTTCGGTATTTCTATCCTGATTTGGTGTTGATGAGTTGGGTGCGTCAGACATTTATTCTATTTCAATTAATATAAAGTACCGCAAATTTAGTGTATTTTTGCCGAAAAATAACTATTTCGCAAGGATACCTAAATAAACGTTGGCATCTGCCTGCGATTGGAGTTGTTTTTTAATACAAAAATAAAGATGGAAGAAAATTTTAGAATGATAGCCAAATGTTTTTTTGGCTTTGAGGAGATATTAGAACAGGAATTGCGTACGCTTGGGGCTCAGGATGTTGAAAAAGGAGTGCGAATGGTGAGTTTTAAAGGAGATAAAGGTTTTATGTACAAAGCTAATTTATCGCTTAGAACGGCACTAAAAGTCCTAAAACCTATTTACTCTTTTAGAGCTAATAATGAGCAGGCACTATATAAAGGAATTTCGGGAATAAACTGGTCTAAATTATTGAATGCCAATCAAACTTTTGTGATTGATGCTACGGTGCATTCGACTTATTTTAACCATTCTGAGTTTGTTTCTCAAAAATGTAAAGATGCAATTGTCGATCAGTTTAGAGAAAGAACAGGACAAAGACCAAGCATTGATAAACAATATCCGGATTTGAGAATCAATATTCATATTGATAAAGATCAGGTTTCGGTTTCATTAGATACTTCAGGAAATTCGCTGCACCAGCGCGGTTACAGAACGGCAACAAATATTGCGCCTATAAACGAGGTTTTGGCAGCTGGAATTTTATTATTATCGGGCTGGGAAGGACAAAGTCACTTTTTAGATCCAATGTGTGGTTCTGGAACTTTCCTTGCCGAAGCGGCGATGATTGCCTGCAATATTCCGGCAAACATTAACCGTAAAGAGTTTGCGTTTGAAAAATGGAAAGACTGGGACAACGATTTATTTGATCAGATTGTAAACAGTTTGATGAAGAAAACCAAAGAGTTTCATTACACTATAAAAGGTTTTGATAAAGCGCCAAGTGCGGTAAGCAAAGCCAAAGATAATATCAGAAATGCAAATCTTGAAGATTACGTAACGATCGAAGATAACAACTTTTTTGACAGCGAAAAAGCGGTTGAAGGAAAGCTTCATATTGTTTTTAATCCGCCGTATGATGAACGTTTAGATATTCATATGGAAGAATTCTACAAAAACATAGGCGATACTTTAAAGAAAAATTATCCGGGAACAAATGCCTGGTTTATTACTGCAAATCTTGAAGCTTTAAAATTTGTTGGATTAAAACCGTCAAGAAAAATCAAACTTTTTAACGGAAGCCTTGAAGCACGTTTGGTAAAATACGAAATGTACGAAGGAAGTAAGAGAACGAAATTTCAGGTTTCTGAATAGTAACAAAGGGACAAAGGTTCAAAGGAGCAGAGGTTTAAAAACTTTGTCTCTTTGAACCTTTGTAACTCTGAACCTCAAAAAAGAAAAAAATGACAAAACTACAAGTAAGAGCGTTTCTATACCAATTAGGAAGTTTCGCGATTCTGTTTATTTTAGGAAGATTTATAATTGCAGAATATACAGGATTAACCGGAATCTGGATTCCGATGACATCGTTTGTTGCGGCGACAATTATTGCGCCTAAGTTTCAGGCTGTGAAAACAAAAGACGGCGAAAAACTTTTTATGAAATGGATTTTTATAAAAGGCATTAGAGTTATTGGATAAATTTTTAAAATCAGCAATATGAGGAAAATTGGACTTATTGGCGGTATAAGCTGGGTTTCGACTACAGATTATTACAAACTTATAAATCTGGGAATTAACGAAAAGCTGGGAGGGTTAAACTTCTCTGAATGTTTGGTTTATTCTTTTAATTATGCTGATATAAAAAGAAATAACGACAATAACGATTGGGATTCGACTTTTAAGATGCTTTTTAAAGGCTGTGAATTTTTAAAATCGGGTGGGGCAGAAGCTATTATTTTATGTGCCAATACCATGCATTTAATTGCAGATAAACTTCAGGACGCGATCGATTTGCCTGTTATTCATATTGCGGTTGAAACGGCAGTAGAAATTCAAAAACAGCAATTAAAAAAGGTTGGTTTATTGGGAACTAAGTTTACAATGGAACTGGACTTTTTTAAAGATAAATTGGCTGCTCAAGGTATCGAAGCCATAATTCCTGCCAGCGAAGATGATAAAGATTTTATTCATTATACGATTTTCGAAGAGTTGGGAAGAGGAATTGTAACCGATGAAATGAAAAAACGTTATATAGAAATTGCTAATGAACTGATTCAAAACGGTGCAGAAGGAATTATTTTAGGTTGTACCGAAATTCCTTTGGTAATAAAAGAAGGAGATTTATCGGTTCCTATTTTTGATACAACTTTAATACACGCAAAATCGGCTGTTGAATTTCAGTTGTCTTAAATAAAATAAGTATAAAAAAAAGCCACGAATTCAGTAATTTAAAATATTAGATTCTTGAATTCGCGGCTTTTAATTTTTTGTAAAACTATTTCTTTTTAGGAGCTTGTTTTTGAATTTCAGGCACAATTACCTTTTTTTTGTAAATAGGAATGAAATAAGAAACGGTATAATTAAAACCTACACCAAAACTTCCGTCATAAGTTCTGTTGAAACCCGGAATATAAAGGTTGTCAAAGCCCGAAGGTTTATTGTTCATCACTAAAAGTTTTAACTGCACGCCAAAACCTACGAATAAATTATCGAAAACTTCTGCTTTAATTCCTCCTGCAACTTCAAGCCATGCGGCACTTAAACCGCTGTTTTTTTGATTTGCTTCGATTGAAGGTTTTTCTCCCCAATACGGATTTGAATTGTAAATTTTATAACTGTTTAAATCTTGGCTGAAAGAACTGAAACCGCCTCGTAAACCAATCGTAATAAGGTTTTCCATATCAAGCCAGTTGTCATACAAATTGTAATCAAATCCTCCTTTAATATAGGTTCCTGTAGCTGTAGAGTTTAATCTGTCGTCATCTGTAGTTTTGTCTTCAAAACCCAATTCGGCAGCTAGATAGTATCTTTTTGTTAAACGCCAGTCACCGGTAAATTCTACACCTTTATAATCCTTATCATAAAAACCTCTGGTTAATTTGTACAAATCAACACCCACACGCAAACCGTAACGATCTGTTTTGGGCGGAACAATAGTGTCTGCTTTAACTTCCTGAACCGCGGGTTTTGCAGTTTTAGTTTTTGGTTTTTCGGTAACTATTGGTTTTGTTGCTGTCGAATCTTTTATTTCCTGAGCATGTCCCAAAAGCATTGCAAAAACGAAACAAAGACTAAAATAATATTTCAAGGTGTGTTTCATTTTCCAGTTCAATGTTACGGGTTTTTAAATTTAAAGTCTTCATCCAAACGCCATCTCCTGTATCAGGATCATCTGTACGTATATAGCCAGAAGTATTAGGTAATTCAGTAGTTTGCTCGTTAAGCAAAAAAATGGTTTTAAAACCACAAGCTCTGGATACGTAAGAAGTTTGACGTGTATAGTTAAATGTTATTATATCGCTGTTTGTGACATCCGGATTTGGATCATCAGAATCTAATATAAATTTATAACCAGTGATATCTTCATCTATTTTTAGCGGTATAGAAATTGTATTTCCGTTTGCCAGATATTTTGTTGTAGATGTACCGTTTTCATTAAAAACAATTCCGTTAGGATCAGCGCCCGGGCCAATACCAACAACTCTTAAATTGGTAACACTTCTTGGTGTAGACGGATCTGCACTGCTGTAAAATTTAATTACTAATCTTGGAGTAGTAGGTGTATTTGCGTCGCAGATATCATCTTTTTCACAGCTGGATAAACCAAATGTAAAGACTAATAAAAGAGAAATTATTTTTTTCATCTAGCGTTTTATAATTATCGAAGTTCTAAAAGTACAACATTTTCAACATGATGCGTCTGCGGGAACATATCAACCGGACGTACGCGGGTTACTTTGTATTTTTCGTCCATTAAGGCTAAATCACGTGCTTGTGTTGCAGAGTTACAACTTACATAAACTACCTTTTTTGGAGCAATTTTTAAAATCTGATCAATTACAGCAGCATGCATTCCATCTCTCGGCGGGTCAGTAATAATAACGTCAGGTTTTCCGTGTTGTGCAATAAAAGCTTCGTTGAATACCACTTTCATGTCTCCAACAAAAAACTCACAATTCGTAATATTATTGCGTTCAGCGTTTGCTTTAGCGTCTAAAATTGCTTCTGGAACACTCTCTACACCAATTACTTTTTTTGCTTTTTTAGAAACAAACTGAGCAATAGTTCCTGTTCCTGTATATAAATCATAAACGGTTTCTTCTCCTGTTAATCCTGCATAATCACGCGTTATTTTGTATAATTCGTAAGCCTGATCTGAGTTAGTCTGGTAGAAAGATTTAGCGTTAATGCTAAATTTTAAACCTTCCATTTCTTCTAAGATATAATCTCTTCCTTTATAAAGTTTAATATCCTGATCGTAAATTGTATCGTTTGGTTTCGCATTTACCACATATTGTAAAGAAGTAATCTGCGGAAATTTTTCGTATAGATGATCTAAAACCAATTCACGATTTGCTTTATCATCTTCAAAAAACTGAATTAAAACCATGATTTCGCCTGTCGAAGCCGTACGAATCATTAAAGTTCTTAATAATCCAGAATGTTCTCTAGGATTAAAAAAGGCTAAATTATGCTCGTTTGCAAAGGCTCTGATTTCGTTTCTGATGGCATTTGAAGGATCTTCTTGTAAATGACATTTTTCGATGTCAAGAATTTTATCCCACATTTTCGGAATATGAAATCCTAAAGCATTTCTGTTTCCTAAATCTTCTGTACTTCCAATTTCTTTTTCAGTTAACCAACGGCTGTTAGAAAACGAAAATTCCATTTTATTTCTGTAGAAAAACTGTTTATCTGAACCCAAAATAGTTTCAAATTCCGGTAATTCAACTTTTCCAATACGCTGTAAATGATTTTTTACCTCGTTTTGTTTGTAATACAGCTGCTGGCTGTATTTCATGTTTTGCCATTTACATCCGCCGCAAACACCAAAATGATCGCAGATTGGATCAATACGATGCTCTGATAATTCGTGAAATTTTACGGCTTTTCCTTCGTAGTATGCTTTTCTTTTTTTGAATGTTTGTACATCAACAACATCGCCAGGAACGACATTCGGAATAAAGATTACTTTTCCGTCAGGAGCTTTTGCTACTGAGACTCCCTTTGCTCCGGCATCAAGAACCTGAATTTGATGAAAGACAACTTTGTCTGTATTTTTTCTTCCCATAGCGCAAAAATAAGGGTTTGTAAACTTTTACAAATTTTATTTTCATAATATTTTATCAAATTGTGTAATTTACTAGTTTAATAAACTTTAAAAGTTAACTTTGTTCCTGATATTCAGCCCCAAGCTACAATATATTATCAATAGTTTTGTTATGTTTTTATGAAGTTGTATCATAATCTTTCACAAATTAGCTTTTTGAAAAAAAGTTATGCGTTAAAATTTTTATTTGTCGCTTTTATAGGAATACATATTCCATTAATTGGAATTTTATTTTTTGTTCTTTTTTTCGAACAGACTATTTCACCCACATCGATTCTGATTTTTTCATTAATAATGACATTATTGGCAACCGTTGTTACTCTTGTTGTCTTAAAACAGCTCATAAGACCTATTTCTATTGCCTCAAGATCATTAGACGATTATAGAAATAAAAGAAGATTATCAATTCTCCCAACAGAATATACCGATGAAGCAGGGCTTTTAATGTGCAATATTCAGGAATCGATTTATGAGGCTGAAAGTTTTATAAATGAAAAGCAGGATTTAATTTACATGCTTTCACATGATTTAAAAAACTTTGCCGGAAATCCGCAAGGTTTGGCAAAACTAATCTTAAGCGAAAATCCCTCTGAATCTGTTAAGCATTTGGCCGATTTAATTTGTGAGTCGACCAATTTGCAATTCCGATACATCGAAAACTTTATTAAGCTGTTAAAAGAACAAGATCAGGTTCTGAAAGTAAATCAGGAAACTAAAACTATTTATTTTGAAAATATTCTTCCTTTTATCAATGAACAGGTTGAACAGCGATTAATAGATAAAAATATACTCTTGAACTTAAGTGTTGAAATTGACGAAGCTAAACTTTGGATTGATGAAGGTTTGCTGGTTCAGGTTTTGGTAAATTTAATTAGTAACGCTATTAAGTTTTCTTATTTTGACAGTGATATTAAAGTCAGAATTTATAAAGAAAACTTAAATCTTGTTATTACTGTTGCAGACAGAGGAATTGGTTTTGATAAACATCAGATGGAAGAATTATTTAAAAAATTCACCAAAATGAGCCGTTTAGGAACTGCTAATGAATCCTCAACCGGAATCGGACTTTATTTATGCAAAAAAATTATCGAAAAAAATAAAGGCCGATTAACTGCCATAAGTGAAGGCAAAAATAAAGGTGCTGAGTTTAAGATTGAGTTTGAGATCTAAGATTCTAAGATTCTAAGTTTCTGAGATTCTAAGGTTTTGAGTTTTTTCTTTGAACTTAATTTTTTATTTGTTCATCCATTAATTCTTCATCATCCCTTTCGCGGGAAAGAATTAATAGACATACAACTTTTAGATAAAAACTTATATTTTTCATGGTTATGAGTTTGGTGAGTTTTATTATGAAGATGTTTACTTTTTAAAAAGGTTGCGTAAATATGAAAAATAAACCTTAAGTTCTGAACTTTATAAAAAATGCAGAACTTAAAGCTTCATTTTGAAATTAATTATACATTAATGTTGCTTTTCCGTTAACACACTCAACTGATTTTGGTCTATTTGGAATATCGCAAAATGAAATAACCTTCCACTTATGGTTAAATGATTCCTGCATTATACTATAGTAATTCACTTTAGCCAAAAAATCTGTAGTGTTAATTTTTAAAGAATAAGGAATGTATTTTTCTGGACCTCCGCAAGCTTTTGAACCTATTGCAGTAAAATCCCAATCTCCTGTACATGGCTTATTGATGTCAGAAAGTGCAATAATTTCATTATATAATTTTTCTAAATCTTGTTCTTCTTTAGTTCTTTCAGCTTCATATAGTAAATTTCCTTTTCCATTAATACAAGTGGCAGATACTGGTTCAGCAACAACGTCACAAGTTGAATTAACTTTCCACTTATGGTTAAATTCCATTTGTTTTGCTTTATAGATATTGACCTTATTAAAAAAATCAGTTCTATCGATATTTACATAATAAGGAATGTATTTTTCTGGACCTCCGCAAGGTTTTGATCCTATTGCAGTATAATCCCAATCTCCAAAACATGATGCATTGTTGGTTGAAAGTGCAATAATCTCATCATGTAATTTTTGTAAATCTTGTTTTTCTATATTTCTATCTTCTTCATAAAGTAATGTTGCTTTTCCATCAACACAAACGGCAGCTAAAGGTCTGCGTGCAACATCACAAGTGGAAGTAATATTCCATTTTGTATTAAATATTTCTTGTTGTATAGCATAGGAATTGACTTTTGCTAAAAATTCACTCCTATCAATTTTTAGAGAATAAGGAATATATTTTTCTGGCCCTCCGCAAGGTTTTTTCCCTATTGCAATAAAATCCCACTCTCCAGAGCAAGCAGAATTGCTGTCTGAAAGTGCAATAATTTCATCATACAATTTTTCTAAATTTTTAGAATCTTCATCTTGTGTAGAATCTTCATTTTTTAATGATTCTTTTTTTTGCGTGTTTAAAGAATCTTGAAGTTTAATTTCACTGTCTGAATCACATGCAGTAAAACTTAAACAAATCATAAGGGTAATTAAGCTAATTTTCTTCATGGTTTTGATTTTCATGCAAAGAAGAAAGATTTAGGCTTAAAACACAGCTACTAAAAGATTGTAAAATAATAAAATAAGACAAAATTTAAACTTAAAGCAGAAAAAATTTAAATGTAAATCTTTTTCTGCTTTTATTTTTTTTGGGAATTGTTGATGAATCTTTTACCAAAGATGATGTACATCTTGTTTTATATACTTTTCGTAAATTTTATTCATTTCCGAAATTTTCTCCGAACTTAATTTTGGTAAATTATATACAGATAAATTAGAAAGCACATGACTTTCTTTTGAAGCTCCGGGAATAATACAGCTAATTTCGTTAAAACTCAAAATCCATTGCAAAGCAATAGGAGCAAGGTTTGCAGTTTCAGGAAATAAAGCTTTTAATTCTTCAACAGCTTTTAAACCTAAATCATAATCGATTCCTGAAAAAGTTTCGCCTTTATCAAACGCATCACCGTTTCTGTTGAAATTTCTATGATCTTGTGCGTCAAAAGTGGTTTTTGCATCAAATTTACCCGTTAAAAGTCCGCTTGCAAGAGGAACTCTCGCGATGATTCCGATATCTTTCTTTTGGGCTTCTGAGAAAAATAATTGTGACGGACGCTGACGAAATAAATTGAAAATAATCTGAACTGTCGTTACATTCGAATATTCGATTGCTTTTAAAGCTTCTTCGACTTTTTCGACACTCACGCCCAAATTCAAAATTTTGCCCTGATCTTTCAAACGATCAAACATTTCAAAAATTTCAGGTCGGTAATACACTTCCGTAGGCGGGCAATGTAGCTGAATCAAATCTAAAGTTTCTAATCCGGTTCTTTTAAGGCTGTCTTCAACAAATTTCTGAAGTACTTTTGGCTGATATCCATCATTCACATGCGGATTAATCTGACGTCCGCATTTTGTCGCAACATAAATACGTTCAGAACGCGAACGAACCACTCGTCCAACAGCAGTTTCGCTTAATCCATTTTCATAAACATCGGCAGTATCAATAAAATTTACGCCATTGTCAATTGCTGTATTGATAAGTTCATCAGCAGTTTTATCATTAAATCCTGATCCCCATTTTCCTCCAACCTGCCAGGTTCCAAGTGAGATTTCAGATATATTAAAGTTTGTTTTTCCTAGTTTTCTGTAGTTCATTTTCTTTTTAAGTTACAAAGGTTCATAGGTACAAAGGCACAAAGGTTTTCTGTAGAGGCGCACAGCAGTGCGTCTTTAGGGCAGTTATAAAGGCTTGTAACAAGTTTATAAAACTAGCTCAGATGAGCCTTTGTTCCTTTGAACCTTTGTCGCTTTGTCCCTCTTTTTAATCAAATAAATCCGAAGACAAATATCTATCACCGCGATCGCAGATAACGGCAACTATAACCCCAGATTCTAATTGTTCTGCGAGTTTTAAAGCTACGGCAACAGAGCCGCCGCTGCTCATTCCGGCGAAAACACCTTCTTCAAGCGCTAATCTTTTAGTCATTTCTCGTGCTTCATCTTCGCTTACATCTATAACAGTATCTACTTTTGAAGCATCAAAAATTTTGGGTAAATATTCCTGAGGCCATTTACGAATTCCCGGAATTTGAGAACCATCGCTCGGCTGTGCGCCAATAATTTGAACAGCAGGATTTTTTTCTTTTAAATAAGTCGAAGTTCCAATGATGGTTCCTGTAGTTCCCATTGCCGAAACAAAATGTGTTACCGTTCCATCAGTATCATTCCAAATTTCAGGACCGGTAGTTTTGTAATGCGCTTTCCAGTTGTCATCATTTGCAAACTGATTTAGCATGATATAACCGCCTTCGGCCACTTTTTTGTCGGCATAATCCCTCGAACCAATAATTCCCTCTTCAGCGGGCGTTAAAATAACCGTAGCGCCATACGCACGCATAGTTTGTGTTCTTTCTTTTGTAGAATCTTCCGGTAAAATTAATTCTATCTCTATTTGAAATAATTGTGCAATCATTGCAAGGGCAATTCCGGTATTGCCGCTTGTTGCTTCAATTAATTTATCTCCTTTTTTAATTTCTCCTCTTTCAAGCGCTGCAGCAATCATATTGTATGCCGCTCTGTCTTTTACACTTCCGCCAGGATTATTTCCTTCCAGTTTCAGTAAAAGCTTAACGTTTTTATTCTTAACCAAATTGACGGTTTCCATTAATGGAGTATTTCCAATTAGGTTTAGTAACTTCTGTGGGCCCATTTTATTTTTTTTCTTTTATTTTAACTTCTGTTGTGGTGGTATTCAGTACAATCGAATCTTCGGGAATTGATTTCGTAATCCATGAATTTCCGCCAATAATACTATTTTTTCCAATGATGGTTTCGCCTCCTAAAATCGTTGCATTGGCATAAATGCACACATTTGCTTCAACGGTTGGATGTCTTTTTGCATTTTTCATGTCTTTGCTTACACTCAAAGCTCCCAGTGTAACACCCTGATAAATCTTAACGTGTTTTTTAATAACGCTGGTTTCACCAATAACAATTCCTGTGGCGTGATCTATAAAAAATGGCGAAGCAATATCGGCACCGGCGTGAATATCAGTTCCGGTAATTCTATGTGCATATTCGCTCATTAATCTTGAAAAAAGCAATAAATCTAACTGATATAATTCGTGGCTTAATCTGTAAATGGCAATCGCGTAAAAGCCGGGATAAGCTAAATAAACTTCATCGATGCTGTTTGATGCAGGATCATTTTCAAGAATATATTCGGCATCCTGATTTAATTTTTCTAAAACGCCCGGAAGTTTTGCCACAAATCTGTCCCATATTGATTCGCATAAATTTTGAGGTTTTTTGCAGGCTAAAACAGCTATTTCTTTAAAGCGGATTTCAAGTTCATCGATACTTTCGTCGAGAGCAGCATTTGAATCAAAAAGAGTGTAAAAAAGCTTCTCGGTAAAATCTTCAGTTTTGGTTTTGATACCGTAGTTTATATTAGAATGGCTTTTTAAAGCCTTAATATTTTGTATGATATTGTCTTTAGTCACAATAGTAAAATTGAATGGATATTTTAAAACGTTAAAAGTAAGGTGTTTTTTGTAAATAAGGACACGATTTAACGAAAGAAATTTTGCTTTCAGAATTGTATTTGTGATAAATAAAAGATTAATAAATGCTTCTGTTTTATATGATTCTTAAGAAGTTAATTGTGTAAATTAGCGGATAAAATCTACAAAAATGAAAAATAATTCAACTTTTAAAAGTTCGATTTCTGATATTTCTTTTCCTGAAAGTGAGAAAATTTCCGGTAATTCTATTCACGATCCCATTTTAGGCCTTATTTTAAAAGATCATCCTTCATTTTGTGATGATGACTCTATTTCGGTTCAGGAATTGAATGAATACCGTCAAAAATATATTTCTAATTATTTATCAACTGAAATTGGAACACTTTCTGACCTTGAAAAAAGTGTTATCTCTTCTTTAAAAGAAGATAAATCAATTGTGAGTATTGTTGAAGATGAAGATGAAAAAAGAAGTTTTGGTCAAAAAATAGCCGATAAAGTGGCAGACTTTGGCGGAAGCTGGACTTTTATTATTTCGTTTATAGCTTTTATTGTCGTTTGGATTGGTTCCAATGTTTATTTTTTACTGGATAAAGGTTTTGATCCGTATCCGTTTATTTTATTGAATTTGATTTTATCTTGTATAGCCGCACTTCAGGCGCCGGTAATTATGATGAGCCAAAACCGTCAGGAAGAAAAAGATAGAAACCGTGCCAAAAAAGATTATATGATTAACCTGAAATCTGAATTAGAAATAAGAATGATTCACGATAAAATCGATCATTTAATTATGCACCAGCAGCAGGAATTAATCGAAATTCAGAAAGTTCAAATTGAGATGATGAATGATATTTTAAATCAGGTTAAGAAATAAAACAGACCTAAAATATTAAAGATAAAAGTGTTTGTAGTAATAACCCACACACATAAAAATGATATTTATTCCGGCAGCTTTCCAGATGATTTTTTGGTAGTTTCTGGATTTATCCAAAAAATATAAAGCCAGTAAAATTAAAAATAAAAGGGTAGTGTAGATGGCCGGATACATCTTAAAAGCGGCCGAAAAATCGCCTTGAAAAAGTAAGAATAAAGAGCGCTGAAAACCACAGCCCAGACACTCAATTCCGAAGAGTTTTTTGAAGAGGCAGGGGATCATATATTTCTCTAAATTCACAGCGTATTTTTTTACAATTTTACAAAAAAATATTCGATAACATTTCAGAAGAAAGAAACTTCTATTTTAAAGTTTTATACTTTTGGATTCTTAAACTTTAGAAAATGAAAGCTTTTAAAATTTTAATTATGATTCTTGCCATTTCAGTTGCATTATATGAGCAGGTTTCTGATGATAAAAATATCTATATAATGGTAATTGCAATTGCCGTTTTTATGTATGGAATGATGCAGTTAAGCGCAAAAACGCCGAGTAAAAATCAAGAAAAAGAGGAGCACGATGTTGACTAAAGGAGATAAAGTTTCGGTATTAGACGAAGCAATAAACGGAACAGTGGTTTCGGTGAAAAATAAAGAAGTTTTAATAGAAACTGAGGATGGATTCATGATGACATTTTCTGTCAACGAATTACTTAAAATTCAGGATTCCAGTAATTTAATGAATTCTATTAAAAGAATTGATTTAGAAGAGGTTTCAAAAGAAAAAGCAGAACCAAAACCACGAAGTTTTGTCAAAGAAAAGAAAGATAAACGCGAAATTGTGGCTCCGGAATTTGATTTACACATCGAAAAACTGGTTCCAAATAAACGTGGAATGTCAAATTATGATATCCTGACACTGCAGACAGAAACGGCAAAAAGACATATTGAATTTGCGATTAAAAACCGCATTCCAAAAATCGTTTTCATTCACGGTGTCGGCGAAGGAATTTTAAAAGCCGAACTTGATTTTTTATTGGGTCGTTATGACGGAATTGATTTTCAGGATGCCAATTATCAAAAATACGGCTTAGGTGCGACGGAAGTTTATATTCGCCAAAACAATAAATAAAAGAATTTTTAAGACTTAAAATTCTTTATTTTTAAGCATAAAAAAACGTCTGTTTTTTGAATCTGATTTAATAGAAAACCGGATCAAAAAACAGACGTTTTTTGTAAGAATATTTTTTTGCTATTTTTTAGCTGTAGGCGCAGTGACAGGTGGATCTGTTATTGTACCAAGAACAAAATTATCTGCTAAATAAAAGCTGCTGTTTCCTTTTTTAAGAGTAACATTTTTTATGGTAATAGTATGCTTGTAAACAATACTTGTTGTTCCTGTTGCTGTTGTTGTAACTTCAACAATACCTTTGTTATCTGCTACGCTATTCCATACTGTGCTTATAGCTGGTGCTGAAGGTGCCGGGGTTATACAAAAGTACGAGCTGGTTAAAGTACCTGTATTAGATTTAAAAGTAGTATAATTTATATTGTTTGCTGCTGCTGTTATGGCTGCAGATCTTGTACCTACTACTTGTTTAATAAGTGTCTGGTCCAGATTATTAACCTGCATAAAAGAAGTTGGATTAAAATTATAAACTTGTTTCTTATCTGTACATTGTAATGCCGGAGTTGTAAAAGTTAAATATAGCGGATCTGGTGAAGTTGTGTAATTTCCAAAAACAAATTCTTCTTCTGTTTGAGGACCCGCAGGTTTTAAGAAAGTAATATTTCTAAAAACAATTTGATGATTGTAACCTGTAATTCTTGTACTTCCGTCAGTTTGGCTTTTATCTCCTGTAACTTGTGATGATGTAATTTCAATTATACCTGCTGTAGCCTGCCATTCTTCTGTTACATTTGGTGTTCTTGGCGGTATTGTACCGCAAATATTATCAACTGCAACTTTACCGTCATAAGCTCTGTAAAGTACACGATAAGTTGAATTATTTATATCGTAAATAAGCGGATCACCATCTGGTGTAGCATCGTTTTTAATACTGTTTGCCGGCAGCTGAAGTATTAATGCTTCCTGAGTTTTTAATTTATAAATTAGAGTTGGCGCAGTCTCGTCAGTACTTGAATTAGGACATTTTGCCGAAGTCTGAATATCTTCAAAATTAATTGTATCTACAGTTAAATCGCCGTCGTCGCATCCGTTTAACAAAAGAGCCAATATTAAAAGGCTTACATATTTTTTCATCGTAATTTTATTTGGGTCAAAAATAGTGAAAAATTTGGCAAATGAACTTTTAGATTAGACAATTGATATTTCATAACTTTGCATCAATGAAAAAAGTATACCTCGATAACGCCTCAACAACTGCTATGCGACCTGAAGTAATTCAGGAAATGACTAAAATTATGGCAGAAGATTTTGGTAACCCGTCTTCTACGCATAGTTTTGGACGAAATGCTAAAACAGTTTTAGAACTTTCAAGAAAAAGTATTGCCAAACATTTAAACTGTTCTGCGCAGGAAATTATTTTTACTTCTGGCGGAACAGAAGCAAATAACTGGATTTTGAGATCGGCAGTTGAAGATTTAAAAGTAGAGCGTATCATAACTACAAAAATTGAACATCATGCTGTTTTGTACAGCGTTTTGGCATTGCAGTCAGATTACAATATTCAGGTAGATTATGTAAATGTTAATCAAGACGGAAGTATTGATTTAACGCATCTTTCTAATTTGCTTTCTGATGAAAAGAAAACCATTGTTAGTTTAATGCACGTAAACAACGAAACTGGAACTGTTTTAAATTTGGATAGAGTGGGAGTTATTTGCAAACAATATAATGCTTTATTTCATTCAGACACCGTTCAGTCGGTTGGAAAAACAGAAATCGATCTTCAAAAAATTCCTGTAGATTTTATTCTGGCAAGTGCGCATAAATTCCATGGACCAAAAGGCGTTGGATTTGCTTTTATCCGAAAAAAT
The DNA here is from genome assembly GCF_903819335.1 of Flavobacterium panici. Lineage (GTDB taxonomy): Bacteria > Bacteroidota > Bacteroidia > Flavobacteriales > Flavobacteriaceae > Flavobacterium > Flavobacterium panici. Next base: position 36,256 of record NZ_CAIJDE010000063.1, on the reverse strand, counting down.
TCTGGTTTGCAGCCGTTGATTTTTGGCGGAGAACAAGAAAAAGGGCTTCGTGCCGGAACAGAAGCTGTACATCAAATTGCAGGAATGGCAAAGGCTTTGTCTCTTTCTTATGAAAATTTAGAGGCAGAAAGAAATCATATTTATGACCTTAAAAAATATCTTATAGAAGAATTGGAACTTAATTTTCCTGGTTTTAGAATTAACGGAAAAAAAGATGATTTTTATAATATCATCAATATCACGTTACCTTTTTCTTCAGATAAAACTTCAATGCTGTTATTTAGTTTAGATATGAAAGGAATTGCAGTTTCAAGAGGAAGTGCCTGCCAGTCCGGAAGTATAAAGCCTTCGCACGTTTTAAAAGAAATGCTCTCAGAGGATGATTTAAAATTACCAAATCTCCGAATTTCATTTAGTCATTATAATACTAAAGAAGATATCGATTGGTTGATTGAGAGTCTTAAAGTTGTTTAGTTTTTAGGTGCAAAGGTTCAGAGTTACAAAGGGACAAAGTTTTCTAAGGCTCTGAGGTACTAAGATTCTAAGTTCTAATTGAAATATCCTTCGACTTCGCTCAAGATGACATTATAGACCTGTCAGGCTGAGCGAAGTCGAAGCCCTTTACTTAGTTGCTAAGGTTCTGACTTCTTTATTCAAAAAATCTAAAATCTACACTCTAAAATCTAAAATTACTTACGAATAACTTTTACCTGCGAATCATTCGTCAATTTGATAATTGTTGATGGTTTTCCGGCAATTTTATCCTGATTTAGTTTTACAACATAATCAACACCTTTAATGATTTCTGGATTAATGTCTTTGAAAGAAATTGGAGTAGGCTGTCCTGAAATGTTTGCAGAAGTTGAAACTAATGGTTTTTTCATTCTTTCCATTAACTTGAAACAAAAAGGCTCTTTTACCAATCTTATTCCTAATGATTTATCGGCTGCAATAATATTATGTGCAACGTTTCTGGCTTCGTCTAAAATTAGAGTGGTTGGTTTTTCAGATAAATCCATAATCTGCCAGGCCACTTCAGGAACGTTTTTAAAAACGTTGTAAATCATTTTTTCTCCATTCATTAAAACGATCATGCTTTGTGTTTCTGCGCGTTGTTTTAGTTTGTAGATTTTGGCAACAGCTTCAGGGTTAGTAGCATCACAACCTATTCCCCAAACAGTATCTGTAGGGTAAAGGATAATGCCGCCTTCTTTAATCACTTCATAAGCATTGTGAACTTCAGTATTTATATCTTGATTCATGACCTAAATATTTTAATAATAACAGAATAATGCTCTGTATTACGATGTTTGTGTATTTATAATTTGAGTTATATTTTTTAAATCTGCTTCAGAAATTCCCACATAAAGCGGTAAACATAAAATTCGCGATGCGATAGATTCAGAAACAGGCATTTTTTCTCCTTTTGTATATTCTATAGTATTCAAAGAAGGATAAAAATAACGTCGGGGAATTATATTGTCATTTGCTAAAGCTTCCAAAACTTTTAATAAAGTTTCTTCAGAATCTAAAATTACAGGATAATAACTATAATTCCATTCTGTGTTTTCTCTTATTTTTAAAGTTTTTACAGTATTGAAATTTAAATTGTTATTATAGAAATCAACCACTTTTTTTCTTTCAGAAATAATATGGTCCATATATGGAAGAACCGCCAGGCCTAATGCAGACTGTAACTCAGAAATTTTAGCATTTATTCCTAAACCATGAAAAGCTAAAGGACCATTATGACCAAAATTATGACTGTAATAAAGTTGGTGAAAAATGGCTGCATCGTTGCAAAACATAGCGCCGCCTTCTCCGGTATGAAATAATTTAGTGGCATGAAAACTACAAGTGCTTACATCTCCAAAATTAAATACAGACTGATTGTTGAATTTAACTCCAAAACAATGTGCAGCATCATAAATAACTTTTAGATTGTGTTTTTTTGCAATATTTTCGATAGCAATAACATCACAAGGATTTCCAAAAACATGAGTTGCTAATATGGCAGTTGTTTTGGGTGTTATTGCAGCTTCAATTTTGGTTTCGTCAATTGTTAAATAATCCGGATTGATATCTACAAATACAGGCTTACAGTTTTCCCAAACAATTGCCGCAGATGTGGCAACATATGAAAATGGTGTTGTAATGATTTCACCGCCTTCTCCAAACAGTTTTAAGGCAATTTGAATAGGAATTGTACCGTTATTAGTAATTATCAAATTAGAAACGCCAAGAAGATTTTTAAGTTTATCTTCTAATTCTAAAGTAAGTTCGCCTCTATTTGTTAGCCAAACTTTATCCCATGCACGTTTTACATAAGAATTATATTCTTCTTGCGGGGGCAAAAAAGTTTTGGTTACAGGAATCATTTAATTATGGATTTAATGAGTTTAATTTATCATTACGGATAAACTATTGTTATATTTGCGGGGTAAAATTAGGAAAAGAAACCTTAATTTTTGACATTAATAACTATTATAACATTGACGGTAGTTAAACACGTTATTAACGTGCTTGACAAACAAGGTTTTAAGTGGTTTTTGTGAAATTATAGGAATGCTTTTTGATGTTTTCGAAAATCAACATTAAAGAATAAACAAAAATAAATTATAGGATTACTATGGAAATCAACGCTTTTTTGAAAAATTTTGCAGATATTTTAGATGATACAGATGCGGCTTTAATCACTCAGGAAACTGTTTTTAGAGATTTAGATGAGTGGAACTCATTGACAGCTTTATCATTAATTGCAATGGCTGATGAGGAATATTCTGTGAAGTTAACGGGAGATGATATTAAATCTTCAGATTCATTAAATGATATCTTCGAAATAATTAAAAATAAAGGATAATTAAATGGCCGTTTTTTCAATAAATGATATTGTAATAAAAGGTATTTCTTGCTGTGTTCCTAAAAATAAGGAACGCAATATTGACTTGGATATATTGACAAAGGAAGAAATTCAAAAATTTATAGATGTAACAGGAGTTGAAGAACGACGCATTGCTTCAAAAGAAATTTGCACGTCTGATTTATGCTGTGAATCTGCCGAAAAACTAATTAAAGATTTAAACTGGCAGAAAGACGAAATCGAAATTCTTGTTTTTGTTTCACAAACAGGCGATTATATTTTGCCAGTTTCTGCCGCTATTCTTCAGGACAGATTAGGTTTATCTACCAATTGTATTGCTTTTGATGTTCCGCTAGGATGTTCAGGATATGTATACGGAATGTCTATTATTGCAGGAATGATGAAAGCAACAGGTTTAAAAAAAGGTTTGCTTTTGGCAGGAGATACAATTAGTAAAATTGTTTCAGATAAGGATAAAAGTACATTGCCGCTTTTTGGAGATGCCGGAAGCGCAACTGCATTTGAACTTAATGAAAATACTGGAAACTTTCTTTTTGATTTAGGAACAGATGGGTCAGGTTATAAAACCATTATTGTACCCGATGGAGGATCAAGAAACAGAATAAACGCTGATTCTTTAGAAATAAAAATTATTGAAGAAGGAATTAGCCGAAATTCCTGCGATTTAGTTCTTGATGGTATGGACGTTTTTGGCTTTGGAATTTCGCAAGGGCCTAAAACCGTAAATAAGTTATTGGAAAAATACGCGATTGATAAAGAAAAAATAGATTATTTTATTTTTCATCAGGCAAATTTGATGATGAATAAAATGATTGCCAAAAAGTTAAAACTTCCAGTTGAAAAAGTTCCGTATTCATTACAACATTTTGGGAACACTTCTTCAGCTACAATTCCGTTGACAATAGTATCAGAATTAAAAGATAAAATAGAAAATAAGTCTTCTAATTTATTAATGTGCGGTTTTGGTGTGGGATTATCATGGGGAACTGTGTTTGTTGAAAATTGTAAAATAGAGGTTCTGGATTTAATCGAATTATAGAATGATTACATTACAAGATAAAAATATATTAGTTACAGGCGCATCTCAGGGAATTGGAAGAGAAATTGCAATTTCGGCTTCAAAATTAGGAGCAACTGTTACTATAGTAGGAAGAAATGTAGAAAAACTGCAGGAAACCATTTCATTATTAAGCGGAAGCGGCCACAAAATACATGCTGTTGACCTTTCTAAGCCTGCAGATATTGATGAATTAATTGCGCAAAGTTTACCTTATGACGGCGTTATTTTTAATGCTGGTATTGTAGAATATCTGCCAGTTAAATTTTTGAACGAAAGTAAAATAGATGCTGTTTTTTCTGTAAACTTTGATAGTAATGTTATTCTAAGTCAAAAACTAATCAAAAAGAAATTGCTGAATAAAAAAGCATCTCTTGTTTTTATATCATCCATTTCCTCAAAACTAGGCGTGGGTGGAACTGCTATGTATGCAGCATCAAAAGCCGCCTTAATATCTTTTTCTAAAGTATTGGCTACAGAGCTGGCTCCGCAGGGAATTAGATCAAACAGCATTTGCCCCGGAATTGTTAAAACAGCAATGACGGAACAGGCAAGTGATGCAGCTTCTGAAGAAGAATTGAAAAAAGCTGAATTAGAATATCCGCTGGGATATGGAGAACCATCAGATGTTGCCGGACTGGTTATGTATTTATTAAGTGATATGAGTAAATGGATGACAGGTTCTGACTTAATTATTGATGGCGGATTCACATTAAAATAAAAATTATGAATTCAAACATACCTGCTTTTCATTATTATGATGATGCTGTTTTTGGGCAAGAAAACAATATGCTTTTTAAAAAAGTGTGGCATTTTGTGGGATTCAGATCTGATTTTTTAAATGATAATGACTTCATTGCTTTAAAAATTGCAGGCATACCAGTTGTGGTTCAAAATGTGAGAGGAGAGATTAAATCATTTTTAAACGTTTGTTCACACCGTTTTTCCATAATTCAGCAAGAAGCATCTGGAAACAGACCTTTGGTTTGTCCTTATCATGGATGGGCGTATGATAAAAACGGAATTCCAAGCGGAATTCCGAAAAAACCTTTGTTTAAAAAATTCTCTAAAGAAGAACTTTGCGAAATGAAATTAAAGGAGTTTAAAATTTCATTTTGCGGAGATTTATGTTTTGTTTCTTTAGATGAAGACATTGAGCCTTTAGAAGATTTTATAGGCGTATTTTATGATGAATTAAAAACAATGTCATTAAGTTTAGGAAATAGAATTGATGTTAATTCTATGGAAATAAATGCAAACTGGAAAGTGATTGTCGAAAATACGCTGGAAAGTTATCACGTGGGTTTAGTTCATGCTGAAACTCTTGCTAAATTAGAACCTTCGGGATTAGATTTTACTTTTGATAAAACTAATTCAAGCTGGACCAGTGATTTGAATATCGTAAAAGATAAAGGAGGATATAAAAAAATCAATTCCTATTATTCACCAAGAAGTTACGATATTGAAGGCTACAAACATATATTGATTTTTCCTAATTTGTTGATATCAAGTACACACGGTATTTCGTTTAATTATTCTTTAATTGAACCAATTACACCAGACAGTACAAAATTTACAAGTTATGTTTTTACAACCGCTACAGCTGATTCTGAAAAAACTCCAATTGTAATTAAAGCTTTTGAAGAATCTTTAATTGGTTTTAACAGACAGGTTTTTGATGAAGATAAAACAGTTTGTCAGCTTGTTCAGCAAGGCGTAAGACATACCAATTTATCAGGAAAACTTTCTGATGAAGAAGAACGAGTACATCATTTTCAAAAACAATATTTAAAATTCCTGGAAAATGAAAGCTAATATAAAAGCCATATCTTATTATCTTCCAGAAGAAGTTCTGTCGAATGATTTAATAAATAAAGAATTTCCGGAATGGGATATTGAAAAAATCAGTTCTAAAACGGGAATCAATTCAAGACACATAAGTGCAAAAGATGAATTTTCATCTGATATGGCAGTAAAAGCTGCAGAACGATTATTTGCAGAACACAATATCGACAAATCGACTATTGATTACTTGTTATTTTGTACCCAAAGTCCAGATTATTTCTTGCCTACAACGGCTTGTATTATTCAGGACAAATTAGGACTAAATACATCAATTGGAGCTTTAGATTTTAACCTTGGATGTTCGGGATTTGTTTATGGATTAAGCTTAGCAAAAGGTTTAATAGCTGGTGAAATGGCAAAAAATGTTTTGCTGATTACCTCCGAAACCTATTCTAAATTTATTCATCATAAAGATAAAAGTAACAAAACTATTTTTGGAGACGCCGCTGCTGCAACATTAATATCAAGCGAAGAAGGATTTTGTTCTCTTGGTAAATTTATTTTTGGAACAGATGGAAAAGGGGCTGAAAACTTAATTGTAAAACAAGGCGGAATGCGTTTTCCGGTTTCTAATGAAAATGAAGATATTCACGATGAATATGGAAACGTTCGAAATGATAAAAATTTGTACATGAACGGTGCAGAAATTTTCAATTTTACAGGAGAATTTGTTCCGAAACTTACGGAAGCTATTTTAGAGAAATCGAATTTAACTAAAGAGGATATCGATTTATATATCTTTCATCAGGCAAATAAATACATGCTTAATCACCTGAGAAAGAAAATAAAAATTCCCGAAGAGAAATTTTTTATTGCTATGGAAGAGTGTGGAAATACAGTTTCATCAACAATTCCGATTGCTTTATATGAAGCTCAAGAGCAAGGGAAATTAACAGAATCCAAGAATTTGATATTGGCAGGATTTGGCGTAGGATATTCCTGGGCTGCTTGTAACTTAATAATTTAAAGATGAAAAATTTAATCATAATAGGAGCAAGAGGATACGGCCGTGAGGTATGTGGGCTTGCAAGACAATGTTCAGGCTATAATACTGAATATACTATAAAAGGTTTCTTAGATGATAAATTAGATGCTTTAGACGGTTTTGAAAATTACCCTGCAATCATTTCATCAGTAGAAAATTATGAAATTCAGGATAATGATGTATTTGTTTGCGCACTTGGAGATCTGAAATGGAAAAAACATTATGTCGAAATAATTTTATCAAAAGGAGGTCAGTTTATTAATTTGATTCACCCAACGGTAGTTTTTACATCAAACGTAAAATTGGGTAACGGTATAATTATATTCATGTATTCTAATATAAGCAATGACTGTGTACTTGATGATTTTGTAACAATTCAGGGATTTGTAGCCATTGGGCACGATTCTAAAATTGGTAAATGGTGTCATATAAATGCCTATAGTTTTACGGGAGGTTATGCTGTTTTAGAAGAAGAAGTATGCTTAAATACACGATCTACAGTTTTACCTAATGTTATCGTTAGAAAAGGCGCAACAGTTGGAGCTGCGAGCCTTGTTATTAAAAACGTAAAAGAAAATACTACTGTTTTTGGCGTTCCTGCAAAAAAAATGGAGTTTTAAAAATCCTTACTAAAGACTTAGATTTTTGTAAATCATAAAATAATGATGGCAATATTGCTAGGTTTTGTTTAGTGAATAAATTCAAATATGAGAGATCAAAACGATATCGTTTCAAGTTGGGAAAATAGTAATACAAATCCTTTAGTAAGTATTATTTGCACCACATTTAATCATGAAAGTTTTATAGGTGAAACGCTAAACGGATTTTTAATTCAAAAAACTACATTTCCATTTGAAATAATCGTGCATGATGATGCTTCGACAGATAATACTGAATCTGTAATTAATGATTTTGCTGTAAAATACCCTTTAATAATAAAACCAATTTTACAGAAAGAAAATCAGTATTCTAAAAAAGAGGTTAATATATGGAGTGATTTTACTTTTCCAAAAGCACAAGGAAAATATATTGCATTGTGCGAAGGAGACGATTATTGGATTGATGAATTAAAACTGCAAAAGCAAGTTGATTTTTTAGAAAACAATTCAGAGTATGTAATTACATGGACTGATTTTTATACTAAAAAAGAAGCTGAATTAATACCAAACGATTTTAACAGCACTTTGCCAGACATATACACAATTGATTTTAATACTATTTTTAAGCCGTATTGTACTTATACTTTAACGAGCGTTTTCAAAAAAGATGCAGTTGATCCTTTAGATTACAAAAAGTTCCAATACAGTAAAGATAACACGCTTTATGCTTTAGCTCTTTGTAACGGAAAAGGAGCTTTCCTGAATTTTCAAGGCGCAGTTTACAGATGGCATTCAGGCGGAATTTATTCTTTGCAGACACCATTCCTGCAACGTTATTCATCTTATCTGAATTTAAAAGAGATATTTGATAACATTCCGCAGTCCAGGACACAAAACATTAAAAGAGTTTTGGAAACTTTGCTAAAAGCTTCGGCTTTTGAGGCTTTGAAATTACGTAAAAACAAAGAATTCAAAAACGGCAAAGATCATGAAAACGCTATAAATGAATTTTTAGATAAAGCCAGCTTGTCATTAAAAATGAAATACCTGTGGCGTTATATTAAAACAAATATATAATTATTACTTCCCGGTTAGCGATTTAAAATAAAGAATCACTTTATCAACGAAGTTTATTTTTTGGAATAATGCCCCTTCGTTATTTTTCAAATGCTTATAAAATGAAAGTTTATAAGAACCTGCATTTCGAACAATGCGGATTAAATTTTTAGTGATATGCTTTTGAAAAATCTCATGATTAAAATATCTCAACTTTTCATTTTGCAAAAGCAGGAATTTTGACGCATTAATAGTTTCGATAATTTCTTCTGGAGAAAGACCTTTTTTAAACGAAACAGCATTTAGGTAAAAATCAATTTTTGGATCAGCAGGATCAATTTCAAGCGAAGCCAATTGATTTACTTTAACTCTTTTTACAGACCGGTTTACATTATCAATTTTTGTTTTACTGATATTGTTATTGTGCTGTCTGTAATTTAATAGAGATTCAGGAATATTATAAAAGTTAGTTTTCGCCAATAATCTGCTCCATAAATCATAATCTTCGACAGGAACATAATCGTTATCGAATTTTAAATCTCTTAAAACCTCTTTCTTAAACATTACAGTTGGATTCCCGATGTTACAACTGTGTAAAAAAGATACTTTTATAGCATCAGGATTTGTATTATGCTTTATGATTTTATCTTTTTTTGATCCAAAAAAGGTGAACCATGTTCCGCAAACTCCAATTTCCGAATTGTTTTTTAATACTTCAATTTGTTTTTCAAAACGGGTTGGCAAAGCAATATCATCAGCATCCATCAATGCAATATAAGTGCCTTTTGCAGCGTTAATACCTTCATTCCTAAGGTTTGCAGGTCCAACATTCTGTTCTTTGTCTATAATAATTATTCGATTATCTTTAGCTTGAAATTTTTTAATTATTTCTAAACTTTCATCAGTAGATTTATCGTTTAATATGATAAGTTCAAAATCTGAGAATGTTTGACTTAAGATACTTTCAATGCTTTCGTGCAAAAATGAAGCTGCATTAAACACAGGAATTATCACAGAAATTTCAGGAAATTGAAGAATTTGCATGGTTTTTGTTTTATAATGCAAAGATAATGTTTAAGTTAAAATTATCTTAAAAATTCGAAAGCAAATTTCGTAGATAATTTCGGAATGTTTTTATCTTTGCCCCTAACAAATTTAATTAAATGAAAAAAATTCAGGTCGGATTTTTAGTGTCGTATGATTATGAATTGCTTAAAATTGCTATTCCACAAGTATATAAAGAATCTGACTCAATTTTTTTAGCAATTGATAAAGAAAGAAAGACCTGGAAAGGAGAATCTTTTGTTATAGAAGACGATTTTTTTCAATGGTTGAGGACGATTGATGTCGATTCTAAAATAGAAATACTAGAAGATAATTTTTATCATCCGGAACTGACCAGCATGCAGTGTGAAGTTTTGGAAAGAAAAATTCTTGCCGATAAAATGGGTATAGGAAACTGGCTCATTCAATTAGATGCAGATGAATATTTTTTAGATTTTAAAGGATTTGTAAAATTTTTAAAGTCAAAAAATCATTTTCTGGATAATCCCGAAAAAAATCAGGTTCAGATTTCTCCATGCCTTATAAACCTTTATAAAAGATTGGATAAAGGAGTATTGTATGTTAAAAAGCCGACCAAAATCATGGTGGCTACAAACTATCCTAGTTATAAAATAGGAAGACAAACCCGTAAAAGAATCATTTATTTTAAAGGGCCAATTTTACACGAATGCATATCCAGAACAAAAGAAGAACTGGAAATGAAGTTTAACAATTGGGGACATGATACGGATATCAATAAAGAAGAATTCCTGAATAAATGGGAAACTGTAAACGAGTGCAACTATAAAAGCATGCGAAACTTCTTTTATATGGAACCGGAAAAATGGAAAAAACTGGCGTTTGTTAAAGGTTCAACTTTTAATGAAATCAAAAATAATCTGGACTTTTTTAAAGTTCTGCCCTCAGATTTTTTCATTTGGAAAAAAAACGTCGGGCAGTGGTTTAAACATTTAAATAAATAGAATTTATTTTACGATCTCTTTATAAACATTAAAATATTCAGCAGCTGCAACTTTCCAATCGAAACTTGCAGCTCTTTTTTTAAGCTGATTTTCGATTTCGGTTTTATTATTGTCAAAATTCGTTAATCCGCTAAAAAGAATCTCTTTCATGTATTCAGGATCAAAATTGTTCCAATAATTAGAAACATCGCCTCCAATTTCAGGCAGCGAAGTTCTATCAGATAAAAATACCGGTTTGCCAAAACTCATCGCTTCAATTGGCGGAAGTCCAAAACCTTCGCGAATTGATGGAAAAAGAAATGCGGTACAGTTTTTCATATAAAACTGTTTCCCTTCATCAGACACTTTTCCGGTTAAAAAAACCTGATTTTCTAAATTATTATCAGAAATGAGTTTTTTGATTTCTTCACCGTATTTTTTATCGTTATTTCCTGAAATAATTAAATTAAAATCTTTTATCAATTTCATCATATTAATGATCGAACTGTAATTCTTTCTTTCAATAAAATCTCCAATACAATAAAAGAAAGGCTTATCGACAGGAACATTTGAAACAAAAGCAGAAGTATCTAAAAGTGTTGAAATTGGGTTTCCGTTATAAATAACATATTCAGGAACATTTGGAACATTAAAATGTTCGTGTGTATGTTTCTTTGCAAATTCTGAGATATAAGTAATCGCAGTAGATCTTTCTAGTTTTTCTGCAAAAAGCTTCTTTAATTTAGGACTTTTATCGTTTGAAACTTCTTCTACAAAATGAATATCGTGAACAGTTAGCAGATAATTAATTTTATGAAAAGGCTCAACTTTAATATTTTGATTTACAGAATGCCATAAATCGTATTTTTTTCGAATTCTAAACAACGGATGTCTTGAAAGACTGCTGTATTTATGGTATTTAAATTTATCCTTAAATTCGTCTTTTAAAAGTTCCGGCTTTGCACTGTTCAGCGTTAATTCGTAATTATCAAAATCTAACGTAGATAATCCTTTAATTAATTCATAATTAAAAGTTCCTAAACCTGATGCTCTGTTGTTGATATTATGCGTTTCTAGAAAGATACTTTTTTGGGACATTATTTTTCTTTTTTTACGAAAGTACAATAATAATTTGAAGTCTTAAATCGTATCCGTATTTTTGTCCCTTTATAAAAAACTACTGATGAATTTTAAAGTAAATCCTTCTTTCGAAAATAATACTCCAGCAATTTTGGTCACCATCAAAACGTTTGGCTCGTCTGGCGAACTTTTTGGAAACGGAGATCGTAATAAGATAAAATTGTTTGATTTAGATGGAAAAAAAATCAATATCAAATCATTTAAAATTCCGAATATAGTTAACAAAATTGCTTACCGATATTTTAGAAAATCAAAAGCCAGACGTTCGTTTGAATATGCCACGATTTTATTAGAAAAAGGAATTGGAACTCCGGAACCAATTGCATTTCTTGAGAATTTTAATTTAGTGGGTTTAAAAGATAGTTATTATGCCAGCGAACATTTAGTTACAGAGCTGACTTATAGAGAATTGGTAGAAATTCCAGAGTATCCTGATAACGATAACATTTTAAGACAGTTTACAAAATTCACTTTTGATCTTCATGAAAAAGGAGTAGAGTTTCTTGATCATTCGCCGGGAAATACATTAATTAAAAAGAACGAAAACAATATCTATAGTTTCTTTTTGGTCGATTTAAACCGAATGAATTTTCACGATAATATGAGTTTCGAACAGCGCATGAACAATTTTAGCCGTTTAACGCCTAAAAAAGAAATGATCGCTGTAATGAGTAACGAATATTCTAAATTCTATACTGATAAATCTGAAGCTGAAATTTTTGAAAAAATGTGGCAGGCAACTTCTACTTTTCAGGAAGAATTTGCAAGAAAGAAAAGATTGAAAAAGAAACTTAAATTCTGGAAGAAATCTTAATTTGTTTCTGTATTTTTTTAAGTTCCTGAAAACGAACCGATACACTCAAAGCATTTAAGTAACAGATAATAATTCCCTTTCTTCCGTCTAAAAATCCAAGCCTTAATAAATATTGGTTTAAAAACTGATAAACAGGTCGAATATAGAAATGAAAAAAGTTAGGATTAGTGTTTTTTGTTAACTCTTCCTGCGCTTTTAACTGTCCGTAGAAAATCATTTTTTGCTTATAATTTTCGTAATCAGAATAAGAATGATGTGTTAGTTTGTGCTTTAATTTTTTAATTTCCCCTTTTACAATTAGTTTTTCGTGCACAATTTTATTGTTGTTATAGCGTGCATCTTCTTTTCTAAAAAGACGAATAATTTTATCATTCTGCCAGCCGCTAAAGTACAGTTTCTTGTTTTCGAAGATAAAATCTCTACGAAAAAAATAAGCAGAAGCACTTTTTGGCTGATTTATTTCACTAATAATTTCTCGCTGCAATTCCGGACTTATTCGCTCGTCGGCATCGATAAAAAGAATCCATGAATTTGTAGCTAAATCTATTGTATAGTTTCGCTGAATCGCAAAATTATCAAAAGCACGCTGAACAATTTTTACATTTTTGTAAGTCGATGCAATTTCGAAAGTTTTGTCGGTACTAAAAGAATCAACGACAATTATTTCATCGGCAAAAGCCAAATTATCAAGAACTTCACGTATGTTGGATTCTTCATTATAAGTTATCAATAAAGCCGATAAAAGTTGTTTTGGAGACGAAATCATTTTTAGAGGATATTTTTTTCTAGAAATGATTCAATTTTGTCTTTAAAAAATTCAGGTTTAAATTCCTGATACAAAGACAAAGCTTCTTTTTTAAGCATTTTTTCGGATTTCTGCTCAAATAAATCCGAACGATAATCTTTTAAATGCACCGATAAATGGTGGATTTCGTCTTCAAACGTAGCCCAGATTTTCTTTTCAATCCAAGGAGAAAAAATGATGAACGAAGGTTTCTCCAAAGCTTTTGCCATATTTATGGCACCGCCGTCATTTCCTATAATTAAATCACATTGATTCATAATCGCAATGAAAGAACGCAAATCGCTGCCTAATAAATCAAAATATATCTTTTCCTGAGTTGAAGGTTTACAGGCGTTAAAAACAGTTTTTGCATCTTCAATCTGCTTCGGGAAATAATTAAAAAGAATATTTACATCGGCATTATCTGCAATATAATCCACTACTTTCGACATGAATTCAAGCGGATACGTTTTTAATTTTTCGCTTCCTAAAAGACTGATCATTACTGTTTTTCTGTCTTTGCGAACATTATGTTTTTCAAAAACAGCTAAAGCTTCCTGATTTTCTTTTTCAGAAACAAATAACTTCGGGATTGGATTTATTGCAATTTTTAAATCTAAAGGTTCTATTAATGAAAGTCTTCTTTCAATTGCTAAACCTAAATTAGTTTTAGGAAAAGGTGCAAACGGAACATTATCGGTATAAAGAAAGTTTCTTCCCGGTTTTTTATAAGAGATTTTTCTTTTGGCGTTGCTTAAAAATACTAAAATCCAGCTTTCTAATTTTGAATAGGCATCAATAACCAGATCGTATTTTTCATTTCGAATTTGAAAACCAAGTTTCAATAATTCTTTTTTACTTTTTCGATGTTTTTCTTCAAATAAAATGATGTTGTCCATACTTGCATTACCTTCTAAAACTGGAGTTGTCGAAGCATAAACCAAATAATCTATTTGAGCATCTGGATAAGCAGCACGCAGATTATTGCAAATAATACTGCTGACTAAAACGTCTCCAATCATTTTTTGTTGAATAACAAGTATCTTCATCTAAAAAGGGAATCTTTTAATTGGTTACAAATTGAAGCAAAAAAAATCCAAATTCCAATCATAATCAATTGGAATTTGGATTTTTTAATTTATTTGTTCTTTATAAATTATACCGCAACGTCGTATTCGCGAAGTGCATTATTTAATGAAGTTTTCAAATCTGTAGATGGTTTACGAGTACCAATGATTAAAGCACATGGAACCTGAAATTCACCGGCAGCAAACTTTTTAGTGTAACTTCCAGGAATTACAACAGAACGTGCAGGAACAAAACCTTTCATTTCAACTGGTTCATCGCCTGTAACGTCAATAATTTTTGTTGAAGCAGTCAAACAAACGTTAGCACCAAGAACAGCTTCTTTACCAACGTGAACACCTTCTACCACAATACAACGAGAACCAATAAAAGCACCGTCTTCAATAATTACCGGAGCAGCTTGCAATGGCTCTAAAACACCGCCAATACCAACACCACCGCTTAAGTGAACGTTTTTACCAATTTGTGCACAGCTACCTACAGTTGCCCAAGTGTCAACCATAGTTCCTTCGTCAACATAAGCACCAATATTTACATAACTTGGCATTAAAATTACTCCGCTTGAAATATAAGCTCCGTAACGCGCCACAGCATTTGGTACTACACGAATTCCTTTTTCAGCATAACCTTTTTTTAGCAACATTTTGTCGTGATATTCGAAAATACCAGATTGCCATGTTTCCATTTTTTGAATTGGGAAATACATTACAACCGCTTTCTTAACCCATTCGTTTACCTGCCAGGCATCACCAACAGGTTCAGCAACACGTAATTTTCCTGCATCAACTAATTCGATAACTTCTCTAATAGCGTCAGTTGTAGTTTGTTCTTGTAATAAAGCTCTGTTTTCCCAAGCTTGTTCAATTATAGTCTGTAAAGAATTCATAGTTTAAATTTTTGGCAAAGATAACGTATTTACGGAAAAGCAAAAAAGTAAACGGAGTTGAAAGTGTTATAAATATAACTTTTTGTTTTTAATTTGATAAATTATGTTTTCTTAATATAATTTCGGTTTCAATAATATACCACTAAAAGTTTTTTTTATATCAAAATATGACAAATGTCAGATTCTTTGCTTTTTCTTCCAGCTACTTTTGCCGGATTAATTCTGAGAAATCAGCATTAAAAATCCAATCCAAAACATAAAAAATCTACTAGACATGAATCAGGAAAATCAACTTCGAACCCCAGTAACAGTAATCGATAAGGAAGTTACGTGGGATAAAACGCAGGTAATTATGAGTAAAACAAATGCCTTTGGTATTATTGAATATGCCAATGAAGTTTTTGTTGATGTTTGTGGTTACGAAGATTATGAATTAATGGGACAGCCGCATAATATTATTCGCCATCCCGATATGCCAAAAGTTATTTTTAAAGTGCTATGGGAAAATCTTAAAAACGGAAAAAACTTTCATGCAATCGTAAAAAATTTAGCAAAATCAGGAAGATATTATTGGGTCATTACAGATTTTGATATTGCAAGAGATGAAAATGGGGTTATTGTGAATTATTTTGGAAGAAGACAAGCTGTACCGCAAGAAGTGATTGCGATGCATATTGAACCATTGTATAAAAAATTACTTCAAATTGAAGCCGCAAGCGGAGTAGAGTTTAGCGAGAAATATTTGATAGGTTTTTTAGAAGAAAAAAAGAAATCATATGTTGAATATATAAAGGAGTTAATTTACGATCATGAAAAAAATCAGGCAAAGTTTGCTCATTATGAAGAAGAACAAGATGGAGAAGAAGAGGAGCATAAAGGTTTTTTCGGCAGATTATTTAACCGATAAAAAAGAATAATTTTTAGTTTTAAATATTTAGGTTCGGGCCCGTTTTGAGTTTTCAAGGCGGGTCTTTTGGTTTTAAGATTAATTTAAAAAAACATGAATCCAAAAAAGGTTATATTTGTATTGTAAAATGATAGTATTATGGAAGCGATAAGATTAGAATTTCAGCCGGAGATTAGAGAGAAAGTTCTTAAATTATTAAGTGAGTTTTCTCCTAGTGAATTGAGAATTATTGAAGATTCTGATTTTGAAAATGATAAAAGAAAAGTGCATGCAGCTTATGCTAAATTAAAAAGTGGCAATGAAAAGTTGTATTCGATAGATGAAGTAGATTCGATTTTAGATAATACATTTTTGGAATATGACAATTAAAATTTCTAATGAATTTTTAAAATTATTAAAAGAACAAGTTCATTATATTTATAAAGATAAACCCGGAGCAGCTCTAAAGTTTAGGAAAGATTTGCTTAAAAATATTAAAAAAGATTTAAAACATCCTTTTCATTTTACTAAGTCGAAATACTTTGATAATGAAAATATTAGAGATTATGTTTTTAAAGGTTACGTTTCTGTTTATGAGGTTGATATAGAGAAAAATATTGTTTTAGTTTTCAGTTTTATAAAATATAAAGACTCACTTTAAAGATTATAATTTTCCTTTCTATCGTTTATCAAAATTTCAAAAAATGCCAAGAATCCTTTCCATAGACTACGGACAAAAACGCACCGGAATTGCTGTTACAGACGAAATGCAGATTATAGCATCAGGTTTAACTACGATTCCTACTCATACTTTAGTTGATTTTCTAAAAGATTATTTTGCTAAGGAAAAAGTAGAAGCAGTCTTAATTGGCGAACCAAAACAAATGAACGGTCAGCCATCAGAAAGTGCGTCTGTGATTAATGGATTTGTAACCCATTTCTCAAATATTTTTCCAGAAATGAAAGTCATTCGTGGTGATGAACGTTTTACTTCAAAAATGGCATTTCAAACCATGATCGACAGCGGACTTAGTAAAAAACAACGCCAAAATAAAGGGCTTATTGATGAAATTTCGGCAACCATTATGCTTCAGGATTATCTTTCTTCTAAGCGTTTTTAAGTTTATTTCTGATTAAATTTCCTTTTTTAGAAAAATTTATAATTTCCTAACTTTTATCATGTAAAAATTAGTTTTTTTTTGCGATTGAAAAAAGTACCTTTGCATTTTAAAACAAATTACTGTTATGCCTGACAATACAATACGTTCCAATAGTGAAGTAGTGCTTATTGGAGCTGGAATTATGAGTGCAACTCTTGGATTAATTTTAAAAGAGCTGCAGCCAGATATAAAAATTGAAATTTACGAAAGATTAGATGTGGCAGCTGCCGAAAGCTCGGATGCCTGGAATAATGCAGGAACCGGACATTCTGCCTTTTGTGAATTAAATTATACTCCAGAAAAAGCAGATGGAAGTATCGATCCCAAAAAAGCAATCAGCATAGCAGAATCTTTTGAAATTTCACGCCAGTTCTGGTCGTATTTAGTACAGGAAAATAAAGTTCCTTCTCCAGAAAATTTTATTAAAAGCGTTCCCCACATGAGTTTTGTATGGGGAGATAAAAATGTTGAATATCTTAAAAAGAGATTCGAAGCACTTCAAAGCAATCCTATTTTTGCTGAAATGACTTTCAGTACAGATTTCAATCAGCTGAAAGAATGGATGCCTCTTGTAATGGAAGGCAGAGAAGAAGGAGAAAAATTAGCAGCAACTCACATGGAAATTGGTACTGATGTTAACTTCGGAGCCTTAACCAGAAGCATGTTTAATTATCTTGAAAAATTAGACGGGGTAACTTTATATTTTAATCACGAGGTTAAAAAACTAAGACAGCGTGAGGATAAATCTTGGAGAATTAAAATCACAGATTTAGCTACAGGTCAAAAAAGAAAAGCCTATACCCAATTCGTATTTATTGGAGCGGGCGGCGGTTCATTACCATTATTAGAAAAAGCAGATGTTCCTGAAGGTAATGGTTACGGAGGTTTCCCTGTAAGCGGACAATGGCTAAAATGTACAAATCCGGAAGTTATTGCAAAACATCAGGCAAAAGTGTACGGAAAAGCAAGCGTAGGTGCACCTCCAATGTCTGTTCCGCATATTGATACACGTGTAATTGATGGAGAAAAAGCACTTCTTTTTGGACCATTCGCAGGATTCTCAACACGTTTCCTTAAAAATGGATCTTATTTAGATTTACCATTATCAATAAAAGCAAACAATTTAATTCCGATGCTTTCTGCCGGATTTCATAATATTCCACTAACAAAATATTTAATTGAGCAGGTTCGTCAGTCTCCAAAAGACAGAATGAAAGCACTTAGAGAATATTTGCCAAGTGCACGCTCTAAAGACTGGAAATTAGAAAAAGCAGGTCAGCGTGTGCAGGTAATTAAAAAAGGTGAAAATGGCGGTGGAGTTTTGGAGTTTGGAACTGAAGTTATTACAACACACGACGGAACTTTAGCAGTATTATTAGGAGCTTCTCCGGGAGCATCAACTGCAGTTGCCATTATGGTTGATTTAATAAGCAGATGTTTTACAAACCAAATTAAAACACCGGAATGGGAAGCTAAAATGAAAACAATGATTCCATCTTATGGTAAAACGCTGAACGATAAACCAGAGCTTTTAGCAGAAATGAGAAAACATACAGCAGAAGTTTTAAAAATTAAATAAAACTTCCGTTAAAAATAAAAAAAGAAGCTGTCTCAACTTTTGAGACAGCTTCTTTTTTTATTTTATATGCTTCCATGTTCCGTAGGAACATTTCATTGGTAGAAAATTATATTATTATAATGGTTTACGTTCCGTAGGAACGTTTGATTTTTGCATTGTTTTTTAATAACCTGACCTATCAAACGTTCCTACGGAACGCAGATTTGACTGATTTTTATTTTTTTCTACCTACGAAACATTCCTATGGAATGAAAAATAGGATATCAAAAAGTGATCAATTAAGTCACTAAAAACAAACAAAATAATTATAGTAAAAGAGCTGTCTCAAAAGTAGAGATAACCTCATTTTTTATTGATATAAACGATTTAATCGTTATTTACCGCTTTTAATTCTTTTGTTATTTTTAAAATTTTCTCTGCAAGATTACTCATCCAGATCAATTGTTCAATAACCATCGATGCTTCCTGCATTTTAGCCTGACGCGTTTCTTTATCCAGTTCATCGTCTGTTGCAAGGCGCGTAAAATTTTTACGTTTGAGTTCTTCAAACTGTAAAGTCACATCTTCTTTATCAAAAAAAGTATCTGTTATAATGGTTTCGTTTCTTAAAATAGAAATTGAATGCTCTAAGTTTAATAAAATAGTTTTTATAATATAATTGAATGATTCTGATGCCGATGTTGTTTGATGTGATTGAATATAAGTCGATAAAGACGCTAAAGCAGATAAAAGCGAATGATTTAAAACTACCAGTTTATTAACCAGCGGCATTGTTTTCTGCTTCGATTTTGGTTCCTGCATCATGCGCTGAAAAGAAGTCATTAAATTTCCTATTTCAACAAAAGCATTCTTTCTGGATAATCTGTAAGACGTTGGTATTTCACCTTTTTTATTATAAAAATCGGCAATTTCTTTAAGATAATTTCGATTTGCCCTGATCGAATTTTCGATATGGATTGGCGTATTAATAAATTCCCACGCAGGCCATAAAAACTGATTGGCAATAAAAGCTAAAGTTGCTCCCGCAAGCGAATCTAATATTCTAAACTGAATTACTTCAACAACATTTGGCGTTAAAATTCCATAAATAAATACCACATACATCGTTACAAACGTGGCACTTATTTTATAATTAATCTGCGTAAACGAAATTCCCAAAAGCATACATACAATCGAGAAAATACTCAAAGCAACATGATTTTGAATTACAGAAACAATTCCAAACGCAAGAAGTCCTCCTAAAATAGTTCCGAAGATTCTGTTATAAGAACGCTCTTTGGTTAAACCATAACCCGGACGCATAATTACTACAATGGTCAATAAAATCCAATATACATTTTGAAACGGCAGAAATTTTCCGATTACAAAACCAATTAAAATCGTAATCGTTAATCGAAGCGAATGCCTGAATATGGACGAAGAATAACTGAAATTTTCAATAAGGGTTCTTATAGGATAATATTGCGGTGTTAAGAATTTTTCTAATTCCTTGTCCTTATCTTTCAACTTGTAAGACTGCATTGCCAGCGAGAAAGCACGCTGAATAATTTTAATTTTCCCAACCTGATTTTTGGCATACTTGAGCATATTGGTCAGCATCAAGACACCTTCTGCAGCTTCTTCTTTACCTAAAGTTTTTTCGTAATCAAAAATGGCAAATTCAAGCGCATCTAATTCATTTTTCAAATCATTTTTATCTACATAAACCGCAATATGGTGCACGTTTTTTGAAAGCTTTTTAAGAGTAGAAGCTAGTTTGTAAGCAACATTTTGATACGTACGAAGCACTTCAGGATGTTTGGCAAACTTTTCATGAAGTTTACTGTGATCAAATGACGTGTAAAGCGCCAATTCCTGAATTTCAACCAAAGTGATAAATACCAGAAGCATTTTTCGATTTTGCGTTGTAGTTGCAGATGCATTTTGATTTCCAATAAGCATTTTACGTAAATCTTCATGAATCAAATTAAGATCAACTTGTATCGCTAATTGTTTTTCTATAATTTTTTGACGATCTGCAGCGGGGCTCCATAAATCACCTCTTAATTTTAAATACTTTGCAGTCAGTTTTATACCCTCGGCAATTTGTAATTCTACATATTTATAAGGCTGTACAAAATGAAAAACCAGTGAAACTATAAGATATAAAATTCCTCCCGTAAAAATAAATCCGGAATATTGCAAAGCTTCCCAGCCAGTATGCAAATGCCCAAATGATAAAGAAATCGACAATAAAGCAGAAAACGAAACCAAAGTAGCACGCTGTCCGTAAACTGAAATCATCGAACATAAAAACAATAAAAAACCTAAAAACGGATAAAATAAAAGAGGAAAGGGATAAGCAAGATTTACTAATAAATTTACACCCGAAACAATTAAAGAAGCAACAATTAATCCTTTGATTTTGTGGCTTAATGAACTCGGAATATCACTTGGATACGTATAAAAAGCACCAAGCGCAATAGTAAAACCTATTTCAAAATGCCCTAAAAAATTCAAAATTACAACAGGTACAACCGAAGCAATAGTAACTTTTGATGCATTTAAAAAAGAAGTACTGTTGGTAAATTTCGAGATTCGATCAAACATATCGTGAGGTTTACTAGCAAAGTTAAGAATTGTACGAAATATTTTGGCATAATTATAGCGGAGTTTTCCAAAGCATATAAAAAATTGTTATAATGTGGCTTTACAGCTAATCGTTGAGTATTTTTTACTATTTTTGCCAGCTGAAATATGTTAACCCTAATATAACGTTTTCATTAGATAAAACATTAAATAATTACAAATGATTTTACCAATTGTAGGATATGGTGATCCTGTTTTAAGAAAAGTAGGAACGGCAGTTACGCCAGATTATCCAAACTTAAAAGAGACAATAGCAAACATGTATGAAACCATGTATAATGCTTTAGGAGTTGGACTTGCAGCACCGCAGGTTGGTCTTCCTATTCGCCTATTTGTTATTGATACAACTCCTTTTAGCGACGATGAGGATTTACCAGAAAATGAACAGAAAGACTTAAAAGGTTTCAAAAAGACTTTTATCAATGCTAAAATCGTTAAAGAAGAAGGTGAAGAGTGGAGTTTTAATGAAGGATGTTTGAGTATTCCTGACGTTAGAGAAGATGTTTACAGAAAACCAACTGTTACGATTGAGTATTGTGAAGAAGATTTCGTAATGAAAACAGAGGTTTTTGACGGTTTAATCGCAAGAGTTATTCAACACGAGTACGATCATATCGAAGGCATTTTATTTACTGATAAAATATCTTCTTTAAAAAAGCGTTTGATTCAAAAGAAATTAAAAAACATCACCGAAGGCAAGACTTTTCAGGAATACAGAATGAAATTTGCCGCTGCAAAGAAAGGAAGATAAAAAGTTCTAAATAATTAGAACATTAATAAAAAGACAAAAATTCTTAATACTAATTTTAATAAACATGAATTTAGACAAAATTTTAGCCATTTCTGGGAAACCAGGTTTATATGTATTGAAAGTGCAGACTCGTACAGGTTTTGTGGCAGAATCATTATTAGACGGAAAAAAAATTACAGTAAACTTAAAAAGTAATGTAAGCTTACTATCAGAAATTTCAATTTATACACACGAAGGAGAAAAACCATTGACTGAAGTAATGCAAAAAATTGCTGCTAAAGAAAACAAAGGTCAGGCGATTTCTCACAAAGAAGATAATGCAACTTTAGCTGCTTATTTTAAAGAAATTTTACCGGATTATGATGAAGAAAGAGTTTATCCTTCAGATATTAAAAAAGTATTAAACTGGTACAACACACTTCAGGCTAAAGGTTTAGTTACTGATTTAGCTCCAGCTGCTGCTGAAGCTCCGGAAGAAACCCCGGCTGTTGAAGAAAAGCCAAAAAAAGCACCAGCTGCTAAAAAGCCAAAAGCTAAAAAAGAAGAAAAATAATTTTTTCTGAATTCAAATACATTTGATCCCGTTAAGATATTTCTTAACGGGATTTTTTATTTAAAATTAGTTGCTATTTAAGTTTTAAACTATAATTTTGTAAGAAAAATAGTATTTCACAATAACATAAAATTGGATTTGATTGTTTGTGTTTTTGTACATGAATGCATTGTTTTCGCAGTTGTTTTGAAATTTTTTTTTGGCTTTGAAACTAAATTTTAAATGATAGGAAAAATGAAAAAGGGAATAAAAATTTTTGCCGTAATAGCAGCTTTAGTATTAGCGACAGCCTGCAATAACAAATCAAAAGAAACAGAACAATCTGTAACTTCATCAGATTCAACAAAAACCGAAGAACACCACAAGAAACATTGGGAATACGAAGGTGAAGCTGGGCCAGATCATTGGTCAGAAATCGATCAGAATGATTGCGGAGGAAAAACACAATCTCCAATTGATATTGTAGAAACAGAAAAAGATAAAACAATAAAACCTATTGATTTTCATTACAATCAAAAAACAAAAATTCACGATGTTGTCAATAACGGGCATACTATTCAATTTGATTTTGAACCTGGAGATTATATTGTAATCAATGGAGATCAATACGAATTAAAACAATTTCATTTTCATGAATCAGCAGAACATACTATAAAAGGTGTGCGATATCCGTTAGAAATTCACATGGTTCATAAAAATAAAGACGGAAAATTTGCCGTAGTTTCTATTATGGCACAAGAAGACAAGAAAAGCAATGAAACTTTTGAATTTCTTGATAAGTATCTGCCTAAAAAAGCCAACGATACTGTAAAAGTTAACAACGATTTTAATATCAATAAAGTTCTTCCTCAAAATAGATCTTTTTACACTTATACGGGTTCATTGACAACACCGCCTTGTACAGAAAGTGTACAATGGTTTATTTTTAAAACTCCAATAGAAGTTTCTATTAAAATGATAACAGATTTAAAAAAGATAATGCCATTGAATAATTTTAGGAACGTTCAGGAATTAAACGGCAGAAAAATTAAAGAGTCAATCTAAATAAAAAGAAGGTATTTTGCCTTCTTTTTTAGTTTATGAAAGAGTCATTTAATTCGCAAATTGTTTTAATTTTGGTATCTTAAAATAAAAAAATGAGCAAAGAACTTCAACTCAAAGCCTTCGAAAGATTATTAATTATCATGGATGAACTTCGTGAACAATGTCCGTGGGATAAAAAACAGACCTTGCAGACATTAAGGCATTTAACGATTGAAGAAACCTATGAATTAGGCGATGCCATTTTAGACAACGATTTAAACGAAGTAAAAAAAGAACTTGGAGATTTACTGCTGCATATTGTTTTTTATGCTAAAATAGGTTCAGAAACCAATGATTTTGATATTGCAGATGTCTGCAATGAAATCTGTGATAAATTAATTCACCGTCATCCGCATATTTATTCGAATACAGTTGTAAAAGATGAAGAAGAAGTAAAACAAAACTGGGAGAAACTAAAACTTAAAGAAGGTAAAAAATCTGTTTTAGAAGGAGTTCCAAAAAGTTTACCGGCATTAGTAAAAGCAAGCCGAATTCAGGATAAAGTAAAAGGTGTAGGTTTTGACTGGGAGGAACCGCACCAGGTTTGGGATAAAGTTCAGGAAGAACTAAACGAATTGCAGGTTGAAGTTCAAGCCGGCGATCAGGATAAAATTGAAGCAGAATTTGGAGATGTTTTATTCTCGATGATAAACTATGCCAGATTTTTAAATGTAAATCCGGAAGATGCTTTAGAACGCACGAATAAAAAATTTATTAAGCGTTTTCAATATCTGGAAAGTAAAGCAGGTGAATTAGGAAAACCTTTAATGGATATGACTTTGGCAGAAATGGATGTTTTTTGGAACGAAGCTAAAAAACAGTAGTTTATTCTGCCATTCGTTTTAATGCCTTTACATTTTTAAGCATTATTTTTTTACCAACTAATTCAATTAATTCCAGTTTATTAAAGTCAGATAATAAGCGGATGCAGCTTTCAGTTGCTGTTCCTATTATTCCCGCAAGTTCTTCTCTGGTAAGCTGTACTTTTAGGGTTTTATCTTCATTTTCTCCAAACTCATTATGTAAATGCAATAAAGTTTCTGCCAAACGCTGTTTGACCGTTTTTTGAACCAAAGCAATTTTATCATTTTCAGATTCTTTCAAATCCTCGCATACAGACTGCATCAAATTCAGGGAAAACTGATTATTGTTATTAAAGAAATGTATAATTTCAGATTTCGGAATAAAACAAACTTCCATATCAGCAATAGCTTTTGCAGATAAATTTGCAGGTTCATTGCTAATCATGGAACGCTGTCCTAAAAGTTCTCCGGATTTTACAAGCTTAACGATTTGATCTTTTCCGTTGGCACTCAATTTTGAAAGCTTTCCAACTCCGTCCTTAACGCAGAAAACGCCATTTGTAACATCGCCCTCTTCAAAAATAGCTTCGCCTTTTTTAATCGTATAGGTAGTTTTGCTATTAGCTAATTTTATAACTTCATCTTTATTTAGGGCTTTTAGAGAAGAAAGCTGACGAACAATACATTGATCACATTTATTCATAGCAGGAGTAATTTGGAGCAAAATTAACCAATTCCTGCGGTTTAAAAGTACTTTTACGTCTAAAAATGCGTAGAAAAAGGTATTATTTCAATTTGACAAATTATTTCATTACTTTAGGATTAGATTTCGTTATAACATGATAAATGTCATAGTTATAGTCACTGCCTTTTTTGAATTTTGCAAATTAAAAAACAAATTATGAGCGAGCAGAGTTGTTTTCATTGCGGGCTGACTATTCCTAAAAATGAAGAAATCAATTTTGATGAAAAAAAGTTTTGTTGTACTGGTTGTAAAACAGTTTACGAAATTTTTAGTCAAAATGATTTAACCTGCTATTATGATTTCGAAAAATCCCCTGGCGCTACTCCTCAAGACATTCAGGGCAAATATGACTTTTTAGACAACGAAGCAATTTTAGCTAAAGTTCTCGAATTTCAAGAAGCAAATACTTCAATAGTTTCATTAAATATTCCGCATATTCACTGCAGTTCATGCATTTGGATTCTCGAAAACCTAAATCGTTTACAGCCCGGAATCAGCGCTTCGCAAGTTAATTTCCCCGAAAAAAAAGTTCGAATTACCTTCAATTCAGAAACCGTTTCTCTTAAATCAATTGTATACCTATTAAGTTCAATAGGTTATGAACCCTATATTAGTTTAGAAAATTACGAAACAGGTAAAAATAAAGTAGACAGAAGTTTAACTTATAAAGTAGGGGTTGCCTTTTTCTGTTTCGGAAACATTATGCTGCTTTCATTTCCAGAATATTTCGAAATCAAAGAATTCTGGTTAGATAGTTATAAACCGTTTTTCAGGATTTTAATTTTTCTTTTAGCGTTGCCGAGTTTTTTCTATTCTGCAAGCGGTTATTACGTTTCAGCTTATCATAGTATAAGAACCAGAATGCTAAACATTGATATTCCTATTGCTTTAGGGATTATTATAATGTTTATCCGCAGCAGTTATGATATGTTGATGGATCACGGACCGGGATTTTTTGACAGTTTGGCCAGTTTGGTTTTCTTTATGCTGCTGGGTAAAATGTTTCAAACCAAAACCTATAGTTTTTTAAGTTTCGAAAGAGATTTTAAATCCTATTTCCCAATTGCAGTAACCAGAATCAACGCTGATTTTTCAGAAGAAAATGTTCCAATTTATGATGTTTTAAAAGGAAACAGATTATTGATTCGAAATCAGGAATTGATTCCCGTAGACGGAATTTTAATGAACGAAAAGGCCGAAATTGATTATAGTTTCGTAACCGGAGAAGCTGTTCCAATCACAAAAAAATCAGGAGATAAAATATTCGCAGGCGGAAAACAAATTGGAAAAGTAATCGAAATGGAAGTCCTGCATTCTGTTTCACAAAGTTATCTGACCCAATTATGGAGTAACGAAATTTTTCAAAAAAAAGTAGAACAAAAACACAAAACGATTACAGATGCTTTAAGCCGTTATTTTACGCCTATTTTATTGTTAATTGCCTTTGCAGGATTTGGTTACTGGATATTTATCGATGCCAATACTGCTTTTAATGTTTTTACCGCAGTATTAATTGTGGCATGTCCTTGTGCACTTGCGTTAACGGCCCCGTTTACTTTTGGAAACATTCTCAGAATAATGGGTAAACAAAAAATGTATCTTAAAAACGCCTTAGTAATCGAACAATTGGCTAAAGTTGATACTATTGTTTTTGATAAAACCGGAACGATTACGACCAATAAAAAATCTAATATTTTATACGAAGGAATTGATTTTTCAGATAAAAATTTACAATTAATAAAAAATGTACTCCGAGGTTCAAATCATCCTTTAAGCAGAATGCTGTATGACTTTTTACCAGAATATGACAGAGTTAAAATTGATGATTTTCAGGAAATTACTGGGAAAGGAATTTTGGCTTTCGCCGAAGAAAAAGAAGTGAAAATAGGTTCTTCATCATTTGTTGAAAGCCCGATTTTAGACTCTTCAGAAATAGAACGAACCTCGCTCCATATTAAAATCGACAATATATACTACGGAAAATTTGTTTTCCAAAATCAATATCGTGAAGGACTTGAAAAGTTGTTTGCAACGCTTAGCAAAGAATATAATATAAAAGTGCTTTCTGGTGATAATGATGGCGAAAGAGAAAATCTGGAAGCCATTTTACCAAAAAATACAGAATTGGTTTTTAACCAAAAGCCAGAGCAGAAATTAGACTTTATTAAAAAACTGCAGGAAACAGGGAAAAACGTTATGATGGTAGGAGATGGTTTAAATGATGCCGGAGCCCTTGCACAAAGTAATATTGGAGTTTCTGTATCCGAAAACGTAAATGTATTTTCTCCGGCCTGCGATGCAATTCTCGATGCAGGCGAATTTTCAAGATTAAACTATTTCTTAAAGCTTTCTCATAAATCGATCCTGATTATTAAAATGAGTTTTGGCCTGTCACTTCTATATAATATCGTAGGTCTTACGTTTGCTGTTACGGGAAATTTGCTTCCTATTGTTGCGGCAATCATTATGCCTTTAAGTACAATTACGATTGTTAGCTTCGTTACTTTTATGTCTAATTACTTCATTTGTAAGAATTTAAATTGATTTTATGTAATTTGTAAGATTATTTTACTTAATTTTAACATTCTTCTATAAGCATGATAATTATCATATTTTAAACGCCACTGACCTAGTAATTTTGTTAACATAAATTTACGGTATGAGTGTTATTTATCTTTTAATTTCAGTAAGTATTTTCGTGGCAGTCTGTTTCTTTATTGCCTTTATCGTTGCTGTCAAATCCGGACAATATGATGACGATTATACGCCCTCGGTCAGAATCCTTTTTGATGACGAGACAAAAATTATTTCCCCAAATAATAATTCACCAATCGAAGAAAAACAAGTATAAATTATGGAAATGGAACAGTTTTATTACGACAACAAAATTGTAAAAAAATTCATTTACGCCACCATTCTTTTTGGAGTTGTGGGTATGTTAGTGGGGCTGACCCTGGCGGTTATGTACCTTTTTCCCAATATTACAGATGGGATTTCATGGCTTAGTTATGGTCGTTTAAGGCCATTACACACAAACGCCGTTATTTTCGCCTTTGTTGGGAATGCTTTTTTTGCAGGTATGTATTATTCAATGCAAAGATTGCTAAAAGCCAGAATGTTTAGTGATTTTTTAAGTAATCTGCATTTTTGGGGCTGGCAGTTAATCATTGTCGCCGCAGCCATCACATTACCATTAGGATATACTTCTTCGAAGGAATATGCAGAACTTGAATGGCCTATTGATATTGCTATAGCGTTAATTTGGGTTGTAATGGGGATTAACATGATAGGAACCATGCTGCGTCGTAGAGAGCGTCATTTATATGTAGCAATTTGGTTTTATCTGGCAACATTTGTAACGGTTGCTGTATTGCATATTTTCAATAATATCGAAATTCCTGTTTCAGGATTAAAAAGTTACTCTGTATACGCAGGTGTACAGGATGCATTAGTACAATGGTGGTACGGACATAATGCGGTTGCATTTTTCTTAACAACACCATTTTTAGGATTGATGTATTATTTCGTTCCTAAAATTGCAAATCGTCCTATTTACTCTTATAGACTATCTATTATTCACTTTTGGTCTTTAATTTTTATCTATATCTGGGCAGGGCCTCACCACTTATTATATTCAGCATTACCAAACTGGGCCCAAAATTTAGGTGTCGCATTTTCAATAATGCTTATTGCTCCATCTTGGGGAGGTATGATCAACGGACTTTTAACTTTAAGAGGTGCATGGGATAAAGTTCGTGAAGAACCAGTTTTGAAATTCTTCGTAGTAGCCATTACAGGTTACGGAATGGCGACTTTTGAAGGACCAATGTTATCGCTGAAAAATGTAAATGCTATTGCGCATTATACAGACTGGATCGTTGCACACGTACACGTAGGTGCTTTAGCATGGAACGGATTTATGTCATTTGCTATTATTTACTGGTTGATTCCACGAATGACAAAAACAACATTGTTTTCTAAAAAATTAGCAAACTTCCATTTCTGGATTGGTACCCTTGGTATTATTGTATATACAATTCCGTTATATGTGGCTGGTTTTCAACAAGCATCAATGTGGAAACAATTTAATCCAGACGGAACTTTAACTTACGGAAACTTCCTTGAAACAGTAACTGCAATTATGCCAATGTATTGGATGAGAGCAATTGGAGGTAGTTTGTATCTAATAGGAATGCTGACATTGGTATACAACATTATCATGACAGTTAGAGTTGGTGAAACAATCGAAGATGAATTAGCACAAGCTCCGGCGTTACAAAAAATCAGCAGTAATAGATTAAGTGGCGAAAGATTCCATTCATGGTTAGAAAGAAAACCAATCCAGTTAACCATTTTAGCTACAATTGCTATTTTAATTGGAGGAGTTATTCAGATCGTACCAACAATTATGGTGAAATCTAATATTCCAACTATTTCAAGTGTAAAACCATATACACCATTAGAACTTGAAGGACGTGATTTATATATCAGAGAAGGCTGTGTGGGTTGTCACTCACAATCAGTTCGTCCGTTTAGAAGTGAAGTTGAACGTTATGGACCTCAGTCAAAAGCAGGAGAATTTGTTTATGATCATCCATTCTTATGGGGATCAAAACGTACAGGTCCGGATTTGTTAAGAGTAGGAGGTAAATACAATGACAACTGGCACTTTAACCACATGTGGAATCCGCAAAGTACATCTGCAGGATCAATTATGCCGGGTTATAAATGGTTATTTGATAATAAACCTTTAGACATTTCATTGACTCAAAAGAAAATGAATGTGATGATTTCACTTGGAGTTCCTTATTCGGCAGAAGAAGTTGCAAACGCACAAAAAACTTTAAGAGATCAGGCGGTTAAAATTGAGAAAAGTTTAGAAAATGATCCTGACTTTGTAAAAAGTTATGAAAAAAGCCGTGAAAAAGCAGCTGCAACAGGTGAAAAATTCATTCCTATGAATAAAAGAGAAATTGTCGCTTTGATTGCTTATATACAAAGACTTGGTACTGATATTAAAGTAAAAGAAACTAAATAACAGCATTATGTTTGAACAAATAAAACACAATATGGAAACGATATCGGGTGTAGAAATTTACCCGATACTTTCCCTCTTGATTTTCTTCTTCTTTTTCGTAGGATTAGGCATTTGGGTGTTCTCTTATAAAAAAGATAAAATTCAGGAAATGAGTAATATACCTTTAGAAGAAGGGCAAGTTATAATCTCAAAAGATAGATAAAAATGAAAAAGTTTTTCCCAGTATATGTTAGAGTACCGCTGATTTTCTTCATCGTATTCGCTTTGATGGAATATTGTATAGATTCAGGCGACAGACCTGCTTTTATAAAATACCCAATGGTATCTGTCTTTTTACTTGTTTTTCTGTTTATTTTAATTGCGATCGAAGTTACACTTACTGCTGTAAACAAGGTAATGTATCAACTATTGTCGCCAGAAGAAAAAGCAAAATTAGATTACGAAAATAGTTTAAGTCTTCAGGAAAGTACTTGGTTCAAAGAATTAATGCATAAGCTTACTAAGACAGAACCAATGTCTAAAGAAGCTGATTTATTGATGGATCATGATTATGACGGAATCAAAGAGCTTGATAATAATTTACCGCCGTGGTGGGTTTACTTATTCTATATCTGTATCATTTTTGGAGTAATCTATGTAGTCCGTTACGATGTTTTAGGAGCCGATGATCAGGAAATGGAACTTAAAAAAGAAATGGCACAAGCTAAAATTGATGTCGAAGAATACTTAAAAACAGCTCCGGATTTAATGGATGAAAAAACGGTTGTTTTACTGACTGATGATGCAAGTTTAGCAGAAGGAAAAGAAATTTTCGCAATGAATTGTGCAGCTTGCCACAGAGCAGATGCAGGAGGGCAAATTGGACCTAACTTAACAGATGATCATTGGATTTTAGGCGGAGGTATTAAAAATGTATTTCATACCATTACTAACGGTGGACGTGATGGAAAAGGAATGGTTTCGTGGAAAACAAATGGTATGAAACCAAAAGAAATTCAAAAAGTGGCGAGTTACATTTTATCACTGCAAGGATCAAATCCAAAAGATCCAAAAGAGCCGGAAGGAGATGTTTGGGTAGACGAAAGTGCTCCTAAAACAGATGCAGCAGCTACAAAAAAAGATACCACAGCAGTTAAAAAATAATTATAATATCATGTCAAATTTACCAGACGAAGCTTTTAGAGATACCATTGGAACTATAGATGAAGGTGGTAAAAGGAAATTTATTTTTCCAAAGAAACCGTCTGGTAAATTTTATGATTACCGTAAAATTGTCAGTTATGTTTTATTGGCAATTTTGATAGTAAATCCGTTTATAAAAGTAAACGGAAACCAGTTTATGATGTTCAATATCATTGAACGTCGTTTTAATATCTTCGGCTTCCCTTTTTGGCCGCAGGATTTTTACCTCTTTGTAATTTCAATGCTTATTGGCGTTGTTTTTATACTTTTATTTACCGTTGTTTTTGGCCGAATATTTTGCGGATGGATTTGTCCGCAGACCATTTTTCTTGAGATGGTTTTTCGACGAATCGAATATTGGATTGATGGCGACCGCGGTTCACAATCCCGCTTGGCAAGACAGGAATGGAACGCTGAAAAAATCAGAAAAAGATTGACTAAATGGACGATTTTCTTTTTGATCTCTTTTGGAATTGCAAATATTTTTCTGGCTTATTTAGTAGGAAGTGATTCTTTACTATTAATGGTGGAACAAGGCCCAATTCAGCAAGCAAGTAATTTTATTGCACTACTTATTTTTACCGGAGTTTTCTATTTTGTTTTTGTCTGGTTCCGCGAACAGGTTTGTATAATTGCCTGTCCGTACGGAAGACTGCAAGGCGTTCTTTTAGATAATAAATCTATAAACGTTGCGTACGATTTTGTGAGAGGAGAAAAAGAAGCAGGAAGGGCAAAGTTCAATAAAAAAGAAGACAGAGCTTTAACCGGAAAAGGAGATTGTATTGATTGCCTTCAATGTGTTCATGTATGCCCAATGGGAATTGACATTAGAAACGGAACTCAGTTAGAATGTACAAACTGTACCGCATGTATTGACGAATGCGATCACATAATGGAAAGTGTAGGATTGCCAAAAGGTCTTATTCGTTACGCATCAGAAGATGAAATCGTTAAAAAAGAGCCTTTTAAGTTTACTGCCAGAATGAAAGGTTACAGCGCCGTTCTTTTCATTTTATCAGGCATTTTTGTTGGAATGCTATTTTTAAGAACAGATGTTCAGGCTGTTATCCTGCGATTACCAGGACAGCTTTTTCAGCATAAAGGAGATAAAATAAGTAATGTTTATACCTATAAAATTGTCAACAAAACCATGAAAGATTATAACGATATTCATTTTGAATTAATCGATCAGAAAGGTGAAATTAACAATGTAGGGAAAGAGCATTTTAAAGTGGCAAAAGAAGCTATTTCACAAGGAACTTTATTTATCGAAATAGAGGAAGTTTTACTGGAAAGTGATAAAACGAATGTAAAAATTGGTGTGTATAACGGCAAGGAACTGCTGGAAACAACCACTACAAATTTCTTAGGGCCACGAAGTTTTAATTAAAATATACAGTATTATGAAAATTAATTGGGGAACCGGAATTGTCATTGCATTTGCTTTGTTTATGACGTTTATATTATACTTTGTTTTTGAAGTACAATCGAATAGTAAATATGACAACGACTTGGTTGTAGAAGAATATTACAAACACGACACCCATTTTCAGGAAGAAATGGCCAGAATTCAAAATGCACATGATTTACAGCATAAACCTTCAGTAAAGTTTGAAGAAGATGGTGTAAAAGTTACTTTTCCTGCCACTTTTGAAAGTGATAAAATTAAAGGGAATATTTTGTTGTACCGACCTTCAAACAAAAAATTCGATTTTAATACTGAAATCGCTTTGACGAATTCTTCAATTGTAATTCCGCATAAAAAACTAATCAAAGGTCGTTGGGATGTTAATATGGAATGGCAATATGAAGGGAAAAAATACCTGACAAAAGAAGTTATTTACGTAAAGTGATTTAGTCTTTTTTGCGTAAAGTTTAGTCCCTACGGGGCAATAGAAGTACTCGACTATTTCTTTTCTACCGATATTTTATCTCTACTAGATATGTCCAGTTAGGAACAACTCATCGGTAATAATAAATGATTTATAAAATAGATTATTAGTTATATAGTAAAAAACATGCTCCGTTAGGAGCAACATATGGGGAGAAATAAAGCATATCGATAATGTAAAATGTCCCGTAGGGACTATACGTTAATATTGATTTAGCTTTTGGGCAAAATGTTTAGTCCCTACGGGACAATAGAGTATTTGAGTATTTTCTTTTTTACCGATATTTTATCTCTACGAGATATGTTTGAATAATATGCTGTCAAAGGAAAATATCGCTAATTAATTTAAATAAGATCTGCTCCTTTAGGAGCAACATATCGGTAGAAAAAAACATATTAATAATGTAAATGTCCCGTAGGGACTACAGTATTTTACATATATAAAATTTTTACGAGATATGTTCCGTTAGGAACAACTGATTGGTAGAAAAAATATAAAATTCCATAAAAAAGTATCCCGCAGGGACACATGATAATCGAAAATTCATCAATAAAAATCAATAAAAATGTTATTTTCAGCATTCATATTAGGTCTTATCAGCAGTCTGCATTGTGTTGGCATGTGCGGGCCAATTGCTATGATGCTTCCAGTTGATCATCGGAATGAAGCTAAAAAAGTGACACAGATTATAACGTATCATTTAGGAAGATTAACCGCTTACTCAGCAATTGGTTTAATCTTCGGATTACTGGGAAGAGGTTTTTTCTTAGCAGGAATGCAGCAAAAAATGTCTATTTTTATTGGCATTGCAATGATTTTAATTGCTCTGATACCTGAAAAAGTATTCGCCAAATACAATTTCTCAAAACCCGTTTACAGAGTTATTTCAAATATAAAAACAAGTTTAGGAAGCCAGTTTAAAAAGAAAAGCTACAAATCTCTTTTTACAATTGGTTTGTTAAACGGATTCTTGCCATGCGGAATGGTATATGTGGCTCTGTTTGGAGCAATTGCTATGCAGAGTGCTGGCTTTGGAGTTTTATATATGTTTTTATACGGATTAGGAACAATTCCGTTAATGACAGTTGTAGTTTACGTCAATTCATTATTAAAATTACCATTTCGAAATAAAATTCAAAAAGCAATTCCCTATGTTGCCGTGATAATTGGAGTATTATTTATTCTAAGAGGTTTAGGTTTAGGAATTCCCTATTTATCTCCTTCAAATATGAGTTTGTTTGTTCAGGGAACTCCTAATTGTCATTAAACCGTCATCGAAAACAAGTTTGTTTCTGGTGATTTTCTTTTTAAATGTAAATCAAAAGCCATACAAATATTGCGAACAAATGGTCTGCCAGCTTCAGTGATTTTGATTTTATCTTCTTCAATTACAATTAATTGATCGTTCTCTATTTCCTTCAGGTCCATTAAAACTTGAGGCAATTCTTTAAAATATAAAGAATCTTTACTCCAGGAAGTTTCAAGCTCGCAGGTTAAATTCAAAATATGTTTTCTAATGATAAGATCTTCATCAGTTAAAATGTGACCTTTTACAACCGGAAGCTGATCCCATTCTAATAGCTGATAATAATCTTCTAGATTTTTAGTGTTTTGAGCAAATCCGTACCAGCTGTCGCTGATTGAAGAAACACCCAAACCAATCATAAGTTGTGTTTTTGAAGCACTATAACCCATAAAATTTCGATGCATCTTTTTGTTGTGCGCAGCATGAAATAAACTGTCTGAAGATAAAGCAAAATGATCCATTCCAATTTCATTATAACCATTGGTTGAAAGCAATTGTTTGCCAATTTCATAAAGCTGTCGTTTTTCAGCATCTTTTGGAAGATTTTCATCGTTGAATCCGCGTTGACCATTTCCTTTAATCCACGGCACGTGAGCATAGCTGTAAAATGCCAGCCTATCTGGTTTTAAGGAATTTGTTTTCTCAACCGTATCAACAACATCATCTAAAGTTTGAAAAGGCAGTCCGAATATAATATCGTGTCCGATAGATTTATAACCAATTTCTTTTGCCCAAAAAGTAACCTTGGCAACATTATGAAAAGGCTGAATTCGATTAATGGCCTTCTGTACTTTTTCTGAATAATCCTGAACACCAAAACTCACTCGGCGAAAGCCCAAATCATATAATTTTTTAAGCTGTTCGTAAGTTGTATTATTAGGATGTCCTTCAAAGCTAAATTCATGATTTTCAGCTTTATTTGCAAAACTGAAAATACCATTGATAAGATGTTCTAAATTATTGGTTGAGAAAAAAGTAGGCGTTCCTCCGCCTAAATGTATTTCTTTAATAAAAGGTTTTTCGGGCAGTTGTTTGCAATACAAACTCCATTCTTTTAAAAGCGCCTGAATGTATTTTTCTTCGACAGAATGATTTTTTGTAATTCGTTTGTTGCATCCGCAAAAGGTGCACATACTTTCGCAAAAAGGAAGATGAATATATAGACTAATTCCATTTTTTGAATTGCTTTCGGCAAATGCTTTTTGAAAAGATGTTTTCCATTCTCCAACTGTGAAAGCGGTTTCATTCCAATAAGGAACCGTAGGATAACTGGTGTATCTTGGGCCAGGCACATTGTATTTCTGGGTCAATGAAATTTTCATAAAGACGGATTTAGTTTATATCAAAATTACTGTTTGAACCACAGACATAAAATGACAAATATCATGTATGAGACAAAAAAAAGAGACTCATAATGAACTGCCCCCAAAAAGTTAGACACTATTTGGGGGCATTTTTATGGAAAGAAAAGTCAAGTACAATTGTGAATTTAAACTTCGTTGTGTAGAAGA
>NZ_CAIJDE010000062.1:276529-299841 GCF_903819335.1 Flavobacterium panici | reverse complement strand
CGGCGGGGCTCACCTCTTCCCATCCCGAACAGAGTAGTTAAGCCCGCCTGCGCAGATGGTACTGCAGTATTGTGGGAGAGTATGTCGTCGCCTTTCTTTGAAGAATCCTCATCATGTATTTGATGAGGATTTTTTGTTTTTTAATACTTTTGGAAACTAAATTCCAAGATAGGAATCTAGAATTTACAGGGTTGTAACTGCTGAATAATTTTATTTTCTGAACATCTACATATCGCTCGATATTCATTTCTTTTACCTAGAAAATGTATT
The DNA here is from genome assembly GCF_903819335.1 of Flavobacterium panici. GTDB lineage: Bacteria > Bacteroidota > Bacteroidia > Flavobacteriales > Flavobacteriaceae > Flavobacterium > Flavobacterium panici. The sequence goes on along the minus strand of NZ_CAIJDE010000062.1, from coordinate 299,571 downwards.
AGTGTGCACTTTTCGATAGATAATGCCTTAAATCTTGTTTTTCACTGTTAAATTTTAGGTTTTAAAATTATTTCATTTCTATTTCGCTATTAAATAATATGCTCTTCAAATTTGATGGATTTTTAAATTTACCATTAAATCAAAAAAAAGTTTTAATTTTAAATTGAAATCTTCCCCTATTCTGGAAGATTATTTTTTAAAATAAATTGAGATGTCACAAATTAATGCAAACCCAAAAGTTGATTTCTTTTTTGATGAAGCCAAGAAATGGCAGGAAGAATTAATTTTAATGCGAAAAATTGCCCTTGAATGTCAATTGAGCGAAGAATTAAAATGGGGAGTTCCTTGTTATATTTATAAAGATAGTAATGTTGTTTTGATTCATGCTTTTAAAGAGTATTGTGCCTTTTTGTTTTTTAAAGGAGCTTTGTTAAAAGATACAGATAATATTTTGATTCAGCAATCTGAGAATGTACAAGCGGCAAGACAAATACGTTTTACTGCTCTTAAAGAAATAGTTGATTTGAGAGATATTTTAAAAACATATATTTATCAAGCAATAGAAATTGAAAAAGCCGGTTTGAAAGTAGAACTGAAAAAAACTTCCGAATTTGAAGTATCTGAAGAATTTCAGAAGAAATTAGATGCTATGCCTGATTTACAAAAAGCTTTTTCTGCACTTACACCTGGAAGACAAAGGGCTTATCTTTTACATTTTTCTCAACCCAAACAATCAAAAACAAGAGAGGCGAGAGTAGAAAAAAATATTCCAAATATTTTAGATGGGAAAGGGTTGAACGATTAAATCATTCTGGTAAATATGGAAAGCGCAAATAATATTCAAAATAGAATTCTTCAAAGTAAAATATTGCTTAAGGCTCACACGGATATAGTTTGGGAAATGTGGACAAATCCGGAACATATTTCAAATTGGTGGGGACCAAACGGTTTTACAAATACAATTCATAAAATGGATTTTGAAAAAGAAGGCGAGTGGAATTTAACAATGCATGGACCGGATGGAAAGAATTATCCAAACCGTAGTATCTTTAAAGAGATTATACCATTTAAAAAAATTGTCTTCGAACATTTCAATCCGCATTTTATTACAACTGTTTTATTTGAATCTGAAAATTCAGAAACACTATTAGACTGGACACTTTTATTCGATTCTGAGGAAATGTTTGATATTATTGTAAAAGCACACAAAGCAGATCAGGGACAAAAAGAGAATATAGAAAAGCTTGAAAAATATCTCTCAGAATTTATTTCCAAATAATTAATTCAAAAGCCATGAATAATCAAAAATATAAATTGTCATTAGAACAGCAAGAATCATTGTTGAGTATTTTAGAAGCTCGTTTTGAAAATAATAAGCATCGCCATAAAAATATCGAATGGGAAAAAGTAGAGTCAAAACTAAAAGCTAATCCTGAAAAACTATGGTCTCTTGACGAAATGGAAAGAACTGAAGGAGAGCCAGATGTTGTGGGCTATGATGAAAAAACAAACGAATATATTTTTTATGATTGTGCTGCGGAAAGTCCAAAAGGACGTAGAAGTATTTGTTATGATCACGAAGCACTAGAAAAAAGGAAAGAAAACAAGCCAAAAGACAGTGCAATAAACATGGCTTCAGAAATGGGAATTCAAATCTTGAATGAAGATGAATACCGCGAACTTCAAAAACTGGGAAAATTTGATACTAAGACTTCAAGCTGGATTTTAACGCCTGCAAATATCAGGAAACTTGGCGGTGCAATTTTTTCAGATTTCCGTTATGATACAGTATTTGTGTATCACAATGGAGCTGATTCGTATTATGCTGCGAGAGGTTTTCGTGGTTCATTAAGAGTTTAAAAGAGTAAAATAAAATATGATATTAGCCTTCGACACTTATTATTTTGATAATAAAGCAAAAACTGTCTGCCTTGAATTTGAGAATTGGAATGAAGACAAAAACTTTAAAGTTCACACAGAAATAATTGATAATGTTTCAGAATATATTCCGGGAGAATTTTACAAAAGAGAATTACCGTGTATTATCAGTTTGTTAAATCAGATTGATTTGGAAAATATAGAAGCTATAATTGTGGACGGATTCGTATATTTAGATGATGATAAAAAGTATGGCTTAGGCGGACGTTTATATGAAAAGCTAAATAGTAAAATTCCGATCATTGGTGTGGCCAAAACTAATTTTGCAAGTATCGAAAAAGATAAAAAGCCTTTGTTAAGAGGCGACAGCGCAAAACCATTATTTGTAACATCTATTGGAATTGATTTGGAAGAAGCTTTCCAAAAAGTTGAAACTATGTCTGGTGAATTTAGAATGCCGACTTTATTAAAAGAGTTAGATCGTTTAACGAAAGAACTTTAATTTTTTATGGATATACAACTTTGGAATCAAATCGAAAATTTTGATCTCGACAAACCAAATGATCAATACGGATTTTCAACAAGATTAGCATTCGAAAATAGTTGGACCTTTTATTTTACTAAAACAGCGATTTTAGAATATAAAAAATTCATGTATCTGGCCGCAACCTCAAACGAAATGGTTTCACCTTCAGAAATTGTTGATATTGTGTGGCATCAGCATTTAATTTTTACAAATTCTTATTCTGATCTCTGTACAATTTTGGCAAAAAGAATAGAACATATTCCGTCAACACACAATAAGGCTGAACACGAGAAATTCCATAAAGCAAAAGAAGTTACTAAAAAATTATACGAATTAAATTTCGGAAAACAGCCCGAAGAAATTTGGACTTTTGGAAATCCAATGCATTCACTTCAATTAGACAACGCTAATTATAATCTCGGAATATTAAAAATAATTTTCTTAGGTGCATTTATACTTTTAAGTTTTCCTATTTCTCTTCTTCTAAAACCAGTTTTAATTCAAATTGATAATCCATATTTTGCATGGTATTACATATTCTTGTTTGGTTTGATAACCTTTTTATTGATGCAATTTGTTAAGAAAACTTGTGATTCGCTGATTGAAAAAATTAAATCAAAATTAATCATTAGCAATCTCACACCTTTAGAATTGGTCTTCTTTCAAAAAAACAATCTAGACTATGTAATTCATGGAGTCGTAAATAATTTAATTGAAAATAGAAGAATTCAGGTTACAGGCAATAAATTAAACTTAATCGATGATACGCTAACAAATAATCAATATGAAAATTGTGTTATTGAGATCATGAAAGAATATGATTTAATACCTTATCTACAGTTACATCAGTTAATTATAAACAAACCAATATTTCAACAATTAAAAAAAGGAGTCGAAAAAATTAGAGAAACGATTTTAGATTCTAAGCAATTTTTATTTATCATAAAAGTAACGCTGGTAGTTTTTGGACTTCTTTTAAATATAGGCTTTAGCAGAATTATTACAGGAGTTTCTAGAGGAAAAGCTATAACTAATATTGTTATTATAACCATAATTTTAGCAGCGATCTCTTATCGTTACTATAAGAAAGTAGTGAACTATTTATTTTTTCATACAATTCACTCCTCTTTTAAAGAAGGAAAAAGTAATACTAATGTTGAACAAGACTGGCAGTGGAATTATTTTTTATACGGAGGACTGACAGCTTCTTTTATGCCTTTGGTCATGCCTGCAAATAATAACTTTTTGTCATCAAACAGTAATTCAGGATGTGGAAGTTCTGGAGGAAGCTCATGCGGGAGTTCTTGTGGCAGTTCATGCGGAAGTTCATGCGGTGGCTGTGGCGGCGATTAATTTATTTCTTAATCGTCATTTTGGCTAACTAATTGTCCAAAACGACTAAAAACAACTTCAGGCTTCGGCTGATCTTTGCATTATAATTTTAAAACAATTAAAAATGCAAAAGACAATTTTTATTACAGGAGCTTCAACTGGTTTAGGAAAATCAGCAGCAAAATTATTTCAAAGCAAAGGCTGGCAGGTAATTGCCACAATGCGAAATCCGGAAAAGGAAACCGAATTAACTTCATTAAAAAACGTAATCGTACTTCCGCTTGACGTTACAAATTCGGAACAAATTACTGAAACAATAAAAAACATTACAGAGAAATATTCTGTAGATGTTGTGTTAAACAATGCAGGCTACGGATTAATTGGCGCGTTAGAATCTTTAAGTGAAATTCAAATCGAACGCCAGATTGTTACGAATCTATTTGGTGTTATTAGAATTTCAAAAGCTTTTACACCACATTTTCGTGAGAAAAAAAGCGGTACTTTTATAAATGTTACTTCTACTTTCGGATTAATTGGATTTCCGACTTGTTCTATTTACAGTGCAACAAAATTTGGAGTTGATGGTTTTTCAGAAAGTCTGGCATCAGAATTAACCCAATTTGGAATTCAGGTTAAAGTTGTCGCTCCGGGCGGAATGAAAACTGATTTTGCAATCCGTTCTATGGAAGTTGGACAACACGAAGCGTATGAAAAATTAACCGCAGAAGTTAGTAAAGGCTACAGCGCAGAACAATTAGAGAATTATACAGATGCAGAAGATGTTGCTCAAATTATATACGAAGCGGCAACGGACAATAAAAATCAATTGCGATATATTGCCGGAAATGATGCTAATGCTTTATATGATGAAAGATTGAAAAATGGTGCTGAAACTCAAATACAGAATATAAAAGCAATGTTTACTTTTTAATTTAAAATAAGATGAAAAATCAAGCGATAGAATTAACGACTTTTAAATTAAATGGTTTTACAACACAGCAATTTATTGAAGCCAATGCAGCAATCGAGGTATTTTTAAAACGTCAAAAAGGATTTCGTTCAAGAACCATTTTCGAATTGAAAAAGGGAATTGTTTACGATATGTTGGTTTGGGACAGCGCAGCAGAAGGTACAGATGCCATGCATAAATTAATGACAGAACTTAGCGATTCTGTTGTACACGATATGATTGATCAAAGCACAGTGAGCTGGAATATTGCACCAGTCGAACATTTTATAAATTTGTAAAATGAAAAATCAGCCTAAAATATTCAACAGCATTTCAGAACTTCATAAAGCTATGGGACAGCCAAAGCCCATGCATCCGCTTATTAGTATTTTGAATTATGGTGAAGCGATATTTGACCCAAAAGATTTTGAAAACGGGATTATTTTAGATTTTTATAAAATTTCTTTTAAAACTCATTTTTCGGGAAAGCTTCGTTACGGACATGGTTTTTATGATTTTGAAGAAGGCGGGATGTCTTTTGTTTCACCCGGACAAATTTTAAAAATGCAAGAGGAAGAAGCCGATTACAGCGGAATGTCATTAAATATTCATCCTGATTTTATTCGGCCTTATACATTAAACGCCAATATTAAAAAGTACGGATTCTTTTCGTATACGGCATCTGAAGCTTTGTATTTGTCAGAAAATGAAAAAGAAACTATTTTAAGCGTCTTTGCCAATATTCAAAATGAACTGAAGGAACGAATAGACAATTTTAGTCAGGATGTGCTTATTTCGCAAATCGAACTTTTACTGAATTATAGTAATCGGTTTTATAACCGACAGTTTATTACCCGAAAAGCGGTTAATAATGATGTACTTTCGAAATTGGAAATTTTACTTGAAGACTATTTTAATAACGAGAAACCTCTTGAAAATGGTTTACCAACCGTTCAGTTTGTTGCAGATGAATTGGGTTTGTCTGCCCGATATTTAAGCGATTTGCTTCGGAATCTTTCGGGGCAAAATACACAGCAGTTTATTCATGATAAATTGATAGAAAAAGCAAAAGAATATATTACGAAAGGAACTTTTTCAATTTCTGAAATTGCCTATAAATTAGGTTTTGAGCATCCGCAGTCTTTCAATAAATTATTTAAAAAGAAAACGAATATTAGTCCAATCGCGTTTCAGGAACAATTCAATAAAAATTAAATTATGGCATCAATAAATTTTGAACAGCTAAAAGAACGTTCTTTAGAAATAAGAAAGCGTTATCACGAATTAGAATTATCGCATCACGGAAGCGAATGGACAATAGAAGAAGATGCACTAGCATTTTTGACAGATGCCGGCTTAGTTGGTCGTAACGTAATGTCGCAGCAGGGAAGATGGCCAAAAGGAAATACAGAACAAGAACTCAAACATAAACTAGGAGAATCGATTTGGTGGCTGACGGTTTTGGCTGAAAGAATGAATATTGATATTGAAAAAGCAACGGAAGAATTTTTAACCAGTACCGAAAATTTACTGGAAAAATAACTTTTATGTTTTGAATCGTTTTTGCCAAATGACAAATTCCGAACAAATAACTTTGATTAACTTGCCTCTATGAAAGAATTTATAGATTATATATTGCAATTTGGAACTTTAAATCAGCATCAGCTGGATTTAATTGCGAGCAAAACAACTGTATTGGAACTTAAGAAAGATGAATATTTTTCGGAAGCCGGAAAAATTGCACAGCAAGTCGGTTTTGTTTTAGACGGAATTACCCGCGTTTGTTATTACAACAATAGAGGTGAAGAAATTACCAAATATTTTATCGACGAAAACAATCTGGTTGTTGATATGGAGAGTTTTGACAATGATATTTGTTCCAATGCTTATGTGCAGGCGATAACAGATTGTAAACTGCTGGTTTTTTCTAAAAAAGACTGGAGGGAACTTTTAGAAACTATTATTGGCTGGGACGCTATAGTACATAGAATTATTTCGAAAGCTTTGAGACAAAAAGTAGAAAGAAGAAGTCCGCTGGTTTCAGAAGATGCTACAACACGTTATTTGATGTTTTTGAAAATCTATCCAAACGTTATTAATCGCATTCCGTTATCTTATGTGGCTTCTTATTTAGGAATTACACAATCGTCATTAAGCAGAATTAGAAAAAATATCAGTTAAAATTGCTTTTTGCCAAATGACAAATGATTCCATTTTCAAAGTAACTAACTTTGTATTATAATTTTAAAACAATTTAAAAATGAAATCAGTATTAATAACAGGAGCAAACAGAAGCATAGGATTAGAAATAACAAAACAACTTTCAAAGCAAGGATTGTTTGTTTATTTAGGAAGCCGCGATCTTGAAAAAGGAAATGAAGTTGTAAAAGAATTAAATAAAGATGGTTTTCAAAACATCAAATCCATTCAGATTGATGTTACCAATCCGGATTCTATTTTAGCAGCAAAGAATATTGTAGAAAACGAGCAGGGAAAATTAGATATCCTGATTAATAATGCAGGAATAAGCGGCGGTCAGTTTCCTCAAACGGCTTCAGATACCAGCGTAAAAGACATTAAAGATGTATTTGAAACAAACTTTTTTGGTGTTATAAGTGTTACTCAGGCTTTTTTAGAATTACTTAAAAAATCAGACAGTCCGAGAATTAGTAATATTACTTCAGGTCTTGGTTCTTTGACTTTGCATAGTGATCCATCATGGAAATATTACGATTTTAAATCGGCAGCTTATGGAACTTCAAAATCAGCATTAAATGCATATACCATTGTACTGGCTTTTGAACTAAAAGATTTGTCTTTTAAAGTAAATGCAATTGATCCGGGTTACACCGCAACAGATTTTAATCATCATAGCGGACCTGGAACTGTAGAAAGTGCAGCATCGTTTATTATTAAACATACCGTAACAGATGAAAACGGACCAAATGGGCAGTTTTTTAGTAATGATATTGAAGATGAAACAGGAGTAAGTCCTTGGTAAGACTAAAAAAAATAATTTAATGAAAAGACTCCAAATATAGATTTGGAGTCTTTTTTAATTTAATGCAAACTGAATTTATTCATATTTCAAATATTTCAAAACATCAACTTTTGTTGCCTGATAAGCCCTTGAAAGAACAACTAATAATGTTAATGAAAGTAAAGCGGTAAATCCAATTAAAAAAGGAAACATCGAAATTGTAATTCTATAGGCGAAATTCTCCAGCCATTTATTTAGTAAATAATAAACAGGAAATAAAGCAATTAAAAAACCAATTATACAGAAAAAGATGTACTGTTTACAAAGTTCTATTAATAAAACATTAGTTTCGGCTCCCAGTGTTTTTCTAATAGCGATTTCTTTCATTCGTCTTTCAATGGAATAAGAAGCCAGAGCAAATAATCCGAAAAGCGCAATTGTAATTACGATAATGTTCAATAAAGAGAAAAGATTTTTTTGTTTTACATAACTGCTGTATGACTTTTTATATTCTTTATCTACAAAATCATATAAAAACGGATAATCAGAATCAACTTTTTTTGTCCACAAATTTTCTATATCGGCTATAGTCTGCGGCATGGTTTTAGGATCGGCTGTTACATAAATATTGTTCAAAAGACTCGTAAACCACGGCACACTTTTAAAATGAAATATAGTAACAGGAGGTATGGCTTCGCCGGGATTTCCAATATTAAAATCTTTTACAACTCCTACGATAATGGCTTCTTTTCCGTCCCAGTTAATTTTTTTTCCTATCGGATCTTTCTCGTTTAATAATTTTAAAGCAGTTTCATTAATCAGCATAGAACTAATAGTATCCTGAGAATAATCCGGACTTAAATAGCGTCCTTTAACTATTTTTATTTTCATCATTTCAAGAAGACCAAAGTCTACCGGAATATTATTTCCGTCTATATTTATATCTTTATGATGATATGAAATTACTGATTTTGCACCGTTTCCCAAAACAAATCCGCCGCCGGAAACTTGTTTTACTCCCTTAATACGCAGCAATTCATTTTTAATGCCGTTGTATTTGCGCATTCTGTCTTCATTACTAATTTTTTCACCATAAATATTTCTATAAGAGATATTCAGAATCTGGTTTCCGTTAAAACCGACATCTTTTGAGTTCATATAATTAATCTGCTGATATACTATATAAGAACCAATAATAAAGAAAGCTGCCACAGCAAATTGAAAAATCAACATTCCGTTTCGAAGCCAGATACCATTTTTACTTCGGGCAAAATTTCCGCGCAATACTTTTAAAACATCAAAGTTGGAAACATACACTGCCGGAAAAATTCCTGCTGCAATTATCATTATAATGAATATAACGAAAAGCTGCAGATAAAACTGACTGCTTTGTAATACAAGTGTTTTTTCTAAAAAAACATTGTAATACGGCAGGGAAAGTTCTACAATAACAAGCGATATTAAAATAGAAAACAATGAAATGACTGCGGTTTCAAAAATAAACTGTTGTATAATTTCTATTTTCGAAGCTCCAACGATCTGACGAACGCCAACTTCCTTAGCTCTTTTTACAGCATTTGCAGTAGCCGAATTGACATAGTTTACAATTGACAGTATTAAGACTAAAATTGATAATCCGGCAAAAATTAATAACAGCTGATAATTTCCGTTGGATTCTATCAAACCACCGGTTTTAGTATGTAAACGAACAATCGATAACGGCTCTAAATGAGGTTTTACTTCGCCAAATTTTTTAATAAACTCTTGCGGACTCATACCTTGAGCTTTTGCCCGCGGCATCATCATGTTCTCATAATAAACTTTAGCCAGATTTTTTGTAACGATTTCTGAATCAGTTGATTTTTTTAATTTTAATAAAAGAATAAACTGAAAATTCCCCCATTGCTGAATGCTGTTTTTTACTCGTGTGTCCATGAAATTGACTACACACGAAGGATTAAAAACCGATTTTTTATCCAGTTTGTAAACACCTCTAACAATTAAAACCTGATTTTGTAAAATAACCTTTTTCCCGAAAGCGCTCTCGCTTCCAAAAAGCTGTTGCGACAAATCCTGGGATATACTAATACTATTTACATCAGGCAGTGCATTTTTTATATTTCCTTCAATAAAGGAATAAGGAAAATATTCGAAAAAGTTTTTCTGTGCTACAACAATTTTGTCAGACTGTACTTTTTTATTATTGTAATGAATAATTTCATTATCGTAATTGCCATTTAAATAACAAAAAGATTCAACTTCCGGGCTTGTATTTTTTATGGCAGAGCCGATAGGTGCAGAACTTGAAGCCCAATATGTGGTTGGGTCCATTTGATTGGCTACTAAAAATACATTGTCTTTGTTCGGGTTCCATTGATCATAACTCTGTTCGTCATTCCAATACAAAATCGCAAAAATTAAACCCGCAATTCCAATACTCAATCCCAAAACATTCAAAACCGTAAACAGCTTATTGTTTTTTATATGATACGTAAAAACATTAATCCAATTTTTCAGCATGACCTTAGTTTTTAGAAGTTACTAAAACATCCACATTTCTCTGATTTAATTTCTCCGAAAGAATAACGCCATCTTTCATCAAAATTATTTTCTGCGAAAAAGAAGCATCATAATCGGAATGCGTCACCATCAAAATTGTAGAACCCGCAGCATGAAGATCTGTCAATAATTCCATTACTTCATTTCCGTTTTTACTATCCAGATTTCCTGTAGGCTCATCGGCAAGAATAATTTTCGGGTCATTAATTAAAGCCCTTGCAACCGCTACACGCTGCTGCTGACCTCCAGAAAGCTGCTGCGGAAAATGCTTCAAACGATGTGAAATACCTAAAACAGCTGCAATATGCTCTATTTTTTTCTTTCTTTCAGATGACGGAACATTGTTGTAAATCAACGGAAGTTCGATATTATCATAAACCGATAATTCATCAATTAAATTAAAATTCTGAAAAATGAACCCAATATTTTCTTTTCTGGCTTTCGATTTTAATTTCTCTTTCAGGCCAATCATTTCCTGTCCCAGCAATTCATAACTTCCGCCAGAAGCGCTGTCTAATAATCCGATGATATTTAATAAAGTCGATTTCCCGCTTCCGGACGGTCCCATTATCGAGACAAAATCACCTTCGTTTATGGTTAATGAAATTTCGCTTAAAGCATTTGTTTCTACTTCTTCGGTTCTAAAAATTTTAGAAAGTTTTTTGATCGTAATCATAATTGATTTTTTAATGTTTGATTGCTATTCGTTTTCTGATTTTTTTGTCTTCTGAAGTAAAAGAAACACACCCGAAAATTAAGATAATTAACAATGCGATTTATAGATATTTATTTTGCTATTTTTACTTTCAGAAGGCTTTAATAATTAATGATTTACAAGTCTAAATGTGATTTTCATGCCAAAAAATTAAACTTTGTAACTGCCTTATTTTTAAAATTTTATTTTCCGAAAAAAAGCTATAGTGTCCACAATTGGACACCTTTTGTCCAAAACCGAACAAAAATGAAAAAGACAAACGCATCAATATTAATCATCGACGATCAGGAAGACATTCTTTTTGCATCAAAAGTCTACCTGAAAAAGTATTTTGAGAACATTCACACACTCAATAATCCGAAAAAAATCGTCGAATTATTGTCAAAAAATGCCATCGATGTCGTTTTGCTTGATATGAATTACAGAATAGGTTTTGAAGATGGAAGAGAAGGTTTATACTTGCTGAAAGAAATAAAAACGCTTTCGCCGAAAACCGTTGTGATTTTAATGACGGCTTTTGGAAAAGTAGAAACTGCGGTTGAAGGATTAAAATCGGGTGCTTTTGATTATATCTTAAAACCTTGGGAAAACAAAAAGCTTTTAGAATCTGTAAAACAAGCCGTTGACAAATCCCGAAAAGAACAAAAAAAGAATAAAGAGATTGAAACCGATAATGACTTTTTTATCGGCACTTCAGAAATAATAAAAAAAGCATATTCGCTGGCCGATAAAGTGGCAAAAACTGATGCCAATGTTTTGATTCTTGGAGAAAACGGAACAGGAAAATTTGTTTTGGCACATCATATTTACAGCCAGTCTGAAAGAAAAAATAATCCATTTATAGCGGTTGATTTAGGTTCGCTGAATTCAAATATTTTCGAAAGTGAATTATTCGGTTACGCAAAAGGCGCTTTTACCGATGCAAAAACGGATACGCCCGGACGTTTTGAAATGGCGCAGAACGGAACTATTTTTTTAGATGAAATAGGAAATGTTCCGTTGCATTTGCAATCTAAATTATTACAGGTTATTCAAACCAAAACCGTAACAAGGTTGGGAGAAACTAAAGCAAGACCTTTGAATGTTAGAATCATTACGGCAACCAATTTAAATTTAAAACTGGAAGTTGCAGATAAAAATTTCAGGGAAGATTTGTATTATCGCATTAATACGATGGAGATTGTGCTACCGCCGCTTCGGGAGCGAAACGAAGATAAAATTCCGCTGGCAGAATATCTTCTGGATAAAATGATTGAAAAATACGGAAGAAGCGAAATTACTTTTGATAAAAAGGTTTTGGAACAAATTGAAAAACACGCCTGGAACGGAAATATCCGTGAAATGGAAAATAAAATTGAACGCGCGGTTATTCTTTGTGAAAACAATACAATCACAGTTTCTGATTTAGATTTAGAAACCATAACTCCTTATGATGAAAACACGGATGATATACAGCTTTCTTCTGTAGAAAAAGCGACGATTGAAAAAGCACTTCTTAAGCACAATAATAATATCAGTAAAACTGCCGATGAATTAGGTTTGTCAAGAGGTTCTTTATACAGACGTTTAGAGAAATATAACATCAATATTAACTAGTATGTTTAAAACACTGCAAACTTATAAACTGCTCTTTTTTCGATTGATCACCATTGTTTTGGGAATCGAAATTTCGATTTATTTCTTTAAAATCGATTTGCTGTTTACGGGAATATTTGGCTTTTTTATTGTTTTTCTACTCGTTCGCGAAATGTATTTTTATGTTCGCAATTTTGTTTTGCTTTACGATAAAACCATTTCTTCGATCCTTCAAAATGATTTTTCATCTGATTTTACCAAACATAAAGGCGATAAAAATTACGGAGATTTATTTCAATTGTACGATACTTTAAAAAGCAGACAAAACGAACAAATTTCAAAAGACATTATTTACAGCTCTATTTTAAATAATATCGAAACCGGAATTATCATTTTAGAAAAACAAGAAAATGACTGGGATATATTTTTGATGAATGATTATTTCTCGTCTCATTTTAATGTTCCCAAAGTTTCAAAATGGAAATATCTTAAAAATCAATTACCATCACTTTGTGAAATTATTGAAGAAGATGATTTTCACGAAATAAAAACATCTGTTGAAATTAGTATAAACGAACAAGCCGCACAGACTTTTGTTTTGCAGGCCTCCAAAACAGAAATTTATGAACGAGAATATTGTATTGTTTTACTCGATTCTATTCAAAATGTAGTCGAGAAAAAAGAAAAAGATGCGTGGGTAAATTTGATGAAAGTGATTTCGCATGAACTTTTAAATTCGATAACGCCCATTCGTTCCATTTGTCAAAACCTGCAGGATTTAGTAGAGCAGGATTCACTTTCGGCAGAAGATTTAGAAGATATCAAAAACAGTGTAGAAACCATGTTAAGGCGAAGCGATCATTTGCAGAAATTTGTTGAAGGTTACCGAAAATTAGCCATGCTTCCGTCTCCAAAAAAACAAAAAATAGAACTGCAGCCTTTGATTGAGAATTGTCTGCAAATCATGAATTCATTATTTAAAAAAGACGGAATTGAAGTTGTAAACTCAATTTCTCTAAAACGCCCAATTAATGTTGACCCGCAGCAAACGGAACAGGTTATCATTAATCTTTTAACGAATTCTGTTTATGCGTTAAAGAATACGACTCAAAAGCAAATTTTAATTTCGGCAGAAGCCAAAGAAAACAGAACTTATATTAAAATAACTGACACCGGAAGCGGAATCGAAAAAGAAATCGAAAACAAAGTTTTCCTGCCTTTCTTCACAACTAGAAACGAAGGCGCCGGAATTGGTTTAACGCTTTCTAAAAATATTATTGAAGCGCACGGCGGTTATGTTTCGTTTAAAACTGAGAATGGGAAAACTGTTTTTGAGATTTGTTTGGTGGAGGGATGAAGTTATTGATGATAAGGTTCGGTGAAGATATTTCTTATATTAGCTCTATAAAACAAGTTAAAAGTATTTAAATGAAACACATTACGAAAGATATAATACTGAATATTGTATGGATTCTATGCTTCAGTTTATTGGCCTATGTGCAAATTGAACGACTGAAAGAACCATGGGAAAAATCACTATTCGTAACACTTAGTATAATTACGATATTATTATTCATAAAAAATGTAAGCAGGATTAAATATTATACGCTCATTGATGATGTTTTAACTATTCGTCAAATATTCTCGAAGCCGAAACAATACAGTTTAAAAACTATTTCAGGTTGGAGTGAAAATCAGTATGAATTATTAGGTTTTAAAACGGGACGAAATATAATTTTAAAAACAAAAGAAGGATCAAAAATCAATTTAGTCAAAAGGAATTCTAAAGATTTTGAAAAGCTTTCAGATTATTTGAATGAAAATTTTCCTGAATCGTTTGAAAAAGAGTAGATAAAAATTGATTATTATTAGTTTAGTCCCTACGGGACAAATATTTTGGTTTGATTGTTTTTTCTACCGATATTTAATTTCTACGAAATACTCCGTAGGAGTTAAATATCGGTAGTAAAGAATAAGAACACAATGAAAGAATATCTCTTAGGGATTATATGGATAGCTATTAAAAATATTAATTTTCTTATTGACGCGAGTGCTATGTGAGAAGGTTAATTGAAGTTTCAATTTAGGGAATAAATTAAAAATGGAATATGTAGATATAATGGTATTTATACCATTCTTTTCGAAGTAAAAAATAATTTATTTCATGGATGAGTTTCTTCGAGATTATGTTTCTTCTGAAGAATATTATGAGTCACCTAAATATAGTTCTCCAATAATTTTTGAAACAGAAAATTTTTCAGAAATGTGGAACTTTGTTTTGGAAAAAAGAGGAAGGTCTTTTACTTTTTATTTTGAAAATAATAAAAATGAAACTTGTCCAAAAGCAGTAATTCAAATAAACAATGATGGATCAACATGTTTGGTTTTAATTGCTAGTATAGATTATGAAGAACAATGTAAATCAGATCTAATTAAAGCCTATCCAGATGAAAAATGTATTGTTAGTCATAATTTTTACTTTATGCCTTTTTCAAGAGAAGATTTTGAGGAAGGATTAAGAAATTCATAAATATTTTATATCCAGTAAACAACATGTTAGTAGCACGTAATTTATATTTCGTGTAGTCCCTACGGGACAAAAATCTAGCAATGATTATTTTTTTCTACCGATATTTAACTCCTAACGGAGTTTTCGTAGAAATTAAATATCGGTAGAAAAAGAAGATCCAATAAACGAATAATACTCCGTTAGGAGTTAAATATCGGTAGCAAAATATCGGTAGGAAAGTATAAGAACCCAATAAAAGAATATCCCGTAGGGATTATACTGATCGCTAATAAATACTCTCCAAAATTATTCCTCAATAATTTTTTTTCGATGTTCAATTCCCCAATCAGTCAAATTATTAATGATTGTCTGCAGTGTTTTTCCATGATCTGTAAGTACATAATGAACACTTACCGGCTGTGTGTCAAGAACCAATCTTTTAATAAGTTTATTTACTTCCAGTTCTTTTAATTCCTTACTCAGCATTTTGTTTGAAATGCCAACAACATCATTTAAGATATCCGAAAACCTTCTTTCGTTATAATAACAAATAGAAGAAATAATAGATATTTTCCATTTTCCGCTCAACACATCCATTGAATCCTGCACAGCCATCATTTCTTTTTTGTGCTTTTCTTTTTCACGTACTACACATTCCATAAGGTTACTTTGTTACTTCAAGGTTACTGTTACTTTTAGTTACAAAGTTACTAAAATAAATTAAACTGACATAAATTTGCATCAGTAAACATAATTTAAAATTATAAAAATGAGCAAATTAAAAAATAAAGTAGCAATAATCACTGGCGCTTCAAAAGGAATTGGCGCTTCTATTGCTAAATATTTTGCAGCAGAAGGTGCAAAAGTTGTAGTGAATTACGCATCAAGTAAACAGGATGCAGACAAAGTAGTAAAAACAATAAAAGATAACGGCGGAACAGCAATTGCAGTTCAGGGCGATGTTTCAAATGAAGCAGATGTAAAGAGACTTTTTGAGGAAACCAAAAATGCTTTTGGGACATTAGATATTTTGGTAAATAATGCAGGAATTTACCAATATGCGCCAATTGAAGAATTGTCTGCACAATCCTTTCATTCGCAATTTAATATTAATGTTTTAGGATCATTACTTTCAATTCAGGCGGCTTTAAAATTGTTTGGAGAAAAGGGCGGTAACATTATTAACATCAGTTCAGAAGCAGGAAAATCACCTCTTCCAACAGGATCTGTATATTCTGCCACCAAAGCAGCTTTAGACGCCATTACCATTTCTTTGTCTAAGGAATTTATCGGAAGAAATATCAGAATCAATTCTATTTTACCAGGAATAGTAGAAACAGAAGGTTCACACTCTGCAGGTTTTATTGGCAGCGAAGCCGAAACAAAATTTGTTGCCAGCACACCTCTTGGACGCACCGGACAACCGGAAGATATTGCAAAAGTAGCCGTGTTTCTAGCTTCTGACGATTCAGGATGGATTACCGGAGAGAAAATTTCTGTTTCGGGAGGGATTTTCGGATTATAATTATTTCCAATTTTTAAAAGAACAAAATGAGCAAATTAAAAAATAAAGTAGCCGTAATTACTGGAGGTAATAGCGGAATAGGTTTTGGTATTGCAGAGGCATTCAAAAACGAAGGAGCTTCCGGAACTATAACCGGAAGAAATGAAGTAACATTAAATAATGCTGTAGCAGCTTTAAAATCAGATTTTATAGGTATTGCGGGTGATGTAACCAAAAGTGAAGACTTAGAAAATGTATTTAAAAAGACTTTTGATAAATTCGGAAAAATAGATGTATTGGTAGTTAATGCAGGCGGTGTTGTCGACGGCGTTCCTATGGCTGATATCGAAAATATTACCGAAGAAGGGTATGACCGATATATGGATTTGAATTTGAAAAGTTCCTATTTTACCGTTAAAAAAGCACTTCCCTATTTAAATGATGGTGCATCAATAATATTGATTGGATCGAGTGCGGCACATCGGGCAGCACCGGGAATGGCAATCTATTCGGCAGCAAAAGCGGCCATTATATCATTGGCAAAAGGTTTATCATTAGATTTATTGCCAAGAAAAATACGTGTAAATACCCTTTCACCCGGATCTATAGACACACCAGTATTTGGAAAATTAGTGCCGGAAGAACACTTAGATGCTGTAAAACAAATGTGGATAGACATTACTCCTGTAGGCAGACAAGGTCTTCCGTCAGACATTGGAAACGTTGCTGTATTTTTGGCATCAGATGATTCTTCTTTTATAGTTGGAACAGAAATCTTGTCAGATGGCGGTCTAACCAATATCAGTCTGATGAAATAAAATAGTAACATCTTTTAAATAGAAAACTCCAAAATCAAATGACTTTGGAGTTTTCTATTTTATCTAATTATTTTTAGAAATGCGGTATAAACATCATCTTTAATAGAAGTTCGCATATAATACAAATCTTCATCTTTGGTGCTTAAATCAAATTTAATTAAACCCGCATCACAATAATAAAATATAGTATCGTCAACCGGAAATTCAATATTGGAAATGGGCTGGGTTGTTGGTTTTAATTCGAATGCAATTTCACCATTGTTTATGTCCAGCTGAAAAAGCCTTCCTTTTTTAGTATATCCCCAAATATTATCACTGTCTTCGGTTATATATTCTACATTATCATTTTGAAAATCCCTTTTCCAAATCTGAGTTCCTGTTTTTGAATCTACAGCATATACCGAAGAAACTGTTGTGCCTTGCGCTGCAAAATATAATTTTTTGTCTTTAGTAAAGATGCGTTCCTTAATATTATATTGATCCTCTGGTAATTTAAATTGCCATAAAATGTCCAGCTTATCTGGAGTTAACGCAAAAAGTACATCTTTTTCATTGGCAATAAATACATTTTCACCATCGGTTACAGGTTTGCTGTGCATGCTTTGGTCAAAGCTTTTTTGACTAAGAACTTTTCCTGTATTGGCATCAAACACATATAAATTAGTCGAACTCGGAACAAAAACTTTGTTGTTAAAAAACAATACCGGAATGTCGTTAGTTGGAGTATCCAGTTTGTAAGTCCATGCTAAACTTCCATCTTTTGTATCAAGGGCATAAATATTACTGCTTCCGTTTTGGTTTTGAGCCGTTATATATAATTTTCCATTATTTACAACCGGAACCTGATCTTTAAGAACAATTTGATCTGTGATATTTCCTAATCTTGATTTCCAAAACACATCACCGCTTTGATTATCTACGGCAACAATTTCACCGTTTATAAACGGAATGTACACAACGCCATTAGAGATAGTTACTTTATTAGCACACATTTCGGTAAAAGGACTTGTCGCTTTTACAGTCCAGCCAATTTGTTCAGATTCTAAATCGTATGAAAAAAGAGCACCGTCGTAGTCATAAATTAGAATCGAAGCTTCGTCTAAAGGAACTTTTTTAAGTGCGCTTACAACTTTATTGGTGACCTGTTCACTAGGCGGTAAAGTTTTATTATTAGTATTCGTAGTTTTTGATGCGACAGGCGTTTGCCCAAACGTATTTATAACAGCAAATACAAATAAAAGAGTTATTAGGTTTGTTTTCATTTTTAAGATTTGGGTTGATGATTTGATTTTCTTTTCAGCAAAAAAGCTGCCAAATAAAACAATCAACGTCAAATATAGTTAAAAATTGTTACAGGGTTTTAGAAGTTATTAAAGATGAAACGGCTAATAACCCTAATTGAAAATCTCCAAAATAATTACAAAAGAATCTCGAATGAATGACGAAGTTTGTTTAGTTTTATCGGATGAACAAAAATATTGGAATTGCTCTCATGTTTTTTGGGAATATTATATTAAAGCCATTAAAAAACTTAAAATGAAAATCGTAAAATTATTTTTAATTGTACTTGTTTTTGCATCATGTAAAAAACAAACTGAATTTATCAAAACACAAACAATTCAATCAGAAGTAGACAATTTAAAAACTAAATTAGAAATAGAGAAATTCATTCAAAAAATTGATACGAATTACAAAAAGTATGAATTGAAAAGCCTTCAGGATTTTAATAGAAGTCACGATGGTGATAGCATCAATAAGATTTTAGCAAATAAACTTAATGTCAAAACATTTTATACAAAAGCTGATTTTGATAATAATGGTTACACAGATTTACTTGCTATTGGAGATAATCATACATGTTATGGAGAAGGAGAAAAATCATGTAGTTTCTCGCCAATTGTAGTAATGAATTTTGGAAAAAATAAAACCAAAATATTTAATATTGATTTAGAGTGGGGAAAATCAATAGTGCCAAAAGTTGAATATATAGATTCTCAGCCTTTTTTAGTTGTTTACAAGAAAAAATTAGTGGATTGGCAAAAGAAAAGTTATTCAGAATTAAGAACTGTTTTAACTTTCAAATTTGGAAATTTTATTGAATATAATCCAAATCCAAAAAAGAATAAAATTACCAAAATTGAATTTAGTACTTCGGGTTGTTTTGGAACCTGCCCGGTTTATAAACTAACATTAAACAAAGATTCCTTATCAGTATTTAATGCCCGATATTATAACTTCAATGAAAATGAAAATATTACTTATGGTAAAGAAGAAGGAACATTTTCGACAAAGATTAATAAAACTGAATTTGATAAATTAGAAGAATATTTAAATTACTGTGATTTTGAAAATTTAAATAAGGAATATTATGTAATGCATACTGATGATGAAACAGGAGATTTAAAAATAACTTTTAATAATGGTAAAGTAAAAACCATAAGTGATTATGGAATGGTTGGGACTTACAGTTTAAAAAACCTTTATGAAAAGCTGGCGAAACTAAGATTTAGCGAAAAATGGAAGAAAAATTAATTAACCGAGCTGAGGCGAGTGTTTCACTTATTTATAAACTGTATTCACGAATGAGGCATTCGCGTCAGCAGGGTTAATTAATTTTATTACTTAACAACCGCCTTTGCGAGGAATACGTTTAAAAATTACTTTATTATCTCGTTCTACATAGCTGCCCGATATTATTGGATAGGAATACTTAGGCGCGTATGATACACCATGGCTTTTTAAAATTATTGTGTCGTTAACTTTCAGACTGTACAACCGCTGAAGTTGGGACTTTTCCGGTTCAAATCTCAGAATATAATCATCACCATCAATCCTGGCCATCACTCCAAAACCTAATAGCGATCCTGGCGGAAGCGAAAGAGAAGTTACAACAGCCTCCATATTGGTATTCTTCCTTATTTTAGCAGCGCCGGCAAGCACTTTTTTACCTCGGGGAGACATTTCCCAGTTTTTGAATTTTACACCATCTGGGGTTGCTTCCCATTTTTTCAATTTGGCTTTCCTTTCAGCAATGGAGAGTGTTTTTTGGATTGGTTTTTTAGGAGTTTCATTTTTAGTTTCACAATTTGTAAAAACTAGTCCACTTACCACAACCAGCGGTAAGATCAGTGCATAAATGATTTTTTTCATATTTTTTATAGGTTTAATTAAAATAGATCTATCTCCAGATAAATCTTGTTCATGTAAAGCATTCTTTTTATTTTTCACAATCTTTAAAGCTGTTGCAACAAAATTACTTTGATATATTTCAGCCTGAGGAATTTAGATTGTAAATAAAAATGTAAACTTTGTAAATAAAAACTTGACACTATGTATCATAGTCGAAATCTCCTTTACGGAAAAGGCAAGTACATCTTTGGATTGATACTGCTTTTGTTTATATCTGCAATCTGCGTAGCTTTCAGTAAGACTGATACTGACGACTTTGCTATTGCAAGAAGGGAAATTTTGCTCCGCAGAATTGGGCATGAACTACTTTTACAGTCGGGAGATAAAACATCTAGGGTTCTTCCCGTAAAAAAGATCGCTGAAAATGAATACCAGATCAGGTTTGAGAATGAGTTTACTTTTCAAACAGATTCTCTGGTCAATATCACGCAGCGTTTGTTAGCCCAAGATCCACTTGCACGTGATTATGTTGTTAACGTAGTGAACTGCGAAAATACTAGTGTAGCTTATGGATATGCTGTATCAAAAAATAGGAAAGATGATATTGTACCATGCAAAGGAAGAAAACAACCTAAAGCATGTTACATGATTAATATCAAATTTAAACCATTGGGTATATATACAGCAAAGAATAAATATTTTTTGGTAGGCGGACTGTCATTTTTAGCATTTGTTGGATTTGTTTTTTTTAGACCTGCTAAGCCGAAAGTAACTTTACTTAATGATTCTACTAGTTTGTTCACTTTAGGCTCAGTAGTATTTGATGCGAAAAACCGTAAGCTGATCATAAATGAAAATACATTAGACCTCACCGGAACAGAAACCCGTTTATTACTCATTTTTGCATCATCTCCTAACGAAACCATAGCAAGAAACCGACTGCAAAAAGAGATATGGGAAGATGAAGGTGTTATTGTGGGCCGCAGTCTGGATATGTTCATATCAAAACTTAGAAAAAAACTGGAACATGATCCAAATGTCCAAATTGTTGTTATACGCGGAAAAGGGTATAAGCTTAATATTACTTCTTAAGCAGATAATTATATACTAATGTGAACGTCTCGCTCGTGAATCCAGTTCATGCACAAGTGGATAAGTTAGTTAAGATATTCTAAGCTAGATTTGAAGAAACTTTCAAGTAAAAAATCTTAATTTTTTTTATAGAGTATTTAAGAAATGAATAAGAGGTTTTGCAAATAATCTTATATTCGCTTTTAAATAAAATTGGTTAATAAAGAGAAAAACTATTATAAACTACAAAACAACCAGAGTTAAATTACAACACTAATTATGCAAGAAGAAATAACGAAACATTCAAACAAAATTTATAAAACTGTGAAAAATTCAGAACATACATTGGGAGAGAAAGTAAAAGAAATCATTATAGAAATATTCATAATCGTTTTTGCCGTGACGCTTTCAATATGGCTGCACAGTTGGAGTGAGCACAGACACCAACAAGAAGAAGTATCTGTGTTTCTTACTAATTTAAAGAATGATTTACAGAATGACGTAAAAAGTATTGACAATGAAATGGAAGCATACCAAATGACAAACCAAAGCTATGAGAAGATTTTGGCATTAACGACTTCCCAACTTGACAGTATTTATAAGTCTAAAGGCAAAGTTAATTTTCCAATTCATTCACATGGACAAACACTGAGTATTGGTAATTATGAAGGTTTTAAGTCAAGTGGCAAAATTGGCTACATTGAAGACGAAAAATTAAAACAGAAAATTTTAAATTATTACCAAATATTTGTGCCGGCTGTTAACGAAGTTGATAAAATATACAATGATTTTTTGATTAAGTGTTTTGATAAAACGATAGAAAATGCAGATAAATCTGAAAAAGAATTATATTCAGACCCAAAATATAAAAAGACGCTCGAATATCTTGTTAAACTTGGTAAGAATAATATAAGGGTTTATAAAGAAAATACAAAGCCACTCGCAGTTGAGCTTATTAAAGAAATTGACAAAGAGTTGAATAAATAAGCGAACGAATAACCGTCGTTTAGAAAAAATAACAGGCATAAAAAAACTCCATTATTTCTAATGGAGTTTTTTTATGCTTTGTAAAAGGTTATTTTCCTTTTACTATTTTTTCGAGATATTCGATTTTATCTTTTTCGGCTTGAACCAAACGTTCATAAAGTTCTACAATTTTATCAACTGTATTAAAGGTAGGCTGAACATTTATTGAATTAATTGTTGAACTGTCGTGACTAGTATTGGTAAAAGTATTGTTCATGATATTCAATACCATATCATCACAATAATTTTTAATTGCTTCTACGCTTACGCCAAGTGCTTTTGCAATTTCTGCAAGTTTTGTATCGTCTATAGTTTCGCTGTTTTCAATAGCAGAAACCGTTTGTTGACTTGTGCCTAAAGCTTGCGCCAATGCTTCCTGCTTCATATCACGAAGTTCACGGATACGGCTTATGTTTCTTCCTATATGTTTTGGTTTTGATAGTGTGCTCATAATTCAAAGATAATAATTAA
>NZ_CAIJDE010000062.1:0-276429 GCF_903819335.1 Flavobacterium panici | reverse complement strand
GTATAATAAACCGGAATTGTAAAAAACATAATTTAAAATGTAGGTTACAAGTGTTCTTTGGGAGCGGTAAACAAAAATACAATTTTTCTGATAAGTATTTTGAATTTTAAACCCAAGCACTTTTACTCTGTTTTATTTTTATCAATAAGATTCGCCATATTAGAATTAAACGACGGAAGATTTTCATCTAAAGAAGAAAAGAAATCAAGATCGGCATTTTCTACTTCAATAAGAGCTTTTTGCAAAATTGTTTCGCCTGTATTCGTTAATCGAATGGTTTTTGCCCTTGTATCAGTTTCATGTTCGTGCCTTGTAATAAAACCTTTTTCTTCCAGCGTTCGCAATACTTTTGAAACCATCATTCTGTCAGCATTACTCTGGTTCGCAATATCAATTTGCGTTACAGAATCGCTTTTTTTTGAAAGCCAGCCCAAAGCAGCCAGCAGCACAAATTGAGTCTGCGTTAAATCTAACGGATCTAAAACTTTTTTTAGTTTGCGCTGCCAAAGCATTGTTAGCTGCCCAAGTAAATACCCGGGGCTGTCTTTTGGACTTTTAAAATGAAAATTAATTTCCTTAGCCATAATAATGTTGAAGCATTTGTGTCAATATTAAAAATCAAGTTTGTTGATTTCAAAGATAGCCATCAGAACCTTTAATAGATTGGATAACGGAATTTTTTTCTTCCTTAATCTGTTTCTACAATTACTGATATTTACTTTTATTTTGTCTCCAAAAAAGTAAGTTTATAACCGTCAAGATCTTTTACATGAAAAGCTCTTCCAAACGGAGTTTCTATAATTGGTCCCGCTGTTGTTATTCCGTTTTCGATAAATTTCTCTTTTAATTCGTCTACATTTTCGGTAACAGCAAACCAAAGCGCTACGCCAACTCCTAATTCCCGATCTTCTAAAGGTTCAAGCGGAGTACGAATAGCAAAACTTGCTTTTCCTTCGTCGTATTTAAAAATACAAGCCTGCGGATTAGTATTTCCAACTTCAAACCCTAATTTCTTTTCGTAGAAGTCTTTTGATGCTTCTAAATTTTTTACCTGTAGTGATGCAAATGTAAGTTCTCTCATTTTTTCTAAAATTAAATTGTTGTCGCAAATATAGTATACGCGACAACAATATGCAAATGAATTTGCTTTTTTGTTTTTGATTTTTAGAATTTACACAATCTTGTCATTTCGACTGAAAGGAGAAATCGCACTAGAAATTCTACAAAGTATGTCGCCAATCTTTGTCGATTCCCGAGTGCGATTTCTCCTTTCAGTCGAAATGACAATACTTTGCGTTTATTAGATTAATGCAAAAGATGCGGAGAAAAAAATAGACATAAAAAAAACTCCTTAATTTCTTAAGGAGTTTTTTGTTTTGTAAAAGGCTATTTTCCTTTCACTATTTTTTCGAGATATTCAACTTTATCTTTTTCGGCTTGGATTAATCGTTCATAAAGTTTTTCCTTTTCTTCGTAAAGTTCTACAACTTTATCAAGTGGATTGAATGAAGGTTGAACATTGACTCCATTAATTGTTGAACTGTCATGGCTATTAAATGTGTTGTTAATTACACTTAATATAATTTCATCACTATAACTTTTAATAGCTTCTGCTGAAACACCTAAAACTTCTGCAATAGCGTTTAGTTTTTCTTCATCAACAGTTTCACTTCCTTCAATGTTAGAAACAGACTGTTGAGATATACCAATTGCAAAAGCAAGTGCTTCTTGCTTCATTCCTCTAAGCTCCCTAATTCGGCTTATGTTTCGTCCTATATGTTTTGGTTTTAATATCGTGCTCATAATTCAAAGATAATAATTAAGTATAATAAACCGGAATTGTAAAAAACATAATTTAAAATGTAGGTTACAAGTGTTCTTTGGGAGCGGTAAACAAAAATACAATTTTTCTGATAAGTATTGGAAGAATGTATATTTTTGAAAATTGAAAGCCTTTCTTAATATTAGAAACCAGTTTATTTTATTAATCTTTATTTATACAAAAAATGAGTCTAAATTTAAAAATTCGTAATTTCAAAAGAGTAAAAGAAGAAATAGAATTTATAATTTTGATTTCGTCAATTATTTTGTTGGTGAAAATGGAAGTGGAAAGAGTAGTGTTTTAAATGCTGTTTCATACTTAAATGATGGTTTAAACTCAAAAAAATTTTTTAGTCCTGATAGTATTGTCGAGCTATCATTTGAAGGACATATGCAGAAATTGATATGGGACGATAATGATCCTAATAAAACTTCTAATATTGGTAATATAAATCCAAAAATATATCTTTTGATATTTTATGAACAAGGTAAAGGTGCCAATGGGATAGCGGGGAAAGTAAAATTAGATTCTAACATAGCTGTTCATAGTCTTGAAAGTTTGGAGGAATTTAATTCTTTTTTAGCAGATGTTGGACATGATAATCTTATTGCTAAAAAAATTATTGACAATCATGATCCTTTTAGTAAAGATACCGGTAAATTAATCTTTGAATCGAAGTTAGGTACTATAGATCCAAATATGATAGCAGATGGATTTAAAATTTTATATAACTTAAAACGTAACTTAACAAAATGGATTAAAAATGTAGAGAAGTCAATCACTTTTTTTGTTATTGAAGAGCCTGAAAGTAATTTACATCCTAGTCTACAGAAAGAAATTCCTAAAATTTTAGATCAAATTTATAGAACATTAAATCCTGAAGTTGCAAAAAAAATATTTTTTTTAATTTCAACGCATAGTCCATTTTTAATAAGTTCAGCGGCCAATTATGAACATCAAAATGTTTTTCCTTTAAAAGACGGAAAGCCATTGGTAATAGATTTTAAAACTCAAACATGGCAAACAACAAATATTGCTGAAAGTTACCATGGTTCCAAATGTGCATATGTCGTAAGTAAGATGTTGGGAGCAGAAATTACAGATATGGGATATCCTGAAAATTATTGTATTCTAGAAGAATATTCGTTGCAATTAATTTTGGATGATGCTCGAAATAAAAGAATCATTAAAAATATACAATTTGTTTCTGCTTCGGGTGCAACAAAATTATTGGGTATGTCTGAAACAATAAACGAATTGGAAAAACTAGACACTTTAGTTAAATGCAATCCTTATTATTACGATAAGTATTATCTAATTATCGATAATACGACAGATTTGGATGATAAGGCAAAAGAACGATTACAAAAAATAAAAAATAAACTTAAAAATAGATTTGTCGAATTGTCTTTGCATTCTCTAGAAGATTATTATTATAATGTTGACTCTGAACTTGCAAGTGAAGCAAAAAGTGAAATTGAAAAAGTTAATGGAGTAGAAAAAGGAAGATTAAAAGCTGAGTATGCTATGAAAATAATAGAACATATAACGGACAAAGAAAGCTTTTCAAGATTATTCAATAATGAATTAGATTTTTTGCTGTAGACTATAATAATATACAACTAATTCAATTTGAGGGGCTCTCTTAGATTGTTAACCCGATAAGGTTAATTTGTATTATAAACATGTTTGGAATAGTGACGATAAAAAACATGCATAAAAAAAACTCCTTAATTTCTTAAGGAGTTTCTTGGTGGGCGATGATAGCTTGTTCCGATTTTTCATCGGAAGGTTCGAACCCCCGACCACTTCCGATGAAAAATCGGAATGCTTAGAACCAGGTGAGCTAATCTTTATTATCAATTAATTTCTGAATTTTAATTCTGCTTTTCCAAGATTTAATTTGTAATTCTCTTTTATGTGCAAGCTCTTTTGTTTCGTAATTTTCAGTATAAACAACTCTCCAATCATTTACATTTCCAGTAAAACCTTTGCTTTTTTGATTATGACGAACAAGCCTTTCTTCTAAATTAGAAGTAAATCCAATATAAAATTTATTCTTGCTTTCGCTAAATAAGATATAAACAATAAAATTCATGAAATGTATATAACAAAAAAAACTCCAAAATCAAATGACTTTGGAGTTTTTGGAATTTCTGTGGGCGATGAGGGGTTCGAACCCCCGACCCCCTCGGTGTAAACGAGGTGCTCTGAACCAGCTGAGCTAATCGCCCTATTTTACTAGGTTGCTATCGTTTGTGATTGCGAGTGCAAATATACGCTAGTTTTTGAGTTCTGCAAAGAAAATCGAATAAAAAATAAAACTTTTTTAAAAATAAACTATATCTCGCTGTTTATGAATTTGTTATTAAATCGGTTTTTTTAGACTTTTTTCTAATATTTAAGTTTTGATTGTTACAAAGGCAATTCGGCAACGACAAAAGTGCTTCCGCCAACATAAATAAAATCATTTTTTGAAGCGTTTTGTTTGGCTTTCGCGAAAGCGCTTTCAACAGAATCGTATTTTTCTCCAATTAAATTAAATTTCTCAGCCGCATTTTGAAGCGTTTCAGTCGGTAAACCTCTTGCCGAATTTGGACTGCAAAAATAATATTGTGCTTCTTTCGGGAAAAGCGGCAAAATAGAATCCAAATCTTTATCGTTTACAACACCCAAAACAATATGTAGTTTTTCGTATTTTTCATTTTGAAGCTGATTCATCACAACAGCTAATCCGTGTTTGTTGTGTGCCGTGTCGCAAATGATTTTTGGGTTTTCACCAAGCTGCTGCCATCTTCCTTGTAAACCCGTATTTTTTACCACATTCAATAAACCTTCTTTTAATTGTTCTGTCGAAACTTTAAAATTGGTTTGATTGTTCAGAATTGAAATCGTCTGCTGAACTGTCTTCTTATTATGAAACTGATAATCTCCAATTAAATCAGATAAATAAATTTGATCAATTAAATCTGAAGCAAAAGAAATCGGTGCGTTGTTTTCTTCGGCTTTAGCCAAAAATATAGGCTGAGTTTCATCTGTATATTCTCCAATTACAACTGGAACATTTGGTTTAATAATTCCCGCTTTTTCGCCTGCAATGGCTTCAAGCGTATTTCCTAAAAATTGTGTGTGGTCTAAACCAATATTGGTAATTACAGAAACCAAAGGCGTAATAATATTAGTCGCGTCCAGTCTTCCGCCCAAACCAACTTCAATAATCGCGATATCTGCTTTTTCTGAAACAAAATAATCAAATGCCAAACCAACCGACATTTCGAAGAAACTCATATCATTAGCTTCAAAAAAATCTTTGTGTTTGGAAATGAACTCACAAACAAAATCTTCTGAAATTTCCAGGCCGTTTACTTTAATCCTTTCCCTGAAATCTTTTAAGTGCGGCGAAGTATACAAACCTACTTTATAACCCGCTTCCTGCAAAACCGAAGCCAGCATGTGCGATGTTGATCCTTTTCCGTTTGTTCCCGCAACGTGAATCGTTTGCAATTTCTTTTCGGGATTACCAAGATGCTCTGCCAGTAACTTGATGTTTGTCAGGTCTTCTTTGTATGCCGAAGCACCCTGAAGCTGATACATTGGTAATTGATTAAACATCCAGTTTGTTGTTTCCTTATAGTTCATTTTATTTGGATAAAATAGTTGCTGATTGAAATAATTTCCAGTTTTTTTAGTTTAATATAACAATGAAAATTATCTTTATTGCAAAATTGAAATATTTTTTAGAATTAATTATTAAAAACCAGAATTAAAATATGTTTAGCTACATTCAATTACAAGCTGATACTCTCGCAAACGCCTCAAACGTAGTGATCGAAAAAATTGCTCACCCAGAAACCGAGATTTCTGTTTTAGGATTTATCTTAAAAGGAGGTTTCTTCTTAATACCAATCGCACTTTTATTGTTTTACACGATTTACGTAATTTTTGAACGCTACTTATATATCCAAAAAGCGTCAAGAATTGATGCCAGATTAATGCAGGACGTTGGCGATAAATTACATGCCGGAAACATTGAATTAGCCAGAACAATTGTAGAAAGAAATGATACAGCTGTTGGAAATATTTTAAAAGAAGGCGTTTTAGTAATTGGAAGACCAATTGCCGAAATCGAATCTAACATGGACCGCGCTGCCGATATTGAAATTGGTGAAATGGAAAGACGTTTAGGTCATTTAGGACTTATCGCCGGTATTGCGCCAACTCTTGGTTTCATCGGAACTATTTCTGGGGTAATTAAAATTTTCTACAGTATTTCGGTTACAGAAAATATCAGTATCGGAAATATTTCCGGAGGTTTATACGAGAAAATGATTAGTTCCGGTTCTGGACTTATCGTGGGAATTATTGCCTATAGTGCTTACCACTTACTGAACGGAAAAATTGATGATTTTGCTTTAAAAATTCAGAAACAGATATTAGAATTTGTAAACATAATTCAAAGATCATAAGGTATGTCGATTAAGAGAAAAAGAAGATTTCACGCTGAGGTTGCGACTTCATCATTAAGTGACATTATGTTTTTCCTGTTGTTGTTTTTCCTAATTATTTCAACACTGGCAAATCCGAATGTTATTAAGATGACGCTTCCAAAAGCAAAATCAAATGAAAAAACGAATAAACAATTAATCAGTTTATCGGTTACAGAGGACAAGCAGTTTTATATCGACAAACAGCCCGTTGCTTTTGAAGAATTAGAAACGACTCTAATGAATAAAATTGGAGCAGATAAAGATCAAACTGTCGTAGTCCGAATTCCGTTTAATTTGCAAGTTCAGGATTTAGTTGATGTATTGCAGATAGGAGTGAAGAATAATTTGAAGTTTGTAATTGCTACAAGTCCGAAGTAAATTTAATATTAGGGCGTGACCACAATAAAAAAATGGGCCAATCAGCATAACGTTGATTCGCCCATTTTTTTATTCCGGTCGTCCCGATAGCTATCGGGAGCGCTACTTCGGTAGCCAGCTTCTATCCCTCACGCAAAACAACACAATCAAAGTCCTTGCGAGGAACGAAGCAATCTCACTTCTATAAGTAAGCGCAATTTTGTCATTTCGACCGAAGGGAGAAATCTCCGCAAGTAACTCCGCAACGTGAATCTAATCTTTGTCGAGCTTCTTGCGGAGATTTCTCCCTTCGGTCGAAATGACAAACTGGACGAAAAAAAGGCTTTCTGAAAATCATCAGAAAGCCTTTTTTTTATGAGAACAGATTTAGTGTAAATCCGTGAAATTCGTGTTTTTTAATTCAAATTGAAATTATAAATAATCTTTCCAACTTGTTTTGCGGCTGCATTTTCATCGGCAGACCATTTTGTGTTTAATGCGGCTATTTTTGCTTGTTCTAATAAACAACTAGCCTTGTTTGTAGTTCCTTTTATTCCGGCAGTTGCACTCACGGTTTTCCCATTTTGATCGACCGTAACTTCAACCACAACAGTTCCTTCTTCGTTACAAGTATATTTAGGAGCTGGTTTAGATAATGCTTTTCGACCATTTAAAGAGTATCCAGTTCCTCCGCCAGAACCACCGCCGCTTCCTGGTCCGTAACCGCTTCCTGTACCAATTCCATTTCCGGTTCCGTTACCGCCTCCGGTTCCTCCGCCAGAACCACCAGATCCGTAATAACCGCTGGAACCTAAGCTTCCGTTTACTTTTCCTTTATTTCCAGACGCTTTATCATCGCCGTCGCCGCCTTTTTTCGAACCTTTTAAAATGCTTGACAAAGCATCGTTTGTAGAGTTTGAAACTTTAGGTTTTTCGGGAACAGGTTTTTGTATTGGTTTTTCAACCGGAACAGGTTTTTTAGGTTTTTCTTTTACAGGAATAACAACATCAGTTTCATCAGCTTTTGTATTTTCCTGAGAAATAATAGCTTCTTCTTCAACTGCTTTTGCCGGAGCTTGTTTTACTTCATTTTTCACTTCCAGAACTTCGCTTTTATAATTGGCTCCGGAACCTAAATCGCTGTCACCAAAATTTACCGTTACGCCGCCACCGCCACCGCCGCCATCTGCAAGTGCAACGTTATTTTCCGGATTGTATGGAGGCCAAAAACGTATAAAAAACAGCAATAGAATGATTACCGCATATATAGCAGTTGTGAGTAGTAATGATTTCTTTTTATCTGAAGAAATAGTGAAACTCATTGTAATTCTGAATTTTGAAATTGTATTAAATAAAAACGTTTAAAAGTACTAAAAATTGTTTAGACTGAAAGAGCTGTGTGTAATTTAACCGCAAAGTTCGCTAAGGTTTTACGCAAAGAACGCAAAGTTTTATCTGTTTAGATTTGTGTAAATCTGTGGGCTGAATAGGAGGTAAAGTTCTCAAAGCTGGGATTTGTTTTAACGCAAAGTTCGCTAAGGTTTTACGCAAAGAGCGCAAAGTTTTTTCTGTTTAGATTGTGTAACTCTTTGTGGTGAATAGAAGGCAAAGTTCTCAAAGCTGGATCTTATTTTTAACCGCAAAATTTTACCTGTTTAAATTTGTGCAAATCTGTGGACTAAAAATTCACAAAGCAGAAATCCAAATAATCCTTTTAATCTGTGGCAAAACAAAAAACGAGCCAAATAGAAATCTGGCTCGTTTATATATAAAGTATAAAATAGCTTATACTAATTGTTTCAATGCAATTTCGAATGCCGTTGCACTAATATTTGTTTTAGATGAATTTAAAGCGTGCGCTTTAATAATCGCATTTTTTATAATTTCAGAAGTATCGTTAAAAATAGCCTCATCTGTCATTTGAACTTTTTTCTCCATGAAATAAGCAAAAACTCTTGCCATTCCGCAGTTTGAAATAAAATCCGGGATTAAACTAACTTTATGATCCACTTCTTCCATAATTGAACCAAAGAAAATTTCTCTGTCAGCAAAAGGAACATTCGCTCCGCAAGAAATAACTTCCAATCCGTTTGCGATTAAGCTGTCGATTTGGTTTTGAGTAACCAATCTTGAAGCGGCGCAAGGCGTGAAAATTTCAGCACCAATGGTCCAGATTTTAGAATTAATTTCTTCAAACGGAATCATATTATCGGCAACTAATTTATTTCCGTCTTTATTTAAAAACAACGTTCTGATTTCTTCAAAAGAAAAACCATCTTCTTTAATTAATCCGCCGTCGCGATCAATAATTCCGATTACTTTTGCGCCCATTTCAGCTAAATAAAAAGCAGCTGCAGAACCAACATTTCCAAAACCTTGTACAATTGCTTTTTTACCTTTAATGTCTCCGCCGTAAGTTGCGTAGAAATGACGAACCGCTTCGGCAACGCCATAACCCGTAATCATATCAGCAACCGTATATTTTCTTGTAACGTCTGGTGAGAATTTTGGGTTTTCGATAACCTTAATTACACCTTGACGTAATTGACCAATTCTATTAATTTTATCCGCTTCTGTAGGCTTGAAGTGTCCGTTGAAAACACCTTCCTGCGGATGCCAAACACCACATTCCTCTGTCATTGGGATTACTTCGTGAATTTCATCAACATTTAAATCTCCACCAGTTCCGTAGTAACTTTTTAATAATGGAGAAACCGCTTTGTACCAACGCTGTAAAACTCCTTTTTTGCGAGGATCATTTGGGTCAAAATTTATTCCAGATTTAGCGCCGCCAATAGCCGGGCCCGAAACAGAAAATTTAACTTCCATTGTTTTGGCCAGTGACAAAACTTCGTTCATGTCTAAGCCTTTTCTCATTCTTGTTCCTCCTCCGGCAGCTCCTCCGCGCAGCGAATTAATTACAGTCCATCCTTCAGCTTCTGTTTCAGAATCTTTCCAGTTAAAAACAATTTCAGGTGCTTTATTTTCAAATTGTTGTAATAAATCTTTCATTTTGTTGTGATATGTTTATTTTGTGTAAATGTATAAAATAGAATAATGCGAATAATGTATTTTGCATCAAATTTATTAAACAAAAAAGAAAAGCCGAAAACTATTCGGTTTTCGGCTTTCTGAATATGTAAAATTTTAAGGATTATATTCCTAATAAGTGTTTTTTCAAAGTTTCGTCAACTGGTTTATCAGAAAGCCAGATTCCGAATAATGCTTTTTTGAAATCAAATCCCTGAACTTTTCCTTTCAAAACTTCATTTTTAAAAACATTGATAGTTTGGTCCAGCGGATTGTAAGCTAAAACGAAAACATCTTTTTCTGTAATTGCGTCGCTTAAGTATGTTTTGAATTGTTCGATTCTTGGTCGTAATTGTTCCAGATTGCTTCCTGCAGATTTTTCGAAACCAACATTCATTGCTTTGGTTAATTTATTTGAAGAAACCATAGAGGATGTAATTTCAATTCGAATAGCCATTTCGGTATCGCTGTCAATAATAAATTTTGGATCCTGGCTTAATTGAGATAAATACAAAGCTTGCACATAAACTTCTAACCACATTTTAGATCTGCCGCCAGCGCCGTTAAGCTGCAAAGTTTTGTTTTGATAATCTATCTTTCTAGGAACAGTAACGCCATTTACCTCTAAATGAGTCTGGGCAGAAACTGCTGAAAATTGTAAAGTTAAAAGGAGTGTAAGTACTAGTAAAATCTTTTTCATGCTCTGTCAATTATTTAATTTTAAGGCAAAAATAATGTTAATTTATCAATATTATTGCCTTTTTTTGGAAGTTTTTTTTTGGAAGTTTTTTATTTTTTTTACTCTATCGGTTTAGTAATCAAATTAGTAAGACTAACTTTACGTAGATTTACGCGCTTTAGGAATTGTTTAATCTTTTCTGTGGAGAAAATGACTTAAAATTTACTTTTTTGAGGTTTTTAAATCGCATTTTTTAATCTTGTATTTTACAAAAAACGCTGCAAAATTATAGTCTGGTTGAAGCAAATCATAAATTATTACGAAAACGTTATCGTTATTCTTGTTGATCTATTAAATTTATATGCATGCATTGTAAAATCCGCATTTAAAAATTATCTTTGGAAGCCTTTTAACCATAAATTGGCTTTTCAAAAAAAACAAATAAAAAACCACGAAAACTGAATTCCAAATTCGGTTTAGAAAAAACAATAAAATAAAACTATGGATTTTAATCTTACCGAAGAACATTTAATGATTCAGCAAGCTGCAAGAGATTTTGCTCAAAACGAATTATTACCCGGAGTTATTGAACGCGACGAGAAACAAATTTTCCCAACCGAGCAGGTTAAAAAAATGGGTGAACTTGGGTTCATGGGAATGATGGTTGATCCAAAATACGGCGGAAGCGGACTTGATGCAATCTCTTATGTTATTGCAATGGAAGAAATTTCTAAAGTTGATGCTTCGGCTTCTGTAGTAATGTCTGTAAATAATTCTTTGGTTTGCTGGGGATTACAAGAGTTTGGAACGGAAGAACAAAAACAAAAATATTTGCCGGGATTAGCTTCAGGTCAAATTCACGGCGCTTTCTGTTTAAGTGAGCCGGAAGCAGGAAGTGATGCAACTTCGCAAAAAACAACTGCGATTGATATGGGCGACCACTATTTGGTAAACGGAACAAAAAACTGGATTACAAACGGAAACACAGCTTCTGTATATTTAGTAATTGCACAAACGCATCCTGAATTAAAACATAAAGGAATCAATGCTTTGATCATGACGAAAGATATGCCAGGTTTTTCTGTTGGTCCAAAAGAACAAAAAATGGGAATTCGCGGTTCTGATACACACTCTTTAATGTTTAGTGATGTAAAAGTTCCGAAAGAAAACAGAATTGGTGAAGACGGTTTCGGATTTAAATTTGCTATGAAAACGCTTGCCGGAGGTAGAATTGGTATTGCGTCTCAGGCATTAGGAATAGCTTCTGGAGCTTATGAACTAGCTTTAAAATATTCTAAAGAGCGTAAAGCTTTTGGAACTGAAATCTGCAACCACCAGGCAATTGCTTTTAAACTGGCAGATATGGCGGTTAATATTGAAGCGGCTCGTCATTTATGTATGAAAGCGGCTTGGGATAAAGACCAGCATAAAAATTATGACGTAAGTGGTGCAATGGCAAAATTATTCGCTTCGCAAGTTGCAATGGACACAGCGGTTGAAGCAGTGCAAATTCATGGAGGAAATGGTTATGTAAAAGAGTACCATGTAGAACGTTTTATGCGCGATGCAAAAATCACTCAGATTTACGAAGGAACTTCAGAGATTCAAAAAATCGTTATTTCAAGATCTGTTATCGCCGGATAATTTTCTTTTAAATATATTCAAAACCCTTTCAGGCTTTCTGCTTCGAAAGGGTTTTTTGTTGTCCAGTTAAACTATAATTTGAACACTGATGACGCGGATTCGCTACCGCGAAGACACAGATTGACGCGGATTTTTTATTTTCAAAAACAATAGAAATCCGTTTTATCAGCGTCTTCGCGATAGCGAATCTGTATAATCCGCGTGCTTAAAACTTATCAGAAAGATAATCACGCAATTGTTAAATTAATTACATTTACACCAACAGATTTAATTTTTATGTACGAAGATTTAAAATATTGGTACTTGCGGGATCATAAATTGTTTAGAACGCTGAGTTATTCACAAATCAAGCAATTGTGTATTATTACCGGTTTTAAAAAAGCAGCAAAAGGAGAAATCATTTATTTTTCTTCTTCAGATGTGCCTCGTATCTTTTTACTTAAAAAAGGAAATATAAAAATTGTTGCCATTGATGATGATGGCAATGAAACCATAAAAGACATTATTCAAAAAGGAGATTTATTTGGCGAATTGACTTTAGAAACAGATAATAAAGTCGAAGAATATGCAAAAGTACTTTCTGATGATGTTGTAATCTGCAGTTTTTTAATGTCTGATTTTGAAGATTTATTGTTACGGAATCCAACATTGGCAATTTCATACACCAAATTTGTTGGTTTAAAAATGAAACGCGTTAAAAATAGTTATGCCAATTTAATTTCTAAAGATGCCAAAACGAGATTGTACCAATTCCTAAAAGACTGGGCAGAACAAGAAGGCGTTAGAAACGGAAACACGGTAGCTATTGAAAACTATTTAACCCAAAATGATATTGCGCAAATCATCTGTACTTCAAGACAGACTGCTACGCAATTACTAAATGAAATGGAAACGAACCAGCTCATAAGTTATAACAGAAAAGAAATTATCATTCAGGATATCACCAAATTATAATTATTTTAAGCGAAGTGTAAATTAGCCGACATTTTGCTTTTTCATAGTACAATAATTTTACATCATCAAAAAGATGTAAAACCACTACACTATGAAAAAAATGCTTTTAATTTTTGTGGCAGCGCTAACCTCGGCTGCTCACGCGCAAAGCGAGATTCCTAAATCTGCGCTTGATATTGCTCCTTTATTAATAGGAGAAAAAATCCCGGAGTTTACTTTAAAAACTGCTGAAAATGCAGATGTAAACCTTTCAGCATTACTTAAAAAGAAAAAAACAGTTCTTGTTTTTTATCGCGGCGGCTGGTGTCCGTATTGCAATTTACATTTGCAGGCATTGGCAGAAGCCGAAAAACAAATCATTGATTCAGGTTATCAAATTATAGCCGTAAGTCCTGATTCTCCAGAAAATTTAAAAATCACAGAAGAAAAGGACAAAGTAAAATACACCTTACTTTCTGATTCAAAAGGAGAATTGATAAAAGCTGTAGGAATTGCTTATCAGGTTCCGGAAAACTACAAATCAGTAATTAACGTACATTCTAAAGGAATCAATACCAGTTTACTGCCAGTTCCTTCTGTTTTTGTTGTTAATACTGAGGGGGATATACTTTTTGAATATATCTCGCCAGATATTAAACAGCGCATTTCCACAGAATTATTAGTGTCAGTATTAAAAAACCTTAAATAAAACAAAGATGAAAAAGTTAGTATTATTGTTATTGATTTTAGTTTCAGGCAGTTCATTTGCTCAAAATGATGCCAAAAGAGTTAGCCAGTATAATTTAGAAAATAAAATAGGGATTCAGGGTTATGATCCGGTTGGCTATTTTAATCAGGGAAAAGCAGTTAAAGGGAAAAAAGAAATTTCGACTTCATATCAGGGAGTGACTTATAATTTTTCTTCGGCTGAAAATAAAAATGCGTTCTTAAAAAATCCATCAAAATATGAACCTCAATATGGCGGATGGTGCGCTTATGCAATGGGAAGTGCAGGAAAAAAAGTAGAAATTAATCCAGAGACTTTTAAAATCAGTGATGGAAAACTTTATCTGTTCTACAATGCTTATTTTAATAATACGCTGAAAAGCTGGAATCCGGATGAAGCAGAGTTAAAAGTGAAGGCTGATAACAACTGGAAAAAAATATACAAATAACCCGAAGCCATGAAAAAGGAAATTTTAATATGGATTTTGAGAATAACGGCTTCGATAATTTTATTGCAAACCTTGTTTTTTAAATTCAGCGGAGCAGAAGAAAGTGTTTATATTTTCTCGACTTTAGGCGTAGAACCTTACGGAAGAATTGGTTCTGCAATTGCCGAATTGATTGCCGCAGTTTTGATTTTAATGCCAAAAACAACCTGGCTTGGCGCACTTGGCGCAGCTGGAATTATGATTGGGGCTGTTTTGTCACATTTATTTGTTTTAGGTATTGAGGTTCAAAACGACGGCGGATTACTTTTTGCTTTAGCTGTTATTACGTTGTTATGCAGTTTAGGCTTGCTTTATTTCAATAAAAACAAATTGTTTAATCTTCTAAATTAAAAGTTATGTTACTAAAATCAATACGCCGCAGTTTAGATGAGTTAACGGATTTATTAAATCAATTATCCGATAAAGATTATTCAAAATCCTGCCAGGCTTTAAGCAATGCCACTATTGGCGAACACACACGACATATCCTTGAAATGTTTCAATGTCTTCAAAACGGATACGAGTCGGGAATTATAAATTATGATAACCGCGAGAGAAATATCAGAATTCAAACCGAAACCGAGTTTGCAAAACAATGCATTACCGAAATTAAAGCGGGTTTGCAAAGCGAGAATAAAATAATGTTTCTGGAGCAGTTTATTGACGGACTTAATATGAGAATTCAAAGTAATTATTATAGAGAGTTGCTTTATAATCTCGAACATTGCGTGCATCATCAGGCTTTAATAAAAGTAGCGGTACTGCAATTTGAAAATATTTTAGTAGATGACAATTTTGGCGTAGCGCGCTCGACTATCGAATATAGAAAACAATGTGTACAGTAAGTTTTATTAATAATAAAGGAGTTGCCATTATTACTTCAAACCGGGACGAAAAAGTAATTCGTCCCGGTGCTGTTGTGCCAAGAAATTATTGTCACAACGGTAAAAATATAATGTATCCAAAAGATTCAAAAGCAGGAGGAACCTGGTTTGCAATGGATGAAAACGGAACTGTTTTGGTTTTATTAAATGGCGGAATTACAAAACACATTCCCGCACTTCCGTATAGAAAAAGCCGCGGATTAATTGTTCTGGATATTATCGAAAAGGATTCACCAAAAGATTTTTGGAAACAAATTGATCTCCATAATATTGAACCCTTTACGCTGGTTCTGTATCAGGAAAAAGTTTTGTACGAATTGATTTGGGACGGAA
Source organism: Flavobacterium panici (assembly GCF_903819335.1). GTDB lineage: Bacteria > Bacteroidota > Bacteroidia > Flavobacteriales > Flavobacteriaceae > Flavobacterium > Flavobacterium panici. Next base: position 261,046 of record NZ_CAIJDE010000062.1, on the reverse strand, counting down.
GCAGTAAGCGAACAACAAAGCTGGATGAAACCCAAAACTACATTTGGTCATCGGTTACTTTATATCCTGAGGAAATTAGAAAAGAACGTTCCAATTGGTTCTTTGATTTTGTAAAAGATAAAAATGAAATCTCGGCTCTGGATATGCTCGATTTTCATAAAAATACACACAGCGATGACGCGCAAAATGGTTTAATCATTAACAGAGAAAATGTGATGAAAACCTTAAGTGTGACGCAAGTAGTTACTGAACAAAATAAAGGCGCAATGAAATATTACGACTTAATAAAAACAGAAGATTTTTCAACCTCTTTTATTCGAATTTAAAATGTAAACCTATGAAACTATTTTTTCACAAAGTAACCAATTGGGAATATTGGCCCTTTCAGGTTTTATACATTCCTATTTATTTTCTTTGGGCCTATTATGCACTCAAAGCAAGATCAATTTTCTTCTTTAATGCCTCAAACCCCAAAATTAAAAATGGCGGTTTTATTATGGAAAGTAAAAAACAGATTTACGATTTACTGCCTAAAAAGCATTATCCAAAAACAGTTTTGATTCGGGAGAAATCGGAGTTAAAAGATATTGTCAATTTATTGGTCGAAAAACAAATTTATTTTCCTTTAATCGCAAAACCAGATATTGGCTTGCGTGGTTCCGGCGTAAAGAAAATCAAAACAGTTTCTGAATTGACTGATTATGCGAGTAAAGCAAATTTCGATTTTTTACTGCAGGATCTTATTCCGTTTGAAAAAGAAGTCGGTATTTTTTACGTACGTCGTCCACTTCAAAAAAACGGAAAAATTACAGGAATTGTTTCTAAAGAATTTTTGATTGTAACCGGAGACGGAAAAGCTACAATTGAAGATTTAATCAAACAAACTCCCAGATTTGAACTGCAGTTTGAGGTTTTAAAAGAAGAATATGGAAAAGAACTGCAGCGAATTTTGCCTAAAGACGAAACATTAAATTTAGTTCCGTTTGGCAATCATGCCCGAGGCGCAAAATTTCTTGACGGCAGCGATTGGATTACACCAAAATTGACAAAGACAATTGATGAAATTGCAACCCAAATTCCGGGATTCTATTTCGGACGTTTTGATATCATGTATAACACATTTGAAGAATTAGAGCGAGGAGAAAATTTTCAAATTGTTGAACTTAACGGAGCCGCGAGCGAGCCTACACACATTTACGATCCCAAACATTCCGTATGGTTTGCCTGGAAAGAACTGGCAAGACATATTACGTATATGTATGAAATAAGTGTTGAAAACCATAAAATGGGAGTTCCATATTTAGATTACAAAGTGGGAATGCGCGAGTACAAACTGCATTTGGTGCAAAACAATAAAATCATGAATTTTTAAAAATGAAAAGTTTAAAAAATAGCTTAGTTGGATTTGTCGTGAGTTTTCTGGGCTCAATTCCGTTAGGATATTTAAACCTTGTTGGATTAGAAATTTATACCAAATCAGGACTTCATGATTTAGTTTTCTTTTTATTCGGAGTTATTGTAGTCGAAACTTTTGTTATTTATTTCACGCTGCTTTTTGCTAAACAACTCACTAACAATAAAAAATTAATGAAGATTATTGATTTTTTTGCGGTAGGATTTATGTTTGTTCTGGCCTTTGCTTTTTATTTCAATTTTAATCAGGAAACAAAATCAAACGGAATTTTACAGAACTATTTAATCTATTCTCCGTTTGTAATTGGGATTATTTTAAACTGTTTCAATTTTTTACAGCTTCCTTTTTGGGCGAGCTGGAATTTATATTTGCTTAACGGAAAGTACATTACCATCGAAAGAAAGTTAAAATATTATTATATTGCAGGAACTTTGATTGGTGTTTTTTTTGGGATGTTTAGTTTGATTGTAATTTTGCAGACTTTTTTTCAAAAAACGAATCATTTTTCAGAGTATATAATGCCGGTTTTTATTCCCGCTTTTTTCATAATTCTGGGAAGTATTCAGGTATTTAAAGTGTATAAAAAATATTTTAAATCAGCAGCTTTAGAAGTTTAAAAGCTAGAGTGCATCAAATTTTCGTTTATGAAAAAACTATACTTTCTACTTCCATTTGTTTTTATTGCCTGTAAAACGAGTACGTCGACAGTCAGTCAAAAAGAAACAAAACCAGAATCAACTGAGATCACTTATAAAGTGGAAGAATCTGATGTTTCTGATTTTTTAAAATATCTTTCTTCGGATGAACTAGAAGGACGTGAAACGGGAACAAAAGGAATAGAAAAAGCGGCAGTTTTTTTAGAAGATTTCTTTAAAAAGAATAATGTAAAACCGTATTTTGCTTCTTATCGAGATACCTTGACTAATTTTAAATCTCCGGCTTTTAATATTGTTGGCGTTTTAGAAGGAACAGATCCGGTTCTTAAAAATGAATATGTTGTTTTAAGTGCACATTACGATCATATCGGAATTGAAAAAAAGAAACAAGCTGACCAAATTTTTAATGGTGCCAATGATGATGCTTCGGGCGTAACCGCTGTTGCACAATTGGCAAAATATTTCAGTAAAACGCACTCCAATAAAAGAAGTATTCTTTTTGTGTTTTTTGCCGGAGAAGAAAAAGGTCTTTTGGGATCAAAAAGTATGGCTCCGAAACTGAAAGCAAAGAACTTCAATTTATATACACAATTAAATATCGAAATGATTGGCGTCCCTATGAAACGTGATTATCTGGCTTACATTACAGGTTTTGATAAATCGAATATGGCCGAAAAAATAAATGAATATACCGGAAAAAAGACAATTGGTTTTTTACCAAAAGAAGCCGAATATAAACTGTTTTACAGATCTGATAATTATTCGTTTTTTGAAGCTTTCGGGAAACCGTGCCAATCTATAAGTACTTTTGATTTTGAGAATTTCGATTTTTACCACCACGTTTCAGATGAATTTAAAGTAATGGATATTCAGCACATGACGGCTTTTATTCAGGAGTTTTTACCTGCTGTAACTAAAATTGCGACAACTCCAACAGAAGAAATTACAATGAATAAATAACAGTCCATTATTTTGGTTTTGCTTATTTTTGCTGCATGAAAAATATTATTGTTACCGGAACGAGTAGAGGAATTGGATATGAATTAGCATTGCAGTTTGCCAATGCCGGAAATCAGGTTTTGGCGATTTCGAGAAAAATTCCAAAAACACTTTTAGAACATCAAAACGTAACTTGCTTGTCAATTGATTTAGCCAATGAAACGGCGTTGCAGGAAGTAGAAAATTTTCTTTCTTCAACATGGAAAAAAGTTGATGCTGTAGTTCATAATGCCGGAGCTTTATTATTAAAGCCTTTTGCAGAAACCACACAAGCTGATTTTGAAAGTATTTATAAAGTAAATGTTTTTGCTGTAGCAAATCTTACCAGAATTTGTCTGCCGTATTTACAAAAAGGAAGCCACGTTGTAACAATAAGTTCAATTGGCGGTGTAAGAGGAAGTTTAAAATTTGCCGGATTAGCAGCTTATAGTTCAAGTAAAGGCGCAGTAATTACGTTAACCGAATTATTAGCAGAAGAATATAAAGAGAAAGGTATTTCATTTAATGTTTTAGCTTTGGGCTCAGTACAAACCGAAATGCTGAATGAAGCTTTTCCGGGTTATCAGGCTCCAATTTCTGCTGAAGGAATGGCGACTTATATTTATGATTTTACTCTTAACGGGAATAAATATTTTAATGGAAAAGTACTCGAAGTTTCATCAACGAACCCGTAATCAAATTCCAATTTTTTAAATTCTAAATTCCAATTGAAAAACAACTCATAACTCATACTTTATAATTCATAATTATTTTGAGCGACACATTAGCAAAATATATTCCGGAGCACGCTGTAAAGCCTGTTTTTGATTTGATTGTAGCCAATCAGGTTCATCTTAAAATCGTAAATGAGCGTCAGACGCGTCATGGTGATTATAGGAGAGGGCCGAGCGGTAAACATGAAATTACGGTTAATGCGAGTTTAAATAAATACCGATTTTTGATTACACTGATTCATGAGATTTCCCATTTAGTTGCTTTTGAGAAATTTGGACGAAATATAAAACCTCACGGAAATGAATGGAAATATTCTTTTCAACGTTTAATGGTTCCGTTTATTCGGCCAGAAATATTTCCGAGTCATTTGCTGCCTTTATTGGCACGTCATTTTAAAAATCCTTCGGCAAGCAGTGATACAGATACGACTTTATCTTTGGCACTAAAACAATACGATAAAGAGAGCGATAAGAATTATGTTTTTGAAATTCCATATGGAAGTGTCTTCCGAATTAAAAACGGAAAAATATTCAAGAAAATAGCGGTTAGAACCAAACGTTTTGAATGTCTCGAAATAAGTTCAGGAAAGACCTATCTATTTAACCCAAATGCTGAGGTTGAACTTTTGCCGGGCAATCATTAGAATATAAAAATTCCAATATATTAAATTCCAAATTCCAATTTTATTAAGATTGTAGTTTGGAATTTTTTTATTGAGATTTCCCCAATTTTATTGAATTTTAAAAACGGTTAGTTTTACGTACAAATAAGATATTCGATTTGTCTATATTTAGAAAATTATTTCATTCTTATAAATAGATTATGATAAAAAAACTACTTAAGATTATTTTTGTTTTAATGCTTTCCAATTCAATTTATGCACAAGAAACCAATGAAAATCAAGTAAAAGAAAAATCGAATCCCATTATTTACGGTGAGTTTTTTGGAGGTTTTGTTGGAATGAAACATTTTGGTTTTGCCGGTGGCGGCGAATTAAATTATCAGTATAAAAAAAGTCTTTTTACTTTACGGTATTCGCATGAAACGGGATATGTCAAAAAAGATAGTGTTTTTGCTTTTAAAAATGTAGAAGATAATGACGAATATGCTGTTTTATATGGCAGAAGATGGTTAAGGAATAGCCATTCTTTTAGTATTTCTGCTGGAATAAGTTCTAATAATTTAAAGCTGTCTTTCAAAGATTCTGATGATAATTATTATTATCAATATAAAAGATTTGTTGGTGTGCCATTCGAAGCTAACTTTAAGTGGTTTGCACCTAAGAAAAGATCTAGTTTAATATTTAATGCATTAACTCCCAGTATTGGACTTAAGCTGTTTGGCAGCATATCTAAGAATAGTTTTGTGGGAGCAGGACTGGTAATTGGATTTGGATTACCAAAAGAATATTAAATCACATCAGAACTAAAATCTCAATATATTAAATTCCAAATTCCAATCTTAATAAAATTGGAATTTGGAATTTAATATATTGGAATTTAAAAAACTTCTAGCCTTTCAAATAAGCTTCACGTACTTTTTTAAACAAGTTTGAAGAGTAAACAAATTTGACAATGTCTTTGTTGTCTGTTATGAATATTTCTTCTTTAGTTCCCTGCCAAGCTTTTACTCCTTTTTTTAAGAAAACAATATTCTCTCCAATTTCCATTACAGAGTTCATATCGTGCGTATTAATTACAGTTGTGATGTTGTATTCTTCTGTAATTTCCTTAATCAAATTATCAATCAATGTTGAGGTATTTGGATCAAGACCAGAGTTAGGTTCATCACAAAATAAATACTTTGGATTATTTACAATTGCACGGGCAATCGCCACACGTTTCTGCATACCTCCAGAGATTTCAGAAGGAAGTTTTTTGTGTGCATCAACCAAGTTTACTCTTTCTAAAACAAAATCAACACGTTCTTTGATTTTTGCTTTATTATCATTGGTAAACATCTTTAAAGGAAAAGCGACATTTTCTTCAACAGTCATCGAATCAAATAAAGCACTTCCCTGAAAAACCATTCCAATTTCAGTTCTTAATTCTCTTTTTTCATCTGGATCTAATTCAGAATAAACTCTGCCATCAAATTCAATTGTTCCCGAATCCGGGGTATGAATTCCTAGTAAAGTTTTTAATAAAACAGTTTTCCCAGATCCACTTTGTCCAATAATCAAGTTGGTTTTTCCAGTTTCAAAAACCGTCGAAACGCCTTTTAAAACTTTGCTGTCACCAAATGATTTTTCTATGTTTTTTACTTCGATCATTATCCTAATAATAATTGAGTTAATATATAATTAAAAAGAATAATACAAACAGATGTCCAAACAAATGACACCGTACTTGCTTTACCCACTTCTAATGCTCCACCTTTCATGTAATATCCGTGAAAAGATGGAATTGTAGCTAATAACATTGCAAAAATTAAAGTTTTAATGAAGGCATATGTAATGTGAAACGGAATAAATTCCATTTGAGCACCCTGAATAAAATCCTGACTAGTCGAAAATCCGCCGTATGCACAAGCAAGCCATCCGCCAAAAATTCCCAAAAACATACTAATACCAATTACAAAAGGGTACATTAGTAAAGCTACTATTTTAGGGAAAACAAGATAGTTTAAGGAATTAACACCCATAACTTCTAAAGCATCAATTTGCTCTGTAACACGCATTGTTCCGATACTTGAAGTAATGTAAGATCCCATTTTTCCGGCCATAATTACCGAAATAAAAGTAGGGGCAAACTCCAGGATTACAGATTGACGTGTAGCAAAACCAATTAAATATTTTGGAATTAATGGATTAGTTAAGTTTAAAGCCGTTTGAATGGCAACAACTCCTCCAATAAAAAAAGATATAAAGCAAACAATTCCAAGAGAGTCGATAATTAAGTCATCGATTTCTTTAAAAATCAAATTTTTCATAACAGGCCATTTGGTCTGTTTATTGAAAATTTCTTTAAGCATTAAAAAATATCTTCCTATTTGGGATAAATAACGAATTAGCATCATAAGTTTTACAAATATTGGCTAAATTAAGGATTAGTTTACAGTTTACCGTTTCACTTTACAGTTTTTTAAGTTTTAAAAAACTAGAAAAGCTTTTGTTTCATTTTTTGTAAACGGTAATTTCTAATAAATTTAGCTTGTTCAGAGGTAACTAATAAAGGAGTTTTAGCTTTTTTAGCTTTCAAAAATCCTTTGATATAATCTAAAAAGAGGAAAGGTTTTTTCTTCATCATTGCCAGTTTTGCCGAAGCAATTGCCGTGATCCAAAAACCATAACCTAAAGTATAAAAAGCTTCGCCTTGTTTATAACGAGCCGTTTTGTTGTAATTAGCGCCTGTTGGTTTTAAATGTTTTACGTGTAAAGATTCGTCGGTAACTATTTTCCAATCGTAGTATTTACAAAGTAATTCATCAACCGTGTCCCAGCCCATTGCAGGTTTTAAACCGCCAATTTGTTGATATGTTTCTTTTCTATATGCTTTTAAAGCACCACGTATATGATCTTTGTCGGTTAGATTTTCAAGAACCCATTCGCCGTTTTTGTCGATATAACAAAATCCGCCAACCATTCCGATTTTGGGATCAGATTCGAAATGTTTAATTATAGTTTCAAAATAATTAGGAGGAAAAATTAAATCGCCGTCTATTTTTACAATAATATCATAATCCTGATCCAAAGTTTCAAAACCTTTCTGGAAAGCCTGAATTACTTTACTTCCCGGAAGGTGAATCGCATCTGAAGTTTTGTTTACAACAGAAATAAACGGATTTTCCTTTGCAAAACTCAAAATAACTTCTTCTGTTTTATCAGTAGAATTATCATTTACAACTACAACTTTTGATGGCAAGACAGTTTGAAAAACCAAAGATTCTAAAGTCAAGCCTATTAAATCTTGTTCGTTGTGTGCGGGAATGACGATGTAATATTTCATTTTAAGAATTTTAGATTTTAGATTTTAGATTTTAGATTGTGTGGAAATCATCTAAAAATCAAAAATCAAAAATCGTTAATCTGCAATCTTAGTTCTTAACTTTTTCAGCCGCAACAATATAATATCTCGGAGTGAAATATCTTAATAAGGGTCTGAATCCGATTTTTTTTACTGGATGTGTAAATTGTAATCGATCGGTAATTTTCCAGCCCGTTTTTTCTAAAAGCCAATCCAATTGCCAATCTTCAAATTCATGGTAATGTCTGTCCCACATATCGGTTTTAGAACGATATGCTGGTGAAAACCATAAGCGTAATGGAATTGAAATTAATAGTTTGTCACATTTTACGTTTTGTAAAACTGTATATGGATTTAGTAAATGTTCGAAAATTTCAAATGCAGTAAAAACAGTATATTCTTCCGTTTGTAGCGCCGTATGGTCGTTGTCTAAATCTTCACCTTTTGTATTTTTTACGGTATAGCCATTTTCTTCCATTATTTTAGAAAACGGATTTGGAACACCAAAATCAAAAATGGTTTCTGATGTGCTAACGTGCTTTTGTAAAAACTCTAAGGTAAGTTTGAATCTTTTATTCGGAAACGTTTTTTCGTACATAGTTATTGCGAGGAACGAAACAAGCTATCGTTCTTGATTTTAATTAGGTCGCAAATATACTAAAAAAGTCCGCACTATTAAGATGCGGACTTTTTTAGTTTACAGTCTCAGTAACAGTTTACAGTCTGTTAAACTGAATACTGTGACTGTAAACTGAGACTAGTGTCTATAAACAAAAGCATTGATATTCATTCCGGCTCCTACAGAAGCAAAAATGATAACATCGCCTTTATTGATTTCTTGATTTTCAATTTTTCCTTGTAGAATTAAATCGTATAAAGTTGGTACAGTTGCAACACTGCTATTTCCTAAATCATGAATACTCATTGGCATAATATCTATAGGAGCCGTTTTATCGTATAATTTGTAGAAACGTTCGATAATTGCTTCGTCCATTTTTTCGTTTGCCTGATGAATCAGGATTTTTTTCACATCGTCGATGGCAATTCCGCTTTGATCCAAACAGCTTTTCATTGCTAATGGAACATTGCTCAAAGCAAACTCGTAAATTTTACGACCGTACATTTTGATGTATTTAATATCCGGATCTAAATCTGGATTGTATGATTTTCCGAAGAAAAGATAATTTGCTTCATCATTAGCATAAGTAGCACTTTCATAAGATAAAAGACCAGATTCATCAGTAGAAGCTTCTAAGATAGAAACTCCAGCTCCATCAGAATAAATCATCGAATCACGATCGTGATCGTCAACAACTCTCGAAAGCGTTTCTGCACCAATTACCATAACTCTTTTTGCCATTCCAGATTTGATAAAAGCATTAGCTTGTAAAACACCTTCAATCCAGCCCGGACATCCAAACAGAATATCATAAGCTACACATTTAGGATTTTTAATACCTAATTTGTTTTTAACTCGAGTCGCTAAACTTGGTAAAATATCAGTTTGATGCGTTCCGGTTTTTACATCGCCAAAGTTGTGGGCAAAAATAATGTAGTCTAAAGTTTCGGCATCGATTTTTGCATTTGCAATTGCTTTTTCAGCTGCAAAAAAAGCTAAATCTGATGCTGTATATTGAGGTTCGGCATAACGGCGATTTTCAATTCCGGTAATCCCTTTAAATTTTTTTATTACGACTTCATTCGGGTAACCAAAAGGGGTTCCATCTTCATTCAAAAAAATATGCTTGTCAAAATCTGTGTTTTTTACTTCTAAATTAGGAATATAACTCCCAATGCCAATAATTTTTATTTTCATTTTTTCCCTTAATTATCCGATAAATTTCCTGCTAAAGTATAAATAAAAAGATGATAACTATCATAAAAAATACTATGCATGCATATAATTATGAAATAACTATTTTTTGAATGATATAATGGTTATTTTCTAATGATTTTTTAATTTTTCCGAGATTTCAAACGATTGAAGTGAAAGTCGTAGTAAAAGTTTTTTTTGTTTCAGGTTTCAAGTTTCAGGTTTCACGTTACGTTGGAACCTGAAACTTGAAACCTGAAACTTGAAATTTCAAATAAAAAACAAAACCCGACAGGTTTTAAAAACTTGTCGGGTTTGAATATGTATAAGAAAACTTATTTCTTAGTTTTCCATGTAAGCTTCGATAGGAGCACAGCTGCAAACTAAGTTTCTGTCACCGTAAGCATCATCTACACGACGAACTGATGGCCAGAATTTATTGTCAGCGATATATTCTAATGGATAAGCCGCTTTTTCTCTGGTATAAGGAAAATCCCAAGCATCTGTAGTTAACATTGCCAATGTGTGAGGTGCATTTTTCAATACATTGTTTTTATCATCAGCAGTTGCAGCTTCAATTTCTTTTCTAATTGAAATAAGAGCATCACAAAAACGATCTAATTCTGCTAAATCTTCAGATTCAGTTGGTTCGATCATTAAAGTTCCTGCTACAGGGAAAGAAACCGTAGGAGCGTGGAAACCATAATCCATTAAACGTTTTGCGATATCACCAACTTCAATTCCGTTTTCTTTAAACGAACGACAATCTAAAATCATTTCGTGAGCTGCTCTTCCGCATTCTCCAGTATAAAGAATTGGGTAGTGTCCTTCGAAACGAGATTTCATGTAGTTAGCATTCAAAATAGCGTGTTCAGTAGCGCTTTTTAATCCTTCAGCTCCCATCATTGTGATGTAACCATAAGAAATTAAACATACTAAAGCAGATCCGTAAGGTGCAGATGAAATAGCTGTAATGGCTTGTTCGCCGCCTACTTTTAAGATTGGGTTTGTTGGCAAGAACGTAACTAATTTTTCGTTCACACAAATTGGTCCAACTCCAGGTCCACCGCCGCCGTGAGGAATAGCGAATGTTTTGTGTAAGTTTAAGTGACAAACGTCAGCGCCAATTGTAGCAGGATTTGTTAATCCAACTTGCGCGTTCATGTTTGCACCGTCCATATATACTAATCCGCCGTTATCGTGGATTAATTTTGTGATTTCGATAATTGAAGATTCGAAAACTCCGTGAGTCGAAGGATACGTTACCATTAAACAAGATAAATCATCTTTGTGCTCAATCGCTTTTTCTCTTAAATCTTTTACGTCAATATTTCCTTCCGGAGTCGTTTTAGTAACGATAATTTTCATTCCGGCCATAGCTGCAGAAGCAGGATTTGTTCCGTGAGCTGATGATGGAATTAAACATACATTACGGTGACTTTCGTTTCTTGATAAGTGGTAAGCACGAATTGCCATTAATCCAGCGTATTCTCCCTGAGCTCCAGAGTTTGGCTGTAAAGTTGTTCCAGCAAATCCGGTAATTACATTTAATTGCTGCTCTAATTTTTTAAGCATTGTAATGTAACCTTCAGCTTGCTCAACTGGTGCAAATGGGTGAATGCTGTTCCAGTTCGGCATTGATAAAGGCAGCATTTCAGAAGCTGCATTTAATTTCATCGTACAAGAACCTAATGAAATCATCGAATGATTCAACGATAAATCTTTACGCTCTAATTTTTTGATATAACGCATCAATTGGCTTTCAGAATGATGATTGTTGAAAACATCATGCGTTAAGAAAGGTGACGTTCTTTCTAATGAAGCCGGTAATTGACTTGCAGTTGCTAATTCAGAAACAGTGAAAGTTTCTTTTCCTAAAGCCTCAGCAAAAATCGCAATAATTTGGTTGATGTCAGCAATTGAAGTTGTTTCGTTTAATGAAATCGAAACAGAGTCAGCATCAGGATAGAAGAAGTTTACTTCGTTTTTCTCAGCAACTACTTTTACTTTTTGAGCATCTGCTTTTACCAAAATAGTGTCGAAGAAAGCTGTATTGGTTTGGAAAACTCCTAATTTATTTAAAGCTTCGGCAGTTGTAACTGCAGATGCGTGAACTTTGTTTGCAATATATTTTAATCCTTCTGGTCCGTGGTAAACGGCGTACATTCCAGCCATAACCGCTAGTAAAACCTGAGCAGTACAGATGTTTGAAGTCGCTTTTTCACGTTTAATGTGCTGCTCACGAGTTCCTAAAGCCATACGTAAAGCACGGTTTCCATTTACGTCAATAGAAACTCCAATGATACGACCCGGCATAGATCTTTTGTATTCGTCTTTAGTTGCAAAAAATGCAGCATGAGGACCACCATAACCCATTGGAACACCAAAACGTTGTGAAGTTCCAACCACAACCGCAGCTCCCATTTCTCCTGGGGAAGTTAAAGCAGCCAATGATAAAATATCAGCAGCAAAGGCAACTTTAATTTCGTTTTCTTTTGCTTTAGCAACAAAAGCACTATAATCATTTACTTGACCGTATTTTCCTGGGTATTGTAAAATCGCTCCGAAGAATTCATTCGAAAAATCAAATGTTTCGTGGTTTCCAACAACTAATTCAATTCCAATTGGAGTCGAACGTGTTTGTAATACAGATAAAGTTTGAGGTAAAATTTCTTCAGAAACGAAGAATTTGTGTGTATTGTTTTTCTTTTGATCTCTCGAACGAACGTCAAATAATAAAGCCATAGCTTCTGCAGCAGCAGTTCCTTCATCTAATAAAGATGCGTTTGCAATTTCCATTCCCGTTAACTCGATAACAGTAGTCTGGAAATTTAAAATTGCTTCAAGACGACCTTGAGCAATTTCTGCCTGGTAAGGCGTGTAAGCTGTGTACCATCCTGGGTTTTCGAAGATATTTCTTTGAATTGGAGCAGGAACAATAGTTGGATGATAACCCAAACCAATATATGATTTGAATACTTTATTTTTCTTTCCTAATTCCTGAATATGATTTGCAAATTCGTATTCTGTCATTGCAGGATCCAAATTCAAAGGCGCTTTTAAACGAATATCGTCCGGAAGGGTTTCATAAACAAGTTGTTCGATCGAGTCAACACCAATGGTTTGTAACATGTGTTGAAGATCTGTTTCTCTTGGACCAATGTGTCTTAAAGCAAAAGCATCTGTTTTCATCTGTAGCAGTCTATTTTTTTTAAAGATCAAAAGTAATTTGCCGAGTGTTTCTATAAGATTTCACAAGGTTTATTACAATTTATAGTAAATGTGTTGTTTTTTTGTGGCGCAAAATTAAGTATTATTAATAATTTAATGGGTATTTTTAACTTCAATTTTTATCAAATTTATAACTAAAGAGTTGATTTGTTACCAATTGATTAGATTTGAGGCATGAAACTTCTAAAACAAATATTAGATTTTTATTTAAACAGCAGTATTCACGTGGCTTTATCGTGTTATGCTTTGGTTCGAATTACTTTTCATTTCTTTCATATTCAGTATGATGAACCTATGGCATTGTTTGTTTTTTTCGGAACAATTGTAGGATATAATTTTGTAAAATATGATGCTTTGGTTCGCGTGAAAAGAAAACCGGTTGGCATTCAATTAAAAATTATCGCTGTTTTAAGTTTCATTTCGGTCATTTTAGTCGGCTATTATTTTTTCCACCTAAAGCGAATTACCCAAATTGTTTCCGTAGTAATTTTTGCCATAACAGCACTTTATACTTTACCGTTTTTCCCAAACAGAAAAAATGCCCGAAATTGGGCAGGTGTAAAAATTTATATCGTAGCACTTTGTTGGGTTGGTGCGACTTTGGTTTTGCCATACATTAATGCCGAAATTCCCTTTACAGCTAACTTTTTTATAAAATGCGTCCAGCGTTTTGTATTGGTTTTTGTCCTGATTTTAGTTTTTGAGATTCTGGATTTAGCAAATGATGATCCGCATTTACAAACCGTTCCGCAAACCATTGGCGTAAAACGAACTAAGATTTTAGGATTTTCTCTTTTAGTTCCTTTTTGGGTTTTAGGAATTTTGTCTTTTACGCTTCACGATCTTATTATCAACCTGATAATGGTTTTGACTTTGATGTTGTTTATTTTGTTTGCCAATACAAATCGATCTAAATATTATACTTCTTTTTGGGTCGAAAGTGTACCTATATTTTGGTGGCTGATGATTGCTTTTTTATAAAAAGACGTAAAAGTTTCTGAATAATTTGGGCGTGTCCCTCCGGGTCGGGCTATCCGCTCCAAGTCCTCGCACTTCCTTCGTCAGGCTGTGGGCTATCCGCTTCTATCCCTCACGCAAACCGTAAAACGAGAAAATTCATTTTCAAAAGAAGATTTGTTGCCACAATCTTGTCATTTCGACGAAGGAGAAATCTCCGCGAGAAGCTCGACAAAGATTGGATTGTCGTTGCGGAGTTACTTGTGGAGATTTCTCCTTCGTCGAAATGACAAGATTGCGTTTAAATATTGGGCTTTGCCAAATTAATTTGTTAAAATCTTCGAGAGCGAAAAATCTATTTCGCTTTCTGTTCAGCCAAAGCTTTATTTAATTCAACTTTAGCTTCATTTAGTTTTTTTCTTTTTTTATCGATTTTTTCTTTGTCTTTAATAGCTTCATTCAAATCGGCCGTTCTTTCGTTAACTTTTTGCTGTTTCTCTTTTACCTTTTTGTCCAGATCTTTGTTCACTGTTTTAGTCGTACAGTTTTTCTTGGTCTGCGCTATAGCATCTTCAACTCCTTTAATCTGATTTTGATTTCCGGCTTTTTTAGCAGCGGTCAATTTTATATTTAGCTCACATAATTTACGTTCGCAGCCTTTTAAGTTTTTGCAATTGCTCTGCGAAAAACCAATAAAAGAAATTGCAAAAAGAAATACAGTTAATATCGTTTTTAATTTCATAAGTATGTTTTTGATTAATTTATCTGAATCATTCAGAAATGAATTACTTATAAAAGTAAGAAAATTATATTTGATGATTATGATTCAGTTTTCTCCTTCAAAAATGCATTTTTTTTAAAGTTAATAAAAGCAATGATGCCTATGAATTTTAAGTCATAGGCATCATAATTAATTTAATGTTTTTAAAATATTATTTTTTAATAAATGCCGTATTTAAAACTCGATTGTTTGAATTTACTTTTATAAAATAAGACCCTGAAGGCAATTTTGAAACGTCAATAGAAGTAAGGTTTTTAGCATTTGTATATGCTATTACAACTTGTCCTAAAGTATTATATATACTTAAAGATGAAATTTCCTGATCTTCTGCTTTGTTTATAAATAATACATTATTTACAGGATTAGGATAAAAAATAAGGCTATTTGCAATTGAGAAATCTTCATTTCCAAGAGTTGATTCGATTTTAGTCGTAGCTGTATTTGTGTTTATAGCAGAATTATAATCAAAATAAATACTAGATGAATTACTAAATTCATCACCTAGCTTCAAAGTAGATTTTGTTTTGATTTTAAAAGCTACATAGCCGTCATTATTAGCATCATCAAATGGTAAATTTATACCTTCAAACAGAAATTCAACTTTATTTGCATCAGAGATTTTGGTCGTAAAAATGTGACTGCCAGTTTCAGGAATCAAGGTCGATATGTCAAATTTATTTGTATCGATAACATCTTTTACTGTAATATTTTGTGCTTTGTAGGTTCCTGAATTCTCAAAACGAATGACGTAGTGAACATATTCTCCAATCTTAGAAGATTGAATTGAAGCTCCTTCCAAACATGTTTTATCATTTGGATCAAGTGAGTTTACTACTAATTGATCAAAATTAAATTTATTATCGTTTGGGGTATCATCTGTCGAAGAAGAATGAATTTCAGCAATATATTTTAAAATAGTCCCTGCATTAGTAGGAGGTGTATCTGTAGGTTTGTTTAAACGAACATTAACAGTGGCTTCACGAGACTGAAAAGGTTGTAAATTACTAAAATCCCAAGTTAAAGTATTAGTAGTTTTACTTGATGCTGCAGGGGTTGTTGAAACTATATTTAAAACAGAATTGTCAAATGTAAGGGTTACAGACCCAGATTGCAGTTGATTTCCTTTGTTTTTATAAAGCAGTTTATACTTAGAATTAAAGCCCGGAATTGCTGCATTTACAGGGATTAAAATAACTTCTAAATCAGGATGTGTACCATTCGGGGTGATGCAGAAATTAGAAATTGAGGGACTAGTTTGTGAAGGAAAATCCACATTAACAATTTTAGGACTTATATTAAAATAAGATGGGTTTTCTAATTTAGGAGTAATTGCGTGTTTTCCTGAAGGCAGAGAAATGGCATAATCTCCAGAATTGTTTGCTATAAATTCGTTATTTAGTCCACCAGATGCAATGGCAAATTTCAAATTAGGAAATGCCACATCATTTAAATCACATCCGTTATTGTTAGAATCAAATTTGTTTTGACCATTTAACAAAAATGCATCTCCTCCAAGTAATCTGACAGATCCGTTACACCAGGCACCATTATAATTGGTAAATGACCCAGCTGCAAGGATTTTTCCATCAGGTTCAATAGAAACAGATTCTACTGGGCCGTTAAAGCCTGTTCCAATATTAAAAGCAGGGTCAAGTGTTCCGTTAGTATTTAATCGTATTAACCCTTTGATGTTAATGTCATTATAAGTAGAAAAATTACCGCCGCATAAAATTTTTCCATCTGTTTGAATTGCAATAGATGTTTTGCTTGTAAAATTAAATGTTCCATAATTAAAAGAATTGTCAATACTTCCATCTTTATTTAGACGTTGTAATTTGTATGAGTCTATAACCAGTATTTTTTCATTACTTAATAATTTGATTTTACCAAAAAGACCTGGAACAATTTCACTTTTAAATGTTGCATCTACTGTTCCATCGATATTTAATCGTATTAAACCTGGCCCATTTATTAATATTTTCCCATCTGTTTGAATTGCAATTTGATTTACGCTGTAGGAATCAGTATTCGTATAATGAAAAGAGTTATCTAATTCTCCAGTTTTAGTTAAACGTAATATTCCACCTGTAATAGCTACTCCTTTGTATGAATCCAAATATCCTCCTACCAATATTTTTCCGTCGGTTTGAAGAGCAATACATTTTATATCAGGAGATTTACCATTATATTTAAAATTTTGCCCAATACTAAATGTTTGATCAATAGAATAATCATTGTTTAATCTGATTAGTCCATCTGCACTAACATCATTATATTTGGTAAAAGTACCTGCGATTAAAATTCTTCCATCAGGTTGAATTATGCCATCTATGCAAGAAGAAGCTTGACTTTGTTCATTTAAGTCTGCTTTATTGTCAAAACCATTAAATAAATTACTATTAAGCGAAAGTGTACCGTTATTATTTATTAGTTTCAAACCTCTATGATAGGGAGATCTTGATTCACCTAATAATATAACTTTTTCATTTGTTTCTCTAATAATTTTTTTAACAGCTATTTTAGAACTTTTCTCTCGGTTTACTAAAACACCATTTTTGTCTAATTCAAAAAAAGTACCTATAGAATAATTATTATATAATAAAGGGGTATAACTTGTATTAGAACTGTAAGACGCACTAACGAATAAGTTGCCATTTGGACGAAGATTTATTGAATTTATTCCTGCATTAGTTCCTATACCTGTTACAAAAGTATTATCGGTAGTTCCGTCACTATTCAACCTTATCAAATTTCTTGAAGGAGCTCCATTATAAGGAGGAAATACTCCTCCAACCAATATTTTTTTGTCAGGTTGTTCCATTACAAAAGTGACTTTAACACCACTGCAAGTACCTAGATATTCACCAACTAAGTCAGGGCATACAAAAGATTGATCTAAAGACCCATCAATATTTAATCTTAACAAACGATTCACAGGAATATTTGTTTGATTATATTTTTCGCCAAATACGGCAAATAGGCCTCCGACTAGTATTTTTCCATCAGATTGAACAGCCAGAGAATAAATAGGACAATTAAAAGTATAATTTCCATTAGTGAATTTCGAGTCTATACGACCTGCAGCATCTAACTTGAAAATTTGTAAGTCTTGTAAAGAAGAATATCCGCCAGCAATAAATAAACTGCCATCATTACTTGGAGCAAAAGCTAATACGGTATTTGGGAAACTACTACTTTTTACAAATGTAGGATCAGAGTCACCATTTGGATTTAATCGCCATAAACTTCTATCGTAAAGGGCATATATTTTATCGTTTGAGTCAGTTTGTATCTTATTGATAATACCTATTTCTACTTTTTTAAAAGTCTTATCCAGGCTTCCATCTGCATTAAGTCTGATTATAGAGGTACTTAATATTGTATCATCGTAAGAATCAATTTTACCAGCTATAACTATTTTTCCTGTCGATTGCAGCGCGATTGAATAAATTCTGCCTTTTAGCCTTGTGCCCAGATCAAAAGTGCTGTCATAGGATAAATCAGTATTAAGCCGAATGATATTTCCTGTTTTTTGAAACGCCCCATTAGTGAACTGATATCCTGTAAAATCACCAATAATTATAGTTTTGCCGTCAGGTAAAACAACGCTTTGAGAAACATTACCATTTAAAAATAAATTATGATCAGTATAGTCGTAAGTAACATCAATGGCTGCGGGATTTTGTGAATATAATATTGAAAATAAAAAAAAAGAAATTAATAAGTAGAGTTGTTTCATATAGATTATGGTATTTGTTTTCGGTATGTAAAAGTATATAAAAACTTATAGTATATTAAGTTTGTTGATTTTTTTAAAAACAACAACTAGAATTTAATTACGGTTTCTGATTTGTAATTGAAGTTTTTTCTGAAACTTCTTTCAAAACTTTATTTCTTTCCAAAAGAAAATTAGTAAGATGCTTTTCTAAAAATAAAATATCGAAAAGTTCTCCAAATATCCCAAATGGAGTTTCATATTGTAATACATCTTTCATGATTGTTATTCCATTTTGTTCCTCAAAAATATGTTCATGCCTGAAAGATTTGAATTTTCCGTCCTCCATTTCATCCACAAAATAATCGTAGAAATCCATTACAGGAATTCGGGTTTTGTGTGTAAGATAAAATCCGAAATGTTTGCCACGCCAGGTTACCGTTTCGTTTAAATTTATTAAACCAGAAGTTACACCGGCAATTGCTTTTTCTTTTGTGGGACTTGCAGATTGTTGGTGAATATCAATATTTCGTGAAGCATCAAAAACGATTTGTTTTGGTGCTTTTATTTTTGTTGTGAGGTGTATTGTTGTCATGATTTGTTAGGTTTAAGTTTTTTTTGCACAATCTTGTCATTTCGACGAAGGAGAAATCTTCGCAAGTAACTCCTCTATGTGAATCCAATCTTTGTCGAGCTTCTCGTGGAGATTTACTTCGTCTGTTCGCTATCGCTCGAGTCTCCTTCGTCGAAATGACAAAACTGTGTGAATTTGGGATCTATATTAAATCTCGAAAAGCATTATCAATATCTCCAAACTTAAATTGGAATCCATTTTCCAAAAGCCTTTTCGGAATCACATTTCTACTTTTTAAAACGAGTTCTGTTTCTGTGCGAATAAAAAATGCTCCAATTTCTAGAAAGAATTTGTTAAGCGGAATTCCAAAAGGAAAACCAACAGCTTTTCTAAGTTTCTGCATAAAATCGATATTTCGAATAGGTTCTGGAGAAACCACATTTATAACGCCTGTAATTTCTTTTTGAATAATAAGATCAACCGCATTCGCAAAATCTTCCTCATGAATCCAGCTTACAAACTGATTTCCGTTTCCTTGTTTTCCTCCAAAACCAATTTTAGCCAAAGTCTTCAACGGAATTAAAGCACCGCCATTTTTGCCTAAAACAATTGAAGTCCGCAAAGCCGTTTTTAAGGTATTGGGAGTTTCGGTTTTAAAGAATGCTTTTTCCCAAGATAAAGCGACATTTATAGAAAAATCATTCCCAATTTCGCCGTCGATTTCATCCATTTGTTTGTCTAAAGAAAAACGATAGATTGTTGCTGTTGAAGAATTCAGCCAATGTTTCGGCGGATTTTTGCAATTCAAAACAGCTTTGTTTAAAATCTTGGTACTTTCAATTCTAGACCAAAGAATTTCTTTTTTATTCTCTTTAGTATAACGACAATCAACAGATTTTCCGGCGAGATTAATTAAAACCGTCGCATTCTCCAATTCATTTTCCCAACCAGATAAAGTTCTGGCATTCCAGTTTATATATTTAATTCCATCAATTGTCTGAGATTTTCCTCGGGTCAGAATTACAATTTCTTCAAATTTATCTTTAAAATGATTGACTAAAACTTGTCCAAGAAAACCAGTTCCGGCTGCGATTATGAGTTTTTTCATTGGGTGTAGATTTTTTGCCACTAATTGCATGAATTTCCACTAATTTTTTTGTTGAATATTAATTCGTGAAAATTCGTGCAATTAGTGGCGAACATTATTTGTCAATTAAAAAGTGTTCTTTTTTTCAATATCTGGAAATACATCATCAATTCTTCTTGCCAATTCTGGTAGTTTAATTGTTGGGACAGCCGGAAATAAATGATGTTCTAAATGATAAAACATGCTGAAAGTAATTTTGTTTTTCCAGCCTTCTCGCTGTGTTCTGGCAAATTCCGGAGAATCTTCTGTATCATGGTGCACGGTCCAGACAGCAAAGAAAGCCATTAAAAATTCAGCGAAGACCATTATAATAAAATGATAGATCAGGAAATGAATTTGAAAATAGAAAATTATAAAGGTTACAACTGCAATTGAGAAAAGCTCTAAGATTACGTTTTTGACATAATTTCTATTTCCTTTTTGCAAGGTTACTTTATGAATCAAAAACATGTGAACTGGCCCATAAAGAATAGCGCCGTACCAAGTCATTTTTGCTGATTTTCCTTCGTAATCTTCATCAGACAAACAATATTTATGATGTCGGATATGATTGAATTTAACAGCATGAATTGAAACCATCAATAAAATACTGTTTGAATAAAGTGTAAACCAGGTTAAGAATTTGTTTGTTCCCAATGAATTATGAAAACCATTATGCACTTGTCTTAGTCCGGCTAGAAAGAAAAAAGCTGAAAAAGGAATAGCTGCTAAATAATATCCGAAGTAAGCAAGCGTCATAGAAATTAGAAACCACGGAATTGTCAAGTTGTTTTCAATTAGCATTTCTTTAAAGCTAAGCGTTTTTAAATCTTTCCATTGTACTTTTTTGAGTATTTCCTGATGTGTCATTTTATCTAAATTTAGGTTTTATCAAACCCGACAGGTTTTAAAAACCTGTCGGATTTAGAACTGATAGTTATGCTTTAAAAACCAATCTTTCTTCTCTTTGAGCTTCTTTGGCTTTTCGTTTTCCTCTAAAAAAGAAATACAAATTGAAGAATAACATGATACCAAGATAAATAGAAAAACCGCCAATTTTATAACTTAAGTTTTCAATTAATTCCTGATAACTGTCTCGGTATAATTGCATTTCTAAGATCATTAAGGCAAAACCAATGTTTAGAAGATAAAATCCGGTTTCAAAAAGTTTGTTGGTTGCTTCTGCAATTTCTTCTCGGCCTTTAAAGATGTCAAGCATAAAGATTTTTCCATTTTTAAAAAGCGTTTTAGAAACGTAATATGTTAGAAATAAAGCGACTGGTAAATAAATACTGTAACCGATTAAGATTTTTGTAGTTTCCATAATATTTAGTTTTTGTTGTTATGAATTAGTTTTTGAATGTATTTAGTTATAATTAAAATGTTGAGGTAATGCAGGATTGAAATAATAAAAATTATGACAGCTGTTTTTATACAGATCGTTTCAATCAATTGTGTTGATGAAATAATTTTCCGCCAGGAAATTAATGTCATAGCGCAATAACCAATATTTAAAAGGTAATAAGCTAAAAGCAAAACCTGATTAATTTTTTGACAGAGGTCAGCATGATTCGGGATTAGATCTGCCACATAAATATTTCCGTTTTTGTAGCAGATTTTTCCAACTTTTAGAATGATGAAAGTCGTAATGCTGAGATATATTAAATATCCAATGATGTTGAAATTCATAATTTCTTTTTTTGATTGTAAATAATAAATGTTAGGAAGAATATTAATGAAATAGGCAATAAGAAAAGCCAGGTAAATTCTCCGTTCCAAATGAGGAAGAAAAGGATTACTAAGCCAAAATAGATGTAGATTAGTTTGTTTCTTGGAAATAGTATTACAAATAAAATAGCGGCTAAAACTTGTAACGCTCCTGTAAATGCTATTCCATAACCGCCAAGTAATAGAAACATTAGAGCAGCTATATTTATAATTTCTAAAACTTTGAAAGTTGTTTTCATAACTATTTATTGTTTTTAAACTTTCAGAAAAAAATGAAAGTTTTAATTAAATTTTTTTACTTCATCATTTTGATAACTAATTTCCCTAACCAGTTTTCATTGAATTCAGTCATTTTATCTAACATATTATCTGCCTTTAAAACGAAATCGTATAATTTGGAAGTTTGATCAACAAAGTGTTTTTCTTCTGCAGAATCTTTTGCTTCAATCGTCGAAACTTCTTTCAAGATTTTAAGCGCAGGTTTAATTTCTCTTTTGCTTCTTTCTCTGGAGATTTTTGCCGCTAGTTCATCTAAATCTTTTTCGGCAGTAAAGAATTCTCTTCTCTCGCCGGCTTTAAATTCTTTATAAACAATTCCCCAATCCATTAATCCTCTTAGATTCATGCTTGCGTTTCCGCGTGAAATCTGCAATTCTTCCATAATGTCTTCCATAGAAACAGCTTCGTTTGAGATCATTAATAAAGCGTGGATTTGCGCCATCGTTTTATTAATTCCCCATTGAGAACCTAAAGCTCCCCAGGTTTGTACAAACTTATTTTTTGCTTCTTTGAATTCCATAGATCAAATGTAAGTAAAAGTTTTTAAACTTTCAAAAATAATTGAAAGTTTATTTTTTTTGGACCTTTTTAGCGGAATAACTTTTAGTGTAAGAATATTTTTATGTTGTGTTTTTAAGTATTTCATTACTAGTATTTTGTGTTTTGTGACATTTTTTAGATTGTAGGAATTGTTCCAAGGTAAATTAGCTGCTGAAAATTTTAATAGGCTAGCTAATCTATTTTCAATTTTATTTTAATGTGGAGCAGAACCCACTATAAAAAACGAGGCGGAATCTGAAAAGCCTTATGAGTAGGAACCCAAAAACAAATTTATCATGGAAACTTTACAAGAAATTTTAAAAGAGAATGCAACGGTGAAAACTATTGGTACACCAGCAGAATATGAGGTTTATGCGGAGTATATATCAAATATTATTAAGCAGCTTCCTAATCCGGGTAAGTTGAAATTATTAACGAATACTTCAAGCGCACAGGCTTCATTTTATTTTCTGGACGACTCGACTAGTGCAGTTAATGCGACTTTGTACAATAACTTATTGAATCAAAGAATTGAAGGAGAAGGAACTGCTAATGGTGTTGAGCAGGTTGGACTTACACAGGATGCTTTTACAAACAGTTATCTTAGTGTTTTTACAAAATTAAGATATCAATTATCTCCAAATGACAGAGCAACACAGCAAATAGTGAATGCTGAAGTTGCTTCTACAGTAAGAGCACTTATTCCTATTTGGAATGCCTGGTATGAAGCAATTGAACCAAAAGATGTTAAAAAGTTAAATGCTACCAATACTGACATAGCGTTGATTCAAATGACTAATACTTTAAATACGGTTTGGCTTAACCCTGAATACAAAGAAATTCTAGAAAAAGATTCAGCTTATCCATATACACATTTAAATGATTTTAATAGAATTTACAGTAAAATTCCGTTATCAGTTTCTAAACAAATGAGAGATTATATGATCGAAGTGTTTAATAAATCTGGTGCTGCGGGAGCTATTACTGCAGATATTGCAAATGCAACACAGACTTTAGCAGGAATTATTGATAATATTCAAAAACCTACAACAGGTGATAATGGAAATGGCGGAATAGCAATTACAGGATCAGATAAAGCAGTTCCGGGATTGGTATTTGAACCAGCACGATCAAATGCTCTTGTAAATCAGCTTAGAACTAATCCACCTTCTTCAGAGTTTAGAGTTTCAAAAAGAGTTACTAAATCTACAGAAACAACATTAAACGTTCAGGCTTCTGTAAGCGCAGGTATATCTATTCCAATTTTATCATTCTTTTCTATTGGAGCTAACGGCGGTGCTAAAACCAGTATTTTTGAAAGAGATTATTCAGGCTCAAATTTTACAGTAGAGGTAGTAGTTAAAAATGCTACAGTTAGTCCGCTTATGAGCAGTAGTCCATTACTTTATAATATTTCAACAAATCAGGGATGGATGTCAACTTCTCCGGTAAAAGATGCCATTAAAAACGGATATCCTGCTCCAACTGGTGTTACGGGTTATGTGTTTAATAGTAATCCAAATTTTGATTTTAAAGAAGGTGCAGATTTTGGATATATTAATTCATTGATATTTAGCCAATTTCTTGAAATAAACATTGGTTTCGATAAATGTGACAGCAAACAAGTTAGAAAATACTTTGAAGAGCATATAAATACAGGCGTATATTTCTTAGGCATTCGTTTAGGAGGAGCAAGCCAGTCTTCAAGCTATAGCTATTCTTTTAGTGATGAAACAGCTACTTCAATCAGAGTTACTATAAAACCTGAAGCTCCTGGTTATGTTCCTGGAACAGACAGTATCACTCAGTCATTATCTCAATTAGTTGCTGTAGGAGTTGTATATCCTTTTGCCTAATTATTGTAATTAATAATTAAAGAGGGTTGTTAATCATACGAGATGATTGATAACCCTCTTGTTATTAAACTTTGAATCTAATTTTTAGAATTTAAAAGAGTACCAATGGAAAATCTTATATCAAACATTGTTGACAGAACATTTGTTGAAAGTGTGCTTGATGATTCTGTCGAAAATCAAACTTATGCTGAATATATGTCTAATATTATTCTGCAATTGCCAAATTCTGAAAAACTCCAGCTTTTAACCGGAACGTCGAGCGGACAGGCCTCCTTTTATTTTATGAACAATGGAGGACAAGTTAATGGCAGTTTATATAATAATTTTTTAAACCAAAGAATAATTGGCCAGGGAACTCAATATGGAGTTAGACAAGCAGGCTTAACATTAGATTCATTTACAAACAGCTATTTAAGTGTTTATCTCAAATTAAGATATCAATTATCTCCAAAAGATAAAGCGGAGCAAGAAGAAATAAACAGCAAAGTTGCCTCAACAGTTAAAAATTTAATTCCATTATGGAATGCTTATGTAGATAAATACCATCCAAAGAATATTGGTAAATTAAGTGAAACGAATACCCATATTGCCTTAATTCAAGTTACAGATGCTTTAAATACCGTATGGATAAATCCTGAATATATTTCGGTTTTAAAAACAGATCCTTCTTATCCTTATACACATATTAGTGAGTTTTCTATAATTTACAGCAAGTTTCCAACAGAAGAATACTTTACTTCAGATATGAAGAAACTAATGGAAAACATCTATAGTTTATCTGGTGTTTCAGGAGCAGTTACGGCAGAAATTGCTAATGCGGTTCATACTTTAGCCATTATAATTTATAATCTTTATTATCCCAGTATCGAAAATAAAGGACTTTCAGTAACCAACTCAGATAATTTAATTCCGGGATTACTTTTTGAACCTTCAGATCCTAATAATATTTTAGAACAGTTACGTAAAGTTCCTGTTGTTTCCTATATGAACAACAATAATGTGCAGAAATTATCCTCAGAACTCTTAAAAATAAACATTCTCAATTCAGAAGAAATTACTATTTCTCCATTAAAATTTTTGTCGAATGTTTTAGAAGATGGTACAATGAGCAGTGTTTTTAAAGAAACATTCTCAGGAACATCTTATTTTGTTGAAGCAATAGTTAATAATCCGGTTATTAATCCGCAGTTTATGACGACTCCGGTTCCTTTTGATATTATTACAAATACAGGCTGGATGTTTGCTGAACCGGTAAAAGATGCTATTAAAAATGGATATCCGCCTCCATCAAATATTACAGGATATATTTTTAATAGTCAGCCAAATTTTGATTTCACCGAAGGAGGAGATTTTGGATTTATCAACTCTATGGTATTTAGTCAATTCCTGGAGTTGTATATAACCTTTACAGATTGTAATGCAAGAAAAGTGAAAAATTATTTTGAAGAGAATAAATTTTCAAACTTTAATTTTCTTGGACGATCAATAGGAAATCCATCAGAAGAATTATCTTATTCATGTCAGATCGAAAATGAAAGCAACAGTGCTGCGACAGTAATCATTAAAACTAATCCGTCGTTTATACCGCCAACCGCCGACATAACAGAATCTTCATGTCAAGTAGTAGCTGTTGAAATCGTTTATCCATTTGCCTGACATTTTTTAAAACGAGTGTTTTTACGCATCCTATTTTCTCGTGTCGCTTTTTGTTTGATTCATGTCAAAGAATCAGCACTTCATATCATTTTTTATATTATGTCTACTTATCTAATATAGTTTTGAAGTAGAAATAAACCAAAGTATTCTTATTTAAATAAGAATATAAAAATAAAATATCAAATAGGTGGAGCAGACCCCACTTAAAAAAACGAGGCGGTTCCGAAAAGCCTTATGAGTAGGAAAACCAAAAAATACAAAAGTTATGGCAGATTTATTAGCAGGTGCTTATTTAGTAAGCGGAACAATAGGAAATGTAGGAACACCAGGTGCTCCAATCGTATCATTTAGTTTAGTTGTTGTACCATCACAAAATTCAGTTTCTGGTACGGCAGTTATTAAACAAGCAGTAAATGGTCCTGATTCTCATATTGTTGTTCCTGTGACAGGAAAAATATATGCAGCTGGACTTGGACAGTATACACAATTAGTTAGTTTTAAAGGACAATATGTTCAAACTTTTCCAGCTCCGGCAATTGGTGCTTTTTTAGCCGATTTTGACGCTCATTTATCTGTTGATGCAGAATGGAACGGAGTAGGAGGTTTTTCATACTACCAACATCATATTGAAAACGTACCTGTAAAAGCAGTAAAAAATTTACAACCAGAGTTGGCATAATAAAAGACCCAAATATTAACAACTCGAATTACGAAACATATTAGGATTTAATTGCGCCTGATTTGGTTACAGTTTTGATTGAAAGGGTCGTCTTTTTAGACGGCCTTTTTTATTGCCAAAAAAATAAATCACAAAAACATGAATAGAAAACCGATTATTATAATCGTATTAGTTGTCTTTATTGTTGCAGCTGTTACAATATTCTTTTTGAATAAAGAAAAAATATTTGGAAAAGCCGGAGTTTCAGGATATGCTAAAACGGAAGCAGCAGCTACACCTTGCGAATGCGAAGCAAGCTGGTTTCCGCACGAACAAACACCGCCGCCTGCAGAAGGAGACGGAAGCCCTTTTGATACTTCAAGTACCACAAATTGTATTTTTCATCAATGGTCATGGCAGAAATTCCTTTGGGTCACAAAACCACTTCCATCTGGAAATCCGTTGTTTTTAGATTCTTTGGATGTTGTTAGTCCTGAGATGGCGCCAGTTGCTCCGCAATTGGGATTAAAATTAGTTTTAAGCTCCATTAATCAGGCAGGTCCGGAAGGTGTTTTAGTTTCTAACCCAAAATTTGTTTCTGGAAAAACAGCTGGCGATACGGTATATTATTCTATACACGTTAATAAGACATTACATGATAAAGCTATTATTGCGGCTTCTGAAATTAACAGCGGAAAAGTTCCTTATTCTAATTTAGAAACATTTCCTGTTGGTTCATTGGAGTTAAAAGTTTCATGGATTAGTACCGATGCAATTCCGAAAGAAAAAATTGGAGAGTATTTCGTTACTAAAGCAGCATTCAAAAATAAGCAAGGACAATATGTAGCAAAACCTGTTGCTTTATTAGGAATGCACGTTGTGGGTGTTGTAAAAAATCATCCTGAATTTATCTGGGCAACTTTTGAACATAAAGAAATAGCTCCGGTTTATGACTGGAAAAATAACTCTGTTACGTCAGCTACTGAAATGCTGCTTTATCAAAAGGGAACAACTTCTGGCTTGAAAGGAATAAAATGGGATAAAGTAAACAAGAAACCATTAGAGCCGTATAAAGCTTTTGTTCTTTATGAATATGGAGTTCCTAAAGTGATAAGTACAAATGCTTATATGACAACGAGCCAGGCAGAACCTGCTAATTTTGACAACATCGATACGATCAATAAATGTGTAGCTTCAAAATTAACAGATGTTTTCAAGAATTATTTCTATAACGGATCGATTTGGTTAAATACAGACGGATTAACTCCGGCACAGCAGGCACAAACTATTGTAAAAAGTGATATATCAAGTGTTCTTCCAGATTCATTGGCAAGAGGTTCTGCTAATTTAGCCAACATTACAATGGAGACTTACACGCAGACTTTTCAGGATAGTATACATAAAATTAATGCTGGTAATTTAGCAAATTGTTTTAGCTGTCATCAATCTCAAAATTTTGACACTACAAGAGGAATTGGAAAATCTCCTTTGTATTTAAGCCACGTGTTTGAGTCTTATTTGTATACTACAAAACCTCAGCCGGCAACTGCTAAAAATGTTAACTTAAAAGCTAAACGCATCGAAGAAACAAAAGCACTTAAACTTAAACAGTTTGAAGAAGTGTTTGTTCGCCGACATAAATAGTTCATTTTTTGCAAAACAAAAAATGTCTTATTTTAATTTTGCTCCAAATGAAAAGCCGAAGTATTACTTCGGCTTTTCTATTTTTATCGTTTATCTTCTTTAGAATAATTAGAAGGGCCATTAATGTTAATTGGAGTTCCCAGAAAACGAGGTTCCCGATTTCTTAAAACATCAAAAAAGGATTTAAAAATGGAACCATATTCTCTAAAACAAACATATTTATATCCGTGATATTCTCCATTGTTTGCAGAATATCCAGCGGATTTTATTCCAAGTTTTTGTCCAATATAAATCGCTCGGTTCAAATGATATTCCTGAGAAATTAATGTCGCTTTTTTAATCTTGAAAATATGTTTTGCACGATACATTGTTGAATAAGTATCGAAACCTGCATAGTCAATAAATATTTTTGTAGTGTCAACTCCATGATTAAAACAATAGTTTTTCATAACCGTTAATTCATCATATTCATCACGGCCATTATCTCCCGAAAGTAAAATTTTATTGATGCGTTTCATTTTGTACAATAAAATTCCGGCATCAAGACGATCTTTTAAATATTTACTTGGCTGATTTCCATTAATTCCCGCACCAAAAATAATTCCGACATCATTTTTAGGAAACTTTTTAACCGAATAATAAATCTTGTTTTTGGTAGAAGATTTTACATAGTAGTTTACAGAAACAATAGCAATCAATCCAGTAATGGCAAGATAAAGAACTATTCTAAAATATTTTTTCACGGCTTGTATTTGTAAGATTAAGATTTAAAAACACGAAGATAACTAAAATTATTTCTAAGAGAAATCAAATAAAAAAACCGAAGTGATTATGCTTCGGTTTAATGTAAAAATTTATTAGAGATTAAGATTAAAAAATCTAAAATCTACAATCAAAAATCTGCAATTACAGAAGTCCCGCTCTTTTTAATAAAGCTTCAGGTTTAGGTTCTTGTCCTCTAAAACGTTTGTACAAAGTCATAGGATGTTCAGTTCCACCTTTAGAAAGAACATTATCTTTAAATTTCTTAGCTATTTCTTCATTGAAGATTCCGTTTTCATGGAAATATTCAAAAGCATCAGCATCTAAAACTTCTGCCCATTTGTAGCTGTAATATCCGGAAGAATATCCGCCTTGGAAAATATGAGAAAAAGCTGTACTCATCGCATTTTCTTTTACATCAGGATACAATTGCGTGTTGGCAAATTGTTCTGTTTCGAAAGTTTTTAAATTGGTAATGCTTGTTGGATCTTGTCCGTGCCAAGCCATATCTAATAATCCAAAACTTAATTGACGTAACGTTGCTAAACCTTCCTGAAAACTTGCACTTTCTTTAATTTTCTGAACATACTCAATCGGAATAATTTCTCCCGTTTCATAATGATTCGCAAACAAAGCCAAAGCTTCCGGTTCGTAACACCAGTTTTCCATAATCTGACTTGGTAATTCTACAAAATCCCAGTAAACAGAAGTTCCAGATAAACTTGGATAAGTTGTATTTGCCAGCATTCCGTGTAAACCGTGCCCAAATTCGTGAAATAAAGTCGTTACTTCATTAAAAGTCAATAAAGAAGGCTTTGTTTCTGTTGGTTTTGTAAAATTACAAACGTTAGAAATATGTGGTCTTTCGTTTACACCGTCTTTTATAGATTGTGATTTGAATGAAGTCATCCAAGCACCGTTTCTTTTTCCTTTTCTTGGGAAGAAATCAGCGTAGAAAATTGAAACTAAATTGTCATTAGCATCTCTTACTTCATAAGTCGTAACTTCTTCGTGGTATTTATCGATATCAAAAACTTCCGTAAAAGTTAAACCGTATAATTTTTTGGCAACGGTGAAAGCACCATCTAATACTTTCTCTAATTGAAAATAAGGTTTCAGTTTTTCATCGTCTAAATTAAAAAGCTGTTGTTTTAATTTTTCAGAATAATAAGCTCCGTCCCATTTTTCTAATTGCTCAATTCCGTCTAGTTCTTTTGCGAAAGCAGTTAATTCAGCAAATTCTTTTTGAGCTGCCGGTTTTGCTTTTGACAGTAAATCATTCAAAAAAGAAAAAACTTTTTCCGGACTTTCGGCCATTCTTTCTTCCAAAACAAAATGTGCGTGCGTTTTATAACCTAATAAATTAGCTCTGTCAAAACGAAGTTTAGCAATTTTTAATACATTTTCCTGATTGTCGAATTCGTTATTTTGAAATGCTTTTGCTCCAAACGCAATTGCCATTTTTTTACGCAGTTCACGATTATCCGCATAAGTCAAGAACGGAACATAACTTGGATGATCTAAAGTAAAAATCCATCCTTCTTTTTCCTGATTTTTTGCTAATAATCTTGCGGCTTCGATAGTGCCTTCCGGTAAACCAGATAAATCCTTTTCGTGGGTTAAATGCAATTCGAAGTTGTTGGTTTCTGCCAAAACATTTTCGCCAAACTGTAAACTCAATTTCGATAATTCTTTGTCGATTTCTCTTAATTGGTTTTTCTTGTCTTCTGGCAAATTCGCCCCGTTTCTTGAAAAGCTTTTGTATTTTTTATCTAATAAAGTCGTTTGTTCAGGATTTAAACCTAAACTTTCTTTTTGATCATAAACGGCTTTTACCTTTGCAAATAATTCAGCATTCAAACGAATATCATTTCCGAATTCTGAAAGTAAAGGCGAAACTTCCTGAGCAATCTTCTGCATTTCATCATTCGTTTCTGCCGAATTCAAATTGAAGAAAATACTAGAAAGACGATCTAAAATATCGCCAGAAAAATCCATCGCCACAATGGTATTTTCAAAAGTCGGCGCATCCGGATTATTTACAATTGCATCAATTTCGGCTTTAGCCAAAGCAATTCCTTCGTTGAAAGCAGGAACATAATCTTCGATTTTAATTTGCGAAAAAGGTGCGGTGTTATGTTTAGTTATAAATTTTGAAAGTAAAACACTCATTATGATATTATATTTTTTATTAATAGAAGTCGATTTTTTTGAATTTCAAAGATAGCAATTTATAAAAACCTAATCATCTAAACAAGATCGATTCTCGGCATAAAATCCTCTTAAATTGTGTTATAGATATGTTATTTATTTCTGTAGGCGTTTTTAAAAGCGTAAATTGAAAAAATAGATTTAGCATTATAAAATGCTGATCATAACTAAAAATAAAATAGGATGAATTATCAAGTTGTAATAAAGAATATTGATACGGTTAATGAAGTTGAAGGATATTGGTCAGACGAAGATTTTATTGCGTTATTAGAAAAATTCAATTATCCCGATGGCGCAACAGCTGAAAAAAGTAGTTTGCCAGAATTATTAGAAATGGCTATTTTAGATTATGAACCTAACGAAGCGGCTCAAATAGTTTTGCAATATAAATTGGGAGATCAATTAAGCGAAGGACAAATTGAGCAAATATCGAACAATATGTTAATAGATAAGGTTTGCGAAGAATATCCCGAAATACACATGCAAGGCACTTTGTTTCATATAAATCAATTGCTTTTTAAAGCCTATAATGGAAAATTTCCAAATGCAAAAGCTTCTATTGTTCATTTTTCATTAACGCCAACGGATGGAGAAGCACAAAAGCTGACAGCCGAAAACGTGTTGAAATTATTGAATAATGGCTTATCTGATAGAAATCTTATCAAAAGATTATTCGAAAATCAAATATCTCAAAATATTCCGTTTCCGGAAGCTGAAAGTATTATTTGGGAATTGAAGACTGAAGACAATATAAATTACGATTTGGTGACTTCAGAAAATTGGATAAATAAGGAAGATATAAAAGAATCTGAATTTGAATCTATTTTAGAAGAGGTTGAAGATGTAATTTAATTTCAAAAAATAAATAAAAAGAGAGTTCCGTACACGGAAGCCTTTGCATTTTTATCCTGCAAGGTTTTCAAAACCTTGTAGGTATTTTGAAGTGTTTAATTTTGATTGCGATAATCAAGACCTACAAGGTTTTGAAAACCTTGCAGGAATCGGGAAAACTTATTTCTTTAAACCTTCAGCAGCTTTATTAACCGCCGCTTTTAATTCTTCTTTATAAGAAATAATAGTATCCAAAACTTTTTTGTCGTGGCTTCCGATGATTTGTGCTGCTAAAATTCCCGCATTTTTTGCGCCGTTTAAAGCAACAGTTGCAACTGGAACACCGCCCGGCATTTGCAGAATCGATAAAACAGAATCCCAGCCATCAATAGAATTACTTGATTTTACAGGAACTCCAATTACAGGAAGCGGAGACATTGAAGCCACCATTCCAGGTAAATGTGCCGCACCGCCCGCACCGGCAATAATTACCGAAATGCCGCGAGTATGTGCATTTTTACTGAAATCAAATAATTTCTCCGGCGTTCTGTGTGCCGAAACGATATCTACTTCAACTTCAACATTAAATTGTTTTAATATGTCGATTGCATCCTGCATAACTGGCATGTCTGAGATGCTTCCCATTATAATGGCTACTTTGCTCATTTGTTTTTTGTTTGTTTTTGTTTCAGGTTTAAAGTTTCAAGTTTTGTTGAGACTGAAAAACAAGTTTTATTATTCTATTTCTGGAATCATATTCCAAATATCAATTTTGAATTCTTCTTGGATTGCTCTTAAATATTTTAAAGATTCGATTTCGTTTTCAATTTTTTCTGTAAAATAATCAAAAGCAGAGATTTCTTTTTCGGCAATTCTTTCTTTTCTTCTTTGAATGAATCTTTTTCTGTTTTTTACAAAAATTTCATCGTTCAAATTCAAAAGATCAATTAAGTTTTTTGCTTCGATATCTTCAGGATTATGAAGAAAATAACCATCAGAATAAATTAATCTTTCTTCAAAAGATTCATCAAAAGGATAAAGAATAGGTTCAATCCAAGTCGTTCTTTTCAGATTATTTGGTTTGTGCTTTACCATGAACCAATTATTATATGAATCAGTTTCTAGATATTTTAAGTTAGGATTAAAATGTTCAATATCGACGGCATCGTTACAACCAATAAATTCATCAGTATAGGCGCAAAAGTTCTTTTGTTCTTTTAAAAGAATAGAAGAAAGTTTTTTATTATCACCTTTATTGTAGATTATTTTTTTGATAATGATTTCAGAATTAGGATTTTTAAAAACTCTTCTCATATTTAGAAATTGTATTCATCACCTAATTTTTCTAACTCTTCAGAAATTTCTTCTTTCTTTTTTGGGTCAGTTTCAAAGTAGATTTTTTGTTTTAAATCTAAATATTCCTGATACTTTTCTTGTCCGTATTTGTTTATATAATTAATTCCAAAATCATTATAAAGCATATCGTTTGGATCATCGCCAATTGGAGAACTTCCTCTTCGAACAGCGACTTTTCCTTCATTATCAAAATACAAAATAAAACGTTCGTCTGGTTCAAATGAAGCCGCAACAAATGGAGAATGAGTTGCTACAATAAATTGGGCTCCTGGAGCGAGATTTTTGTAGTTATCAATCAAATCCATTTGCATATCTGGAAATAAAGAACGTTCAGGTTCATCTATGAGAATGATTGAGTCTTTAGTATTTAATTTAAATAAAGGTAAAAAAGTTAATAATAAGCCTTTTGTTCCAGTACTAGTATTTTGAATTGGAATTGTTTCTTCTGTCCTTTTGTTTAAGATTGGAATAGAATATTCAGTGTTGACTAAATCAACTTCTAAATTTAACTTTTCTAAAAGCGGATTGAATTTATTTGCGAAAGACTCTAATTTATTCGGATTTTCTTTCTGCCATTTTTTATATTCGATGGTTAATTTTTCAGTATTTGAAAGTAAACCTTTATTCACTAATTCAGATAGTTTTTGGTTTAATTTCTTCCTATATTCTAGAATCTCTTGGAGTAATAAAAGCCACATTTCTGGTTTAACATTGTCATCAAATAATTTTGTGTAATTATCTGATTCTACAAAATTTTCAAATTTTATGGATGGAAGGTCAGCATATTTTTCAAATATTTCGATTGGATTTTTTTCAAATATTTCAATATTCTTGTCAGAAATTAGGTTTGCTTTAAAATAAGAAGGGGTGTTTGTGTCTTTTTGTGGAATTAAAGATGTCACGCTGCCACCGGAGTTGTTGTCATCTTTATAACTTCGACCTTTATAATAGATTTCATTATTCCTTAAATGAAAACTATCATTTTTTATCATAAAAACAACTTCACCTTTATCTCTAATAGTGCTTTTAAGCTTAAATAAACTATTTCCATTTACGACTTCAATATCTAAAATGTTTTTAGAATACTCATAAATCAGTTCTAACAATCCAGTTTTTCCAGTAGCACTTTGCCCAATAAAACATATTTTATCTAGTGATTCACCTTTGCGTTCACCACTTTGATATGTAAAATCAAAATCTAAATTTTCTAAATGTCTAAATTGATCGATATGTAATTTTGAAATTTTCATTTATTGAATTTTTACAAAGCTAATTAAAAAACGATTGCGATTTTATACAGAAAACTAAGACTGACTACTAAAAATTACTGACCACTGATCACTTTAATAGTATTCTTAACTTCCTGTGCAATTCGTCTCGCTTCCTGCATATTTTCATTTACGATTGTAACGTGACCCATTTTTCTAAACGGACGAGTTTGTTTTTTTCCGTAAATATGAGGAGTAACGCCATCCCATCCTAAAATGGTTTCGATGTTTTCATAAACAACATCTCCAGAAAATCCTTCAGCACCCACTAAATTTACCATAATTCCGGCAACTTTACTGTCTGTATTTCCTAACGGAAGATCTAAAATAGCACGTAAATGATTTTCGAATTGTGAAGTATAACTTGCTTCAATAGAATAATGTCCAGAATTATGCGGACGCGGTGCTACTTCGTTTACTAAAATCTCATCTTCATTGGTTTGAAACATTTCAACAGCCAAAAGTCCAACGTGATTAAATTTTTCAGAAACATTTAAAGCAATTGCTCTGGCTTTTTCTGCAACTTTTTCGTCGATTCTTGCAGGGCAGATTACATATTCAACCTGGTTTGCTTCTGGATGAAATTCCATTTCTACAACTGGATAAGTTTTAATTTCTCCTGATGGATTTCTAACCACGATTACCGCCAATTCATTTTTGAACGGAACCATAGTTTCTGCAATACATTCTACATTTGGTAAATCATCCATATCAGAAATCTGGCGGATAACTTTTACGCCATTTCCATCGTAACCAAACTCGGTGCATTTCCATACAAACGGGATTGTGATTTCGTTATTTCCAACTGATTTTTGCAAATGCAGCGGACTTTCAAAACGTAAATAAGATGCGGTTGGGATATTACTTTGGGTATAAAAATCTTTTTGAGTTCCTTTATTCTGAATTCCTTTTAAAGTTTTTGGAGACGGATATACTTTTACACCTTCGTTTTCTAATTGTGTTAAAGCTTCAAGATTTACCAATTCGATTTCAAAAGTTA
The DNA here is from genome assembly GCF_903819335.1 of Flavobacterium panici. Classification (GTDB taxonomy): domain Bacteria; phylum Bacteroidota; class Bacteroidia; order Flavobacteriales; family Flavobacteriaceae; genus Flavobacterium; species Flavobacterium panici. The sequence continues at coordinate 225,312 of NZ_CAIJDE010000062.1, read as the reverse complement.
GAACATCGACTTGTTTTCCAAAATTGTAAACCGTTTCATAATCCATTAAATCGCCTTGGAAGAATTTATTGCAGGCAATTTTACTCGGCGCTTCGTCACTCGGATCTAAAACATAAGTTTGTATGTCAAATTTTCTGGTGTCGAACAAAAGCATTTTACCCAATTGTCCGCCGCCTAATATTCCTAATTTAAAATCAGAAGAAAAATAATTCATTTTGTGTTGTGTTTTTGCAAAGATACCTTTTAATCTTTTTTTAGCCAAAATTTAGTGGTTTTCTAGTTTTTAGCCACGAATTGCACGAATTTTCACGAATTATATTTTTAAAGTTTTGCCAAAGATTAAAAGGATTAAAAGGATTTATCTCTGTGCGGGTTTTTGTTTACCACGAATTACAAGAATTACCACTAATTTTTAGTTTGAATCTAAAAAAAATAATTCGCGGAAATTCGTGTAATTAGTGGCAAACAAAAAATCATTTTAATCCTTTAAATCTGTGGCAAAAAACTATTCAATTTTCTTCAAAACCTCTCGTGCAACTGCTTTGTAAGCTGCGGAATGATCTCCGTAATCTTTATTTAAAATCACCTGAAGTTCAGGATGAATCCAATTGTAATAATTTCCCAGAACGTATAAAGTTCTTATAGAATAGGCTTTTGTAGCTACTTTTACATCATTTATAAGCCAATCGAAACTGGCTTCAATACAATCCTGAAGATTTTCTTCAGATAATGAAATACTGTTTTCGTCTTTTTTAAAATGGGATTTTACTAAAAGTTGTACCACTTTTGCAATTGGTCTGAGCGAACTTTCATCTTTCAGAACTTTCAAATTAGAACAGAAAAAATCAACGTGAGGTTGAAGCCAGATTAATTCTTCATACGATACAAATTCAAGGATCCAGCAGGCTTTATGATTGTTTTTATTTTCGGGTGAAAAGCAAATAGAAACTAATTCTTCAAATAAAGAGGGGTTTTCGAGAATGTCTTGCGCACACTTTAACCGGTTTTCCCGATAGGCACTTACATAATCCAGTTTTTCTTGTAATACAGAAAGCATTTTTTTAGGTTTGGGGGTGATTTCAAGCATCTAAAATAAATAATTTAATGAGATAGTTCCGTAATAATTTACAGGAAGTCCGGGATAATAATAGCGCGGCGCCGCGTTTCCAACCGCAACGGCATTTGGCAGTATCAGAGAAGCATATTTTGTATTTGTAACATTATTTACTCCAACAGCAAAATGTGAGGTTAAGCCTTGCAGAATCTCAAATCGATAACCTGTTTTTAAATTGATAAGATTATAAGAATCAGAAAAAGCGGTATTGGCATCATTCATTGGGATTTCATCTACGAATTGATAATCGGCATTGAAATAAATTCCAAGATTGGTGTTTAAAGTAATTCCGGCGTTGGCTTTGTTTGCCGCAACTCCGGTTAATTTATTTCCGGAATAATCGTTTCCGTTATCAACGAATTCTTTAAACTCATAATTTCCTAAAGATCCGGCTAAATAAGAATTCAGGGAAAAGAATCGATTGATTGGCCAATTGTGATTTAAAGTAATTTCGATTCCTTCATGAAATGTTTTTCCGGCATTTAAGCCTACATATTGATCATCACCAACTCTTTTGGCGACCAATAAATCTTTAATTTCCATTCGGTAAACTGCAATTTCGGTGTAAAGTTTTTTATTGAAGAAATAGAATTTTCCGCCCACTTCAAAATTATAACCGTTTTCAGGTTTTATATTCGTATTGATTGTGCCTTCGCTTGTAAGAGTTTCTTCTGTTGCGGGCAATGAAAATCCTCGGCTAACCGAAAAGTAAACTGTCTGCTGCAAATTCGGTTTAAATAATAAGGATAATTGCGGCGAAAAAATACCGTCATAACTATATTCCTGATTCGGGTTTTCAGAATAATTGTCAAGACTGAATTTGGTTTTATTGTAATTTAAACCTGCCTGAATTTCAAATTGATCTGAAAGTAAAGTTCGTAATTGAGAAAAGATATTATAGAAATTTCTTTTTTGTCCCGTTTCGGTAAGTTGATCGCCTTGTAAACTTCCCAAACCATTATTTTGCTGATACAGATTTTCGAAAGTATTACCTTTATAAGTATCCGTAAAATATTCAATTCCGGTAATGAAGTTATTTTCTATTTTTCCAATTTTAAAGTTTCCAGAGAATTGCGTTCTTGCGCCCATTGCAAAAGTATATTGACGTAAAACATCAAAAGGTCTTGGTTCATTGCTGTCTTTATAATTGATAAAAACCGAAGTTGAATTCTTTAGATTTCCATTAATTGAAAAATCATAAGCTAATCCGCCCAAAGTCGATTTGTATTCTTTATAACCTTTTGAAGCAACCCAGGTTGGTGCACCAGATTCCGGATTATTTTCAAAAGCGTTTTTATTTATCGAACTCGGTATAAAAGCTTTTAAATAAGTATAATTTGAAAAGTAAGTCAGTTTGCTGTTTTTCTTTCGAAATAATTCTCCCGCAAGCGTAATTCCTTCCCGTTTGTATGCGCTGTTTTCTCGCCAGCCATCGGTTTTTAAATTGTGATAACTAATGTTTAAACTTCCGTTTTTTTCGTCTAAACCAAAATTCACACTGTTTTTCAATAATCCAAAAGAACCAAAAACAGAACTTATTCCGGTACTTTCATTTACGTTTTTAGAAAGCTGAGGTGAAATTAAAATCGCACCGCCTAAACCAGCACCGTAAACACTCGAAAGCGGACCTTTTATAATTTCAATTTGGTTGAGGTTTTCGAGGTCAATATCGTCAATTACGGTTTCGCTGTTTCCGGAAGTCAGCGGAATACTGCCATAAAAAGCCCTGATTTTATTGGTGCCGTAAGTGGTTCGCGCACCAATTCCGCGAATCGAAATTCGGGTTGTGGTAAAATTAGACGATTGCATAAAAACACCAGGAATTGTATTGATTACCGTTGTAATATCGGTGGTATTATTTTGCAGTAAATCTTTTTTAGAGAGAACACCAATCGAAGCCGGAGTGTTTAATAAATTGTTATCAATATGAAGTGGACTGATTACAACTTCTTTCAGCTTTTCGGTTTTTAAAGAATCAATTTTTTTGCCTTCTTTTTTCTGCGCTTCAATGTTTTGGAAAACAAAAATCACAAAAAGAAAAAGACAATATTTTTTTAAGGTCATAAATGATTTGAATTAAGACGTAGTTTTTAAAACACATAGAAACATAGGATTCATGGAGGCAAAAAAGGTGTTTCGCTTTTAATAAAATATAAAATCTATGTTTCTATATGTTTAAATTATCTGTACAAAATTGGAATTTGGTATTTAATAAATTGGAATTTTATTTAGCTGTAACCTTCCAAATCGTATTTCCACTGTCATCATTCACTAAAAGCGATCCGTCGTTCATAACCGTAACTGCAACCGGACGTCCGTAAACTTCGGCTTTATTTTCATCCGAAACAAAACCAGTTAAAAAATCTTCCGGTTTTCCTGAAGGTTTTCCATCTTTAAAAGGAACAAACAGCACTTTATAACCTGAAATTTTAGAGCGGTTCCATGAACCATGCTGCCCAACAAAAGCGCCATTTTTATATTTTGCCGGGAATGCATCTTTAGTATAAAAAGCCAATCCTAACGATGCTGTATGCGCACCAACGGCAACATCTGGAACAATTGCTTTTTCGACCAAATCTTTTCTTTCGCCTTTCATTCTCGGATCAGGAATACTTCCAAAATAAGAATAAGGCCATCCATAAAAACCATCTTTTTTTACACTCGTAATATAATCAGGAACTAAATCATCGCCCAAATCATCACGTTCATTTACAGCTGTCCAAAGCTCTTTATTAACAGGATTCCAATCCATTCCAACAGGATTTCTAAGACCCGAAGCGTAAATTTTTTCGCCGGTTCCATCAGGATTAATTTCTAGAATTCCGGCACGGCGCACTTCTTTGTCAACGCCATGTTCGGCATTATTACTTCCTGAACCTACAGAAACATAAATTTTGCTTCCGTCAGGACTGCCTAATAAATTTCGGGTCCAGTGATTGTTGTAACCTCCGGCAGGAAGTTCAAGAATTTTTTCGCCTTTTGTTTCTAATTTTAAAGGATTATTTTTATATGGATAACGATATAATCCGTCGGTATTTGCAATGTAGAAAAAGTCCTTTAAAACCAACATTCCAAAAGGTTTATTTAAATCTTTAATGAAAACTTCACGAGTTTCAAATTTTCCATCTTTGTCTTTATCACGCAAAACCGTGATTTGATTTTTACTGGCGCGTGTTCCGCTTTCAACAACAAAAATATCACTGTTTGGCGCAATGTAAGTCCAGCGAGGGTTTTCAAAACCGTCGGCAAATTTCGTAACCGTAAATCCTTCAGGAGCTTTTGGCGTAACACCGTTTGGCCATCCAATAACTTTGCTGTTATTCGTTTTAGATTCAGTAGCATATGGCGGCGGAAGCGTAATGTCACCAACAGCAGTTTTTACAACATTTCCCGGTTGTTTTGCCAGTGCTTCTTTTTCTTCTTTTTTAACTTGTCCGTTACAGGAAGTCATTAAAATTAATAAGGATATAGAAAATAGTGGTAAGTAATTCTTCATTGGAATTTGGAGTTAAATGATTATTCAACAACAATTTAGTAAATTAAAAAGTAGCTGCAAGAACGATTTTGTAATTATTAACTGATATTTAACATTCGTAAAAAAGTCATCTTTCGATTCTATTTTCATGTGGGCAGATTGGTTGTAATTCTGTATCTTTGTCCATTATTTTAAATTTAAAAATAATGATACAACTTCACGATAAACAATTTGTTCCGTTTATTTCGGCTAAGGAAATTGATTTTGCTTTAACCAAATTAGTTGCACAAGTAGAAGATGATTTTGGAGATGATACTCCAATTTTTATTGGAGTTTTGAATGGTGCCTTTATGGTGGCTGCCGATTTCCTGAAAAAATATAAAAGTCCTTGCGAGGTTTCATTTATCAAAATGGCTTCTTATGAAGGAACTGAAACAACAAATTCAGTTAAAGAACTGATTGGAATCAATCAGGATTTGTCTGGAAGAAGCGTTGTTATTATCGAAGATATTATCGATACAGGAAATACGCTTGAAGAATTAAAACATTTATTTAAAGCACAAAATGTAAAACACTTTAAAGTGGCTACTTTGTTCTTTAAACCAGAAGCTTATAAAAAAGACATTAAGATAGATTATATCGGAATCAGAATCCCGAATAAATTTATTGTTGGCTACGGATTAGACTATGATGGTTTAGGCAGAAACCTGACTGAAGTATATAAGTTAGCAGAATAATATTAAACAAAACACAACTATATATTCATTTTAAACTTCTTCAAAAAAATAAGAAGTCACACAACTCAAACGTACTATGATTAACATTGTTTTATTTGGAAAGCCTGGAGCAGGAAAAGGAACTCAGGCAGAATTTTTAAAAGAAAAATACAATTTAACACACCTTTCTACAGGAGATATTTTCCGTTTTAATTTAAAAAATGATACTGAACTAGGTAAAAAAGCAAGAGTTTTTATGGATAACGGAGAACTAGTTCCGTGCGAAGTAACAACAGCAATGTTAATTGACGAAGTAAATAAACACCCGGAAAGCGCAGGATTTTTGTTCGACGGATATCCAAGAACTTTAGATCAGGCTGAGGCATTAGATAAATTTTTACCAACAATTGGTTCAAGTGTAACTGCAACAATTGCATTAGAGGCTGATGACGAAATTTTAGTAGCGCGTTTACTTGAAAGAGGGAAAACAAGCGGAAGACCAGATGATCAGGACGAAGAAAAAATTCGTGTAAGATATCAGGAATACAACGAAAAAACAGCTCCATTAATTGGGTATTATAAAGAGCAGAATAAGTTTCACGCCGTAAACGGAATTGGAACTATCGAAGAAATTACAGAGCGCTTAACGTCAGTTATAGATAATTTGTAGAAGCTAATCCAGCTGTACGTGAAGTCCCGATAGCTATCGGGACGCTAAAAAAACTATTTTTCCAAACCATAAAACGAGCTTCCGCTGGTCGCTGTTTTCTGGCAGGAAAAATTAGTTTTTTTAGCTCCGGGCTCTTCACTTCCATCTGGGCTAAAAAAGAACAATAAGAATTTATACAAAACAACGAACCAAACAAATAACGAATCTACTAAACATTGGAAATACTAATAATATTTTTTCTAATACTATTAAACGGAGTTTTCTCAATGTCTGAAATTGCATTGATTTCAGCACGAAAAAATAGACTGGAAACAGCAGCAAAAAAAGGGAACAAAAGTGCTAAAACAGCGCTTGATCTGGCGAATTCTCCAAACAAATTTTTATCAACGGTACAAATCGGAATTACCTTAATTGGAATTTTGACAGGTATTTATTCTGGTGATAAAATCACATTAGATGTAGAAACATTTGTGAGTGGTTTTGAAGTTTTAAAGCCATATGCACATTCGGTTGCGGTGGGGATTGTGGTTGTAGTTTTGACGTTCTTCTCTTTGGTTTTAGGAGAATTACTTCCAAAACGTATCGGATTAAACTATCCGGAATCGATCGCCAAAATGGTTGCTATGCCAATGAAGGTTATTTCGATTATCACGGCGCCATTTATTTGGTTACTAACTTCTTCAACAGATTTTTTATTGAATGTTTTGCAGATAAAACCAACTGCTGACGGAAAAGTAACGGAGGAAGAAATTAAAGCCATCATTAAGGAAGGAACAGAAGTAGGAGAAGTTCAGGAAATTGAACAAGATATTGTGGAGCGTGTTTTCCATATTGGAGACCGAAAAGTAAGTTCGTTAATGACGCACCGAAAATCAGTTGATATGCTGCCGCTTAATGCTGATAAAACAAAAATAAAAGAATTAGTTGTTCAGGATTTGCATACCGTTTATCCGGTTTACAATGAAAACTACGATGACATTGTTGGGGTTGTAACGCTGAAAAATATATTTGCCAATATCGAGAACGATAATTTTGATTTTGCTGCTATAATTTCTGATGCGCCTTATTTAATGGAGCAGACAACGGCTTATAAAGCGTTAGAAAATTTCAAAAAAACAGGTGTTCATTACGCTTTGGTTTCTGATGAATATGGTGTTTTTCAAGGTTTAATTACTTTGAATGATATTCTGGAAGCTTTAGTTGGAGATGCATCTGAATTTTATAAAGATGAATTCCAGCTTATAGAAAGAGAAGATGGATCATGGCTGGTTGACGGGCATTATTCATTGCACGATTTCTTAACGTATTTCGAATTAGATGAACTAACAAACGATTACGAAGTAAACACCGTAAGCGGAATGATTATGACCGAACTTTCACATATTCCAAAAGAAGGTGAAAAACTAATTTGGCAAAAATTCATCTTAGAAGTTGTCGATATGGACGGCGTAAAGATTGATAAAGTACTTGTAAAAGCGCTTAAAGAGTAGAGGAAATAAAATAGTTTTCAGTCGCAGTTTTCAGTCGCAGTTTGTGCTGAAAATCTAGACTGAGACTGAAAAGTAAATAAAATAGAGTTTAGATATAGAATTTAGAGCAATCTAAAATCTAAAATCTAAGATCTGAAATTCAGAAAAATGACAGAAGGAAATTTTGTAGATTACGTTAAGATATATGTTTCGTCCGGAAAAGGAGGAAAAGGATCTACGCATTTACATAGAGAGAAATTTATTGAAAAAGGCGGCCCTGACGGTGGTGATGGCGGTCGAGGCGGGCATGTATATTTAGTGGGAAATAAAGGACTCTGGACATTATTTCATTTAAAGTTTGCGCGTCATATTAAAGCCGGTCACGGTGGAGACGGTGGAGGAGACCGAAGCACGGGAGCAGATGGAGATGATAAATTTATTGAAGTACCTCTGGGAACTGTTGTAAAAGACAAGGAAACCGGAGAAGTACTTTTTGAAATTACAGAAGATGGTGAAAAAAGAATTCTTGCAAAAGGAGGAAAGGGAGGTTTAGGAAACTGGCATTTTAGAAGTTCGACAAACCAAACACCGCGTTATGCGCAGCCAGGTTTACCAGGTTTAGAAATGGACGTTATTCTGGAACTTAAAGTTCTGGCAGATGTTGGATTGGTTGGTTTTCCTAATGCAGGAAAATCTACTTTATTGTCTGTGTTAACTTCAGCAAAACCAAAAATTGCCGATTATCCTTTTACAACTTTAAAACCAAACTTGGGAATTGTAGCTTACAGAGATTATCAATCTTTTGTAATTGCAGATATTCCAGGAATTATTGAAGGTGCTGCAGAGGGAAAAGGTTTAGGACATTATTTCCTTCGCCATATTGAGCGTAATTCGACTTTGCTATTTTTAGTTCCGGTCGATACGCCGGATATTAAAGCAGAATATGATATTTTGGTAAATGAATTAACAAAGTATAATCCTGAAATGCTGGACAAAGAACGTCTTTTAGTTATTTCAAAATGTGATATGCTGGATGACGAACTTAAAGCTGAATTGAAAGCAGAATTAGACGTTTCGTTTAAAGATATTCCGTATATGTTTATTTCATCTGTTGCACAGCAAGGTTTAACAGATTTGAAGGATAAACTTTGGAAAATGCTTAACGATTAAAATCGTCTTATTATAAAATATAAAAACCCGACAACTTTCATTGTCGGGTTTTTTACTTTTTGCGCGAAAAAACAAAAAGTATAAAGGATTTCACTTTCTAACTTAAATCCTAATGTAATTATAGTCCAAAGTTTTTAGAGATTCCAAAGTTTACACTTTGCCCAAAATTAAAACCAAAACGCTGTTCTCTGGCAATTCCTTTTCCGCTAAGATTGTCGTAACCAATACCTCCAATATTGAAATTTAAACCAAATCCGTTTTTCATATTGATAAATAAGGCAGGCGTTAAACTAGCATATACACCTTTAGTTTTATCAATACTTCTTTCCTGATATCCAACTCCTAAATCAGTGTAGAAAGAAAATAAATCAGAAAGAGGCACTGAGTAACGAGTAAATGCACCAACTCTGTATGCTTCTTCTCTTTTAGATCCAGATTCTTTGTAGTTCAGGACTGAACCTTCAACTCCTAAAGTCCATTTGTCTGTAAATTGGTAACCTACTTTTGGAGAAAATTCAAAGTTTTCATATTTGTCATCTCCAATTTTTTCTGATCCAAATCCAACATTTCCACCAAGTAGGATAGATCCTTTTTGCGCACTCATCATAGTTGTCACTAATAGTACAACTGCTACTAATAATTTTTTCATTTTCGTTTTTTTTAATTGAAAGGCAAATTAAAGGAATAATTATTTGTAAGAAATGGATTAAATTAAATATTTTTAATTGAAGGTTAATTTTTACAATTTTTATTAAGATTTAAAATCATGATTTCATTAAATCTAGAATTTTATAAGTTTAATTAACTATTATCTTTTTATATTCTAATAATTTTTCTTTTTCATCAAATTATGAATTTCGCAAAATCATCTTCATATTTATTTATAATGTTTTGTTTTTAGATGGAATGTTTATTTTTTTTGCGAAAATGAGTTATATTCGCAGTACTTAAACAAAATAACATGAAAAAAATAGTTTTATTCTTGACCATGTGCCTTATGGCTTTTCCTGTAAGAGCTGATGAGGGAATGTGGTTCTTGATGTTTATCGAAAGATTGAATCATAGAGATATGGAAAAAATGGGCTTGCAATTAACAGCCGAAGAAATTTACAGTATTAACCATCATAGTTTAAAAGATGCTATCGTGCAGTTTAATGGTGGATGTACTGCTGAAATCGTTTCTAAAAGCGGATTGGTTTTAACAAACCACCATTGCGGATATAATGCGATTGCAGAACTTTCTACTGCAGAACAAAACTATTTGAAAGATGGTTTTTGGGCAAAAGAAAAAAGTGCCGAAATGAAACCAAAATCTTTATACGTTCGTTTCTTTGTTCGTATGGACGATGTTTCAAAAAGAATTTTATCAAAAGTAAATGATACTATGACCGAAACTGAAAGAAACAAAATCATTCAGCAAGAGATTAGTTTAATTGAAAAAGAAAATAGTGAAAACGGAAAGTATACAGTTTCTGTTCGTCCTTTCTTTCAAGGAAATGAATATTACTATTTCGTTTACCAGGATTACACAGATGTTCGTTTAGTGGGAACACCTCCGGAAAGTGTAGGTAAATTTGGAGGAGATACTGATAACTGGGAGTGGCCTCGTCAAACTGGGGATTTCTCTATGTTTAGAGTGTATGCTGATAAAGACGGAAATCCTGCAGCTTACTCAAAAGATAATGTGCCTTTACAGCCAAAACATTATTTACCTGTAAGTATTAAAGGTGTAAAAGAAAATGATTTTGCCATGATTCTAGGTTACCCTGGAAGAACAAATCGCTGGATGCCGGCAGGCGGAATTGAGCAAAATATAAAATATGCTTATCCTGCATGGGTTGAAGGTGCCAAAACCGGAATGGATGTAATGAAAAAGTATATGGATACAGATGCAACAGTTCGTTTGAAATATGCATCTAAATATGCTTCGACAGCAAATTACTGGAAAAACCGTCAGGGTATGATCGATGCTTTAACAAAAGCAGGTACGGTAGATGCAAAATCAGAGCAGGAAGATAAATTTTATGAGTGGGCAAGCAAACCTGCTAATAAAGATAAATATGAAAATGTAATTCCTACTATTAACGATTATTATAGAGAAACAAACTTAAAAGCACGTCACGATAATTATTTAACGCAGCTTTTACGTACTTCTGCTTATGCGACAGGTCCAGCAAATTTAGGAAATGAGCTGATTGCTTATTATAAAGAAAATGAAGCAAAAAGAGCAGAGATGTTACCTAAGATCAATACAATGATAGACAACATTTATGGTAATTTTTATGCTCCGCTTGAAAAAGATGTATTAACAGCGCAATTAAATTTATATGCTTCTAAAGCTGCTGAATACGGACTTGCTCCAGAAATCGCTAAAATGAAAACTACTAATAATGGTGACTTTACTGCTGATGTGGCAAAAGCAACTGAAATTAGTTATTTTACAACTAAGGAAAAAGTATTAGCATTTATGGCTGATCCAAAACCTTTGGCAATTGTACACGATCCTTTGTATATTATCTCAAATGATTTACTAACAAAATATCGTGCTAAAACAGATGACCAGGCAAAAGCTGATGATGGTTTTGCAACGGCTTACCGTGAACTTGTTGAAGGTTTAAGAGAATCGAAATTAAACGCAATTAAATATCCTGATGCAAACTCTACTTTGAGATTAACTTACGGAAAAGTTCGTGCTTTACCTGCAGATCCTCGTAACGATGCTGCAATCAATAATTATACTACTATGGAAAGCATGGTGAAAAAGTATAAAGCAGGAGATCAGGAATTTGATTTACCAAAACGTTTGTTAGAATTAAACAAAGCAAAAGATTTTGGTCAATATGCAGATAAAGCGGGTTACATGCCAGTAAACTTTTTAACGGATAATGATATTACTGGAGGAAACTCAGGTTCACCAGTTTTAAACGGAAAAGGAGAATTAATTGGAATTGCTTTTGATGGAAACATCGAGGCGATGGCCGGAGACGTAATTTTTGATCCTAAATTGCAAAGAACTATTAACGTTGATATTCGTTATGTACTTTGGATTATTGACAAATACGCTGGAGCTAAAAATATTATTGACGAGTTGACGATTACAAAATAATCTCAATTTCAGGATAAAAGTAAACCCGACAGATTTAAAATCTGTCGGGTTTTTTGTTTTTAAATGTGCTCACTTAACAGAAAGTAATTATGAAATTTATTGTCACCCTGAGCGAAGTCGAAGGCTTACATGTCGGGAAGGGCTTCGACTTCGCTCAGCCTGACAAAAGGATAAATTATATACTTTTGTTGGAATTTGGAATTTATTTTTTCGAATTTTTATTGAACTTTTACTCGAATTCCTTTTGTATGACTTGCAAACTCCGGAGCATACATACTTTGGATTGTTGTAATTCCGTTTGAGAATTCGCCGCTGTTATTTACTCGAATATCATATTCTAAAACATAAGTTCCTTTATTGATTTCATCAAAAAAGAAATGTGTTGCAGCATCTTTTGTACTTATATAATATTCTATATTATCTGAGTCTTTATATTCTGAAAGTACATTTACAGGTTCAAAACAAGAAGCTCGCATATCTTTTAAATGAACATATTCTGTATCTTCTTTTGAAGTAATAATTAAACGTACCGTAACCAAATCTCCGGTTTTTAAAGAATTTTTTGCTGTAATTCTTTCTAATTCATCTCCTTTCAAAGTGCTTTTCTTTAAATATAATTCTTTTGAAACAGATAAAACGGCTCCCGAATTATTTTTAATCTTATCTAAATCTTCAAAATACTGCCAGTAAATACCGCCAAACCCCGGAACTTTTGATTTATTTTGAATGCTGACAGAAGCCATTTCTTTCTTTACTTCATCAGCTTTCCAGTTTAATTTGATATAACCTGTTTCGGCTTCTTTTTTATTTTCTGCCAGCTTTTTGGTTATAATTTTTTCGTCACCCAATTTTATAATTGTGTTGTCTTTTACAGAAAGCCAATCTGTACCTTGCAATAATAAAGCATAAATAGCTTCGGTTGTAGATTTTGTTGTTGGCCAGTTTTTGGTTTGTTTGTTTTTTAACAACCAGACTTTCATCGCATCTACAGATTTGGTGTCTTGCGTAACTTCGGCGAAAGCCTCAATCAATAAAGCCTGAGTTTCAATTGGCGCCTGATACCAATACCAGCCAGATTTGTTGGCAATCCAGTACATTCCCCAATCTTCATTATTTGAAGAAGTTTCTTTTAGACTTTCGATAATTTTTTTAGCAGTTTCTTTTTCTCCAAATTTATTCAAAGTTAAAGCCGCCAGTCCTTTTTCATAAAGTGAATAATCAAGCCATTCTTTTTTTGCAGTCTCTAAATACAATTTAGTAACCTTTTTTAAAGTGTCAGAAATAGGATATTTTTCTAAATAAAAACTTCTGGTATATAAATAATGAAGATCAGAATACGGATTAATCCAGATTAGTTTATCGGTTGTTTTTAAATTTTTGGTCCTGAATCTGTGGTAGTTTAAAAACTTATTGTCTAAAAACGGAATTCCTATTTTGGCGATTTCATCGATTTTTGCAATATCATTTTTACTCAATTTTGCTAAATGACCTAAACCTGCCAGAATATGTCTTGTGATATATTCGCTTTCATAACCGCCGTCAAACCAAGAGAAACCCCCAGATGATTTTTGCTTTTGTTTTAATTTATCGAATGCAGTTTCCTGAGAAGTTTTCATTTTCTCTAAATCAAATAAAAGAGCAATATTCTTTTTCTTTTCATCTTCATTTTGAGCATCATTCAGCCAAGGTGTTTCGGCCAAAATAATTGATTTCAATTCTTCGTTTTCTTCTAATTTAGAAATTGGTTTTCCATTTTTTCTCCAATCTTCAAATACAGTCGCAATTTTTGGATTACTGGAGATTATTTCTGATGCTAAAGCGTTGGCATAAAAACGTGCAAAGGTTTGTTCTGCACATTCATGTTCGTATTCCATTAAATATGGTAAAGATTGAATGGCAATCCAGGTTGGGTTTGAAGTATATTCAAACGTAAACTGATGATTTCTTAATGTTGTAGAATTATTGTTTTTTAAATTTTCGAATGTGTATTCTTTAGTCGAATTCTCACGAACCCAAACTGGAATACTTTCTGTAACGAGCATATTGTTTGTCAAAACAGGAATGATGTTTTCTTCTCCATCTGAAAAATTACCGGATTTAGCCAAAATTTTATACTGAACACCCTGTAAACCTTCCGGAATTGTAACTGTCCAGTTTGCCGTTGTGTTTCCATAAGCAGGAATAGTGAAATTTCGAATATTATTTGTGTTTAGCAATTTTGCGTCGATTGGCTGCATTGTCACGGCGTCAAAAAATTGTAAAGAAGCAATTCCGGTTTTCGCTTCAGCGGTAACATTAGCGATTTTGGTACTAATAACAATTGTATCTTTTTCTCTAAGAAAACGTGGAAAGTTTGGTAAAACCATTAAATCTTTTTGTGTAATAACACTTTTCTCTAAATAACCGGAAACAGCATTTTTATTATGAGCTAAAAGACGAAGTTTCCAAGCGGTCAATGCTTCTGGAGAAGTAAAGTTAAAACTCACTTTTCCATTAGAATCTGTTTTTAAATTCGGAAAAAAGAAAGCAGTTTCAGAAAGATTTTTTCTGGCTTTTACTTGCGTTAAGGCTTCTAATGCACTTTTAGTTGTAATAATTATAACTCCATGTGCTGCTCTGCTTCCATAAAGAGCGGTTCCTTTTTCATCTTTTAAAACATCAATTGATAAAATCTCATTTTGATTTAAATTTTTGATATCGCTTACTATTTGCCCATCAACTACATATAAAGGATTGGCTCCTTTAATTGTCGATGCTCCTCTAATTTGTACACCTTGTACCGTTCCGGCCAATTGTTGTGAAAATCCAGTGAAATCATAAACAGCATTATCTTCTGAAAGAACTATTTGGGAGATTGAACCTGTTATTGACTTCTTTTTTTGCGTGCCATAACCAACTATAACAACTTCTTCTAAGTGATTTGATTCTGCTGTTAATTCTAAATTGATGGTTTTGTCTTTATAAACAATTGCAGATTGATTTTTATAACCAATATAGGCGAAAACAAGTTCTTCATTTTCTTTTGCTTCAATTTCATAATATCCGTCAAAATCAGTACTTGTGCTTCTTTGTGTACCTTTAATAGTTATGCTCACACCAGGAAGAGGTAATTGATCCCGATCAGTTACAATACCAGAAATCAATTTAGCATCTAATGGTTTTTTTATTTTTTTTGTTAACTGTCTTTGATATTCTCTTTGTAAATAAATTACATCATTGCTGGTGCGGGCAAAATCAAATCCAAACCAGATTAGTTTTGTACTTTCATTTTTTAGTTCAATACGCTTAGACGGAGTATTTAAATTAAGGATTGTAGTATATGTTTTTTCGTTACCTAAAAGTGCTTTGTAACTGTGTCCAATATTGTATTGATCAAGATTTAAGCTTGGCCAATTTTTTGTGGTAAATTGATCTAACGAGCTGTCATACATTGACGCCAAAACTTCAGATTCTTTTTTTGCAGCTGTTCCGGTTAATTTAAAAGACCAGTTTTCGTTACTTCCGGGTTGTATTTTAGATCTAAATGTTTCTACATCAAATTTAAATTCTGGTTTTTCTCTTTTTAAAATAACAAAAACATTATTGTCAAATTTTTGATTTTCGTATATACTTGTGAAATCAATTATTACCCCATTTTGAAATTCTTTTTTTATCGGGATCTTAACTAACGCTTCATGATCTTGAAGGTGATATATTTCTTCTGAATACAATTTGTTTTCATAACTGGCTGTCCCAGTAATATATAATTCTGGAAGAACAGAAGTTAGTTTTATTAAAACAAAACCGTCTTTTAAGGCATCTTGATTTATTTGTGTTACATTAAATAAACGACTTGTGTCAAATTTATCGCTGCTTTGAAAAAGCCTGAAATTTGAATTGTTTTCTATTAAATTTCCAAAACTATCTTTTGCAGAAAAGACAATTTTATAGTCACCGGATTTATAATTTGAAATGAAATCTAAAGCAAGAGTTTTGTCTTTTTGTGTATCTATATTTTTGGAATACAATAAGATTTCGGTTGTTTTTTCTTTTGAATTTTGATTGTTTTCGTATGGGAATAATTTTTCAAAATCAGAATTTGAAATAGATTCTATTTCAGGATTAGGAAATACTCTGCCCTTAAATTTTGTAGAGAATGGGTTGAGATAGTAAATTTTTATTTCTCCTTTAATTGGCATAAATTCTCCATTGAGATTAGTGCTTAAAAGTTTAATCTCATTTTTATTTTTAGTGTAGATTTCATTAGGAATTACAGCATTTAATTCTAAGTCATGGTAACCAACTTTTATAGAAGTGCCAGCATCATGAGTTTCTCCGTTGATATCAGTAACAGAAGCTTTTATTTCATAATTAAAAACAGGCAATAGTTCTTTCTTAGAGTTTTTAGCAGGAAGAGCTGTAAAATCAATTGAAAATTTTCCTGAGGCATCAGTTTTAGTTTCTTCAACGGCTAATACTTCATTTTCAACTTCCTGATTATAGAAATGTCTTAAATAAGTCGTATGTCGGGTAACGGTATAAGTTACTTTTGCATCAGAAATGTTACTTCCTGCAAAAGCTTTTGCAGTTCCTTTTACTTTAACTAGTTGATTAAGCTGAAAACTTTCTTTTTTAGGTTCAAAAGTTACCTCAAATTTTGGACGTTTGTATTCTTCAACCTGAAAATCGATTTGGGAAGTTTCAAAATCTACATTATCCCAAAATGGATGCTCATCTTTTGTTTTATCATAAACTTTATCATTTTCATAGTCAGTAGGTTCATCGGCAGTAATTAAAAAACTACCTGTCAGGCCAGATTTTGGAAGAACAAATTCGCCCGAAAAAGAACCAAACTCATTTGTTATAACATCAAATTCTTTGATTTCAGTATTATTAGGATCTTCAACAATAACTTGAAATGTTGTAAAGGGAACTACAGCCGATTTGTTTTTAGTTTTTTGTGTCGCAATTCCTTTATAGTAAACGGTTTGTTCCGGACGGTAAATTGCACGGTCTAAATAAAATTCTACTTTCCCTTTAAAATTATTCTGATCCTCATTTTTATCGCTGTATAGATTATTGTAAGCAAGATATTTGTTTTCAATGTAAAGAGTATCTTTTGGTGTGTAAACAGTAATAGGTTGATAAGTATACTGGTTAATTTTCTTTTCAAAAACCGCAATTCCGTTTTTATTTGTTAAAACGTTAATTGACTGAGATTTGATGTTTACATTTTCTAATGGTTTTCCGGTTTTTCGATCCAGAATCTGATAAATTTCCGCTGTATCATTTTGAGTTCCTAAAATTATAAAGTCAGAAACTGTAATAGTTTCAAAGGCATAAGCTTTCCTGTCATTTGAATCAGCCTCACTTTCAAAATATACTAAATAAGAACCTGTCTCTAGTTGTGGCAGCAAAACTTCTGTTGAATATTCAAAATAATCTTTTTTGTTGGTTAAGATGTAAGATTGTGAAATTGCAGGTTTTGTTTTTTGAATGATTGTATCTCTAATACCGTCTGTTGTGATATAAGATTTTGTGAGATTAATAAGCTGTGCTTGTGAAATTTTGAAAAAGGAAATTTTAAGTTTTTCGATATTTTTATATTGAACAAAAGCGCGCGTATTTTCGTTGTTATAAATATATTTTTGAAGCTGCACATTTAAATTTTTATATAAAATGTTTTCCTTTTGCTGCATGGCAAGTTTATAAGCGTTTGATCTGTTGTTAATTTGTAAAATGCTGTCTAAAATTGCAATTGCTTTTATATTATAATCAGGGTATGCTTTTTTTGAGGCTTTTTGAGATAAAAAAGAGGCTCTTTCTAACTGAATGTTTTGTATTAAAAGCACATTATCAGTTTTGTTTTGAAGAGCAGCTAAAGCCTGAATGTAATCTTCATCTGCGTCCAAAATATTTTTTTTGAGAAACTGAATTCTTCCCCAAATATTTTCGGCAGTCGAATTGTTAATTTCTTGTCTTTGATAAAGTTTTAAAGTAATTTTAAGATTTTCGTTTGAAACAGAATCAAAGTTTAATTTTATAAAATCATTTGAATCTCCTAAAAGATCTTTTTTAGAAGATAAAAAATCACTTTTTTGAATTTCCCACGTACGAATTTTTTGCGATTGAAGGTATATGTTTTCTGATATTACATGATTTAATAAATTAAGAGTTTTAAATTTCCCAATGGCTGGATAGTCAAAAATAGCTTCGTACTTAGTCAGGGAAGTGTTTTTTAAAACAGTCTCGTTTTCCATAGAATTTTTTAAAGCGAGATCAATTTGAGCATTGAAATTTTTTGCAGTCCAGGTCAGGAAATCATTATCCAGCTCTTCGGTATTTGTTCTTTTTTCAATTTGATATTTATTTCGGGCGAAATAATCGGTTAAACATTTTGCGTAGACCAAATTCAAAATTGCTTTTGATGGAATAGAAACTCGGTTGATATCGGTTTTAAGATTATTTAAAATTTTGGTTTGTGCATTTTCATCCACAACCTGTAGATATTTAGATTGATAGAAAAAGCATTTTATCATTTGGACCTCGTCTTTTTGACTTATTGCTTTTTTGTAAATTTTAGAAACAATTTCGTTTGCCGATTTTACTTTGCCTTCATTTTCAAGGGCAATAACTTTGTCCCATCTTTTATCATTTTGCTGTGCAAAAATTGTGGTAGAAATCAATAATAAAATAAATAGTATATTTTTCATAAAGTGCTTTTTATCTATAGAGGGCAGTTTCTCGATAAAGGTTGGGAAAGGTTTAAAAATATTTTTCGTACAAAGTACTAATTTATCTATAAAAGGAAATAACACATTTTATATTTCCTTATTTTTGAAAAATAATTATTGGAGTTTTATTAGTTATTGGCTTTTTCGATTAACCAATTAAACAGTTTAACGATTAAACATTTTAAATGAAAACACATTTCATCGCTATAGGCGGAAGCGCTATGCACAACTTAGCATTAGCATTGCATAATAAAGGATATCAGGTTACAGGAAGCGATGATGCTATTTTTGAGCCTTCAAAATCAAGATTAGAGAAAAAAGGAATTCTTCCTGTTGAACTGGGCTGGTTTCCTGAAAAAATCACTGCCGATATTGATGCCATAATTCTAGGAATGCATGCAAAAGCTGATAATCCGGAATTGTTGAAAGCGCAGGAATTGGGACTTAAAATTTATTCTTATCCAGAATTTTTATACGAACAATCTAAAAATAAAACTCGTGTTGTAATTGGCGGTTCGCACGGAAAAACTACTATTACTTCTATGATTTTGCACGTTATGCATTATCATAACATTGAAGTTGATTATATGGTTGGTGCACAATTAGAAGGTTTTGATACGATGGTGCATCTTACTGAAGAAAATGATTTTATGGTTTTAGAAGGAGATGAATATTTATCGTCGCCAATAGATCGTCGTCCGAAGTTTCATTTATACCAGCCCAATATTGCTTTGATTTCAGGAATTGCATGGGATCATATCAATGTGTTTCCGACGTATGAAAATTATGTAGAGCAATTTGAAATTTTTATTTCGAAAATTACAAATGGAGGAATTTTAGTTTATAATGAAAATGACCCGGAAGTAAAACGTGTTTCTGAGGCTGCAACAAATCCTATTCGTAAATTAGCTTACCACACTCCAGAATATTCGGTTAGCGATGGTGTAACTTTATTGAAAACGCCAGAAGGCGATATGCCAATTGAAGTTTTTGGAGCGCATAATTTAAATAATCTTGCCGGAGCAAAATGGATCTGCCAAAATATGGGAGTTGATGAAGCTGATTTTTATGAGGCAATTGCCAGTTTTAAAGGAGCTTCTAAACGTTTAGAAAAAATTGCCGAAGGAAAAGGAAAAGTTGCCTACAAAGATTTTGCACATTCGCCAAGTAAGGTTGCGGCAACAACTAAAGCTGTAAAAGAGCAATATCCAAATAGAACTTTGGTAGCTTGTTTAGAATTGCATACGTACAGCAGTTTAAATGCCGAATTTTTGAAAGAATATGAAGGTGCATTAGAATATGCTGATGTTGCAGTTGTTTTTTATTCTCCAGATGCTGTAAAAATCAAACAGTTAGAAGAAGTAACATATGAACAAATAGCAACTTCATTTAACAGAGAAGATTTAATCATCTATACAAATCCAGCTGAATTTAAAGAATACTTATTCAACTTAAATCTTGACAATTCTGCACTTTTATTAATGAGTTCAGGAAATTATGGAGGTTTGAATTTTGATGAAGTAAAACAATTGATTAATTAGGAAAATTAGTCAATTTAAAGAATTAGAAAATGTGCCAATTGCAAAAAGCGATTGGCACATTTTTATTATTATTCGAAATCTGAATTTTATTTACGAGAGATTTTTCTTATTTTTTAATATATTCGCTGTGGAGATTAAGAAAAGAGTTTCCTTTAAATAATTAAATTTTACTTTAGATGGAAACTACAAATTTTCCCATTAAAAATTGGTCAGAAGATGACAAACCAAGGGAAAAATTAATGCTTAAAGGCAAAGATGCTTTAAGCGATGCTGAGTTAATGGCTATTTTAATCGGTTCTGGAAGTCGCAATGAATCGGCAGTCGCCTTAAGTCAACGAATTTTGGCCAGTGCTGGAAATTTAAATTCTTTAGGAAAAGTATCTATTTCTCAATTAATGCAATTTAAAGGCATTGGCGAAGCAAAGGCAATTACCATTATTGCTGCTTTAGAATTAGGACGTAGAAGAAGGGCAGAGGATATAGTACAATTGGACAAAATTATTTCAAGTAAAAATGCTTTCGAAATTATGCAACCAATAATAGGTGAACTATCACATGAAGAATTTTGGGTACTTTTTCTGAATAATTCTAATAAGGTTATTTCTAAATCACAATTAAGTAAAGGAGGAATTGCAGGAACGATTGTAGATATACGTTTGGTTTTTAAATTAGCATTAGAAAATGGTGCTACAGGTTTGATTTTGTGTCATAATCATCCTTCTGGGAATTTGAATCCAAGTGATGCAGACAAACAAATTACAAAGAAAATAAAAACAGCAGGAGAGATCCTAGATGTTAAAATTTTAGATCATTTGATTATTACTGAAACAAAATATTATAGTTTTGTAGATGAAGGAATTTTTTAATCTATGAATACCAACATTACAGACATTTTTTTTGATTTAGATCATACGCTTTGGGATTTTGATAAAAATTCAGAAATGGCATTTGATCGCATTTTTAAAAATAATTTCGGAGAGATAAAAATTGAAGATTTTATTAAAAAATATGTTCCCATAAATCAGGAATGCTGGAGGTTGTATCAAAATGATGAGATTACGCATCAGGAATTACGTTATAACCGATTAAAATATTCTTTTGATGCGTTAAATTATTCTATTTCTGATGAAAATATAGATCAGATTGCTAATGATTATATTGAGTTTTTGACCGATAATAATCATCTTTTTGATGGAGCAATTGAAGTTTTAGAATATCTTAAACCTAAATATAAGCTGCATATTATAACAAATGGTTTTGCACACGTTCAAACCAAAAAAATTAATAATGCTTCGCTTGGCGGATATTTCAGTACCATTACAAATTCTGAATTAGCCGGAGTTAAAAAACCAAATAGTATTATCTTTGATTATGCTGTCAATTTGGCTCAGGCTTCAAAAGAAAACAGTATTATGATTGGAGACGATTTTGATGCAGATGTTAATGGCGCTTTAAACGCTGGGATGGATGCTATTTTCTTTAACATCAGAAATATTGATGTTCCTAAAAAT
The DNA here is from genome assembly GCF_903819335.1 of Flavobacterium panici. GTDB lineage: Bacteria > Bacteroidota > Bacteroidia > Flavobacteriales > Flavobacteriaceae > Flavobacterium > Flavobacterium panici. The sequence goes on along the minus strand of NZ_CAIJDE010000062.1, from coordinate 203,827 downwards.
TTAAAACAAATTAATCATTTACTAGAACTAAAAAAATACCTATAATTATGAAAATAAAAGTTTTACTGGCTTTGCTATTTTGTTCGGCTATTGGATTTTCGCAATCTGTTAACGATTATAAAGCCGTTATAATTCCTCTTAAATATGATTTCATCAAAACAGATAATCAATATCGATTAGCAACCTTAACTAAATCAAATTTACTTAAAGCCGGTTTTGAGGCTTATTATACTAATGAGCAAATACCTGCAGGAATTGATAGATGTGAGCTTTTGTATATTGATGTTAAAAGAGACAATGCTTTTTTAGTAACAAAACTTTTTATTCAATTTAAAGACTGCTACGGAAAAGTAATTTATACTTCTGAAACTGGAAAGAGCAGGGAGAAAGACTACGAAGTAGCGTATAAAGAAAGTCTTGAAGGTGCATTTGTATCTGTTATTGGACTGCACTATAAATATAATGGAAAAACTGCTTCTTCAACTTCTTCTAATGTAACGCAAGCTGTGGCTCCAGTTGCTGCAGCAATAGTTAGCAGTGCTCCAGTTGAAGAGAAACCTGTAGTTAATCTTTCAGATCCCAATTTATTGTATGCACAGCCAACAGAAAATGGATTTCAGTTAATTGATAAAACACCAAAAGTGGTAATGAAATTATTGAAAACTTCGCATGCAGATTCTTTTATTGCCATTAAAGATGGAATTCAGGGATCTTTAAACGCAAAAGACAATCAATGGTATTTTGAGTATTATCAAAATGATAAATTGATTTCAGAAAAAGTTTCTGTAAAATTCTAAAATATAATATGGTTTAATAACCATATTTATCTTTCCAACGGTTCTTTAAAAATTCGCGGTTGCTGTTCTCTCTAGAGTTGCTTCCAGGATTGTAAAGAACCGTTTCTTTTATGGCATCGGGTAGAAATTCCTGCTCGGCAAAATTATTTGCATAGTCATGCGAGTATTTATAGTCTTCGCCATATCCTAATTCTTTCATCAATTTTGTTGGAGCATTTCGTAAATGAATTGGAACTGGTAAATCTCCTGTTTGTTTTACTAATTGCTGTGCATTTCCAATTGCCATATAAGATGCATTGCTTTTTGGAGATGTTGCAAGATATATAGCGCATTGGCTTAATATAATTCTGCTTTCTGGATAACCAATCGTTGAAACCGCCTGAAAAGTATTATTAGCCATAATAAACGCCGTAGGATTTGCATTTCCAATATCTTCACTAGATAAAATCAACATTCTGCGGGCAATAAATTTTACATCTTCACCGCCTTCAATCATTCTTGCCAGCCAGTAAACTGCACCATTTGGATCACTTCCTCTTATGGATTTTATAAAAGCAGAAACAATATCATAATGTTGTTCACCAGTTTTGTCATATAAAACAGTATTTTGCTGAACAAGTTCAAAAACACGATCGTTGGTAATAATTACGTTATCGCTTGGAGAAGCATTAACTACAAGCTCAAAAATATTAAGCAGTTTTCTGCCATCTCCGCCAGAAAGTCGTAGTAGTGCTTCCGTTTCTTTTAAAGTGATTTTTTTAGATGCTAATTCCACGTCAATTTTCATTGCACGATGCAATAAGGCTTCTAAATCATCTTTTGTAAAAGCATTTAGTATATAGACCTGACAGCGCGATAATAATGCGGGAATAACCTCAAAACTTGGGTTTTCTGTAGTTGCACCAATAAGTGTAATCCATCCTTTTTCAACAGCAGCTAAAAGTGAATCTTGCTGTGATTTACTAAATCGGTGAATCTCATCAATAAACAAAATAGGATTTTTGGCAGTAAATAAACCGCCGCTTTGTTTTGCTTTTTCAATTACATCGCGAATATCTTTAACCCCGGAATTAATGGCGCTTAAAATATAAAAAGGACGTTTAGATTCCTGCGCAATAATTTGTGCTAAAGTTGTTTTGCCTGTTCCGGGCGGTCCCCAAAAAATAAGTGAAGGAATTATTCCTTTTGAAATTTGCTGCGTCAACGAACCATTTGGTCCAACCAAATGACTCTGACTAACATAATCCTCTAATTTCTGTGGGCGAATACGCTCGGCTAACGGTGCTTCCATTTTGTAAAATTACTATTTTCAAAATTAATTTTGTTACATGAGATACTATATAGCATTTCAATTTTTAAACATTTAACATATAATAGAATAGCTGACAAATTATCAGTAATTTTTATTTGGATAGTTTTTTGATGCCAGAACATCAATTAGAATCGAAACTATATGAATGATAATCAATTTAAATTTTCAACAGCAGTTGTTGGAGTTCCGGTATTTTTTGTGCTTTTTCTATGGGTTATATACTGGATTCAGATTCGATTCGATTTTGATTTTTATCAAAACGGAATTTATCCCAGAGATTTTTCCGGATTACAAGGCGTGTTGTTTAGTCCATTTATCCATGAAAATTTAGACCATCTATATAACAATTCAATTCCGCTTTTGGTTTTACTGACAGCTTTGCAGTTTTTTTATCCCAAGCAGTCATTAGGCGTTATTGGTTATGGAATTTTATTTTCGGGATTGATAACCTGGATTATTGGCCGTCCAAACTTTCATATTGGAGCCAGTGGATTAATTTATGTTCTGGTAAGTTTTATTTTTTTTAAAGGAATACAAACTAAATATTATCGTTTGGTGGCACTTTCCTTATCTGTTATTTTGCTTTATGGAGGAATGATTTGGTATGTTTTTCCAGATGTAGATGCTGCAATTTCCTGGGAAGGACATTTAGGCGGATTTATTACGGGATTTGGACTTTCTTTATATTATAAGACTTCTGAATATACAAAACCTATAATTTACGATTGGCAGAAACCAGATTTTGATCCTTCGCAGGATGCTTTTATGAAGCATTTTGATGAAGATGGAAATTTCGTAAATACTGAAATTCCTGAAGAAGAAATTGAAAATCCTGATGCGTATTTTAATTCAAATGTTATTGTAAATTATATTGTAACCAAATCAGAACCAGTTGATAAAGGTTCTGAAGAATGATTTTTATGAATTAAAATGATTAATTTTGTTAAGGAACACTTTAATTTAATTAATCCAACTCATGAAAAATACTTTTTTCTCTGTTTTAATTTTATTGATTTTTGGAAGTGCTGAATCTTTTGCTCAATGCGATGTAAAAAATAGAGTACTTGCAGACGGTTCCATGGTTTATTATTTTGATCCGGCAGCTTTTTATACTACAAAATCTAAATCTCTAAAAATAAATATTGTTACCGATAAAGAAAATTATTTTGTTGCTCTACAGCCCACACCTTTTCCGGAAAAAAAGATAGGAAAAGGAATCAAAGATGATTTAATAATACACTTAGCTGATAATAATGCATATAAATTAACGCATTATGATACACAGTATGTAAAAAATGATTCTGTTATGCAGGTTTTGTATTTAATTGACAAAAAGGATTTAACTGCGTTTTCTAAATTTGAAGCTGTTGTTGCTTCTATAAATATGAAAGGAACTGAGTTTATACGTGATTACAATTTCAAATTGCATAAAGATGAAATTGTAAAGCAGCTGGCTTGTTTTTTAAAAGAAGAAGAAAAATAAACTTAATCCTCACTTGTAGTTTCTGATTTATGTAAGAACTTTTTGTTTAGATTTTCAAAAAAATTATTAAATGTAAGTGTGAATGAGGCGGCGTTTACGATTTGATTTCCGTTATCTCTGGGAAGATATTCGTTGGCATAAGTTAGTTCAATTTGTATGTCATCTGAAAACAGATAACCTGCACCAATATTTAATCTGTTTCTATCAAAAAAACTAAGACCGGTAACTTTTGTTCCCGATTTAAAAAATAATTCATTAGAAGCAATAGCATAAACAACACCTTCTCGTAAAACTTTACTGTTAATAGGTTGTAAGTATTTAATTTGCTGGCGATATCGAATTACGTTTTCGTAGCTATCATCTTCATTTTTCATATGACGAAGTTCCGTTCGCATCCTTGTACTTAAAGTATATCCGGTTTTATGGAAGTAATAAATACCCTGCAAAGCAAATCGCCATTCTGGAGATTCAAATTGACCTATTTCAGGAACATCTTTATTGTTAAAGTATGCTATAAATGATGATAACTTCCATCGTGGAGACAAATAATAATGTCCCCAGGCTCTAAATGATCTTTGTGTGTTTTGCTCAAAAATATTTGGGGATGATTCAGTACTGCTGTAACTTGTTCCTAAATTAAGTTCAGTTGACCACTTTTTATTTATAGTTCGGCTAAATTGAATCTCACCCCAAAATTGATTGTACTTTGTTGTTTGACCATAACTCATCATTGTAATTAGAAAAATTACAATTGAAGAACAGATTTTTCTAAGTACTATATTTTGAGCAAGTTTTGAAGACATTTAATAGTTATTAAGTTGTCATTCTACTTCTGGACGCTTTATTAACTTCTCTGACGAACTGTTTCGTATAAAAATGCACCGCATGCAACAGATACATTAAGCGATCCTATGGAACCAAACATTGGTAATTTTGCTTTTTCATCTACAATTTTTAAAACAGAAGGATTTATACCTCTGTCTTCAGATCCCATTATAATAGCTAAAGGCTCATTTAATGATAAGTCATAAATGTTTTGATCTGTTTTTTCTGTAGCGGCTACAGTTTTTATTCCAGATCCCTGAAGATAGAATATAGCATCTTTGATATGTTCAACTTTGCAAATAGGCACATTGAATACTGCGCCGGCAGATGTTTTAACTGTGTCACCATTTACTGGAGCAGAACCTGCTTTTTGAACGATAATTCCGTTTACTCCTGTACATTCTGCAGTTCTGATAATAGCACCAAAATTTCTCGCATCTGAGATTTGATCTAATATTAAAAATAAAGGTTTTGAACCCGAAGCAATAGTTGACTCTACTAAATGTTCTATATCAATAAATCCAATAGGGGAGATTGTTGCAACAGCACCTTGATGATTATTAGGTGTTAATCTATTTAGTTTTTCAACTGGAACATAAGAAAAATTAATGTTGGCACGTTTCATTACCTTCATTAAATCTTTCATTAATTCTCCAGAAATTTCTTTTTGTATAAATACTTTGTCAACTTCCTGACCAGCTTGTATCGCTTCTATAATGGCTCTAATACCAAATATTTGATGTTCTTTTTCCATGAGGCAAATATAGGTATAATGTTTATATAAAAAAAAACCACCCCGAATGAACGGGATGGCTTTTAGTATTATTAAAAAATATTATTTTGATTAATATTTTTTCTTAGTTGAAAGTAACTGTTGTAGAAATTGCATCAGTTTGAGTTCCAGCAGTTATAGTAAATCTGTAAGTGATTTTGTCACCTGCTGCAAGACCTCCATAAGTTGAGTATGGGATTGCAGCTATGTCTAAATCTTGACGTGTAGTAGGTAATGTTCCTGGTAATGCAGAAAAAGCACCGCCATTTTTAGACCACTCTCCAACAATACTGTTAACAACTGTAGTAGATTTTTTAACTGGAGCAAAAGTAATGATCACTGGTTCAGTGCCATTATAAGGTGCTGTTGTTACACCACTTGTAGCGTTAGTTACAGGGTCACCATCAGCATTGTAAATTTGCCAAACAATTCCTTTTCCAACGGTTAAAGTCCATGTAGCTCTTGTAGTTGAACCATCAGAGTATGATGAAATAATTGCTAATGCATAGCTTCCAGTTTTTCCTGTTAGAGTAGTAGTACCACCTGAAGTTACAGGAAATACATCAAAGCTTCCTAATGAAGAAGTGTTGAAAGTAGCTTTTCCATCAGTAAGAGTAGCATCTGCAACTTTGTCTCCCAATACTATAGGATCTGAAGTAGTTTTAGCAGCATTCTTATAGATTTCAACTTTAGATACCGTTACGCCTTCTTTTGTAAAAGTATTAAGAGGTAAATTATAATTGTTGTCTAAACGACTAATACTTGATGTTGTTGGAACTACGTTCCCTCCCGCGGTTGAATATTCAATATTGTCATCTGCGGCATCACAAGAAGCTAGAATTGCAATTAATGCGAACGTAGCAATTTGTTTTATATATTTTTTCATATTTGTAATATTAAATATTAATGTTTATCCCAGAAAATTTTAGTAGTTACATTATTGTTACCCAATTTTGCAACTGCAGCTTCTAGATTTGCAGCATTTAATGTTTGCTCAATTCCTGGATAAGAGTAACGTTTTGGAACTTCAGTGATATCACCAAAAGTTACTGGAGGAGCTACTAAAGCAGGGAAGTCTAATCTTCTGTAAGAAGTCCATGCTTCAAAACCTCTGTTGAAATAGGAGATCCATGCTTGTTCTCCAATTTTTTGTTGCCAAGTTCCAGCAGCAGTTGCATAAGCTACATCAGATCTTACTAAGTAAGCTGAAATGTCAGCAGAAGAAACTCCCCAATCTTGCATAGATGCAGTAATACCCGCATTATAGTGAGATGCAGCAGTTCCACCAACAGCAATTCCTCTTTCTACAGCTTCAGCTAATAAAAACTCTACTTCTGAATAAGTGAAAAGAACACCAGGATATACAGGATCTTTAATAGTTTCTGTTAAGTGAGAGAAATCTCCATAAACGTTAACAGTTCCGTATACACCACCTTTGTATTGTCCTGAACCTGCAGGGAATTCTGTAAAGTATTTTGCTCTTCTTGGATCAGAAAGAGCATTCATTTTATTTACGAATGTATTAGCTGGCAAGAAATCATCACGTCCACTAGCTACTAAATCAAGATATAACGGGTTGTTATTAGTTGTATTTGTAGTATATGGCATATATGCTCCATCAGTACTAGCTAAAATTAAACCATCAGCTTGAGCCGCTAATGCTTGTGCGCTAGCATAAGTATGATCTACATCATCCATATTGATAGCTAATCTGAAACGTAGAGAGTTAGCAAATTTAGCCCATTTAGCAGTGTTTCCACCAAAAATAAGATCAGCTTCGTCATAACTATCTGCGCTTTGATCTAATTTATGAGACGCTGCAGTTAATACAGCAATAAGATCTTTGTAGATAGTTTGTGCATCATCATATTTTGGTTGAGGGTGTCCATCGATATCTAAAGCTTCACTGTAAGGAACATCTCCAAAAGTATCAACTAAAATAGCATATGAGTAAGAAGATAAAATGTCGATAATAGCAATTTTATTGTCAAAAACTACTAAACCTTCTGGTGCTCCAGTATAATTAGCTTTTTGAGATATCAAAAGTGATTTAGCTTCTTTAAAATCTCTCAATACATCACGGTAATAAGTTGCCCAATGACGATCTGGAATTGTGCGTCCAGTAAGGTCATATTGAGTTTCTTGTGGGTACTGTACCTCTGTCCATTGTTGAGCATACAATCTGAATACGTTAAAGTTTACAGATGTACTTGTAACCTGATCCACCATAGTTTTTTCTGCATTGGTGAATAAGAACTCAGGTGAAGTAATGGTTGGGTTTTTTGTGTCTTCGTTCATTCCTCCAAAGTCATCAGAGCATGATGCAAATAAGGTTATAAACGATATTAATATTATTAGTCTATTTTTCATAGCTTAGAATTTTATTGTTAAGTTACAACCAATATTTCTAGTTGTTGGTAAAGAACCGATAGAAAGACCTTGAGATCCTACGTTAGATCCTAATCCACTTTCTGGGTCTGCATCTGGAAGATTTTTTTGGATTATCCATAAGTTAGATCCAATAAGTGAAATTTTTGCATCTACCAATTTCATTTTTTGTACTAATGAAGATGGTAAAGTATAAGTAATGTTTACCTCTCTTAGTTTAATAAAACCAGCATCGTAAACATACTGACTTCTTGGTCCGTTAGTATAAGCATTTGTTATAGCTCCACCTGTTGAGTAAACAGTTCTTGTTGTGTTTGGAGTTCCGTCAGCATAAACACCAGGAAGGATTACACCTCCACCATTAACAAGTGAGTTTCTTTTTGGAAGACCAAGATCATTATTACCAGCAGTTCCATCACCAAGTCCAGTTCCTACGCCATACCATTGGTCAGTTGAGAAAACATCTCCTCCGTGTTTAGTGTCAATTAAGAAGCTGAATGCTAAGCTTTTGTAAGAAAATTTGTTACGAATACCTCCAATCCAGTCAGGATTGATGTTTCCAATAATATTGTTTGTAGAAGTGTTAATTACATATCTACCAGTTGATGGGTTAATGATTTTTTGCCCGTCAGCAGTATAAGTGTAATCTGTTCCTTTTAACACTCCAAAAGGTTGTCCAACTACAGCATTTAAAGTTACAGTTCCAGGGAATGAAGCAATTTGTAAGTTAGAAACTCCATCAGCTAAAGCTGTTACTTTGTTTTCGTTTTTAGACCAGTTTACGTTGATATCCCAAGAAAAATTATTTGTTTTTATTGGAGTAACATTAAACTGAACCTCAATACCTTTGTTTTCAATTGTTGCAGCATTTACATACTTAGAAGTATATCCTGTAGCAGTTGAGTAAGGAACTCTTACAGCTTCACCATCATTTACGTTTTTGTATAAACTCACGTCAAATCCAACTCTTCTGTTTAAGAACTGCATCTCAAGACCAACCTCGGTAGTGTTTGTCTTAATAGGCTTTAAGTCTGGGTTATTTTTAATTGAGTTTACAGAATACATTTGATTATTGTTGAATGGATCAAATTTAGTATAAGTATCAACTAATGCTAAAGCAGGAGTTCCAAGTGGGCTTTCAGAGTAACCTCCTCTTAATTTACCAAAAGATAACCAGCTTGCGTTTAAGTTTTTAGAGAATACCCAGCTACCAGAAACTGAATAACTAGTTAAAGTATTGTCATCTGCAGGAAGATTTGAGAAAGCATCTCTACGTGCAGTTGCATCAATAAAGTAAGTGTCTACATATCCTAAAGAAGCAGAAGCATAGTAACTGTTTACAGATGTTCTTGTTTCTCTTTCATACGGATATGGACTTGCAGCACGTGAATTTGATAAGCTGTAAATTCCAGGAATAATTAAACCTCCTTGAGTAGAAGCTGTAATTTGGTTGAAATAAGTGTTTCTTATTGTACCCCCAGCTACTCCAGTTAAACTAATGTCTTCTCCAAAGTTATGTTTGAAGTTAAGAAGTAAATCATAGTTTTGTTCAGAGAAGTTACCATTATAACGTTGGTAACCTGAAGTTTCGTCAAGAGCATTGATACCAAAAGTTTTTGCTACAGAACCTACAGCAACTCTTTCTTCACGTAACTCATCATAAGTATCTGTTGAGATTTTTCCTGTTGCAGAAAGCCAGTCAGCAATTTTGTATGTCAAGTTAGCATAACCAATAAAACGATTTCTTCTATCATTTTGGTAGTTTTTGTAACGCTCAAAATATGGGTTATTCCAGTAAGCTGGAGCTCCATTTTCTGGAGATTTTCTATTCCAAGTAATATTTTGCTCACCTGAATTGTTGTAAGCCTGTTCAAGTTGTTTGATGTCAACGTTAGTTTGCCACCATTGACGGAAACCAGAAACGATATTGTCGCTGTATCCAGTCATGTTTCTACCTGTAGTTTGTTGAGCAGAGAAGTTAGCGAAAGTGCTAAGAGATAATCTGTCAGTAAACTGGTGATTTAATTTTAAACTGAAGTTGTTTTTTCTTAATTCACTGTTGATTAACGTACCAGTTTGGTTTGTATTTGTGTAATTAAAAACAACGTTTGTTTTTTCGTTACCATCTTCAAATGCGATACTGTTTACTAATGAAAGTGAATTTTGGAAGAATGAATTTGGATCATTTGCTGCAGCTTTCCAAGGTGTAGCTTTTCCATAGTTAGCATTTCCTGGGTAAGCAGAGAAAGCATCCCATTGGTAAACATTTAATGATGGGTCAAATCTATCTCCAACAGAAGCATCATCTCCCATTGCAACAACTAGATCTGGAGTACCATCACCGTCAATATCCTGCTCACCGAAAGAAGCTCCATAACCTGCCCCGTATTCTTTTTGATATTTTACGAATGTGCTTTTGTCTGGAGAACCTGTTACTACTTCAGATGAAACTGTAATTCCTAATCCTTTTTTAGCTTTACCTTTTTTAGTAGTAATCATTAAAACCCCATTACCAGCTAAATAACCGTATAATGCAGATGCAGCAGCACCTTTTAAAACGTTAACACTTTCGATGTCTTCTGGGTTGATGTCCATACCATTATTACCATAATCGTATCCTCTTGCTCCTGAAGACTGAGTAGTTAATCCATCATTTGTATTGTTTCCATTGTTGATAGGCATACCATCAATAACGATTAACATTTCATTACTTTGACCTATTGCTTTAACCCCACGAGATATTGCACTAGTAGATCCACCAAAGTTTGTGTTTCTTGTAATGTTAACACCCGCAACTTTTCCAGAAAGTTCGTTTAAGAAGTTACCACTTGATGTACCATTTCTTAAATCGCCTCCTTTAACCTCTTGTGTAGCGTAACCAAGAGATTTTTTCTCTCTTTTTACACCTAAAGCTGTTGTTACAACAACGCTTTCAAGTTCTTGCGCATCTCCAGCTAAACTTACGTTAACTGTTGATGAAGTTGCAGCTATTTCTTGGGTTTTCATCCCAATGTAGCTAAATACCAAAATTTGGCTTGATGATGCTTTGATAGAGTATTTACCATCAAAATCGGTTTGTGTTCCGGCTTTTGTTCCTTTAACTAATACACTAACACCTGGTAAAGGCATTCCTGCATTATCAGAAACTGTTCCCGAAACAGCTCTTTCTTGCGCAAAAGAAAGTTGCGCAACTAGTACTAATAAAAGTACTAAGAATCCATTGAACTTTAGTTTCATTTTTAAATATTTTGAATTAGTATCGCAAAACTCTTAATAATTTGTTAACTTTCCTAGTAAAATATTTTTTTTTTTCGTTAAAGGTCAAAATTTAACATTATAACATATGTTTATGATAGTGTTATATAATTGTAATTCCTGTGTTTTGTTTGCTCCGTTTGTGAGATTAATATTTATTAATCCGTTTGGTGTTTGTATTGAGGTTCCAATTCCGATTCCTATTAATTTTTTTATTTTGTTTGGGTCTGTAACGCTTGTAAGTTCTTGGTATATTCCATAATCCAAGATCGAATTAATGTAGAGATTTGAAGAAACAATATATCGGTACTCTGTAAGAATGGAGGCTGTGAAATTTGCCTGGAGACTATTTTCTAAAAAACCTCTTATTGACCTGATTCCGCCAAATCTGAATAATTCGTTTGAAATGTAGTTTTTGCTATGCAGGTAAAAATTTTGTGAATTTATGTTAATATAGTTTTTGTTATTGAGTTCAAAATTATAACCGGCATTTAAATTTGTGTAAAATTGGTTACTGGATCCTGCTGTTTCTAAATCATTATTTGTGTTCCTTTTTCCATAACCAGCTGCTAAATTTAAAAATGCTTTTTTGGGCATAAGGTAATTGTTGTAGTCTATTTTTTTATATTCGTAAGTTGATGTGAAATACGAATTGTCAAAATCGCTAATGGTTGAGTTATTTGTGTTTTGGATATCGCTTGATTCTGTAGCTTGATATCCGAGATACACTTTGGAATTGTAATTTATGTAATACCCTAAATCGATAGCTGTTTTTGTGTTTTGAAAAGTACTGTCTTGTTTGAATATGTTTAATTGAGCCTTTATTCCGAGTGATGATTTGAATATATATGGAATTTCGAGTTTGGTGCTGAAAGTCTTTTGTTGGTTTCCATCGCTTTTCCAGTATAATGAAAATTGCTCTCCGGCATGAAGTGTGTTGATTAATTGAATATCAAGATATCCATTAAGCGTTACTTTTTTGTTTTCGTCATTTGAAAATCCAATAAAACCGTCAAAAGTGTTTGCTTTTCTTTTTTCTATGTAAGTATAGATTTTAGTAGAGTCATTTGTAAAAAGTATTTCGGGGTATTTTGTTTGGGAAACAAACTCGAAATTATTAATGTCTTCGTAAAGCTGTTTTGTGATTTCCTGATTAAATGTTTTGTTCAGGTATTTTTTATTAAGCTGCTTTAAATGGCCTTTAGGGAAAAAGTTGCCAGAATTGCTATTTGCATAATTTAGGATAATTGAATTTACATTGCGTTTTTTTTCGGATTTAAAATTTAAGTCGGCATAAATTGTCAAATTCTTTCTTCGAATATTTTCGAGTTTAATTTTGCTCAGCGCAAAACCTTCTTTTTCGGCTTGGATTATTTTGGTATTTAAATAATTTTCAATTTCAGTATAAGGGAGAATTATGGAATCATTTTGGTTTTTATGAGGGTCAAAAAAATGATTATTTATACCTATATATATATGTATACTTTTTATTCGGTTTTTTAGACTGAAAAGTGCGGTATATGTGCTATCGTTTATTTTGTTGTTTTCTAGTGTTTTATTGTCTAGAAAGCCTTTTTTTGAAAGTTTACCGGAAGTGTTTTTTATTTCGTCAAATAAAGATTTGATATTGGGATGAGTTGTGTTATAGTTTAAGGAGTCGATAATTTTATTTTCAACATCATTTGACCCATTTATTTTTAGATAAAAGGTTTGAGTATAGGCAGAAAAGCTTATAAGTAAAAAAAACAATGTAGTAAAAAACTGTTTCAAGAGAAAATGTTTTTATTTAATTAAAGTGTATGCAAATATCTATTGTTTGTTTGTAAAAACATACTAATAAATAATGTTGTTGAAAATTAATAGATTAACGTTTGTATAGTGAAAATTATTTTATACATTTGCAACCCCGTAAAAAGCGGGAATTTAATAAACATAATAATTTTTAGTATTAATTATGCCAACAATTCAACAATTAGTAAGAACAGGAAGAACTCAGATAACTAAGAAGAGTAAATCGGTTGCTTTAGATTCTTGTCCTCAAAGAAGAGGGGTTTGTACGCGTGTTTACACTACTACACCAAAAAAACCAAACTCTGCAATGCGTAAAGTTGCGCGTGTGCGTTTGACAAATGGTAATGAGGTGAATGCTTACATTCCTGGAGAAGGACACAATCTACAAGAGCACTCGATAGTATTAGTTAGAGGCGGAAGGGTAAAAGATTTACCAGGTGTTAGATATCATATCGTTCGTGGAGCGCTTGACACGTCAGGAGTTGCAGGAAGAACGCAAAGAAGATCTAAGTACGGTGCTAAACGCCCAAAAGAAGCAAAAAAGTAATTTAAAACTTTTAAGAAAAAGACATGAGAAAAAGAGCGGCAAAGAAAAGACCACTTTTACCGGATCCAAGGTTTAATGACCAATTGGTAACGCGTTTTGTAAACAACTTAATGTGGGATGGTAAGAAATCTACAGCTTTCAAAGTATTTTATGATGCAATTGATATCATTGAAACTAAAAAGCAAAATGATGAGAAAACTTCATTAGAGATCTGGAAAGATGCTTTAACAAACGTTATGCCTCACGTAGAAGTACGTAGCCGTAGAGTTGGTGGAGCTACATTTCAAATTCCAATGCAGATTCGTCCAGATAGAAAAATTTCTATGGCAATGAAGTGGTTAATACTTTATTCTAGAAGAAGAAACGAAAAATCTATGGCACAACGTTTAGCGTCAGAATGTTTAGCTGCTGCTAAAGAAGAAGGTGCTGCGGTTAAGAAAAGAATGGATACTCACAAAATGGCAGAGGCTAACAAAGCATTCTCTCACTTTAGATTTTAATTCGTAAGAAATGGCTAGAGATTTAAAATATACAAGAAATATCGGAATTGCTGCTCACATTGATGCTGGTAAAACAACAACTACTGAGCGTATTCTTTTTTATACTGGAAAGTCACACAAAATTGGTGAGGTACACGATGGTGCTGCAACAATGGACTGGATGGCGCAAGAGCAGGAAAGAGGTATTACAATTACTTCTGCTGCTACAACTTGTACTTGGAATTTTCCAACAGAGCAAGGTAAAGCACTTCCAGAATCATTGCCTTACCACTTTAATATTATTGATACTCCTGGACACGTTGACTTTACTGTAGAGGTAAACCGTTCTTTACGTGTACTTGATGGTTTGGTTTTCTTATTTAGTGCTGTTGATGGTGTTGAGCCTCAATCAGAAACTAACTGGAGACTTGCTGATCAATATAGAGTTCCTCGTATGGGATTCGTGAATAAAATGGACCGTCAAGGTGCTAACTTTTTAGCTGTATGCGGACAGGTTAAAGATATGTTGAAATCGAATGCGGTTGCAATTACTTTGCCTATTGGAGATGAAGCTGATTTTAAAGGTATTGTTGACTTAGTGAAAAATCAAGCTATTGTATGGCATGATGAAACACAAGGAGCTACTTTTGATATCGTTGATATCCCAGCGGATATGATTGATGATGTTAAGCATTACCGTTCTATTCTTATCGAAGAGATTGCAACTTATGATGAAAATCTTTTAGATAAATATATGGAAGATGAAAACTCTATTACAGAGGAAGAAATCAACAATGCATTAAGAGCTGCTACTATTGATATGGCAATTATCCCAATGCTTGCTGGTTCGTCTTTCAAAAACAAAGGTGTTCAGTTTATGTTGGATGCAGTTTGTAAATATTTACCATCTCCTTTAGATAAAGAAGGTATTGAAGGAATTCATCCTGATGATGCTGATTTATTAGAAGAAGACCAAACGAAAATTTTACGTAAGCCAGATGTTAAAGAGCCATTTGCTGCTTTAGCATTTAAAATTGCTACTGACCCGTTCGTTGGGCGTTTAGCTTTCTTCCGTGCATATTCTGGACGTCTAGATGCTGGTTCTTATGTTTTAAATACTCGTTCTGGTAATAAAGAAAGAATTTCTCGTATTTACCAGATGCACGCTAATAAACAAAATCCAATCGAATTTATTGAGGCTGGAGATATTGGTGCTGCTGTTGGATTTAAAGATATTAAAACAGGAGATACTCTTTGTGATGAAAAGAATCCAATTATCTTGGAATCTATGAAATTCCCTGATCCTGTAATTGGTATTGCTATTGAGCCAAAAACAAAAGCTGACGTTGATAAAATGGGTATGGCTTTAGCGAAATTAGCTGAAGAAGATCCAACATTTACAGTTAGAACTGATGAGGCTTCTGGGCAGACTATTATTTCAGGTATGGGTGAGCTTCACTTAGATATCTTAGTAGATCGTATGAAACGTGAATTTAAAGTTGAAGTAAACCAAGGTGAGCCTCAAGTTGAGTATAAAGAAGCGTTTACAAGATCTGCAACACATAGAGAGACTTACAAGAAACAATCTGGAGGTCGTGGTAAATTCGGTGATATCGTATTTACAATCGAGCCTGCTGATGAAGTTGATGGTAAAGTTCCGGTTGGATTACAATTTATCAATGCTGTAAAAGGTGGTAACGTTCCTAAAGAATATATCCCTGCTGTTGAAAAAGGATTTAGAGAAGCTATGAAAACTGGTCCATTAGCAGGATATGCTGTGGATAGTTTAAAAGTAACTTTAACTGATGGATCTTTTCACCCTGTGGATTCTGATGCATTATCTTTTGAGTTAGCTGCAAGAATGGGTTATAAAGAATCAGGACGTGCTGCTGGAGCTGTTATTCTTGAGCCGATCATGAAAATCGAAGTTATTACTCCAGAAGAAAACATGGGTGATATTGTAGGTGACTTGAACCGTCGTAGAGGTCAGGTTAATGATATGGGTGATAGAAATGGTGCTAAAACTATTAAGGCTGATGTGCCTTTATCAGAAATGTTTGGATATGTAACTACATTAAGAACGTTGTCTTCTGGTAGAGCTACTTCAACAATGGAGTTTTCTCACTATGCAGAAACGCCTTCTAATATTTCAGAAGAGGTAATCAAAAAAGCAAAAGGTAACGCTTAATTTAAAGAAAATGAGTCAAAAAATCAGAATAAAACTAAAATCTTACGATCACATGTTGGTAGATAAATCTGCTGAAAAGATCGTAAAAACAGTAAAAACTACTGGAGCAGTTGTAACAGGTCCAATTCCGTTACCAACTCACAAAAAACTTTTCACTGTGTTGCGTTCTCCGCACGTTAACAAAAAAGCGAGAGAGCAATTTGAAGTAATGTCATACAAGAGATTGATTGATATTTATTCATCTTCATCTAAAACTATTGATGCGTTAATGAAACTTGAATTGCCAAGTGGAGTTGAAGTAGAAATAAAAGTATAATTTTTTTTATTATATTTTATATATAAAAGCGAGGCAGAAATGTCTCGCTTTTTTGTTTGTATAGAGTTTGTGTATGAGTATCATGAATTTACTAAAAGAAATGAATTGTTATGATTTTGTTTAAAATGTATGCTGTTTTATATTGGTGAAGAGGTTTTTTCTTTAGTAGATGAAGTAATTGTTAAGAATAATATATCTGTCGGTTAAGGGGAGAAAAAATATTTTTTACACATATGGCTTATTGCTAATAGTGGGTTTGATCGTTGGATTTTGATTATGAGCGATTTAATTTTTGTAACTGTTTGGTATATTCAATTTTAATGTATACTTTTGCACTCCCTGTTTGGAAATTTCTGTTATTTTCAAATTGAAGGGAATTTTAGTAATTAATAATTAATATTTATGTCTGGGTTAATTGGTAAAAAAATCGGCATGACTAGCATTTTTGATGAAAACGGGAAAAACATTCCTTGTACAGTAATCGAAGCTGGGCCGTGTGTTGTTACCCAAGTCAGAACCAAAGGTGTTGACGGGTACGAAGCGTTGCAACTTGGTTTCGATGACAAAAACGAGAAACATTCCACTAAAGCGGCTTTAGGTCACTTTAAAAAAGCTGGAACTGTTGCTAAGAAAAAAGTCGTTGAATTTCAAGATTTTGCAACTGAACAAAAATTAGGAGATCTTATTGATGTTTCTATTTTTGCTGAAGGAGAATTTGTAGATGTACAAGGTGTATCTAAAGGTAAAGGTTTTCAAGGGGTTGTTAAACGTCACGGATTTGGTGGTGTTGGACAAGCAACTCACGGTCAACACAACCGTTTAAGAGCGCCAGGTTCTGTGGGAGCTTCTTCATATCCATCTAGAGTATTCAAAGGAATGCGTATGGCTGGAAGAATGGGAGGAGACAATGTAAAAGTTCAAAACCTTAGAGTTTTAAAAGTAGTTGCTGAAAAGAACCTGCTTGTTATTAAAGGATGCGTTCCTGGACATAAAAACTCTTATGTAATCATTCAGAAGTAATGGAAGTAAAAGTATTAGATTTCAACGGAAAAGATACTGGAAGAAAAGTTCAACTTTCTGATTCAGTATTCGCAATTGAACCAAATAATCACGCTGTATACCTTGATGTTAAGCAATATCTTGCTAATCAAAGACAAGGAACTCACAAAGCTAAAGAAAGAGCTGAAGTGACAGGAAGTACACGTAAGATTAAAAAACAAAAAGGAACTGGTACGGCTCGTGCGGGAAGTATCAAAAATCCATTGTTTAAAGGTGGTGGAACAATTTTCGGACCAAGACCAAGAAGTTATTCATTCAAATTGAATAAAGGTTTAAAAAGATTGGCAAGAAAATCTGCTTTCTCAATCAAAGCAAAAGAATCAAATATTATCGTTGTTGAAGACTTTAATTTTGATGCGCCAAACACTAAAAATTTCATTAACGTTTTGAAAGCTTTAGGGTTAGAAAATAAAAAATCTCTATTTGTGTTGGGAGAGTCAAATAAAAATGTATATTTGTCGTCACGCAATTTAAAGGCTTCTAATGTCGTAACTAGCTCGGAATTAAGCACTTACGCTATTTTAAACACTAATAATTTAGTGCTTTTAGAAGGTTCTTTGGAGTTAATCGAAGAAAATTTAAGCAAATAATAGGAGTATGAGTATCATAATTAGACCTATAGTAACAGAAAAAGTAACCAAAGAAAGTGAAGTTCTAAACCGCTTCGGATTCGTTGTTGACAAAAAAGCAAACAAAGTTCAAATTAAGAAAGCTGTTGAGGCTGCTTATGGAGTAACTATCGTTTCAGTTAACACAATGAATGTGAGACCAGATAGATCTACTAAATACACTAAAAGTGGTTTAATCAGTGGAAAGACAAATGCAATTAAAAAAGCAATTGTTCAAGTACAAGAAGGAGAAACAATTGATTTTTACAACAATATCTAAGATAGAAAAATGTCAGTAAGAAAATTAAAACCTATTACCCCAGGTCAGCGATTTAGAGTTGTGAATGGTTATGACGCCATTACAACTGATAAGCCGGAACGCTCTTTGATAGCGCCGATAAAAAACTCTGGAGGTAGAAATAGTCAAGGAAAGATGACCATGCGTTATACGGGTGGTGGTCACAAGCAGAGATATCGTATTATTGATTTCAAAAGAACTAAAGATGGAATTCCAGCTACAGTGAAATCAATCGAATACGATCCAAATCGTACTGCATTTATCGCTTTATTAGCTTATGCTGATGGAGAGAAAACTTATGTAATTGCTCAAAACGGATTGAAAGTTGGTCAGAAATTAGTTTCTGGTCCAGAATCTCAACCTGAAATTGGTAATACATTACCTTTAAGCAGAATTCCTCTTGGAACTGTTATATCTTGTATTGAGTTACGTCCAGGACAAGGAGCGGTTATTGCTCGTTCAGCTGGAACTTTTGCTCAGTTAATGGCAAGAGACGGGAAATACGCAACAATTAAAATGCCATCTGGTGAAACAAGATTAATCTTGTTAACTTGCTCGGCTACAATTGGAGCTGTTTCTAATTCTGACCACCAATTAGTTGTATCTGGAAAAGCAGGTAGAACAAGATGGTTAGGAAGAAGACCTAGAACTAGACCAGTAGCGATGAACCCAGTTGATCACCCTATGGGAGGTGGTGAAGGACGTTCTTCTGGAGGGCACCCACGTTCAAGAAACGGATTGCCAGCTAAAGGTTACAGAACTCGTTCTAAGAAAAACCCGAGTAACAAGTATATCGTAGAACGTAGAAAGAAATAATAAGATATGGCACGTTCATTAAAAAAAGGACCTTTCGTTCATTATAAATTAGACAAGAAAGTTCAGGAAAACGTAGAAAGTGGTAAAAATAGTGTAGTAAAGACTTGGTCTAGAGCTTCTATGATTACTCCGGATTTCGTTGGACAAACTATCGCAGTTCATAACGGTCGTCAATTTGTACCAGTTTACGTAACAGAAAACATGGTAGGTCACAAATTAGGAGAGTTTTCACCAACTAGATCTTTTAGAGGTCATGCTGGAGCAAAAAATAAAGGTAAAAAATAAGAAGCAATGGGAGTTCGTAAAAGAGAAACAGCAGATGCGAGAAAAGAGGCTAATAAGTCTATTGCTTTCGCAAAATTGAATAACTGCCCTACTTCACCTAGAAAAATGCGCTTAGTAGCGGACTTGGTAAGAGGTCAGAAGGTAGAAAGAGCACTTAACATTTTAAGATTCAGTTCTAAAGAAGCTTCAAGAAAATTAGAAAAACTATTATTATCTGCAATCAACAACTGGGAGCAAAAAAATAGTGAAGGTAATTTAGAAGAAGCTGGATTATTTGTTAAAGAGATCAGAGTAGATGGTGGAATGATGTTGAAAAGACTTCGTCCAGCTCCACAAGGTCGTGCACACAGAATAAGAAAACGTTCTAACCACGTTACAATCGTGCTTGGAGCTATCAATAACACACAAAGCAATTCTTAAGCAGCATGGGACAAAAGACAAATCCAATTGGAAATAGACTTGGTATCATCAGAGGGTGGGACTCAAACTGGTATGGTGGAAATGATTACGGTGATAAACTTGCCGAAGATCACAAAATCAGAAAGTATATCCACGCTCGTTTATCAAAAGCTAGTGTATCTAAAGTAATCATCGAGAGAACTTTGAAACTTGTAACCGTTACTATCACTACTGCTAGACCTGGTATTATTATCGGAAAAGGCGGACAAGAGGTAGACAAGTTAAAAGAAGAACTTAAGAAAGTTACTGACAAAGAGGTTCAAATTAACATCTTTGAAATTAAAAGACCTGAGTTAGATGCTTATCTTGTGGCGACAAGCATCGCTCGTCAAATCGAAAGCCGTATCTCTTACAGACGTGCAATTAAGATGGCTATTGCAGCTTCTATGCGTATGAATGCAGAAGGTATTAAAGTTTTGATTTCTGGTCGTTTGAATGGTGCTGAAATGGCACGTTCAGAAGGTTTCAAAGAAGGTAGAATTCCTCTATCAACTTTCAGAGCTGATATTGATTATGCTTTGGCTGAAGCTCACACTACTTATGGTAGAATGGGTATCAAAGTATGGATCATGAAAGGTGAAGTTTATGGAAAGAGAGATCTTTCTCCACTTGCTGGAATGGATAAAAAACAATCTGGTACTGGCGGTGGTAAAGGTGGAGATGCCCCTAGAGGTAAATCTAACTTTAATAAAGGTGGAAAACCAGACGCTCGTAAAAGAAAGTAAATTTTTAAACTAAAGAAAAATGTTACAGCCTAAAAGAACAAAATACCGTAAGGTACAAAAAGGTAAAATGAAAGGTAACTCTCAAAGAGGGCATGAACTTTCAAATGGAATGTTTGGTATTAAATCTGTACATGAAGATGGAATGTTCTTAACTTCTCGTCAAATCGAAGCTGCACGTATCGCTGCAACTCGTTACATGAAGAGAGAGGGACAATTATGGATTAAAATATTTCCAGACAAACCTATCACTAAGAAACCTCTTGAAGTACGTATGGGTAAAGGTAAAGGAGCAGTTGAGTATTGGGCTGCTGTTGTTAAACCAGGAAGAATTATGTTTGAAGTTGGAGGAGTTCCATTGTCAGTTGCAAAAGAGGCTTTACGTCTTGCAGCTCAGAAACTTCCAGTAAAAACTAAATTCGTCGTTGCTAGAGATTTCGAAGCATAATTTATATTTATTATGAAACAATCAGAAATAAAAGATCTTTCTGCAGCGGAGTTGCAAGAAAAGCTTAGTCAAACTAAGAAAGTATATGCTGACCTAAAAATGGCTCACGCTATATCTCCAATTGCTAACCCACTTCAAATTAGAAGCGTTAGAAGAACAGTTGCAAGATTGGCTACAGAGTTAACTAAAAGAGAGTTACAATAATTGTATTCTGCTGAAAGATGGAAGAAAAAAGAAATTTAAGAAAAGAAAGAATAGGTGTTGTTACTTCAAATAAAATGGATAAATCTATTGTTATTGCTGAAGTAAGAAAAGTAAAACACCCATTATACGGTAAGTTCGTGTTGAAAACTAAGAAATATGTTGCACACGACGAAACAAACGACTGTAACATTGGAGATACTGTAAGAATTAGCGAAACGCGTCCTTTAAGTAAAACAAAATGTTGGAGATTAGTTGAAATCTTAGAAAGAGCTAAATAATTATGGTACAACAGGAATCAAGACTAAAAGTAGCAGATAACACGGGAGCAAAAGAAGTTTTAACTATCCGTGTTTTAGGAGGTACCAAAAGAAGGTATGCCTCTGTTGGTGACAAGATTGTAGTATCTATTAAAGATGCAACTCCAAACGGTAACGTGAAAAAAGGAGCTGTTTCAACTGCAGTTGTTGTACGTACCAAAAAAGAAGTGAGAAGAGCTGATGGTTCTTATATCCGTTTCGATGACAATGCATGTGTTCTTTTGAATGCTGCAGGGGAAATGAGAGGAACTCGTGTTTTTGGTCCGGTAGCAAGAGAACTTCGTGAAAAACAATTCATGAAAATTGTATCATTAGCACCAGAAGTGCTTTAATTCGTTTTAAGATGATAAAGCTAAAAATAAAATCAGGAGATATCGTAAGAGTTATTGCTGGAGACCATAAAGGTGCTGAAGGTAAAGTTTTACGTGTTTACCGTGAGAAAAATAAAGCGATAGTTGAAGGTGTAAACCTGGTTTCAAAACATACAAAACCAAGTGCTAAAAACCCTCAAGGTGGTATCGTTAAGAAAGAGGCTTCTATTCAAATTTCTAACATTTCTCTAATTGATCCTAAAACTAAGGAAACAACTAGAGTAGGTATTAGAGTAGAAGGAGATAAGAAAGTAAGATTTTCAAAAAAATCTAATCAAGTACTATAGTAATGGCATATACACCTAGACTAAAAGAAGAATATAAGAGTAGAGTAATCTCTGCTCTTAAAGAAGAGTTCGGATATACAAACGTTATGCAAGTTCCAAAACTTGAAAAAATCGTTTTGAGCCGTGGAGTTGGTGCAGCTGTATCTGATAAAAAACTTATTGACTATGCAGTTGATGAGTTAACAAAGATCACTGGACAAAAAGCAGTATCTACAATTTCAAAGAAAGACGTTGCGTCATTCAAATTGAGAAAAGGGATGCCTATTGGAGCAAAAGTTACTTTACGTGGTGAAAGAATGTATGAGTTTTTAGATAGACTTATTACTTCTGCTTTACCGCGCGTTAGAGATTTTAGTGGTATCAAAGCTACTGGTTTCGACGGAAGAGGTAACTACAATCTTGGAGTTTTGGAGCAAATCATTTTCCCAGAAATTGATATTGACAAAGTAAACAAAATCTCAGGAATGGATATTACATTTGTTACTACTGCAAAAACAGACAAGGAAGCAAAGTCATTATTGGCTGAATTAGGATTACCTTTTAAAAAGAATTAAGATATGGCTAAAGAATCAATGAAAGCCCGTGAGGTGAAAAGAGAAAAAACGGTAGCTAAATATGCTGAAAAGAGAAAAGCTTTATTAGAAGCTGGAGACTATGAAGGTTTACAAAGATTACCAAAAAACGCTTCACCTGTTCGTTTGCACAACCGTTGTAAATTGACTGGAAGACCAAGAGGTTATATCCGTCAATTCGGTATTTCACGTGTAACTTTCCGTGAAATGGCTAACAATGGATTAATTCCAGGTGTTAAAAAAGCCAGCTGGTAATTTAAAAAAGTTTATAAATTGATTAAAGGTTCAGGAGGCAGAGTGCTTCCTGAAAACCATAATCGCAATCAAATACATATGTATACAGATCCTATTGCAGATTATTTGACTAGAGTTCGTAACGCTGTGGCTGCAAACCACAAAGTTGTTGAAATTCCAGCTTCTAATCTTAAAAAAGAAATAACTAAGATCTTATTTGATCAAGGTTATATCTTAAGTTACAAATTTGAAACGAACACTGTTCAAGGTTCTATCAAAATTGCTTTAAAGTACGATAAAGATACTAAAGAGCCTGTAATTAAAGATATCCAAAGAATTAGTAAACCAGGTTTACGTAAGTATGCTGGTGCTGCCAAATTACCGAGAATCCTTAACGGATTAGGAATTGCTATTGTTTCTACTTCAAAAGGTCTTATGACTGGAAAACAAGCAAAACAATTAAATGTAGGTGGTGAAGTAATTTGTTACGTATACTAATTTTAAACACTAGATAAGATGTCAAGAATAGGTAAAAGCCCAATTGTAATCCCTGCTGGTGTAACTGTAGAAGTTAAAGACGGTATTATTACAGTAAAAGGAAAAAAAGGTCAATTAGTTCAGGAGTTTTCGGACGTTAATGTAACTGTTGAAGGCGATCAAGTTTTAGTTGAAAGATCGTCTGATCATAAAGACCACAGAGCAAAACACGG
The DNA here is from genome assembly GCF_903819335.1 of Flavobacterium panici. GTDB lineage: Bacteria > Bacteroidota > Bacteroidia > Flavobacteriales > Flavobacteriaceae > Flavobacterium > Flavobacterium panici. Next base: position 180,284 of record NZ_CAIJDE010000062.1, on the reverse strand, counting down.
ATTATTCAGATCTTTGATCAATAATATGATTGTAGGTGTTTCTGAAGGTTTCACAAAAGAACTAGAATTAGTTGGAGTTGGTTATAGAGCTTCAAACCAAGGTCAAAAATTAGATTTAGCTCTTGGATATTCTCACAATATTGTTTTAGAAATTGCTCCAGAAGTATCTTTAGAAACAATATCTGAAAAAGGTAAGAACCCAATCGTAAAATTAACATCATTTGATAAACAACTTTTAGGACAGGTTGCTGCGAAAATCAGAGGTTTCCGTAAGCCTGAACCATACAAAGGAAAAGGTGTTAAATTTGTGGGTGAAGTATTAAGAAGAAAAGCAGGTAAATCAGCTTAAAAAATAAGATTATGTCATTAACAAAATCTGATAGAAGACAGAGAATTAGATTCAGAATTAGAAAATCGATTAGTGGTACTGCTGCTAACCCAAGACTATCTGTATTTAGAAGTAACAAAGAAATTTACGCTCAACTTATTGATGATGTAAATGGAGTTACTATTTTAGCTGCATCTTCAAGAGAAAAAGAAATAGGAAAAGGTACTAACGTTGAAGTAGCTGCTGCTGTTGGAAAACTAGTTGCAGAGAAAGCGTTAAAAGCTGGGATCGAAACAATCACTTTTGATAGAGGTGGTTATTTGTATCACGGTCGTATTAAATCATTAGCAGAAGGCGCAAGAGCGGCTGGACTTAAATTCTAATATATTATGTCTAAATACAAAAATGTAGAATTGGTAAAACCAAGTGGTCTTGAACTTAAAGATCGTCTGGTAAGTGTTAATCGTGTTACTAAAGTTACAAAAGGTGGTAGAGCTTTCGGTTTTTCTGCTATTGTAGTTGTAGGTGATGAAAACGGAGTAGTTGGTCACGGATTAGGAAAATCTAAAGACGTTTCTGAAGCAATTGCGAAAGCAGTAGAAGATGCTAAGAAAAATTTAGTAAAAATTCCTTTGAATGGACAATCTGTTCCTCACGAACAAAAAGGTAAATTTGGTGGTGCGCGTGTATTCTTAATTCCTGCTTCTCATGGTACAGGAGTTATTGCTGGTGGAGCTGTTCGTTCAGTTCTTGAATCAGTAGGTATTCACGACGTATTATCTAAATCTCAAGGATCATCAAATCCTCATAACGTAGTTAAGGCAACTTTTGATGCTTTATTACAAATGAGAAGCGCTCACACTGTTGCAAAACAAAGAGGTGTTTCTTTAGAAAAAGTTTTTAAAGGTTAATTCAAGGAAATTATGGCTAAATTATTAGTAAAACAAGTAAGAAGCAAAATCAACTGCCCTCTTTCTCAAAAAAGAGGATTAGAAGCTTTAGGTCTACGTAAAATGGGTCAAGTTGTAGAGCATGATTCAAACCCTGCTATCCTTGGTATGATAAACAAAGTTAAACACTTAGTTTCTGTTGAAGAAGCTAAATAACAAATACTGTTATGAATTTAAGTAACTTACAACCAGCTGAAGGGTCAACGCACAATCAAAATAAAAGATTAGGTAGAGGAGAAGGTTCTGGAAAAGGTGGTACTTCTGCAAGAGGTCACAAAGGAGCAAAATCTCGTTCTGGTTATTCTAAAAAGATTGGTTTTGAGGGAGGACAAATGCCACTTCAAAGACGTGTACCTAAGTTTGGTTTCACAAACATCAATCGTAAAGAATACGAAGGTGTTAATTTAGATACGCTTCAATTATTAGTAGACAATGGTGTGATTACTGATTCTGTTTCTATGACAGATTTCGTAGCAAATCGTCTAGCTACCAAAAATGAAATCGTTAAGATTTTAGGTAGAGGAGAATTGAAAGCAAAATTAAAAGTAACTGCCCACAAATTTACTGCTACTGCAAAAGCTGCTATTGAAGCTGCTGGTGGAGAAGCTGTAACTATATAACTTATCTATTAAGATGAAGAAATTTATTGAATCAATAAGTAATGTTTGGAAAATCGAAGAACTGAAAAACAGAATCTTAATTACGTTAGGATTACTTTTGGTATATCGTTTTGGTGCACATGTAACGCTGCCTGGAATTGACGCAACTCAATTAACAGGTTTAGCGGGACAAACTAAAAATGGTTTAGGATCTATCCTAGACATGTTTACAGGAGGTGCTTTCTCTAAAGCTTCAGTTTTTGCTTTAGGTATTATGCCTTATATTTCTGCATCTATTGTTGTTCAGTTAATGGGAATTGCGATTCCTTATTTGCAAAAACTTCAAAACGATGGGGAGAGTGGTAGAAAAAAGATTAACCAAATCACTCGTTGGTTGACTATAGCTATTACACTGGTTCAAGGTCCAACTTATATCTATAATTTATACAGAACGTTACCTGGAAGTGCATTCTTACTAGGATTTAATTCACCTGAATTTTTGTTCTCGTCTGTTATCATTTTAGTTACTGGTACAATTTTTGCTATGTGGCTTGGTGAAAAAATTACAGATAAAGGTATTGGAAACGGAATTTCATTATTAATTATGGTTGGTATCTTAGCTCGTTTACCTCAAGCTTTTATTCAAGAGTTTACTACGAGAGTTACCAATAACAATGGAGGTCCAATGTTGTTAGTTATTGAAATTATTGTGTGGTTATTGGTAATCATTTCTTGTGTATTGCTTACAATGGCAGTACGTAGAATCCCGGTTCAATACGCTCGTCGTACTACAACTGGTGACTATGAGCAAGATTTAGCAGGTGGTAACAGACAATGGATTCCTCTTAAGCTTAATGCTTCTGGAGTTATGCCTATCATTTTTGCTCAGGCAATTATGTTTATCCCTGCAGCAGTAGCTGGATTGTCTAAATCAGACACATCACAATCTATTGTTGGTGCATTTAGTAATATGTTTGGTTTCTGGTATAATTTTGTTTTTGCAACTTTAATTATTGTATTTACATTCTTTTATACTGCGATCACTGTACCTACTAACAAAATGGCTGATGATTTAAAAAGAAGTGGTGGTTTTATTCCTGGAGTTCGTCCTGGAGCTGAAACTTCTGAATTTCTTGATAAAGTGATGTCTTTAATAACTTTCCCAGGATCTTTATTCCTTGCTTTGATTGCTGTGTTCCCAGCTATTGTTGTAAGTATTATGGATGTACAACAATCTTGGGCAATGTTTTTTGGAGGTACCTCATTAATAATTATGGTTGGAGTTGCGATAGATACTATTCAACAAATCAATTCATACTTGTTAAACAAACATTATGATGGTTTAATGAAGACTGGTAAAAATAGAAAAGCAGTAGCTTAATATATTTATGGCAAAACAATCAGCAATAGAACAAGACGGATCAATCATTGAAGCATTATCTAATGCGATGTTCCGTGTGGAGTTAGAAAATGGACATATTGTAATTGCTCATATTTCTGGAAAAATGCGTATGCATTATATCAAATTATTACCTGGTGATAAAGTGAAACTAGAAATGAGTCCTTACGATTTGTCAAAAGCAAGAATTACTTATCGATATTAAAGGATATTCACTATGAAAGTTAGAGCATCAGTAAAAAAGAGAAGTGCCGAGTGCATTATCGTGCGTAGAAAAGGAAGATTGTACGTGATAAACAAAAAGAATCCTAGATTTAAACAAAGACAAGGATAATTATGGCAAGAATAGCAGGGGTAGATATCCCAAAAAACAAGAGAGGTGTTATAGCACTTACCTACATCTTCGGATTAGGAAAAAGTAGAGCTATTGAGATTTTAGAGAAAGCTCAAGTTAGCCAAGATAAAAAAGTTCAAGATTGGAATGATGACGAGATCGGAGCGATTCGTGATGCTGTTTCATTTTACAAAATTGAAGGAGAGTTGCGTTCTGAAGTTTCTTTGAACATCAAACGTTTAATGGATATTGGTTGTTATAGAGGAATTCGTCATAGATCTGGTCTTCCATTAAGAGGTCAAAGAACTAAAAACAACTCTAGAACTAGAAAAGGAAAAAGAAAAACTGTTGCTAACAAGAAAAAAGCAACTAAATAATAAGTAATATGGCTAAAGCAACTGCAAAAAAACGTAAAGTTATCGTTGAATCAACGGGTGAAGCTCATGTTTCTTCTACTTTTAACAATATTATTATTTCTTTGACAAATAAGAAAGGTGAAGTTATTGCTTGGTCTTCAGCTGGAAAAATGGGTTTCAGAGGTTCTAAAAAGAATACTCCGTACGCAGCTCAAATGGCAGCAGAAGATTGTAGTAAAGTAGCTCTTGAGGCTGGACTTAAAAAAGTAAAAGTTTATGTAAAAGGACCAGGAAACGGACGTGAGTCTGCTATCCGTTCTATTCATAACGGTGGAATTGAAGTTACTGAGATTATCGACGTTACTCCAATGCCTCACAACGGATGTCGTCCTCCAAAAAGACGTAGAGTTTAATACTCAAAAATTATAGTATAACCTAGATTGAATATAGATTATCGAAGGATAAGACCTGAATTCATAATCTCAATCTTAAACAATTCAAAATGGCAAGATATACTGGTCCTAGCACAAGAATCGCCCGTAAATTTGGCGAAGCAATCTTCGGAGATGATAAATCTTTCGAAAAAAGAAATTACCCACCTGGACAACACGGGATGGCTAAAAAAAGAGGAAAAAAATCTGAGTACGCTGTTCAGTTAATGGAAAAGCAAAAAGCTAAATATTCTTATGGAATTTTAGAAAAACAATTCAGAAATTTATTCGAAAAAGCATCAGCTACTAAAGGAGTTACTGGTGAAGTTTTATTACAACTATGTGAAGCAAGATTAGATAATGTTGTTTTTAGAATGGGAATTGCTCCATCTAGAAGAGGTGCTCGTCAAATAGTATCTCACAGACACATTACAGTAAACGGTGAAGTTGTTAATATTCCTTCTTACCACCTTAAGCCTGGTGATAAAGTTGCAGTTCGTGAAAAATCTAAATCTTTAGAGGCTATCGAGCGTTCTTTATCAAATTCAAGTCATGTTTATGAATGGATTACTTGGAACAATGATCTTAAAGAAGGAACTTTTGTTTCTGTACCTGCGAGACTTCAAATTCCAGAAAACATTAAAGAACAATTAATCGTAGAGTTGTACAACAAATAATAATTGACTTAGTCGAAATTTATGGCAATATTTAATTTTCAAAAGCCCGATAAAGTTATCATGATCGATTCAACCGATTTTGAAGGTAAATTCGAATTTAGACCTTTAGAACCTGGTTATGGATTGACAGTTGGTAATGCACTTAGAAGAGTTTTGCTTTCAGCGTTAGAAGGTTATGCAATTACATCTGTTCGTATCGAAGGTGTAGATCATGAGTTTTCTACTATTTCAGGTGTTGTTGAAGATGTTACCGAAATTATCCTTAATCTAAAGCAAGTACGTTTCAAACGTCAGATAGAAGATATCGATAATGAATCAGTTACTATTTCTGTTTCTGGTAAAGATCAATTAACAGCAGGTGATTTTCAAAAATTTATCTCAGGTTTTCAAGTTTTGAATCCAGACCTTGTTATCTGTAATTTAGATTCTAAAATCAAATTGAACTTCGATTTAACAATCGAAAAAGGTAGAGGATACGTTCCTGCTGAGGAGAACAAAAAACAAAATGCTGCAATTGGAACGATTTTTACAGATTCTATTTTTACTCCGGTAAAAAATGTAAAATATGCAATCGAAAATTTCCGTGTAGAGCAAAAAACAGATTACGAAAAGTTAGTTTTTGAAATCAAAACTGATGGATCGATTAATCCAAAAGATGCTCTTACTGAAGCTGCTAAAGTTTTAATTCACCATTTCATGTTGTTTTCTGATGAAAGAATTACACTTGAGGCTGACGAAATTGCACAAACAGAATCGTATGATGAAGAGTCATTGCATATGAGACAATTGCTTAAAACTAAGCTTGTTGATATGGATTTATCTGTAAGAGCATTAAATTGCTTGAAAGCGGCTGAAGTTGATACACTTGGTGATTTAGTATCGTTCAATAAAAATGACCTAATGAAATTCCGTAATTTTGGTAAAAAATCTTTAACTGAACTTGATGAACTTGTTGCAGTGAAGAATTTAACTTTCGGAATGGATTTAGCTAAATACAAATTAGATAAAGAATAATTTACTTCATATTTTGCTCTCCATAGTGGATTGTAGCAAGATGAAGATAAAAAAAACACGTCATGAGACACGGAAAAAAATTCAACCACTTAAGCAGACAGACTGGACATAGAAAAGCTATGTTGGCTAATATGGCTTGTTCTCTTATCGAGCACAAACGTATTAACACTACTGTTGCTAAAGCAAAAGCGCTTAAACAATTCGTTGAGCCTTTAATCACAAAATCAAAAGAAGATACGACTCACAACCGTCGTATTGTTTTTGCTTACTTACGCAGCAAATATGCAGTAACTGACTTGTTCAGAGATGTAGCAGCTAAAGTTGGTGACCGTCCAGGTGGATACACTCGTATCATTAAAGTTGGAAATCGTTTGGGAGATAACGCTGATATGGCGATGATCGAACTTGTAGATTTCAATGAACTTTACAATGGAGGTAAAAAAGAAGTTAAAAAAGCTAAAAGCCGTCGTGGTGGTAAAGCTAAGAAAGCTGAAGGTACTGCTCCTGAAGCTCCTGCTGCTGAATCAGAATCGACTACTGAAGCTTCTGAATAATTATGAAAGTAATGATTCTATAGAAATCAAGGATAAGCTAATTTTTAGTTTATCCTTTTTTTTTGATTTTTTTTAGAAGAGTAAAATTTAACTTATTTCAGTGTCAAGGTTTTATTTTTATGAATGAAAAATTTAAAAAATCTTGGCAGCACTCTTTTAAAGAAGTAAATTTGCAAAATATCTAATTACAAATGAAACATCAAAGTTTCATAAGACGATTAAAAACAATACAAATTAAAGAATGAAATACACAACACGACAAAGCGCCATTTTATTACTAAGTGATGGAACTATTTTTCATGGTAAATCTATCGGAATCAGCGGTAAAACTTTTGGTGAAGTTTGTTTTAATACTGGAATGACCGGATATCAGGAGATTTTTACAGATCCTTCTTATTTTGGTCAAATTATGGTTGCGACTAATCCGCATATTGGTAATTATGGTGTTAATGATTTAGAAGTAGAATCAGACAGCATCAAGATTGCCGGTTTGGTTTGTAAAAACTTTAGCTTTAATTATTCTAGAGAAGGTGCTTCTGGAAGTCTGGAAGATTACTTTACGAAACAAAACCTGATTTGTATTTCTGATGTTGATACAAGGGCTCTTGTAAGTTATATTCGTGACAATGGAGCTATGAATGCTGTTATTTGTACAGATGGAACTTCAATTGAAGATTTGAAAAAGGAATTAGCAAATGTTCCTGATATGGAAGGTTTGGAACTGGCTTCAAAAGTATCTACAACCGAGCCTTATTTTGTTGGAGATGAAAATGCAACATATAAAATTTCGGCACTTGATCTTGGAATCAAAAAGAATATTTTAAGAAACCTAGCTAAGAGAGATTGTTATATTAAAGTTTTTCCATACAATTCAACTTATGAAGATTTGAATTCGTTTAATCCAGATGGGTTTTTCTTATCAAATGGGCCTGGAGATCCAGATCCTTTATTTGGAGCGATCGAAGTTGCAAAGAAAATTCTAACAGAGGATAAACCTTTATTTGGAATTTGTTTAGGACATCAGGTCATTGCTTTGGCAAATGGAGTTCAGACTTATAAAATGTTTAATGGACATCGCGGGATTAATCATCCGGTAAAAAATATCATTACAGGAAAAGGTGAAATTACTTCTCAAAATCATGGTTTTGCTGTAAAGAAAGAGCAATTAGATAATCACCCTGATTTAGAGATTACACATTTACATTTAAATGATGGAACTGTTGCAGGTATGAGAATGAAAAATAAGAATTGTTTTTCAGTACAATATCACCCAGAAGCAAGTCCGGGACCACATGATTCGTCATATTTATTTGATCAATTTGTTGAGAATATAAAACTAGCTGTGTCTAAAACGATGTAGTTAATAAATAAAGGTGTTTAGTAAAGAAAATTCGTTTTTAATATTAAATATTTTTCTAATTTCGAAAAAAAATCTATAATCTATTAATAAAAAACAAAAATAATGAGTATTATAATTAAAGTTCACGCAAGACAAATTTTGGATTCCAGAGGAAATCCTACTATTGAGGTTGATGTAGTAACTGAAAACGGAGTTTTAGGAAGAGCTGCAGTTCCATCTGGAGCATCAACTGGAGAACACGAAGCTGTTGAATTACGTGATGGAGGTAAGGCTTATCTTGGAAAAGGAGTTTTGAATGCAGTGAACAATGTAAATACTGTTATTGCTGAGGAATTAGTTGGAACTTCTGTTTTCGAACAAAATACAATTGATCAATTAATGATCGATTTAGATGGGACTCCAAATAAATCAAAATTAGGAGCTAATGCAATTTTAGGAGTTTCTTTGGCTGCTGCAAAAGCTGCTGCTAATGAACTTGGATTACCTTTATACAGATATGTAGGTGGAGTTTCTGCTAATACGTTACCTGTTCCAATGATGAATATCATCAATGGGGGTTCTCACTCTGATGCGCCTATTGCATTCCAGGAATTTATGATTTTCCCTGTAAAAGCAACTTCTTTTACACATGCTATGCAAATGGGAACTGAAATTTTCCACAGCTTGAAAAAAGTTTTACACGACAGAGGTTTAAGTACAGCTGTTGGTGATGAAGGTGGTTTTGCTCCAAATTTAGCAGGTGGTACTGAAGATGCTTTAGATACTATCAAATTAGCGGTTGAAAAAGCTGGATATACTTTTGGTGACGAAATTATGATTGCTCTTGACTGTGCTGCTTCTGAGTTTTATGTAAACGGTAAATACGATTACACTAAATTTGAAGGAGAAACTGGAAAAATCAGAACATCTGAAGAGCAAGCTGATTATTTAGCTGAACTTACTGCTAAATATCCAATTATTTCTATCGAAGATGGTATGTATGAAGATGACTGGGATGGATGGAAATATTTAACTGAAAAAATTGGAAATAAAGTACAATTAGTAGGTGATGATTTATTTGTTACTAATGTTGCGCGTTTGTCAACTGGTATTGAAAAAGGAATCGCTAATTCAATACTTGTAAAAGTAAACCAAATTGGAACTTTGACAGAAACTATCGCTGCAGTAAATATGGCTAAGAATGCTGGTTATACTTCAGTAATGTCTCACCGTTCTGGAGAAACAGAAGATAATACAATTGCTGATTTAGCAGTTGCTTTAAACTGTGGACAAATTAAAACAGGTTCTGCTTCTCGTTCTGATCGTATGGCAAAATACAATCAATTATTAAGAATCGAAGAAGAGTTAGGAAGTACTGCTTATTTCCCTGGATTAAACGCTTTCAAGATCAAATAATCGTAAGAGTTATATGTTGAAAAGAAACCATTCGTGTTAACGAATGGTTTTTTTTTGGAGTTTTAACAAATTCATAGCAGGATTCTTTTTTTAGTTAGTCTTAAATTCCTTAGATTTGATAAATTATTATTTTATAGAATTATTTCCGATTATATTATGTCAAAAATAGCTACATTAGAAGTAGATGGTCAAAAAATTGAACTTCCGGTAATCACAGGAAGCGAAAATGAATCAGCTATCGATATTAACAAATTACGTGATTTAACAGGTATTATTACAATTGATCCGGGATATAAAAACTCTGGATCTTGTAAAAGTGAAATCACTTTCTTAGACGGAGAATTAGGAATTTTACGTTACAGAGGATATTCAATCGAAGACTTAGCTGAAAAGGCTAGTTTTTTAGAAGTTTCTTATCTTTTGATTTTCGGAGAATTACCAACAGCTCAGGAATTAGAGCAGTTTGAAAATGGTATTAAAAAGCATACTTTGGTAAACGAAGAAATGAAAAATATCATTGATGGTTTTCCAAAAACAGCTCACCCAATGGGAGTTTTATCTGCTTTAACAAGTGCTTTAACGGCATTTAACCCAAAAGCAGTTAATGTAGACAATGAAAAAGAAATGTACGAAGCCATTTGTAAAACAATGGGTAAATTTCTTGTAATTGCTACTTGGACTTATAGAAAATCTATGGGTTATCCATTAAATTATTACGATAACACAACAGGTTATGTAGATAATTTTATGCAGTTAATGTTTAAATTACCTACAGGACCTTATTCAGCAAATCCTGTTGTAGTTGATGCTTTAGATAAGTTATTTATTCTTCATGCAGATCACGAGCAAAACTGTTCGACATCTACAGTAAGAATGGTAGGTTCATCTCATGCTGGTTTATTTGCTTCTATTTCTGCAGGAGTTTCTGCTCTTTGGGGACCGCTTCACGGAGGGGCTAACCAAGCAGTACTTGAAATGCTTGAGGAAATTAATAAAGACGGTGGAGATACGGATAAATTCTTGGCAAAAGCTAAAGATAAAAATGATCCTTTCCGTTTAATGGGATTCGGTCATAGAGTTTATAAAAACTTTGATCCAAGAGCAAAAATCATCAAAAAAGCAGCTAAAGAAGTTTTAGAAACTTTAGGTGTTGAAGATCCTATTTTAGAAATTGCTAAAAAATTAGAAGCAGCAGCCCTTGAAGATGATTACTTCAAATCAAGAAATTTATATCCAAACGTTGATTTCTACTCTGGAATTATTTACAGAGCATTAGGAATTCCAACAGATATGTTTACGGTTATGTTTGCTATCGGAAGACTTCCAGGCTGGATTGCACAATGGAAAGAAATGCGTGAAAATAAAGAGCCAATAGGAAGGCCAAGACAAATTTATACTGGACATCCTTTAAGAGACTTTAAGTCTAACAAATAAAAAAACTAAAGCTTTACTTAACTGTAAAGCTTTTTTTATCTTTGTCAAAAATATAATAAAGTTATGTTGCAATTAAATGTAAAGAACGAAACTTCAAGATTGCGTGCTGTAGTTTTGGGTTCAGCCGTTCATAATGGGCCAACTCCTTCATTAGAAGAGGCCTATGATCCTAAATCATTGGAACATATTAAAGCTGGAACATATCCAATCGAAAAAGATATGGTTGCTGAGATGGATGCTTTTAATGCTGTTTTTCAGAAATACGATGTAACTGTTTATCGTCCTGAAATGATTGAAAATTACAATCAGATTTTTGCCAGAGATATAGGATTTGTAATTGATGATGTTTTCATAAAATCAAATATTTTACCAGATCGTGAACGCGAGTTAGATGCAATTCAATATGTGATTGATCAAATTGATGCAATAAAAGTTGTACGCCCGCCAGAAGAAGTTCACATTGAAGGCGGCGATGTTATGCTTTGGAATGATCATATTTTTATTGGAACATACAAAGGAAGTGATTACAAAGATTATATTACTGCCAGAACAAATATGCATGGCGTAAATTATATTAAAGAATTGTTTCCAAATAAAATTGTGAAAGAATTTGATTTAGTTAAATCGAAGTTAGAAGCTCGTGACAATGCGTTGCACTTAGACTGTTGTTTTCAACCTGTTGGAAAAGACAAAGGAATCATTTACAAAAGAGGTTTCCGTGAAGAAGCAGATTATTTGTATTTGGTAAATCTTTTCGGAAAAGAAAACTTATTCCATATTGAAAGAGAAGAAATGTATAATATGTTTTCGAATGTATTTTCGATTGATAAAGATGTTGTTGTTTCTGAGAAAAACTTTACCAGATTAAATAACTGGCTTCGAGCAAATGGTTTTACTGTAGAAGAAATTCCGTATGCAGAAATTGCAAAACAAGAAGGTTTATTGAGATGTTCAACTTTACCATTAATTAGAGACTAAAACAAAAAACATATAAAATGAAACAAACAACAAATGCAATCGTAATGATACGGCCTGTTGCTTTCAGAATGAATGAACAAACAGCTGTAAATAATTATTACCAAAAAGTATTAGACGGATTATTGCCAAGTACAGTTAATGCAAAAGCGCAGCAAGAGTTTGATACTTTTGTTGAAAAACTAAGAGCTGTTGGTGTTGACGTAACCGTAATTGAAGATAATTTGGAAACCGATACTCCAGATAGTATTTTTCCAAACAATTGGGTTTCATTTCACGAAAATGGTGATGTCGCACTTTATCCAATGTTTGCAGAAAATCGTCGTTTAGAACGCCGTGAAGATATTTTAGATACTTTGGAGGAAAAAGGTTTTGAGATTTCTAATATAATGGATTACACATCTGCAGAAGACGATGGTTATTTTTTAGAAGGAACCGGAAGCTTACTTTTAGATCGTGCCAATGCAAAAGCATATTGTGCATTATCGCCTCGTGCTGACGAAGAATTGTTTATTGAGTTTTGTGAAGATTTTGATTATGCTCCGGTAATTTTTGAAGCTTTTCAAACTGTTGACGGTGATCGTAAATTAATATATCATACCAATGTTATGATGTGTTTAGGTGAAACTTTCGCAGTTATTTGTGCAGATTGCATCGATGATAAAAAAGAGCGTAAAATGGTTCTTGATAATCTAAAAGATGATAAAAAAGAAATTATTCTAATTACAGAAGATCAGGTTAATAATTTTGCCGGAAATATGTTGGAAGTTCGAGGAACGAATGATAAAAAATATATCGTTATGAGTGCATCAGCTCATCAAAGTTTAACTCCAAAACAAATTCAACAATTAGAAAAACACGCTGAAATTTTAAGTTCGAGTTTAGATACAATTGAAGCTTGTGGTGGCGGAAGTGCAAGATGTATGATGGCTGAAGTGTTTTTGCCAAGAAATTAAAATTAGTCTATAAATATAAAAAGGGATAAAAACGTAGTGTTTTTATCCCTTTTTTGTTTTGTACAATATGGAAACATTTTAAAAATTTCCTTTTATAATATTTACGATCGAACTTACGATATATTGAATTCCGATAGAAATTACAATGAAACCAACAATTCTGGAGATTGCTACAATCCCAGATGCACCTAAAATTCTTGCCAGATAATGTGCGCTTTTTAGAATTACAAAAATGACTACAGCTATTGCTAAAATTGCAAGACAAGAAAAAACGATTTCCTCCACTTGATGATGTTCCTGATAAAATGCAATTAATAAAGAAATAGAACCTGGACCAGCAAGCATTGGGATTGCTAATGGTGTTAAAGCAATATCATTTCTTTGTTGTACTTCATTTTCAATTTTTTTATTGATGCCTCGTTTTTTATTGAATTTACCAGAAAGCAATGAAAAGCCAGAATTAACAATCACGATTCCGCCTGCAATTCGAAGTGCATCAATACTTATCCCGAAAAAAGTTAAAACATATTGGCCAATAAAAAAAGAAACCAATAAGATAATACCAACATTTATGGCAGTCCATAAAGAAATTCTAGAGCGTTCTTTTTGAGAATCATGCTGCGTTAATCCAACAAAAATGGGAACTGTCCCAATTGGGTTTAGTACTGAGAAAAGTGCAGCAAATAGGTAAATAAATAAATCCATATAATATTGGTTAGTGAAGTAAAAATAGTCAAATTTTAATACTTGGGTGTAAATTTATATGATGATATTATTTTTTACAGTCAATATTCTAAATCAATAGAATAAATTATGCTCGTCCTTTTTGACTACTTTTGTGAAATATTCTAATATAATGAAAAATAAAAAAACATTGTTGCTTGGAGCAACCACAAAACCTGATCGTTATGCTTTTAGAGCAATAAATGCATTAACTCAAAAAGGGCATACTGTTCTTGCAATTGGACAAAACACTGGAGAAGTGGCAGGGGTAAAAATTCATACCAAAGCCGTTCCGGTTAAAAATATAGATACAGTAACTTTATATCTAAATCCTACTCGTCAGCGTGATTATTATAATTACATCGTTGAAGCACAGCCTAAAAGAGTAATCTTCAATCCCGGAACAGAAAATCCTGAATTATATCAATTGTTGGAATTAAATAATATTGAAGTTGAAGTTGCATGTACTTTGGTTTTATTGGCTACGAATCAATATTAATTTTTTCGTGAGCTAATATCGGCTATCCATTATATCTTTTATGGCTTCCGAAATATCGGGATCGCCATAAAAGAATATCGTTTTTATTGATGCTAAAATAAATTCAGTAATAATATATAATCTTTTGAATGCTGATTTTAGATGTGTCAAAGCCGGCTATACCATTAAAAGTATTACTTTTGTCGTCATGGAATTTTCATCAAAACTTATTGAAAAAGCGGTCAACGAGATGTCGCAATTGCCAGGAATTGGTAAGCGTACAGCATTGCGTTTAGTTCTTCATTTGTTAAAGCAGCCAAAAGAACAAACAGGATTTCTGTCACAAGCGTTATTAAATATGCGTGAAGACATTAAATTTTGTCAAAATTGCCATAATATATCAGATACGAAGATTTGTGAAATTTGTGCAAATACTAGCAGAAATCATCAAATGATTTGTGTTGTAGAAGACATACGCGATGTCATGGCGATTGAAAATACTGGACAATACAGAGGAATTTATCATGTTTTAGGAGGTAAAATTTCTCCAATTGAGGGAGTTGGTCCAAGCCAGTTAAATATTTCTACTTTAGTTGAAAAAGTAAAATCAGGAAAAGTGGTTGAAATAATCTTCGCCTTGAGTTCTACAATGGAAGGAGATACCACAAATTTTTACATTTATAAACAAATCGCCGATTCAGAAATTGTGATTTCTACTATAGCAAGAGGAATTTCCGTTGGAGATGAATTAGAATATGCTGATGAAATTACACTTGGAAGAAGTATTTTGCATCGTGTTCCGTTCGAAAAAACTTTCAAAAGTAATTAAATGCCAGTAAATAATATATAGATTTCCTGAAAACTAAAGGAAAAACTATATTTGCGTTAAAATTTTCAAAATGACAAAAAATAGTTTTTATATATTCTTGCTGATAAGCACATTGTTTACATCTTGTATTCCCTTAAACGATCTCGTTTATCTTCAGGATAAAAATACTTCATCAGAGCAAAATAATATTGCATTAGTAGAATCTAAGCCTTATAGACTACAAGTAAATGATGTTTTAACTATTGATATAAAAGCCATCGATCCAAAATTAGTTTCGATATTTAATAAATCAGAAAGTAAGATAGAGGGGAAATCAGAATCGACCTTGTATTTTGATGGATTTACTGTAGATGATCACGGAAATATTAGAATTCCAATTTTAGGGGAAATAAATGTTATTGGATATACTCTTGAAGAAGTTCGCATTAAAATTGAGAAAAAATTACTTGAGGAATATTTTAAAAGTGAAGCTAATATTTTTGTCACAGTAAAATTGGCAGGATTTAGGTATACTATAAATGGAGAAGTTGGAAGTACGGGCACAAAAACATTATTCAAGGATAATGTAAATATAATGGAAGCGATTGCAAACGCTGGAGACATTACAACTGTTGGTAATAGAAAGGCAGTAACAGTTATTAGACAAACTCCAACCGGAGTACAAATGAATGAATTAGATCTTACAGATGTAAACGTAATGAAATCCCCATATTATTATTTGCAGCCAAACGATTATATTTATGTAAAACCGTTGAAGCAAAAAACGTGGGGAACTGGACAAACGGGGATTCAATCTATAGGAACAATTATAACCTTATTGTCATTAGCTACAACAGTTTATTTGATAATCAGAAATTAAAAAATAATTTATTAAGATGTTAGATATAAAAGATTTTTCCATTTTTGAGAATCATTCAAACTTTGATTTTAAGGGATTTTTATTAAAAATCTTAAGTTATTGGAAATGGTTTTTGGCAAGTTTAATTATTGCTTTTACAATTGCATATCAGGTAAATATCCGAAAAGAAAAAATTTACGGAATGCAAACCATGATTTCTATAAAAGAAGAAAGCAATCCGTTTTTTACATCTAACACAAGTTTAGTTTTTAATTGGGGCGGAATTTCAGATCAGGTTAATGGAATTTCTACCATATTGCAATCAAGGTCACATAATGAGTTGGTTGTTGATAAGTTACAGTACTATATCGATTATCTTGAACAAGGAAAATACAATTTAATTGATTCTTATGGAGCAGTTCCTTTTTATGTTGATATAGATAAAACAAAAGGCCAGCTCGCAAATACTTTAATTAGTATTAAATTTTTAAGTGAAAATGAATATCAAATTCAAATACCATTTGAAAGTAATTCAGTTTCGTTAATTACTTATTCTACCAATACTTATAGTAATACTTCTGTACAGCCTTTAACCTTTATTAAAAAATATAAAGTTGGAGAGCACGTTTCTCTGCCTTTTTTAAATTGGAAATTACAAATTAATGATAATCCCGGATTTTATAAGGGAAAAGAGTATTTTATAAAATTTAATGATTTTGACGGAACAGTTTCTCGTTACAAAGGAATAAGTGTAGATAGTGATAAAAATGGTGGATCACTTTTAACTTTAGGAATGCAGGGAACCAATAAAGCCAGAATGGTTGAATATTTAAACGCAACAGTAAAAATGTTGATAAAAATTCAATTAGATGGTAAAAATCAGTTTGCAACCAATACAATAAGATTTATAGACAGCACACTTGTTTCTATGGAAGGACAGTTGAAGCAAACCGGCAACGAATTGAAAAGTTTTAGAAAGGATAAAAATATTTATGAAATTGAAGGAGGAGCATCTAAGTTTTCAGATAAAATAATGGACTTTGATGTTGAAAAAGATCAAGTAACACGAAAAATTGCTTATTATAATTCTTTAAGATCTTATTTAAATAATAGCGTTGATTATTCTAGACTGCCGGCACCTTCTGTAGCAGGTATTGAAGATCCTAATATTGTCACAAATATTTCTAAACTTATTGCTCTTTCTACGCAAAGATCAGAGATGGCTTACGCTGTAAAAAGTGATAAAATTTTTAAAGATTTTGATAATCAAATGCAAGCTGTTAAAAGTGTTTTGTTAGAAAATATAATTTCAGCTAAAGCTTCCTTACTTTATGACCTATCATTGATAAATGCAAAAATTGGACAGGCAGAAAGTACGGTTAAAAAACTTCCAGAAGAACAACAAGAGTTGTTGAAAATTAAAAGGAAATACGATTTAAATGATAATATTTATACCGAATTTCTTCAGAAACGAAATGAGGCAGAAATCGTAAAAGCTTCAAATTTATCAGACATTCACTTTATTGACCCTGCAAAAGATATTGGTGAAGGCTTAATTGGACCAAAAACTTCTGCTAATTATATCCTGGCTTTATTTTTGGGGATATTAATCCCGTTAATAATTGTATCTATAATTTTCTTTATTAATAATTCAATTCAAAATACTGATGATATTAGTAAGTTGACAGAAATACCAATAATAGGAGTAGTAGGATTAAATAAAGACGCAGTAAGTTTAGCTGTGTTTGACAAGCCAAAATCTGCTCTTTCGGAAGCTTTTAGAGGTATACGATCATCATTACAATTTTTATATAAAAGACAACAGCTTTATGGTTCAAAAACTTTGATGATCACTTCATCTATAAGTGGTGAAGGAAAAACATTTTGTTCAATTAATATTGCCACAGTTTTTGCTTTAAGTGAAAAGAAAACAGTTATCGTTGGCCTGGATTTAAGAAAACCAAGATTAGCAGATGAATTCTCTTTAGTAAATCAACAATTAGGAGTTGTTAATTATTTAATTAAACAAAATACTTTGGATGAAATTACAAATTCAACACAAGTTCCAAATCTTGATGTAATACTTTCCGGACCAATTCCTCCAAATCCGTCAGAATTAATTCTAAGTGATGCGATGAAAGAGTTAATAGATGAATTAAAACAAAAATATGATTATATAATTCTTGATACTCCTCCAGTTGGTTTAGTTTCAGATGCATCAGAACTTGTTCAATATGCAGATGTTACTTTATATATTGTTAGACAGAATTATACGAAAAAAGATATGATAACGTTGCTTAATAATAAGGTAAAAAGAGGGGAATTAAGTAATACAAGTATCGTTTTTAATGGTTTCGAAAACAAAGCAAAATACGGTTCTACATATGGCTATGGATACGGTTACGGAGCTTACTCGAATGGATATCATGAAGAAGAGAAACAAAGCGGACTTTGGAACTTGATTTCTGGTAAATTTAGGAAAAAATAATTTTGAACAAATGAACATTTCAAATCAAAATACAATACTAATTACTGGTGGAGCTGGTTTTATAGGTTCAAATCTATCAGAACATTTTCTGGGATTAGGCCATAAAGTAATTTGTTTAGATAATTTTTCTACCGGTCATCGTCATAATTTAAAGCATGTTATAGAAAATCCAAACTTTAAATTAATTGAAGGTGACATAAGAAATATCGAAGATTGTATTCTGGCAGTTGAAGGTGTTGATTATGTTTTACATCAGTCGGCATTAGGATCTGTTCCAAGATCAATAAATGATCCGATAACAACTAATGAAGTGAATGTTTCAGGGTTCTTGAACATGTTAGTTGCTTCTAGAGACGCAAGAGTAAAACGTTTTGTATATGCAGCTAGTTCATCTACATATGGTGATTCTGAAGGATTACCAAAAATAGAAGATGTAATCGGGAAACCATTATCTCCTTACGCAATAACTAAATATGTAAATGAGTTATATGCTGAAATTTTCAGCAGAACATATAACTTAGAAACAATCGGATTACGTTATTTTAATGTTTTTGGAAGAAAACAAGATCCAGATGGAGCTTATGCGGCAGTAATTCCAAAATTTGTTAAACAATTGATGAATCATGAAAGCCCAATTATTAATGGTGATGGAAATTATTCACGCGATTTTACATATATAGACAACGTGATTCAAATGAATGAACTGGCAATAACGACTCAAAATCAATCTGCTTTTAATACAGTTTATAATACTGCTTTTGGAGATAGAAACACATTAAATGATTTGGTAAAATATTTAAAAAAATATTTGTCTGAATTTGACCCAAAAATTGCTGATGTAGAGATTATATATGGCATAAATCGGGCAGGGGATATTCCGCATTCATTGGCAAGTATCGATAAGGCAAAAAGTCTTTTAGGATATAATCCCAAATATTCTCTTCAGGAAGGATTAAAAGAAGCGGTAAGCTGGTACTGGAATAATTTGAAATAAATAAAGATAATAATTATAGTAAATGGAAATTACAAAAATTTGCTGCATAGGGGCTGGTTATGTTGGAGGTCCTACAATGGCCGTAATTGCACAAAAATGTCCACATATTCAAGTTACAGTTGTAGATTTGAATGAACAAAGAATTAAGGATTGGAATGATCCAAATACTGATAATATTCCTATTTATGAGCCGGGACTTGCAGAAATTGTTGCAGAAGCTAGAGGAAGAAATTTGTTTTTTTCAACAGAAGTAGAAAAAGCAATTGACGAAGCACAGATAATATTTATTTCAGTTAATACCCCAACCAAAACTTATGGAAAGGGAAAAGGTATGGCAGCTGATTTAAAATATATTGAGTTATGTGCCAGACAAATTGCAAAAGTTGCGAAACAAAATAAAATTGTAGTCGAAAAATCTACTTTACCAGTTCGAACTGCAGAAGCTATAAAAAGCATATTAGATAATACTGGTAACGGTGTACAGTTTCAAATTTTATCAAATCCTGAATTTTTAGCAGAAGGAACGGCAGTTACAGATCTATTAAACCCAGATCGAATTTTAATTGGAGGAGATACAACTCCAGAAGGAGAGATTGCGATTAATGCTCTTGTAAATGTTTATGCAAATTGGGTTAATAGAGACAAGATTTTAACAACAAATGTTTGGTCATCAGAATTGTCTAAATTAACAGCTAATGCATTTTTAGCACAGCGTATTTCGTCTATCAATGCAATGTCTGAATTATGTGAAAAAACTGGAGCAGATGTAAATGAAGTTGCAAAAGCAATTGGAATGGATAGCAGAATTGGACCGAAGTTTTTAAAAGCTTCTGTTGGTTTTGGAGGGTCTTGTTTTCAGAAAGATATCTTAAATCTAGTTTATATTGCTAAGACTTATGGTTTAAATGAAGTAGCAGATTATTGGGAGCAGGTTATAATTATGAACGATCATCAAAAAAGAAGATTTTCAAATAAAATTGTTCAGACTTTATATAATACTGTTGCCGATAAAAAAATTACTTTTTTAGGCTGGGCTTTCAAAAAAGATACAAACGATACACGCGAATCTGCGGCAATTTATGTAGCAGATGATTTAATAAACGAGCAAGCGAAGATTTCTGTATATGATCCAAAAGTATCCAGAAATAAAATGTTAAGTGATTTAGATTATTTAGAAACCAGAAGCGTTCAAGAAAATATTAATTCGTTAACCATATTTAATGATGCTTATGATGCTTGTAAAGATTCACATGCTATTGCCGTATTAACTGAATGGGATGAATTTACAACTTATGATTGGCAAAAAATTTATCAATCAATGCATAAGCCTGCATTTGTTTTTGATGGAAGAAATATACTAGATGCTAAAAAGTTAGAATCAATTGGTTTTGTTTATAAAGGAATAGGTTCTTAATGAGAGTGTGTTTTATTGAGATGAAATTTAATATGAAGTGAGAAAAAGAGGTTGGTTTAAGATTTATTTTCAATATAAATAGAAATTATGAATTGGTATGTGATTTATACAAAACCGAAATGGGAGAAAAAAGTAGCTGAAAGACTTATTCAGATGGGGATTGAATGCTATTGTCCTTTAATAACAAAAATAAAACAATGGTCAGATAGAAAGAAAAAAGTTGAAATGCCGCTTTTTAATTCTTATGTTTTTGTGCAATTGCCGGATAGTGAAAGAAATTCTGTTTTTGAAATAGCAGGTGTCGTGAGATATTTATTTTGGCTAGGAAAGCCGGCAGTGGTTCGTGATGAAGAAATTAATATAATAAAAAACAGCTTAAAAGCTCCGAATATTGCCGATGCTTCTGTTATTCCATTTCATGTTGGTGACAAAATTAAATTAGAATCAGGGGTTTTTAATAATCAAAATGCAATTGTTCAGGAAGTTTCAAATACACATTATATTTTAGTTCTTGAATCATTGGGATGTGTATTGAAAATTAAATATAAGTTAAATAAATCGTTTTAGTACGCAAAGATTTCCTTTGTTTTGTTATCTTTCTAAAATTATACAGAGAATAAAATTTCAGTTTATGAGTTTTATTCTCTGTTTTTATTTTGTAAATATTTTATTACATATTGATTATTAAGGTGTTAGTGTTTTAAATGTCTCTAATTCTATGTTTTACTAAGTATTACTAAAAACTGTAGTGAATAAATTGACTTTTATCTTATATTTGCCGAAAATAATTTTACGTAGTCTGATCTCATTTTTTGTGACTCGGAAAGGCGAAGCCGTGAATTTAAATGACTTGAAGCTTATGTAAAAGTAAGAATATATTTAGTATTAAATGTTTTTTTATTTTCTTAACCATGATGTTTGCAACATATTAATGAGGTTGAAGTTGAGTATTATATAGGTATGTTGTCACAGGATATTTATAAGTCAATCTAAATTCCATAATGGTTATGTCAGTAATACAGTTAATTTGATTGTATTGAAGGTAAAAATTGGAAGATCTTTCTGAAATAATTTTAATATGACTACGTTTAAATGACAGTAAATGGAGTTTTGCTTCGCATATTTATAAAGCTAGGATAAAAAAAATCAAGTAACCTAACTGGAGTTTTTAATTTTATGTATATCTATATATTAGAGACAATTAAATGATGCTAAAACATAAAAATAATATTTACAATATTTGACTCTTTAAACTAGTATCAAAGAAGCCAAAAGAATATAGAAATTAGATACTAAATTTGCCAGAAAAAAAATTGATGCTATAGTTTTGGAGTAACGTATGAGGAATTTTAAATTAATTTTTTTGAATTGCAAAGAAAGCAGTATATTATATGATTTAAAAGGTAGTCTAAAGATTGCTGGCCATAATGGCTGTAGTGTTTTTGAGCCTTTACTTAATTAAAAAAAAATGAAAAAAAGTAATTCGATTATACATGTAATTTTAACAGGTGGAGTAGGAAGTAGATTATGGCCTCTTTCTCGTAAAAGCCAGCCAAAGCAATATTTAGAAATTTTTGAAAACAAATCATTGTTTGAGATGACAGTTGAGCGTAATAGCCATCTTGCAGATAAGGTAATGGTAGTTGGAAATGTAGATAATCATCATTTGAGTGGGAAAGTGATGAATAAAACTAAGACTGTATATGTAAATATTGTTGAGGCTACTCCAAGAAATACTGCAGCAGCAATTGCTTTTGCGGCATTTGCTTCAAATCCAGAAGATATCTTAATTATAACGCCATCTGATCACATTATAGATAAGATTGATGCATACAATGATGCTATTCAAGCAGCAGTTTTTAAAGCACAGGATGGTTTTATAGTTACTTTTGGAATTATTCCAACTAAGCCAGAAACGGGTTATGGCTATATAGAATCAAAAGGAGATAAAGTATTATCGTTTAGAGAAAAACCAAATGAAACTACTGCAAAAGAATTTATAGCAAGAGGTAATTTTTTATGGAATAGTGGAATGTTTTGTTTTAAAGCTGGAGTCCTATTAGAAGAATTGAAACAATTTCAGCCTGACGTTTACGACAAATCTAAAGCTGTTTGGGAATCAAGTAAAGATGGTTTTCTAGATTTAGATTTATCGTTAGAAATTCCATCCATTAGCATTGATTATGCTGTTATGGAAAGGAGTAAAAAAATTAAAGTTGTTCCGGCTTCTTTTTCGTGGTCAGATTTAGGTTCTTTTGAATCTGTTTATGAATATTTGGTGTCAAAGGGACATCCAATAGATAAAAATGGCAATATGGTTATAGGTTGTGAAAATCATACAACTTTTTTAGGTTTAAGTAATACTATATTTGTTCATACTAATACAGCTAATTTAATTTTACAAAAAGAAAATTCACAAGATGTAAAAGATGTATATAATGAACTAGAAAAGCAAAATTCAGATTTATTAAATTAATTGAAGTTTAAATGAAAAAAATTCTTATAACTGGCGGTGCTGGCTTTATTGGTTCCCATGTAGTAAGGCGTTTTGTGAATAAATATCCAAATTATCAAATTTTTAATCTGGATGTTTTAACTTATGCAGGAAATCTTGAGAATATAAAAGATATTGAAAATAAATCAAATTATACTTTCGTGAAAGGTGATATCGTTGACGAAAGATTTATTAATGATCTTTTTTCAAAACATAATTTTGATGGGGTTTTACATTTAGCAGCAGAATCACATGTTGACCGTTCTATTGAAGATCCTTTAGCTTTTGTAAAAACAAATGTAATTGGAACCATGAATCTTTTAAATGCTGCAAAAAAACAATGGAAAAATAATTTTGATGGGAAAAGATTTTACCATATAAGTACTGATGAAGTATTCGGATCTCTAGGAGCTGAAGGTTTTTTTACAGAAACTACTGCATATGATCCAAATTCGCCTTATTCTGCTTCAAAAGCTAGTTCTGATCATTTTGTTAGAGCATATGGAGAAACATATGGGTTGCCATACGTTTTAACGAATTGCTCAAATAATTATGGATCGTATCATTTTCCAGAAAAACTAATTCCTCTTTTTATTAATAATATTATTAATAATAAACCTTTGCCAGTTTATGGTGATGGAAATTATACTCGTGACTGGTTATTTGTGGAAGATCATGCTATTGCAATAGATTTAGTTTTTCATAATGGTAAAAATCATGAGACTTACAATATTGGAGGTTTTAATGAATGGAAAAATATTGATTTGGTTAGATTATTATGCCAAATTATGGATAAAAAATTAGAAAGAATTGAAGGGACTTCTCAAAAATTAATTACTTACGTTAAAGACAGACCAGGGCATGACTTAAGATATGCAATCGATGCTACAAAAATTAATAAAGAGTTAGGCTGGAAGCCAACAGTTACTTTTGAAGAGGGATTAGAAAGAACAATCAATTGGTATCTAAATAACGAAAAATGGCTAGAAAGTGTTACTTCTGGGGCATATAAAGATTATTATAAAAAACAATATTCTTAAAATATTTGAATAGTTTAGGTTTAATTAAATTAATAATTAATTTATGAAAAAAATAAGATACGTTCTTACTTTAATTTTTATTATAGTCTCATTTAGTATAAATGCACAGAATATTTTTAAATCAAAAGATTTAAGTACTATAAATGTAGATAACTTATCCCAAGATGATATTGTTAAAATTGACGCACAATTAAAGAGTAACAATATGACTGTTGATCAAGCAGAACCAATGGCTATATCAAAAGGTATGAGCCAGAATGACTTTAATAAATTACGAACTAGGTTGAACAATTTGTCAAATGGATCCATAAATAATGCTAACAACACTAATCAAGAAGTTGAAAATAAAAATAAATTTGGAAGGAATCAAGAAAAAATCTCAAATAACAAAGTAAAAGATTCCCTAAATTCATTAATTTTTGGGTCTGAACTTTTTGATAACCCTACATTAAATTTTGAACCTGATTTAAAATTGGCAACCCCAATGAACTATATATTAGGACCTGGTGATGAATTGCAAGTAAGTATTTATGGAGTGCAAGAATATAATGCAAGTATTGCAGTAAATGTTGAAGGTAAAATTACGATTCAAAATGTAGGACAAATTGCTGTTTCAGGAATGTCAATTGAGGCTGCAACTCAAAAAATTAAATCAGCTATAGCAAGAGTTTATAGTACCGTTCAATCTGGACAATCTCAAGTTAGTATTAGTTTAGGCCAAATACGTACTATTAAGATAACAGTAGTTGGTGGTAAACAACCTGGGAATTATTCAATATCATCTTTAGCTACTGTATATAATGCTTTGCATTTGGCTGGAGGTCCTGGAAAAAATGGTAGTTATAGAAATATTGAATTAATTCGAAACAATAAAATTTACAAAAATATTGATATCTATAGATTTTTAGTTAAAGGTGATCAGTCTGATAATATTAGTTTAAAAGAAAATGATGTTATTCGAATTCCGGCATATAGTCATCGAGTTATTGTTGAAGGCGAAGTGAAGCGTCCAGGAATTTTTGAAATGAAAAACAACGAAACGTTTTCTGATTTATTAAATTTTGCTTCAGGTTTTAACGAGTTTGCTTATACAGCTGCTGTCAATGTTATACAAAAAACAGGGAAAGAGTTTAAAGTTCATGATATAAATGAAAATGATTTTAATACTTATATGCCACAATCAGGAGATGTATTTAGAGTTACTAAAATTCTGAATCGATTTGAAAATCGTATTAAAATTGAAGGTGCAGTTTTTAGACCTGATTATTATTCTTTCACAGAAGGAATGAGGATTTCAGATCTTATTGCGCGTGCTGAAGGGCTTAAAGAAGATGCATATACAAAAAGAGCCAGAATAATTCGTTTGAAACCAGATTTAACAACAGAAATTGTAAATATTGATTTGAGTACAGCATTAACGGGTAATCTAGATTCAGATATTGAATTAAAGAGAGAAGATATTATAACAGTTTACTCAGTTTTAGATTTTAAAGAGGACTATAAAGTAACTATCGATGGGGAGGTGAAGAACCCTGGTGTATATGATTATTTTGAAAATCTAACATTAAATGATTTAATAGTTCAGGTCGGTGGATTAACAGGTTCTGCATCTAAACGAGTTGAAATTGCAAGAATGGTTAAGTCTGATGCAATAAAAGATTCTGATTTAAATAGAATAGAATTACTTCAATTCGAAATGACCTCTGATAGTAATGAACAAGTCAATAATTTTATTATAAAACCTTTCGATGTTATTAATATTAGAAGATTGGCTGTATATGAAAAACCTCAAATGGTAACTGTTAGTGGAGCTGTTATATATCCCGGAAAATATGTTTTGGCGAATAAAAAAGAAACAGTTTATAATATTGTAACAAGAGCTGGTGGATTAACTTCGGTAGCAAACATCGAAGGGATGAAGATTAAAAGGCCTATTAAACAAGAACAAATAGATAAGATAAAAAGTATTGATTTAAATTTATCTCAAAATGATACTTTAAGCGAGAAATTGACAAAAAAATTGGAGGAGGATTTAAAGTTTTCTACAATTCCTGTTAATTGGGAAAAAATTGTTAAAGACAAGAATCACTTTTCCAATGTTACCTTATTTCCTGGAGATGAAATTATAATATCTACTTACAGTGAAGGAGTTAAAGTTACAGGAAATGTATTGCTTACATCTGAAATTCCTTACCAAAGAGGAAAGGGGTTTAAATATTATATTAATGCTGTTGGTGGTGTTGACAGTAAAGGCTGGAAGAAAAAAGCCTATATTATATATCCTAATGGTAATGCATCTGTTACAAAATCTTTTTTATTTTTTAGAACGTATCCAAAAGTTACACCAGATTCACAAATTGTTGTTCCAGAAAAACCAGAAACCAAAAAGATGTCAACAGGTGAATGGGTTGGAATTGGCAGTGTACTAACTAGTTTAGCCTTATTAATTGTTACAGCTTTTAAATAATTTTTTATGAATAATGTAATTGATGAAAGTGACGAGATTTCGTTAAAAGAATTAATAGAAAAAATAAAGGAAGGGTTCTTTTTTTTGTTATCAAAATGGAAAATTATACTGTTGGCTGGATTTATTGGGGGTTGTTTAGGGATTACTTACTCTATTTTAAAAAAACCTATTTACACAGCTACCCTTTCTTTTGCCTTAGAAGATGAAAAAACGGGAGGAGGATTAGGTAATGCATTAGGTTTGGCTACTTCACTAGGTTTGGATGTTGGTGGTGAAGGAGGGGGTATTTTTACAGGTCCAAACTTGACAGAGTTATTTAAGTCTCGCAATATGGTCGAACAAACGTTATTGAGTCCTGTTAAAGTTGATGGAAAATTAATTTCTTTGGCTGAGATGTATATTCAAAACAATAACTGGAGAAAAAAATGGGAAGATGATAATAAATTTAAGTCATTAGAATTTTTACCTAATGGAAAAAGAGTAGGTTTTACCAGAATACAAGATAGTATTTTAGGTAAAATTTATGAAAACCTATCTAAAGGAAGTTTAAATGTAGGTCAGAAAGATAAAAAAGTTGCGATTATTACTATAGACGTTTCTTCAAAAAACGAATTATTTGCTAAATACTTTTGCGAAGCATTAGCCAAACAAGTGGGAAATTTTTATGTTGTAACCAAAAGTAAAAAAGCAAGGTTAAATATGGATATACTTGAAAGGCAAACAGATTCTGTTAGAAGAGAGCTTAATAGCGCTATTACTGGAGTAGCTATTGCAAATGATAATACTTTTAATTTAAATCCAGCTTTAAATGTAAGAAGAACCCCGTCTGCCAGAAGACAGGTTGATGTTCAGGCAAATACCGCAATACTGACAGAATTAGTAAAACAAGCCGAATTAGCCAAAGTTGCCCTACGCAAAGAAACTCCTCTTATTCAGATAATTGATTCACCTATATTACCATTAGCAAAAGAACATTTAGGAATATTAAAAGGATTGATTTTAGGAGCTTTTATTGCATCTTTTTTGACTGCTGGTTTTTTATTATTAAAAAAAACTATAAATACAATTTAATGAAAATTTTAATAACAGGAGGAGCTGGGTTTATAGGCTCAAATTTATGTGAATATTTTTTAGCAAAAGGAAACCAAGTTATTTGCCTTGATAACTTTTCAACAGGACATAGACATAATATCGAGCCTTTTTTTGCTAATAATCAATTTACTTTAATTGAAGGAGATATTAGAAATCTTGAGGACTGTACAGCGGCAGTAGAAGGTGTTGATTATGTTCTGCATGAAGCAGCTTTAGGCTCTGTCCCACGATCTATAAATGATCCGATAACAACTAATGATGTAAATGTTAGTGGGTTTTTAAATATGTTAGTTGCTTCAAGAGATGCTAAGGTGAAACGTTTTATCTATGCTGCAAGTTCATCAACTTATGGAGATTCAGAATCATTACCAAAAGTTGAAGATAAGATTGGTAATCCGCTATCTCCATATGCAATTACTAAATATGTAAATGAATTATATGCTAACATTTTTAGTAATATATATGGATTGGAAACAATAGGGTTGAGATATTTTAATGTTTTTGGTCGACGTCAAGACCCAAATGGAGCATACGCAGCTGTAATTCCGAAATTTGTTATGCAATTTATGAATTATGAAAGTCCTTTGATTAATGGAGATGGTAACTATTCTAGAGATTTTACATATATAGATAATGTAATACAAATGAATGAAAGAGCCATTTTAACTCAAAATAGTGATGCTGTTAATACAGTTTATAATACTGCATTTGGAGATAGAACAACTTTAAATGAGTTAGTATATATGTTGCGTGATAAACTTTCAGAGTTTGATTCAAATATAAAAGATGTTGAAATTCTTTATGGGCCAAACCGTGCAGGTGATATTCCCCATTCTTTAGCAAGTATTGAGAAAGCAAAAAGATTATTGGAATATAACCCGGAATATTCAATGGAAAAAGGGGTTAAAGAAGCCGTTAATTGGTATTATAAAAATCTAAGAAAATAAACTAATAGTAAAATAGTTTCATTTACTAATTTAAAAGAATAATTACAAATATGAAAAAAATTGCCATTATTGGTTTAGGTTATGTGGGCTTACCACTAGCAAGATTATTTGCCACGAAATACCAAGTAATTGGATTTGATGTTAATAAGAAAAGAGTTGACAAACTAAATGCAGGTCATGATTCTACACTTGAAGTTTCTGATGATGTTTTGAAAGCCGTTTTAATAGACAATCCTAATAGTGAATTGGGTCTTTATTGTACTTATGATTTAGAAAATTTAAAAGAATGCAATATATTCATCGTAACTGTACCTACTCCAGTTGATAGAAATAACAGACCAGACTTGACCCCGCTTTATAAAGCAAGTGAAACGGTAGGTAAAGTTTTAAAAAAAGGGGATATTGTTATCTATGAATCTACTGTTTATCCTGGTGTTACAGAAGAAGAATGTGTTCCAGTATTGGAGAGAATTTCAGGGCTAATTTTCAATGAAGATTTTTTTGCGGGTTATTCACCAGAAAGAATCAATCCAGGAGATAAAGAACACACTGTTGAAAAAATCTTAAAAGTTACAGCAGGTTCTACTCCCGAAATAGGAATTGTAGTGGATAACTTATATAAAAGTGTAATTACAGCGGGTACACATCTAGCACCGACTATTAAAGTTGCCGAAGCGGCTAAAGTTATTGAGAATTCACAAAGAGATATCAATATTGCTTTTGTAAACGAATTAGCAAAAATATTTAACTTAATGAACATCAATACAAATGATGTATTGGAGGCAGCTGCAACAAAATGGAATTTTTTACATTTTAAACCTGGTCTAGTTGGGGGACATTGTATTGGTGTAGATCCTTATTATTTGGCACAGCGTGCACAGGAATTTGGGTATCATCCAGAAATTATTTTAGCAGGACGAAGATTAAATGATAGTATGGGAGAATATATTGCTTCTCAAATAATCAAATTTATGATTAAAAAAGGGATAGCTATCAAAGGGACAAATCTATTAATGCTGGGACTAACATTTAAGGAAAATTGTCCTGATATACGTAATACTAAAATTGTTGATGTGATAAGGGTTTTAGGTGAATACGGTATTGAAGTAGTTATATATGATCCTTTAGCAAATCCTTTAGAAGTTAAACATGAATATGATTTAGATGTCTATTCTGATATGCCAAATCAAAAATTTGATGCAATAGTTTTGGGGGTAGCACACAATGAATTTCTAAATTTAGATTTATCTAATTTTCAAAAAGAATTAAGTGTTATTTATGATGTGAAGAATTTTTTAAAATCTCATGTAGATGCTAAATTGTAAATATTTAAAAAGCAATTAATGAAGCCAGAAATTATTGATTTTCCTAAAATTCAAGATCCTAGAGGTAATCTTACATTTATGCAGTATTCTAGCCAAATTCCTTTTGAAATTCAAAGGACTTTCTGGACCTATGATGTTCCGGGAGGCGAAATAAGAGGGGGGCATGCATATCATCAGCAAGAAGAAATTTTAATTGCACTAAGCGGAAGTTTTGATGTTATAATTACAAAGGAAGACGGCACTACAGAAAAATTTTCCTTAAACAGAAGTTATTATGGGCTTTACTTGCCAGCAAAAACATGGAGACATATTGAAAATTTTTCTACAAATGCCCTTGCTTTGCATATTTCTAGTAAAAAGTATTTTAAGGAGGATTATATAAGAGATTTTGAAGATTTTAAAAATCTATTTAAATGATAAAACAAATAAGTGTTTTTGAATGTGATCTTTTGCATTTAAAACAAATAGGAGATCGTAGTGGGCATATTACTTCGATCAATAATAGCCTGGAGATACCTTTTGATATAAAACGAATTTTTTATCTATATGATATACCTGGAGGAGAATCTAGGGGGGCACATGCACATAAAGAATGCCACCAATTTTTAGTTGCTGCCAGTGGGAGTTTTGAGGTTTTATTAGATGATGGTGCAACAAAAAGGCAAGTTTTATTAAACAGACCTGATTTAGGTTTACATATACCACCAGGGATTTGGGCTTCTGAAATCAATTTCTCTAGCGGGTCTATATGCTTGGTGCTTGCTTCTCATGAATATAGTGAAGATGATTATCTAAGAGAGTATGACGATTATTTAAAATATATAGGAAATGTATAAAGTTCATCCATTAGCAGATGTTCAAACAAAGGATATTGGAGACAATACTACGGTGTGGCAGTTTTGCGTAATCTTAGGTAGTGCTTCAATTGGAAAAAACTGCAATATTAATTGTAATGTCTTTATCGAAAATGACGTTAAAATTGGAGATAATGTTACAATCAAGTCAGGTGTGCAAATTTGGGATGGAGTTTATATTGAGGATAATGTTTTTGTAGGTCCAAATGTAACGTTCACTAATGATCTGATACCCAGGTCTAAATCATATCCAATAGAGTTTTCTAAAACAATAATTGAAAAAGGAGCTTCAATTGGAGCAAATGCTACAATAGTGGCAGGGAATAACATAGGTTCGTATGCAATGATTGGTGCGGGTAGTGTAGTAACAAAATCAGTATTACCCTATCATCTTTTTTATGGTAACCCAGCAAAACATAAGGGATATATAACAGAAGAAGGTATCATTTTAGATTTAAACTTAAGAGATGCGGATGGAAATGTTTATGTTTTTTTTAAAGATAAATTATCTCTAAAAGAAAACCTTATTTAAGAGACTTAAAATAAAATATTATGATTAAATTTTTAGATTTACAAAAAATAAATCTTATACATCAACAAGAAATTGAAGAAAAATTAATTAATACTTTTCGCAGTGGATGGTATCTATTAGGAAGAGAAGTTAAAAATTTTGAAGAAAATCTTAAAAATTATATTGGCTCAAATCATGCTATAGGGGTAGCAAATGGGTTGGATGCTTTAAGATTAATTTTTAGAGCATATTTGGAGCTTGGGTTGATGAAAAAAGGAGATGAGGTTTTAGTTCCTGCTAATACGTACATAGCTTCCTTGTTGGCCTTATCAGATAATGGTTTAGTTCCAGTATTAGTTGAACCAAACTTAGATAATTATAATATTGATATTTCAAAAATAGAATCTAAGATTACTTCTAAAACTAAAGCGATTTTGATTGTACATCTATACGGGCAAATTGTTTTCTCTGAAGAGTTAAAAGAAATCGCAAAAAATAATAATTTAAAAATTGTAGAAGATAATGCACAAGCTATAGGGGCTTCATGGAATAAAATTAAAGCTGGGAATTTAGGTGATGCTGCGGGGTTTAGTTTTTATCCTGGGAAAAACCTTGGAGCTTTAGGAGATGCCGGTGCAGTTACCTGCAAAGATGATGACTTAGCCAAAGCAATTAGAGCAATTGCAAATTATGGGTCAAATTTAAAATACGTGAATATATATCAAGGATTAAATAGCAGATTAGATGAAATTCATGCTGCAGTATTGGATGTAAAATTGAAATACATAGATAACGAAAATCAAATTCGTAGAGAGATTGCGAACCGATATTTGAAAGAAATTAAAAATAATAAAGTAATTCTTCCAATAGAGCCTGTTGATAAAAAAGAACATGTATGGCATATTTTTGTAATTAGAACAAAAGAAAGAGATGCTCTGCAATCCTATTTACAAGAAAATGAAATACAAACTTTAATTCATTACCCTATCCCTCCTCATAAACAAGAGGCTTATAAAGACTTGAATCACTTAAGTTTACCTATTACTGAAGCTATTCATGAAGAAGTCCTTAGTTTGCCAATTAGTCCTGTGATGAGTGTAAATGAAGTTTCTAAAGTTATTGAGATCATTAATAAATTTATTTAGATTTGAAAGAAAAGCATTCTTCTTATCAACAGATATTTAAAGCAACCTCAATTTTAGGAAGTGTACAAGTATTTAATATCATTATATCTATTTTAAGAAGTAAAATTGTAGCAGTACTATTAGGTCCTGCCGGTATGGGAATCGTTTCCATTTTTACATCTACAATAGGATTGTTAGGACAAATAACCAATTTAGGATTAGGAACTTCTGCTGTTAAGAATATTTCCAAAGCTTCAGAGACCCATGATCAAGAGAAACTTGCAAAAACAGCAACGGTTTTTCGTAAACTCGTATGGATAACAGGTTTATTTGGCTTTATTGTTGCTTTAATATTATCTCCATTTTTAAGTGAAATTTCGTTCGGGAATAAAAAATATACATTTGCTTTCGTATTATTATCTATAACATTACTTTTTACACAGGTTAGTGCCGGACAAAATGTTATTCTGCAAGGAATGCGCAAAATACAGTATATGGCAAAGGCTAGTGCATTAGGGGCATTATTTGGATTGATAATATCAATACCTATGTATTATTATTGGAAAGAAGATGGAATTGTTCCGGCAATGATATTAAGTTCAATTAGCATTGTGGTAATTTCGTCATATTATGTTAAGAAAA
Organism: Flavobacterium panici; assembly: GCF_903819335.1. Classification (GTDB taxonomy): domain Bacteria; phylum Bacteroidota; class Bacteroidia; order Flavobacteriales; family Flavobacteriaceae; genus Flavobacterium; species Flavobacterium panici. Next base: position 147,262 of record NZ_CAIJDE010000062.1, on the reverse strand, counting down.
TTGCTATACCAAGTATTTCTGTAAATAGTTCTGATTTTAAAAATGAAGGAATGGATATGCTAAGAATGGGGTTTTTGATAAGTTTCAGTTCAATTATCTTATTAATAGTAGGGTATATAGTTCGTATATATATAAATAAAATTGGAGGAATAAAAGATGTTGGTTTATATACAGCTGGATTTGCTATTATTAATACTTATGTTGGAATGGTCTTTACTGCTATGGCATCTGATTATTATCCTAGATTAGCAAGTGTTTCTGACGATAAAATTAAAACAAAGAAAACAATAAATGAGCAAGCAGAAATTGCAATACTTATTTTGTCACCAATATTAGTCGTTTTTTTGGTGTTCATTCATTGGGCAATAATATTGTTATATTCAAATGATTTTATTGAAGTTATTCCAATGGTGCATTGGGCAACTCTTGGTGTTTTTTTTAAGGCACTAAGTTGGACAATTGCATTTTTATTCTTAGCAAAAGGCGAGTCAAAAGTTTACTTTTGGAATGAAGTAATAGTGAATGCATACATGTTGATTTTGAATATGTTGGGTTACTATTATTATGGGCTAACAGGTCTTGGGATTTCTTTTTTGATTAGCTATTTTTTATATTTCATACAAGTTTTTTTTATTTGTAAGATATTTTACGAATTTGATTTTAATAAAGAAATTATTAAAATTTTTTCAATTCAATTTACATTAGCGATATTCTCTTTTATAGCAGTTTACTTTTGTAATGTTTATGTAGCTTATTCCGTGGGTTTAGTAATTATCCTGATATCTAGTTGTTTTTCGCTAAATGAATTAGATAAGAAATTAGATATTAAAGGTATAGTTAGTAATAAATTTAAGAAGAAGGTTTAATTTTATAAATCGATTGATTAGTAGTTAAATGAATAATGAGAAGATGACAATTGCTTTCATAACTCCGTTAATGATTATTGGAGGTGCAGAAACCTATATAATTAATAAATGTGAATGGTTAATAGCTAATAATTTTAATGTAATAGTTATTTCAGAAGGTGGCGAAAATGTCTCAAATTTACCTCAAGGTACAATTCATATAACGTTGGAAGGAATAAGTTTACCTCCTTTAGTATTTACAAATGCTCAATACAACAGCTTTAAACAAAAGCTAAAGACAATTTTATTAGATAATAAAGTAAATGTTATTGAGGCTCATAATTCATACCCAATTGTTCACGTGGCTTCTTTGTATAATGAAACTGGAATTCCTTTTTGCGTAAATATATTGTCAGAGCTTTCTTATAGGCGTAATCCTTTGTTGAAAATTATCACTAAGAAAATGGATAGGTTTGGGCTATTTTATTCACTAACGCCACAAATGCATGAATATATTGAAGGAGTTACAAAATTAAAATTAAATCCCAATATAATACCCATTCCAGTTAAAGCAATTGAGACCGATAGTTCTGTTTCTACTCAAAAATATATTTTATCTGTCAGCAGGTTATCTGAAGATAAAGACTACGTAAAATATTTAATTCAGGATTTCTATGAAATATATAGAAAAAATGAAAGTTTTAAGGAATACAAATTAGTTATTGTAGGCGATGGTAATTTGTTCAATGAATTAAATCAATTAGCGCTTCATATAAATGGAGAATTGGGTCAGGAAATTATTCAATTAAAAGGAACTGTAGTTGGTAAAGATTTAGAAAAATTGTATCAGGGATGTACAATGTTTGTTGGTATGGGAACTACTCTTTTGCTAGCTGCTTCGTGTGCTAAGCCTTCAATAATTGCTGGATTTACTCCTGAAACAAATAAATCTGCTTGGGGTTTTTGGGGCGAGAATAACTTAGATAAAGATATAATAGTCATTAATTCTCCAAAGGATCGATCTCCGGTAAGCTTTCAATTAGCAATACAAAGTATAATAGAATCAGATTCACGTCGAACTAGTGCTGGTAATGCAGCTATTAAAATGTTTAATGAAAATTACGATTATAATTCTATAATGACCTTATGGAAAAGTGAATATGATAAGATTATAGATGTTTGCAAAAAAAATGAGATAATGATAGAAAAAGAACTTAAAAATTATGAATGGCCAATTCATTTTTATCGCCAAATTCGTAGAATAGTTAAGTTTTTTAAGATATAATCGTGCTTAGAATTTTCTTCAAATAAAAAGATAATATAAAGTAATTTAAATAGTTGTAAATATTATAATGAAAAAAAATTTAATTGTTTTTGGAACAAGGCCTGAGGCTATAAAAATGGCTCCTCTGGTTCAAGAGTTTAAAAAACATTCAGATATTTTTGAAACCAGAGTTTGTGTTACCGCTCAGCATCGGGAAATGTTAGATCAAGTTTTGGACTTTTTTAATATTCAGCCAGAGTACGACCTGAACTTAATGAAGGCAAATCAAAACTTATATTCACTAACAGCAGATATTATAATCGGCTTAAAAGAAGTTTTAGAGGATTTTAAACCAGATTATGTTTATGTGCATGGTGATACAACGACAACAATGGCAGCTAGTTTAGCATCATTTTACTCTGGAGCTAAAATTTGTCATGTTGAAGCAGGACTTCGTACAAATTTTAAGCGAACACCTTTCCCTGAAGAAATGAATAGACAATTGACAGGAAGAATTGCTGATTATCATTTTGCCCCAACAGAAGCATCTAAGGAAAATCTCTTAAAAGAAAATATAGCATCTGAAACAATATTGGTAACAGGTAATACGGTTATTGACGCGTTGATTGATAGTTCTAAAAGAGTAGAAGATATCTATAATTTGGAAATTGAAAACTTAAAGAAGATTGTAAAAAAGGATGTAAAAACAATTCTTGTTACCGGCCACCGTAGAGAAAATCATGGAGATGGTTTTATTCGAATTTGTGAAGCTTTAAGAGAAATAGCTTTAATTAATCAAGATGTAGAGATAATTTATCCAGTACACTTAAACCCTAATGTAAAACGACCAGTTTATGAAATACTATCTGGAATTGATAATATTAAGTTAATAGAACCTTTGGCTTACCCTGCTTTTGTATGGTTGATGGATAAATCGTATTTAATCATTACTGATAGCGGTGGAGTTCAGGAAGAAGCACCAAGTCTTGGAAAACCTGTGCTGGTTATGCGTGAATCGACAGAAAGACCTGAGGCAGTAGTTGCTGGAACAGTAATATTGGTTGGGACTAACAAAGAACTTATAGTGAATGAAGCAAATAAATTGCTGAATGATGAGGATAAATATACAAGGATGAGTGTACTACACAACCCTTATGGTGATGGAAAAGCGTGTGAAAGAATTGTAAACTATATATCAAATTTAGAATAAATGAGCAATATCTTAGTATATAATCATGACATACAAAAATACCCGCCTATTCTAACTACAGTGAAAATATTACTCTCTTTAGGTAAGAAAGTTGTTATTGTAGGTTATTGCAGTGATAAAAATACGATTTCTGATTTAGAATCCCAAGGGGTAGTTTATTTTGAAACAATTATAAACGATATCAAAGAAAATAAAATTGTAAAATTTTTTAAACTATATTCATATAAGAAAAAAGTTGAGAAAATTGTAAATGAAGAATTTAAAAAAGACTCAATTTTATGGTTATACGGAAATCAAAATATATGGCTTCTTTATAATTTAGTTTTTAAATTTAAATCAATATTGTATTTATTTGAAACTCCACAACTAAAAGTAGGATTGAGATATAAGCTTTTAAGTCCATTTCTTAATTATGCAGACACTATGCAAAAAGCATGGAAAGTGGTTTGCTGTGAATACAATAGAGCTCATATCACAAAAGCTTATTTTAATTTGGTAAAATTACCAATTGTAATTCCAAACAAACCTGATTTTGATCTTTCTAAATTAAAAAATATACTTGATGATGAGACTGAAGCTCTTTTCAAGAATAAAAAGCTGATCTTATATCAGGGAATTTTTAACTATCCTGAAAGAAGATTAGATGAGTTATGTGAGTCCATACAATATTTACCAAGCGAATATCTGATTTGCATTATGGGAGGAGACGATAATAATAAGGCTAGGCTTATCAACAAATACGAATCAGAGCGTGTTGTATTTTTGCCTTTTAAATCGGCGCCATATCATCTGGAGATTACTCAAAAAGCATATATAGGCTTTCTGTCCTATTTTTCGCAACAAGGATCAATCGAAACAGCAATAAATACGCTTTACTGTGCACCCAATAAAATTTTTGAATATTCATGCTTTAGTGTACCCATGATTTCAAATGATGTTCCTGGCTTGTCCAATTTATTTAATAAATACAACGCGGGAAAAGTAGTTGCTGAATTTGAACCTAAGGAAATGGCTAATATCATTTTAGAAATCGATAAAAATTACGATGAGTTTAGTAAAGGTTCTTTGTCTTTGTATAATTCAGTAAATATTAAATCTTTGGTGAGTAAATTAATAGAAAAATAAAAGGGCAATGAATTTTTTTAGTTTACCATATCTTGCCCTTATACTATGTTATGTTTTTTTATACTTTTATGAAAAAAGTAGTCAACAGTCAAATAATAAAAGTGTAGCTGGATTTTGGGGTGCTTTTATTTTTGTTTTATTTTTTGGATTTAGAGGTTTTATAGGAAGCGATTGGTTTAATTATGAAAATTATTATTCAGAAGCAACTTTAGATGTGTGGACAGCTTTTGACTATGAGATTGGATTTTCATTTTTGGTGAAATTATTCCATGATTTAGGCTTTGAGTATTCGTTTTTTGTGTTTTTTATAACGTTAATACAAGTCGTTTTATGGCATAGGTTCTTAAAAAAAGAATCATATAATATTTCGCTAGCCTATATTGTTCTTATAAGTTGTTTTCCGCTTTTAATTATTGATTTATTACGAAATTTTACAGCTATCCTGATAGCAGTTCAATCGATAGAATACATTAATAAAAATAAAAAAATAAAGGCCTTCCTGATTATCTTATTTTCTATGAGTTTTCATTTGACAGGTATTACCTTTCTCCTTCTTTTTTTCCTAAAGCGAAATTATTTCAATAAAAAAGTATTGGTTATTTTATTAATTTTTGGCATTATAGTTTATTTTCTTCAGATTCGCTTTATAGATAGTATTATGGCTTCCTTAGGAGCAGTACTAGGCGGTAGATTTGAATATTTGGCCGGCACTTTAACCGAATCAGATGTGTCTTATGGAATACGATTTGGAATCCTTGAAAAGATTTTCCTGTTTATATTAGTACTAAGTAATTATAAATATATAGTAAATAATAAAGTAATTTCCCCAATATACTTTAACAGTTTTTTTTGTTACTGTTTTATTCAACTATATTTTAGTACTTCAGATGCCATGATAAATAGATTTGCACTGTTGTTTTTTTGGGCATATTTAATGATATTATGTAATTTAAAAGATTTAATTAAGCATCGAGAGTTGAGAAAAACCGTTGTATTTCCAGTTATATTATTTTGTTTTTTGAAAACTTACATTACTTTTAATAACCCACTATATAGATACACGAGCGTAATTTTTGGTAAGGAATCGTATTATGATCGAGCACTAATTAGAGATGAGTTTTATGAATCAAAAGAATAGATTGAAAGATAATTTAATATCACAGCTTAAGAAAAGAAAATAAATTTACCAGGTGAAAGTATTGCAAATCATTACATCTCTATCTATTGGGGGAGCAGAAAAGTTAATTGTTGATAGTGTCCCTCTTTATCAAGCCAAAGGAATAGAGATGGATGTTCTCTCTATAAACAATAGGAAAACTCCATTTTGGGAAAAGCTAGAGAAGAATAGCAATGGAAAAGTATCAGGACTTACCTCTAAATCTATTTATAACCCTTTTTTAATATTTAAAATTATTCCCTATTTAAAGAAATATGACGTAGTACACTTACACTTATTTCCAACATTATATTGGGTAGTAATTGCAAAATGTATTTCTTTTTCGAAAGTCAAATTAGTCTATACAGAACATAGTACTAACAATAGAAGAAGGGATATGGTGCTATTTAAATTTGTTGACAAGATTATTTATAAGAAACTCCAAAAAATTGTTTGTATAACTCTAGGTGTAAAAAATAACTTGAAGGAACATCTAAAATTTAATAAAAACATGCAGGTTATTAATAATGGTATAGATACCAAAAAATTTAATAATGTGGATAATATTACAGATTTTAAGTTTTTCGAAAAAGAAGATTTTAAGTTAATACAGGTATCTAGTTTTCGTAAACAAAAAGATCAAGCGACTTTAATTCGAAGTTTGAAACTGCTTCCGGAAGTAGTTAAATTGATTTTGGTAGGAGATGGGCCTTTGATTGAGAACAATAAAGTTTTAGCAGAAGAATTAGGGATTAAAGAAAGAGTAGTGTTTTTAGGTAACAGATACGATATTCCAGAATTATTGAAGTATAGCGATGTTGTAATTTTATCTTCAGAATGGGAAGGATTTGGGCTAGCAATTGTAGAGGGAATGGCGTCTGGTAAGCCAGTTATAGCAAGTAATATTGACGGAATCAAAGAAATTGTTAAAGACCATGGTTTGCTATTTGAAAAAGGAAATGAGAAAGAACTCGAAATTTTGGTAAGGAAATTGCTAGAGGACAATGATTTTTATCAAAAAAATGCCAGACAGTGCTTACTAAGATCTAATGATTTTAGTATAAATAAAATGATAGATCAATATATTGAAATATATAAATTAGTACAATGAATAAATTAATATTATTATTAGTTTTATTGTTTTTTGTATCATGCAACTCCCAGCAAAAAAAGGAGTTAGATTTTAAATATAGAAACGTTAAAACAACTCATATTGCTACTATTCCATTAGTTGCAAAAAGCAAAATTAAATATTCAAAGCTAGAGAATTATCTGCCTAAGAATTATGTTCAGGATGGATCTGTAGATTATGGTACTTACTTACAAAAAGGAATTGATGAAAATAGTTTTGTTGAATTTCCTAATTTTCCAATCCTAATAGGAGAAAATGGTTTAACATTAAAAAGCAATTCAATACTACTATTTAAAAGTAAATCAAAATTAATTTTAAAATCAAATTCACTTTCAAATTATCACATTTTAGATCTTAAAAATATAGAAAACGTTCAGATATATAATCCTAAATTAATAGGAGAAAGATATGAACATACAGGTGTGAAGGGAGAATGGGGAATGGGTATTAATATACTTTCATCTAAAAATATTTCAATTTATAACCCAGAAATAAAAAATTGTTGGGGAGATGGTATTTATATTAGTAAAGTTTCTGATATAGAGTCAGAAAACATTATTGTTAAAGGAGGAATTATTGATAACAATCGACGCAATGGAATATCGATTATAAGTGGGAAGAAAATAGATATTTCGAATATAGTGCTTTCAAATACTAATGGAACTCTTCCGATGGCAGGAATTGATATCGAACCAAATACTAATGATGATGTTTTAGAAAGTATAAATTTAAAAAAAATAAAAACGTTCAATAACGCAGATGCTGGCGTCGCAATTATTTTATTGAATATGATTGGAAAAAATCATAAGAACGTTTCGATTAATATTGATTCTCATATTGATTACTTTTCTAAAACGAGTTTTTTAATGGGAGGTAACAGACTTTCATATCCAGAATCCATTAAAGTGCTTGGCGGGTTTATTAATGTTACAAATTCTAATTGGAATGACAGTCAGAATAAATTATTAATGGCCAGTGATTTTAAATATATACCCAAGTATAAATTTTCTAATTTGAAGATAAGTACCAACGGAAAGTTGGATACTAAAGAAACTGAACTGAGAAAAAAGCAATTGCGTGAAAGAGTAATTTCTGTGAATTAAAACATTTGATTTAAAGAAATTAAAAATAATACAGACACAAACACTTTTTAGTGCGGTAAATGTTTGATCGTGTTAAAAATATCCCTAAACTTAGAAATGAACCAAATAATTTCAGGTAAAAGTAAACAGAAGTTAATACGTATTACGACTGTTCCATTATCATTAAAAACTTTATTAAAAGGGCAAAGTAGATTTATGTCTTCTTATTATGAAGTAATCGGAATTTCATCTGCTGGAAAAGAACTGTCAGATGTTAATTTAGATGAAGGAATTCGTGTTTTGTCGGTAGAAATGACTAGAAAAATTTCGCCTGCAAAAGATTTAAAATCCCTTTATAAATTATATAGTATTTTAAAAAAAGAAAAACCTTTTATAGTCCACTCTCATACACCAAAAGCAGGTATTATTTCAATGCTTGCTGCAAAGTTTGCGGGAGTACCCTTTAGACTACATACTGTTGCAGGTTTACCATTAATGGAAGCGACGGGAAATAAAAGAAAGTTATTAAATCTTGTAGAAAAATTAACTTATCGATTTGCTACAAATGTATATCCAAACTCAAAAGGGTTGTATGATTTTATAGTAGAAAATAAATTTGTAGATAAAACAAAATTAAAAGTTTTAGGGAATGGAAGTTCAAATGGAATTAACACCAATTATTTTGATGCAAACTTAATTTCATCAGAACAAAAAACTTTATTAGCAAAACATTTAAATATTATTCCAACGGATTTTGTTTTTATTTTTGTTGGAAGACTTGTTTCTGATAAAGGTATAAATGAACTGGTTAAATCCTTTAATGAACTTAGTAAGGATTATAGTAATGCTAAATTAATTCTGGTTGGTTCTTTTGAAGAAGAATTGGATCCATTGGATGTGAATACTCTTCAGATTATTAACGAAAATTCAAGAATTCTTTCAGTTGGTTTCCAGCAAGATGTTCGTTCTTATTTTGCTATTAGCGATTGTTTAGTTTTTCCTAGCTATCGAGAGGGATTTCCAAATGTTGTAATGCAAGCAGGTGCTATGGGCTTACCATCCATTGTCTCTGATATAAATGGATGTAATGAAATTATTGAAGACGGAATTAATGGAATAATTGTGCCTGTAAAAAATGCCCAATCGATATATGATAGTATGAAAAGAATGATTAGTGATTCAGAATTGAAAAATTCTTTAAAAGAGAAATCTAGAGAAATGATCGTATCTCGCTATGATCAAAAAGTCATTTGGGATGCTATTTTAGATGAATATAAAAAATTAGAAAATTTATGTACAAAGTAGTTTTTAAACCCGCACTTGATTTTTTAGTTGCATTTATTGGTTTTCTAATTCTGAGTCCAGTTTTTTTTATAGTAACAATAGGCTTATGTTTTGCAAATCAAGGAAAACCATTTTTTTTTCAAAACCGTCCAGGGAAAAGTGGTAAGGTTTTTAAAATAATAAAGTTTAGAACCATGAACGAGAAGAAAGATTCTCAAGGAGAATTATTATCAGATGCAGAACGATTAACGAAGATTGGTCAATTTGTTAGAAAAACATCTTTAGACGAGATACCTCAATTGTTAAATGTTCTAAAAGGTGATATGAGTATTATAGGGCCTCGTCCATTACTACCGGAATATTTACCATTGTATAACGAATTTCAAAAACAACGACATGACGTCAAACCAGGTATTACAGGTTGGGCACAAGTAAATGGGAGAAATGCAATTTCATGGCAGGATAAATTTACATTTGATGTTTGGTATGTTGAAAATGTATCATTTTTGTTAGATTTAAAAATTATTCTGAAAACTTTTAAAAAAGTAATTGTAAGTGAAGGAATTAATGCAGCAAATGTTGCGACTATAGATCGTTTTAATGGAGAGTGTTAAATATTTATATGGAGCAAGCGGTCATTGCAAAGTAATTATTGAGATATTAAAAAGCATAAACAATAAAGTTGGAGCAATTTTGGATGACTATCCAAAAGATAATTTTCTTATGGATATTCCTGTAATTGAATTTTCTAAAACAGAAATCTTACCAGGAGATAATATTATTATTTCTATAGGAAATAATGGGACTAGAAAAAAAATTGCTTCAAACATTAATGCTGACTTTGCTGTTGCATTTCACAATAAAGCAATCATATCTGAAAGTGCAAAAATTGACAAAGGTTCTGTTGTTATGGCAGGAGTCGTTATAAATGCTTCTGTAAATATAGGTAAGCATTGTATCATTAATACGGGTTCAATAATTGACCATGATTGCAACATAGCAGACTATTGCCATATTTCTCCCAATGTTTCTCTGGCAGGAAACGTTATAATAGGAGAAGGAACACACGTTGGTATTGGTACTTGCGTTATACAAGGTGTTAAAATTGGAAAATGGGCAACGATAGGAGCTGGATCGGTAATAATCGATGATATTCCGGATTTTGCTGTTGTTGTTGGTAATCCAGGCAAAATAATAAAATATAATCATAAAAATGAATAATTCAAAAATATGGCTGTCATCTCCACATATGGGAGGGACAGAAGAAAAATATGTTCAAGCAGCTTTTGATACAAATTGGATAGCTCCATTAGGGCCAAATGTGAACGGTTTCGAAAAAGATTTAGAAACATATTTGGGATCAAATGTTCAAGTAGGCGCACTAAGTTCAGGAACAGCTGCTATTCATTTAGGGCTAATTCTATTAGGTATTAAAGCTGGTGATGAAGTTATTTGCCAAAGTATGACTTTTTCAGCATCTGCAAATCCAATTATATACTTAGGAGCAACTCCTGTTTTTGTTGATAGCGAAAGTGATACATGGAATTTATGTCCAATCTCATTAGAAAATGCTATTATTGACAGAATCTCGAAAGGAAAAAAACCAAAAGCAATCATTGCAGTTCATCTTTATGGAATGCCTTATAAAGTTGATGATATTAATAATATCGCTGCAAAGTATAATATTCCTGTTCTTGAAGATAGTGCAGAAGCATTAGGGAGTTATTTTAAAAATAAGAAGTGTGGAACTTTTGGCGAAATAGGAGTTCTTTCTTTTAATGGAAATAAAATTATTACAACGTCTGGAGGTGGAGCAATTGTAACAAAAAAATCAGAGGTAAAAGAAAAAGCAGTTTTTCTTTCTACTCAGGCTAGAGATAATGCACCTCATTATCAACACAGCGAAATTGGATATAATTACAGAATGAGTAATATCTGCGCAGGGATTGGTCGTGGACAAATGGAAATTTTAGACAATCATATACAACTTCGTAGAAAGATGAATAATTTTTATGCTAATTACTTTAATAATATTGAAGGAGTTGAGGTTCTTACAGAACCAAATGATGATTATTTTTCAAATCATTGGTTGTCTGCCATTACAATAGATTCAGCAAAAACTAATGGAAAGACAAGAGAAGATTTAAGAATTGCATTTGAAGCTGCTAATATTGAAAGCAGGCCTCTTTGGAAGCCAATGCATTTGCAGCCTGTTTTTGAACAGTATCCATATTATGGTAAAAAAGTGTCTGAAAAATTATTTGAAAATGGGTTATGTCTGCCTTCTGGATCAAATTTAAGTGATGAAGATAGAAAAAGAATACAGGCAGTTTTAGACGATTTTTTTAATGTGAAATTCTAATTAAATGAAAATTGAAAAAACATTTATTGAAGGTTTACTGATCGTAGAACCTATTATATTAGGAGATGAAAGAGGTTATTTTTTTGAATCATACAGCAAAACTAAATTTCAAGACTTAGGTGTTGAAATTGATTTTATTCAGGATAATCAATCTTTTTCACGATATGGAACCTTGAGAGGTTTACATTATCAAAATCCACCGTTTGCTCAAACAAAACTAGTTCGTGTTTTACAAGGCGAAATAGTAGATATTGTAGTTGATTTGAGAAAAGGTTCGCTAACTTACGGCAAAACATTCAGTGTTTTATTATCAGCCGAAAATAAAAAGCAGCTATTAATACCACAAGGTTTTGCACATGGTTTTTCAGTGATAAGTGAAACCGCTTCTGTAATGTATAAATGTGATCAGATTTACAATAAAGCTTCTGAAGGAGGTATTAAATTTGATGATCCGTCATTAAATATTGACTGGGTGATAGATTTAAATAAAGCCATTATTTCAGAGAAAGATCAAACTCTACCTTTCATTCAGGAATGCAATAGTTTATTTTAATGAAGAAGATACTTGTAACTGGTTCGAATGGTCAATTGGGTTCTGAATTGTATGTTTTGTCGTTACAATATTTACAGTATAATTGGGTTTTTGCAGATCGAAGCAAAGTTACACTTGATGATGTTAACGTGCTGAAAGTGCAACTAAATGAAATTAAACCTGATATTATCCTGAATTGCGCAGCATACACATTAGTAGACAAAGCAGAGACAGAAAAAGAAATAGCTTTTACAATTAATCATTTAGCAGTTGAATCAATCGCTAAATATGCTGAGGGTAATAATGTGAAATTACTACATATTTCGACAGATTATGTGTTTGACGGATCTTCATCAAGTCCTTTAAATGAAGAAGCTGTAACAAATCCTATTAATATCTATGGTGAAAGTAAAAGAGCCGGAGAAGTAGCTTGTCTTAAAGAAAATCCAAACTCAATTGTAATTAGAACTTCTTGGGTTTATAGCAAATTTGGCAATAATTTTGTTAAAACAATGCAGAGATTAATGCAAGAAAAAGATCAAATTAATGTTGTTAATGATCAAGTAGGATCTCCTACTTATGCCGCTGATTTAGCGCAGGTAATTATTGATATTGTTGAATCTGAAAAATGGATACCAGGAATTTACAATTATTCAAATGAAGGTGAAATAACATGGTATGAATTTGCGTTGGCGATAAAAGAGTTTGGAAAGTACAATTGTAAAGTTTATGGAATACCGTCATCATCTTATCCAACTCCTGCAAAACGACCAATATTTTCGTTGTTAAGTAAAATAAAGATAAAAAAAACTTATAACGTTGATATTCCTAATTATAAAGATAGTTTAGAAAAAATGTTCATATAGATTAATTTAAGATTTGTTGTTGCATTTAAGCAATAAATTTTTAAAATCTAAAAACTCAAAGATATTATGAAAGGAATAATTTTAGCTGGAGGTTCCGGGACACGTTTACATCCCTTAACACTCGCAGTCAGTAAGCAAATGATGCCTGTTTATGACAAACCAATGATTTATTACCCATTGTCAACATTGATGATGGTAGGAATTAATGAAATATTAATTATTTCTACACCACATGATCTGCCAAATTTTAAAAAATTATTAGGTGATGGTTCTAATTTAGGATGTAAATTTAGTTATGCAGAACAAGTAATTCCAAATGGTTTAGCACAAGCCTTTGTTATTGGAGAAGATTTTATTGGAACCGATGAGGTAGCATTAATTTTAGGGGATAATATATTCTTTGGAGCTACAATGCAGGAATTATTGAGATCTAACACTAAACCTAATGGGGGAGTTGTTTTTGCATATCATGTTTCAGATCCTGAACGTTACGGTGTTGTTGAATTTGATGGAAATTTAAATGCAATTAGTATTGAAGAAAAGCCAGAAAAGCCAAAATCAAATTTTGCCGTTCCTGGATTGTATTTTTATGATAATACAGTAGTTGAAATTGCTAAAAATATAAAGCCAAGTCCAAGAGGAGAATATGAAATAACAGATGTGAATAAAATCTATTTAGAAAAAGGGAATTTAAAAGTTGGCGTCTTAGGAAGAGGAACAGCTTGGCTTGATACCGGAACTTTTAACAGTTTAATGCAAGCGGGGCATTTTGTTCAGGTTCTTGAGGAAAGACAAGGTTTAAAAGTTGGATGCATTGAAGAAGTGGCATGGAGACAAGGCTTTATTAATGATGAACAATTGAAGAGTTTAGCTTTGTCATTAGTTAAATCCGGTTATGGAGAATATTTGAATGAACTTTTAAAACAAAAGAAAATTGGGGTTAAAATTTAATTTCAAAAAAATTAATAAATTTATAATCCTTTAATTCGTATTTTTGTAAAACAGACAAAGTCTGTTAAAAAATTTAATTAAATCAAAAATTGGATACAGATAAACCAACTAAAATAGCATCCTTTTTGTACAATTCTTTTTCTCCAAGGAATTTGAGAGCAAACATTAATAATCTTAGTTATTTACCAAGGTGGATTATTGTTGCTATAGATGTAATGGTGCTTATTTTCTCATTTACATTTACCTATATGCTGTTTGAAGGTACAGCCCTAGGATATATTATTATTTCTCATGATTTTTATTTTGTTACAAGTTTAATAATTGTTAATGTTTTCTTCTTTTGGCTTTTTAGGACTTATTCAGGTATTATAAGACATTCATCTTATATTGATGCGATAAAACTTTTGTTTTCTCAAATGTCAGTTTTAGTGTTTTTTTTGTTTGTCAATCTAGTTTATGAACTATATGAGGGTGAAAAAGCATTTTTAAATACGGCATTATTTATAAATTTAGTGTTGTCTTTCTGCGGTTTGTTCTTATATCGTGTAATTGTAAAGCAAACTTTCGAATTATATTTTTCAGAAAAAACAAATTCAAAACTAATAAGAACTGTAATTTATGGAACTGATGCAAACGCCATTTCTGTTGCAAATGCATTAAAGTTTGAAACTCCGTCTCGATTTAAAATTGTTGGTTTTGTAGATAAAAATAATCAAAATGCATCGAAGAGGATGCTGGATCTTCCTATTTTGATTTTAAGAAAAAAACTTCCGGCTTTAATGCGTTCTGTTGCTGCAGAAGGAGTTATTATTGCTGATAAAAGTTTGTCAAAAGATGAACAGTTAATCATTGTTGATCAATGTCTTGAATTCAACTATAGAGTTTATACAGTTCCTTTAATTTCAGATTGGGAAAATCAAAAAGAAATTTCTCAAAAAGTAAAAAATATTCAGATTGAAGATTTATTAGAAAGAAAACCTATAGTTTTAGACAGTAAGTCGATTTCTAAACAATTGAAAGATAAAACTATCCTTATTACTGGAGCTGCCGGGTCAATTGGTAGTGAGATAGTAAGACAGGTTCTGGGATTTAATCCAAAGACAGTTATTATTTTAGATCACGCAGAAACTCCTTTACATAATCTTTGCTTAGAAACATTAAGCATGGATACGACTGCAAAAATTGTGGCAGTTATCACAGATGTAAAAAGTAAAAAAGCATTAGAGAAAGTATTTAAAAATTATAATCCGCATGTTGTTTTTCACGCTGCTGCTTATAAGCATGTTCCGTTGATGGAAGAAAATCCATCACAAGCTATTTTGACTAATATCAAAGGAACCAAAAATTTAGCTGATTTAGCATGTAAATATCATGTCAAAAAATTCGTGATGGTTTCGACCGATAAAGCTGTGAATCCGAGCAATGTTATGGGAGCCAGCAAGCGAATAGCAGAGAAATATGTTCAGTCTTTATATTTGAAAAATCAAAAAGAGAATATACCTGGAGTTACAAAGTTTATTACTACACGTTTTGGTAATGTTTTAGGATCTAACGGTTCTGTTGTTCCTTTGTTTACTAAACAAATTGCAGAAGGAGGTCCAGTAACAATTACGCATCAGGATATTATTCGATATTTTATGACTATTCCAGAGGCTTGTCAATTAGTTTTAGAAGCTGGTGCAATGGGTAATGGTGGGGAGATCTATATTTTTGATATGGGTAAACCGGTAAGAATTATCGATTTAGCTAAAAAAATGATTAAACTTGCTGGATTTATACCAGACAAGGAAATCAAAATAAAAATAGTTGGATTGCGACCTGGTGAAAAATTATATGAAGAATTATTAAATGATACTTCTAAAACGTTACCAACCTATCATAATAAAATTATGATTGCTCAGGAAATACAGGATGAATATGAAAACCTGCATACAGATATAGATGAATTAATTGGAATTGCAGATTTTTATGATAACGAAGATATAGTTGCAAAAATGAAAAAAATTGTTCCTGAATTTAAAAGTATGAATTCTGCTTTTGAAGTTCTTGATAAATAATTCAGACAAATTCGATAGATATATTAAAAAGGTGTTTTTTTAAAACGCCTTTTTCCTTTTTAATTAAATAATAAAAGGCTAAAAATCTTGTTAAATTAAGAGTTGAAGAACTCTTATATGTATTATTAAAAATTGATTATATAGAATATAAATGAATAATAATCCTAATGATTGGTTGTTCGAAATAACGCCAAAAAACAAGTTCTTTTCTCTAAACTTTAAAGAGGTATGGCAATACAGAGATTTACTTTTTCTTTTTGTTAAAAGAGATGTAATTACTGTATATAAGCAAACGGTATTAGGTCCACTTTGGTACTTGATTCAGCCACTATTCACTTCAATAACCTTTACAATAATATTTAATAATGTAGCAGGCATTAACACAGGTTCGATTCCTCCATTCTTATTTAATTTAGCAGGGATAACTGTTTGGAATTATTTTACTGCTTGTTTAAATGGAACCTCTGATACATTTAAGGCTAATGCAAGTATATTTGGAAAAGTTTATTTTCCGAGAATAATAACACCTCTTTCAGTTGTAATTTCGAATTTGATTAAGTTGGGGATTCAACTCGTAATTTTTATTGTATTCTATATTTTTTATTATTTCACAGGCTCTACTTTAACTTTAAATAGTTCATTGTTTCTTTTTCCATTATTGATTGTAATTATGGGGGTTTTAGGACTAGGACTAGGTATGCTTATTTCTTCAATGGTAACAAAATACCGTGATTTTAGTTATTTAGTAGCATTTGGAATCCAATTACTGATGTACTTATCAGCAGTAATGTACCCAATGGAACTTGTTAAAGCAAAATTGCCTAATTATGGATGGATTGTAGAATATAATCCACTAGCTTATATTATCGAGTCGACACGCTATATGCTTCTAGAGGTTGGAGAAATTTCAGTATTAGGATTAAGTTATACATTAACTATTACTGTTGTTATTTTTTTTCTTGGTCTTTTAATTTTTAACAAGACAGAAAAAAGCTTTATCGATACAGTTTAGATTTATATTTTCAAGCATATATATAATTTGCATTATAATTTGGAAAAAGATATTATTTTAAGAGCCGAAAATATTTCTAAACAATATCGTTTAGGAGAAGTAGGAACAGGTACATTAACGCACGATTTAAATAGATGGTGGCATCAAATTCGTGGTAAAGAAAATCCATATCTGAAAATTGGTGATACAAATGACCGCACTACAAAAGGAAACTCAGAATATGTTTGGGCTTTACAAGATATTAATTTCGAAGTAAAACGTGGTGAGGTTTTAGGAATCATTGGTAAAAATGGAGCAGGAAAATCAACTTTATTAAAAATACTTTCCAAAGTAACTGCCCCAACAACCGGAAGTATAAAATCTCGAGGTAGAATTGCCTCATTACTAGAAGTAGGAACCGGTTTTAATGGTGAAATGACTGGTCGTGAAAATATCTTTTTAAACGGCGCAATCCTTGGAATGACAAAAAAAGAAATCGCTTCTAAACTTGATGCTATAATAGAGTTTTCAGGATGTGAAAGATATATAGATACTCCAGTAAAAAGATATAGTAGCGGAATGACTGTACGCCTTGCATTTGCAGTTGCTGCATTTCTTGAGCCAGAAATTTTAGTTATTGATGAGGTTTTAGCTGTTGGTGATGCCGAGTTTCAAAAAAAGGCAATTGGTAAAATGCAGGACATTTCTAAAGGAGAAGGACGAACGGTTTTATTTGTTAGTCATAATATGGCTGCAGTAAAGAGTTTGTGTACAAGAGGAATTATTTTGGAACATGGAAAAGTAGCTTTTGAAGGGGAGATAGAAAATGCTGTAAGTTATTATCTTGGAGGAAATGCTGAAACAATGAATTCGAGAACATTTGGTAATGAATATGATTTTCCGGTTTTTAAATTAATCGAAATTTCTTTAAAAAACTATGGAAGAAATTCTGATGATGTATTGCGTGAAAATGAATTAATTATTCTTAATACTAAGCTAAATATAAAAATAAACGACCCTGAAAGATATCATATAACTTATCATTTAAATAATGAAATGGGAGAAGCTATGTTTTCATTTTCTAATGCAGGATCATTTTCTTTAAAGAATGGTATAAATGATATAACTTGTAATTTTCCAATATCTTTTTTTCAATCGGGACAGTACTTTTTATCTCTTTTTATTGTTGAAGATTCAAAACAACCAATTTTTATTGAGAGTGATGTTGTCGCTTTCACAGTAGTAGATGCTGGTAGAGAATTAGGAACTTATATGGGTAGAGAACCGGGATATATAAGACCACAGTTTGAATGGAAAATACAATAATATTTAAATAGAAATACGACAATGTCAAAAAGTATAAAAGTCAGCGTATGCATGATAACTTACGGTCACGAAAAATTTATTGAAGAAGCAATAAATGGTGTCTTAATGCAAGAAGTTGACTTTCAGGTTGAATTAATTATTTCTAATGATGCCTCACCTGATAGAACACATGAGATTGTAAATTCAATTATAGAAAACCATCCTCGAGGCAATTGGATAAACTATATAAAACATGAGTCAAATATTGGCATGATGTTAAACTCTCAGTTTGTATTACAAGCCAGTAAGGGGGAGTTTATTGCAATTTGTGAAGGAGATGATTATTGGACTGATCCTTTGAAATTAAAAAAACAAATCGATTTTTTAGAAGCAAATACAGATTATGTAATGTGTTTTCATCGTTGTCAATTTCTTACACTTGAAAACGGCAGCAATAAATTTGTTGATCAAGAACTTAAAATGATTGATTATGAATATAATCTATATGGATTATTGTATCATTGGAATATTCCAACGGCATCAATTGTTTTCAGGAATGTTTTTTTTGAAGAGAATAATGTTTTTCCTCAAGAATTTTTAAATGTTAAAAGTGGAGATATTGCGCTCGCATCTTATCTATTTCAATTTGGCAAATTTTTTCTTTTTAAAGAAGTAATGAGTGTTTATAGAGTTTTTGGGTTGGGAGTTTCCATAACACACAAAGATTTTAGAATGATACACTATAGAGCAGATTTATATCATAGAATAAATGAATATTACAATTTTAAATATGAAAGAGAAATATATCAGGCATTGCATGATATAATGAATAGGTATGCTCCAGTGTTATGTGTTGAGAAAAATGCAGTAAGGAATTATTCTACAAGAAAATTGATATATATAATAGTGAGAAGATTGAAAAAGAAAATAACTAAAAAATGAATCCTCTTATTTCTGTTATCTTACCCAATTATAATCATGCAAATTTTCTTGAAAAAAGATTAGAAAGCATATTTAATCAAACATATAGTAACTTTGAAGTAATTCTTTTAGATGATTGCAGTACAGATAACAGCAAAGAAATTCTTCTAAAGTATTCAAAAAATGAATATGTAAGTCATTGTGTTTTTAATGAAATAAATTCAGGAAATACTTTTATACAATGGAAAAAGGGGATAGCACTTGCAAAAGGTGAATTTATATGGATTGCAGAATCTGATGATTTCTGTGATCCAAATTTTTTAGAATCGGTCAGTAAACCGTTATTGTTGAATAATCAGATTACTTTGTCATATTGTCAATCTAACAGAGTAGATGTACATGATGAAATTATTGGAAATTGGAAAACATATACTGATGATTTAGATACGGAACAGTTTACCCAAAATTTTGTTATGGATGGTAATTTATTTATCGAAAAATATTTGATAAATAAAAATGTAATTCCAAATGCTAGTGCTGTTCTATTTCGAAAAGAAAACTTAGAAATTTCAGATCAGTTAATTAATACACCCGCACTTAAATATTGTGGAGATTGGGTAATATATTTTCAAGCAATTATCAAACAAAAAATTTCATTTATAGCAGAATCGATTAATAATTTTAGGTATCATCATAATAGTGTCATAGCACTTGTTTCAAAATCTGAAAAAAAAGCATCACTTATCGATATAGATCTTCAAATGCGAGAAGTAATAGCTAACTATTTACAACTAAATACTTTGGCTAACAAAGAACAAATTATTAAGCAAAATCAAAAGATAAGTAAGTTACTTAAGTATGATAAAGCTTTGCTTTTGTTCAATAATAAAAAAAAGTGGAAAGCAATTTTAATTTTACTTGGAATCTTTGACTTATTTATAAAAAAATATCCCTTTCGTAAACGGTTTAAGAATATTATTAATTTTTTCTAAAATGATTTCTTTAATTATCTGCAGCCGTACAAAAGTTCTTTCTGAAGAATTTACCCAAAACATAAGTGATACAATTGGAAATCAATATGAATTAATATTGATAGACAATTCAGAATCTAGTTATTCTATTTTTGAAGCTTATAACTTAGGAATTCAAAAGAGTAAAGGAGATTTATTATGCTTTATTCATGATGACATTTTATTTCATACTAAAGAATGGGGGAAAATATTAGAATCTGAGTTTAAAGAAAACCCTAATTTTGCTCTTATCGGAATTGCCGGCGCCAAAGTTAAAACGCAATACCCAACAGGATGGTGGGATTGTGAAAACAAGTATAAAGTAGTCAATATCATTCAACATGAAAAAGGTAAAGTTGAAAAACAATTCTTTGGATTTACAAATGATAATTTGCAAGAAGTTTTAGTAATTGATGGAGTTTTCATGGCTTTAAAACGTGATAATAATTTTCTATTTGATACTGACTTGACAGGTTTTCATAATTATGATCTTAGCTTATCTTGTAATGTTAAAACAAAAGGAAAAAAAATTGGAGTAACAAAGAAAATTTTAATAGAACATTTTTCTATAGGTACATTAAATAAAGATTGGTTTTTCTCGATAATGTCATTTCATAACAAATATCAAAAGAGTTTAAGAAATAATAATTCCACTTCAGAGCAGGAAATATTTGCTGGAAAGAAATATATAGATCATTGTATATATATATTAGGCAAAAAGAAAGGTTTAATCTATCTCCTATCGGTTTTTAAATTTAGCATCTCAATAAAAGTAAATTTTATGTTAGGAAAGGATATTCTTAGTAGATTAATTTAAATTAAAAAATGAAAATAAGCTTAGTTATTGTTACTTTCAACGGTATGAAATGGATCGAAGGTTGTATAGATTCTATTCTGGAAAGTACCATATTGCCAGAAATTATAGTTGTTGATAATTGTAGTACAGATAATACAAAAGATTTTTTGAAAAGTAATTATTCTCAAAAAATCAAACTCATTGAATCTAAAGAAAATTTAGGATTTGGGCGGGCTAATAATTTAGGTATTTCGCTAGCACTTGAGTTAAATAGTGATTTCATTTTTTTATTAAATCAAGATACAGTTATAGAAAAAGATACTGTTGAAAAACTATTAGAAGTTTCAAGTAGAAATTTAAACTTTGGGATAATAAGTCCAATACATTCAGATGGGAATGGTGATTTATTAGATATGAGTTTTTTATATTATATAAATCGTCAAGGAAAAGATTTGATTTCTGATTCTATTTTAAATAAAGAAATGAAAGAGATTTATGAGGTCGAAATGATAAACGCCGCTGCGTGGTTTATGCCTAAAAAAACTTTTGAAATTGTAGGAGGATTTGATCCAATGTTCTTTCTGTATGGCGAAGATGATAATTTTTGCCAGCGGGTATTATATCATAATTTAAAAATAGGCATTACGCCTAAAACAATTATTAAGCACGATAGTGATAATAATTATACAGTTAATTTTTCTAAAGGATCTAAAAAATATTATAATAAATTCTTGAACAGAATTAGAATACAATATGGGAATGTAAATTCTGAAGATCATACAAGAATTAGTAAAATTAGAAGGTATTTTTTTAAAGAAGCAATAGTTAGTTTATTAAAATTAAATTTTAGTGAATATCAAATTAACAAAACTAAATATAAACTAATAGACAGAAAAAGTATTAAGTTAAGCGTTTTAAAAAACAGAGAAACGGGGAAGAAATATTTAGCTTAAAAGTATGGAATCAAATTTTAATTTTCTAGTATCTGTAGTTATACCTTGTTATAATGATTATAAATATATTCATGAAGCAATAAATTCAATTAATAACCAAACACATAAAAATGTTGAGATTATTATTGTAGATGATGGTTCAGATACCATTACACAAAACGTTCTGAAAGAGATAAAACAGGAAAACATAACAATTGTATATCAAGAGAATTCAGGACCTAGTGCAGCCAGAAACACAGGAATAAAGAATGCTAAAGGAGATTATATTTTAACTTTAGATGCCGACGATTATTTTGATGCTGATTTCATTTCAAAAGCGTTAAATGTTCTTAGCATTTATAATAAAGTAGGTTTAGTAAGTTGTTGGATAAAGGTTTTTACTGAAAAAGGTATTATAGAAAAATTTAAACCAGAAGGCGGAGATTTGAAAATATTAATTTTAGGAAATGGAGCTTCAGCAGGAAGTGTTCTTTTTAGAAAACAATGCTGGGCAGATGCAAAAGGTTACGATGAAAACATGAGGAAGGGTTATGAAGATTGGGAATTTAATATCTCGGTAGTAAAAGCTGGATGGGAAATTGTAATATTGGAGGAATATTTATTTAACTATAGAAAAAAGATACAATCAAGAAATTCTCAGGCTGATAAATTGCATAAATATGAATTATGGAAATATATATATACAAAACATAAAGATTTATGGAATACATATCATGAATTAATGATCGATAATCTTTTTTCGCAAATGGAAGTTTTAGAATTAAGTTCGCATAATCTTCGAAAAACAACCGACTATAAATTAGGGAAAATAATCTTAATGCCCTTGAGGTTTATTAAAAATCTTTTATTCTAATTTCAACATTAAATAGAAAAAGTGAAAAATACCAAATTAGTTTCAATTGTTATACCTTGTTATAATGACAAAGATTATATTCAAGAAAGTGTCAATTCAGCTTTAAATCAATCTTACGAAAATATTGAAGTTATTATTGTGGATGATGGTTCAAATGAAGCTACAAAAAAAGTTTTGGCTACTATCAATAACCATAAAAAAGTAAAATTAATTACTCAAGAAAATAAAGGGTTAAGCGCAGCTCGAAATACAGGAATTGTAAACGCAAATGGAGAGTATATTGCAGCTTTAGATGCAGATGATATTTTTGAAAATACTTTTATCGAAAAAGCATCATCGATTTTAAATCAGCAATCAATGGTTGGTGTTGTAGGCTGTTTTTCAAACTATTTTGTAGAGAAGGGTAAAGTAATCCATAAAACCTGTCCGGAAGGAGGCAATATCGAAAATTTTTTATTTTGTAACAATACGATGGCTAGTTCCCTATTTAGAAAACAATGCTGGCTTGATGCTAACGGCTTTGATGAAAATATGAAAAAAGGATACGAGGATTGGGAATTTTGGATCTCTGTTACGAAACAAAGCTGGCAAGTACACATAATAAAGGAATTTCTTTTTAATTATAGAAAAAAAGAAACCTCAATGCTTCAAACCACAAATCTTTTATACGAAGAAGAAAATTATCAGTATGTATTAAATAAACATAAAGATTTGTATATAAAAGATTTTGATAAAACAATAGCATTTTTGCAAAAAAGAACATTAAGATATAAAACTAATGAAATTAAAAGATTAGAATCTATCGATTATAGAATTGGAAATATAATTTTAAGGCCTTTACGACTTCTAAAAAAAGTAATTTTAAGATGAAAAAAACTATTTATAAATTGTTTACGAAATTAGGTTACAGAATTGAAAACAAAAAAAAAGACCAAAAAAGAAGACTTTTATTTTTGTCCAAATTTAATATTGAAAAAGGTTTACAATTAGCGGTAAAAGGATTTCCTTTTATTCAAAGTTTAAACGGACTTTACGATGATTTAAAACTCATAGATTATAAAGATGGAATATTATTAGAGTTCGAAAACTTAAAGATTTATGTGGAAACTTTTGAAGAAATATTGATTGTTAATGAAATATTTGTGAAAATGGATTATAACTTTTTTTTCAATGAAAAAATAGTCTTAATTGATATTGGAACTAATATCGGGATAGCATCTTTGTTCTTCTCAAGAATTAATAATATTGAGAAAATTTATGCATTTGAGCCGGTTGAGGATACTTATAAACAAGCTTTGTTAAACTTTACTTTAAATAAAGATATATTAAAAGTAAGCGATTTTAAAAATTATGGTTTAGGTAAAAATGAAAGAAAAGAAGTTTTTCTTTTTAATAAAAATGTAAAAGGTAATACGGGAGTAAGAGGAAAAATGAGTTCAAGTTTTGACTCTTCACAAGTTGTAGAGAAAGAGGTTTTAATTAAAAATGCTTCATCTGAAATCGAGAGAATAAAGAAAGAAAACCCATTTAGTAAAATTGTAGTGAAAATGGATTGTGAAGGGGCTGAATATGAAATTTTTGAGGATTTAGAGCAATCGAATTGTATTCAAAATATTGATTGTTTTCTTTTAGAATGGCATGATAAAGGAAGTAAGCCTATAAATAAAGTTTTAGAAGAAAATGGATTTGGTTATTTCTCTCAAAACTTATCTCATAATACAGGAATGATATACGCCTATAAAAACAAAATATGAATCCACCATTAATTTCGATAATTATACCGGTTTATAATCGTGAATCATTAATAAAGGAAACTTTAGATAGCATTTTAGTTCAAACATATAAAAATTGGGAATGTATTATTGTCGACGATGGGTCGGATGATAATACAGAAAATATTATTAGCGAATATATAAAAAGAGATAATCGTTTTCAATTTTATAAAAGGCCTGAGACTATGATTAAGGGAGCTAACTCCTGTAGAAATTATGGTTTTAGTCTTAGTAATGGAGAATGGGTAAAATGGCTCGATAGTGATGATTTGATGTATATCGACAGCATGGACATTGAATCAAAATTGATGAAAGGCTATTCAAATGTTATACTATCACCGCTTGTTCTTTATGATTTTGATCAAAAAAAAGAAATTAAAAAAAGTAATATTTTTTCGGCAGATTTAATTCATGACTATTTTATTGCTAAAGTTGCACTTTATGTATCAGGGCCTTTATGGGAGAGAAAATTTTTAAATAAACAAGAGTATCTCTTTGATGAAAATATATCAAATGTAGACGACTGGGATTTTAATATGAGAATGTTGTATAAAAAACCAATCATTCGTTATAATGAAAAGCCAACAATTCTTTATCGTTTACATAACGATTCATTATCGCAAGAAATAAAAAAAGGAAATAAAAAAGAAATAATTTCGGTTTTAAATGCTTTAGAAAAACATTTAAAGCTGATCAGGATAAATAAAATTACACCTTATAAACCACTACTTGGTTATGCTGTAAAGTATTATAAAACAGAAATTTATAACTCATTAAGATCTAACAAAGATTATTCTTTTTACATATACTCTCGGTTAGCTAAAATTCATTTTTTGAATTTTTACAATTTTAGAGAGTTGATTAAAGTTAGTTTAGGTTTTCTGGTTTATAAAGTTTGTAACAAAGGTTATGTGTTTTTTAAGTAAAAATAAATATGTTAACATTTAATAGTTTAGGCAGAAAAGGAAATTTAGGAAATCAATTGTTTCAAATTGCGTCTACTGTAGGTTTGGCAATAAAACATAATAAACCATTTTCATTTCCCGAGTGGGGATATTCGGATTATTTTGATTACGAATTACCAAAACAAGATAAAAGTAAAAAGCTAATTCAGATTGTTGAAAAGAATTATGAGTTTCATAACTGGGAAATAGGTAATGAAGATTATGATATAAACGGCGCTTTACAGTCAGAAAAATATTTTGATATTGAGACAACTAAAAAAATATTCAAATTCAAAGATGTTTTTGTACAAGAATTGCTTACTAAATATGACTATTTGTTTAAAAATAGACCCATTTTTATATCAGTAAGACGAGGTGATTTTGTTTGCCACCCACATTATTACCAATTGCCATATTGGTATTATATTTTAGCATTAAAAAATAATTTTGCTGATTGGGAGAAACGAGATTTGATTTTTATGAGTGATAATATTGAATACTGTAAGCGTCATTTTAAGTTTTTGAAAAACGCCTGTTTTTTAGAAAATCTTACTGCTGTAGAACAATTAATTTTAGGTTCACAAGGTCAAGATTTTATAATTAGTAACTCAACATTTTCATGGTGGGTAGCATGGTTGGGAGAGAAAAAAAATAGTAAAATTATTAGACCAGTAAAAAATTTCAGAGGCTCATTTGCTAAACTAAATAATGATAAAGATTTTTTCCCGGATAGATGGCTTTCATTTGACTACAAAAAGCATTGTTTGAAACCTAAAAACTATATATTGTTTTTTAAAGAGATCAATTTTCAGTCAAATGATGTTGTTTGTCAAGGTATTGCAGTAATAACGAATATAATTAATAGAGTAAAAAAACGAATTTTTAGATGAAAATTATTTTTATTTCCATGCATTCTATTCACGCTGTGCGATGGATCGATAATTTAAAAGAGTCTGAGCATGATTTTTACTGGTATGATATTTTGGGAAGTGGAAAGTTAGAAACATTAGAAACGGTAAAACAATTTTTAGAAACAAGAAAAAGAAAAATTCCGTATTTAAAAGGTGAATATAGCTTCTCAAAAAAAATGCCCGGATTATATAAATTAATTCGTCCTTTTCTGGAAACTACTGAACACGAAGCTCTCGAAAGAATTATAAAAGAAATTAATCCAGATGTTATTCATAGTTTTGAAATGCAGTCTTGTTCTTATCCTATAATAAAAGCAATGAATAAATTTCCAAAAATAAAATGGATTTATTCCTGTTGGGGTAATGATTTGTTTTATTTTCAGAATTTTGAAGATCATAAAAGTAAAATCAAAAATGTCTTAAAACGAGTAGATTATTTGCATACTGATTGTTTTAGAGATTATGAAATTGCCAAAGAATTAGGGTTTAAGGGTAAGCATGTTGGGGTAATTCCTGGCGGAACTGGTTATAAAATAAAAGAATTTGAAATTTATAAGCTGCCAATTGAGGAGAGAAAAATAATTTTAGTTAAAGGCTATCAAAATTTATTTGGCAGAGGAATAAATGTAATTAAAGCTCTTGAAAAAATAAAAACAAAAATTGATCAATATGAGATAATTGTTTTTGGAGCACATAATGTTGTTGAAAAGTATGTAGTTGAAAATAATTTGGCATATAAAACATATGGACGACATGATTTATCGCATCAACAAATAATGGAATTAATGGGTAAATCGATATTATACATTGGAAATAACATTTCAGATGGTATGGCAAATACATTGTTGGAAGCAATTGTTATGGGAGCATTTCCCATTCAATCCAACCCGGGAAATGTTTCGGCTGAGATTATAAATCATGGAATAAATGGATTTCTAATTAAAGACCCTGAGAATATTGATTCAATTGCTGAATTAATCACTAAGGCTATTGAAGATAAAGAAATGTTGGTTGAGGCAAACAAATTGAATAGCAAAATTGCGTTTCAAAAATTAGATTACAATACTAATCAACAAAAGGTAATAGCATTATATAAAAACCTTGAAATAAATTATTAAATGCGAATAGGTTTTAATCCTGAAAAAGATAAAGTAAAAAAAACTGAGGATTTTTTCCATCAGGTTATTATTCCGGTTTATATTCCAAATCTCGAAGGATATTTTACGGATAGTTTCCAAATCTTAAAATACAGCCTTGAGTCGCTTATAAAAACAAGTCATAATAAAACATATATATCTATTGTAAATAATGGCAGTTGTAAAATAGTTGTTGATTATTTGCAAAATATGTTTAATGAAAATAAAATTCAAGAGGTTATCCATTTAACAAATATTGGATATATCAATGCAATTTTAAAAGGAATCGTAGGACATAAGTTTGATTTAGTCACAGCGGCTGATGCAGATGTACTATTTTTAAATAATTGGCAGGAGGAAACATACAAGGTTTTCAAAGTATTTCCTAAAGCAGGAGCTGTCTGTCCAACCCCTTCGTCAAAATCATTTAATGATAAAACTTTTAATATACTTTTTGAGAATTTTTTTTCAAAAAAAATGCAATTTTCAAAAGTCAAAAATCCCAAAGCCTTAGAAGCATTTGCCGTTAGTATTAATAATCCAAATTTTTATAAAGATACACATCTAAAAAAATATCTAACAATTTCCAGTAATTCTTTAAAGGCAGTTGTTGGAGCAGGACATTTTGTTGTAACATATAGAGGAGATATTTTACGAGAAATTAAGGAAAAACATACCAAATATGTAATGGGGGGAGATAGTGATGATATTCTTGACAAACCCGTTATAGATCAGGGATTTTGGCGTTTAGCTACCGAAGATAATTATACATATCATATGGGTAATGTTAAAGAACCGTGGATGGAAGAAGTTTTTCAATCTTTAACAATCTCAAATAAAAATTCAGAATTTGTATTTGACTTTCAATCTTACAAAAGCTATAAAACTCTTTTATGGATTAAAAATGTTTTATTCAGGAAAATAATATCAAGAAAACCTGTAAGAAGGTGGTTTTTAAAATATAAAGGACTTAGCCAAGAAGAGGCAAATGTTTATTAATTAAGGGATATTTAATTAAAAAGATGATCAAAACAATTCTAATTTCCCAAGTGCCATTACCTTATTCTAAAATTGGGAGCTGGACTACACTGTATAAAAATTATCTGGAAGAGGATCATAAAATAGATTATATTGTATGTCCAAAAACTCAAATTACGTTTGCAGGAATTAATTATACTTTTGCAAATGTGACTTTTTTTCAGAAAGTTCGACATAAGTTTTTTAGGAAAAAGAATCTTCAATATTTTCAGGCTTTAAATAAAATAATCCTTCCAAATCAAAAATATATAATTCAAGTTGTTGATAATTACGGAATGATTAAACCGCTTCACGATTATCTTACTTCAATAGGAGTTATAAAGAATTGTTATATTCAATTTTTTTATCATGGATTTTCTCCCTACATGCAGTTGAATTCGGGATCAAATTTTTATGAATTGATTGATGAACTAATTGTGTTAACTAATGATAGTTATAAACAGTTTAAAAAAGTAATCAATGTCTTGCCGTGCCATTTTTCGATTCTCCATAACGGTATCAATACTGGAAAATTTAAAACAATATCGATCTCTGATAAAGAAAATTTAAAAAGAAAACTTGGATTTGAAGATAAAAAAGTTTTTATCTGGTGCTCACAAGACAGGCCTAAAAAAGGATTGCACATTGTTTTAGAAGCATGGAGAAAATTATATGAAACGCAAAAAAATATTGTATTTCTAGTTATCGGATCAGAAAGAGAACAAAACATCTCTGGCGTTAAATTTCTTGGCAGAATTTCAAATGAAGACCTTCCACAATATTATCAAGCATCTGATTGTTATCTTTTTCCAACTCTTTGTCAGGAAGGCTTCGGTTTAAGTTTAATCGAAGCATTACATTGCGGTAATTACTGTATTGCATCTGCAATGGGTGGAGTGCCAGAAGTTTTGCAACATGGAAAATTAGGTAAACTAATCGAAAATCCACATTTTGTTATGGAGTGGGTAGAAGCAATAAATAGTTTTTTAAACGACAAGCCCGAAATCTCAAAGATACAAGAGGAACTATATTCAATCGAATCATGGAGAAATGGAATGAACATAATAATTGAGGAAGCAAAATCAAGATTAGAAAAAAACATATAAAAGAATGAGAATAGAACAGTTAACTTTTACCAGATTTCTGGCAGCAATTTCAATTGTAATTTTTCATTTTGGTAAAAAGAGCTTTCTCTTTAATAATGATATTGTAAAACCTATATTCTTTAATGCAGATGTTTGTGTGAGTTACTTCTTTATATTGTCAGGATTTGTTATGATAATTGCTTATGTAAACAAATTAGATTTTTCATCAAAAGACTACTTTAGAAATAGATTTGCGAGAATCTATCCGATATATTTTTTAGCGATATTGATTGTTCTGTTTCTACAAATAAAAACAAAAAGCTTTGATTCATTAGGTTTTTTCTTGAACGTGTTTATGATTCAGAGTTGGATTCCGGGACAAGCATTGTCTTATAATCCACCTGGCTGGTCGTTATCAGTTGAGCTCTTGTTCTATGCAGTTTTTCCTATTGTTTTAAATACATTTCTTAAAAATGATAATATTAAAAAAATTGCAAAATCTATTATTATCTTTTGGGTTTTTAGTCAAATTTTATTTCAAATACTTTTTTCATTGTATGGAACAAATGAATTAAGCAGCATGAAAGATATATTGATGTATAATCCTTTAATGCATTTAAATGCATTTTTAATAGGAAGCTTAGCCGGTTACATGTTCATCAAAAAATGGCAAAATAAAAAAGGAAACTATGATTTTTTAATTCTAGTAGTTATTGGTATAATACTTTTAGCTTTAAAATTTCCATTAAACTTAAATTTTCATAATGGTATGCTTGCTGTATTTTTTATTCCATTAATAGTTTTGATTTCTTTAAATAATGGATTCTTAACAACATTATTTCAGAAAAAGCCATTCGTTTTTTTAGGGGAAATCAGTTTTGGAATTTATATTTTACAATTCCCTGTTTATTCCTTGGTAAGTGCTTATAGCGTTAATAAACATTTGCATCTAAGCGATCCCACGATTGTTTTTTTTCTGAGGCTTGTTATTCTAATAATTCTTTCTTCATTAACTTATGTATATATTGAAAAACCACTTCAGGATAAAATAAGAGCAAAAAAGAAAATGACTGCTATGATTGAAAAACCAGCTTAATAAAATAAAAGAAATGAAAACCATTGCTATAATCCCTGCCCGTGGAGGTTCCAAACGTATACCTGAAAAAAATATTCAGTTTTTAGGAGAATTACCTCTGCTTGCTCATTCCATATTATATGCACAGGAAAATAGTGATATAATAGAGGATATTTACGTTTCAACTGATGATGCTGAAATAAAAAAAATAGCAGTGCAATTTGGAGCAAAAGTTATTGATCGTCCCGTTTCTCTTTCAGGAGATTTAGAGCCAACAGTTTCGGCATTAAAACACGTTTTAGAATCCATTAATTCAAATGTTGAAAATGTTGTTTTATTACAGGCTACAAATCCTTTGCGTCCTCAAAATTTATTAAAGGAAGTTTTTGAAAAATATCAAGAAGATAATTTAGACAGCATATTTACAGTTTCAGGAAATCATCAAAAATTTGGAAAAATTGTAAATAATAAATTCCAGCCTTTTAATTACACTATCGGGCAGAGAAGTCAGGATTTAGAACCACTTTTTTTTGAAAATGGCCTGCTTTATATTACAAAAGCTTCCTTAATTCTGAATGATATTATTATTTCAGAAAATGCTTTTCCATTCGAAGTAAATCATATTTTTGCACAAGTTGATATCGATACTTCAGATGATTTAGATTATGCGAGATACCTTTATCAAAAACAATAAAACCCCAAACTTTAAAAATAATGAACCCATTAATAGAAATTGCAGGTCGTAAAATTGGACCAGATTTTCCACCATTAGTTATTGCCGAAATAGGAATCAATCACGAAGGCTCTTTAGAAGTAGCAAAAGAAATGGTTGATGCAGCATACAGAGCAGGAGTTGAGGTAGTAAAACACCAGACTCATATTGTAGAAGATGAGATGTCTGGCGCAGCAAAAAAAGTAATTCCGGGAAATGCAGATGTTTCTATTTATGAAATCATGGAAAGATGCTCGCTAAATGAATCTCAAGAGTTAGAACTGAAAAATTATGTAGAAAGCAAAGGCATGATTTTTATTTCGACACCTTTTTCAAGAGCAGCTGCCGAAAGATTAAAGAAATTTGATATTCCGGCCTATAAAATTGGTTCGGGAGAATGTAATAATTATCCGTTGTTAGAACACATTGCTTCATTTGGAAAACCTGTAATTTTAAGCACAGGAATGAATACAATAGAAAGTATTCAAAAAGCGGTTGCGATTTTTGATAAACATAATATTTCGGTTGCTTTATTGCATACAACAAATTTATACCCAACACCAATTCATTTGGTTCGTTTTGGGGCAATGGTAGAACTTCATCAAGCTTTTCCAGACAAAGTATTTGGATTGAGTGATCATACTCTTAATAATAATGCTTGTTTAGGCGCAGTCGCTCTTGGAGCAAGTGTTTTAGAAAGACATTTTACAGATCACATGCAGCGAACAGGTCCGGATATTGTTTGCAGTATGGATGAAAAAGCATGCGCAGAATTAATAGTTTCAAGTGCAGAAATTGCCTTAATGCGAGGCGGAACTAAAAAACCAGCTCTAGAAGAACAAGTTACAATTGATTTTGCTTTTGCTACTGTTTGTGCTATTAAATCAATTAAAAAAGGAGAGATTTTATCTAAAGAAAATATTTGGGTTAAACGCCCAGGAACTGGTAAAATTTTAGCAGAGCACTTTAATGATTTAATTGGTAAAACTGCTGCGAGAGATATTGAAAATGACGAACAATTAGATTTTACTGATTTTGAGTAATTCTCCAAAAAAAATATTATTTCTTACCGGTACCCGAGCAGATTTCGGAAAAATAAAATCTCTTATTCAAACCCTTGAAGAACAACAGGATTTTGAAGCTTTTGTTTTCGTTACCGGAATGCATCTGCAGGAGATTTATGGTTATACATTGATCGAAATAGAACGCTGCAATTTTAAAAACGTCTTTACTTTCGAAAATCATACACACGAAACCACGATGGATTTGACATTGGCAAAAACCATTGAAGGTTTGTCAAATTATTGCAAAACGATAAAGCCAGATATGATTGTCGTGCATGGAGACAGAGTAGAAACACTTGCAGGAGCCATAGTAGGATCATTAAATAATATTTTGGTAGCTCATATTGAAGGAGGTGAAGTTTCCGGAACTGTTGATGAATTAATTCGTCATAGTGTTAGTAAACTAAGCCACATACATTTTGTATCAAATAAGCAAGCCGCAAAAAGATTGCAGCAAATGGGAGAGGTAAAAGAATCTATTTTTACGATTGGTTCGCCAGATATAGACATTATGTTTTCTAATAATCTGCCTTCTCTTGAAACGGCAAAACAATACTATCAGATTTCTTTTGATGATTATGCACTTGTAATGTTTCATCCGGTTACGACAGAGTTCAATTCAATGAAAGAATATGCCATTACTTTTGTTGACTGCCTACTAAAAGATGATCGAAACTATATAGTAATTTTTCCAAACAATGATTTGGGAAGTCAATTCATAATAGATGAATTTAAACGACTGGAAGGAAACACAAGATTTAGAATTTTTCCATCATTGCGATTCGAGTATTTTCTAACATTATTAAAAAATAGCCAATTTATAATTGGAAACAGCAGTGCCGGAATTCGCGAAGCTCCTTATTACGGAATTCCAATTATAAATATAGGAACTCGCCAGCAAAACAGAGCCGTTCATGCAGATATTGTTAATGTCGATTATTCAAAAAAAGACATTCTTGAAGCACTTTCTAAAATAGACTCTCATAAAGTTCAAATTTCAGATAATGACTTTGGAGAAGGAAATAGTAACGAATTGTTTTTACAATCACTAAAGAAAAACGATATTTGGCAGCTGAATCACCAAAAACAATTTAGAGATATATAATATCTCTTTCATAATACCATTGTAAATACTTATGTTTTTTAACTCCATAGCATTTGCTATCTTTTTGCCAATTGTCTTTTTCCTGTATTGGTTTGTCTTTAATAAAAACAAAAGCACCCAAAATGCTTTATTAATTATTGCCAGTTATTATTTCTATTCTTGTTGGGATTGGAGATTTCTATTTTTATTAGTTTTCTCAACTTTTCTGGATTATTACACCGGAATTCAAATCGAAAAAGGAAAATCAGAAAAAAGCCGAAAATTCTGGTTTTGGTTGAGTATTTTGGTTAATCTGGGATTTTTAGGAGTTTTCAAATATTATAATTTCTTTGCATCTTCATTTTCAGAACTATTAAATTCAGCAGGAGTAAAAGCAAGTCCATTTTTACTGAATGTTATTTTGCCTGTCGGAATTTCATTTTATACTTTCCACGGACTTTCTTATGTCATTGATATTTATTTTAAAAGAATAAAAGCCGAATATAATTTTGTAGATTATTCCTTATTTGTGAGTTATTTTCCGCTGCTGGTTGCCGGCCCCATAGAAAGAGCAACGCATTTATTACCAGAGATAAAAGTTAAGCGAGAGTTTGACTTAGAAAATGCAAAACAAGGGATTTATCAAATTATTTGGGGTTTAGTAAAAAAGGTAATTATTGCGGATACTTGTGCACCTTATGCCAATGCTGTTTTTGATAATTATACTTCAATGAATTCCTTCTCGCTTATTTTAGGAGCTATATATTTTGCTTTTCAAATTTATGGAGATTTTTCAGGATATTCAGATATTGCACTTGGAGTATCCAAATTGTTTGGTTTAGATTTATTACGAAACTTCAATTATCCTTATTTCTCAAGAGATATAGCAGAGTTTTGGCGTCGCTGGCATATTTCACTTTCTTCCTGGTTTAGAGATTATTTATATATCCCATTAGGAGGAAGTAAAGGCGGACTTTGGATGAAAATCAGAAACACATTCATCATTTTTGTTGTGAGTGGTTTTTGGCACGGTGCAAATTGGACATACTTAGCTTGGGGCTTCATAAATGCAGTTTATTTCCTGCCATTGCTTCTTTCAAACAGTAATCGAAATAACATGGACACAATTCAGCTCAAATTTAATTTTGATTCTGTAAAAGTGTTTTTAAGCATACTTTACACCTTTGCATTAACTTGTATTGCGTGGGTATTTTTTAGAGCTAAAACAATTACAGATGCGGTTTTATATTTAAAGCGAATTATTACCAGTAAAGATTTTAGTTTTCAGTATCTAGACAACGAACGCTACAGTTATGAACTGCTGCTTATGATTGGAATATTTGTTTTAATCGAATGGAATAATCGCAGTAAAGTAGAACCACTTTCTGGAAAATGGAGTACATTAAAAGTAGCTTTGGCAATCTTAGCTATTATGGCTTTCGGAACTTTTTCAGATTATAAAGAATTTATATATTTTCAGTTTTAATGAAGAAGTTTTTAATTTATATAGCTAAAATTAGTGTAGTAACAGTTTTAATAGCATTTCTATTAGATGGCTTGTATACCTATATTTTTATGCATTCTAATAATAGAGGAAAAATTGAAAAGGTTTTTAATTCAAAAGCTCAGAAATACGATGTTGTTTTTTTAGGATCTTCAAGAGCAAATAATCATTTTGTAGCACAAATGTTTGAAGACAAAGGATTGAAAGCATTCAATTACGGAATGAGCGGCGGACATTTATTTGAAGCTTCTTTGATGTTGAAATTGATGATTGAAAGAAAATACGAAATCAAAAATGTCATTCTCGAAGCCGATTTAAATCTTTCAAATGAACATCAGGCAGAAGGGATTTCTGCAAGATTCCTGCCTTATATTCATAATTCAGAAGTTATTAAAGATCACTTTTCAAATGAAGCAGATTTTAATGAACTGTATTATATTCCATTTTACAGATATATTAAATATGATGGCAAAATAGGATTTAGAGAAGCTTTTTTTATTTCAATGAATAGAAGAACAAATGCTCAGGATAATTTAGGATACTATCAGTTAGAGAAACATAAAAATGGAAATATGAAGAATAATATTGTCAATTTAAATCCATTAAAGCATAATAAATATTACGAAGAAATTAAAAACATTTGTAAAGCCAAGAAAATTAATTTCATTTCAGTCATGACACCAATATGTGAGAATACTAAAGGAATGAATTATTTTGATAAGGTAAAAAAAGCATACCCTGAAATTCATAATTATGAAAATGTTGTAATTGAAGATAAATATTTTTCATCCTGCGGGCACATGAATGATGCAGGAGCAAAAATGTTTACTGCCAGAATTATAAAAGATTTTTTTAAAAAATAATTTTTTCAATGGAGAAAAATAAAATTGTATTGCTTTTCCCAGATGGGGTTGGTATTAGAAATTATCTCTATTCTAATGTTTTTGATAATCTACAAGAAGATATAATTCTATTTCATAATTTCGATCCAGAAACGATAACGGCTATTAAGCAGAATATTTCAATTAATGAAGAAATCTTAATTCCGAATTATAAAGAGTCTGCAAAAGAAAAATTTTTAAGAGAATTGATATCTCTTTTAAGACTCTATTATAATAATTCTATAGTTAATAATCCTACTTTGCTAAGCAATTGGAATTGGAAACAAAAAGGATTCTCAAAAAAAATATTCTATAAAATAATTGAGTTATCATCTCCTTTTTTTAAAAAATATTCGAGTATTTTAAAATTAGAAAAAAGGTATCAGAAAGCGATTCGCCAGAATGCTTTTTACAATGAAGTAAAAAACATCTTGATGAATGCTCAAATTAATCATGTTTTCTGTTCACATCAAAGAGCTTTAAGCGTAGCTACAGTTTTTGCAGCAGCAACTGATTTAGGAATTAAAACAAGTACAGTAATTTATTCTTGGGATAATTTACCAAAAGCCCGATTAGCACTTCGTGCAAATAATTACTTAGTTTGGTCTAATCACATGAAAAGTGAATTGAAGCTATATTACCCTGAAATTTTATTAGAAGATATTCATGTCACAGGAACTCCACAGTTTGAGTTTTACGATGAACAAAAAAATATAATCGACAAGGAAACCTACTATAGAAAATATGACCTGGATTTTAATAAAAAAATCATCTGTTTCTCTGGTGATGACACTAAAACTTCGCCGGATGATCCAAGTTATTTGAAAGATATAGCCGAAGAAATTATAAAAGCAAATTTACAGAACGAATATCAAATTTTATTAAGAAGATGTCCCGTTGATTTTTCAGGAAGATTTGATACGATTGTAGCGCAATATAAAGATTTAATTAAAGAAGCACCACCATTATGGTATTTCAGCAAATCGAAAGAATGGAACACCGTTTATCCAACTTTTGAAGATGTAAAATTATTAGTAAGCACTGCATTTTATTCTGATATAGTAGTGAACGTTGGTTCAACAATGGCTTTTGATTTTGGAAAATTTAACAAACCATGTGTTTTTATCAATTATGATCAACAAAATCAGAATGATAAAAACTGGTCAGTAAAAAAAATTTATCAATTTCAACATTTTAAAAGCATGCCAAATACTGATGTTGTAATTTGGCTTAATAGCAAAGAAGAGATTATTGATAAAGTTATTTATAAAAAAGGCTGGAATTCGACGGATGCTTTAAAGCAATGGTATAATACAATAGTCGAAGAAAAAAGCACCGCTTCCGTTAATATTTCTAATATCGTAAAAAATAAAAACGTATGATTCTATATATTAGAAAACTATTATGGCGTATTTTAGGAATTAATTACTATAATTATTTAAAAGGTAAAAATAGTGTTTACTTAAAGGATGCAAAGTGGCCACTTGTTGGAGATAAAACTTATGATAATGGCGCCTTTGTATGGAAATGGTATAATGATTCGGGTTTAAAAATCGGTAAATATTGTTCCATTGCAAATGATGTTAATTTTATTTGCGATCCTGGTTTTCATACTGAAAGTGAAATCACTTCTTTTCCATTATTTCATGAAATTTTAGAAAAAAATGATGAGATAGTAATTGATAATATACCCTATAAAGTTAGTGATTTAAGTAAAAAACTGCAGTCGAAGAAGGCTGGCATAGTAGTAGGAAATGATGTTTGGATTGGAATGAATGCAACAATTTTGCCCAATGTAAAAATAGGTAATGGTGTTACTATTTTGGCTGGTGCTGTTGTGTCAGATGATATCCCAGATTATGCCGTTGTGGGTGGAGTTCCGGCAAAAGTGATTAAATTTAAACATAATCAGGAAATTATAGATGCTTTGAATAAAATTAACTGGTGGGATTGGTCTGATGAAAAAATGAAATTAAACATAAACGATTTCTATTTATCAATAGAAAATTTTATTAAAAAACATTCTTAAATGCATATCTGTTTTCTAACCAATGAATTTCCTAAACAAGGATTTCCGCATGGAGGAATTGGAAGTTTTGTACAAACTCTCGCAACTGCATTGGTGAAAAAAAATATTAAAGTATCTGTTGTTGGAATTAACTATACAAATAAAGATGAAACTGAAATCATAGAGAATGTAAATGTATATCGATTAAAAAAAAGTACAATAAAAGGGCTTTCGTGGTATTTTAATTCAAAAAAAATCAACGATAAAATTATTGAAATTCATAAACAAGATCCTATACACATTATTGAATCTCCTGAACTTGGTTTAGCTTTTATAAAAAAGATATTAAACATTAAATACATTATACGTCTACACGGTGGACATCATTTTTTTGCTGAAAGCGAAAACAGGAAAATTAATAAATGGAAGGGATTTCAGGAAAAAAGATCTTTTAGCAAAGCCGATGCTTTTATTGCAGTTTCACAATATGTAAAAACACACACAGAGAAATACTTAAGCTACAATAATAAAACAGTAGCTTATATAAGCAATCCTATTGATACAGATTTTTTTAAACCAATAATTGAAAATCAATCTGAAGATAAAATTGTTTTTGCTGGAACAGTTTGTGAAAAAAAGGGAATTCGTCAGTTGATTCAGGCTTTCCCAATGGTTAAGAAAGAATTTAGAAACGTAACATTAGAAATTTACGGCAAGGATTGGTTTTTTCCAGATGATACTTCATATATAAAAATGTTGAAGGACAAAGAATTAATAAAATTAGGAGATGTCACTAAAAGTATTAATTTTCATGGATCTACTCCTTATTCTGAAATTCCGATAGCATATTCAGGTGCTTCGGTATGTGTATTTCCTTCTCATATGGAGACTCAGGGTTTAGTCGCTCCAGAAGCTATGGCTATGGAAAAACCAGTAGTTTTTACAAAATTAGGACCTGGGCCTGAGGCTATAGAAAATTATAGAACAGGTTTATTATGTGACCCATATAATCCAAAAGATATTGCTGAAAAAATTATTTGGGTTTTATCCAATAAAGAAGAAGCAAAAGAAATGGGAAAAAAAGCCAGAGAACATGTTCTTACAAAATACGGGCTTGAAAACATCGTTTGTCAAAATATTGATTTTTATAAAATGTAATCTTTTGATAAATGGTTCTTTAAAGTGTTGAGCTTAAGTAAAAAAGATTTTGGCAGTTTTAGCGAAAATATAAAAATGAAAACAATTTTAATTGCACATAATTATACCGAAAGTTCATTTGCTTTTATGAGTTATTATTTGGCTCAGAGTTTAAGTAATGATGGAAACAGGGTTATCTTTATTTCACATAAGCCTTTTTTTAGTAAGCCTTTCAAGGAAATTATTGGTAAAGGAGAGTTATTAATTTGTTCTTGGCCAACAGAAAATCGACCTGTAAAAATTTCAGATGCATTATGGTACGCAAAAATTTATCTGAAATATAAACCAAGTGTAGTGATAAGTCATTTTGTAAGTGTTAATATTACAACAATAATTTCAAAAATATTTTCTTTACGCAAGGTTAATACATTTCCTTATTATCATACATTATCAAGTCAAATTAATGAAGATGTTTTAACATCATCTTTGAAAAGAAATTTTAAAAAATATAGAAAGAAGCTACTTTACAGATGGTTTGCGGACTTGGTAATTTGCCCTTCAGATTTGGCTAAAGAAGATTTAGAGAAATACTTTGAATGTCAAAACAGTATAAAAGTTCTTAACCCAATGAAAGATAGATTCAATGGGAAAGTTGATCCAGATCCAAATTCTATAATAATCTCTTATTTAGGTCGCTTAGAACCATCCAAAGGAGTTATTGAATTAATTGATGCTTTTTTAACTTATAAAAGTAAGTTTCAAATGTCAAAAATTCGTTTAAAAATTGCTGGCAGTGGTAGTCAATATGACCAAATATTAAAATTAAGCAATACTCATAATGATATCAATTTTAAAGGAGCACTTTCTTATAATGAAATTGATCAATATTTAAATAAAAGTCATTATGCTATTGTACCATCAAAGTTTGATAATCTTCCAACAGTTGGTTTAGAATCAATGATGAATCAGACACCATTATTAATTTCAAATAATACAGGACTGGCAAAAGAACTAGAAGATGGAGTCGAGTGTTTTAAATTTGATCCAACTTTGGAGGAAATGATTTTATTATTTGAAAAGGTCGAAAATAATCTTGAAAACTACATTGAGATGGGAATCGAGGCAAGAAAAACATATTTGAAAAAATTTGGAATAGATAGTTATTGCACAACAATGAAAAAAATAATTGAAAACTGAATTAAACCTAATTGAGTAAGATCTAAAAGATTTATTCTTAAGCTATCAAGATCAACAATGTTTATAAAAACTCTTTAATCAAAAAAGAAATCTATTCTAAAATTTAATGAACTTTACAATCATCACTCACGTTACTCACTACAAAGAGAATTCACATTTATTAGGTTATGGACCTTATGTGAAAGAGATGAATATTTGGTTTAAGTATGTCGATAATGTAACTATTGTTGCGCCTTTGAGTGAAGAAAAAACAAGTAAAATTGATCTGGCTTACCAACATTCTAAAATAAGGTTTGAGAAAATACCGACTTTAGCATTTAATACGCCATTATGCATTTTAAAAAGCACACTTAATTTGTCTTTTGTCTTTTGGAAAACTTTTAAAGCAATGCAAAACGCAGATCATATTCATTTACGTTGTCCCGGAAATGTAGGATTAATAGGGTGTTTTGTTCAGGTTCTTTTTCCAAATAAAATAAAAACTGCAAAATATGCAGGAAACTGGGATCCAAAAAGCAAACAGCCTTGGACTTATAATTTGCAAAAATATATATTAAATAATACTTTTTTAACCCGAAATATGCAGGTTTTGGTATATGGAGAATGGGAAAACCAATCAGCGAATATAAAATCTTTTTTTACAGCAACTTATTCAGATTATGAGAAAGAAGCGATAAAAAAAAGCGACTTAAATCTGGGTATAGAATTTGTTTTTGTGGGAAGTTTAGTTACAGGTAAAAATCCAATGTATGCTTTACAACTAATAAATAGTTTAGTTATAAAAGGAACTAAAGTTATACTAAACGTATTTGGAGAAGGACCGGAAAGAGATAATCTCGAAAATTATATTCAAGAAAACAAACTTA
Organism: Flavobacterium panici; assembly: GCF_903819335.1. GTDB lineage: Bacteria > Bacteroidota > Bacteroidia > Flavobacteriales > Flavobacteriaceae > Flavobacterium > Flavobacterium panici. Next base: position 106,174 of record NZ_CAIJDE010000062.1, on the reverse strand, counting down.
AGGATTTTGTTTTTTTGCACGGAAATCAAAATCAGGATGTTATAAAAAAAGCTTATAGAAAAAGTCATTTTGTTATTTTACCGTCTAAAAGTGAAGGTTGGCCAAAAGTTATTGCAGAGGGAATGTTTTATGGCTGTGTTCCTTTAGCTACCAATGTCTCATGTGTTCCATTTATGCTTGATAATGGAAAAAGAGGAATTTTGTTAGAAATGAATTTAGAAAATGACCTGATTCAAATTGAAAATTTACTCTTAGATCAAACAAATTATCTTAATGTTGGTAAATTAGCGACTGAATGGTCTCAAAATTATACTACTGAAGTTTTTGAAACTGAAATTGAAAAACTGGTTATAAAATGAGAATTGTTCAAATAATAGATTCTTTAGAAGCTGGAGGAGCTGAACGAATGGCCATAAATTATGCTAATACTTTGTCAAAAAAGATTGAGTTTTCAGGATTAATAGCTACTCGAAAAGAAGGCTCGCTTTTAGAGCAGATCAATAAAAATGTTGATTATTTATTTTTAGGAAAAAAAAGAAAAATTGATTTTAAATCTATACTTCTATTAAGGAAGTATATAAAAACAAACAACATAGATTGCATTCATGCTCATAGTTCCTCTTTTTTCATTGCTGCATTGATAAAAATAAATTTTCCAAAAGTTAAAATTATTTGGCACGATCATTATGGAATCTCACAAGATTTGTTGTCTAGAAAAAATTTAACTTTGAAAGTGGCATCTATTTTTTTCACAGGGATAATTTCAGTTAATTCAGCTCTAAAAGACTGGGCAAAAAGGTATCTATGGTGCAAGAACATTATTTATTTGCCCAATTTTATCGAAAACTCTTTTGATACAAATGATAAGGTTTTTTTAAAAGGAGCTGATGGGAAACGAATTGTTTGTGTGGCTAATCTTAGACCTCAAAAAAACCATGAACTTTTAATTAATGTGGCGAATATAATTCGAAATGAATTTCCTGACTGGTCCTTTCATTTAATTGGTAAAGATTTTAAAGATTCATACTCTGATTCTCTGAAAAAAAAAGTCTTAGATTTGAAATTAACAGAAACTGTTTTTTTTTATGGAACAATTAATAATGTTGCTGCAGCTTTAAAGCAATCTCAAATTGCAGTTTTACCCTCTCTTTCAGAGGGTCTTCCTTTAGCTTTGCTAGAATATGGACAACACAAATTACCTGTTGTTGCAACAAATGTAGGCGAAATCTCTAAAATAATTAGCTCTGAAAAAATAGGCTTAATTGTTCCGTCAAATGATCTGAATCAATTTAAAGAAGCAATTCAAAAATTAATAGAGAATGATATTTATAGAACATTAATGGGTGCAGAATTAAGTAAAGTAATTAAATTAAATTACAGCGATGAATCAGTTATTGAAAAATATACTGAATGGTTAATTCTTTGATTAATTTTATTATCTTAAATGTTCTTAAAATAAATGAAAAATATCAAATTCACATATATTTCTCTTCTTCTAATTCATGCAGCGATTGCTCTAGCTATTTTCGTGTTACCCTTTTTGTCAAAAGTGTATGCATTATTAATTCCGGTAATTGGTTTTTTTATAGTTACCCGAACAAGAAATAAAAACAATGAGGTACTTCTGGTTGCCGGTTATTTAGTTGGAGTAGAAGTTTTTTTACGAATGACAGGCGGTAATTTTAACAACGAATATGTAAAAGTCATGGTCATTTTTTTCATGTTGTTAGGGATGCTGTACAGTAATTTTTCATCTAATTCATTTATCTATGTTTTGTTTGCATTATTGTTGATTCCAGGGGCTATTGTAGCGATAAATGTTGCTGATCTTGATACGGATATTAAAAAAGCATTAGTTTTCAATTTATTGGGACCAATTTGTTTGTGTTTTTGCTCGATATACATGTTTCAAAGGAAAATTACGTTTTTAAACCTGCAAAACATTGTTTTAGCAATGGGATTTCCTATTGTAACAACTACAGTTTATTTGTTTTTGTATAATCCTAGTGTTAGAGATGTAGTAACGGGTACTCAATCTAATTTTGAAACTTCAGGAGGATTTGGTCCAAATCAGGTTTCTACAATATTAGGGTTAGGAATGTTTGTTTTCTTTTCACAATTAATATTGTTTTCAAAATCAAAAATCAAAATAATCATAAACGGTGTTTTATTAATCTTTGTTAGTTATAGAGCTATAGTGACCTTTTCACGAGGAGGAGTTATAGCAGGAGTAATAATGATTATTTGTTTGTTAGTAATCTTGTATTATTTTTCAAGTAAAAAAAATAAAAGCAAAATAGGTCTAATTTTTATTTTGATGGGACTTCTGGCTCTGGGAATATGGACTTATACATCTTTCCAAACTAGGGGGATGATAGAAAAAAGGTATGCAAATAAAGATGCCAGAGGTCGAGAAAAAAAAGATCATTTAGGCGGTCGTGAAGCTATTATAGACGCAGATCTAAAACTATTTTTTGACAACCCTATTATGGGTATTGGAGCAGGAATGGGGAAAGAAATGCGTAAAGATTCCCTTGGAGAAGAAGTAGCTGCCCATAATGAAATTTCACGTATGCTTAGTGAGCATGGTTTGTTTGGAATTATTGGGTTATTATTACTGTTCTTAGTACCTATTGTCTTATATACAAACAATCAAAATCATCTTTATTTTTTATCCTTTTATATTTTTTGGCTTTTAACCATAAATCATGCAGCTTTACGAATAGCAGCCCCAGCTTTTGTTTATGCTCTTGCGCTTCTATCAATAAAGGTACAAATTCCCGAAAAAACAAGTAATAACTTAAAATAAATTACGTTTTTTATAATAAATTTGCCCCAAGTTTAAGCCCCTAAACCTGCCATAATATGCGTTCAACCTATAAAATGCATTTTGAAATTTCAGAACGAAAAGTTTTGCTTTTTGCTTTTGATGCTATTTTCCTTTTGTCTGCATTGTATTTTTTAAGTTTCTTTTTTGACTATCATTATTTTGCTTTAGAAATTGAAATTATTTACAGACCCATTATACTTATTGGTTATTTGTTCATTTTTGGAACAATTTTCGAAATGTATAATTTACAGGTCGCAAGTAATCAGTTTCAAATACTTAAAAGTGTTGTTCTCTCAGTTTCTACAACCGTTCTGGTATATTTACTTACACCAGTTTTATCTCCAGAACTTCCAAAGCAGCGATTAATAATATTGATTTTTTATTTAACAATATTACTGGTTGTGTTATTATGGCGTTCCTTTTATGCATTATTTCTGGCATCACATCGTTTTTCGCAAAATGTTGTTTTAATATGCGATCAAGGTGAAGTAGAAGAATTAGTGTTAGGATTAGAAAATGTTGACCCACATTATAAAATTATAGGGTTTGTTAATTCTGATTCACTTTCGACAACAAATTCTGATTTTCATTATGTAAAAGAAATTGATAAAAGTGAATTAGAAGATTTTGTAGTCAAAAACAGCGTTTCAGAAATTGTAATTGCTTCCCAAAAAACAGATGGAATTACTGCCGACTTATACCAGCAATTACTTCATTTACTGGAATCCGGAAATGTTATTAGAGAATATACTCAGGTTTATGAAAGTAAAACACAACGTATTCCGGTACATTATATAGCCCGTGATTTTTATCGTTTCTTTCCTTTCAGCCGCAGCAATAACAATAAATTGTACTTGTTTTTAATACGTTTTATAGAACTCTTGTTCTCTTTTGTCGGTTTAATAATCTGCACGGTTTTCATTCCCTTTATTTTTATCGCCAATCTTATTGGAAACAAAGGCCGTCTTTTTTATACGCAAGATCGTGTTGGAAAAAATGGCAATGTTTTTAAGATTTATAAATTCAGAACCATGATTGAAGCTTCTGAAACAAATGGTGCTGTTTTTGCCGTTTTTAATGATAAAAGAATTACACCCTTTGGCAAATTCATGCGTAAATCCAGAATAGATGAATTACCGCAGTTTTATAATGTTTTAAAAGGAGATATGGCTGTCATTGGTCCAAGACCTGAAAGACCATTTTTTGTGGAGGAAATAGCCAGAGTAATGCCTTTTTACGAAACTCGCCATGTAATAAAACCCGGACTTACCGGTTGGGCACAAGTAAATTACTCCTATGGAGAATCGATTGATGAGAGTTTGATAAAACTACAATACGATTTATACTACATCAAACATAGAAGTGTTTTCCTTGATTTAAGTATTACTTTTAAAACAATTACGACTGTTTTATTTTACAGAGGCCAATAAATTATTAGATTATTATTGGTATACGTTTTACGTTTCGTATCACAACTCTTACCAAGACAAAACCACTTGTAATGATCATTGGCAGTACAATTAAAAAATGTGCCTTATTGATCATAAATAAGCTGTAAACTACTAGAAAAATTAAATGTAAAACAGCAAACCTATAAGTCCATCTTTTGTTTTTTGCGATCGAAAAGAAAATCAAAAGCAGTAAAAGCGGACTAAATAGTAACACGTTATAATTCATCGCCAGTTCTTGGTGAAAAGAATAAAATCCAACCGAAACAAAAAAGATTCCCATTAAAGATAAAATCAAAAGATAGATTTTGTCTACAACTTTGTTGTGTACAACAACCACAACCCCTAAAATAAACAAATAAGTATAAATGTTATTCCACCAAGAAGTTGGAGTTTCTTTTTCAAAACTTAAAAGGGTTTTACTCTTTCCTGCTAAAAGGCGACCTTGAAAAGTCGTTTCGTCTAAACTGTTTTTTAAATCAAAAGGAAGAAAAATTCTGGTGGCTAATTGATCAACTTTAGTTCCAAAAATAATACTGGTTCCTAATTGATCATAAAAATGCCCTTTAAAATAAGGAAACAAAACAGAGCGATAAGTTTTATCAGTATCATTCTTTTTTACAATTACATTCCCGCCTAAAGTTGAATTGATAACATCAACAACCATTGATGTACAATTTTTATCAATAAACTTATAAGTGTAGTAACGTTCTTCCGATAATAAAACAGTATTTAGTTTGTCAAAAAGCTTCTGTTTTAATTCAGGGGAAAGAAGTAATTCCTGTTCAAAAACACTTCTTTTTTCATAAGTATAATCATTTAGAAAATCCGCAAATGAATGAGCAACTACAAAATACTGCAAGTCGCCTTTTGTAAATTTGGCAACAAAATTTGGCGTTCTAAAATCAAAAGCACCGTAATTGTAAACTACGTCAAGATTGTTTATTGGGTCTGCAACACGAATGGCTGTATGTCCAAAATAAGAATACGTTTCATTTCCTAATCCGCAGGTAATGACACTTATTTTAGCATATTTTGATAATGGGATATTTTGAGCAAAGCCAATGGTAAAACTTAGTAATAATAGTAAACTAAAAAGTGTTTTTTGTAAAAGGACTTTTTTCATAATTTAAAATTTTAAGAAGTTTATTATCTAAAAATACCAAGATCAACTTTTATAGAGAAAATATTCGAATACAAAGCTGCACTTTGATTTCCTAAATCAGTCAAAGCGTAATCAATCTGAATGCCTTTGTATTTAAATCCAAGACCAATGTTGGGCTGAAAACTTAATTTTTCAGTATTATCCAGCTGCATTACATTCTGAAAATTTCCCGCTCCGGCTCTTAAAAACACAATATCTGTATAGCCAAATTCAAAACCAAGTGCAGGATCAATACTCACAACTTTAGACGAAATAATATCGTTTGTCTGTTCAAAACGCATGTTTAAATTTCCTGCTGCCAAAAGACTGTAATCATCATGAAATTCGAATTTTTTAGAAACCCCCAATTGTGCTTTTGGTAAAGTAATTTCAGTACTTTCTGGTAATTCATTGTTTTCTCCCGGAATAGCATTGGCAATTTTTGCATATTCTTCTTCATCAATATTCCAAACATTATAAGTTGTTGTAATATCACGAAGCATTAATCCGAATTTCCAGTCGTTATGTTCAAACTGAAGTCCGACATCAAAACCAAAACCCCAAGAATTGGCAAATTTTCCAATCACTCTTCGAATGATTTTGGCATTTACACCATATTGAAATCCTTCAACAGGAAGTTTTCTTGCGTATGAAAAAGTAAAACCATAATCGGCAGTAGAAAATAGACGAATTCTGTTATAATCAATACTTCCCTGACTGTCGATTAATTGCGTCGTATCCATAATGTCATCGACACCAAAACGAATCATCGAAATTCCCCAGGCACTTCGATCATCAATAGGACTTGCGTACCCAATAAAGTCGTATTGCGCAATATTGGCAAAATAACTGGCATGCATTAACGAAACTTGATGATCTTCCAGATGCGTTAAACCAGCCGGATTCCAGTAAACAGCATTCACATCATTTGTAGAAGCCGTCACAGCACTAGACATTCCTAACGCTGCCGCATCGACACCAATATTCATAAACTCATTCGAATATTTTCGAACGGTTTGTGCATATTGCGAAGTAAAACTCCAAAATAATAAAAACGCAGAAAGTTTTTTCAAAAGCTGTTTTTTTGCAGACGAATGCCTGTTTTTAATTTTCATCAAAAATATAATATTTTACCCATCTAATTTCTTCCTTTTTAGAAATATTGCGAAAGTTAAAATTTCAAATAAAAAACAATTGCGAAAACACGTTTTTCATGTGCATATTATGCTAAATTTGTTCTCCAAGATTATCAAAATTTATAAAACATGAATATCAAAAAACACATTCCGAATTTAATTACATTAATTAATCTTTTTTGTGGCTGCATTGCAATAGTTTTTATTTCTGAAGCCAACTACGAAATGGCTTTTTACATGGTTTGTTTAGGAATCTTTTTTGATTTTTTTGATGGTTTTTTCGCCAGATTATTCAAAGTTTCAAGCCCGCTTGGATTGCAGTTAGATTCTTTGGCAGATATGGTAACTAGCGGAGTTGCTCCAGGTTATGTTATGTACAGTTTGTTTACAAACAGCGCACACGAATTAGGAACAAATGCTTTTATTCCGTTTTTAGGATTTATCGTGACTTTAGGTTCTTGTTATCGTTTAGCTAATTTTAATATTGATACACGTCAGACAGATTCATTTATAGGATTGCCAACTCCGGCAAATTCTCTTTTTATTTTGAGTCTTCCGTTAGTTTTAAAGTTTTCAGATTCTTTATTATTGCTTGAAATCCTGACAAACCAATACGTTTTATTAGCAATCACTTTATGCAGTGCCTATATTTTGAATGCCGAAATCCCATTGTTCTCTTTAAAAGTTAAGAAGTTTAATTTAAAAGATAATGCTTTGCAGATCGTATTTCTTTTGATTTCTTTCGTTTTACTTTTATTATTCCATTTCGGAGCCGTTCCATTAATCATCATTTTTTACGTTTTACTATCGATCGTAAATAATTTGTTTTTGAAAAAAAAGTAGTTTTATTCGAATGGCAAGAAAAACGACTTATCGTAAAACATATTCAAGAAAACCCGCAGGAAGATCATTGCTAAGCAGGCTTTTTCGATCTCTTTTATTAATTTTCTTTGCGCTTCTTTTCATTGGAATTGTTTATCATTATCGAAAAGGACTAGCTTATTATTTAGGATTTAAATCAGAAAAAGTTTTAGATGAAGATGAGGTAGACAAACATCTTTCTGATGTGAGAAATATTCGTGTTCTCGAAAATCACAAAGGAAAAGTGGTTGGAATTGATGTGTCTGAGTTTCAAGGAAAAGTCGATTGGGATGAAGTTGAAATCCTTGACGAAAAATATCCAGTACAATTTGTTTTCATTCGCGCAACTGCCGGCAACGATCGCGTTGATGGTCAGTTTAAACGTAATTGGGAAGGCGCTAAAGAAAATAAAATCATGCGCGGCGCTTATCATTATTATCGCCCAAATGAAAACTCAATAGAGCAGGCCAATCTTTTTATTAAAACCGTAAAATTGCAAAAAGGCGATTTACCTCCCGTTTTAGATATAGAGAAATTACCAAAAAATCAACCTCTGGACAGTTTAAAAAAAGGTTTAAAGCGTTGGTTAACTAAAGTGGAAAAACATTATCAGGTGCGCCCGATAATTTATTCAGGAGAAAGATATTATTCTGATTTCTTAAAAGAAGAATTTGGAGAATATTTGTTTTGGATTGCCAATTACAATTTCTACAGAGAAAAAATTGAAGATGACTGGCTGTTTTGGCAGTTTACAGAAAAAGCTTCTCTGCCGGGAATCAAACATCGAGTTGATGTTAATATTTACAATGGTGATTTAGAACAGCTGCAGTTTATTACTGTGGAGTAGTTTTCAGTCACAGTCGCAGTTTTCAGTTTGACTGATATTATCATCTGGATAATAATCCCAGTACAGCTATTGAAAGTAAGGCTAAAATAATTAAAGCAGAAAAAGGATTGGCAAAATTAATGGTGTAACCCATAGATGGTATTCTTTTAGGAGGAAATAATCTGCTGTCTTTAGGGTTATAGTAAAAACAGAACAAATACCAATTGTTTGGATCTTTGTGCCAATTGTCGTAATCTTCCTGAGTTGGTTTTTCTGAATTCATATCTTTAAAAGTTTTCAGTCACAGTTTTCAGTCGCAGTCAAAAACTGAAAACTGCGACTGAAAACTGAATACTTCTTAAAACTCCAATTTCTTTTTACGAAGTTCGAAGTTTTGCCCAAGATAAACACGGCGAACCATTTCATCTTCAACCAATTCTTCCGGAACTCCCGCTTTCAGGATTCCTCCCTCAAACATTAAGTATGTTTTATCTGTAATCGCTAAAGTTTCCTGAACGTTGTGATCCGTAATAAGGATTCCGATATTTTTATTTTTTAGCTGTGCTACAATTCTCTGGATATCCTCAACCGCAACCGGGTCAACTCCTGCGAAAGGCTCATCCAATAAAATAAATTTTGGATCTGTTGCTAAGGCACGGGCAATCTCAGTACGACGACGTTCTCCTCCAGAAAGTAAATCTCCGCGGTTAGTACGAATATGTTCTAAACTGAATTCTTCAATCAAACTTTCCATTTTAGCAATCTGCTCTTCTTTAGAAAGTTTAGTTAATTGTAAAACACTTAAAATATTATCTTCAATACTTAATTTTCTAAAAACAGAAGCTTCCTGTGCCAAATAACCAATTCCTTGCTGTGCACGTTTGTACATAGGATAATCGGTAATATTTAAATCATCAAGATAAATGTTTCCTGAATTTGGTTTTACCAATCCTACGATCATATAAAAAGAAGTTGTTTTTCCGGCACCATTTGGCCCCAAAAGTCCAACGATTTCTCCCTGATTTACTTCAACAGAAATTCCTTTTACAACACTTCGGCCTTTGTAGGTTTTGATTAAATTATCGGCTCTTAGCTTCATTTGTTTTAATTAGATAATATCTTAATTAGATAATGTGTCAATTTGATAATTAGATAATTATTATCTCTGTTGGCAAAATAAGATAAAATAAATTAATCAATTAAACGAATTAACATATTGTATGAAAATTATCTAATTGACTAATTATCTCATTCTCTAATTATTTGCCTTGTTCTTCTAAAGCTTCCCAGAATTCGTAAGCTCTTCTTAAATGCGGAATTACAATTGTTCCTCCAACAAGAGTTGCGATTCCCATTGCTTCCATCATTTCTTCTTTAGAAACACCTTCTTTATAACTCGTTTCTAAATGGTATTTTACACAGTCGTCACAACGCAAAACTGTCGATGCAACTAAACCTAAAAGTTCTTTTGTTTTTACATCAAGAGCTCCTTCTGCATAAGCATTAGTGTCAAGGTTAAAAATTCGCTTTACAATTTTGTTATTGTCAGCTAATAGTTTTTCGTTCATTTTAGAACGATAGTCGTTAAATTCTTGAATTAATTCAGACATTTTCTTTTAATTTATTTCTATAAACAATCCTTGAAATCAGGATACTTACTTCGTAGATAAGTAACATTGGTATTGCAACAATAGTCTGGCTCACCACATCTGGCGGAGTCACAATTGCAGCAATAATTAAGATAATTACAACAGCATATTTCCAATATTTTCTTAAAAAATCAGGAGTTACTAATCCTAATTTAGTTAAGAAATAAATGATAATTGGCAGTTCAAAAAACAATCCGCTGGCCAGGATACTCGTTTTTACCATTCCCATATAAGAGTCTAAAGTAAATTGGTTGATTACCATTTCACTGATAGAAAAAGTAGCAACGAAATTCACAGACATTGGTATTACCACATAATAACCAAATATTACTCCTAAAAAGAAAAGAAGTGAAGAAGTGAATATAAACACTTTAGCATTTTTTCTTTCTTTCTCATAAAGTGCAGGGCTGATAAATTTCCAAAGTTCCCATAAAATATAAGGGAAACTTAAAATGAATCCAGCCAAAAGACACATCCAGACAAATATATTTACCTGCCCTTCCATTTCAGTATTCTGAATAATAAAGTTTAGTTTGGTAATGCAAATGCTGTCTGCAAAGCCTAATTGATGTGATAAATCACAAAACCAGACATAAGTAAAAAAACTAGGTCTTGTAGGTCCTAAAATAATTTGATCAAATAAATAATCACTGATAAAATAAGTAACAAATGCCATAATGCATATTGCAATTGTACTTCTAACTAATAACCATCTTAGTTCTTCAAGATGGTCTAAAAATGACATCTCGCCAAGGTTTTTCTTTGCCATTATACGATTCCTTCTTTTAAAATGTCATGTAAATGTAATACTCCTTTGTACTCGCCGTTGTCAGCCACGATAAGCTGTGTAATAGAAAAATCTTCTAAAATATTTAAAGCATCAACCGCCATAGTTTCTGAAGACACTAATTTAGGATTTTTAGACATAATATCTCTTGCAGTTAAATCCGCAATAGTATCTACGTCATTTAGCATTCTTCGGATGTCTCCATCCGTAATAATTCCAACAATTTTATTGTCTTCAATTACCGCAGTTACACCTAATCTTTTTTCAGAAATTTCAAAAATTGCTTTTTTGATTGAAGTATCTGGAGAAACAGCAGGTTTTAAAGAATGCTCGATCATATCTTTTACACGAAGCAAAAGTTTTTTCCCTAAAGCACCACCCGGATGATAAACCGCAAAATCCTCTGGTTTAAAATCGCGCATTTCCATTAAACAAACTGCAAGGGCGTCGCCCATTACAAGTTGTGCTGTTGTACTGTTTGTTGGTGCTAAATTTATAGGACAGGCTTCTGTGTCAACTGTTGTGTTTAAAACATAATCAGAACCTTTAGCTAAAAATGAAGTTACATTTCCGGTAATAGCAATTAAGGTATTCCCAAAACGTTTTAATAACGGAACCAAAACTTTGATCTCCGGACTGTTACCGCTTTTTGAAATACAGATAATGATATCGTCATTTTGTATCATCCCTAAATCACCGTGAATTGCTTCTGCAGCATGCAAAAACATTGAAGGTGTTCCGGTGGAGTTAAAAGTAGCCACCATTTTTTGAGCAATTATGGCGCTTTTTCCTATGCCGGTAACGATCAATCGGCCTTTAGTTTCGTAAATACGTTGTGTTGCTTCGAAGAAATTTTCGTCCAGAAAATCAATTAATTTTATAATTGCTTCACTTTCAGAGAGTATGGTTTTTTTGGCGATTGCCAGTATATTTTCTTTTGAGATCAAAACAGAATATTTAAAATTTGTATGTATAAAAGAAAGTTGTATCTTTATGTGTTGCAAATTTATACAAAAATATCCATTTAAATAAAGAATGAATTCAAACGAAATTGAAATACACAAGGAATTAAAGAAGTATTTCGGCTTTAGCCAATTTAAAGGCTTGCAGGAGCAAGTCATTACGAGTATTTTAGGTAAAACGAATACTTTCGTAATTATGCCTACGGGCGGCGGTAAGTCTCTTTGTTATCAATTACCCGCTTTAATTCAGGACGGAACAGCAATTGTTGTTTCTCCTTTAATTGCTTTGATGAAAAATCAGGTAGATGCGATTCGAAGCCTTTCTTCAGAAACCGGAATTGCGCATGTGCTGAATTCCTCTCTTACCAAAACAGAAATTGCACAAGTAAAAAAAGACATTAGTTCTGGTTTAACCAAACTTTTATATGTTGCTCCCGAATCTTTAACGAAAGAAGAATATGTAGCCTTTTTACAAAGTGTACCTATTTCTTTTGTTGCGATTGACGAAGCACACTGTATTTCAGAATGGGGACATGATTTTAGGCCGGAATACAGAAACCTCAGAAGTATTATTAAACAATTAGGTAAAGTGCCAATTATTGGTCTTACCGCTACTGCAACCCCAAAAGTTCAGGAAGATATTCTTAAAAATCTGGACATGTCTGATGCAAATACTTTTAAAGCATCATTTAACAGACCAAATTTATATTACGAAGTACGTACGAAAACGAAAAATATCGAATCAGATATTATTCGGTTTATCAAACAACATAAAGGCAAATCTGGAATTATTTATTGCTTAAGCCGTAAAAAAGTAGAATCGATTGCCGAAGTTTTACAAGTAAACGGAATCAGCGCGGTTCCTTACCACGCAGGTTTAGATGCAAAAACGAGAGCAAAACATCAGGATATGTTTTTGATGGAAGATGTTGATGTCGTTGTAGCAACAATCGCTTTCGGGATGGGGATTGATAAACCAGACGTTCGTTTTGTAATTCACCACGATATTCCAAAATCATTAGAAAGTTATTATCAGGAAACGGGGCGTGCCGGTCGTGATGGAGGCGAAGGACATTGTTTAGCTTATTACTCCTATAAAGATGTAGAAAAGTTAGAGAAATTCATGTCCGGAAAACCAGTTGCAGAACAGGAAATTGGTTTTGCACTTTTGCAGGAAGTTGTGGCTTACGCCGAAACCTCAATGTCGCGTAGAAAATTCCTTCTGCATTATTTTGGAGAAGAATTCGACAGCGAAACCGGAGAAGGTGCAGATATGGACGATAATGTTCGTAATCCAAAAAATAAAATTGAAGCCAAAGAACAAGTGGTCAAATTACTTGAAATTGTTCGCGACACAAAACATATTTATAAATCAAAAGAAATTGTGTTTACTTTAATTGGCCGAATCAATGCGGTAATTAAAGCACACAAAACAGATATTCAGCCTTATTTTGGTTCAGGTTCAGACCATGACGAAAAATATTGGATGGCTTTATTGAGACAAGTTCTTGTAACCGGATATTTATCAAAAGATATCGAAACATACGGTGTGATCAAAATTACACAAGAAGGTTTAGATTTTATCAAAAAACCGGTTTCATTTATGATGTCTGAAGATCATGAATACAGCGAAGCCGATGACGAAGCAATAGTAGCGTCAGCAAAATCAACTGGAACTGCCGATGAAGTTTTAATGGGAATGCTTCGTGAACTTCGTAAGAAAGTAGCCAAAAAATTAGGCGTTCCTCCATTTGTTGTTTTCCAGGATCCTTCTCTTGAAGACATGGCTTTAAAATATCCTATAACATTACAAGAATTATATAATATTCATGGTGTTGGTGAAGGAAAAGCTAAAAAATACGGCGGCGAATTCGTTACGCTTATCAGCAGATATGTTGAAGACAACGACATTATTCGTCCAGACGATTTAGTTGTAAAATCTACCGGAGTAAACTCTGCCAATAAATTATACATTATTCAAAATATCGATAGAAAACTTCCATTAAGTGATATCGCTTCCGCAAAAGGATTAACGATGGATGCTTTAATCAAAGAAATGGAGCAAATCGTATATTCTGGAACAAAATTAAACATCAAATACTGGATTGACGATATGCTAGACGATGATCAGCAGGAAGAAATCCACGATTATTTCATGGAATCAGAATCAGATAAAATCGAAGACGCCTTAAAAGAATTCGACGGTGATTATGATATCGATGAATTACGTTTAATGCGTATTAAGTTTATTAGCGAGGTCGCTAATTAAAAAAATAAATAAATTCCAATTTTTTTAAATTCCAAATTCCAAAAAAAGCAATAGTAAAATATAAATTCCAAATTCCAAGCAATCTAAAGCATTGGAATTTGGAATTTTTTTATTGGAATTTCTTCAAGTTTGGAATTTTACTCAGTATAAACTTCCCCGCGATGCGGTTTCAAAGCATCTCTTACCTGAATCATATTTTCATCAGTTACAACCATAAAAGCGATTGCCTGCATTTCGTTTATGATTGTAAAACCCGTAATATTTAAAGGTAATTTTTCGATTGCGATATATTCTTTTAGGTGAATTTCATGATGTTCTGCAGTTTTTGCAGCAACCGGACCACGGAAATCCCAAATCAGTTTTATTTTTCTAGACATTTTTTTTATAGGTGCAAAGGTTCAAAGAAGCAAAGGTACAAAGGTTAGTTTGAAAAAAAGGTTCTGAGGTTCTGAGTTTTTTCTCTAGAGACGCACTGCAGTGCATCTAATCGCTGTTGATAAAAATCTTTTTAATCCAAATAATCTGTGGCTAAAAAAGAACAAAGATCACAAAAATGTTAAGTATAAAATCTGTTTATATCTGCGTAAATCTGTGAGCAAATTTTACAATTGATAAAATCTCATTTCAAAATAGTACTTTTGCATCTTCTTTTCATAGAAAGAAAAGCTAATAGAATAAATAATATACAATGCCAAGAGAACTTTTACTTCAGGTAACGCCGGAAATTGCAGCAAACGAATCGCTGCTTAAAGACTATTTGTCTAAACAAATAAAAGTTTCTCCGCAGGAAATTCAGCATATAACCATTTTAAAACGTTCGATTGATGCGCGCCAAAAAGCGATTAAAATCAATTTGAAAGTTATTATATATTTAAAAGGAGAAGCTTTTCAGGAAACTAAAATTGAGCTTCCTGTTTATAAAGATGTTTCTTCTGCACAGGAAGTAATTGTGGTTGGCGCAGGCCCGGCCGGACTTTTTGCTGCCTTACAATTAATTGAATTAGGCTTAAAGCCAATTGTAATTGAACGTGGAAAAGATGTTCGCGGACGCCGACGTGATTTAAAAGCAATAAATCGTGAACATATCGTAAACGAAGATTCTAATTATTGTTTTGGAGAAGGCGGAGCCGGAACGTATTCTGATGGAAAATTATATACCCGTTCTAAAAAACGCGGCGATGTAACTAGAATTTTAGAACTTTTGGTAGCCTTTGGTGCTTCAGAAGATATTCTGGTCGAAGCGCATCCACATATCGGAACTAATAAACTTCCGAAAATTATTGAAGATATTCGAAATAAAATTATTGAGTTTGGTGGTCAGGTTTTGTTTGATACCAGAGTTACTGATATTTTGGTGAAGAATAATGAAGTTGAAGGAATCGTAACTCAAAACGGAGATAAGATCCTGGCTAATAAATTGATTTTAGCAACCGGACATTCGGCTCGTGATATTTTTGAATTACTGGATAAAAAGAAAATTTTAATCGAAGCCAAACCTTTTGCATTGGGAGTTCGTGCAGAACATTCGCAGGAATTAATCGACAGTATTCAATACAGTTGTGATTATCGTGGCGAACATTTGCCTCCGGCACCCTATTCAATTGTAAAACAAGTAAACGGACGAGGAATGTATTCATTCTGTATGTGTCCGGGTGGTGTAATTGCGCCTTGTGCGACAAGTCCGGGCGAAGTGGTTACAAACGGCTGGTCGCCATCTAAACGTGATCAGGCAACGGCAAATTCTGGAATTGTGATTGAGTTGAAATTAGAAGATTTTAAACCTTTTGCAAAATTTGGTGCTTTGGCGGGAGTTGAATTCCAAAAAAGTATTGAACAAAAAGCCTGGCATTTGGCTGGAAGAACCCAAAAAGTTCCGGCTCAAAGAATGATCGATTTTACCCAAAATAAAGTTTCGGCTGATATTCCAAAAACATCTTATGTTCCGGGAACAACTTCGGTTGAAATGGGACAGGTTTTTCCGGGATTTTTATCACAGATTTTACGTGAAGGTTTCAAGGAATTTGGTAAATCAATGCGCGGTTATTTAACTAATGAAGCCATTTTACATGCCCCGGAAAGCAGAACTTCGTCGCCAGTTAGAATTCCGAGAGATGCTTATACTTTAGAGCATTTGCAGATAAAAGGTTTATATCCGTGTGGAGAAGGAGCGGGTTATGCGGGAGGAATTATTTCTGCAGCGATTGATGGTGAAAAATGTGCTTTAATGATTGCTGAATCTTTGAAGTAACTTGTCATTTGGCTTTCTGATTATTAAAATTTGTAATATATTTAGTTTTAATAATTATATCCCCAATGAAAAACTTTTTCTCCAATCTATTTAATAGAAATAACGATCCAAAATCGATTATTTCTTTTGATGTTATAGATCCAATTTATTCTTATTTATATAATGAAAAATCCAATCTTGAATTTAAAGTAAAAGGAATTCAGGATAATGTCTCTGTTAATTTATTTTATTTTCCCGGTTCATTAGATCATGAAGAGGTCCAATTGGAAATTAAAAAAGCAGGTTTCAATAATTCTTATGAAGTTTTAAATGAACTTTATAAAAAAATGAATATTGGTATTCTTTCTGATGAAATGATTCAGGAAGGATTAGAGTATGATTTTATACACATTCAGTTTTATTCTGAGCCTACTTCTGATGAAAAAAAGTTCTTTAAACGTTCCATAAAAAATTTCATTATCTTTTTTTGCGGTACGAATAGTTTAGAAATCAATGATTTTAAAATTCTGTATTCAGGAACACATTTCTTCGATTATACAAAAGGTTTGCTGGAAAGTGAGCTTTTAGATTTTAATAATCCAAAGAATGAAAGTCAGGAAATTGGAGTTAAAAATTTGAAAATAGTATTGCAGGGAATCTGCCAGTATTTAAATATAGAAATCCCGCAAAGTGTTGAACTTCCTTCATCAGAAAATTTAATAGAGAATGAAGAAGTTACAATAAAAACGTTTGAAGAGTTTGTCAAATTAGTTTCAAGAGAAAATATCGAAGATAAAGAACTTAAAAAGTTATCAAAAAAACTTTTCAAAAATTACCAAAAAGATTCTAGTGAATATCACACCATTGTTGAAGGACATTTTGATTTCTTCGAAAACATAAATGCCTGGAACAGCGACTGGAAATTTGATCCCGAAGATGCTGAGTATTTCATTTCTGAAATGATTGGTGAAGATTTAAATTTTGATTATCCGGAAGAGACTTATAGCCACGATTTGTTTCCATACATTCAATCGGCTTTAGAAAAGCGTGGTTTTGAATTGATGAGTTATAATACAAATGGTGATAATTATTTGTTTTTTATTGCTAATAAAGAAGATGTTGGCAGGATTTTAGAATTATCAGAATTGACTAAAATTGAAATTGATAAGTTGTAAATTATTCAGTTCAGTTTGTCATTTCGAGGAACGAGAAATCTTCGCAAGTAGCTCGACAAAGATTAACGATTTTAGGGACGGAGTTTCTTGCGAAGATTTCTCGTACCTCGAAATGACAAGATTAAGGTGAAAACTGAGACTGAAAACTGATTACCGGCACGCCCAGATTATTATTTACGGAATCAAAATAATTTTTCCTGTACTTTTTCTACTTTCCAGAAAATCATGCGCCAGTTTTCCTTCTAATAATTTAAAAGAAGTTGGTTCTGAAAGTTTAATTTTTCCTTCAATAATCCAATTGAATAATTGAGTGGCGCGTTTAATTCTTTCTTCTTTAGAATTTAAATAACTCCATAAATCGCCTCCGGTTAAAGTTTTTGAACCATCCATTAACATTCTTGGATCTACAGGTTCAGGGTCGCCGCCAGCCATTCCGAAGAAAACTACCTGACCGCATTCTTTTGTTACTTCGAAACTTTCTTTTAAAGTACTTCCAATACTGTCGTAAACAGCATCAACGCCATTTTGGGCAACTTTAAAAACCTGAGATTTCCAGTCGTCATTATAAAGAAAAACATGATCTGCACCCTGATCAAAACCAACTTTTGCTTTTTCGGCAGATGAGGTTAACCCAATAACAGTTGCGCCCAGAAGTTTACTGATTTGTGTTAGAATTTGTCCAACTCCGCCGGCAACAGCGTGAATTAAAACCGTTTCGCCTTTTGCAGTTTTATGACTGTCTGTTGCTAAATAATGCGCTGTTAAACCTTGTAATAAAACAGAAGCAGCGGTTTCAAACGAAATATTTTCGGGCAAAGGAAGAATGTGATTTATATTTACGGCAACCAATTCTGCATTGGCAAAAGGAGCATCGGCGAAAGCCACACGATCACCAACTTTATATTCAGGATGATTATTAGCATCTACAACAATTCCTGCACCTTCGTAACCCGCGATAAAAGGCGGATTTCCTTTTAAATGATAATTTCCTTTTCGTCTGTAAACGTCAGCAAAATTTAATCCGATGGCTTTCATCTCGACTAAAATTTCATCGTTTTTTAATTGCGGATTAGGGATTTCGATATATTCTAAAACATTTGAATCTCCAAAAGTGGAGAAGGTAAGTGCTTTCATTTTTAATTAATTTAGAATACAAAGTACGGTAAAAATCAAAAAATAAGCCTCACTTAAAAAGTTAAATGAGGCTTATCGATTTCTTTTTTTTGCCACAGATTAAAAGGATTATTAAGATTTTTTAAGTTCGAAACTAAAATATAATCTGTGAAAATCCTTTTAATCTGTGGCAAAAAACAAATTTATATCTTAGGAAATTTCATTTCATTAAAAGTGCTTTTTTGTTTTGCTAAAGCTTCAACATCCTGCCATTTTCTTGGAGATTCTGCTGAAAGATTTTCGTAGGAATCTTTTTTGATTAAAATATCATCTTCGATGCGAACACCAATATTCCACCATTTTTTATCACATTTGCTGTTTGCCGGAATATAAATTCCAGGTTCAACAGTCAAAATCATATTTTCTTTCAGCGTTCCCATATAATTTCCTTTATCATGAACGTCTAAACCAAGAAAGTGAGAACAACCGTGCGGGTAATAAATTCTGGCATCTTTAGGATCTGTAATAATTCCTAGCTTAATTAATCCAGCTGCTACGACTTCTCTCGATCTTTTAGTTAAATCCTGAATAGGAGTTCCTTCTTTGCAAAGTTTAAAAACTTCTTCCTGAGCATCATAAACGATTTGATAAATTGCTTTTTGCTCTTCGGTAAATTTTCCATTTGCGGGAATTGTTCTGGTAACATCGGCAGAATAACCATGATATTCAGAGCCAACATCCATTAATAATAATTGATTGTCGATTTTTACGGCGTTGTTTTCTCCGTAATGCAAAATACATCCGTTTGCTCCGGCACCAACAATTGGCGGATAACCTTCATCTTCGGCACCATATCTTCTGTGAATATAAGCGTGAATTCCGTCGGCTTCGTTTTCGCTCATATCCGGACCAACTGCTTTCATAACTTCATTATGTGCAACACATGAAAGTTTTACTGTTTTGCGCATTAACACCATTTCTTCGGGAGTTTTTATTTCGCGAAGTGAATTGGTAATGTTAGTAAACAATGTTACAGAAGCTTCATTTTCTTTTTCAATTCCGGCTTTAGTTTTGAAAGATTGTAATAGGGAATATAAGTTGTCGATATTTTTACTGCTTTCAACATCTGTTGGAATATTGTCGTAAATGATTTTGTCGAATTTTTTAAAATCAATAGCAAAATCGTTGAAATCTTTTCCATTATAAACTGTTGTAAAACCTAATTTAGATTTTGCACCTTCAACTCCTAAACGTCTTCCTGTCCACATTTCTCTGTTCGCATTTCGTTCTCTTACAAACAGCACTTCATTATATTTTTCAGTTCCCTGTTCTTCTTTAAAAATCAATAAAACGGCATCTGGTTCTTTATAGCCTGCCAGATAATACATATCTGGATTTGCGTGGTAATTGTAATTAACGTCTTTTGAAAAAACTCTTTCCGGATAAGAAAAAACTATAGCTATTGAATTAGCCGGCATTAGATTTCTAAAAGCTTCGCGGCGGCCTTTGTGAAATTCTTTCGAAAGATAATCTGTTGGAAGGTTTTCTTGTGCCTGAATTTGGAATGCACTAATTAAGAAGGCAAAGAATAAAAGAAATCGCTTCATTTTTTTGATTTTTTATTGATGATTTTTGGTTTTTTGGAATGATGCAAATTACGAAAAAAATAGAATCACCTATTATAATTTAAGAGTTTGGTTAATAATGTTTTAAATAAAATGGCGTAAATTAGAGATCAGAATATTACAATTTGGCTGATAGTAAAGTAAAATTTTTTTAGCCAAAGTTTCTAACAAGGTATGAATATTGAGAAAGTGATATTGCAGGATAATTTAATCTTCAAAAAACAAAATATATTAATTTTTAAAAAGTAAATTTTATGAAAAAGTATACAATTGCAATCGTATCGGTTTTAACCTTATTAATAACTTCGTGTATGGCGTCAAAAGATACAAAAGGCACAGCCAATATTTATGATACAACTTGGGAATTAGAATATATTTCGGGGCCAAGAATTGCTTTTGAGGGATTGTATCCAAATAAAAAACCGCAGCTTACTTTTGATGAAAAAGAAAAAAGAGTTTATGGAAATAACGGATGTAACGGTTACAGTGCACCTTATACTTTAAACGGAAAATCTTTAACTTTTGGAGAAGCGGGACCGACTACAATGATGTTTTGTGAAGGCGGCGGAGAACAGCAATTTTTAAAACAAATTAAAAATGTTACAAGCTATTCTATTGATAAAGATGGAAAACTAAATTTAATTCAGGACAAAATTCCTGTAATGCGATTTAAAAAAGTGGCTAAACAATAGTTTTAAAATCTATAATATAAGAAAAGGGGAAATGAAAATCATTTCCCCTTTTTTATTAACTGTTGTTTTGTTTCTTTTTCAGTTTGTCTTTAAAAACTTTTTCAAATTTTTCTATTTTCGGCTGAATCACCATTCTGCAATACGGCTGATTTTTATTGTTTGCATAATAATTTTGATGGTAATCTTCGGCTTTATAAAAAACTTTAAAAGGCTCGATTTTCGTTACAACCGGATTACTGTACACTTTTGCTTTGTTTAATTCGGCAATAATGCTTTCGGCAGCTTTTTTCTGTTCGGCATTTTTGTAGAAAATCACAGAACGGTACTGCGTTCCAACATCAGCGCCCTGACGGTTTAAAGTTGTGGGATCGTGAACAGTAAAAAAGACTTTAAAGATTTCATTAAGATCCGTTACGTTTTTGTCATACGTAATTTGTACAACTTCGGCATGACCGGTTTCTCCCGTACAGACTTCCTCGTAAGATGGATTTACAGTTTTTCCTCCAGAAAATCCCGAAACAACAGATTTTACTCCGTCCAGATTTTCGTAAACAGCTTCAACGCACCAATAGCATCCTCCGCCAAGTGTAATAGTTTCGTAATCTGGTTTTTTATTTTGTGAAAAACCGCTTATTGATAAAGCAAAAAGGCAGATTAAAAGTATATTTTTCATTTGTATATTATTTATTATCAGGAATAAAATCAAGAGCAATCGAATTCATGCAGTAACGTTTTCCGGTTGGTTCCGGGCCGTCATCAAACAAGTGGCCTAAATGTCCGCCGCAGCGTCCGCAAAGCGCTTCGATTCTCTCCATTCCAAGTGAATTATCATTTTTATAAACGACGCTTTTTTTGTTGTCTTGTTCAAAAAAACTAGGCCATCCGCAGCTGCTCGAAAATTTAGCGGTCGATCTAAAAAGTAAGTTTCCGCAAGAAGCGCAGTAGTACGTTCCTTTTTCGTCTGTGTTCCAGTATTTTCCGGTAAAAGGCCTTTCGGTATCCGCCTCACGCATTACGGCATACACATCTTCGGGCAAAACCTTTTTCCATTCGGCGTTGCTTACATTTAGTTTTGTCGTATCGGTGTTTGAATAATAAGGATTTCCGGGTTTACTTATTTTGTTTTCCATAGTAACCGTTTTTGCAGGTTCTTTTTTTGTGTTTTGTCCGCATGCCTGTAAAATAAAGAGCGGAATTAAAAAGCAAAGGCTAAAAATTAAGTTTTTCGATTTCATAAATTTTTGGATCATTTATCTGAATTTCAAAGATACGATGAGATTTTGCTTAGAAATGTCGCCTACATTACAATTCAGATATATTTAAGTATGTTTTAACTTTTTATTATTTACGTAAAACCAACAGCTGTAGTTTTTATATCTTATTTTTAGCGGATTTTTGTTCTGAAATAAAACATAGATTGTTGTAAATCAAAATATTATAAAAAATAATCAGTAGTTAAACTTTTCACAATGTTTTCTAGGATTTTATAGCCATTTCTTTTTTCGTATTTTTGCTTTATCAATACGCCTTATGACAGAAGAAAACGTAATATTAGTTAATCAAAACGATGAACAAATTGGCTTAATGCCAAAATTAGAAGCACATGAAAAAGCAGTTTTGCACCGTGCCTTTTCGGTTTTTATTTTAAACAATAAAAATGAAATTATGCTGCAGCAGCGTGCTCACCATAAATACCATTCTCCTTTACTGTGGACAAATACTTGCTGCAGTCATCAACGCGAAGGTGAAACGAATATTGAGGCAGGAAGCCGAAGATTGTTTGAAGAAATGGGTTTTAAAGCAGATTTAAAAGAGCTGTTTCATTTTATTTATAAGGCTCCTTTTGATAATGGTTTAACAGAGCATGAATTAGATCACGTTATGATTGGCTATTATAATGAAGAACCTAATATAAATCCCGATGAAGTAGAAGACTGGAAATGGATGAGTATTGAAGATGTTAAAGCAGATATTGAAAAACAGCCCGAAATTTATACCGTATGGTTTAAGATAATTTTTGATGAATTTGATCATTATCTCGAAGACCATAAATTATAACCAAACCAACCAAAGACCTAAATGAGAGTAACCATATCAAGAAAAGCGCATTTTAATGCTGCACATCGATTGCATAGGAAAGATTGGTCATTAGAAAAAAACAATGCCGTTTTTGGAAAATGCAATAATCCCAATTTTCATGGTCATAATTATGGTTTAACAGTAAGTGTTACAGGAAAAATTGACCCGGAAACTGGTTTTGTTTTAGATGTGAAAGTATTAGCGGATATTATACTGGAAGAAGTAGAAATTCCGTTTGATCACAAAAACCTGAATCTGGACGTTCCGGAATTTCAGGATTTGAATCCAACTGCAGAAAATATTGCCGTTGTGATATGGAATAAAATTAGAAAAAGAATTCAGCCCGATTTTGATTTAGAAATCGTGCTTTATGAAACAGACCGCAATTTTGTAACTTATAAAGGAGAATAATAAATGTCATTAAAAATAGGAGATATAGTTCCGAATTTTACTGCAAAAGATAGTCACGGAGAAGTTTTTGAAAGCAAAAGTGTTTTAGGACGAAAACCTTTAGTGATTTATTTTTACCCAAAAGATAATACACCAGGCTGTACAACAGAAGCTTGCAGCTTTAGAGATCAATACGAAGATTTTTCAGCATTAGGTGCAGAAGTAATTGGTATAAGTGCCGATAGTGTAAAATCGCATCATAAATTTGCTAATAAACATAATCTGCCATTCATTTTGCTTTCTGATCAGGATAAAAGATTGAGACAGCTTTTTGGTGTGAAAAATAATCTATTCGGACTTTTGCCGGGAAGAGTAACTTTTATTATTGACAGGAACGGAGTGGTTATTTATATTTTTGACAGTATGAATGCCGCAAAACATATTCCGAAAGCGCTGGAAATAATAAAAGAATTAGTATTGTAGATTTAGAAAATAGTATTACATCATTGTTTAATTAATAATATTAGCCGAAAAACTTAAAAAATTATGAAACCAGAAAAATTATATCCCCTTCAATTTGAACCAATCCTTAAAGAAAGAATCTGGGGTGGAGAGAAATTAAAAACATTATTAAACAAACCAATCACTTCTAAAATTACCGGTGAAAGCTGGGAATTATCTACAGTCGAAGGCGATGTAAGTACTGTTGCTAACGGAGACTTAAAAGGAAAATCGTTAATGGAGCTTATTGATGAAACTCCAAATGAAATTTTAGGAACGAGAGTTTACGAGCGTTTCGGGAAACAATTCCCATTACTTTTTAAATATTTAGATGCACGCGAAGACCTTTCAATTCAGGTTCATCCTAACGATAAATTAGCAAAAGAACGTCACAATTCATTTGGTAAAACCGAAATGTGGTACGTAATGCAGGCTGATACTGATTCCAGAATTATTGTAGGTTTTAAAGAAAACTCCAGTAAAGAGGAATATTTAAAACATTTACATGATAATACTTTAGTTTCTATTTTAGATGGTGTAAAGGCAAAAGCCGGAGACGTTTTCTTTTTAGAAACAGGAACTGTTCACGCAATTGGTGCCGGTTTAGTGGTTGCCGAAATTCAGCAGACATCTGATATTACGTATCGTTTATACGATTTTGATCGTGTAGATGCTCAGGGAAATAAAAGAGAACTTCATGTAGATTTAGCACTTGATGCAATTAACTACAATAAAGTTGATACACAAAAGAAATACGATACAAAAGCAAATACATCAAACGTAGTTGTTGATTGTCCTTATTTCACAACAAACCTTATTCCGTTAGAAGATAAAGTAGAAGTTTCTAAATCTGGAGAAACATTTACGGTTTATATGTGTATTGAAGGAAGTTTTGAAATCGAATACGACGGATTTAAACATACTTATATAAAAGGAGATACTGTTTTAGTTCCAGCTGCGATAAATGCATTTAATTTAAACGGAAAAGCTTCAATTTTAGAAATTTACATTTCATAGCACTTAATCTAAAGATTATGTGTATTTTTGCAGACGCAAATTAAAATTATAATAAAAATGGCAAACGTTAAGAATTTAAAGAAAGACATCAATTTTGTATTAGGAGATATTATTGAGGCAGTTTATTTGTTTGAGATGTCTACAACAGGAAATCCTACTCCGGAAACGAATGCTTTAATCGATGAAGCTATCGCTGCATTTGATACTTTGATTACAAAAGTTAACGCTAAAAACGTTGAAAATAAAAAAGCACACTTCAAACAAATCAATGTTGAATTAGAACAAACTGCTAATCAATTGATTGAAAAAATCAACGCATTGTAAGCAAAAAAAAGTGTAAAAAAGTGCAAATTTATTTTGGGAAAACGAAAAACCGCTTTATATTTGCACCCGTAATGAGGCCGATGTAGCTCAGCTGGCTAGAGCAGCTGATTTGTAATCAGCAGGTCGTGGGTTCGAGTCCCTCTATCGGCTCAACGGAAAACCATCACAGAAATGTGGTGGTTTTTTTAATTATAGAGAGAGGTGTGAAATTATTTTTGGAAATATGAAAAACAATTTTATCTTTGCACCCGTAATAAAAAATAGGCCGATGTAGCTCAGCTGGCTAGAGCAGCTGATTTGTAATCAGCAGGTCGTGGGTTCGAGTCCCTCTATCGGCTCAAAAAACCATCACAGATTGTGATGGTTTTTTTATGCTCAAAAACGAAAATTCCAATAATAAAAATTCCAAATTCCAAACTTCATGTTACAGATTGGAATTTGGAATTTAAATTTTTAGGATTTAATTATTTATCTCCCTAATTTTTGATGAGCAGCTGTAAATTGTCCTGAAGACATTGCTGCAAAAATTGACAGCTCACCTGTTAAACATAAAGCAATTGCAATTTCGGCAAGTTTACCGCTTTTTCCTGCGCCATAGCATCCTAATAATTCAAGACATTCTTTTTGAGTAGGAAATGAAGTGCCGCCGCCAACTGTGCCAACAATCATATTAGACATGGTGATGGCAAAGTAAATGTCGTTGTTTTCGATTATTTCCATTCTTGTAACTGCAACAGAAGCTTCACCTGTACAGGCAACATCCTGTCCACAGGCAATAAACAAAGCCGCAAGTCCGTTAGAAGGATGCATGCCGCTCCCTACTACGCCGGCTTTTTTTGCACCCGAAACACATATTCTCCATTGTTCATACAATAATGCCGGAGTAGTCTTTAAAACTGATTTAATGATCTCTTCTTTTAACACGATTTCAGCAGTAACTTTTTTTCCGCGAACTCTTGTGTTTAAAGGACTTATTTTTTTATCTCCCGAAAAATTACCTTCAATAGTCCAGAATACGGGTTTTATTGGGCAGTTTTCGAGTATAAACTGGCATATCCTGTCAGAACATATAGTAACCATATTTTGACCCGATGCATCGCCAGACGTATATTCTAATCTTAAAATTGAAATATTGCCTTCTATATTTACATTTACATCGTTTAAAATGGCGTAATTACTGCTTTCTCTGGTTAAGGCTGAAAATGTTTCGGTGTGATCCATAACCCACGATGAAAACTTTCCTGCCTCAATTAAGTTTTTAAATTTAAAAGTAGGTGTTCTTTGTACGCCTTCCTGAAGCGTAATAACGGTTATTGGTCCGCATTCCCTGCATGCTTTTGCGCCTCTGTTGTAAGATGCAAGAAGTGCACCCTCAGTAGTAGCAAGCGGTATATAAAAAGCTCCCTGCGCTGCACTTCCGTTAAGTACCAATGGGCCAACAATTCCGGTAGGAATCTGGCTCATTCCAATATAATTTTCAATATTGCCTTTTAGGCTTTCGTTATTATTAAATACTTTTTCACCTGATATGAAGTCCATGTCTAAATTAAGTGTACTTCGTATGAAATTCAAACGTAGTTTTTGACCATTTATAGAATATGGATCCTGATCAGGTATTCTTTCTGCTTTTGAAAGTTGATGATCGTAAGATTCCAATTTATCTAAAACAGATGAATCTATATAATCATATTTTGGACGACTGATATTACTGGTTAAGTTTTTCATAGCTTATTTTTTTAAGATTGCAGCTAAGGTATTACAAATCAACTTATTAACGATGTAAATTCTGACTTTTTAATTCATAATTATTTAATTGTCAGATATTTATGTTAATTTTGATTAAAGCTTGAAAAAAGGCATAAAAAAATCCTGTTCTATTAAATAAAACAGGATTAAACTTTGACTCAAACCGAGTATTTTTAAATGTAAGTTATTGTTTGTTATTCACTTACGCTTGTTTTTTGTTCTTCTTTTTTTATTTCAGCTACATATTTGGTAAGCTTTTTTCCGTAAAGTGACTGTGCTACTTTTGGAGTCATTGATTTTTGAATTGTATCAAGAAACTTGATATTAATATCATATATCTCTGCTAAAGCAATATAAGGTGATACTTCGTGATCTTTGTTGTTAATGGCGAAGTTTGTAGCATACAAATATTTTCTTTTGATATTTGACTGTTGTTTTGCGTCAATGCTGTCAATTGCTTTTTGGTCTTGTCTTTTAATTGCTTTAAATCTTGCTTCAACCATTGATAAATTCTCATCGATAAAACGAGAATTTACTTTTTTGTATTCTTCAAATAATTCCTGATTTTTAGATCCTGTAATTTTTGCACTCGAAATGAAATTATCTAAATTAGTATCAATATTGATATTTCCCGGTTCAGCAAAAAATAAAATATTATTGTCTAAAGAATTCGTTACGCCGCGATCAAGAAACAGATAAAGCATTTCTGGAGATTCTAATTTGATGTCTCTTTCAAAAGAAGCATTTCCGTCAATTTTAACACTGTCGATAGCAACAAGCGATGTATCAACAATTCTTTGAATATATAAAGTTCCGGTTTTTAAACCTTTTATATTTCCTGTAAGGTGTAAGTTGTCTGCAGCAGATTCTTTTTTGTTACACGATGCAAGCAGTGCAAGAGTAACAAAGGCAATAATTGATTTTTTCATTAGTTTATTGGATTTTGGTGCAAAATAAAGAAAATAGTTTGAATGTAAATAAGTCACCGTTAATTTTTCTAAAAAATAAAAATCCCAATCTATTTCTAAATTGGGATCTGTATATTTTTTTAAAAATGAATTGGTTACATTACTAAAGTGTAAATCGCTCCATCTTCATGCGTATACGTATATTTGGCATCACAGTCATTGTTTCCATAATCTATAACACCATTTAAATATCCGCCCTGAATTTTTAATTTTCCTTTAGAAACATACTCGCAGGAATATTTTTTAACTAAGGTTTCCTGTACAGTTAAAGTCAAAGTTCCTCCTTTTTCTGTAGTTACAGTATGAGTTCCTTCAGGCATTTCATAAATATTATCTTCTAATACGTATGGAGTATCAACACCAGCAGTTTGTTTTATGGTGTGTATTCCTGAATTTGTAAAAACTCTTCCCAGTAAATCTGTAAATTTTCCGTTTGTTACTTTTCTGCTCCATTGCGGTACAGTTGCAACAGTAGTTGTGTTAGTATATTCTATAGTTCCTTCCAGTTTAAATCCGTTTATAGAATAATCGATTCTTTCTATCGTCATTTTACTTCCGGTTGTAATTACCGGACCAGAAAGCGTAATTTTTAGTTTTCCTTTTCTTGTAATTTGATTTATCGTACAGCCTGTACCATAATCAACAGTAAAAACTTTTGGATAAGGAGTTCCGTTTGGAGTTGTAACCGCAATATTGTAGCAAGCTTCGGGAGAAGCTTCGGATAGTTTTGCCGCAGGATTTGTATTCGTTACAGTCAATCCTGTTTTAATATCCATTTCATTTATAGCGTCAATTACAACAGATGCGCTGACAGCAGTTGTGTCTGCCTGATTGACAACTTCATCGCTGCTCGAACATGAAACATAAATAAATGCCGAAGCAAACATTACAGAAAGTAAAATAGCCGTTTTTTTCATATTGGTTTTTGTTTAAGATTAGATTAAAGGCATTCAAATGTAATAAAAAAAATAATTCACAAAAAAAATCCTGAAAATTCTACTTTCAGGATTTTGGTTTTTAATTATTTGTAAATCAATTGTTTTTAAACGGTTTTGTAATATTCGCTTTTGGCTTTTCTGATTTTTTTATATTCTTCCCAATCAAATTTGTTTAAGAACTCTGCCGCTTTTTGCGCTCCTCGAATGAACAAATCAATTTTGGCATCATCCGTAAGATTAAAATTCAGCCAGTTGTGGTTTCCGGTATCGATATATCCTATAAGGTTTTTAAAATCAGGATTTTTTCTTAAAAATTCTGAATCATAACCAAATCTCGCGGTGTCAAACATAGAGCTTATCACATTGGTTATTTTTTCGTTTGTATTGATTTCATTTTTATCATATCCCAGTTTTATACCAAACGTAGGTGATGCCGGAACATTCATATTCTCATGAAAAATATCAATAGGAAAGTTTGAAATTATCCCGCCATCCATAAACATAACTTCTGACGGAACCGAAGCACGTAAACATGTTGCTTCGTTCCATTTATTCCAGGCTTCAATACCGCCGGGAATATTTTTAATTCTAAACGGAGTAAAGAATAGCGGAATCGACATGGAAGCTCTCACAAAATCGGCAGGATTTTGAACATCTGGATTAGAATAAAACAAGTCAATCATTTTAGGGAAAATAATTTTGCTTTCTGTAGTTATGTCAGCGGTTATTATGGCTATTTCACTCCAATGATCTTGTCTC
The DNA here is from genome assembly GCF_903819335.1 of Flavobacterium panici. Taxonomy (GTDB): domain Bacteria; phylum Bacteroidota; class Bacteroidia; order Flavobacteriales; family Flavobacteriaceae; genus Flavobacterium; species Flavobacterium panici. Next base: position 76,708 of record NZ_CAIJDE010000062.1, on the reverse strand, counting down.
GTATAATCTTCTTTATCGCCAAGTTTTACTTTGTTAATTCTAAATAATTTATTGTCGTTTGAAACACCTTTTTCTCGCAGTGCTTTTAAGTCACCATAATTTTTAATTCCTTTTTGCGAAAGCAAATTAGTCATCCATTGATGAAAATTAGTGCCGGGATTTAATCCTAAATCATCTTTAAAATTATCTACAACCTGACAGCCTTTCATAACTAATTTAAGATTTCCGGCATCACTTAATAAGGCGTCAATAAATTCGCGTGCATCATGATCGCCATCTACAAAATCGTATAAATTTTTATTACATAAACATTCTAAAATCCATTCTGACTTTGTAATATCAATTGGTCCGGCAGCCGCCATAAGCATGGTATTAATACTTCCGGCAGAAGTTCCGGCTAAACTTAAAAACCGAATTCCTACTTGTTCCAAAACATAAACATATCCAACCAATGCAACACCAAGAACACCGCCGCCTTCCTGAACTAAATCTACATATTCGTTACCATTTGCATCTACAATATCAGAGAATTTCTTTTTCTTCTCTTTAATTTGTTCCTTTAAATCTTTTATGATTGCTAAGACTTCACCGTTTTCTGTAAATTTCGTTTTCTCCATGATTTCCAGTATTTAGGTTTTGGGTTTGTTTTTTACAAAATAATTTTATTTAATTATTTGATTTTCAGGTATGTAAAAATACAAATTCGATTAGCGGCATAAAAGGGGAGAATTACCCTTTTTTTAAATTGTTGAAATGAGTATAGAGCAAAAAAATCCCGCAGAAATTAATCTGCAGGATTTAAAAATATTTTGAGGAGATGTTTATAATGTTTTTAGATTTTCAACAGCTTCGACTGCGTAATCCAGATATCCAAAAATGGAATAATCTACAAACATATTGCCGGTTAAATCAGGAATGTCCTGTCTGTCTCTAATTCCGTTTGGATAATCTAATTTTTCAATAAAAGAAGTCAGGTAATAGCCAATTTGGTCGTCTTTCTTATTTTTTGCGATATCTAAAATTACACCAACAACTAATTTAGAAAGTTCAACAACAGCTCCGCTAACAGGGTTACTTCCTTTTGCGAGCGCCTGTATTCCTTTTGTAATCGTGTCTACATTAGAATCTGTCAAGACTGATTTGATCAATCCGGCATTATCACGGGTTTTTTTATCTAATTCAACAGCCACGATCTGCCAGCTAAAATCTTTCGGGATTTTTTCGTCTTTATAAACAATATACCCTGTGTCTCCAAAGGTGATAATACTTTTATCTTTTACTTTGTCGATAGTCATTAAAATTCGGGATTGAATAACCCTTGATACAGAATCTTTAATGATTTCTTTTTTTCGATCTTCATCATTGGTTTCAAAAAATTCGTTTAGATTCGGCAAACTATCATTTGATTGGTTTATAAAACTCATGAATTGGATTTCACCTTTTCCTATTATATCACCATTCTTGATGATTCTTAATTTGTTTAGTCTTACGTAAAACATAATCTTATAATTTATCTGCCTACTCTGTTTGGGATTTTTGGCTCGCTCCGGTTATAAGTTTCTATTGTTTGTAATAGAAAAAAAGATTAAAGAAAACGGAGTTAAAAATATGTGATTTTTCTTAAATCACTACATGCAAAACACTCTATTTTTTAAATTTTTATGATTTTGTTTTTTATAAAAATAAAAAAGCCCGCAAGTAAAAACTTGCAGGCTTTTGGAGAGATTATTATTTAATCTTATTTGATCATTTCAAAACTTCTTTTTACAAAAGCAGTCAACGCTTCACCTTTTAAAAGGTTTTGAGATAACTTAGCTAAATCTAAAGCTTGTTTTACCAAATGTTCCTGATGCGTTTTATCTTCTGTATTTAAAATACTTGAAGCTAAATCAGAATTAGTGTTTACAACCAGATTGTACATTTCCGGCATATTTCCCATTCCGAACATTCCGCCGCCGCCTGTTTGGCTCATTTCTTTCATTCTACGCATAAATTCTGGCTGCGTAATAATAAATGGAGCTGCCTGACTGTCCATAGCTTCCAGCTGAACGCTGTATGCTTTAGGAATATAAGCTTCTAATGAAGTTTTTAATGCTGCTTTTTCTTCATCAGATAATTTAGAAATCGTGTTTTCGTCTTTTTTGATTAAGTTATCAATATGGTCAGAATCTACACGAACGAAAGTCAAATCGCTGTTATCGCCTTCAATTTTTTGAATTAAATGCGAGATAATTGGAGAATCTAAAAGCAATACTTCGTATCCTTTTTCTTTTGCTGCTTCAATATAAGAGTGCTGTGCATCTTTGTTTCCGGCATAAAGAATAACTAATTTACCATCTTTATCTGTCTGGTTTTCTTTTAGTTTTTCTTTTAATTCCTCTAAAGTAAAATAAGTATCGTCTACCGTTGGGTATAAAACAAACGCACCTGCTTTTTCGTAGAATTTATCTTCAGAAAGCATTCCGTACTCTAAAACGATTTTAATATCGTTCCATTTTGCTTCAAAATCAGCACGGTTTTCGTTAAATAAAGCTTTTAATTTATCGGCTACTTTACGAGTAATATAGTTAGAGATTTTCTTAACTGCACCATCTGCCTGTAAACCAGAACGAGAAACGTTTAACGGAATATCCGGTGAATCGATAACTCCTTTTAACATCGTCAAAAATTCAGGTACAATTCCTTCTACGTTATCTGTAACGTAAACCTGGTTTTGGTACAATTGAATTTTATCTTTCTGGATTTGCATATCTGAACCTAACTTAGGGAAATATAAAATACCAGTTAAGTTAAACGGATAATCTACGTTTAAGTGAATGTTGAACAAAGGATCTTCAAACTGCATTGGATACAATTCTCTGTAGAAGTTTTTGTAATCTTCATCAGATAATTCAGAAGGCTGTTTTGTCCAAGCCGGATTTGGATTATTAATGATATTATCAAGTTCGATAGTTTCATTAACGTAATCTTCCGGAGCGTCTTCTGGTTTTGGAAGTGTTTCTGTTCTTGTTCCAAATTTAATTGGAATAGGCATAAACTTGTTATACTTATTCAATAATCCGCTGATTTTAGAATCTTCTAAAAATTCTAAAGAATCTTCGGCAATGTGCAAAATGATTTCTGTACCACGTGAAGTTTTGTCAGCTGGCTCTAAAGTAAATTCAGGGCTTCCGTCACAAGTCCAGTGTGCAGCAGGTTCATCTTTGTATGATTTTGTAATGATTTCTACTTTTTCTGCAACCATAAAGGCAGAATAGAAACCAAGACCAAAGTGACCAATAATTCCAGAGTCTTTTGCAGAATCTTTGTATTTATCTAAAAATTCTTCAGCTCCGGAAAAAGCAACCTGGTTGATGTATTTTTCAACTTCATCAGCTGTCATACCTAATCCCTGGTCGATAATATGGATTTTTTTACCTTCCTTATCTACTTTAATTTCGATAACCGGATTTCCATATTCTACTTTAGCTTCGCCAATACTAATTAAATGTTTTAATTTTAATGTAGCATCAGTTCCGTTTGAAACCAGCTCACGTAAAAAGATTTCGTGATCGCTGTATAAGAACTTTTTGATTAAGGGAAAGATGTTTTCTACTGAAACATTAATTTTACCTGTTGTCATATTTTTTTATTTTTTGAATTTAACTTGATGATTTTCATTTAGTCAAATAAAATACCAATTTTTTTTAGGTGACAAATTGTCGTAAATGTTAATTTTGAAAGAAAATAATTAGATTTTGGAACTGTTAATATTTCAATGAATCGTATATTTGTGGTACACTAATTGTTAAAGGTGTAAGTATTAACTTAAATAAATGTACAAAATGAAGAAAATAATTTTCATTTGCATGATTGCTACAGTGTTATTCGCGTGCAAATCATCTTCGTCTACAGCTTCAACAGAAGCAACAACGCTTTCGACTAAACTTGACAGACCTACTCAAGTCGCTATTAAAGGGAACTGGGTACTTACTAATGTATCTTATGCAGGTTCTGATTATATTAAAGTAACTTCATTTGATCTTGCAGATTCTAAATGTTTTATTGGCAGTACCTGGAATTTTATTTCAAACAATAACAAAGGTACAATGAATCTAAATTCTCCAAATTGTACAGCTTTTACTTCTCCAATTGTTTGGAGTATTAACAATCAGGGACTTTTTGTTCTAAAAATTGTAGATCCGGGATTGAAATCTAAAAATGTAAAATCTGGGTATTTACTAAAAGTTGCAGGTTTAACGGATAACTCTTTTCAGTTAATCGACAATATCAATGTTGGCGGACAAACAAAAGATGTTACGTACCAATTTCAAAGAGCTAATTAATATTAAAAAGGATAAAAATGAAAAAGATAACAGTTTTAGGTTTAAGTAGTTTACTTGTATTAGTTAGTTTATTTACAAGCTGCGATTCAGTTAAAAACGCAAACAATACTCAAAAAGGTGCCGGAATTGGTGTAGTTGCCGGTGGTATTATTGGAGGTATTTTAGGAAATAATTTAGGAAAAGGCGGAAACGCTGCTTTAGGAGCTGCAATTGGAGCTGCTGTAGGTGGTGGAACCGGAGCCTTAATTGGTAACAAAATGGATAAACAAGCCCGTGAAATTGATCAGGCTTTACCAGGTGCGTCTGTAGAAAGAGTAGGTGAAGGAATTCACTTAACTTTAAATGAAAACGCTGTTCGTTTTGATACAAACAAATCAACTTTAACTCCTCAGGCAAAAGCAAACTTAGATAAATTAGTTCCTGTTTTTAATGAGTACGGAGATACTGATATTCAAATCTTTGGTTATACTGATAATACAGGTAAACCAGAATATAATTTGACACTTTCTGGACAAAGAGCTGCTTCTGTACAGTCTTATTTAGTTTCAAAAGGATTAAAATCAAGCCGTTTTAAAACTTCAGGTTTAGGTATTGTTGATCCTATTGCAACAAATGATACTCCGGAAGGAAGAGCCCAAAACCGTCGTGTTGAATTCTCTATTACAGCAAATGACAAAATGGTTAACGATGCAAAAGCTGAAGCTGGAAAGTAATTTCAGATAAAATAAAATATAAAAAAAGCTGTTTCATAATTGAAGCAGCTTTTTTTTGACTTTAGAAATTAAACATCGTAAATTTGACCTCTCTAATTACAACACATGCTTGATATTCAAAATATATCTTTTTCGTATACTGATAAACCAGTTATAAATAATGTTTCTTTTTCGATCAATAAAGGCGAAAATATTGCCATTATTGGCGAAAGCGGTTGTGGAAAAAGTACGCTGTTAAAGCTTATGTACGGTTTGTTCGATTTAGACGAAGGCAAAATATTTTATAACGAAAAACCTATTCTGGGGCCAAAATACAATTTGATTCCGGGAATGCCATATATGAAATATCTGGCGCAGGATTTCGATTTGTCTCCATATGAAACTGTGGCAGAGAATGTTGGAAAGTTTCTTTCAAACGGTTTTGCAAACATGAAAAAACTTCGTGTTCAGGAATTATTGGAAATGGTAGAAATGGAACAATTTTCTAATGTTAAAGCTAAATTTTTGAGCGGCGGACAACAGCAGAGAGTAGCTTTGGTGAGAGTTTTGGCTTTAGAACCAGAAGTAATTTTGCTTGACGAACCTTTCAGCCAGATTGATGCTTTCCGTAAAAATGCTTTACGCAGAAACTTATTTAAATATTTAAAACAAAAAGGAATCACCTGCATTATTGCAACGCATGACAGTACAGATGCTTTATCTTTTGCAGATGAAGCGATTGTAATGCGACACGGAGAAATTATCGTGAAAGGCGATCCGGCAAAAATATACGAAGACCCGCAGACTAAATATGTAGCTTCGTTATTTGGAGAAGTAAATGAAGTAGCAACACATTTATTACTTCCGTATGAAGATGAAACCCATAAAACATTAGTGTATCCGCATCAGTTTAAAATGGTTTCAGAATCTAAACTTCCAGTAAAAATTAGAAGAACTTATTTTAGGGGAGGACATTATTTAGTTGAAACCGTATATAAAAGGCAGTTAATATTTTTTGAAAGTGAAATTGATTTGCCGCTTGAACAGGAAATATTTCTTGGACTGAATTATCTTTAATGAAATAATTTGCCAATTAGATAATTAGATAATTTTTGATCTTTAAAAAAGTAAACCCGACAAGTTTTTGAAACTGTCGGGTTTACTTTTTATAATCGTTTAAGAAATAAATTAGTTTTTCAAATATTTTTCTAAAAACTGATCTTGTTCCCAAAGTAAGTGCAGGATATTTTCTTTGGCTACATAGCCATGTGCTTCTTTCGGTAAAATTACCATTCTTGCAGGCGCTCCTAAACCTTTTAAAGCCTGAAAATAACGTTCGGTCTGCAAAGTAAAAGTCCCAGGATTATTATCAGCTTCACCATGAACTAATAAAATTGGCGTTTTCATTTTTTCGGCATTCATAAATGGTGACATAGTATTGTAAACTTCCGGAACTTCCCAGTAATTACGCTGTTCTGATTGAAATCCGAAAGGCGTCAGTGTTCTGTTATAAGCACCGCTTCGAGCAATTCCGCAAGCAAAAAGATTGGAATGTGTCAATAAATTTGCAGTCATAAACGCACCGTATGAATGCCCTCCAATAGCTACTTTTTTACGGTTAATATATCCCAGAGCATCTACAGCATTAATTGCAGCTTCGGCATTATCAACTAATTGTGAAATAAAATTGTCGTTTGGTTCTGTAGTTCCTTCGCCAATAATTGGGAAAGCAGCATCATCTAAAACAACATATCCTTTTGTAACCCAATACACAAACGATCCATAATACGGAAACGTAAATTCATTTGAATTTTGAGTGGACTGGCCAGCGCTGTTTCTGTCTTTATATTCTGCCGGATAAGCCCAGATTAATAAAGGCAGTTTTTCTTTTTTAGCCTTGTCATACCCCGCAGGAAGGTATAAAGTTCCCGAAAGTTCCAGTCCATCTTTACGTTTGTATTTAATTACCTCTTTGCTGACATTTTTAATGCTTTCAAATGGGTTTTTGAAATCAGTTATTGCAGTTAAACTATTTGGTTTTTTAATGTTTCTGAAAAAGTAATTTGGATATTCTGTTTTTGATTGAATCTGAACCAGGACTTTACCTGATTTAAAATCTTCAATTTCTAAAATTTCTTCTTTTTTATCTTTGTAAGGCGAAGTATAAACACGTTTTGATTTTAATGTTTTTAAATTAAATTCATCAACAAAAGGGAACTGGCCATCTTTTGTATAACCATCTCCAATTCGATATAAATTATCTTTTTCAAGGGCTAAAACATATTTGTTGTATTCATTCTTTCTGGTTTCAAAAACGCCGGGATCAGAGTAAACATCTTGTGAATTTCTGTCGGTTATTAATTTTGGCTGTTGATTTGCATCTGCAGGATTTATCAAATACGTTTTCTCATTTCGGGTATCGTACCATTCATCAGAAACAACGGCGACATTGTCATTTCCCCAAGTAATGGTATTAAAACGCTGAGGTGTTTTGACTAATGATGCAGCTTCTTTATCAAAAGGTGCATCCCAAAGAAAAACTTCGTCTCTAAAATCTACTTTGTTTGCAGGATCTCCTTCATCTAAAGCCGTTACGTATGATAATGTTGCAGGTTTGTCATTTCTCCAGGCCATTTCTCTTTTTCCTTTTCGAACAGCCATAAAACCTTTTGGCATAATTTCATTCAGCGGGACTTCGTTAACCGTTTTAATTTCTTTTCCTCTAATGTCATAAACAATCGTTTTAGAAGGAAACCTGTTTAAAGGCACCACATACGAAAATGGTTTTTGAATGGTAGTCAGCATAATATAATTGCCGTCTGGCGAAATTTTCTCGCCCGCAAACATCGCAGCTTCTTTAAATAAAACAGCATCACCATCTAATTTGACTTTGTATAATTCAGATGTAACGCTGGTTTCGAAATTAGCTTCGTCATTTTTGTTTTTCAACATATCAGGATACGTTCTGTTTTGAGATTTTTCTCCAGATGTATTAGAAATAATAGGGCCGGTTGGTAAATCTTTTTTAGAATCTAAAAGCGGCTGTCTGTTTTTTGGAAGCATTTTTACCAAAATTGTTTCATTGTCTGAAAACCAGTTAAATGGATTTCCAAGATTGGCATTTACAGTTGCTTCTGTAAGTTTTGTGGCTTGCGCCGATGCTACATCCAAAACCCAAAGCTCAACACCAGTAGTTGTAGTGTGAGAAAACAGGATTTTTTTATCGTTTGGCGACCAAAGAATATTGGCAATTTTTGGATTTTGCGGCAAACCTGAAACCTGAATTTCTTCTTTACCATTTATTTTTCTAAGTTTCAAATTGTTAACATATGTTACTGTACTTGATATATTGGTAACCGGATTAATTCGTATACCGGCTAAACGAATTTCGTCCTGATTTAAATCGTCAAGAGTTTTGTATGTGTTTCGGTACAATAAAAGCATATTTTCTTTTTTTGTGTCCATTGAAACGGTTGGAGCTCTTTGGTAATCGGCCAGATCTAAAATAGATTTAGAAGGCTTTTGGTAAGTTAAATTCTCTTGGGCAAAAGAGAAAAAACCGATATTTAAAAATAGGAACAACGTAACCTTTAATTTCATGAGTTGAATTTTTTGGGTTTAAAAAAAATGGTATTCAAAATGTTTGTCTAAGATACTTTAGTCTTGTTACATTTTAAATCTTATTTTTCATTCTTTTCAATGAATTCCTCAATAAACTGGTTTTTCAAAAAGTAATTGTTTTTAAACAGTCTGATAATTAAAGTATATTAAATTGCTAATACCGAAAAAAATAGTATTTTGTACTCTTATGTTTTAAAGTATACGTAAATTTGCATTCTAAATTTTTAACAAATAACAATATTATATGTATCATTCAAAAATAGCAGGCTTAGGATATTATGTTCCTTCAAATGTTGTGACAAACGATGATTTGTCTAAGATAATGGATACCAATGACGAATGGATTCAGGAACGAACAGGAATTCAGGAGAGAAGACATATCATTCGTGGAGAAGATACTACGACTTCAATGGGTGTAAAAGCTGCTAAAATTGCTATAGAACGTTCTGGCATTGCCAAAGAAGATATTGATTTTGTAGTTTTTGCTACATTAAGCCCGGATTACTATTTTCCAGGACCTGGAGTTTTAGTACAGCGTGATTTAGGATTAAGAACTGTTGGGGCTTTAGATGTTAGAAACCAATGTTCTGGTTTCGTTTATGCTATTTCTGTTGCTGATCAATATATTAAAACCGGAATGTATAAAAATATTTTGGTTATTGGTTCTGAGGTTCATTCAACCGGATTAGACATGACTACTCGCGGACGCGGGGTTTCTGTTATTTTTGGAGATGGAGCAGGAGCGGCAGTTTTAAGCCGTGAAGAAGATTTGACAAAAGGTATTTTATCTACGCATTTACATTCAGAAGGACAGCACGCCGAAGAATTGGCTTTGCAGGCACCTGGAATGGGAGCGCGCTGGGTAACTGATATTTTAGCAGATAATGACCCTAATGACGAAAGTTATTATCCTTACATGAACGGACAATTTGTATTTAAAAATGCAGTGGTTCGTTTTGCTGAAGTAATCAACGAAGGTTTAGAAGCAAACGGACTTCAGGTTTCAGATATCGATATGTTGATTCCGCATCAGGCCAACTTGAGAATTTCTCAGTTCATTCAGAATAAATTCAAATTAAGCGATGATCAGGTTCATAACAATATCCAGAAATACGGAAACACAACTGCAGCATCTATTCCAATCGCTTTGACAGAAGCTTGGGAACAAGGTAAAATCAAATCTGGTGATACCGTTGTCTTAGCCGCTTTTGGTAGTGGATTTACCTGGGCAAGTGCAATCATCAAATGGTAAATTAATTCATCTTACATTATATTTAAAACCTGCTTCGTTTTGGACCAGGTTTTTTTATACCCTTTATTTAGATGAGTAACGATCTGTCAGGCTGAGCGAAGTCGAAGCCCCGTTCCAATTGGCAAGCTTTCTTACGAGCCTTCGACTTCGCTCATGATGACATCCGGGTTATTGATTTAAGATAGTGTTTTTTGTTCTCAACGATTTGTCAGGCTGAGCGAAGTCGAAGCCCACGTCCCAATTGACAAACTATCAATTTCACTAAATAAACTTTGTTAGATGCGCTAAGTAAAGGGCGTGCTAATAGGAGCGGGGCTTCGACTTCGCTCAGCCTGACAATTGGGGCTTAATAAAACACGTAAAAGAAATATTTTTCTTACTTTTATTTTATGATAAAACTTTTAAATAAAATGAAACAATATTACGTCTATATACTAAAATGTTCTGATAATAGTTATTATACGGGATTTACAAATAATATTGAAAGAAGATTAAATGAACACAATTATGGTATAAATACAGAATGTTATACGTTTAATAAAAGACCTTTACAATTAGTTTTCTGTACTGAATTTAATGATGTGATTCAAGCTATTGCTTTTGAAAAGCAGGTAAAAGGCTGGAGTAGGAAAAAGAAAGAAGCAATAATAAATGATAAGTGGGAAGATTTAAAAAAGTTATCAGAATGTTTAAATAAAACAAGTCATAAAAATTTTTATAAAAAGGAGGTTTAGTAGTAAATTAGCCTTCGACTTCGCTCAGGGTGACATTTGGGGCTAATATCAGTCAGGCTGAGCGAAGTCGAAGCCCTTTTAAATAATTTACAATGAAAAAAAATCAATTAGAAATAGCATGCTTTAATTACGAATCTGCCATAATAGCTCAGGAAAATGGTGCAGATCGAATTGAGTTATGCGAAAACATGAAACTTGGTGGAACAACTCCAAACTCTATTTTAGTAGTGAAAGTCCGCGAAAGCTTAAATATTAAAATGCATGTTATCATTAGACCTCGCGGCGGCGATTTTGTTTATTCTGATGAAGAGCTTGTAGAAATGAAACAAGATATTAAACAGTATAAAAAATTGGGTGTTGATGGTTTTGTTTTTGGAATTTTAAAAGACAGCGGAAATATTAATAAAAGACAGAATAGGGAATTAGTGCATTTGGCACATCCGCTTCCTTGTACTTTTCATCGTGCTTTTGATGTGGTCAAAGATGTAGAAAAATCTCTTGAAGATATTATCGATTGCGGGTTTAAAACGATTTTGACTTCGGGACAGGCGATAAATGTAGAAGAAGGAATTTTAGCTTTGGAACGAATACAAGACCTTGCTAAAAACAGAATCGAAATAATGCCGGGCGGCGGTTTGCGATCTTCAAATATTAAATTATTACAGGAACGATTAGATTTGACTTTTTATCATTCCTCTGCAATTACAAACAATTCAGAAACTGCAAATCCCGAAGAAATAAAAGAATTGAAAAATTTTCTATAGTATTTACAAAAAATAAAAAAGCCTGAAGCTGGCAAACTTCAGGCTTTTTTCTACAAGAAAATTATTTAAAAATATTAAAATTGATTCTAATAAAAGCAGTGATTAGAACATTCCGCCACCACCTTGATTAGTGTTTTCTTCTCTTTGTTTACGCTCTAATTTTTTGATTTTTGCTCCACCAAAGTTGTAAGTTAAACCTAAATAAACTGTTTGGCTTTCCCAGGTAAACTGACCAGTTTGAGGATAAGGGGAAACACCGTCAAATGAATATTTCATTGTGTTGAAAACGTCATTAAAACGTACACTGATATTCATCTTATTATCTAACAATGTATAGCGTGAACCAATATCCATTTTGTACATTTCATTTCTATGTTGCTGAACTTCTTCAACGCCGCCTCTGTAAAAACCGAATAATAAAAAGCTTAAACGTTTAGTAGGCTTAAAGTTTGAGTTCATACGAGCATTGAATGCTGAAGTTGTAACGGTCTTCTCCTCAGGTTCACTTTTGCCTGAGAGAGGATTAATTTTAAATATAACACCTTGCTGGTTTATGCTAGAAAAATCAACAGATGGCTGGATATCCCACCATTTAGTAATTTTATAGTTAGCAGAAATGTCAAAACCATAAGCACTATTGTGATCGTAATTAGTAAAGCCTAAGAGTTGTTTCTCAGAAGGGTCGTCAGGATCTGGGCTTAAAGTTCTGCTTATTTGATCGTTGATAGCCCTTACAAATACTCCAGCGGTAATGCTTCCTTTTTCAAGAGTTTTAGTGTAATTTATTTCAACAGAATTAGTAAACTGAGGTCTTAATTCTTGATTTCCGTATGAAGTTACTAATGGAGTAGAAAACTCACGAATAGGTTTTGTCTGCTCTAAACTTGGTCTGTCAACACGACGGCTGTAGCTTAATTGCAACACGTTTTTCTCATTTAAATTATACGTTAAATAAGCAGAAGGATATAATGTAATGTAGTCATCATCAAACTTTTTCTGATCAGGAGTTAAAAATGATTTTACATTATAACTCTCAAAACGAGCTCCTAATTGATAGCTGAATTTTTTGTATTTCTGACCAAAAGTTACATATGCAGAATAAATATCTGTATCGTAAGTATAAACAGAAGATTTAAATGCAGCATTGGTTGTGTTGTAAATATTGTCAGTTCTTGTTATTCTCGCTTCTGCACCTGCTTCAAGAGTCGTTTTATCGTTTAGCGGATTTACGTAATCAACGTTTACTGTACCTAATTTTCTTTTGTCATTAATATAATCGTTATATAAAAGAGAGGTGGCAGTATTATCCGGCTTTGTTGTTTTAGTGTCAAAACTTGCATCTTGAGTTTCTCTGGTGTTGCTAAAGTTTCCTTCAAAATCTAAAGTATGACCTTCTTTTTTAAAGATATGTTTGTACGCTAAATTGTAAGTTCCAGTTTCGTTTGGACCTTCGTATCTCGATTTTTGGTAGATATTTTTAATATCCGGATCTCCGTTATTGTAATCAATATCAGTATTTACTAATCCAGTTCCTTTTGATTTATTTTGATTGGTGTAAAATGATAAAGTATTGTGGTCATTGATTAAATAATCCATTCCAACTTTATACAAATAGTTATCATTGTCATTAGAAATATCTAATTTTTGAACCATATCCTGATCTAATCTTTGAATGTGACCATCGTTAAAATAAGTTCCAAAATTATTACCTGCATTTCCAAAGAAATTTACTTTTCCGGTTTTATAGTTTAAATCTAAAGACTGATTGTATTTTGCCGTTTCTCCAAAAGTAATACCACCGCTGTAACTTCCATTAAAACCAGTATTAGCATTTTTGTGTAAAATAATATTGATAATCCCAGACATTCCTTCCGGATTGTATTTTGCACTAGGATTTGTAATCAACTCAATTTTTTTGATAGAAGTCGATGGAATTTGTTTCAATAACTGAGCTGGATCAATGTTAGAAGGTCTTCCGTCAATTAATACACGAACATTGTCATTTCCGCGAAGCGAAAGTTTTCCGTCCTGATCCACATTTACAGAAGGAATATTGCTCATAATATCTGATGCAGAAGCCCCGGCAGTCGTCAAATCTTTCCCGACAGTAATTACTTTTCGGTCAATTTTTTGTTCCATTGTCGAACGTTCAGCAACAATATTAACACCTTTAAGCTGAGTTGCTTCTTCTTCAAGAGAAACATTTACAGTTGCAGATTTTTTGTTATCAGCTAAAATTACGGAACCAATATATTTTCTAAATCCAATATATTGAATTTCGATAGTATAACTTTTTAGCGCTACGTTTTTAAAAGTAAAATCTCCGTTATCATCTGTATTAACGCCTGATACTACTTTTCCGTTTTCTTTAAGAGAAACCGTTGCGTAAGAAATTGGTGCATTGTTTGACTTTTCGGTAATTTTCCCCGTGACCGTTCCGGTATTTTGGGCTTGTGCTGTTGCAATTACCCCCAGTAATGCAAGCAGAAAGAATTTTAATTTCATAATGAGATAATGATTATTTGATTTGATTGATGATGAGGTTGTTTTTTTGTTTTTGTTTTGATTTTCTTTGCTTCAAATAAAATTTAAAGTCTCTATTAAGACTATTTTGTTGTCGATATGTTACATAAAAAGTAAAAAAAACTTTTTATTTTTTTGGGAAGTTCTGTTTTGTAGCAGGTTAGCGTTTTGATTTTTTGATAATTTTAACATTCAAAACAAAACCTTTTTTAAGAAATTCTAACAGGATTATGTTATTTAATATGTTTTTCATTTTCTCTAATTGATGAATAAGCAGTATCTTTGCTCACTTTAAAAATAAGTTTACATGTCATTATCACAAATTCTTACACCTTCTATACAAAAAGCAATACAGGCATTATTTGACGTTTCTGTTGATAAAATCGAATTTCAAACTACCAGAAAAGAGTTTGAAGGCGATATTACAATGGTAATTTTTCCTTTGTTAAAAGTGATCAAAAGCAATCCTGCCGAATTAGGAAATAAAATTGGAAACTACTTAGTTGAAAATGTTTCTGAAGTGGCGCGTTTCAATGTAGTTTCGGGGTTTTTGAATATTGTAATTTCGGATAGTTATTATCTGAATTTTTTCAATGAAATAAAAAATAATCAAAAGTTTGGATATGTAACACCAGATCCTGCCGATAAAGCAATTATGGTTGAATATTCTTCTCCAAACACCAATAAACCTTTGCACTTAGGACACGTTCGTAACAATTTGTTAGGATATTCTGTTGCAGAAATTATTAAAGCATCTGGGAAAAAAGTATATAAAACACAGATCATAAACGATCGTGGAATTCATATTTGTAAATCGATGCTGGCCTGGGAGAAATTCGGAAACGGAGAAACTCCGGAAAGTTCAGATTTAAAAGGTGATAAATTAGTAGGTAAATATTATGTTGAGTTTGATAAAGCTTATAAAGCAGAAATCAACCAATTAATAGAAACCGGTAAAACCGAAGAAGAAGCTAAAAAACAAGCGCCAATTATTATTGAAGCGCAGGAAATGCTTAAGAAATGGGAAGCTGGAGATGAAGCGGTTATTGCACTTTGGAAAAAAATGAACCAATGGGTTTATGACGGTTTTGCGACTACTTACACCAATCTTGGAGTGAATTTTGATAAATATTACTACGAAAGCAACACTTATTTATTAGGAAAAGATGTTGTTCAGGTTGGTCTTGATAAAGGAGTTTTCGAAAAAGATCCGGATGGTTCTGTTTGGATTGATTTGACAGATGAAGGTCTTGATCGTAAAATTGTATTACGTTCTGACGGAACTGCGGTTTATATGACGCAGGATATTGGAACAGCAATTCAGCGTGTAAAAGATATGCCAGATGTTGGCGGAATGGTTTATACAGTTGGTAACGAACAAGATTATCACTTTAAAGTTTTGTTTTTGATTCTGAAAAAACTTGGTTTTGACTGGGCTTCAAGTTTATATCATTTATCATACGGAATGGTTGATTTACCATCTGGAAAAATGAAAAGCCGTGAAGGAACTGTTGTAGATGCTGATGATTTAATGCAGGACATGACAGATACAGCCAAACAAATTTCTGAAGATCTAGGAAAATTAGACAGTTATTCTGCCGATGAAAAAGCAAAATTGTATAAAACAATTGGTCTTGGAGCTTTGAAATATTATATTTTAAAAGTAGATCCTAAAAAACGTATTCTGTTTAATCCCGAAGAATCTGTAGATTTTGCAGGAAATACAGGTCCGTTTATTCAATATACTTACGCCAGAATTCAATCAATTATCCGTAAAGCCGATTTTGATTTTTCTGAAAAAACAAATATTGAAGAGCTTCACGAAAAAGAAAAAGAACTGGTAAAACAAATCGAACTTTTCCCGGAAGTAATTCAAAATGCAGCACAAAATCATAGTCCGGCATTAATTGCAAACTATACTTATGATTTAGTAAAAGAATATAATTCGTTTTATCAATCTGTTCATATTTTAGGTGAAGTTGATTTGACAAAAAAGATTTTCAGAGTACAGCTTTCGCAGAAAGTTGCCGAAGTTATAAAATCAGCTTTTACGTTATTAGGAATCGAAGTTCCGGAAAGAATGTAAAAACTTTTTACAAGAATTAAAAAAGCCGATAGTTTAAAACTATCGGCTTTTTGTTTTAGAATTGTTCACTAAAAGGATGAAAAATAATAAGATAAGACATATTTTAAGTTAAATATCGCTTTCGTATATGAATTAAAGATAATTCATGTTAATTTTGCGCTCGCAAATGGAGAAGTATTAAATTTAAATTGAATTAATTCCTTGTTTATTAATTAGTTATCAGTTATAAAATAACTGATTAGTTTCTCGGAATTTTATCTAAATATATGAAGATATTTTCCTTATAGCATTTTTATCTATTTTGAATTAGTACCCTTTTAGTAAGAATTATAAGGATTATCAACCGTCTAATTGACTTTAGGCGGTTTTTTTATTTGTAAAAATTACACTACATTTTTTAATGTTAAAACGAAATAAAATCTTGTTAAAATTAATTTAATTTTATAAGTTGCGCCCCTTAATTCAAATAAACTATAATGAAAAGAAAAATTAAAGGGCTGTTAGTTCTGGTGTTTGTTCTTACAACGCATTTATTTTTTGCGCAGGAAAGAACGATATCTGGGGTTGTGGCGGACGCTGCTGGACCAATTCCGGGAGCAAATGTTGTTGTAAAAGGTACAAGTAATGGTGTACAATCAGATTTAGATGGAAAATATTCGATTAAAGCAAAGACCGGGGATGTTTTGGTTTTTTCTTATATGGGAATGAAGGATAATGTTATAACAGTTGGAACAACGTCCGTAATTAATGCAAAGTTACAAGAAGATGGAAAGGAATTAGATGAAGTAGTTGTTGTGGCATATGGTACAGCTAAAAAAACTTCATATACAGGTTCAGCGACCCAAATTAAATCAGAACAATTAGAAAGCAGACCTTTAACAAACGCTCTTTCGGTTTTGGAAGGGTCTACATCAGGAGTTCAAATTCAAAGTTCAGGAGGTCAGCCGGGTTCAGCCCCGGAAATTAGAGTGCGCGGATTTAGTTCAATAAATGGTTCAAATACGCCACTATATATTGTAGATGGAGTTCCTTATGCTGGAGATATAAGTAATTTAAATTCAAGTGATATTGAAAGTTTAAGTGTTTTAAAAGACGTTTCTTCTACTTCACTTTATGGTTCCAAAGCTGCTAATGGAGTAATTATAATTACTACAAAAGCAGGAAAGTCAGCAAAAGATAAATTTACTTTAAACATGAGTACTGGTATAACTTCGCGTTCTATCAAAGACTATGATCGAGTTAATGCTTCTGATTATTATCCTTTAGAATGGGAGGCAATCCGAAACAGTCGTCCTATGGCTACTCAGGCACAAATCGATGCAGCAAATACTTATGCTTCTTCTAGAGTTCCTGTTGTTTTGGTTACAAATCCTTTTAACGTGCCAAATAATAGTATAGTGGGTACAGATGGGAAATTGAACCTAGATGCGAAATTATTATATCCGCAAGATCTTGATTGGGCAAAACAATTAGAAAGAGCCGGAGTTCGTAAAAATGTTGATTTTTCTTATCAGGGAAAATCAGAAAAGTCCAATTATTTTGCTTCTCTAGGTTATCTAAATGAGGAAGGTTATATACAAAAGTCAGGTTTTGAAAGAACAACAGGACGATTAAATTTGAATACAAGTTTAAAAGAATGGTTTAAAACCGGAGTGAATATGTCTGGAGCTTTAACTAATTCTAAATTAGGAACCGATGGAGTAGAAAATAATGCTTCATTTAAAAACCCGTTTAGAACGATAAGAACAATGGGACCTATTTACCCTGTTTTTGATCATACTGAAAATGGAGATTATTTATTGGATGACAATGGTGATAAAGTTTATTCGACAGTCCGCGGTTCCGGTGCTTCTAATGGTCGAAACGTTGTATACGAAACACTAAACGATACCGATGTTGTAAAAGGACTGGCACTTTCTGCGAGAGCTTTCTTTGAAATTGATTTCACTAAAGATTTAAAATTCACAACAAATGCTTCAATTGATAAGTCGTATTCGAACAGAACATATTCTTATAATACATTAATTGGAGATGGAGCACCTACAGGATTAATGGGAAAAGAAGATAAGATTTTAACGGGAATCACTTATAATCAATTACTGAATTATTCTAAAAAACTTGGAGCTCATTCTATTACAGCTTTATTAGGTCATGAAAGTTTTGACTACGAAAAAAACTGGACAAGCAGCAGCAAAACTGGGCAAGTCGCACCAAATATAATTGAGTTTGTTAATTATGCGACTACAACGGGTTTGACATCTTATACAAGAAATTATGCTACAGAATCTTATTTTTCAAGAATTGGTTATGATTATATGGACAAATACATATTTTCAGCATCATTGCGTAGAGATGGATCTTCAAAATTTGCCGAAAATAATCGCTGGGGTAATTTCTGGTCTTTAGGAGGAGCGTGGGTAATTTCTAAAGAAAATTTCATTAAAGATTATTCTTGGGTTAATGACTTAAAATTGAGAGCTTCGATAGGAAAAGTTGGAAATGATTCTCATATAATAAGTGATACAAATGATTCTGGAACAAAAATAAAGGGATTAAACTATTACGTTAGTCAGCCTACTTATAGTTTAGGTTATGATAACGGAAGTGAAGGAGGTACTTTAATTTATGCATCTGCAGCACCTGACTTAAAATGGGAAGTTAATACTCAAAGAGATCTTGCATTAGAATTTGGATTATTTAAAAATAGACTAAAAGGAAGTGTTGAATATTACAATAGAAGTACCGACGGTCTTATTTTCGCTGTTCCAAATCCGTTATCTTCTGGTTTAGACTATAGAATGGAAAATATTGGTTCTATGGTTAACAAAGGAATTGAAGTAGCATTAGATGGAGTAATTCTTAAAACTAATGATTTCTCATGGAGTCTAAATATTAATGCATCTACAATTAATAATAAAATCACAAAACTTCCTCAGGGAGAAATTGTAGATGGAACCAAAAAACTTTCGGTAGGTCATTCAATTTATGATTATTGGCTAAGAGATTGGTATGGAGTAGACCCTGCTGACGGGTATGCATTATATGTAGTAGATCCAAAATTTGTAGCTTCTAATGATGCTACAGTAAGAGTTGTAAATGGAGTAAATGTAACTACAGATCAAAATAAAGCACTTTATCATTATGCTGGTTCAGCTATACCAGATTTGTTTGGAAGTTTTGGAAACACATTCAAATATAAAGGACTTCAGTTAGATGTTTTGTGTTCTTACCAAATTGGAGGGCAAATGTATGATAGTAATTATGCAGTATTAATGCATACTGGAAATAATTACGGTTCAGCTCTTAGTACTGATATTTTTAGAAGATGGCAGAAACCAGGTGATATTACAGATGTTCCACGTTTGGATATCAACAGAAATACACAAGCAGCAGCTGTTTCTGACAGATGGCTAAAAGGTTCTGATTACTTAGCATTAAGACAAATCAATTTATCTTATAAAATGCCTTCTGAGTTTATATCAAAATTAGAAATCGACAATGCTTCTGTTTACATAAATGGAGAAAACTTAATGTTATTTACAAAACGCAAAGGAATGGATCCAACTCAAACTTTTGACGGAACTACACAAAACAGATACATACCAGCAAGAGTAATAACACTAGGTCTGAATTTAAATTTTTAACATCATGAAAACAAATTATATTAAAATGATAGCTGCCTTAATTGCAGTAACTGTTTTAGGATCTTGCTCTGAAGATTTTTTAGATAAAAAGCCGACAGAATATGTAGATAATGCTGGGGCTACAACAACAACTGAAAACTTAATGACCCTGTTGAATGGAATTCACAGATCTTTATATAAAAATTACGAAGATCAAAGTCAGACTGGTTTAGGTGGTTTAATGCAGCAAACTGATATTGTTGGTGATGATGTAGTTTTTCCAATCACAAACGGTTGGTTTTTACAAATATATAATTGGAGCTCGGTAAGTAATGAAAACTCTGTAGATCTTCGTTTCCCCTACAGAACTTATTATAGAATAATACGAAATGCAAACACAATAATAAATGCAGCCGATGCAGCAGTTGGTACAACTGCTGATAAAAATATAGTAAAAGGTCAAGCATTATTATATCGTGCATTTTGTAACTTTCAATTAGTTCAGTTATTTGGTAAAAGATATGTAAACGGAGAAAACAATTCTCAATTAGGAGTTCCGATAGTTTTGACCGTTGGAAATGAAAAAAATCCTCGTTCTACAGTTGAAGAAGTATATGCGCAGATAAATAAAGATTTAGATGAAGCCAATATTTTATTAGTTGGATATTCAAGACCAAATAATTCTCATTTAAATTTAAAAGTTGCTCAAGGATTAAAAGCTCGTGTAGCGTTGGCTCAGGGTAATTGGCAAATTGCTGCAGAATATGCTAATAAAGCTAAATCGGGGACGACTTTAATGTCTATGGCCGATTATGTTGCCGGTTTTAATGATTATAACAATAAAGAATGGATGTGGGGAAGTCATATTAATGAAGTTCAAACGGAATATTTTGGAAATTTTGGAGCTTATATGTCTAGAAATTTCAGTTCAACAGTAATCCGTTCTTGTCCAAAAGCAATTAACAGTAAGCTTTATGATATGATCCCGTTAACAGATGTTCGTTCTGCAATATTTGATAAAACTGGAAAACATACTGCATTAGCATTACCGTCAAATTTTGCCAAATTTCCATATACAAGTCAAAAATTCCTGGCTATAGATGCCGGAGATAGTAGATGTGATGTTCCTTATATGCGTGCTGCTGAAATGTATTTAATAGAAGCTGAGGCAAAAGCAAGATTGGGACAAGCAGATGCAGCCAAGGTACTTTTTGATTTTGAAGTAACAAGAAATCCTTCTTATACTTTATCAACCAATAGTGGACAAACTTTAATTGATGAAATATTATTACAAAGAAGAATTGAATTATGGGGTGAAGGATTTAGATTTTTTGATTTGAAACGTAATAACTTACCATTAGACAGAACAGGAGCAAATCATGATTCAGGTTTAGTAAATGGAGTTTTATATGTAGCTCCTACAGATAAAAGATGGCAGTGGCTTATTCCTAAAGATGAAATCAATGCCAATCCTTTAATTGAGCAAAATGAATTGTAATTCGTTATAGATGTAACGTATATGTTTTTAGTGATATTATAAAAAAAAGCCGGTAATCTTAAAATTACCGGCTTTTTTACAACTAACACAAACATTTTTATTTTACAAATTTGTCGATAATTGCATCAGATTCTGCTTTTGTTGCAGTTGGTTTTAAATCAAACAAAAGAGAATAAAGCGCTTTTCTATCAACTTTAGCTTCTAAGTTTAAGTCTTTATGTCTGTCGAAAAGAGTCTGCCATTTGTCACGAACATTTTTCCAAAGAACATTGTTTTCTTTCCACCATTTTTGAGCAGCGATACATTTAATATCTGGAACTTTAGTGTAAACATCAAACCCTTTTTCCTGCGCTAACAAAACATCTTTTCCAGCATCGTCACGGATAAGTTTATCATTATCTTGCTCATGATTCCATCCTGTAGCAGTGATTTCGTGAATATTTCTTCTTTTTAAAACATTATAGTCATTACGTTTTGTCTGCTCTCTTCTTGGAAGCGGAGCATCAGCAACATTAGACCAGTAATCTTGTCCGTCAACATGTACCCAAGTTGAAGATCCTTCATATCTTGGACTGTCATCTACCTGATATACTTTTTGAGTCCACTGTCCTTTAACAGCTTTCTTGTCCAGTTTTTTATATTTCCAGGATGTTCCTTTATCAAAAGAATATAAGTCTGTGTTTTCAAACAACCAATCTTGTCTCCAGTGTTTGATAATCATATCATCACTTACAATTAATAAGTGCTGCATAACAATTTTGTTTGGAGTATCTTCTAACAATTCTACCCATTCTAAAGCAGATTCATGTTTAGTCTGTGAAGGTTTATATGTAGCCGAATCTTTAGCATATTGAAAAGTTTCTGCGAAGTTGAACTTCACTTCATAACAACCACACATAGATTTAATTGATTTTATGTCTTGTTGTTTTTTTGCGTCCTGACTGAAACCTAGGCTGCATGTTAAAGCCATAAAGGCTGAAAAATAAAGGCTTTTTGAAATCATAACTTATTATTTGTTTTTAATTTTTGCAAATATATAAATTTTATTTAGAACAATTAAAAATAGTTATATATTTGCATCGATTATTAAGACTGAATAAAAATAATGAAAATAAAACTATCCCTTTTTGCTGTATTAACTTTCTGTCAAATCTTATTTGCACAGCAAAAAGATACTATTGCGTCTCAAGAAAAACTATCTGAAGTGGTTGTAACTGGTCAGTTTGAACCACAATCAATAAAGAAATCAGTATTTAATGTTCGGGTGATCTCAAAAGAAACTATAAAACAATTGGCTGCGAATAATCTTTCGGATGTTTTAAATCAATATTTAAATATTACTATTAAAACTAGTGGAGAAGATGGACGTTCAACAGTGTCAATGTTTGGTCTGGATTCACAATATTTTAAAATTTTAGTTGACAATATTCCTTTAGTAAGTGATACTGGAATGGGGACAAATGTCGATTTAACTCAGGTAAACCTTGATGATGTTGAGCGTATCGAAATTATTGAAGGTTCAATGGGAGTTACACATGGTGCAAATGCTGTAAGCGGTGTTTTAAATATCATAACCAAAAAAGGAGGCGGATATAAATGGCAGATAGCAGCAACTGTTCAGGAAGAAACCGTTGGTAAGGAATATGCCTTGTTTGACAAAGGCCGCCATATTCAGTCTGCTAAAATAGCACACAATTTTAATGAAAATTGGTTTATAAATGTTGGAGGAAATCGTAATGACTTTGCAGGATATTTTGATAATAGAGAAGGTAAAGATTACGATTTAAATGATGGCTTAAGAGGGTATACGCAGCTGCCAAAACAACAATTGGTAGGAAATGCAATTTTAGGTTATCAAAAAAATGACTTTAAGATTTTCTACAAATTTGATTACTACGGAGAAAATGTTCATTATTACAATCCAATCTTAATTCCTCAGGATAATTATCCTTTTCCAGAGACTTATTTTGCAAATGACAGACGTTATATTACCAACCGTTATTTTCATCATTTAAATTCTAACGGAAAACTTTTCTCTAAACTAAACTATAATATTTCCGTTTCTGAACAAAAGCAAGAACGTGATGTAGAGAAATTCAATTATCAAATTGAAACAGGAAATGAATTTGATAATCAGAGACAGACCTATCAATCTAAAGAAGTCTTTTATTCTACAGGAACTTTAAGCAATTTCTTCGATAGCAAAAAAGTTGATTTTCAACTGGGATATGAGATCACAAATGAAAATGGATTTTATGATGCAACGGCAGGAACTTTTAAAGATGATAACCAGCAGTTGACAGATATTAGAAGGAAATTCGAAAATTACGACATTTTTACGGTAGCCGAAATTAATTTGACAGACAAATTCTCTATTCGTCCAGGAATTCGCTATTCTTTTCAATCGTATTTTGACAATCAATATGCAAGTTCTTTAGGTTTAAGATATCTATTTAAAAAAGGTTTAGAAGCTAGAGCCTCAGTTGGAAAAGCGTATAGAACACCAAATTTTGATGAATTATACACCTATTTTGTAGATTCAAATCATAATCTTCAGGGTAATCCGGACTTAGTTCCAGAGCAAAGTACTTCTTATGAATTGAGTTTTAAAAGATCTTGTCTTCTTAATTCAGGAGCTCAGATAGCAAATAATCTGGCGGTAACTTATATGGATGTAGATGATAGAATTGATTTGGTAATGACTCAGGCAACTCCCACTCAAAATTACAGATATGTAAATATCAATAAATATAAAATGTGGAATGTTTCAACCACAGAACAATATTCTTATAAAAATTGGAATGTGCAAGTTGGTGCTGCTTTAGTTGGAATTTCTCGAAAATTAGATTTAGCAGCTGTGAATGTAACTTCAGATGATAAATTCTTGTATTCATTACGTTTAAATTCCAACATTTCATACAACATTCCTAAATGGAATACTTTGATTGCTTTGTTTTATAAATACAATGGAGAGCAACAGCAATTTGTAGCAGGAACAGATACAGATGGAAGTACTAAATTCTTTTTAAGTGAAATAAAACCTTATAGCTGGATGGATGCTTCTATCCGTAAATTATTCTTTAAGAACCAATTTGAAGTCACTGTTGGAGCTAGAAACTTATTTGACATTACAAGTGTACAAACGATTCAAAATGGAGGAGGTTCCACTGGAGGAGGAGCTCATGCTTCTGGAAGTTCAGATTTGCTGTTAGGATATGGGCGCTCCTATTTTCTTAAACTTACGTATAACCTAAATTTTAATTAATATATAAATACCATGAAAAAAAACTTTATTTTAATCCTTTCTTTCGTTTTACTTGCTTTTACAGCTTGTAATAGTGACGATGATGCACCTGTTGTAAATTCAATTGCTTTTGCAGCAACTTCAGTTAACTTAACTGCTGCAGCAACTCCAATCGAAATAAAATTTGCTACCCCTACTGCTGCTGCTGGAACTGTAACGCTATCATTTGTTGAAACGGATGTTGTTAGTGGTACAGACTTTACAACTTTACCAGCTGCTGCTGCAAAAACGGTAATAGTTCCTTTTGGACAAAATGTTTCTTCTGTAAGTTTTACTTTTAACAAGTTGATAGATGCTGTTGAAGGAGAAAATAAAACTAAAAAAGTTGTTTTTACAATTGTAAGTGCTACTATCAATATTACAATTGCTGAAAACAAATCTATTCAGGTAAACTTTACAGAAACTGCTTCTTTAGGAAGTGCTTTGTCTCCGGAAGTTGGAGGTTCTTTAGAGCCAAATCAAGTTTATGTTGATTTGAGCAGCGGAACTATGACAAAAGTTGTTAGAACATCTTGGGATTTAGGATTCTATTCAGGAGATAAATTTAGAGTAGTATTAAACAGCTCTTTAAAAATGGCAGCTAAATTATTACCAACTTCTAACATTGATGAAGTTCAGGTAGCTGATGAATCTATGATTATTTCTCAAGGACAAGGAAATGCAACTCAAATTGATGATCCAACTGGAGATTTTACTAAAACAACTGCTATTGCTGAAGTTTCTGCTACAGATTCTGAAAACAAAGTTTACTTAATTAATATGGGAAGTAATCCTTCAACAACTACACCTGCTTCAGGATCTGAAGGATCTGCTGGTGGAACTTCAAGAGGATGGAAAAAAATCAGAGTTTTGAAAAGTGGAAACGATTATAAAGTTCAATACGCTGATATTGCTGCAACAACTCATAGCGAAGTTATAGTATCTAAAAATGCGGCATTCAACTTTACATTCTTTAGTTTATTAGACAAGAAAACAGTTGATGTTGAGCCTCAAAAAGCACAATGGGATCTTAACTTTACAACATTTACAAATATAATTCCAGGCGCTACACCTACACCTTACTATTACCCGGATTTTGTATTGAGTAACTTAAAAGGTGGTGCAAAAGCATACCAGGTACTTACAACTGCTTTTACATATGATGCATTTACATTAGCAAATGTTGACAACGCTAAATTTACAGAAGACCAAAGAAATATTGGTTCAAACTGGAGAAGTACAAGTGCAGTAGGAGCTGATGGAATTCCTGTTTCTCAATTTGTATTAAAAACAGACCGTTTCTTCGTAGTTAAAGATCCTGCAGGAAATATCTACAAATTGAAATTTACTGGTGGAGCTAGCGCAACAGGTGAAAGAGGTTTCCCTAAATTCCAATACGCTATCTTAAAATAATTGATAATGAAGAATCTAAAAAAATATAAAGATTATTTCATTCTAGGTTATGATGTTTTAACATCAAAAATTTAGTTAATCATTAGCTTTGTTTTTTTTATTTTTTTTTGATTTAGAGGTTAGATTTATCTAACCTCTTTTTTTTATTTCTTTATTATTAAAAATGAATGTTTAATTCTATCTTTGTCTACATTTATCCATTACGAATTAATAGGAATTTTACAACAATTTTATATATTCGTAGTTATTTCTTTAAATTTAATTTATTAAGTGAATACTAAGTCATATTTCTTTCAATCTTTCGCAATCGTAGCATTAGCGTTTGTTGCTTTTATTGGGTTTAAACAAATCTTACCAGATAAAATTTTTTCTGATAGTAAAGTAGATTCCAAGAATGTACTTATAGACAGCCTGCTTCTGGAATCAGTAGCAAAAGATTCATTGTCGCTAAAAAGTGACAGCATCGAAGAAAGCGAGCGAAGATTAGGCGAGCAGAAAATTGTTTACGATGCTTCAGAAGGAATCGAATTCCCATCTGAAACCTTCGATAATTACAAAGGATATCAATATCTGATTTCTTTTTACGAAAAATTATATCAATTAGAACAGAATCCGCAAAGGCATGTTAGAATTGCTTATTACGGAGATTCTATGACCGATGGAGATTTAATTGTTCAGGATGTGCGTAACAATTATCAGGACCGTTTTGGCGGGAACGGAGTTGGTTTCGTATCCATAACTTCAGAATCTGCAGCGTCAAGAGGTTCTGTTAAAGCCACCTATTCTAAAAACTGGAAAACACAATCATATTTAAATGTAAAAAGACCTGCAAGCCCTTTTGGTGTAAACGGACATGTGTTTTTTGCAAATGACCAGACAAACCCAACCTGGGTTCAATATGAAGCAGGACTTCCAAAACATACAACCACTTTAGATAATCCAACCTTATTTTATGGGAGATCATCTAAAAGAGGAAACGTAAATTTCATTATCGGAAAAGATACCTTGAAAAAAAGTCTTACTCCAAACAATTTGGTAAACACTTTAAAAGTTACTTCGGGAAGTATAAAAGCTTTCAAAGCAAACTTTATTCATGCCGATTCAATTCCAATTTACGGATTTAATTTTGATAACGGAATTGGTGTTCACGTTGATAATTTCTCTCAAAGAGGAAATTCAGGACTGCCAATTTCTATGTTTGATGCCAGCGTAATGCAAGCCTTTGATAATAACCTGAAATACGATTTAATCGTACTTCACTACGGAACTAACGTATTGAATTACGGAACCAAAAACTATTTCTGGTATGAAAAAGGAATGACAAAAACCGTAAATAAAATAAAAGAATCATTTCCGGGAGTTTCTATTTTAATTGTTTCAACAGCAGATAAATCGACTAAATATGATTTAGAAATGAAAACAGATTCTGCAGTTGTTCCTTTAATGAAAGCACAGAAAAAGTATGCTTTAGAAACCGAATCTGGATTTGTAAATTTATATACTTTAATGGGCGGTGACGGATCGATGGTAAAATGGGTAGATGAATCTCCTGCAAAAGCCAATAAAGATTACACACATTTTAACCAAAGAGGCGCAAAAGCAATTGGTAATTTGTTATACAGTCAGTTAAATAACGGATACGAACAATATAAAATTTTACGTCAAAAACGTGAAACAGGCGTTAGACCTAAAGCGATTAGAAAACCCAAAGCAGATTCCGTCTCTGTAGAAAAAGATAGCGTAAATGAATAAACTTATTATTTTCTTTTGTTGTCTGTTTTTCTCAACAAATGATAAACCGCAAAATCCAGTTTCACCTCCAATAACTAAAAATATGGTTAGTAAAGTCGATTCAACAACAGTTGAATCTTTCAACGGAAATAATATTTACAATGCGAAAGCTTTAGAAAGTTTTTTTAAGAAATTAAAAGACAATGAGAGCGATAACAATCAAAAAATAAATATTGTTCATATTGGAGATTCTCACATTCAGGGAGATTTAATGACCAATGAAATCAGGAAAAATCTGCAAAGAAAATTTGGAAATGCAGGCCGTGGATTAGTTTTTCCATATCAATTGGCTAAAACAAACGGATCTTATAACGAACGTTTTCGCTGCAACAGAGTTTGGGAAACGTATCGAAATATTTATCCGGTTAGAAATTATCCTGTTGGTTTAAGCGGAATAGGGCTTTGGAGAGATTCTGGCGGATTTGTTTTAGAATTGAATATTAAAGATCCGGTATATAAGTTCAATTCAATAAAAATAATAACACCTCAAAACGAAGACATGTTTGATTTGTCAACAGCATCTCAAACCAAATTTATTGAAACAGCAGAACCAAAAATAATTAAACATAAAATTAAAAAAGGAGAAGCGATTTCTGTAATTGCAGATAAATACAACGTTTCGATTGCCGAAATAAAAAGAGCAAATTCGCTAAAATCAAATAACATTCGTGCAGGAAGAATATTAAGAATTCCGACAAACGAAACACAGTCAAGAAATATAAAAACATCCGAATATGTTTCTTTAAACATGGAATCTGATTCGTATTCACATTATTATAATTCAGAAAAAGCTTTAGATAAGATTTATTTGATTCCGAATAAAAAAGCTTCAAAATTTGAACTAAACGGAATTGTTTTAGAAAAAGATGCGCCGGGATTAATCTACAGCGGCATTGGAGTAAACGGAGCAAAATATTCAGATTATAATAAATATCCGTTGTTTTTTGAGCAGTTAAAAGCTTTACATCCAGATATGCTGGTGTTTTCACTCGGAACAAATGAAAGTTACGAGAAACTGGAATCAGGAAATTACATCAAACAATTAAGAGAGTTTATAAGCAATATAAAAGCACAGAATATAAATGTTCCAATAATTGTTATGACGCCGCCGCCGTCTCTGCTTAGAAAAAGACCGAACACTTTTATTCACGAATACACCAAACAAATTATAGAAATCGCACAGACAGATGGTTTTGCAGTTTGGGATTTATACGATGAATTTGGCGGAATGGAAGGAATCCGAAATCTAAAATCGGCAAAATTAATTGGGCCAGATTGGGTTCATTATTCTAAAAAAGGATACGAAAAACAAGGAAATTTGTTTTCAGAGGCATTTTTAAAAGCATACGATAATTTTAAATTAAAGAAGTAAGTTGATAACAATAGATAACATCAATAATTGGTTCGTCCAAAATTTTGGTGCAATTACAATAGAACAAGTTAAAAGCTGGTTTATTTATAATCCAGACGAAAAACTATTATTTAATACAGGTTTATTCTTAGGATTATTTCTGGTTTTTTATTTTGTGTATGGCTTTTTACGCAAAACATTTTATTTAAGATTAACGTACGTTATTCTCTTCTCGCTTTTCTTTTATTATAAGTCTAGCGGAATTTACTTTTTACTATTATTACTTTCTTCGGTTGTAGATTATGGCTTGAGCCAAATTATCTATAAAGAAACAAAAGTCGCTACCAAGAAAGTATATTTGGTAATAAGTGTAATCCTGAATTTGGGATTATTAGGTTATTTCAAGTACATGAATTTCATGATTGGAACATATAACGATATGTTCAACGGACATTTTAAATTTCATGATATTTTCCTTCCAGTCGGAATTTCGTTTTATACTTTTCAATCGATGAGTTACATTATCGAGATTTATCGTGAAGAAATTAAACCGACAAAAAACTACATCGAATATTTATTTTTCGTTTCGTTTTTCCCGCAGTTAGTTGCCGGGCCAATCGTGCGTGCAAAAGATTTCCTGCCACAAATTTATCAAAAACTAAACTTAACAAGACAAGATGTAAACAATGCCTTGTTTTTGATTATTGGTGGATTAATTAAGAAAACAGTAATATCAAATTATATCTCAATAAACTTTGTAGATCGCGTTTTTGATACGCCTTTAAATTACACTTCATTCGAAAATTTAATGGCATCTTACGGATATGCTATCCAGATTTATTGCGACTTTTCAGGATATTCAGATATGGCAATCGGAATCGCTTTATTATTAGGATTCAAATTACCAGCCAACTTTAGAACGCCATATAAATCAACTTCGATTACAGATTTCTGGAGAAGATGGCACATTTCGCTTTCAACCTGGTTAAAAGATTTCTTATACATTTCGATTGGTGGAAACAGAGAAGGTTCATTTGCCGGATTCTTATTCCCAAGTTTATTCTTCTTCGGATTATTGCTTTGGGGAATCACAAGTTACAATACAAGTATAATTCCGTTGATTATTGCTTCAATTTCGATTGTTCTATTTTGTTTGTCATTTCTGCTTTCCAGCAAAAAGAAACAAACTTTAGTAACCAATCTAAACCTTTTTACCACAATGCTTTTAGGCGGATTGTGGCACGGAGCGGGAGCACAATTTATTGTTTGGGGAGCTTTACACGGATTAGCTTTAGCGGTTCACAAAATTTTCCTTGAATTCTTCCCTTCTAGAAAAGACGGAAAAAGTAATTTCTTATGGAGATTTTTCTCAATTCTAATTACATTCCATTTTGTAGTTTTCTGCTGGATCTTTTTCCGCGCCAGAGATTTCGAAACAGCGCTACAAGTAATCAATAATATTGGTCAGTTAACTTTCGAACCGCAAAACTGGAAAGCCATAGTTTTAGGATATAAAAATGTCTTCTTATTAATGTTATTCGGATATGTTTGGCATTTTTTACCAGAAGTTATCACTGACAAAATGAAATTGGTTTTCGATAAAACACCATTATTAATAAAAGCAATAATTCTGGGCTTCGTTTACTGGATCGTTTACGCAACAGCAGTTGCCGGTTCACAACCGTTTATATATTTCCAATTTTAAATATAGCCACAAAGACACTAAGGCGCAAAAATTTTTATTCTTTGCGCTTTTTTTACTCTCGCAGATTTAGCAGATTTTTTTCATATTCTATCTAAAAAATAATCTGCCTATCTGCTAAATCTGCGAGAAAGAAAAAAATGACGCCTTGACAAGAAAAAACAAAATAAACTTTGTGTCTTTGTGCCTTCGTGGCAAAAAATTGCACATAAATAAAAATTGCCTGAAATATCTAATTAGATTATCTTTGCACTTCAAATAAAGAAAATAGTATGTTTGATAATTTAAGTGATAAGTTAGATAAAGCGTTCCATATATTAAAAGGACACGGTAAAATTACAGAAGTAAACGTTGCCGATACCTTAAAAGAAGTTCGTCGTGCCTTACTTGATGCCGACGTTAACTTTAAAATTGCTAAAGATTTTACAACCAAAGTAAAAGAAAAAGCAATTGGTCAGGACGTTTTAACAACGCTTCAGCCAGGACAATTATTGGTGAAGCTGGTAAAAGATGAGCTGACAGAATTAATGGGAGGTGATGTTGCCGGAATTAATTTATCTGGAAATCCAAGCGTTATATTAATGTCTGGACTTCAGGGTTCTGGTAAAACTACTTTCTCGGGAAAATTAGCCAACTTCTTAAAAACGAAGAAAAATAAAAAACCACTTCTTGTAGCGTGTGATATCTACCGTCCGGCGGCGATCAACCAGTTACATGTTGTTGGCGATCAAATAGGTGTTGAGGTTTACTCAGAACCAGAAAATAAAAATCCTGTTGAGATTGCTCAAAACGCAATTAAACACGCAAAAGCAAACGGATTCAATGTAGTTATCGTCGATACTGCAGGACGTTTAGCAGTAGATCAGGAAATGATGGACGAAATTGCGCGTGTACACAAAGCAATTCAGCCGCAGGAAACATTGTTCGTTGTCGACTCTATGACAGGACAAGATGCTGTAAATACAGCAAAAGCTTTCAACGATATCTTAAATTTTGATGGAGTTATCTTAACGAAATTAGACGGTGATACGCGTGGTGGAGCAGCAATCTCGATTAAATCGGTTGTAAACAAACCAATCAAATTTGTAGGTACAGGCGAGAAGATGGAAGCAATTGATGTTTTCTATCCAGATCGTATGGCTGAGCGTATCCTTGGTATGGGAGACGTTGTGTCTCTTGTAGAAAGAGCTCAGGAACAATTTGACGAAGAAGAAGCAAGAAAACTTCAAAAGAAAATTGCTAAAAACGAATTCGGTTTTGACGACTTCTTAACGCAGATTCAGCAAGTAAAGAAAATGGGTAATATGAAAGACTTGGTAGGAATGATACCAGGAGCTTCAAAAGCCATGAAAGACGTAGAAATAGAAGATGATGCTTTTAAACATATTGAAGCAATCATTCACTCCATGACGCCAGGAGAAAGAAGCAAACCGGCCATAATCGACGTAAAAAGAAAAGCCAGAATCGCAAAAGGTTCCGGAACGAAAGTCGAGCAGGTAAATCAGTTAATGAAGCAGTTTGACCAAATGAGCAAGATGATGAAAATGATGCAAGGTCCGGGCGGAAAAAACCTGATGAAAATGATGGGAGGCATGAAAGGAATGCCAGGAGGAATGCCGAGATAAAATAATAAAAGTTTCAAGTTTCAGGTTTCAAGTTAAGAGACCAAAACTTGAAACTTTTTTAATTACATAAA
Organism: Flavobacterium panici; assembly: GCF_903819335.1. Taxonomy (GTDB): domain Bacteria; phylum Bacteroidota; class Bacteroidia; order Flavobacteriales; family Flavobacteriaceae; genus Flavobacterium; species Flavobacterium panici. The sequence continues at coordinate 44,354 of NZ_CAIJDE010000062.1, read as the reverse complement.
TATTTAAGTTTCGCAAGTAACGTGAAACATGAAACTTTAAACCTGAAACAAAACAAATGCAACTACTAGACGGTAAAAAAACATCTAACGACATTAAAAACGAAATTGCAGCCGAAGTTCAATCCATAAAAGCAGCCGGAGGAAAAGTACCTCATTTAGCAGCCGTTTTAGTTGGAACAAACGGAGCAAGTTTAACTTACGTAGGAAGTAAAGTAAAATCATGTCAGGAAATCGGATTTGATTCAACTTTAGTAAGTCTGCCGGAAACAATTACCGAAGATGAACTGCTTGCTAAAATTAAAGAACTAAACGAAGACGATAACTTAGACGGATATATTGTTCAATTACCTTTGCCAAAACATATCGACGAGCAAAAAATCTTATTGGCAATCGATCCTGATAAAGATGTAGATGGTTTTCATCCAACAAACTTTGGAAGAATGGCGCTGGAAATGGAAAGTTTTATTCCGGCAACGCCATTTGGAATTATGGAATTGTTAGAGCGTTACAAAGTAGAAACTTCAGGAAAACATACCGTTGTAATTGGAAGAAGCCATATCGTAGGCCGACCAATGAGTATCTTAATGAGCCGCAAAGGTAACCCGGGAGATTCGACAGTTACCTTAACACACAGCCGTACTAAAAACCTAGAAGAATATACTAAAAATGCTGATATTATTATCACAGCTTTAGGTGTTCCTGAATTTTTAAAAGCTGATATGGTAAAAGATGGAGTAACGATCATCGACGTTGGAATTACTCGCGTAGATGACGCATCAAACCCAAAAGGTTACGTTATAAAAGGTGATGTTGATTTTGACGGAGTAAGCAAAAAAGCATCGTTTATTACACCAGTTCCAGGTGGAGTAGGGCCAATGACAATTGCTATGTTGTTGAAAAATACTCTTTTAGCACGCAAAATGAGAAGTGCAAAAAAATAAGCCAAAAAAGAATGAAAAATACAGGAAGTCCATCTACTAAAGATGGGCTTTTTGGTTTTACAACATGATATAAAAACATTCGGAATTTGAAATGAAAACATTTTATAAAAGTAATGACGGATTATTTGAAATTCCTGAATGGAGTTCGAATTGTTGGATTAATGTAGAATCACCAACTTTAGAAGAAAAAAAATATTTATTAGAAGAACTTCAAATTCCGGAAGCCTTTTATAATGATATTGAAGATATTGACGAAAGACCCCGTATCGAAACAGAAGATGGATGGACATTAGTAGTTTTGCGCGTTCCTATAAAAAGAAATGATATCAAATTACCATTTCAGACCATACCTTTAGGATTCGTTTTCAAAGATGATATCAAAGTAACAATCAGCTTTTATAGAACAGAAATCATCTGCGACCTTGTTCTTTATTCACAAAAAAAACATATCCAGATCAATGATAATTTTTGTTTGGTTTTAAGGCTTTTACTCTCATCAAGCGTTTGGTATTTGAAATATCTTAAACAAATCAATCAAAAGATTAAAGTAGCAGAAGATAATTTAGAAAAATCAATTAAAAATGAAGAACTGCAAACATTGCTTCAAATTGAAAAATGTCTTGTCTTTTTTATAACGTCCTTAAAAGGAAATGATGTTTTATTTCATCGCATTAAAAACTTAAAAATACAAACACAAAACTACGACACAGATTTGGTCGAAGATGTTGAAATTGAGTTAAGTCAGGCGCAGGATACAGCAAACATTTACAGTGATATTTTGACAAGAATGGTGGATTCCTATGCTTCTGTAATTTCCAACAACATGAATAATATCATGAAACAAATGACTTCTATTTCTATTATTTTGATGATACCAACATTAATTGCCAGTTTATATGGTATGAATGTTCCAAACGGTCTCGAAGAAATCAAATACGGAATTTGGATTCTTCTTTCAATTTCAATCGTACTTTCAGCCGTTGGTGTATTCCTCTTTAAGCGAAGAAGATGGTTTTAATTATAAATGAAAATAAAAGCCTGTTCCTTACCAATAGGCTTTTTCGTTTTTATACTTTGGGCGTGACCATGTTTGCAAAAAGGCGCTCCAATCTTTTCGCTTATTGCGCGCCTTTTCTCAAACATGGTCGGGCTATCCGCGCTACTTCGGTAGCCAGCTCCTATCCCTCACGCAACACTCAGGTAAAAACAAATCCCGCTCCTGCAAGATTTCCAAAACCTTGTAGGTATGATTATTAAATATTAATTAAATGTGTAGTCCCTACGGGACAAAAAATCGTGGTAAATGATTTTTAGCTACCGATATTTAATCTCTCCGAGATACTCCGTTAGGAGTTATATATCGGTAGTTATAATATAATTTCACAGGTAAAATATCCCGTAGGGGTTATACATTTTATGATTTAACAATTCATTCATTATGTCTACGATTTAATTTAATTAAAATAAAAACACAATTTTTTATTTGTCAATTCAAAATAAATAATAACTTTGTAACGCAAAGTACTTTAATTATGAATCAAAAGCACCAAGAAGATTTAGCACATATTCGTTCCATGATGGAGCGTTCTTCAAGATTTATATCGTTAAGCGGACTTTCAGGAGTTTTCGCGGGACTTTCGGCATTAATAGGCGGATTATATGTCTATCAGCTTTTTAAAGTAAATGGAATCGAATATTTTACTGACGAACACATAATATTATCCGGCAGCTTAGTTTCAGAATTAATATGGATAGGCGTAATAATTTTAGTTTGTGCCTTTGTATTCGGAACCTTTTTTACCGTTAGAAAAAGTAAAAAATACAATTTGCCAATTTGGACCTCTGCTACAAAAAATATGCTGTTTAATCTGGCAGTTCCACTTGCAGCAGGAGGAATATTTTGTTTAGCATTAATATATCACGGATATTACGGTTTAGTAGCGCCGTCTACTTTATTATTTTACGGACTAGCCGTTATCAATGCCGAAAAATATACATTTTCAGATATAAAATATTTAGGCTTTTCTGAACTTTTGCTGGGATGTATTTCGCTTTTTTATATTGGATATGGTTTAATATTTTGGATCTTAGGATTTGGTATCCTGCATATCGCATATGGATTGGTGATGTTCAAAAAATACAAATAACCCAATGGGAATTATTGATAAACTAAATAAAGATTTTGAAAGCCGTGTCAGACTGGGTATTATGTCCGTTCTGATGGTTAACGACTGGGTAGATTTTACCGAGATGAAAACACTTTTAAATATCACCGATGGTAATTTAGCAAGTCATTCCTCTGCGTTGGAGAAATCTGAATACATCGAAGTTAAGAAAGAATTTGTTGGTAAAAAACCAAAAACATCTTATCAGGTAACGCCGCTAGGCCGCGCAGCGTTTAAAGAGCACCTTTCTTATCTCGAAAAATTAATGAAATCGTAATAACTATATTTTTTTACCTAAAAACTTTGAATTACAAAGTACTTTTAAAAATTGAAATCATGAAATTGCCGATAGTGTTTTTACAATTAGCGGATAAGGCAATTACATTTTTGACCAATAACAAATAAAAATCTACAAAAATGAAAAAACATCAAATTATTTTAGCTTGTACAGCGGTTTTTATACTGCTTTTTTACAATGAATCTATGGGAATCAATATCTCTATTTTTGGAGTGATACTTACTCTGTTAATTAGTTATTTCTTTCAGGAAAAGTTTGTAAACAGATCACATCTTGTTCTTGTTATGACTTCTATTTTATCTTGTTTTGCCTTTGCGTGGTATGGAGACGCTGCATCATTTTTTGCTTTAGCATTATCAATTCTGTTTTTACAATTTAAAACGCAGGATGGAGAACTTAAAATCGTTCAGATTTTTCCTTTAATATTCCTAAACGGAATCACTACAATAGGACGTATTTTTATATTTAGCCAATGGCTTCCTGAACGAAAAATTCACAACGACTTTGCTAAGAAACTAGTAGCGTTTGTAATTATTCCGGTAATATTTCTTGGATTATTTTTTATCGTTTACTCATTCGGAAGCAATCATTTCTCTTCATTGTTTACTGATTATACATTAGATATTAATCTGCCTCAATTAATAGCTATGTGTATTTTAGGATTTTATATCTCATTCAGTTTTTGGAATTACTGGGTTCCGGATATTTCTTATCAGTTCAACCCAAAATTAAACAATGAATTCACTAACATTTCTGAAGTAAAAAATCAAAGTACATTCTCATTTTTAGATTTGGATTTTGAAAGAAAGAGCGGAGTAATCACATTATTTATGTTAAATATTATGCTTCTAATTTTCATTGGAACATATAATTACGAACAATTTTTTGAAGTAGTCGAAAAAACAAACCTAAGCGCCGATACACACCAACGAGTAAATGCAGTTATATTTTCAATTTTGATGGCAGTTGGTGTAATCTTATTTTACTTTAAAGGAGGTTTTAACTTTGATGAAAAAGCAACAACACTAAAAAAACTGGCAAAAGTATGGATTGTATTAAATGTAGTTTTAATTGTAAGCGCCATTGTTAAAAACTCAGAATATGTTTCTTTTTACGGTCTAACTTATAAACGTCTAGGAGTTTATGCTTTTTTAATTTTAGCCATTATCGGTTTGATTTATTCTTTCTTAAAAATAACGAAACAAAAAACAAATGCCTATCTTTTCAATCAAATGATTTGGTATTTCTATGGAACAATTCTTTTATGCAGTTATGTGAATTGGGGGAATTTAGTAACCAATTATAATATTTCGGTAAATAAAGGAGTAGAGCCAGTATTTTTAAGCGGATTAAACTTTAATGATGATGCCAGAAGAGAATATCTTTCAAAGAATAATTTAGACGGAAAATATCCAGAAGCGGTAAGAGAAGAATTAATTTCAAATTATCAAAATGCAGGTTTTTTATCTAAGGCTTTGTATTATGAATTTTTAGATAATAAGAAATAAATTAAAAAGTCCCATTTGAAATCTCAAATGGGACTTTTATTTAATTGTTATCACCTCTTTTTCTAAATCGGGGATCGTGTTTTGAAATAAATGTTGTTCTTCGATTCGAACTTTGACTTGGAGCTTCAACTTTAGGAAAACTCGCTTCTTCCGTTTTACTCGAAGGCTCAATTAACTGATTTAATTCTTTAATTTCAGCATCGGTTAAATCGCGGTAACGCCCAACTGGAACATCCAAAGAAATATTAATAATTCTAATACGTTTAAGTGCGGTAACTTCATAACCCAAATATTCAGACATTCTTCTAATTTGTCGGTTTAAACCCTGAGTTAGAATTATTTTAAAAGTGTATTTACTGATTTGTTCTACTTTACATTTTTTGGTAACCGTATCCAAAATTGGAACACCATTTCCCATTCGTTGTATAAAACGATCTGTAATAGGTTTATTTACTGTAACCGTATATTCTTTTTCGTGATTGTTTCTGGCGCGTAAAATCTTATTTACGATATCACCATCATTGGTCATAAAAATCAATCCTTCACTCGCTTTATCCAATCTTCCAATCGGGAAAATACGTTTCGGATAATTGATATAATCCACAATATTATTTCGAACTTCTAAATTAGTGGTGCATTCGATTCCAACTGGTTTGTTGAAAGCCAAATAAACCATTTTTTCGTGCTTTTCCACGATTAACTTTCCGTCTATGCGTACTTCATCATCTGGCGAAACTTTAGTTCCCATTTCCGGCACAGCGCCATTTATTGTTACACGTCCTTCTTCAATTAATTTATCGGCTTCACGACGAGAACAATATCCCGTTTCACCAATAAATTTATTAAGACGTTTAAGATTTTCTTCCATACTGCAAAAGTAGGCAAAAAAATGATTTTAGATTTTAGAATTCAGATTTTAGATTTTTCAAAAGCTTTGAACTAAAAAAACTTAGAATCTTAGCAACTTAGAATCTCAGTATCTTTATTAAGAATCATGAAAAATCGAACTATCTTCCGGAGTCTCTTTTCTTTCAAACATTCCGTAGTCGCGCACAACAGTTGCAATTCTTAAATGATAATCTTTAAAAACTTCATTTCGACCTTTAGCCTGTGCAGCGCGATGCATTTCAAGATTTCTCCATTGCTGAATACTTTCTTCATCTCTCCAAAAAGATAAAGACAAAACCTTTGAAGGATCACTAAAACTCTGAAATCGTTCTATAGAAATAAAACCTTCAATATGGTCTAATTCAGGGCGCAGACTTGCGGCGATATCAAGATATTCTTCTTTTTTTCCTTCATTCGGAATAACTTCAAAAATTACAGCTATCATTTTAATTGTAGATTTTAGAATTCAGATTTTAGATTTTTGGAAAAACTTTGTCCCTTTGAACCTCTGTTACTTTGTCCCTTCAAAAAGAAACTCAATCACCTTATCATACAATTCATCATCATGCATTCCGTGACTTAAGCCTTTGGTTTCAATAAACTGACTGTTTTTCCAGTTGCTGGCTATTTTTTTTCCTTCTTCAAAAGCAACGATTTTATCTGAAGTATCATGTGCAATGAAACCAGGAATCGTAAATTGCGATGCAAATTTTTGCCCTGAAAAATCTTCCAGTTTAAAGTTGAAACGATTTATGAATTTATTTTCTAAAAGAGACAGCATTTTGGAATTCAGACTCAGCATCGAAATATAATTGTTAATCAAAGTTTTTAAATCTGAAGGAGCGCCAAGAATAACCATTTTATTAATGCTCGTATTCGGAAATAAATATTGATGATAAACGCAGGCTGCACCGCCAATAGAATGGCCAATAATAATTTCGGGCTGATATTTTTCTACCGCTTTATTGATGAATTCGGCATAAAGCGGAACATTAAATTCTTTTCCGCTGCTTTGTCCGTGAGCGGGCGCGTCAATTGCAATAATAGTACTTCCGGATTTTTGAAGATGCGGCAGTGTTTTTTTCCAGCGAGAGGCATTGCTTTCCCAGCCGTGAACCAATAAAATTTTGGTTTCATTTCCTTTCCAGATGTAGGTTTGAAAATGATGTTCGTTATGGTGAAAAATTTCTGTTTCGGTGTTTCTTAAAACTTTTGGAAGTGTTTCTTTTTTTAATCTCCCAATTCGGGGCTGACTAAAAAGAGCATAAGAAAGTTCCATGGCTTTTTGCGGACGCACATAACTCAAAAAGTTAATATAAGATCCAACGGATTTTAATGTAATAAAACGAATTCCTTTTTTAATTCCCAAAACAAATAATTTAGTGGTAAAAATGATATTCGAGGACCGATCTAAAAAAGTTTCGCCACGAATTACACAAATTTAGCACGAATTTTTATTCCATTTAGAAACAAAATAAAAATTAGTGAGAATTAGTGTAATTCGTGGCAAAAAATGTTTTATAAAAAAAAGTCCCGATTAAATCGGGACTCTTATTAGAATTTTGAGAACAATTGTTCCATTTTTTCTTTTTCTTCTTCAGCTAATTGAGTATCAACTAAAATTCTTCCAGAGTGCTCATCAGTAATGATTTTTTTTCTAGAAGCGATTTCAACCTGAGTTTGTGGTGGAATCGTAAAGAAAGATCCTGCAGAAGCTCCTCTTTCGATAGAAACTACAGCTAATCCGTTACGAACACTGCTTCTGATTCTGTTATAAGCAGCTAATAATCTTTCTTCAATTTGAGCTGAAAATTCAGCTGATTTCTCAGATAAGAAGATTTCTTCTTTTTGAGTTTCAGCCATAATAGCATCTAATTCAGATTTTTTATGTTTTAAATGAGAGCTTTTAGCATCAAGTTTTTCTTTTAAATTAGAAATAACTTCTTTTTTGTGCTCGATAGAAGCTTTCATTTCTTTGATTTGCTTTTCAGCTAATTGAATTTCTAATTCCTGAAATTCAACTTCTTTTGTCAAAGAATTAAATTCTCTGTTGTTACGAACTGATTCTTGTTGTTTTGTGTATTTCTTGATAACCTCTTTATGCTCCTCAATAGCAATTTTCTTTGCTTTGATTTGCTCCTCAATCACTTCAAGTTCACCTTTCAGTTTTTCTGAACGAGTGCTCAAACCTGCAACTTCATCTTCTAAATCTTCAACCTCTAAAGGAAGTTCTCCTCTAACGTTTCTGATTTCGTCAATTCTAGAGTCAATAAGCTGTAAATCATATATTGCTCTTAACTTGTCCTCAACACTTAATTCTTTCGTATTCGTCATATTCTATAAGTACTTAACTGGATTTGTATTTTCTTCCGATAAAATGATCGCAAAATTAAGAATTTTTTTTCGAAGATAATCAACAATATAGTTTTTTGTATAGCGTTCACTCTCAAAATGACCAATATCGGCTAAAAGTAACTTGTTTTCTGCTTCATAAAACTGATGATATTTTAAATCAGCAGTTAAAAAAGCATCGGCTCCAGCCTGAATTGCATTTTTTATGGCAAAACTTCCTGAACCTCCCAGAACAGCTACTTTTTTTACTTTTTTTCCGGTAAAGGCAGAATGACGAATTCCGCGGGCAATCATAATTTCTTTTACATGCAGAAGAAAGTCTTTTTCATCCATTTCATTCTCCAGTTCCCCAATCATTCCTAAGCCAATATTTTGATGTGAATTTTGAAGATCGTAGATTTCATAAGCCACTTCCTCATAAATATGATTCATTAAAAGTGCTTTTAAAACTTTGGATTGTAAATGTTTCTCAAAAATAACTTCGATTTTTATTTCGGTTCCGGTATGTAATTTTCCTTTTTCTCCAATTGTTGGATTGCTTTTTTCATTTCCTTTAAAAGTAAAAAAACCTTCAGAATTAAAACTGCAGTTATCATAGTTTCCAATAGTTCCGGCGCCGGCTTCGAACATTGCATTCCGAACTTTTTCCGAATTTTCGGGAACAGTATAAGTAACTAATTTTTGAAGAAATTGCTGTTTCGGAATTAAAATTTTGGTGTTTATTAAACCTAATGTATTACAGAAAATGTTATTAACTCCCTGCGGATGATTATCTAAAGCGGTATGTACGGCATAAATGGCAATATCATTTTTAATTGCTTTTAAAATGGCTCGCTCGACATAGTTTTTACCTGTGATTTTTTTAATTCCAGAAAATAAAATAGGATGGAAGCAAACTACGAGATTGCAATTTTTAGTTATGGCTTCTTCAATTACATTTTCTAAAGCATCATGACAAACTAAAACTCCGTTACTTTCGTTTTCCGGATTTCCCACTAAAAGTCCCACATTGTCAAAATCTTCTGCATAGGCGAGAGGTGCCATTTCTTCTAGTACGGTTATGATGTCTTTGATCTTCATGTAATTTTTGTTTCAGGTTTTAAGTTTCAGGTTTTCTTGTATTGTGCAGATTGAAACTTTAAAACAAATTAACGAATAAACGTATTAACCTTAAAATATTTTAGTGATATTGTGTTATGTAAAATTAGTAATGCCAATAAGACCATATTACCAGTATTACTAATTTTGTATCTTTGTCTTTAAATCAAGAACTATGAAAACGCTAACTGTAAAAATAAACGAACGCACTAAGATAGGGAAAGCTTTTATCGCCATGTTTGATAGTTTTAAAGGTTTTGAGGAAATTGAGATTATTGAAACTGATTATGGACAAGTGAATGAGGAGCGAAGCATTTATTCTTCTGAATTTGTTGAAAAAGTTAAAAAAGCAGAAGCAAATATTAAAAATGGCGAAACAACAAGGCTAAATCCAGATGATATATGGGGAAGTTTAGGGTTGAAGTAACTAAGGTCGCAAACCTGGATATTGAAAAACATAAAAAATCAGGAAATAAAATTTCTATAAAAAATATTGCTAAAATTTTAATTGATCTTACAGAGAATCCATATGAAGGTTTTGGAAATCCTGAACCATTAAAATATGAATATTCAGGATTATGGTCAAGACGAATTAATCAAAAAGATCGATTAATTTATCGTGTAGATGACGAAGTTGTAACCGTATTTGTAATTTCTGCAATGGGTCATTATTCAGATAAATAATTCTATGAACTTACTTCGAAAAATACTTTTTCCCTTCGCTATCCTATACGGATTCATTACCAGCATTCGCAATTTTCTTTTTGATAAAGGAATTCTAAAATCAACTTCTTTTGATATTCCGGTTATTGCAGTTGGAAATTTAAGTGTGGGCGGAACTGGAAAAACTCCGCAAATTGAATATTTGATTCGGTTATTAGCTGATAAATATAAAGTGGCGACTTTAAGCCGGGGTTACAAAAGGAAATCGGAAGGTTTTGTTTTGGCAGATGATAATTCTAATGCTGAAATTCTGGGTGATGAACCTTTTCAGTTTTATCAAAAATTTCCAAATGTTCAGGTTGCAGTTGATGCCAATCGCACAAACGGAATTACACAATTGCTTTCTCAAAAAAATAAACCACAAGTAATTTTATTAGATGATGCTTATCAGCACCGAAAAGTAAAAGCTGGATTTTATATCCTGCTGACTTCTTACGGAGATTTATATGCAGATGATTTTATGCTGCCAACAGGAAATTTAAGAGAAAGCCGAAGTGGTGCCAACAGAGCTAATATTGTTGTGGTTACTAAATGTCCAAATAATTTATCGGAAGAAGAACAAGAAGAAATTCGTTTGAAATTAAAACTGAATTGTTCGCAGCAAATCTTCTTTACTTTTATAGATTATGACACTGTAATTTATGGCAAAAATGAAAAGATTTCTGTTGATGAAATTAAATCAGAATCAAAAGTACTTTTAGCCGGAATTGCAAAACCAAAACCATTTTTTGATTATTTAAAAAATGAAAATGACGAATGTTTGACTTTCCCGGATCATCATCATTTTTCTGATACCGATTTAGATTCCATTCAGAATAAAGCCAACGGAAAAAAGATTATTACAACCGAGAAAGATTATGTTCGTTTAAAAAATTCGAAACTGGTTTCTCAATTGTACTATCTGCCCATAAAAAGCACCTTTATCAATCATCAGCAAAATTTTGATGTTTCGATTTTACAGTATATAAAAGAAAACTCAGAATCTTAGAATCTCAGCATCTTAGAAGCTTTTTTGCTAATCAAAAAACTTAGCAATTGTACTGTAAAATTCATCAGGAACAAAAGGTTTTGTAATTACATCGTTCATTCCAAAAGATAAAAGCATATCCCTGTTTTCGTCAAGAGAAATGGCCGTTAATGCAATAATAGGAGTTGTTTTGTCGAAATCTCTAATATGCTGCGTTGCTGTAGTTCCGTTAATTCCAGGCAAATGCACATCCATTAAAATCATATCAAAACGTTTTACTTTTAAAAGTTCAACCGCATCTTCGCCATTATCGATAATTTCACAGGTAATCATTTTGTTTTCAAGCATTTTACGCGTAATCATTTGATTGATTTTGTTGTCTTCAATCAGTAAAATAGACTTGTGTTTTAATTGTTTGTCGTTATATGGTTTTTCTTCTGTAACAGCTTCCAAAGGTTCGTTATTAATTTTAAAATTTAATTTGAAAGTAAAAGTTGATCCTTTACCAACTTCACTTTTTAGTTTGATTTCGCCTCCTAAAAGTTCGATTAATTTTTTAACAATAGTAAGACCTAATCCTGTACCGCCGTATTTTCGGTTCACTTCGATAGAACCTTGTGAAAAACTTTCAAAAACGGTTTGCAGTTTATCTTCGGGAATACCAATTCCGGTATCGACTATTTCAAAATAAACGGTTGCATTTTCATCTTCCTGTCCAAATAGTTTAGCAATTACATTTACATTTCCGTTTTGAGTGAATTTTAATGCGTTATTAATCAGGTTTAATATAATTTGAGATAATTTGGTTGGATCGCCAATTAAGTTGTCTGGAATTGCATCGTCTATTTCTAAGTTGAAATAGTTTTTATTAGCCGTTGCCAGTTCTTTTAAAGAGCTTTGAATATTAAAAAGCAATTCTTTTAAATTAAAACTAATATTTTCAACTTCAACTTTAGTCGAGTCGATTTTATTAATTTCAAGAATTTCGTTTATAAAAGTAGTAAGATAATTTCCGGAGAATTTTAGAGATTCTAAATATTTTAACTGTGTTTTTTTCGGGTTATCTTCAAGAAGTAAATGTGTGATTCCGTTAATTGCATTTAGGGGTGTCCGCAGTTCGTGACTTACAGTCGATAAAAATTCTGATCTCGCTTTTGAAGCTTTTTCGGCTTTGTTTTTTGCCAGAATAAGTTCTTTGTTTTTTTCTCTTAAAAGCAAATTATTCTGATTACGAATAATATTGTTTTTGTACAAAGCCAAACTCAAAAGAGATAAAATCGAAATTAAGGCAATCGCCAAAATACTGACTAGTTTAGAATAGCGATACGTTTTAAGCTGGATTTTTTCTTCGCTTTCCCGTTTAAGTGTATTGTTTAAGGTTTGATTTTTTTTGAATTTTTGAAATTCGTTGAAATCTATTTTGGCATTTTTTAATTTTAGAATATAATTTTCTAATTGATAATGCTCGTCCAAATAAGAATAGGCTAAATCAAAATTTTTGTTTTGTTTATAGTATTGACTTATTGCTAAAGTTATTTTTGATTTTTGAGAAAGATTATTTGTTTTCTCTGTATAATCAAGCGCTTTTTCAAAATAAATCATAGCAGAATCATTCCGTTTAAGCTGTGTTTCAATTAATCCGAGTTGATAATAAGAATCACTTTTGGTTTCTAAGATCAATGGATTATCCGGTTTTTTGATAATTTTTCGGAAGGTCTTGGTCGCTTGATAAAAGTTTTTATTTGTTTTAAATGCGATTGCTTTTTGATAGTCTAAAATTTCAGAACTATCAATAATACCAAGCTGGTTTAGAAGTTTTTGAGCTTTTGCATAATAAATATCTGCTGTTTTATAGTCGCCTTTTGCAGTATTTACAGCGCCAATATATTGTAAGGCTAAGATTTTGGTACAAGTTGGTTTTAGGCTGTCAAAGGATGAAACACTTTTATGAAAGTTTTTTAATGCTTCGTCGTACTTCCGCTGATTGTAGTAAATTTTTCCAAGCTTAAAAGTCTGGTTGGCTAAATTTTCAGGAATGTTATTAGTTTCGCAAAAATCAATTGATTTTTTAGTGTAAAAAACAGCCTCATTGTACTCTTTACTGTTTAATTTTTTATTGGCCAGTTTATTATAATAGGAAACACTATCTGTATTCTGTTTGATTTGAGAATACAAAAATGAATTAAAAAAACAAACAACAGATAAAAGATAGTACTTCATGTATGGCAGAGCATTTACAATGAATTCTTATGTTTTCCTTATCAGTAAAATCAAATCAATTAATCTTGATGAATAGCCAATTTCATTATCATACCAACCCACAACTTTTACCATTTTATCAATGACAGAAGTTAATTGTGCATCGAATAAGCACGAATGCGTATTGCCAATTATATCAACAGAAACGATAGGATCTTCTGTGTAATCTAATATTCCTTTTAAATTTGTTTTTGAGGCTTTTTGAAATGCAATGTTAATTTCTTCAATCGTAACAGCACGCTTAACATTGAACGTGATGTCTGTTAATGAACCATCTGGAACCGGAACACGAATGCCGCAGCCTCCAATTTTCTCATGCAATTTAGGAAAAATTTTTGTTAATGCCTTAGCTGCACCTGTAGTTGTTGGAACAATTGACTGACTTGCGCCTCTGGCCCTGCGTAAATCCTTATGCGGCTGGTCATGAAGACTTTGGTCTGTTGTGTAAGAATGTATCGTTGTAATGTATGCTTGCTCAATTCCGCACAATTCTTCAATGATTTTTATCATTGGAGCAGCGTTATTTGTTGTACAGCTCGCATTTGAAACAATATTTTCTGTTCCGTCTAGTATACTTTCATTAACTCCAAGAACTACTGTTTTAATCGTATCAACTTCTGATGGTGCAGAAAGTATCACTTTTTTTGCTCCGGCTTCAATATGTGCATTTAATTCTTCATGCGTTTTATATTTTCCGGTCGATTCAATTACAAAATCTATTGAATGACTTTTCCAGTCTAAATTAGAAATGCTTTTTTCGTGAAAAAATAAAAAATGCTTTTCGTTTACAATAATTCCTGTTTCATCATAACTTACAGCAAAAGGCAGAACTCCATGTATACTGTCGTATTTTATTAAATGTGACATTGTTTTGTTATCTGCAATATCATTAATTGCAACGACTTCAATTTCAGGATGATTTATAAGAAGGCGGAATAAATTTCTTCCAATTCTTCCAAAACCATTAATAGCAATTCTTGTTTTCAATGTTTTGTTTATTTGTTGAATCGTTTAACCGTTTAATCGGTTTGACAATTAAACGATTAAACAATTAAACTTTTTATAAAATATGTTTTTGTGCTTTGTATGAAGAACGAACAAGAGGTCCGCTTTCTACATGACGAAATCCTAATTCAAGACCAAATTTTTCGTATTTGGCAAATAACTCAGGCGTGATAAATTCTTTTACAGGTAAATGTTTTTTACTTGGCTGTAAATATTGACCAATAGTAACAACATCAACGTTTGCATTGCGTAAATCTCTCATTGTCTGGTAAACTTCTTCTTCAGTTTCTCCTAGACCAAGCATGATTCCAGATTTAGTTCTGTTTATCCCTTTTTCTTTTAAATAACGTAAAACTTCTAAACTACGATCATATTTTGCCTGAATACGAACTTCGCGTGTTAAACGACGAACGGTTTCAACGTTATGAGAAACTACTTCAGGATTTGCTTCAACAATTCTGTCAATATTTCTTTCAATTCCCTGAAAGTCCGGAATCAAAGTTTCAAGAGTAGTATTTGGGTTCATTCTACGGATTGCTTTTACAGTTTCTATCCAAATGATAGAACCTCCGTCTTTTAAATCATCTCTGTCAACACTTGTAATTACAGCGTGTTTAATGTTCATGATTTTTATAGAACGAGCTACTTTTTCAGGTTCGTCCCAATCTACCGTTTCCGGGCGTCCGGTTTTAACACCGCAAAAACCGCAGGAACGGGTGCAGACATTTCCTAAAATCATGAAAGTTGCTGTTCCTTCTCCCCAGCATTCTCCCATATTAGGGCAGCTTCCAGAAGTGCAGATCGTATTTAAGCTGTATTTATCAACTAAACCACGTAGTTCAGTATATTTTTGTCCAATTGGTAATTTTACCTTTAACCATTTCGGTTTTGCAGGCGGTATGTTTTCAATGACTGTTTCCATATATCATAAATCTGACTACAAAGATACGGAATGTTGTTTATTTGATGATGCTAATTTGCTTTTCGTTTACTTTTCATCTCTGCGAACACTCTTTAATATTTCAAGTTCAAATGGCAATACTCTGTCTTTAAGAGCATTTTGGATTTATCTTTTTAATTTTTTACTTAAAATTTTGATATTTAAGCTGTCTTTTTTGAATATTAATTTTCATCTTATTCTGATACAAATTTGGCTTTTATAAGCAGTGTAAAATTCGCGCTGTAATATTTTTGCTGTTAATTTAATAATAGTTAAGAAAAACATGAAAAAGAAACTTATTGTATTAGGAATTTTATTTGCAGCTTTTGGTTTTACTAAAATGAACGCACAAATACTTTCAGATAAAACTATGGGAGCTTTAGGTAAAGGAGTTTCAGGATTTACTTTTAGCGATGCAGATGCTGCAGCTTTAGCGAAAGAATCGATTGCAGAAATGGATGCAAATAATCCTGTTGCCGCAGCTACAGACGGTTATTCAATTCGTTTAAATCGTTTGTTTGGAAAACACACTTCGAGCGAAGGAGTTACTTTAAATTATAAAGTTTACTTAGTAAAAGATATTAATGCTTTTGCTTGTGCAGATGGAAGTGTTCGTGTATTTGCAGGTTTAATGGATATTATGGATGATAATGAATTACTAGCCGTTATTGGACATGAAATAGGTCACGTAGTGAATCATGATACAAGAGATGCTATTAAAGCTGCGTATAAAAAAGAAGCTTTGTTAGATGCCGCTTCATCACAATCAGGAAAAATTGAGACACTTACAGGATCTCAATTAGGAAAAATAGGAAGCGCAATGATCGACAGCAAACACAGTAGAAAGCAGGAATCTCAGGCAGATACGTTTTCATATGATTTCATGAAAAAAAATGGTTATGATGTGAATGCGGTGGAATCTGCTTTTAGAATTTTGCAAAATTTAAGTGAAAGTGCAGAGGCATCTTTTATTACCAAAATGATGAGTTCACATCCTGATTCTGGAAAAAGAGCCGATGATGCTAAAAAAAGAGCTGTAAAAGATGGTTTGTATAAAGAGTATATACAGCAGAAAATTGTAAATACTGCACCTGCAAAAACAACAACAAAAGCGCCAGCAAAAGCAACTGCTAAAAAAACAACAACAAAAAAGAAGTAATTTTTGTGTAAAAAGTAAAACCGGTAATTCTACAGAATTTACCGGTTTTTTTTTGATCGTTATATCAGAAACACCTACAATATTGCTAAATAGCTCATTTAAAATTCATATCTTTAATTTGTTAAAAAAATAAACTTTGTGTGAAATGAAATAGCATTTATGTTATTTACATTTGTTGTTAAATTGTAATTATAAAAACATGAAAAAAAGATTTATAATAGTAGGACTAATATTTACAGCATTTGGTTTTACAAAAATGAATGCACAGATTAATTTTGGTGAAAAAGCGATAGGAGCAGTTCAAAAAGGTGTGGCAGCTTTCACTTTAACAAATGCAGATGCTGCAGCATTATCTAAAGAAGCAGTTAGAAAATTAGACTCTACTAATCAGGTAGCGCCAGCAACTGATGGTTATACTTTGCGATTAAACAGGGTTTTTGGAAAACATACAGCAGGCGATGGTTTTACTTTAAATTATAAAGTTTATAAACTAAAAGAAGTAAATGCTTTTGCAACCGCTGACGGAAGTGTTCGTGTATATTCAGGATTAATGGATATTATGGATGATAACGAATTGTTAGCTGTAATTGGTCACGAAATTGGACACGTTGCTAATAATGATTCAAGAGATGCAATGCGTGCGGCTTACCAAAAAGAAGCTTTAATTGATGGTGCGTCATCACAATCTGCTAAAATATCCGCAGTAACAGACAGTCAGTTAGGAAAAATTGGAAGTGCTTTAATCGATAGCAAACACAGCCGTAAACAAGAAACAGAAGCTGATTTATATTCTTATAATTTCTTAAAGAAAAACGGTTATAATGTAAATGCAGAAGAATCTGCTTTTAGAATTTTAGCTAAAATGAGTGAAGGTGCAGAAGCTTCATTTATTGATCAAATGATGAGTTCACATCCTGACTCTAAGAAAAGAGCAGATGATGCAAAAGCAAGAGCAGAAAAAGATGGAGTTTACAAACCATACGTTCAGCAAAAAATTGATAATACAGTTCCTAAAAAGACAACAACGAAAAAAACGACTACTAAGAAGAAAAAATAGTTTTTGATATAAAGAGTAAAAACGGCAGATTTAAATCTGCCGTTTTTTTTATTCTATAAAATTAACCTAAAACGTGATGTGCTAAAACTTTTTGAACATCGTATACGTTTACAGATTTATTGAATTGTTTTACAATACTTGGATTTAATTCGCTTGAAACCCAGATTTTCAATTCAGCATCAAGATCAAATGTTCCCGCAGTTTCTACACTAAAACGAGTAATACTTTTGTAAGCAATAGATTTATATTCAGTTTTGCTTCCTGTTAATCCTTGTACATCAACCAGAATTAATCTTTTATTGGTGAAGATAAAAGTATCACGAATAAGTTTAAAACCCATTTCAATTTCTTCGTTATCTGTCAAAAGCTGACCGTATTTTTTAAGTAAATCTTCCTGACTTACTGTACCGGCATTGCCCATAAGAGCTGAAAATATTCCCATTTCTTTTTATTTTTAAAAGTTGATTAATTGTTCCTTTTTTGAATTTAATGTAAAAGTAATTGATTTTGTTAGTTTTTAACAAATGCTTTTAGATTTAAAAAAAGAGGAGTTAATATTAAAGAAAATAAAACAGAGGAAATTATAGAAACTATTAAGTGTCCATATTGTTTTGGGTCTAATCCTATCGCAAATCGAAAGACTAAAATTATTAGCGAAAATAAAACAAGACAAATCCAATAGTTTTTATTTAAAGATTTTGTTGAAATATTATTCTTTGGGAGTTTAGAAAAAGCAAATAAAATAATCAATCCGCCAATAAAGGTACTTAAGTGTTGGACAGCTTTAAAAATTGGAATTTTTAGATGAGAAATAAAAATGTAATCATGCAATAAGGCAACATGATTTACACAATAGCCATGTTCATGTGTAAAGCTATCCCAAAAAAGATGTGAAGCAGTTCCAATTAAAATTGATAGTACTACAACAATCCAATGTTGTTTGAAATAACTGTTCCAATTAAATTGGTCGAAGATAAGAACTCGTGATCGAATTATTTCCGGCAAATTATGGAATAGTTGATTTTTAACAATATTATGGAATGTAAATGCTAGTAGAATTGCAAGCTGCAGATCAAACCAAAATACACCGTAAATATTGTGGCTGTAATGGCTTTCTACTCTCATTCTAGTAAAGTACTCAAAATCTGGAATCATGCTTCCGATTATAAGTCCGGTTAATGAAAACCATTTTTTAGGTAAATAATTTAGAGGCAGAACTATTGCGGGATGGGCAAATGTAAAAGGCATTTTTAACTTATAAATTGAAGATAAAGATATGTCATTAATTAAGACCATAAAAAAAGCAGAACCTAAATTCTGCTTTTCTTTTTCTATATTTTATTTTTATTCAGTTTGTCCTGTTTGTATTGTTATTGGAAGATTGTACGCTGTACGAACTGGCTTTCCAGCTAATATTCCCGGAGCCCATTTTGTTTTTAAAGATTTTAAAACTCTAACAGCTTCTTTTCCCATTCCAAATCCTGGATCATTTTTAACAATAATGTCAGTCATTGTACCGTCTTTTTCGATTACAAATGAAACATACACACGTAATGTTTTTTCAGCATCCAATTCTGGTTTTGTAAAGTTATTTCCAACATAGTTGTAAAACTTTTTAATTCCTCCAGGAAACTCTGGTAATTTGTCTAAAACGGATACATTAACAATTGTAGTTCCAGTATCACCAGTATTAGCAATTACAGGTTCTCCGCCAGTATTTCCAGGTAATACATTTGTACCAGGTCCATCTGTTCCTACTGCATTGTCTACATGTGGAGTATTGTCCACGTTAGCAGCGATAGTTTGCGTTGCCTGATCTGTAGGTACTATAACCGGATTTGTTAATTGACTTGACGTTACTGGTGCTGTTGCTGCCGGTGGAGTCGATTTCATTGGTGGGGCAACAGGATCCTTTATTTTTGGAACTACTATTGGATCAACATCAGTTAAAACAAGAGGCGTAATTGGAATAGGCTCCTCAATGGGATCAATTGTTCTAAATTTATTAAGCAACATCGATACGCTTCCTATGGCAGTTAGTAACAACAAGGCCATAAATAGAGCCGTAACTGTTGTTTTAGAATTTTCCTGGCGTAATTGGTACGCTCCGTATTCTTTGTTTTTGTTTTCGAAAACAAGATCGATCCACTTGTTTTCATAGATGCTTAATTTAGTCATGATTTTTGGATTTTAAGGTTAAGTAACTTTAAATCATACGCGATAGTGAATTGGGTTTAAGCAAACAACGTAGAAGTTGTTGTTTTAGTGTGTGAATAAATTATTTTTTTAAGAAAAAATATGATTATATCTTATTCTTTTCTTAAAGATAATAAATTATCTATTACGTTCGATAATTTCTGCTAATAATTTTTTAGCACGTAGTAATTTTACCTTTACGTTGCTTAGAGGCTCATTAATTTTGTCAGCAATTTCCTGATAGGACATTTCCTGAAAGTAGCGAAGCTGAATTACTTCCTGATAATGGGGTTTTAATTCTTTGATGCATAAAAGCAAACGGGAGAGGTTTTGCTCCTTAATTAAGGCATCTTCTGCAGATGGAGTAGTGTCGGCAATATTGTATGCCTGTTGGTCTTCAGTATCTGTGATTTCTATAAAAAGATTGGTTTTCTTTTTACGTAACAAATCAATATAGACATTTTTTGCAATAGCAATTAACCAAGTGTTGAACTGAAATTCCGGGTTATAAGAACCTATTTTATCAAAAGCTTTTGAGAAAGTTTCAATAGTAATATCTTCTGCGGTAGTTTCATTTTCTGTACGTTTAAGCATAAAGCCATAGACTTCATTCCAGAAATAATCTAATAAAAAAGTAAAGGCGCAATCGTCACCTTTTTTTGCTTTTTCTATTTTAGAATTTATTTCCAATATACAGGTTTTGAAAAAATATTAGTTATAAAGATATTAATTTGTGTTACAATAAGCACAATTTCTAATACTGGAAACCAAATTTTAATATCATTTTCTTTAAGTTTTCCTGCAGAAAAACCAATTACAGTCCAAACTACAGTATAACGTGTTGCTAAAATTGCTACAACAGCAATCCATTGAAATTGAAACGCCAGCAGAATTATAACTGATAAAAAGAAAAATAATTGTGAAAAATAGAAAAGTCCCAATTGAAATTTATCAAAAAACTTATAATGCTCAGCTGTAGAAACGTGTCTTCTTTTTTGTGTAAACCAGTCTTTAAAAGATTCTTTTGGTTTTGAATAAGTAAAACTTTCTGGCGTATACGATATTGTAGTATTTAATTTGTTTGCCGCCTGATTGATAAACAAATCATCATCGCCGGAACGAACCTGAATATGATCAATAAAACCATTTACATTAAAAAACTCCTCTTTTTTGTACGCTAAATTTCGTCCAACTCCCATATACGGAAGTCCGGCTTTTGCCCACGAAAAATATTGAACAGCAGTTAATATGGTTTCAAAACGAATAATTTTATTTAATAAAGAATTCTCTATTTTTTCATAACCTCCGTAACCTAAAACAATAGTTTTTTCTGTATCAAATTGCGAAGTCATTGCAGTAATCCAGTCTTTTGAAGTTGGATAACAATCTGCATCTGTAAAAAGTAAATACTCTTTTTTTGCTGCTTTGATTCCTAAGGTTAAAGCGTATTTTTTATTTCCCCAAAAAGCTTCATTATTTTCAACTTTAACAAGGCGAATGTTGGGATATTTTTGCTCAAATTCTTCAAATACTTCAAGCGTTTCATCACTTGATGCATCGTCAATTAAAACAATTTCAAAATCAGGATAATTTTGCTCTGCTAATAAAGGGATAAATTTCTTTACGTTTTCTTCTTCATTTTTTGCACATACAATAACAGAAACCGGAATATTCTTTGGCGTAACATCTTGAGGTTTAGCAAAAGCAAATTTTCCAAAAATTCCTAAATAATAGAAAAGCTGAATAAAAACAATAGCAATAAAAAAGTAAAGTAAAATTATAAGCATATGGTTTTAATGTCTGTTAATGTTCCAAATTTTGCGAGAACAAAGGTAGTTATGAATTCCTAATTTTCAATGTTTAATATCAATTTACTTTCGGCACTTTGACATTTCTTTTGCAATTGCAATAGACTGAGGGTTTTCTGTTTTTTCCAGTTCCGAAATTATGTTTTTATAATTATGATCATCGCGGTTTTGAGACAATTTTTTGGTAGCCTGAATTTCATCAATTTCTATTTCAAAACCAAAAATCCCTCTGGCTTCACGCATGGTTTTTTCAGATAAATTTTCAACACGAACAGGATTTTCAGAATTTGCTTCGTATTTGTCAACAAGCTTTTTTAACTGTTCTACAGATGTAGTGTAATCTACAATCTTAATTCTTCCATAAACATGTACGGCTATATAATTCCATGTTGGTACATTTTCATGATCGTATCAAGAAGAAGAAATATAACTATGCGGCCCTGTAAATACAGCCAAAACCTGATCGTTTTCTGCAAAACCTTCAGCTTGCGGATTCAGTTTAGAAATATGTCCCTGCAGGATTTCTTTTCCATCAGCATTAATTTCTAATTCTATCGGAATATGAGTGGCGCATAATTTTCCATTAGTCTGATTGATCAGAATCCCAAAACTATTCTCTTTTAAAAAAGTTCTGATTGATTCCGGATCTTCATCTTTATATAGCTCAGGTGTGTACATTTTGAGAATTTATTTTCAAGATTTCTTTGTGATGCATTCACTTCAGCATCAATATGGGTTCTTGAAGTTTTCAAAACGAAGATAAAGATTTGCGGATAATTCAAAGGTACTTTCTGTAACTTTTTCGGTTTTTGATGTGTTAATTTATAAGGAAGATTTTTTTATCATCAATATAAAATTCAGTTCATTTTTTTTGAGTTCAAATAAATCTGAATTACGCTTAGATATAAAATAGTAACTCCAATAAAAGTAAAAATTACGCCTTCGATCAGGCATTGTGTTCCAAAATCATCAGAGCAAAAAGTTCTTACGGGACGGAATAATTGAGATATTATTTCTTTTCTGAAAAACTTAACCCTTAAAAGAATGTACAATACAATTGCCACTATAATTGTATTAAGTGATGAAAGTTTACTTTTCCAGTTTATAAAAGCAAGTGTGCAAATACCTATTAATGAACCTAAAAATATCCAAACGTATACGCTGGGCCAAAAGTTGAAAATGCCTTCATTTGTGGGTAATAATTTGTCCCAATATTGCGAATGTTGGTATTGGGAATGTGTTTCTGCCCAGATGATTTTTTCCGATACGGTGTAAAATCTAAGCTGCAGAATACCATTTATCAGGAAAATCAATCCGAATATTTGGAGCAAGATAACTTTGATATTTAATTCTTTCATTAAGGTTTGGTTGGTAAGCTGGTAAAGTCTGAGTTTTTTTAGATAACATTTACTTCAGCTTCAATTTGAATGCCAAAGATTTCGAAAACGGTTTGCTGCACTTGTTTCGAAACATCTAAAATTTCCCCACCTGTTGCGTTTCCGTAATTGACTAAAACCAAAGCTTGATTTTTATGAACTCCCGCATCGCCAAAACGTTTTCCTTTAAAGCCTGCCTGTTCAATAAGCCATCCTGCAGGAACTTTTACTTCGGTTGGTGAAACTTCATAAAACTTCATTTCAGGGAATTTTTGATGAATTTTTTCGAAATCAGATTTCAATAAAATGGGGTTTTTAAAGAAACTGCCGCTGTTTCCTAATTCTTTTGGATCAGGTAATTTGCTTTGTCTGATAGCAATTACAGCGTTGCTTACATCTTTTAAAGTAGGTTCAGAAATATTGTTTTTAGCCAGTTCAGCTAAAATATCTCCGTAAGATGTATTGATTTTATGATTGCGTTTTGTCAATTTATAAATTACCGAAGTAATAATAAATTGATCTTTTACTTCGTGTTTAAAAATACTTTCGCGATAACCGAAATTACATTCAGTATTGGCAAAAGTTTTTATTTCCTGAGTTTCGATGTTCATTGCTTCGCAGGAAACAAAAGTATCTTTGATTTCAGTTCCGTAAGCGCCAATATTCTGAACCGGAGTTGTACCGACATTTCCCGGAATTAGAGACATATTTTCTAATCCGCCAAAATTATTGTCGATTGTCCAAAGCACGAAATCATGCCAGGTTTCGCCAGCCTGACTTTCAACCCAAACAAAATCATCATCTTCTTTAATGATTTTTTTTCCTT
Organism: Flavobacterium panici; assembly: GCF_903819335.1. Taxonomy (GTDB): domain Bacteria; phylum Bacteroidota; class Bacteroidia; order Flavobacteriales; family Flavobacteriaceae; genus Flavobacterium; species Flavobacterium panici. Next base: position 20,788 of record NZ_CAIJDE010000062.1, on the reverse strand, counting down.
TTAAATCAATATGAATGACCAAAGCGTCAATATCTTTTGTTAAAAGCATATTGCTCCCGCCGCCAAGAATAAATTTCTTCTCGTTTTTGTTTTCTTCTAAAATAGTTTTCAGTTCTTCAACAGAATGTACTGCGACAAATTTTTTGGCTTTAGCTTCAATACCGAAAGTATTATAGTTTTTTAAAGAAAAATTGGATTGGATATGCATGTGTAAAAGGCTTTTTAATCTGAGGTCAAAAGTAAGGATTATAATTTATTTCAATTGAGTTTTGACATCAGAAAGTCTTTTTAAGCGAATTTACTTTATCGCTTCAATAAATTGCTGCATTTCTTTCATTGTTCCAATAGTAATTCTAGTCCATTTTCCGTTTTCTTCATAGATTTTGGTTCCCTCAATATTGTTGGCTTCTAATTGTTTAAAGAAATCCTTTTTATAATTTTCAAGAGAAAAATAAATAAAATTGGAATAAGACGGAATGCATGTTAAGTTAAGTTTCGTAAGCTGATCAATCGTATATTTCTTAACCTCTTCATTTAAAGAATAAACTTCTTTAATAAACTTTTCATCATTTAAAGATGCCATAGCCGCAGCTGTTGATACAACACTAACAGATAAATTTGGAGATGATTTTAAAGCGCTGAGTTCGTCAATAGTTGATGAAGCCGCAATAGCATAACCTATACGTGCGCCGGCTAAACCATACATTTTTGAAAAAGTTTTAGTGATAATTAAATTTTTGTTTTCCATTACAAGACTGCTTAGTGATTGCTCTTTTGTGAAATCGATATAAGCTTCATCTACAAAAACAATGGCATTTTTAGATGCTTCTTTTACAAAAGAAACTAATTCTTCGTGATCGCATATTGTACCTGTAGGATTATTTGGATTGCAGATATAAATCATTTTTGTATCTGAATCAATTGCTTTTAACATTGCCGCTAAATCATGCTTTTTGTCTGCAGTTAACGGAACCGTAATTTTTTTTATCCCTAATTTTTCAGAAGGAAATGTCCAATAGTTGAAGGTTGTTTCGGCAAGTATGTAATTTCCCTTTTTTAAAGCAGTGTGTTGAAGAACTAAATCTAAAATTTCTGTTGAACCGGCACCTAATAAAATATTATTATCAGAAACATTATTCTTTTTTGCAATAAGAGAAATTAATTCTCCCGAAAGATTCCACCCGTATCGATTGCTGCTGTTGATGCTTTTTTGCATTGCAGCGCGAGCGAGTGGAGAAGGGCCGTAAGGATTTTCATTTGATCGTAATAATATAGGAGATTTGTCTACATCTAAAGAAATATAATTTTCTGGCGAAGGATTTGCAAATGTTTCAAATGAAGTTAAACCTAATCCTATCGTGCCTAAACCTACTTGTTTTAACCAATTTCTTCTATTGCTCATAATTATTTAAGAATTAAATTACACAATCCGCTATAATAGTATGTCGTTGAAATTGAAGAAAAGTTACGAAGGTTTTTTAACCGCAAAGACACAAAGTTTACGCAAAGTTCGCTAAGCTTGGTTTTTATTGCGGGAATGCCTGAAAGCTTTTTTTGTTAAAAACAGGCTTCTATAAAAATTACACCATTATAATTTGCTATACCGGCTTGGAAATCTTCTATTTTTGATAAAAGAGATTCTGCATTTTGGCTGAAATAATGAATTGAATCACTGTACATTTTTGAATAATCACTATTCATGTCTTTTAAAGTCTCAAAAAATAAACATGCAGCTTCTTTTAGTTCTGTTTTTCCTTCTGCATTTTCTAGCTTGTTTATTAATTCAAACTGTTCTTTTGTATTAGTTTCTGTGTTAGAAATTATAAACTTAATCATTAAGAAGGTTAAAAAATCTAATACTAAATTCATTTCTTCTGCATTTGAAAGAGTATCTAATTCTTTCCAAAAATTGTCTTTTTTAATTGTACTATAGTAGTTGTTTATACCATTGATGCCAAAAAAGAATAAATCATTTTCGAATTTAGTGTTAAATGACTCAATTTCTTCTAAGCCTAATTCAATAAGAAATTTATCAATGTCTTCATTATCATTATAATATTTATGTACCCAATCCATTATTGCCTCAAATTCAGAAGGGTTAATTTTGTAAAAATCTGTTTTTACTTTGAAAATTAATTGTTCAAATGAAATTTTTGTAAAAATTGAATTTTGGGTTATTTCAATTACATAATCTCTGAAGTTGGTAATTTGTTTGTCTTTAAAATGATATAATTGTTTAGGTTGCAATTTTATATCATTCAGTTTTGATAATAATGTAACGGATGTTTTATTCTTGTCGACTTTATAATAGTTGTAATATCCACTCATTTATCTTGTGATTTTATATAGAAATAAGATTTTATTTGTTCAGCAACTCATGATATCGATCAGCAATAACCTTCATGTTAATATCATAATTAGCATTTTCCTCTACAAATTTTCTATTTCGAATAATGGCCTCATTTCGGGATTCAGGATTTTCAAAAGACCAAATTAATTCATTGGCAAGCATTTCAATATCGTCGATTGTAATTAATTGCCCATTTTCACGATGTGTGATCCAGCTTTGATTTCCCGCAATATCAGAAACTACAGGATAACAATTGCAAGCCATGGCTTCAATTAATGATGCCGAAACTCCTTCGGTAATTGGCATACTAATATAAATATTCGATTGCTGTAATAATTTAGGAAGTTCAGTATTTGGGATTCTTCCTGTAAAAATTACTTTGTTTTCGATTTGCAGTTCTTTAGCTAAATCTTTTAAAAATTGCAATCTTGTTCCGTCGCCAACAATAGTCAGTGAAAAATCAATTCCTTTTTGATGTAAAATACCAAATGCTTTTAAAATAGAATCATGTCGGTATTCCGGTTGCAGCGAACGGGTTACAATCGCTTCAATTTTGTTTGAATAGTTTGTTGAAGGTGTAAAAAGTGATAAATCAATTCCTTTTGGAAGAACCAAAACTTTGTTCATGTCAACGCCAATTGCTTTCATAGAAATGGTCATAACTGGTCCCCAAGCATGAATTAAATGTGCTTTTTTGAAAGCATATTTCTGAATAAACTTTTTAAACGGATATAAGACAGAATCTTCCGGCCATAAATCAGTTCGGCCTTGTTGTGCGATTGCAATAGTTTTCGAACCAGACAAAGCAGCAAGAAATCCATAACTTGTAGTTCTTTCGGCAATAACCATATCGGGTTTTTTATTTCTGATTATTTTTCGAATAGATACAGGAGCGAAGAAATATTCTAAAATACGTTTGAATCGGTTAAGTTTTGAATTACTCGGAGATTGAAGTTCCCAGGTGATAATTTCAAAATCGCCAAATTCTTTCAGGCCTTTCATCCATGTTATAGCATCGGCACGGTACGATTCTCCAAGAAAAAGTATTTTTCTTTTCATTAAAATGAGTTTTTTTTCGCCACGAATTTCACGAATTTCCACTAATTAATTCGTGCTAATTCGTGAAATTCGTGGCAAATAAAATTTTAGAACTCTTCATCGGTTTCTAAAGCACGATTTATGAATTCGTTTAAAGGTTTTAAAGCAATCAGTTTTTTGCTCATTTTTGAAACGAAATCTTTTTGAGTCACTTCAGAAATATCATATTTTTGAGTCGCAGTAAAACTTTTCAGTTTTAGAAATTCAATTGCCGGATGATCTTTTTCATAACCTCTCGGCATACCTTTAAGAGAATTATTTTCGTTTACATCTAAACTTCCAAATTCTTTTTTGAAATTTTTATCCGTCAAAATAGCTTCTAAATCGTCATAAAAAAAGGCAATTTCCTTACGGACTTTTTTCAAATCTTCCGCTTCAGGCGAATAAAATCCGCCCGCTATAAAACTAGCCCCTTTTTCAATATGAACATAATATCCCGAACGATTTGCGCCTTTTGCGCCAGCCGACATCCAAACGCCTAAGTGCGCTTTATAAGGAGATTTGTCTTTAGAGAATCGAATGTCCCGGTTAATTCTAAACGTACAATTTTTAACCTCCAATAATTCCAGCGAAGGATCAAGCGGTTTCATTACGTCCAGAAAATCGCTCACTAATTGATGATAATCTTTTTTGAAGATTTCATAACGTTTTTTATTGTCCTGAAACCAGTCTCTATTGTTGTTCTTTTTTAAATCGTCTAAAAATTGCAATGATTCTTTCGTAAGCATATTATGTGTTTTTATTGCAGTTGTTTTAAGTTCGCCAGTAATTACACGAATTTACACTAATTTTTTAATTGCTTATCGCTCAACTTTGACAAAGTTTTGATTCGTGAAAATTCGTGGAATTAGTGGCAAAAAACTTTACAAATTAAATATCTTATAAGTTTGATGCGTCGATTTTACAATCGCTTCGGTTCTTTCCGGATGTGTATCTGAAATAAAAAGCTGTCCAAAAGTTTCACTATTTACCATTTCGACAATTTTGGCAACACGTGTTTCGTCCAGTTTATCAAAAATATCATCAAAAAGTAAAATAGGTTTTACACCGCTTTGCTTTTTTAGAAACTCAAACTGAGCCAGTTTCAACGCAATTAAAAAGGATTTTTGCTGTCCCTGCGAGCCGAATTTTTTTATGGGATGAGAATCAATTTCAAAAGATAAATCATCTTTATGAACTCCAGAAGTTGTATAATGTAAAGCTCGGTCTTTATTGATATTTTCCTGTAAAAGGGTCAATAAATCTTTTTCAAACAAATGACTTTCGTAAACCAGCTGAACCGTTTCTTCAGATCCGGTTATAGTTTGATGATGTATATTAAATATAGGTATAAATTGTTCCAGGAAATCCTTTCTCTTTTCAAAAATCGATTTTCCGTATTCATTTAACTGCTCATTATATATAGATAAGGTATCGTTATCAAAAGTATGATTGAGTGCAAAATATTTCAAAAGCGCATTTCGCTGTACAATGACTTTTTGATATTGAATAAGCTGATGCAGATAAGTCGAATCTAACTGCGAAATAACACTGTCCATAAATTTACGGCGTGTTTCACTTCCTTCTACAATTAAATCGCGGTCGGCCGGAGAAATAATTACCAGCGGAATAAAACCAATATGATCGGAGAATTTATCATAAGCCTTTCCGTTTCTTTTTAAAACCTTCTTTTGACCTTTCTTTAAACTGCAGACAATTTGTTCTGTTCTGTCGTTTTTTTCTAATTCGGCATCAATAACAAAAAATTCTTCTCCATGTTTGATATTTTGAACCGCCAGCGGATTAAAATAACTTTTTCCGTAAGCCAAATGATAAATGGCATCCAGAACATTGGTTTTTCCAATTCCGTTTTTTCCAACAAAACAATTGATCTTGATGTCGAAATCAAAACTGGCTTCAGCGAAATTTTTATAATTGAATAAAGAAATTTTGTTTAAATGCATTTTTAAGAAACTATAAAAAGTAAAATTTGATGTTTTTTTATTAACTCTTTAACTTTTTTTCTGCCACTCCCGATAGCTATCGGGATAAAATGATTAAAAAGATTTTTTGCTGAGGCTTTTTAATCTGTGTAAATCCCTGAAATCAGTGGCGAAAAAATAGTTTAGCCCAAAAAAGTGGTATTTAAAATCATCAAAAATTTGAGAGTGCAAATTATCGAAAATTATCGATATAAAGGACTTTTGGTACGTTTCAAGTTGATTTATTTTGATGCTGATGCGAAAGGAGTTAGCGTTATTAAAAATATTTGTTTTAAAATAGTGATAAATTTGATTTTTTATGCCACAGTTTCAAGAAAAATTTTATTTTTGCCGTTCACTAAATTAATTTTAAATGGCTACTTACAATAAAAGAGGATATAAAGCACCAAAAGAGAAGGAAGTTAAAGAAGTAAATGAAGAACAACAGGTAATCATTGACGAAAAAGACAGCACAACAGCTGGTGTTTTTTCTAAATTAGACGAAACTGCTTCAAGAACTGAGGATTGGGTTGCTAAAAATCAAAAAATCATTATTGGTTTAGTTGCTGGTATTGCAGTTGCTACTATTGGTTATTTGGCTTACCAAAAATTTATTGAAAATCCTAAACAAGACGAAGCTGCAAACGAAATGTTTGTTGCACAACAGAACTTTCAAAAAGCTGTTGATGGTGTTGCAAGTGATTCATTATATAAATTAGCATTAAACGGATCTGAAGGTAAATTTGGATTTGTGAAAATCGCTGACGAATATTCTGGAACTGACGCTGGAAATTTAGCAAATTACTATGCTGGTATGGCATATTTAAATACGGGTAAATTTGACGATGCTATTAAGTATTTAGGAGAATTTAAATCAGATGATTTAATCTTAAGTGCTTTATCAAAAGGAGCAATTGGAGACGCTTACTCTCAAAAAAACAATCAAAAAGAAGCTTTAGATTATTATGTAAAAGCTGCTGAAGCTAACAAAAACGATTTTACAACACCTCGTTTCTTGCTAAAAGCTGCTAAAACGGCTATCGCTTTAGGTCAAAAAGAAGACGCTTTAAAATATCTAAACGATATTAAAGACAACTTCGATGCAACTCCAGAAGCTGGTGCTGTTGATGCCTTGATTGGATTAGCGCAATAATAAAATTTCTAGAGTTCAGATTTTAGATTTTAGATTTGTATTTTTACAATCTGAAATCAAAATTCTAAAATCTTAAATATAAAAGATGGCTACCGAAAATAAAAATTTATCAGAATACGATAAAAACACAATCCCAAATGCGAAAGACTTTCGATTTGGGATTGTTGTTTCTGAGTGGAACGATGTTATAACAGAAGGACTTTACAATGGCGCTTTTGACGCACTTGTTGATTGTGATGTTCCTGCGCAGCAAATTATTCGCTGGAATGTACCGGGGAGTTTTGAGCTTATTTATGGTGCAAAAAAAATGCTGCAGACACAAAATGTTGATGCAGTAATCGTAATTGGATGTGTAATTCAAGGAGAAACAAAACACTTTGATTTTGTTTGTGAAGGTGTAACGCAGGGAATTAAAGATTTGAATGTTCAAACTGATATTCCGGTTATTTTTTGTGTTTTAACAGATAATAACATGCAGCAGTCTATTGACAGAAGCGGCGGTGCTCACGGGAACAAAGGAACCGAAGCTGCAATTGCTGCCATAAAAATGGCGTATATTCGTCAGCAGGCCTCTATCTCACACGCTTTCAATCAGCCTTTATTAACTTCTGGCGCACTTCAAATAGAAGATTCTCCAAGAAAAATAGAGAACGAGTAAAAACACATTTGTTTTAAAAATATTAAAACCTATACTGTGTCACAATAGTATAGGTTTTTTGTTTTTTTTATGATTTCACATATTCAAAAAGCCAGTAGAAATTCACTAAATTTGTGCTGCTTGGTTTAGATTTAAATCAAAAATCTTAAATCGTTAATCTACAATCTAAAATTTTCAATGTCGAGTATTATTCAATTACTTCCTGATCACGTTGCTAACCAAATTGCTGCTGGAGAAGTGGTTCAAAGACCCGCTTCAGTCGTAAAAGAGCTGTTAGAAAATGCTGTTGATGCAAAAGCAACTGATATTAAATTGATTATAAAAGACGCCGGAAAATCATTAGTTCAGGTTATTGATAATGGTGTAGGAATGACCGTTACAGATGCACGTTTGTGTTTTGAACGTCACGCTACATCAAAAATTCGTCAGGCCGAAGATTTATTTTCACTTGCTACCAAAGGTTTTCGCGGCGAAGCATTGGCTTCTATTGCGGCAATCGCGCACATGGAAATGAAAACAAAACAAGAACAAGACGAACTCGGAACGCATATTATTATCGAGGGAAGTAAATTTGTTTCGCAGGAAGTGGCTGTTTTGCCAAAAGGAACATCATTTGCTGTTAAAAATCTGTTTTTTAATATTCCGGCACGTCGTAATTTCTTAAAATCAGATACAGTTGAATTTCGCCATGTAATGGATGAATTTCAGCGTGTGGCGTTGGCGCATCCAAATATTCATTTTAGTTTTTATCATAACGGAAGCGAATTGTATAATCTTCCCGCAGCAGGTTATCGCCAGCGTATTGTTGGGATTATGTCTGGTAAAACCAATGAAAAATTAGTTCCTGTAAATGAAGATACAGAAATTATAAATGTTCAGGGATTTGTTTGTAAACCAGAGTTTGCCAAGAAAAATAGGGGCGAACAATTCTTTTTTGTAAACGATCGTTTCATTAAAAGCGGTTATCTGCATCATGCGGTTATGGCTGCTTACGACGGACTTTTGAAAGATGGTTCTCAACCAAGTTATTTCTTATACCTGCAAGTGCCGCCAAATACAATCGATATCAACATTCACCCCACAAAAACCGAAATTAAGTTTGATGATGAACAAGCCTTATATGCTATTTTAAGAGCTTCGATTAAACATAGTTTAGGGCAGTTTAATGTCGCTCCGGTTTTAGATTTTGACAGAGATTCAAATTTAGATACACCTTATCATTATAAAGATGTAGAAGCAGAAGTGCCAACAATTCAGGTTGATGGAACCTTTAATCCGTTTACAGATGATAAAACCAATCAGCATTATGCAAAAGCGGGTTCAGGATCAAGTTCTGGTTATAGCTCTGGATCTTCTTCCTCTTCAAATTCATCTTCGTCTTATTCTGGCTACTCAAAAAGAGTAGAACCAACGGTAAGCTGGGAGAGTTTGTATGTTGGTTTAGATGTAGAAAATGCTGAAAGTATCGAAAGTTCACCATTTACATTCGAAAATGAAGAAGTAACTTCCTCTTTATTTAATGATGATGAGGTGGAACAGGCAACTCAGAAAACGTATCAAATTCATAAAAAATATATTGTTTCGCCAATAAAATCAGGAATGATAATCGTTGATCAGCAGCGCGCACATCAACGTATTTTATACGAACAATTTTTGTTAAACATGACTGTGAATCAAGCTTCAAGTCAGAAATTGCTTTTTCCTTTAGATTTATTTTATTCTTCTACAGAAATGAAGTTAATCGAAGAATTAAAACCTTCGTTAGAAACAACCGGATTTATTTTTGAAGAAGCCAAAACAGATCATATTGTAATTTCGGGAATTCCGGTAAACATTACCGAAAGTGAAGTTTCTCTTGTAATTGAACAATTACTAAGCGATTTGCAAGACGGAATTCCGGCAAGCAGTTACAGTCAAAATGATACTATCGCCAAATCGATGGCTAAAAGTTTAGCGGTTAAAACAGGATCTTATTTAACTGAAAAAGAACAAGACAATTTAGTAAACGGTTTGTTTGCTTGCAAAGATCCTAATATTTCACCTTTTCAAAAACCAACCTTCATCACTATGCGTGTTGAAGATATAGATAAAAAGTTTGCCTTATGATGAATATGACTCCAGTAGTTAAACAACTGCTAATTATTAACATTATATTTTTTATTGGCGCTCAGTTAGTGCCAGTTTCTTACGAATATTTTGCGCTCTTTTTTCCGGAAAACCCAGGATTTAAAGTTTGGCAGCCTATAACACATATGTTTATGCATGGCGGATTTGCTCATATTGCATTCAATATGTTCGCATTGTATTCATTTGGGTCAACATTAGAGCATTTTTGGGGAGCAAAGAAGTTTTTGTTTTTCTATATCTCTTGCGGACTGGGAGCTGCTTTAGTAAATTTTGCTGTTAATTATTATTTTTATCAGGATAGTTTAAATATTTTATTGGCAAATGGTTATCAAAAAGCTGATATTCTTAATCTATTAAATAGTGGAAGAATAGATACAAGATGGGAGCAGATTTTGACAGCTTCAGAATTTAAGCATTTCACCAATGCCTATTTGGGAACTGTTGTAGGAGCATCTGGTGCTATTTACGGTTTACTGGTAGCATTTACTTTTATGTTTCCTAATGCAGAACTTGGAATTTTGTTTATACCTATTCCGATAAAAGCGAAATATTTTGTACCAATTTATATGCTTTTATTTGATGGTTTTTTTGGGATTTTTGGAAGTTCTTTTATGGGAATAGATTCTGGAATAGCTCATTATGCTCATATTGGTGGAGCTTTGTTTGGATTTTTGATTATGTGGTACTGGAAAAAAAATCAGTTTAATAACAATCGATGGAATTAATTTTTAACTTTAATTGATTAAATTTAAAAACCAAAAGAAGACTTTATGAATATTCTTGACGATTTAAAACTTCAATATAAATTGGGCGGCATTGCGATGCAGGTTATTTATTGGAACATCGCTTGTTTTCTTATTTCCCTAATTTTTTTCTATCAGTTTTCTACCGGTCAGTTTGTTTTTCCAAATTGGCTTGCATTATCATCAGATCCTCAGGTTTTCGTGTTTAAGCCCTGGACATTTTTAACGTATGCATTTTTTCATTTCGGATTTTTGCATTTGTTATTTAATATGATGGTTTTAAACTTTGCAAGCAATTTATTCCTGACCTTCTTTACTCAAAAACAATACTTAGGATTATATATTTTAGGCGCAATTTTTTCAGGAATTGTATTTGCCTTGAGTTTTTATGTTTTAGGAACTTCTGCTTCAATAGTTGGCGCATCGGCCGCTATTATGGCAATTTTAGTTGCTGCAACAACTTATCAGCCTTTAATGAATGTTAGGTTATTTCTTTTTGGAAATGTCAAACTCTGGCATATTACAGGTGTAATCTTACTTTTAGATTTAATGCAGCTGCGCCTTGAAAATATGGGTGGACATATTTCGCATTTAGCCGGAGCATTTTTTGGTTTCATCTTTATTAAACTGCTTCAAAACGGAACAGATTTAAGTATTATTGTTTCTAGAATATTAGATTTCTTTGCTAATCTTTTTAGAAAATCCCCAACGACCCCATTTACAAAAGTTCATAAAAATTACAAAAAACCTACAGAAAAAGCGACATCAAGAATTGTTACAAAAGACAAAACGCAGCAGCAAATTGATGAGATCTTAGATAAAATCAGTCAGTCTGGATATGATTGCCTGACAAAAGAAGAAAAAGAGTTTTTATTTAAAGCAGGAAAATAATCCTTAGCAAGAAAATATGAAAAACCTTTCGTGGTTTAATAAAATAATGTTCTTTTTGAATATAGTACTGACTGTGCTCACATTTAGTGTCTATATTTTGCCGTTTTTAGCACCTAAGAGCTTTCCGCTTTTATCGGTGCTTACTTTGTTCATGCCGGCCTTTTTTGTGGCAAATGGGCTATTCTTTTTATATTGGGCAATTCAGTTCAAAAAACGCCTTATTTTATCTGGTTTGGTTTTGCTTACCGGAATTACTTTTATCAGCAAATTCTATAAATTCTCTGCTAAAGAATATGTGAAGGACGAAAGAGATTTCTCTGTAATGAGTTATAATGTGCGTCTTTTTAATGTCTTTAAATGGCTGGATCGCGATGATATTCCGGAAAATATAAAAACTTTTATTGATGAAAAAGACCCGGATATTTTATGTATTCAGGAATATTCAAACTCGGCGCATTTAGATTTAAAAGTGTATCCGCACCGCTATATTTTTATTGAAGGAAACCAAGTTAAGACAGGTCAGGCCATTTTTTCTAAATTTCCTATTATTGACGAAGGAAACATCATTTTTCCTAAATCAGATAATAATGTAGTTTATGCTGATATTAAACGCGGGAAAGATATTATTCGTGTTTATAATATGCACCTGCAGTCTATTAAAATTTCTCCAGATGTAAGTGAGATCTCTGATGATATTGATAAAGTAAACCAACAGAAATCACAGCGTATTTATGCCCGAATCAGTAAAGGTTTTACGCAGCAGCAGGAACAGGCTGAAATTTTTAAGGAGCATATAAAGAAATGCAAATATCCAATTATTATTTGTGGAGACATGAATAACAGCCCGTTTTCATACGTTTACCGAAATATTAAGGGAAAACTTAAAGATGCTTTTGAAGAAGCCGGAGAAGGCTTTGGAGCGACTTATAAGTTTAAGTATTACCCAGCCCGAATTGATTATATTTTCACCGATACTAAAATGAAAGTAAAGCAGTTTGAAAGCTTTTCTGATTTCGAAAATTCCGATCATTACCCAATAATGACCAGACTTTCAATTGATCAATTTTAGATTATTTTCTGAGTTTTTAAATAATCCATTGCAAACTTACCTTCGTTAAAAAGTAAATCCAAAACACTTAAATTGTTGATAAAACCATGTTTGTCATCAAAAACCTGAGTATATTTTTCGAAAGAATTTTGATCTTTTTTTCCGTTTGCTAAATATCTGAAATCAGATATATTTTCAACCTCATGAAAATATTCAGCCGTTTTACCAAATTCCAGTTTCATTCGTAAACACTTTGTAACGGTATCAAAAACTTCCATATTTAAATCCATCAGGAAAGTATGTTTCTTTTCGAAAATCGGCACGATATCGTCTTCAAAATACTCAAAGAACGGCGAACTTCTATAAGCGGCTTCTAAGGATTTAAAATGCTGTTTCTGCCAGTCAAATTCGTTTTCAATCAATACATCTTTTGTCTTTTGATGTGCAGATTTAGAATGCTTAACAGGAATGTTTAATAATTGAATTCCGTTTGGACTATAGATGTAAGTTCTGTTTCTATTGGTCTGCTTTTGAAAATTATCTTCCATTTCAAAAGTTATATTCTCAGATTGAGCCATAACTGCAAAATGGCTAATGGATGGAAAATACGTAGGAAGTAATAAGGAATTCATTTGATTTTTGTTTTAAAAGTTTCAGGTTTCAAGTTTCACGTTCGCAAAGAACCTGAAACCTGAAACCTGAAACAAAAATAACATTTTTTATTTTTTATGCTTTATTCTGTTTTCTTTTTCTCCAGAAGAATTCTCCAACAAAGTATAGTGCAAGAATAATTAGGAAATATTTGAAATACGACTGCGGTTGTCCTTCGCCGTCAACAGTAGTGAAAACTCTGCTCCAGCGAATTTTGTTGATACCTTTTCCGTTAGTATCCCAGCTCATCCAGATGAAAACCGGTTTTCCTACGATGTGATTTTCCGGAACGTAACCCCAATAACGACTATCTTCAGAATTGTGACGATTGTCTCCCATCATCCAATAATAATTTTGTTTGAAGGTATAAGTGTTAGTTTCTTTACCGTTTATGATAAATTTAGAACCACTTAATTCTAAAGTATTTCCTTCATAATTCGTGATGATTTCTTTATAAAATGGAAGAGATGTATTCGTTAAAGCAACTGTTTTACCAGCTTCAGGAATATAAATTGGACCAAAATTATCCTGATTCCATTTGTTGATATGCGGGAAAATCGCATTGTCATTTCCTTTATCAATTTCTCTTTTTACAGCAGTAACGCCCGGAGTATTTTTCAAACGTTCAGCACTTGCTTCGGTTAAAGCTCTGAAATAAAGCGTATCCCTTTTTTCAGTTCTAAAACCTGCAGGATCTGTAATGTCTAATTCTTTAAATAAAGATTCAAAATCAATAGATGTTTTTCCATCTAAAGCTACAGAATAAGAATATTGAGGTTTTGCTCTTTCAGGTAAAATAAGTTTTTTTCCGTTGATGAAAACAAAGCCGTCTTTAATTGATAAACTGTCGCCAGGAATACCAACACATCTTTTTACATAGTTTGATTTCTTATCGATTGGCTTAATAACGCCCGGTCTTCCTTTTGGCTCATAAAAATAATGTACCGTATCAACCGGCCAGTTGAATACCACAATGTCGTTTCTTTTTATTTGTTCAAAAGCAGGAAGTCTGAAATAAGGTAACTGAGGCCAGCTTAAATATGATTTTCTTTTTGTTAATGGAATAGAGTCATGAACCATTGGCAATGCAACAGTCGTCATAGGAACTCTTGGACCATAATTTACTTTACTTACAAAAAGGAAATCTCCAATTAATAATGATTTCTCTAATGAAGAAGTTGGGATTGTATAAGGCTGGATAACATAAGTATGTACTAAAGTTGCAACGATTATTGCAAAAAGCAAAGAACTTACCGTATCTGCTGTTTTGTTTTCAGGAGTTAATTTTCTGTCAGCGTTATATTCTAATTTCTGTGTGTAATTTACATAGTAGATATAAAAGCCAAGAGTAAAGATCCCTAAAATAGTATCTAAAGTTGATTTTTTACCAAAGGTTCTAAGTGTTTCAACCCAAACAACCGGAAACATAATCAAGTTAATAATTGGAATGAAAAGTAATAATGTCCACCATGTTGGTCGGCTGATAATTTTCATTAAAACAATTGAATTATATACCGGAATTGCCGCTTCCCAGCTTTTTCTCCCTGCTGCCTGATACAATTTCCAAGTACCAATGAAATGAATAATTTGAACAGCTAAGAAAAATACGAACCAAGAGTAAAGAGTCATAATATAGTATTTTAAGTTTCAAATTCGGGATTGAATATTTGTTTAATCCAGAATTTTTATCAATTTATTGTAAGTTTAATACATCTTTCATAGTGAAAATCCCCTGTTTTCCGGCAAGCCATTCTGCAGCGATAACAGCGCCAAGGGCAAAACCTTCACGATTATGAGCAGTATGTTTGATTTCAATGCTGTCAATAGCCGAATCGTAGTTTACGGTATGTGTACCCGGAACTTCTCCAATTCTTTTAGCTTCAATATGAATTTCACCTTTTTTTGCTTCGTCTAAAGTCCAGTTAGAATAGTCACTGTTTTGAATAACGCCTTGTGCTAAAGAAATCGCAGTTCCGCTTGGAGCATCCAATTTGTGAATGTGGTGAATTTCTTCCATCGTAACTTTATAAGAATCAAATTGATTCATGATTTTGGCTAAATATTCATTTAAACCAAAGAAAATATTTACTCCCAAACTGAAATTTGAACTGGATATAAAACCTCCTTTTTTCTCGTTGCAAAGAGCAATCATTTCATCGTAATGTTCCAGCCATCCTGTTGTTCCGGAAACTACAGGAACATTAGCATTAAAAGATGCAGAAATATTGTCGACTGCCGCTGACGGAACGCTAAAGTCAATCGCAACATCTGCAGTCGAAAGTCCGTCGTATGTATTGAATTCGTCTTTCTTTAAAACAATTTCATGACCTCTTTCTAAAGCAATTCGTTCGATTACTTTACCCATTTTTCCGTATCCTAAAAGCGCAATTTTCATTTTGTATGTATTTGTGAATTTTTAAATAGAAGAAACTATTTAAAAACGATAATTAAAAGTTAGTCCAACGTTTGGTTTAAATGTTACATCGGCGGGATAAATTTCTGGACGAAGTGATAGTCTTTCGTTTACGTTAAATTGAATCAAAGCCGCATCAACATTGGCATCGATAATATTTAAAACATAAAAACCAACAACAAATAAGGCAGATAAATCTCTGTTTCGCTGATAAAATTTCTGACCTGCAATAAGTCTGCTTTCGTCAAGAAATTGATATTTATCATCATTATAGCCTTCAAGTCTTCGTTTGTAGGCGTCACGATAATCATGATATTTTTTATTGTTATCAATATAAAAGTATAAACTTGTACCTATTGCTCCGTAAACAAGCGGAACTTTCCAGTATTTTTTATTGTATACCTGACCCAAACCAGGTAAAATAGCCGAATAAAAAGCTGCTTTTGCAGGTGTAAGCGGATCTATTTCTATTAATGCAGTTGTGTCTTTAACGACTAAAACCGTGTCTTTTTTTACCTGGGCAAAAAGAGAAACGGTTCCTATGAGAAAGAACAATAGACTTATGGGGACAATTTTATTCACTATCCGTTTATTAATTTTATAATTCGATTAAAGTCGGCTTCAGAATTAAAAGGAATTGTGATTTTTCCTTTTCCGTTACCAGCGACTTTTATATCAACTTTCGAACCAAAATAATCATTGAAAGTATTTTTTTGTGTTTCTCTAACCACAAATGAAGATTCAGCTTTAGGTTTTCCTTCTGCTTTTGGCTGCTGACCTTCGTGATAATTTTTAACTAAGGCTTCAGTTTCACGAACAGATAAATTTTGACTTACAATTTTTTGGTAAATATCAGTCTGAACGTCTAAATCTTCAATATTAATAATAGCACGACCGTGTCCCATACTAATGAAACCATCGCGAATACCAGTTTGAATAATTGGATCCAGTTTTAAAAGACGTAAATAATTGGCAATTGTAGAACGTTTTTTTCCAACGCGCTCGCTCATTTGCTCTTGTGTTAATTGAATTTCGTCAATTAAACGCTGGTAAGAAAGTGCGATCTCGATTGGGTCTAAGTCATGACGCTGAATGTTTTCAACCAATGCCATAACAAGGGACTCATTGTCATTAGCAATACGAATGTATGCCGGAACATGAGTTAAACCAACTAAAGTTGAAGCACGTAAACGACGTTCTCCAGAAATTAACTGGTATTTATTAAAGTCTAATTTTCGAACAGTAATAGGTTGAATTACACCAAGTTCTTTAATAGAAGTGGCTAATTCGCGTAATGATTCTTCATTAAAATTGCTTCTAGGCTGAAACGGATTTATTTCGATAGCACTTATTTCAAGCTCAATAATATTTCCAACAACCTTATCAGCATTTTTGTCTTCTACTGATGTAATGTCGTTTTCCGGATCTTTTAATAACGCTGATAATCCTCTTCCTAAGGCTTGTTTTTTAATTGCTTTTGTCATAAAAACTATTTACTGTTTTTCTTTATAATTTCTTGAGCTAAATTAATGTAATTAACCGCACCTTTACTTGTAGCATCATAATTAATGATACTTTCTCCAAAACTTGGTGCCTCACTTAATTTAACATTTCGCTGAATAACGGTGTCAAAAACCATATCGTTAAAGTGTTTTTGAACTTCTTCAACTACCTGATTAGATAAACGTAATCTTGAATCATACATTGTAAGTAATAATCCTTCGATGTCTAGATCAGGGTTGTGAATTTTTTGAATACTTTTAATTGTGTTCAATAATTTTCCTAATCCTTCAAGTGCAAAATATTCACATTGAATTGGAATTACTACTGAGTCGGCAGCTGTTAAAGCATTTAAGGTTAATAAACCTAATGAAGGCGCACAGTCGATAATGATAAAATCATATTCTTCTTTTGCTTCTTCTAATGCTTTTTTAAGCATATACTCACGATTTTCTTTGTCAACCAATTCGATTTCGATAGCAACAAGGTCAATGTGAGCAGGGATCACGTCAACATTTGGAGCTGAACATTTTAAAATGGCTTCTTTTGGTGTTATTGTATGTTCAAGAATTTGGTAAGTTCCAAGTTCAACAGATTCTACGTCAATTCCAAGGCCAGATGTAGCATTAGCCTGAGGATCAGCATCGATCAATAATACTTTTTTCTCTAAAACACCTAATGAGGCTGCAAGATTTACAGATGTTGTAGTTTTTCCAACGCCTCCTTTTTGATTAGCAATCGCAATGATTTTGCCCATTTATTTTCTGAATTTTGAACCGTAAAAATACAATTATTTATGGTTTTTGAAAATCTATTTTGTTAACATTTGTGAAACTTCGCTTAATCGTTGTTTCGTGCGTGTTCGGCAGAAATTAATTTAAGTTTTGAGCAGAATTACAGACCAGATTTTGGTCATGATGAAAGTTGTTTTGCAGTAAAAGTGAACGAATTTAAAATTTACTTTGTAGAAATGATCTCATTCTGTTTTTTCTTTTCTAAAATATTAATAATAAAAAATAATGAACAGGTTTTTTATTTTATAATCTCAATTTTTACATAAACTAAGCCGCTCTTTATATTTGAAGCAATGTTCATAAAAGCTCTTTTGCTTAAGTCAATTTCTCTTCCTTTAATAAAAGGCCCTCTGTCTGTAACTACTACTATAACGCATTTGTTATTTTTTTCGTTTGTTACCCTAAGTTTTGTGCCAAAAGGAAGTTTTTTATGCAAAGCAGTCAAATCATCATTGTTGAATCTTGCACCGCTTGCTGTTTTTCTTCCGTTAAATTTATCATGATAATAAGAAGCGTGAGCATTTTCTTTATATAAGATATACTGATCGTTTTCAGTGCCGGGATCTGTATCAGTTGAATTTTCTTGTGCTGTAACCGTTGCAGAAAAAGCTAGAGCAATATAGAGTATTATTATTTTCATTTTCTAATTTCTATTGGGCGCAAAAAAAATCTATTATGGAAAAATGAGAATATCGTATACGGTTTATTTATGTTATTAAAAGGCATATTTGGCGCCGTTGTATAGTTTTTGATAAGAAAATTGAAAGATACAGGTTAAAGATTATGACTATTTTAGAATCCCTAAAAAACTATTAAACCAAAAACAATTTTTATGATCAAAAAGTTAACCTCAGTATTTACTGCATTTGCGTTTATGCTGATTCTATGCAGTTTTGCAACGTCTAATTCATCTGATGAAAAAAAACAGGAAAATAAGATAGAAGGCAAAATTGTTTACAATAAGAAAAAACATAGCATAACATTATCTTGGCCGGCATTTGGCTCTTCGGGAAATTATGTGATCACAAGAGGAGGAAGTCGTTTGGCATCCAATTTTGTTTCTGTGAGCTCAACTTCTAAATTGACCTTTACAGATAATAAACCAAATAAAAATAAATACGAGAACTATTATAAAATAACTCGTAACGATATAACAATCATGGTTTCGCTGGAGAACCAAATTTTTGGAAGTAATATGTATTTCTACGATAGAAAATATGAAAAAGCAGAAACGGCACGAATTGATATTAATTCGCAATTTAGTGCTATTGGTCTGGGCGGAGCAAATGGCGAATGGACAACAAAACGTCAGGCATATTATTTAAAAGCAAATGTTGATGGACAAACTTACGATTCAGGCGGGTCGGGATCTGCATCATCGGCAGAAGCCAATTCAATAGAATTAGGATTCTACTCTCATATTGGAGGTTTGGGCAAAGTGCCATCAGATGTTAAATTGGGTTCTATTTTTACAAGACCTCACCTTTCTGGCGGAGCAAATGCTACCTGTACATTTTGGCGTTCTGTAGAAAATGTAGAAGTAATGAGAGATTTTGCATGGACAGTTTCGCAATCCACCAGTGCACGAAGAATGCTGATTGAAAGTACTTCGAAATATATTTCAGATATTGGAAATACCAATTTTTGGGGAAGTGGTGGTTTTATTGCTGACACTCATTATACATCAAACAGACCAAACTGGGGCGGACAGCAGCAATGGTACACCAGAAATGCTATTTTTCCTTCCGGTTCGGGAGCTATGGGAGGCTCGTATAATATGGTTTGGCAAGGCTGTGTTAATCCTCCACAAGTAGATGATACCAATTCTCCAATTCCTACTACACCTATTATAAGAGAAAAACCTTTTCTTTTTATAGATAATGATGGTGAATACAAAGTATTTGTTCCGGCATGGCAAAAAGACAGAGTAGGAGTTTCATGGTATTCAACAGACATGGGTAAAGGAAAAGTACAAGATTTGCTTACGGATTGGTATGTGGCTAAAGAAGGTAATACTGATGTAGAAATCAATAATGCGTTAAAAGCAGGTAAAAATATATTTTTTACACCAGGTCATTATGCATTGAATGCGCCTATTCAGGTAAATAGAAAAGATGCAATTCTTCTTGGTGCTGGTATAGCTTCAGTAACGTTGGAACCTACTGAGAAAAATACTTGGGGATGTATTTATGCCGATGATAAGGACGGAATTATCATTGCCGGACTTCTTACGGATTCATTTAATAGTACAACGTATCAGGTTAGAATTGGTGAAGAAGGTGCAAAAGCAGACCATTCTGCAAATCCTATATTACTATCAGATATTACTTGTAGAGTAGGCGGGGTTCAGTCAAAAAATATTCAGATACATACTGCTATGCAAATAAACAGCAGCAATGTGGTAGGTGATCATTTCTGGTTATGGCGTGCTGATCACGGGTCGCAGAAAGGCGGAGATTTGCGATGGACAAGAGACAGATGTAAAAATGGACTTATTGTTACAGGTAATGATGTGACACTTTATGCGTTGTTTACAGAACATTTTCAGGAATATGAAGTTTTATGGTTAGGAGAACGCGGCAGAACTTATTTCTTCCAAAACGAACCGCCATACGATGCTCCAAATCAAGCAAGCTGGAGTAGCCAAGGAGGTAAAGTTGATGGTTATGCAGCATTTAAAATAGCCAATACTGTAAAAGAGTATCATAGTATAGGAATGGGTTCTTATGCGGTTTTTACAGGAACTGATGGCAAAGTGAATAAGAAAAATGGTTTTGAAGCGCCTAATAGTCCAAATGTGAAACTTGAAAAAATGTGTATTACTCGTTTTGCCGGCCCGGGAAATATTCAAAATGTTATTAATGGTATTGGCGGAAGCACAGCAACAGGTGTAAAACGTGTTGCATTATACAATAATGGTGAAGGTACACAGCCTTTTGACGAAGAATTTAATTTACCTAATAAGGAATCGTTTCCTGCTTATATAAATATGGAGAAATAGTAAAACATACATATTTTAAAATGAAACCTCTGGAGATAGATATTTCTTTAGAGGTTTTGTTTTTAATAAGCCCGCGGTTTCAACCGTGGGGAGCATTGTATTATTCACGATACGTTTCCCGTGGTTGAAACCACGGGCTATGTTTTAAATGCAAAGGCTTTTGTTGTGGTGGCAAGACTCGAACCTGCGGCCTTCCCGATTTTCAATCGGGACGCGATAACCGTTCTATCGTATGTTTTTATATTTCAGTTTATTGCAAAAAAAGTCTTCTCAAGTAAATGAAAAGACTTTTGTCGGGGTGGCAGTCCCGAAAGCTTTCGGGAGAACCTGCGGCCTTCCCGATTTTCAATCGGGACGCGATAACCGTTCTATCGTATGTTTTTATATTTCAGTTTATTGC
>NZ_CAIJDE010000061.1 GCF_903819335.1 Flavobacterium panici | reverse complement strand
TGACTGGGTAACTCCTGTTGATGGGCTTACCGCATAAGTATTAGAAGCACTGTAGTTTGATATTGTAAAACTTCCTGCTGCTGTTGAACATGTCGGCTGAGTAACAGCGCTTAATGTTGGAACTGCAGGAGTTGCAGGCTGAGCATTGATAACCGCAGCTGATGAAGCAGCCGAAGTACATCCGTTAGCCGTAGCTGTTACTGTATAACTTCCTGCCGGAGCTGTAATCGTGTTTCCTGACTGGGTAACTCCTGTTGAAGGGCTTACCGCATAAATATTAGAAGCACTGTAGTTTGATATTGTAAAACTTCCTGCTGCTGTTGAACATGTCGGCTGGGTTACAGCGCTTAATGTTGGAACTGCAGGCGTTGCAG
>NZ_CAIJDE010000060.1 GCF_903819335.1 Flavobacterium panici | reverse complement strand
ATATAGTATATATAGTATACTTATATATGTATGTTATTTTTTGTTGAGTTCCTTGGCTTTGGTTTCCCAATGTTCCATAAGATTGTTATAGTTTACGGGATTGGCTGGGGTTTGATTTAATAAACGACCAGATTCGAAGCCGCGTACGAGGATTGTTTCTATTAAATAGTCTTCGTTTACATCGTAGGGTTTATATTCGGTTTTTAAACTTATGTCGAATAAATTGGCTGTTGTATTTGAAACGAAGGCTTTGAAACCACTTTTTAGGTTTTTGATTAACTCATAAGTTGTTTTACCGGTTTGGCGATGCACCAATTTTACAAGAATCTGCCCTTGTTTTCTGGAAAGCTTTTTAAGTCTGTCTTCGAATTCGTTATTAAGGTAGTCTTCTACAATTTTAAAATACTTCTTTTTTTCACGATTGGTTTTCAATCGCGCCATTCCGTTATTTAGTGCCGTTAATCTATCTGCAGCCAATCTTGCATAAGGATACACTTTATAAACCCTGTTTTGCAGAATCTGAAACTGCTTCATTTCTTCGGCACTCATTCTCTCTCCTTTTGAGATAATGATCTCGGGCAGCTGAATAGTATCATTCAGAATAGAATCTTGTTCGGTTAAAATATTGCCCATTTCCTGATTTTCTTTTGGAGTAACCTGGGCTTGACTTGTAAATGCAATCAATAGTAAAAACAAAATACTGGTAAATCTCATAGAGTCTTAATTTAAATGTAAAATTATATATTTATATACAACTCTAATACCAAATTTATAAATTAGCGCAAAAATATTTTTATGAGTACGAAATCTATCTTAACTGATACTTCTGTTGCTTTCCTGGAAAGCTATCTAAATAATGCTTCGCCGACTGGTTACGAAAGTGAAGGGCAAAAATTGTGGATGAATTATTTGAAACCTTATGTTGATACTTTTATTACGGATACATATGGCACGGCTGTGGGTGTTATTAATCCGGATGCTCCTTTTAAGGTTGTTATTGAAGGACACGCTGATGAAATTTCATGGTATGTAAATTATATTACGGATGATGGTTTATTATATGTAATAAGAAATGGTGGTTCTGATCATCAAATCGCTCCTTCGAAAAGGGTTAATATCCATACTAAAAAAGGAATTGTAAAAGGTGTTTTTGGATGGCCGGCGATTCATACCCGCTTGCGTGATAAAGAAGAAATTCCGAAACTGAGTAATATTTTTATTGATCTGGGCTGCGAAACTAAAGAGCAGGTTGAAGCAATGGGCGTTCATGTAGGATGTGTGATTACGTATCCAGATGAATTTATGATTTTGAACGAAAACAAATTTGTCTGCCGCGCGATTGACAACAGAATGGGTGGATTCATGATTGCTGAAGTGGCTCGTTTATTACATGAAAATAAAAAGAAACTCCCTTTTGGATTATATATTGTAAACTCGGTTCAGGAAGAAATTGGTCTTCGTGGTGCCGAAATGATTGCGCATACGATTAAACCAAACGTTGCGATTGTGACCGATGTTTGTCACGATACTACTACTCCAATGATTGATAAAAAGGTGGAAGGTGATTTAAAAATGGGTAAAGGTCCTGTTATTGCTTATTCTCCAGCTATTCAAAATAAACTTCGTGATTTAATTGTAGATACTGCCGAAGAAAATAAAATTCCGTTTCAGCGTCATGCAACATCGAGAGCTACGGGAACTGATACTGATGCTTTTGCTTATAGCAATGGCGGTGTTGCATCGGCTTTGATTTCTCTTCCGTTGCGTTATATGCATACAACGGTTGAAATGGTTCACAAAGAAGATGTGGAAAATGTGATTCAGCTGATTTATGAATCACTGTTGAAAATAGAAAACAATCAAAGTTTTTCTTATTTTAAATAATATTTTTAGAAACATAAATTCGGCTGTTTGTTTTAGACAGCCGAATTTATTAACCAACAAAGCATGAAAATTTTACTACTCGAAGATGATTTTACTTTATCTAAAGAAATCTCCGCATTCTTTACTACTAAAGAATTCGAGTGTATACCTTATTATGATGGTTCTTTATTATTAAAAAAATATTTTCCTTATGAGTATGATTTAATCATTCTCGATATTAATGTTCCCGGCACAAACGGTATTGATGTCTGTAAAGGAATTAGAGAGGTTGATAAAAAGACTCCTATTATAATGCTGACGGCTTTTAGTGAAATTGAAGATAAACTGGCTTCTTTTGATAATGGTGCCGACGATTATTTGGTTAAACCTTTTCATTTTGATGAATTGTACGCCCGAATTTTATCTTTATTAAGGAGAAAAGAAATCCCGCAGCAAACAGAAAAGAAAATTATTGTTGAAGATTTAGAAATTCTGGAAGAGGAAATGAAGGTTTTTCGTTCTGGTGAAGAAATTAAACTTACTCCAAAAGAGTTTAAACTGATTTTAATTTTGGCTCATGCCAAAGGAAAAGTTTTGTCAAAACAATTTATTGCTGATAAACTTTGGGATTATCATATTGAAACGAATCAAAATACGATTGAAGTGTACATTAATTTCCTTCGAAAAAAAATCGATAAAGATCACGAGATAAAACTTATCCGAACCAAAATTGGCTACGGGTATTATTTAAGCAGCGAAGAATGACTTTAAAAAACAGAATATCACTTTTAGTAAGTTTACTGTTTACAATCCTTTTTGGGTTGGCTTCTACGGTGATTTTTGTTTTGTATTCTAATTTTAGAAAAGAAGAATTTCGGGATCGTTTAGAGATTAAAGCACTTTCGAACATCAAACTTTTAGTTAATGTAAAAGAAGTTGATGACCAGCTTTTGAAAATTATTGATCAAAACTCAATCAATAAGTTATATGATGAAAAGACTTTGGTTTTTGATTCTCATTTTAAACTTATTTACAGCAGTATTGATGATGCTAAAATAAACTGGTCTGTTGAGGATTTAAAATATCTTAAAAAGCATAAAACTTTCTTTAAACAGCAAGGTGATTATGAGGTTTATGGTGTTTTTTACGATACGAAGGATAAAGATTTTTATGCTTTAATTTCGGCTACGGATGATTACGGAAAGAGAAAACTGCTTTTTTTAAGATATACTCTCATTATATCTTATATTCTATTTACTTGTATTTGCTGGGTTTTAACTTCGTTTATGGTAAAAAAGGCTATGAATCCGCTGAGTTTATTTCATCAGAAAATAAAAAATATCAACGAAAATAATCTCGACACTCGTATTGCTTCAAAAAGTAATAAAGATGAAATTGATTTGATTGCCAATGAATTTAATTTTATGATGGACCGCATTGAGGTTTCATATCAAAAACAAAAAGAGTTTACGGCTCACGCCTCGCATGAACTTAGAACGCCGCTTTCGAGAATTACGGCTCAAATAGAAAATACAGTTGCTGATCCTGCAACATCTGCAAAAGGAAAAACTTTCTTAACGACTATTTTATCAGATGTAAATCATTTAACGGAATTGATTAGTTCTTTATTGATATTGTCAAAAATTGATAACAATAAAAATAATGAGGACAATGAAGTTCACAGAATGGATGAAATTCTATTTTCTGCAATTGAAAATTTAAAGAAAAGCTTTCCTGAGTTTATTATTTTGTTTGAAATTGAAGAAAGTGACAATTTAGATACTGCATTAGAAGTTAAGGGTAATAAAAACCTTTTAGAGATTGCTTTAATTAATGTTTTAAAAAATGCTTGTGTCTATTCAGATAATAAACAGGCTTTGGTAAAAATAAGCACTCAGGAAAATCATTTGGTTATTTCGGTTTTAAATACTGGAAAAACCTTAAGCGAAGCCGAACAAAAAAATCTTTTTCAGCCTTTTATGCGCGGAAAAAATTCTAAAGGAACTTCTGGTTTTGGTCTTGGTTTGCGTATTGTAAACCGTATTTTAACGCTGCACAAATCTTCTATAAGTTACAGCATACCAAACGATAAGGAAAATTTATTCCAACTATTCTTTCATTAATATTTTATTTTAAGCTAATTTTAAGGTAGATTTTAAGCACTCTTAAAGTCTGGCGATAGCATATTTGTACAAAATAAAATAGATACAATGAGAAAACTATATGCATTATTGCTGCTTGTACTCCTAAATCAGGCAGTTATGGCTCAAAAAACAATCACACTTCAAGATTGTGAGAGCCAGTTTCTTAAAAATAATCTTTTTTTGCTGGCATCTCATTATAATATCGATGCTGCAAAAGCCATGACCATTCAGGCCCGAATATGGGACAATCCAACAATTACTGCAGAATTAAATGCCTACAATCCTGAAAGAGACAAATTCTTTGATATTGGGAAAGAAGGCCAAAAAGTTTTTGGAATTGAGCAGTTAATTTATCTGGGCGGAAAAAAGCGCAATGAAGTTAAGCTGGCACAAACTAACGAACAATTAGCAGAACTTCAGTTTAATGATTTACTTAGAACATTAAAACTGCAGTTACGCCAAAGTTTTTATACGGTTTATTACAATACAAAAAGTCTTGAAATAACAGATAAGCAGCTTGCTCATATTGAAGACTTAATCAACTCCTACTCTATTCAGGCTCAAAAGGGAAATATTCCGTTGCGGGATGTTGTGCGTTTACAATCTCTTTATCTGAATTTTAAAAATGAAAGAATGGAAGTTGTGAATAGCAGTATTGAAGAGCAGGCAAATTTAAAATTGTTATTAAATTCAACTGAAACGATAATTCCCGATGTTTCTAAAGATGATTTTAATAAATATCTAAAAATTATTCCTTTTGATTTAAAATCTTTTGAAGATGATGCTATTGCCAATCGTCCTGATTATTTAGCCAAACAAAAAGAAATTGAAGCCAATGAACTGAATGTAAAATGGCAAAAATCACTTTCGATTCCTGATATTACTTTAGGTGCAAACTACGATCAGCGAAGCGGTGCTTTTAATAGAGAAGCAAATGTTTCTGTTGGAATTCCGCTGCCTCTTTGGAACAAAAACAAAGGAAATATTAAAAATGCTCAGGTCGTTCTGGAACAATCTAAAGTTGAGAAACAAAATTTTGGACTTCAACTGGAAACTGAAATTACATCGGCATGGAATAAATGGGATGAATCCCGTAAAAACTATGCGGTTATCAAACCTACAGTAAACTCCGATTTTGAAGCTGTTTATAATGGAATCTTAACCAATTTTCAAAAGCGAAATATCAGCTTATTAGAATTTACAGATTTTATGGAAAGTTATAATCAAGCTAATATTCAGTTAAATGAATTGAAGAAAAAACTGGCTCTATCAGGCGAAGAATTAAATACTACCATCAACAAGGATTTATTTTAAAATTAAATAATAATGAAACATACACTAATTATAGGAATTGCAATTGTAAGCTTATCGCTTACAGGCTGTAAAAAGGAAGTAGAAAATCCACAGACAAATACTTCTTTCGCCTTGAGCGATAGTATGCTAAAAACTACAAGCACGGCAACTGCAGAAAAACAAACTGTAAAAAACGAATTGAGTTTTTACGGAAAAATAACAGCCGACAACAATAAATTAATTGATGTTTACCCGCTTGTGGGCGGAAACGTGATTAAAGTAAATGTAGAACTTGGAGATTATGTAAAGAAAGGACAAGTTCTTGCAACGATAAAAAGTACTGATGTTGCTGATTTTGAAAAGCAGTCTATCGATGCTAAAAGTGATTTACTGGTTGCGAAAAATAATTTAAAAGTGGCTCAGGAATTATTTGACGGAAAATTAAATTCTGAAAGCGATGTGCTGCAGGCAAAAGCCGAAGTAAATAAAGCGCAGTCTCAATTGAGTAAAATTCAGGAAACGTATAAAATCTATAATATTAAAGCGGGTTCTATTTATGAAGTAACGGCACCTATCAGCGGATTTATTATTCAAAAAAGTATCAATCAGGATATGCTTTTACGTTCTGACCGTTCTGAGAATATTTTTGACATTGCTGAAATCAGTGAAGTTTGGGCGATGGCCAATATTAATGAAATTGACATTAATAAAATTAAACTTGGAATTGATGCAAGTGTAACAACCTTAAGTTATCCTGATAAAGTTTTTAAAGGAAAAGTCGATAAAATTTTCAACGTAATTGATCCTGAAACCAAAGCGATGCAGGCACGTATTAAACTTCAAAATCCGGGTTTTTTATTAAAACCAGATATGAACGCCAATATCAAATTATCATATAACGAAAATGAATCAATGATTGCAATTCCAAGTAATGCGATTGTTTTTGATAAAAGTAAAAATTTCGTCATGATTTTTAAAGATCGCCATAATATCGAAACAAGACAAGTTGAAGTTTACAGAGTTGTTGGCGACACAACTTACATTTCAAGCGGTTTAAAGGAAAATGAAAAAGTCATTACCAATAATCAATTATTTATTTATCGCGCTTTAAACGATTAAGACATGAACAAATTCATACGAAATATAATTGCTTTTTCACTTAAGAATAAAGCATTTACCTTTTTTTGGGTTGGAATATTGGCCGTTGCCGGATTTATTTCCTTCAAAAATATGCCAATTGACGCTTTTCCGGATGTAACGAATACTCAAATTATTATCATTACGCAATGGAATGGTAAAAGTGCTGAAGAAGTAGAGCGTTTTGTAACTACTCCTATCGAAATCTCGATGAACTCGGTTCAGAAAAAAACAAGTGTTAGAAGTATTACGATGTTTGGATTATCTGTTATCAAAATTATTTTTGATGATGGTGTCGATGATACTTTTGCACGTTTTCAGGTAAACAATTTACTTAAAAATGTGACGCTTCCTGATGATGTTGAACCAGACGTTCAGCCGCCTTACGGGCCTACTGGCGAAATTTTCAGATATATTGTAAAAAGTGACAGCCGCGACAGCCGTGAGCTGCTGACTTATCAAAACTGGGTTATTGACAAACAATTACGTGCAGTTCCGGGAGTTGCTGATTTGAATGTTTTTGGAGGACAAACTAAAACTTATGAAGTTGGTGTTGATCCTGTAAAATTAGCTAAATACAATATTACGCCGCTTCAGGTTTATAATGCTGTAAATTCAGGAAACTTAAATGTTGGTGGTGATATTATCGAAAAAAACGGACAGGCTTTTGTAGTTCGTGGTGTTGGACTTTTAAAATCAATATCGGATATTGAAAACATTATTGTAGATGATGCTCACGGAAATCCAATTTTGGTAAAAAATGTAGCTTCAGTTTATGAAAGCTCGATGCCAAGAGTCGGGCAAACCGGAATTGGTAAAAACGATGATGCTGTTGAAGGGATTGTTGTAATGCGTAAAGGTGAAAATGCACAGGAAACTTTAGCATTAATTAAAGATAAAATAAAGGATTTGAATGATAATGTTCTTCCGAAGGATATTAAAATTGAAACTTTTTATGATCGTGACAACTTAATGAATTTCACTACTGAAACGGTAATGCATAATTTATTTGAAGGTATTATTTTGGTTACGTGCGTTGTGTTTCTTTTCATGGCCGACTGGAGAACTACTTTTACGGTTTCTATCGTAATTCCACTTTCTTTATTATTTGCCTTTTTATGTCTAAAAATGATGGGAATGAGCGCCAACTTACTGAGTTTAGGTGCCGTCGATTTTGGGATTATTATTGATGGTGCGGTTGTAATGGTCGAAGGATTATTTGTTGTACTTGATCATCGAGCGCATCAATTAGGAATGACTGCTTATAATAAAATTGCAAAAGGAAGCATTATTAAGAAAACAGGAACAGAAATGGGTAAAGCCATCTTTTTCTCTAAATTAATTATTATTACCGCTTTACTGCCAATTTTCTCGTTCCAGAAAGTAGAAGGAAAAATGTTCTCTCCTTTAGCCTACACTTTAGGATTTGCTTTAATGGGAGCGTTACTTTTTACCTTGACTTTGGTTCCGGTTTTATCTCATATTTTATTGAATAAAAACGTAAAAGAAAAAAATAACCCGTTTGTAAACTTTTGGGACAGAAATGTAGCAAAAGGTTTTGCGTGGACCTTTAAACATAAAGTAAAAACTTTAGTTATTTCATTAAGTGTGATTGCTGCAACTTTTTTCTCGGCTACATTTTTAGGAACAGAGTTTTTACCGCAGTTAAATGAAGGTGCATTATGGGTAACGGCAGAATTACCGATGAGTACTTCATTACCTGAAAGTGTGAAAACCGCGGCGATGATCAGAAAAGATCTGGAAAGTTTTCCCGAAGTAAAAAATGTGCTTTCGCAAACCGGACGAAGCAATGACGGAACAGACCCGAATGGATTTGGATTTATTCAGCTTCAGGTTGATTTGAAACCAAAATCAGAGTGGACACGAAAAATCACGATGGATGGTTTAATTAATGAAATGGATGACAAACTAAAAGTTCATCAGGGAATTACGTATAATTATTCTCAGCCTGTAATTGATAACGTTGCGGAATCTGTTGCTGGTTTTAAAGCTTCAAATGCGGTTAAGATTTATGGTGATGATTTAGATAAATTAGATGAATTGTCGAATCAGGTTCTGGAAAAAATTAAAAATATTCCTGGTATTAAAGATGTCGGAATTCTTAGAAATGTTGGTCAGCCGGAAATTAGTGTAATTCTCGACAGAGAAAAAATGGCTGCTTATGGCGTAACGTTAAGCGATGCGCAGGCGGTTTTAGAATTGGCTTTTGGCGGAAAAACAGCTACTCAAAAATATGAGGATGAAAAGAAATTTGACGTACGAGTTCGTTTTTCTAAAGAATACCGTAAAGACGAAGAAGATTTGGCAGAATTAAAAGTACCAACCATCAGCGGAGCAAAAATTCCGTTGAAAGAAATCTGCGACATTAAAACGATAACTGGTCCGGCTTTTATTTACAGAGATAATACAAAACGTTTTATTGGAGTAAAATTCTCTGTTCGTGACCGAGATTTAGGAAGTACAATTGCCGAGGCACAATCTAAAGTGGCAGAAGTAAAAATGCCGCCAGGTTATACAACAGGCTGGACTGGAGAATTTGAAAATCAGGTTCGTGCCAGTGCGCGTCTGGCTCAGGTTGTGCCAATAAGTTTAATTGGAATATTTGTGCTGTTGTTTATTTTGTTTGGAAATTTCAAAGATTCACTATTAGTTTTAGCTAATGTTCCGTTTGCTGTAATTGGAGGAATTATTGCCTTACACTTAACCGGAATGAATTTCGGAATTTCGGCGGGAGTTGGATTTATTGCTTTACTGGGAATTTGTATTCAAAATGGAGTAATTCTGATATCAGAATTCCATCATAATCTCAAGGCAAAATTCTCCCTTGAAGAATCCATTTTTATGGGAGTAAAAGCAAGAACAAGAGCTGTAGTTATGACTGCACTTATGGCTTCCATAGGTTTAATGCCGGCAGCAATTTCAACAGGAATTGGTTCTGAATCTCAAAAACCTCTTGCAATTGTAATTATTGGAGGATTGGTAACAGCAACAATCCTGACGTTATTAGTATTCCCAATTTTATTCTGGATATTCAACAAGAAAAAACATGCTCCTATAGAATAGCTGCATTTACAATAAAATTAATTTTTGGTTAGATTAATTTGGTTTAGAAAGAAAAGAGGCTGTCTCAACTTTGAGACAGCCTCTTTGTTATTTTACATGTTTCCTTTGTTCTGTAGGAACATTTCATTGGTAGAAGATTATATTGTTATTAATGGTTTACGTTCCGTTGGAACGTTTGATTTTGGACATTGTCTTTAATAAACTGAGCTGTCAAACGTTCCAACGGAACGTAAATGTGGCTAACCGTTATTTTTTTCTACCTACGAAACATTCCTATGGAATGATAAATCGGATATCAAAAAGTGACCAATTAAGTCACTAAAAAAACAAAAATAATTATAGTAAAAGATCCGACTCACTTTTGAGACAGCCTATTTTTGCTTATATAAATTATTCAACGAAACAATAGAGTACAAAAAAACGGCCATCTGTTCAAAGATGGCCGTTTGTGTACTAACTCAAACTTTTTAAACTATTATTTTGCGTCTTTCAAAAGTGCAATAGCTTCTGTAGCATTTGATAATTGAGCAAATTTTAATGCTGTATATCCTTTTTCATTTTTATCTGATGGACGAGCACCAGCTGCTAATAAAACTTTAATGATTTCAACTTTGTTGTAACGAGCTGCAGTCATTAATGGAGACATATCGTCTGATTTTTCGTTTACATTAACACCGTATTCAATAAATTTCTTTACTGTATCGATATCTCCTTTGCTTACAGCAACTACTAGGGGTGTTCCGTCATCGTATACAGCTGATACTGCAACTTGATTTTTAACTACTGATGTGTTATTTGAAGCTGTTGCTACATTTACAAATGTTACTAAAGCTAATCCTAAATAAATAACTGAATTTTTCATAATGATTGGGTTTGTTAAATTGATTGATAATTATTTGATTGATAATGAATTGATTTAAATTCTTGACAAATGTAATCTAATTTTAGTAACTTGTATTACCAAGTACTTTGTTTTAACTAATTCTTAACGTTTTATTAATGAATTCGAAATATTGTCTTTCTAAAATTGAAATTCTATATAAAAGACGCAGCAAATGTAGAAATGTTACACGAATTCAAATATTTTTTCATTTTGGATAGTAGTTTTTTTAAGAAAAATTAAAAGCAATACTCCACCTTTTTAACTATACAATATTATTATGCTCAAAAAAGGCAGAAATTTTTCATTAAAACAAAATTTTTAAGCAAGATTTTGTGGATTTCTCACTAAAATAAAAAACTTTCGCAGCAGGTATATAAAATAGGAAAAATCCTAAATTATAACGAAGTAGTTTTTAGTCATGAATTTAAAAAAAGAGGAAATTATTTAAAATTTCCTCTTATAAATGTTCTTTAAATCGTTTTCAAATAAAGTGTAGGGATCATTATAAAATTTAAGAAAATCTTTTTCGCTTATCTGCCCAGGAAATGGAGCATAATAATGTGTTGGACTTTTGGCATCATTTCTCCAGACTAAAACATAGCAGAGTTCTATTTTTTCTTTTTGCAGGGATTTCAACAGCGTTTCTGTCCACCATTTTTCATTAGGAATAGATTCTAAACCTGTTTCTGTAAAAGCGGCAAGTTTTTTCTTTTGAATAGCAATATCAGATATGATTTTGAGTTTTTTAATTCCAGCATCTAAATCATATTTTCCATCACGTCCAAAATCGCCGTAATCGTCCATTCCAAATAAATCTACATAATCATCGCCGGGATAACGTTCTAAATATTCTGATTCTGAATTAAATCGATTATCTGGAGAAAAGGCGTAAATAAAATTATGGACTTTTAAAGTATCTCTTAAATAAGAAACTGTAAACTGCCAGACTTCTATAAAATCTTCGCGGGAAGTATATTTTTTCCCCCACCAAAACCAATCACCGTCAAATTCATGAAAAGGTCTGAAGATCATTGGAACCAATTTTCCGTCTTTTGCTTTTGCAGAATGAGCAAAATCGGCAATAGTTTTTAAAATTTCCTTGTATTGTTCGTGACGCGAACCTCCTTTTTTGATTAACGACATTGCTGCTACAGAAACAGAATCTTTCCAGTAAAATCCGTTTTTAGAAACCGGATTATTAAAATGCCAGGAAACAGTTGTGATTCCGCCGCGTTCATAAGTATCAATAACATTCTTTCTTAAAACTGTTTTTGTTTTTTCAATTTCTTCTTTTGAATATCCTGAAAAACCGCTGAAATCAATTCCAACAACTGCAGGATGTGAACCGATAACTAATTTTATATCCGATTTATTCGGTTCATTACTCCATCCATGGCCATATTCTAAAGCGTGCTGATGACCAAATAAAATATGTTCTTTTGAAATAGCTTTTAAATTGTGATATAAAATTTTGGTTTCTTTTGTGGCTTTTTTATCAATCTGTGCAAAAAGAAAATGCCCTGTTATCATACATATAGATAACAAGGCATTTGTTTTATTTGTTATAAAGTTCATGGTTTAAATAGTTAGTTTAAACCCGAAAATTACTATTTCGAACTTAAGTATTGTAATACGTTTTTATCAATACGTTGGTCAATATTATCAATATCTGCTTTCACGAATTTTTCTCCTAAAATATTCTCGTACAATTCAATATATCTTTCAGAAACAGATTCAATATAAGCATCTGTCATATCTGGAATCTGCTGTCCTTCTTGTCCTTGAAAACCGTTTTCGATTAACCAGCGGCGAACAAATTCTTTAGATAATTGTTTTTGCTCCTCTCCTTTTTCTTGTCTTTCTGCATATCCTTCTGCATAAAAATAACGTGACGAATCCGGAGTATGAATTTCATCAATTAAAACAATTACTCCGTCTTTTGTTTTTCCGAATTCATATTTGGTATCCACTAAAATTAATCCGCGAGAAGCAGCAATTTCAGTTCCTCTTTGAAATAAAGCGCGAGTGTATTTTTCTAAAACTAAATAATCTTCTTCTGAAACAATTCCTTTTGATAGAATATCTTCACGAGAAATATCTTCATCATGCGAACCATTATCCGCTTTTGTAGTTGGCGTAATAATTGGTTCCGGGAATTTATCATTTTCTTTTAAACCTTCTGCCATAGCTACACCGCAGATTTGTTTTCTTCCTGCTGCATATTCACGTGCTGCATGTCCGGAAAGGTAACCGCGAATAACCATTTCTACTTTAAAAGGCTCACATAAATGTCCAACAGCAACGTTTGGATCTGGAGTTGCAATTAACCAATTCGGAACAATATCCTGTGTTAATTCCATGAATTTTGTCGCAATCTGGTTCAAAATTTGTCCTTTGTACGGAATTCCTTTTGGTAAAACCACATCAAAAGCCGAAAGTCTGTCAGTTGCTACCATTACTAAAAGATCGTCATTGATGTTATAAACTTCTCTAACTTTTCCGCGGTAAACTGATTTCTGATTCGGGAAATTAAAATTTGTGGTTGTAATTGTATTGCTCATTATCTTAGTTGTGTTGTTTTTTATGAATGCAAATTTAAAATTATTTCAGAGAGTTACATCATCAAAGAAAAAGATAAATAAGAAATGTTATTAATTGGGTTTGGTTTGCCACAAATTACACGAATTTCCACGAATTGTTTGTTGAAGTAATTGAGATGATTCTCTAGCTAAAAATTTGTGATAATTTAGGTTTGGTTTGCCACGAATTGCACGAATTTTCAT
Source organism: Flavobacterium panici (assembly GCF_903819335.1). GTDB lineage: Bacteria > Bacteroidota > Bacteroidia > Flavobacteriales > Flavobacteriaceae > Flavobacterium > Flavobacterium panici. Next base: position 97,214 of record NZ_CAIJDE010000060.1, on the reverse strand, counting down.
AAATTATTTGTTGAAGTAGTCGAGTTGATTTGCTAATTAAAAAATTCGTGGAAATTTGTGTAATTGCTTCGCCTGTTCGCTATCGCTCGGGTCGTGGCAAAAAACTCTAGACTAGTTCTTTATCCAGTATTTTTGAAGCGATATATTTTGCTACGCCATCTTCGGCATTTGTTTTAATAACTTCTAAATCAGGTAAAGTTTCTTTTAATAATGCGGGTGCATTGCCCATAATTAACCCTTTTCCAGACGCTGATAACATTTGAACATCATTAAAACCGTCTCCAAATGAAACTGCTTCGGCTAAAGTGAAACCTTCTTTTTCCAAAACTTGTTCAATTGCAACGGCTTTATCTATTGACTTGTCCATAAATTCTAAACAAGTTGGTAAGCTGAAAGCATGGTGTAAATGTTCTGAAGAATTGGCTAAAACGTCATCTTTTAGTTTTACTAATTTTTCATGGTTATCGCATGAAAAGAATATTTTAATGGCGCCAAAATCTTCCAGCGTTTTATAATCTACTAATTCCGGACGATAATTTAATTCTGACTGATAAGCATTTAGTTTTTCGCTTATTCTGTTGGTCTGCCAAACATTTTCTTTAAATAAAACTACTGTAATTTCAGGATCGATTTCTACATTTAAAGCTGCTTTTACAACATCACTATTTAAATTAAATGCAAAAAGCTCTTCTTTATTTGGTGAATGAATTCTCGCTCCGTTTGAACTCACTAAATAAACGGGAACTTCAAGTGTTTCAACAATAGCCATTGCATCAAGATGATGACGGCCTGTTGCAACAACTAAAAGATATCCTTGATTGTGAAGTTCCTGAAAAATGGATTTAGTATAATCTGAAATTTTGTGTTGAGTGTTGAGTAAAGTTCCGTCAAGATCACTTACTACGACTTTTATATTTTTAAGTTTTGTCATATCAATATCAAATATTTATGATGTGCAAATTTACGGCTTTACGCTCAGCTGAGCAAAGATTACGAGCCTTGAAAGCCAAAAATGGGGCAAGTTTATTATTTATTTAACTATTCCGTTAAATACTGCATTTTAAACAATTAAACTTTAATAATTCCAGATTTATACAAGTTTATTGCTTTCTGAATAACAAATTCAATCTTTTCTAATGGTAAATCTTCCTCAGAATTAAACATCATAATTTTCATTCTCGAACGTTTTTCCTGAATCAAAAAAAAATCTTCAAAATGTTTTCCTTCCACAATTCCAATATAAGGTTGTTTCAGTTTTTTATGAATCCATAAATAGCAGAACATTTTTCCTTTATAACAGAAAAACGGCATTCCGTATTTTAAAACATGTGTAATGTCTTTGTCTTGTTTTAAGATAATATCTTTTAATGCCAGAAATGTTCCTTTTATGGGTTCTTCTTGGTTTAAGTAGAAATCATCTAGTTGCTTCATTTTCTAATCTTTTGAGTTTTAGCAAAAACAATTTTCAAAGTATCGGGACAATTCGAACTTTGCTTTAATTTATAAACTAAGGAATCATTTTTAATATAAAATATTTCTTTTGAAAATATTGCAAAAAATGTATTGTTATCAGGATTACAATTAGGGATTGTCAGTAGATCTATTTTGCTGTTTTTTTCTAACGGAAAACAAAATATAAAGGGAAACATTTTATAACAAGTATCACTACTTATGCTATTTAATTCAATTGAATCACCAACAATTTTCCAATTTCCTTTTGAAACAGAACCACCTTCACAACCATGACTTCTGTAATAAAATGTACTATCATTATTTATTTTTATACTTGATTTTCCCGGAATAATATATTCTGTATCATGCCAAGTTCCGAGGAATTTATTTGGCAGGTTTTCATGTTTTTTGCATGAAATAAAAACTGCAAATAATACTAACCCAAATATTCTATTTGTCATTTATAGTTCTTTAAAAATTCAAAAAAAATATTCGTTTTACTCATTTCTAAAAAAAATGAATAAAACGAATATTAATAAATGTTAAAACACATTTTACGATTTACATTTAACATTTCACTAAAAATAAAACTTAGTCGTGGTTTTCTATTTGCTTATAAGCGTCGATTACCTTTTTCACTAATCTGTGGCGTACGATATCTTTATCATCAAGATAAATAATTCCGATGCCGTCTATATCTTTAAGAACTAAAATAGCTTCTTTAAGACCCGAAATAGTTCTGCGTGGTAAATCGACCTGACCAGGATCTCCCGTAATCATAAACTTGGCGTTTTTTCCCATACGGGTCAAAAACATCTTCATTTGTGAGTGCGTTGTATTCTGCGCTTCATCCAAAATTACAAAGGCGTTATCAAGTGTTCGCCCGCGCATAAATGCCAAAGGCGCAATCTGAATAATTCCTTTTAAAATGTAATCTTCGAGTTTTTCGTTTGGTAACATATCTCTCAAAGCATCATAAAGAGGCTGCATGTAAGGATCTAGTTTTTCTTTCATATCACCTGGTAAAAAACCAAGATTTTCTCCTGCTTCTACCGCCGGACGCGTTAATATGATCCTTTTTACTTCTTTGTCTTTAAGTGCTTTAACAGCCATTGCAACACCCGTGTAAGTTTTTCCGGTTCCGGCAGGACCAATTGCAAATACCATATCATTTTTTCTGATGGTATCTACCAGTAACTGCTGGTTAGGTGTCATGGCTTTAATAATCTTACCGCCAACTCCGTGAACTAATATTTTGTCATGATCGTATGCTTTTTTTTCATCCTGACCATCACTCATTATTACACGTTCAATTACATTATCATCAATGTTGTTGTATCTGGTAAAATGAAGCATAAGCCTCTGAAATCTCTTTTCGAATTCATCTAAAACATCTTTTTCGCCAAAGGCTTTCAAAGTTGTCCCTCGCGCTACGATTTTAAGCTTTGGGTAGTACTTTTTAATTATTTCAAGATGAGAATCCTGCGCGCCCCAAAAGTCTTTTGGAGCGATGTCTATAAGCTCGATAATTCTTTCGTTCAAATGAGATAAATTTAAATTAAAAATAAATTTGTTTTGAAAATCTATTGTTGTCGGGTATGTTCATATCTTTAAGTGCAATTTGTTTTTTCTACTTTCAATTTGCATTTAGTATTATTAGATTTGCATTTCTCAAATTTAATGAAAATTAGATTTAAATACTATCAATAGTTATAAACAAAATGATGTCAATAATTACCCTCACTACTGATTACGGCTTAAAAGATCACTTTGTGGGTTCGCTGAAGGGTAAAATCATTTCTGAACTTCCAGAGGCAAAAATTATTGATATTTCGCATGACATTGATCCATTTAACACTGCCGAAGCAAGTTACATTGTTGGAGCCTCCTATTTGAGTTTTCCAAAAGGGACTGTACACTTAATAGGGGTCGATATTGAACGCAATAAAGAGAACCAGCATATTGCTATGCAATGGAACGATCATTTCTTTATTTGTGCCGATAACGGAATTTTAAGCATGCTTACGCAGAAGATTGTACCGCAAAAAATTGTCGAAATCAATATTCATGATCGTTTTCCTATTGAATTCAGCGATTTGGATATTTTTATTCAAGTGGCCTGCCATATTGCAAAAGGCGGTTTACTAAATGTTATTGGCAAAGAAATCCCTGCTGTTAAAGAAGTAACCGAATTACAAGCCGTAGTTGCAGCCGATGGAAATTCATTAAAAGGTTACGTCATTTATATTGATCATTTTGGAAACGTTGTTACTAATATTTCAAAACAACAATTTTTAGAGGTAGCTAAAGGTCGTCCGTATGAAATTGTGATGAAGCCAAAAAGTATCAAAACGATTCTGCCAAATTATTCGGCTATTGCAACTTCAGACAAATATCCAATTAAAACTTATGAAGGTGAGAAACTGGCCATTTTTAATGAAGCCGGTTTTCTTGAAATTGCTATTTTTAGAAGTAATCCTTCTAAAGTGGGTTCTGCAAATAGTTTGTTGGGACTGAATTATCGTGATGTGATTACCATTAAGTTTTCGTAATTATTTATATGTCAAGTAAACTAAAAAAGATGTTTTGAAATTTAATAAAATATTCTTCGTAATGCTGATTGTTTCGCAAATAGCATGTAACAATTATCAAACTGATTTAATTGAAATAGATCAATCATCCAAATTAACTCTTAAAGTTAATAGAGCATATAATGAAAGAGGAATCTATATATTGAATGATAAATATTATTTAAATAGTTCACTTTTACTTCCAGAAAACATCAAAGGTATTCATATTGAAGATGATGCAATTTGGAGACCGCAAGGTGCAACGAATATACCTCGTTTATCGGATATTGAAGCGCCTTTTGAGATTTTCAAAGAAAAGAACAACGACTCTATTTATCTTATTAAAGCGAATGATACAATAATTTTGAGATTAGATAAGGTTATTGAATAATAAAAATGTTTTTAGCCCGCAGATTTTACGGATTGAACGGATTTACACTGATTATATTTCGTCTTCTTGTCATTCCGACGAAGGAGGAATCTTCGTAAGTAACTCCGTAAAGATTGGTCTTTGAGAGGAACGAAGCAATCTCATTTACTTAATCAATTAGTGATCTTTTATTAGTGCGGTTGCTTCGTTCCTCGCAATGACAATATTGTGGAAAAACTATGTCTTTAGAATATTTTATTTTTTCTTAAAAACAACAATCAATTTTGGTATTTTTGCGCACCCGTAAGACTTTTAGGTTTCGAACAAATCTAAAATCAACAATCTAAAATCTAAAATTGAATACATGTTCGTAAGAATAGTAAAAATGAGTTTTCACGAAGAAAAAATTCCTGATTTTCTGGAGAATTTTGAATCGGTAAAAGATAAAATACGAAATGCAGACGGAAATCGTTTTTTAGAATTGTATCAGGATAAAAATGATAAATGTATTTTCTTTACCTATAGTTATTGGGAAACCGAACAAGATTTAGAAAACTACAGACAATCTGAATTATTTAATACAGTTTGGGATTTTACAAAAAAACTATTCAATGCAAAACCAGAAGCGTGGAGTGTGGATAAATTGGTTAGCTTAAATTAGTTTCATGTTTCAAGTTTCACGTTAAGCGGACAACTTGAAACATAAAACCTGAAACAATAAAAACAAAAAACACAAATGAAATCAATCATTTTACGAGAAATAAAATCCTTTTTCGGCTCTCCTATTGGCTATTTGGTCATTGCGATTTTCTTAATCAGCAACGGACTGTTTTTATGGGTATTTGAGGGAGATTACAATATATTAAATACCGGTTATGCCGATTTAACTCCGTTTTTCACTTTAACGCCGTGGATTTTAATTTTCCTGATTCCGGCTGTAACCATGAGAAGTTTCTCTGACGAAAGAAAACAAGGAACTCTTGAATTGCTTTTAACCAAACCATTATCGATTTGGGAAATTGTAAACGGAAAATTTCTTGGATCGTTCCTCCTTATAATTTTGGCTATTATACCAACTTTCATTTATGTAAAAGTTATTTCGAGTTTAGGATTACCAGAAGGAAACATTGATATGGGAAGCACAATTGGTTCTTATTTTGGATTATTATTTTTAATTGCTTCTTATTCAGCAATTGGCATCTTCACTTCTACTCTATCAGAAAATCAAATTGTTGGGTTTATTATTGCCGTGTTTTTATGCTTTTTATTTTATTTTGGATTTGAAGGTTTAGCTTCATTAGTTCCGGGACAATCGAACATTATTTCGGCATTTGGAATGCAGGATCATTTTAAAAGTATGAGCCGAGGAGTTATTGATACCCGCGATGTAATTTACTTTTTAAGCATCAGCGTTTTGTTTTTATCTTTTACCGTTTATCAATTAAAATCTTTTAAAGCGTAATGAAAGCATCTAATAAATTAAATTTAAAGACATTAGGCATTACAATTTTTATTTTAATTGTTTTAAATGTTCTCGGAAGCTTATTCTTTCATCGTTTTGATTTAACGAAAGACAAAAGATATACTTTATCACCAACTTCTTTACAAATTGTAAAACAGGTTAAAAATCCGCTGTCGATTAAGATTTATATGCAGGGCGAACTTCCTGCAGATTTTAGACGCTTACAACTGGAAACTAAACAATTACTGGAAGAATTTCAGGCTTACAACAGCAATATTGTTTTCGAATTCGTTAACCCAATGGAAGACGGAGAAGACAATATGGAAGTTGTAAAATCTCTTTATCAAAAAGGACTTACGCCAATAAACATAACGGTTGACGATAAAGGAAAACAATCTCAGGAAATGGTTTTTCCTTGGGCAGTTGCGGTTTACAATAATAAAGAAGTTAATATTCCTTTGTTGAAAAACATTATGGGAGCTTCGACTACGCAAAAAGTAATTGGATCGATTCAGCATTTAGAATATTCTATTGCCGATGCTATCAATAAAATTACCAAAGACAGACAAAAGAAAGTTGCCATTATAAAAGGAAATGGCGAATTGTCTGAAATTCATATTGGTAAATTATTGAGACAAATTAAAGAAAGTTATTATATCGGTCCTTTTACTTTAGATTCTGTTGCCAAAGATCCAAACGGGACTTTAGATGCTTTAGAAAAATATGATTTAGCGATAATCTCAAAACCAACTGAAAAATTCTCAGACGAAGAAAAACAAGTTCTGGATCAGTTTATCATGAACGGCGGAAAAACTTTATGGCTTGTTGATCAGGTTGCGGCAGATATGGACAGTTTATACAATCAGGCTGGTGCGACTTTGGCTTATCCTAGAGATTTGAATTTAAACGATATGTTCTTTAAATACGGATTCAGAATTAATCCTGATTTGGTTAAAGACGAAAACGGAAGCCCAATAAAACTGGCAACCGGAGAACAAGGAAGTGCTACTCAATACCAGGATTTTATCTGGAAATTTGCGCCATTGGTTCAGCCATCAAGCCAGCATCCAATTGTGAAAAATCTAGGCGGAATTAAATTTGATTTTGCCAGTCCAATCGACACTTTGAAAAACGGAATTAAAAAAACGGTTTTATTACAATCGTCTCAATATTCTAAAACAATTGGAACTCCGTCAGAAATTAATCTGAATATTGTAACTGAGAAAACTACACCGGCAGATTATGCTAATAAAGGAAATATAAATCTTTCTGTTTTACTGGAAGGAAGTTTCCATTCGGCATTTGAAAACCGTGTTTTGCCTTTTAAAGAAAGTTCTTTTCAGTCAAAAGGAAAACCAACCAAAATGATCGTTGTTGCCGATGGAGATATTGCGAGAAATCAATTGGATAAAAACATGATGCCTGTTGAATTGGGCTATGACCAAAGAACCGGAAACCTTTATGATAATAAAGATTTTATGATGAATTGTGTCAATTATCTTCTTGACGATACAGGACTTATTAACATTAGAAGCAAAGATGTTGAACTGCCTTTATTGGATAAAGAAAAAGTTTACGAAAATTATACGACAACGCAATTCATAACTATCGGGCTTCCAATCCTTATTTTATTGGTTTTCGGATTGGTATTTACCTTTCTCCGAAAAAAGAAATACAGCCGATAGATGTTAATAAAAAAATTGCGAAACTAAGAATGTTTACGATATATTTGTAATCCGTATGCCTGGCGCCTAAATGCTCGGGAATACCTCAAAAAATAAAACAAAAGAGATGAAATTTATAGTATCGAGTTCGTACTTATTAAAACAATTACAAGTTTTAGGTAGTGTAATTAACAGTAACAATACGTTGCCTATTTTAGACAACTTTTTATTTGAACTAAACAATAGTGAGTTGACTGTTTCGGCTTCAGATCTTGAAACGACAATGTCGGCTACATTATCAATCGATTCTAAAAGCAAAGGAAGTGTTGCTGTACCGGCAAAACTTTTACTTGAAATTTTAAAAACATTTCCAGAGCAGCCTTTAACTTTTACTGTTGCAGACAATAATACAGTTGAGATTAGTTCTAACTCAGGTAAATATGCATTAGCATACGCTGCCGGAGAAGAATTTCCTAAGTCTGTAAATCTTGAAGATCCGTCTGTTACTTTAGTTCCTGCTGATGTTTTGGCAACAGCTGTAAGTAAAACGATCTTTGCTGCCGGAAACGATGATTTACGTCCGGTAATGTCTGGAGTATTTTTTCAGTTCTCTCCAGAAGGTTTAACTTTTGTTGCTACAGATGCTCATAAATTAGTAAAATATGCACGTGCAGATGTAAAAGCATCTCAGGTTGCTGATTTTATTATGCCAAAGAAACCTTTAAATATCTTAAAAAGTATTTTAGGAAGTTCTGACGCTGAAGTAAAAATTGAATACAACGATTCAAATGCGACTTTCTCATTTGACAATTATATCTTAATGTGTCGTTTAATCGACGGAAAATACCCTAATTACGAAGCGGTAATTCCAAAAGAAAATCCAAACAAATTATTAATCGACCGTTCTTTATTTTTAAGCTCTGTTCGTCGTGTTGCGATTTTCTCAAACAAAACTACACACCAAATTCGTTTAAAAATTGCAGGAGCTGAATTAAATGTTTCTGCAGAAGATATCGATTACTCAAACAAAGCAGAAGAAAGATTGACTTGTGATTATCAAGGTGATGATTTACAAATTGGTTTTAACTCTCGTTTCTTAATCGAAATGCTGACAAACCTTCAATCTGATGTGATTATGTTAGAGATGTCATTACCAAACAGAGCCGGAATTTTAACGCCTGCAGACGGTTTAGAAGAAGGTGAAACCGTAACAATGCTGGTAATGCCGGTAATGTTAAATAGTTAACATCAAAACTTCTTTTTGTTACAGGGATTTTTTTTAATTTAAAATTAAAGACATATCATTGTAAAAAAAAATATCGCTATTAACCAACCATTTTTTATACCTAGAAACCGCAATTCTTTAAAAGAGTTGCGGTTTTTTATTTTTGATGGTTTTTGTTTCAAGTTTTAGGTTTCAGGTTTCAGGTTTCATGTTTCAGGTTCGTTGTGATATTTAACGCAAAGCACGCTAAGTTTTTTTTGATATAGATTGTATTTACAATGCGCTAAGTTCGCAAAGCTATATCAACACAAAGCTTTGCGAACTTAGCGGTTTTATAAAAACCTAACTTATTAAAAAATCTTAGCGTGCTTTGCGTTAAAAATCTACACAAAGTTTAATCGCATTTCAACCTGAAACCTGAAACTTTAAACCTGAAACAATTCACCAGTCTTTTAATCCTTCTTCTTGAAACCAAAATAATAGTTCAATCCAAATCCTAAAGTACGGCTGTCGTATCTTGTATTGGTGCTTTCTACCTCACCTATAGCTTTTCCCATATTTACACCTGTATAATATAAATTGACTGCCAGAGAATCATAATTTTTATCTGAAAGGATAATATCAATACCAAGTCCAATCCCTACAGATTGCTGCCATTCTGTAACAATATCTTTTTGGGTTTTCGATTGAGACGGATTATTTTGATTGATCGTGGTATAATTCTGCTGGGCTTCGATTCTTGATATATTATAAACAGGAAGAATTTGAAGAAGAACATCTCCTGCACTATATTCCCCGCAAGAAAGACATATTTTAGGAGTAAATCCAAAATTTAAAGCTTTAGCATTTACTTTTGCCACACTTGTAATGTTTCCAACAGCATCTGTTTTATTATAATCTTCGAGAGTTCCATAATAATAAGTTACCCCAAACTCAGGTTTTAAGAACTTGTACACTTTAGCTTCTAAACCTAACCCACCCTGAATATAACCAGAACCTTGAAAATCAGTATGACGATAAAAAGATAAATCAACAAAACCTCTAATCTGCGCATTTGAATTGGCTGAAAGTAAGATCAATAAAAAATAGAAAATGTTTTTCTTCATAATAAATTTTATAATTACATATAAATCAACAAATTAGTTTTCCATTGACTTTTGTACTAAAAATACTTGTTTTTTATATATGAAAAGGATTTTTCTTTTATCATAAAAATAAACTTCAAAGCAGACAAATGCATCATTGCGTGGAACGAAGCAATCTCAACTGCAGAGTTAAACTTTGTGTTGTTTTTTTTAACGCAAAGCACGCTAAGATTTTTTGATATAGATGCATTTACAATGCGCTAAGTTCGCAAAGCTAGATTTACACAAAGCTTTGCGAACTTAGCGGTTTTATAAAAACCTAACTTAAAAAAAATCTTAGCGTGCTTTGCGTTAAAAATTATACGCACAGCTTAAAACCTGAAACTTCAAACCTGAAACAAATTTTTCTTTAACTTTGTAAAATGAAAATAGAAATTTGGTCGGACATCATGTGTCCGTTTTGTTATATCGGAAAAAGACAGTTGGAAACGGCTTTAGCTGAATTTCCAAATAATGATTTTGAAATTGAGTGGAAAAGCTTTCAGCTTGATCCAACTATTACGCCACAACCAGAAAAAGACGTTTATACGTATTTAGCGGAACGAAAAGGCATGTCTGTTGAACAATCAAGAGAAATGCATAAAGGTGTCGCAGAACGTGCTAAAAGTGCTGGTTTAGATTATAACTTTGACAAAGCAGTTATTTCAAATTCTTTAGAAGCGCATAGAATTATTCAATTGGCTAAGACTAAAAAATTAGGCGATGAAATGGAGGAAATCTTCTTTAAAGCTTATTTTACAGAAGGAAGAGACTTAAACGACGGTCCAACTTTAATTGAATTAGCTGAAAAAGCAGGATTAAGTAAAAATGATGTTTTAGAAGTTCTGGAAAGCGAAAGTTTATATTTAAAAGAAGTTCAAAGCGATATTAAAGAAGCACAGGAAATTGGCGTGCAAGGAGTTCCGTTTTTTGTTTTTGACAGAAAATATGCCGTTTCGGGCGCTCAGCCAGTTGAAGCTTTTGTTCAGACAATCAAAGAAGGTTTAAAATAATTTAAATTGAAATAGGAAAACAAAACGGATGAGTAAATTGCTCATCCGTTTTTGTTTTTAATCTAATCGCGAAGAAAACTTACTGCGCCTAATAAGGCCGCAATTTCATTATCTGTAGAAATGGAAACCTGTATTTCTAAACCTGATTTTTTTATGCTTTTATTAAATGAAGACAGAAATAAATCACTCGCATTGGCAATTTTTCCACCAATGATAATATGCTCTGCCGAGAAATTCTTTATCCACGGAATTACAACTTCGGCTAAATCTTCACCCATTGTTTCAAATACTTTTACAGCTTGTTGATCTCCGTTAATGGCTAAATCATAAAGCTCTAAACCATTTTTTAGGGTAAAACCACTTAACGTTTTATAATGAGATAAAAGGCCTCTCACAGAAACATAATCTTCGGCAATACCTTCTTTATACTCCAAATTGTATATCTCTCCATCTGTTGGTACCTCATTTCCTGTACTTATTGATACTCCTTTATCAATAAAACAAGCTCCTAAACCAGTCCCTAAAGTAACTGCCATTACTTTTTTAGAAAGATTTTCCTGCTGCTTAAAAACTTCTCCTTTTCCAAAACAAACAGCATCATTTTCAAAAAGCACCGGAAAATCATTTGAAAAATTAAGACTTTCTAAAAGTAAATCTCTGACATTCAATCCGTAGAAATGTTCGTATTTAGATTGATCTTTAATCCAGCAAATCCCTTTTTCATAATCAAATGGGCCGGGCATACAAACGGCAATTCCTGTAATATTTTCAACTTTTGAATTTTCAATTGCGGTATTAATGACTTTTTTCCAAATAGCTATTACTTGATTTACAGGTAAATTAGAGTCAAATGATTCTTTATATAATGAAAGTTCCATCACTTTCATTTCTGTTTTATTGATAACTGCTGCGGTAATATGTGTTCCTCCTATATCTAGCCCTATGGCATATGATGTATTCATTTTTAATCGTTTAACTTTTAGTACTAGATATTTTTATCTTTTAAAATTTGAGGATAATGAATACTCGTATGTACAATCATTTCTCCAAATAGTGTATTTGCCCATGCAAACCATTTACGGGTAAATTTGTTTACATCGTCTTTATGAAAGGATTCGTGCATAAAACCTGTATCGGCATTTGTTTTAATCAAATTGCTAATACAAGTTTTAATCTCTTTTTCGTCCACACTTGTAATCGCTCTCAAAACAATACTCATTGGCCAAATAGTATCTACTCCCGTATGCGGGCCGCCAATTCCTTCTCCGGCTTTTCCTTTATAGAAAAACGGATTGTTTTCTGATAATACCACTTTACGGGTATTTAGATATAAAGGGTCGTTTGGAGCAATTGCACCCAAATAAGGAAGTGATAATAATGAAGGAACATTGGCGTCATCCATCATATGGAAACTGCCGAATCCGTTTACTTCAAAAGCAATGATTTTTCCGAATTTTGGATGTTCTATAATTCCGTTTTCTTTTAAACCTTTTTGAACCTGATCTCTTAACTCTGTTGCTTTGGCAACTAAATCATTGTCTTTTAAAGCCGGTAAAGAGAAAATTTCGATTAAATAGCCTAATATTTCAATTGCGAACATATTGCTTGGAATTAAATATCCAAACAAAGTACTGTCGTCACTTGGTCTAAAAGTAGAAACAATTAAGCCGCAAGGTTTTACAGGATAGCCGTAACCGCCTAACGGAACTCCGTCTGTAGCCCAAGCCGTTTGGCGCTGAAAACTATACGGGCCACCTTTTCCATCCAGTCTTTGTTGTTCTTTAAAAGTCTGCAGAATTAGCAGCATGGCTTCTTTCCATTTGGCATCAAACAAACTAATATCTCCGGTTTCTTTCCAATAGCCGTGCGCTAATCGAACGGGATAACACAAACTGTCAATTTCCCATTTTCTTTCGTGAATTCCGGGCTGCATTTTAGTCAGGTCATTTTTCCATTCGCTTTCTTTGGTAAAATCTTTATAAAAAGCATTCGCATAAGGATCAAGCAAAATACATTTTGCCTGACGGTTGATTACTCCTTTTACCAATTCGGCTAGTTTTGGATCTTCTTTTACAAATGGAATATAAGGCCAAATCTGCGCTGTACTGTCACGCAGCCACATTGCATCAATATCTCCTGTAATTACATACGTGTCCGGTTTTCCGTCGATGATTTCAAAATCGACTGTAGTGTCTAATGTATTTGGGAAACAGTTTTCAAATAACCATGCCAATTCCGGGTTTGCTATTTGTTTTTTGATTCTCACAATTGCTGCTTCGACTGCTTTACTTGTAAATTTTCTTTCGGCAAGCGGAGGTCTTTGGCTGATAAAATCTTTTAAAGGAAACTGAAATGTATCTGAATTAAATCCAAAAACATCGGTTTGAAGCGCTAATAATCCTGCGGAAAAAATTCCTGTATTTTTTATAAATTTTCTACGTGACTGCATAAATTTTACTTTGAAGTTGAATAAGAATATGGATACGCCTCTGATGTTGTACCTCTTTTTAAATTTGGAGAACTTGTCATATCAAAATTCAATTCTCCGCCTTTTAATACATCAAAATGATTGATATAGTTTTTAGTGTAAGCTGCATTATCCCATTTCAATTCGTTTACATACTTGCTTACATCTGAATTATTTGGAGCGTTTATAATAAGCTGTTTTCCGTTTTCAAGCTGTAAAGTTGTTTTCTTAAATAATGGCGCGCCCAAAACATATTCTTCTGTTGCGGGACAAACCGGATAAAATCCCATTGCAGAGAAAATATACCAGGCAGAAGTCTGTCCGTTATCTTCATCTCCGCAATATCCATCTGGAGTTGGTTTATACAAACGGTTCATCACTTCTCTTGACCAGTATTGCGTTTTCCAAGGTTCGCCTGCATAATTGTATAAATAAATCATATGCTGAATGGGCTGATTTCCGTGTGCATATTGCCCCATATTCATGATCTGCATTTCTCGAATTTCATGAATAACAGAACCGTAATAACTATCATCAAAAACCGGAGGCGTTGTAAATACAGCATCTAATTTTGAAGTGAATTTTTTCTCGCCGCCCATTAAATCAATTAAACCCTGAATGTCGTGAAATACGCTCCAGCTGTAATGCCAGCTGTTTCCTTCTGTAAAAGCGTCTCCCCATTTAAACGGATTAAAATTGGCTGGAAAACTTCCGTCCTTATTACGTCCGCTCATTAATCCGATAGAGGGATTAAATAACTTTTTGTAATTCATCATTCTCTTTTCAAGCAGGTTGATTTCTTTTTTCGGACGATCTAAAGCTTTGGCTAATTTCCAGATTGCAAAATCATCATAAGCATATTCAAGCGTTCTGGCTGCATTTTCATTAATCTCAACATCATAAGGAACGTAACCTAAAGTATTGTAATACTGCACTCCTTTTCTGCCTACAGCTTCCAGCGGGCCTTCATTATTTGCTCCGTGCTGTAAAGCTTCATATAAAGTATTAATGTCATAACCGCGTAATCCTTTCATATAAGCATCAGAAACTACCGAGGCAGAATTATTCCCCACCATAACGTCTCTAAAGCCCGGACTCGACCATTCTGGCAAAAATCCGCCTTCTTTATAATCGTTTATCAAACCTTCCTGCATTTCTTTATTTATAGAAGGGTAAACTAAATTTAGCAATGGATATAAAGCACGAAATGTATCCCAAAAGCCTGTTCCTGCATACATATATCCCGGTAAAACTTTTCCATTATACGGACTGTAATGTACAATTTGGCCTTCTTTATTTATTTCATATTGTTTTTGCGGAAAACAAACGGTGCGGTATAAACAAGAATAAAAAGTTTTTAATTGATCTTCATTTGTATCTTCAACCGTAATTTTTCCTAAAACTTTGTTCCATTCGTTTTTAGATTGTGCTAGAGTTTCTTCAAAAGATGCTGAACCTAACTCATTCTTTAAAGTTAGTTCAGCCTGTTCAGGACTTATAAAAGAGGAAGCTACTTTTACGTTAACTTTCTCTCCTTTTTTGGTTTTAAATTCCACTATTGCGCCTGTATGAAGTCCAGTTGCTTCTAATTTATCTTTAATCAAAACTCTATCAATACAAGCATAATTTGTTGCAAATGGTTTATCAAACACTAAAACAAAATAGTTTTTGAAGTTTTGAGGAACTCCGCCGCTGTTACGGGTTGTATATCCAATAATTTTATTTTCTGACGGAATTATTTTGATATAAGATCCTTTGTCGAATGCATCAATTACAATTGAAGATTTTTCGTTTTCAGGAAATGTAATTTGAAAATGTGCTGCTCTTTCGGTTGTTGTAATTTCTGTTGTTACATCATAATCAGCCAAATAAACGCTGTAATAATAAGGCTTTGAAACTTCTGCTTTATGACTGAACCAACTCGCACGTTCATCTTCGGCGAAAGCCAATTTACCCGTAACGGGCATAATCGAAAACTGACCGTAATCGTTCATCCACGGTGAAGGCTGATGCGTTTGCTTAAATCCTCTTATTTTTTCTGCGGTATACGTATACGCCCATCCGTCGCCCATTTTACCGGTTTGCGGTGTCCAGAAATTCATTCCCCAAGGTCTGCAGATTGCGGGATAGGTATTTCCGTTAGAAAGATTATGCAGCGACTGCGTTCCCATTAAAGGGTTTACATATTCTACGGGTTCTTTAATTTGTGCATTTACAGAAATGCAATACTGTATTAATCCAAAAAAAATTAAACTTTTTATTTTCATAGTTTTTGTTTTTTATGCTGTAGGCTTTAAGCTATAGGCTTTATACTGAACTTTAATTTTATACCTACAAGGTTTTAAAAACCTTGCAGAAAACTGAACGATCCTATTCTTAAATCTACAATCTACACTCTTAAATCTAAAATCAATTAGGTCTGTTTTCTTTCTTTACTCCAAATGTTAACGAAGGCTTGGTTCCCATATATAATTTCAATTCTCCGCCTTGAGCTATCATTTCTTGTGTGATATATGATTTTGTATATGGGTTTCCATTATACTCTGCTCTTTGAATGTAAATATTATCTGCACTGTTATCAATTGCATTTATTTTAAATGAAATTCCTTTTTTATAATTTATAACTGCTGTATTTACTAACGGGCTTCCTAAAACGTAAATTCCGTTTGCAGGATTTACAGAATAAAATCCCATTGAAGATAAAACATACCAAGCCGACATTTGACCTAAATCTTCATTACCGCATAATCCGTCTGGTTTTGTGGAGTAAAATTTATCATCGATTTCACGAATTAATTTTGCCGTTTTCCAAGGCTGACCTGCAAAAGCATACAAATACGGAATATGATGATTGGGTTCATTTCCATGAGCGTACTGCCCTATTAAACCGCTGATATCTGGTGAAACATCTTCTCCTTCTACTTTATCGGTTATTAAAAATAAAGAATCCAGTTTGTTTAAAAAGCTTTCTTCGCTTCCAAACAAATCGATTAAACCATACGGATCCTGAGGAACCAACCAAGTATACTGCCACGCATTTCCTTCTACATAATCATCTTTTCGGTGTGCTGATGAAAGCGGATTAAATGGTGTTCTCCATTTTCCATTGGTTAATTTACCTCTCATGAAAGCGGTTTCTTTATCAAAATAAAGTTTGTATAAATTGGCTCTTTTCGTGAAATAAGCGTAATCTTCCGTTTTATTTAAGGCTTTTGCCATTTGTGCAATGCAATAATCGTCGATTGCATATTCAAGCGCATTTCCAACAGATTCCAGCATTTTATCGGCTGGGATATATTCTAATTTTTGAACATAATCCATTCCGTCGCGAGTTTGCATGGCTGTTTTTTTGATGGCTTCGTAAGCTAATTCGGTATCATAATCTCGGTAACCTTTTAAGTATGCATCGACAATAACAGCAATTGAATGATTTCCGTTCATTGTGTTGGTTTCATTACCCATTAAATGCCAAACCGGTAATCTTCCTTGCTGCTGATAAATCGCCAAAAATGATTTAACAATATCATTAATTTTTTCCGGCTGCGTAATCGTGTATAAAGGATGTAAACCGCGATATGTATCCCAAAGTGAAAAAGTAGTGTAGTTTGTAAAATTTGCTTTTTCGTAGACTTTTTTATCTGTTCCGAGATAATCTCCATTGGCATCATTGAAAATAGATGGCGCAAACATGGTATGATACAAGGAAGTATAGAAAACTTTCATTGTTTTTTCGTCTCCTTTTATCTGAATTTTATTAAGCTCTTTATTCCATTTTGAATTCGCTTCTTTTACTGTTTTATCGAAATCCCAAGACGGAATTTCTGCTTTAACATTCGCTGCAGCATTCTCTGAACTTACCGGAGATATTCCAACTTTTACCAGAACTTGTTTGTTTTTTAAGGCAGCAAAATCTAATACTGCTTTCATTTTTAAACCTTCACCTCCATGACCTCTTACCACAGCAGTACTGTCGTATAAAGTAAGATTTGCAATTGGTTCAGAAAATTCCATAGAAAAATAAATACGCTGATCTGCTGCCCAGCCTGCAGAATAACGGTAGCCTTCAATTTTAGTTTCATCAACTTTTCTTATAAAGGTTTTTACGGGTCTGTCCCAGCCTATTCCGTCTGCAAGATCAATTAAAATATGAGCATCATCGTCTGAGTTGAAAGTGTATTTATGAAAACCTACTCTTTCGCTCGCTGTTAATTCTGCTTTAATGTTATATTTATCTAATAAAACGCTGTAATATCCAGGTTTTACAATTTCATTATTATGGGAGAAATAAGAGCCATAACCCGTTGTCATGTCATCTTTTGTTCCTTTGGTAAGTGCCACTTTTCCAGATACCGGCAAAACTAAAATATCATTTAAATCACCAATTCCTGTTCCGCTTAAATGAGTGTGTGTAAAACCTAAAATTGTGTTACTCGCATAATTGTATCCGCTGCACCAATCCCAGCCTTCAAAAACATTTACGGGCCCTAACTGTACAGCGCCAAACGGAACATTTGCACCAACAAATACGTGACCGTGACCAGCAGAACCTATCAACGGATTTACGTATTGTGTGTAATTTATATCTGTTTGTTTTAGTTGTTTTGTTTGTTTTCTCTTTTTATGCTGTGATATTGCTGGATTTGCAAAAAATAGGTTTAAAGCTAAAAAGCTGCTAAATATTATTCTCATTTATTTTTATTTTTGATTGCGTATTGTTTTAGCCCACTAATGGAACGGATTAAACAGATTGACGCAAATGTTTTTTAATTTCTTTGTGTTAGACGCACTGCTGTGCGCCTCTACGGAAAACCTTTGTCACTTTTATTATATTGGTTTAGCCCGCGGATGATACGGATCAAACTGAGTTACACGAATGTTTTAATTTCTTTGTGTTAGACGCACTGCTGTGCGTCTCTACGGAATATCTTTGTCATTTTGAATATATTGTTTAGCCCGCGGATGATACGGATTAAACCGATTTACACGAATGTTTTAATTTCTTTGTGTTAGACGCACTGCTGTGCGTCTCTACGGAAAACCTTTGTCACTTTGAACCTTTGTCACTTCTTAGCAACTTAGCATCTTAGTACCTCTTTAAAACCTCATATAATGAGAAAACCTTAATCTCCGGATTCACAATTTTTCCTTCAAATGAAATTATTTTCTCTTCTCCGGCGGCTAACTCTATATAATTATCACTCCATTTTCCGGAGTATCCTTTGATGGAAATGTAAACATATTTTGCTTGCTTTTGGGCTTTTAAAAATACTTTATTTCCTTTTATCTGCCAGCTTATTTTCGGGTCTTCTAATTTTAAATCTATTGGGCGTGTAAGATCAATTTCTGGCGTTTTATCATCTCTGTACGCTTCCCGAATTGCATACCAGGCCGCTTTTGGCTGTCGGTTATCATAATCCGTTATGCTCCAGCTTGCAACGGGCCAGCAATCGTTTAACTGCCAGACTAAAGTTCCCATATTATAAGGCGCTTTAGACCGATGAATGCCTACGGTATTTTTTATTGTATAATATTGTAAACACTGTGTCAGATACGTATAATCTTCCACATTCATCTTTTTTATTTTGGTTGAATCGATAAAATATCGGTTCAAATACGAATTCAGTTTTATAAATCCTTTATTTGATTTTTGATGCGCATTTATTACATCTGAATATAAATGTCGGTCTTCCGGCAATGTGAGTTTTTCTGTAGAAGAATAATTCGGCATAGACAACATTCCGTATTCACTTACAAATCGTCCTGTTTTTTTCTGTGTCGCTTCAATATCTTCTAATCCCCACCATAAACCCCAGTAATGACTGTCGCCTTCGGTAATGCTTTTTTGTTTGGACCAATGATGTAAAGGTGAAGAACTTAAGTACGGACGTTTATCATCTACTTCTTTAACCCATTTTGGAATACTATCGTGAAATAAACGAACGTAATCGTGCCACAAACGGGTAGAATCTTGTTTTGACAATTTCATACTTCTCATCCATCCCCAGTTTTTAAAGGCTTCATCAGATTCATTATTACCACACCACAAAACTATACTTGGATGATGGCGCAGACGTTTTACCTGATATTGTACTTCTTCTTTTACATTATCAAAAAAGGCTTTATCTCCTGGAACCATTGTTCCGGCAAACATAAAATCCTGCCATACATTAATGCCATATTTATCGCATAAATCATAAAAATAATCTTCTTCATAAATTCCGCCGCCCCAAACACGAAGCATATTCATATTGGCATCTTTCGCAGATAAAATTACTTTTTCGTATTCTTTTTTGGTTACCCGAGAAAGAAATGCATCTGACGGAATATAATTGGCACCTTTCATATAAACCGGTTTTCCGTCTATTTTAAAATAAAAAGAACGGCCCAGACTATCCGGTTCTTGTACTAATTCTATTTTACGATTAAGAACGTATGGTTTCTCTGGAGTTTTTTCGTCATAAGCTTCAAGTCTCGGTGTTTTCCAAATTCCGCATGTTGTGAATTTTGGTCCCCAATCCCATCCAAAATGATACTGCGCTTTGCGAACATAAGCACGCGGATTGTCTGGAATTTTAAAAGGCAGATCTTTTTTAGCAAGTGAATCCACAACATTTTGTGCCGATTGAAATACTATTACTAAATTATTATCTCCAGATTTGAGTACTTTTTTAACATCAACACGCCATTGACGAAACATATTATCGGCTTTTAAAACCAGCTGATTATTTAGGTATACAGATGCATACGTATCTAATCCATCAAAAACCAATTCTGTATTTTTCTTTTTCAGCATTGCTGCTGTTGCCTTAAATGTGGTTTTATATTCCCAGTTTTTACGTTCTATCCATAATAACTTTTTTTCGTTGTCCCTGTAAAATGGGTCCGGAATTAATTTATTGTTCAGTAAATCAGTATGGATTTCTCCCGGAACTGTCGCTGGAAACCACTTTTGTGTTTTTTCTTCCCGATAACTCCAATTGTTCTTCAAATCAACATTTTGCGCAAAGGCTGCCCATGAAAAATTTGATAGACAAAGAAAGATTATCCAAAGAAGTTTTGTTTGAAAATTCATTTTATTCTAATACTATTTATACCTTTTAAAAGTACTAAAAAAGGTATAACAATTTAATCATTTGGCAGCTTAGAGAAGGAATTGAACGTACTAAAGTTATTCCTTCTCCTCAGAATTTATTTTTCGTTATTAACTCAAAAAAACAACTGGAAATATTTTCTTTTACTACTGCCTTATGTATGCTTTTAATTTGATTTATGTTGTTTTTAATTCTGATTATCAATGAACTTTAAACATCTGTATTGTTCTGAGATTTTTTTAATTTTTGAAGATAATCCCATCTTTTTCAGCAGAGCACTCTTTGCTTTTGCGAAAAAAAAGGTATTTGAATCAATAAATCAAACTCATTTAATACGGATTGTTATGGGCACATTTATAAAGAGATTTAAAAATAAGCCGGGCATGCTCAGTACCCGACTTATTTTAACTAACCAACCAATTTAAAAATTATTTATCCCACCAGATTCTAGTGGTCATTAAATCTAAACCTTGACGTTGAATTGCTTCTCTATAATTAGCCGCGTTTGTTACAAGCTCTGACTGATCATAAATTAATCTTCTTGGAATAGTTCCCTTAGTATCTCCTGTTGGGTCATTAACCGGAACTAATACTGGGTAACCTGTTCTTCTGTATTCTGAAAAAGCTTCAAAACCATTGAATAATAAAACAATCCATTTTTGTGTAATAATCTGCTCAATTTTTTGTGCATCTGTTCCAGCAGTTTTAAAAGGATATGTTGTGATATAAGTGTTATATTCTGCTGGTGTAACTGCAGGTACTTTATCTCCAAAAATCGTTAAAATATTCATGGCAGCTCTTACTCCGTTTTCGTAATAAGTTTGTGCAGATCCGCCAACATTCCATCCTTTTACTGAAGCTTCTGCCAAAATAAATTGAACTTCTGCATAAGACATAATTAATGTAGGTGCTTCTAAACGTAATACTGTTGACGTATTAGGATCTGAGAAAAGTTTTTTGTCTCCTCCAGGAAATTCTTTTGCATCATTAGCCAAACCTTGCTGATTTGCAGGATTGTTATCTCCAGTAGCTTCAAGTTTTGCATAAATTCTTAAACGCGGATCGTTTGTGTTTTTCAACAAATCGATGAATGTTTTACTGAATTTGATGTTTGATTCTCCACCATTTAAGTCATTTCTAACCCATGAGGAAGTAATTGGATTTGTTTTAACCCCTGCAGGACCTGCATCGTGTTTTAAAACCAAACTGTCATCGTTTGAAGTAAAAACTCCTTTTGAGTATGCTTTTTCTACATATTCTTTTGCTTTCGCAGGATTTACTTTAGACAAACGCATTGCTACTCTCAACATTAAAGAGTTTGCTAATTTTTTCCATCTTGCAACATCACTTTGGTAATACAAATCGGCATTGCCCACAAAAGGTTTTGTTGCATCAAGTGCAGTTCCGGCTTCATCTAATTCTTTTAAAAGATCATTGTAAATAGCTTCCTGAGTATCGTATTTTGGAGAAAAAACGTTTCCGTTATATCCTTTTCCAGCTTCGAAATAAGGAACTTCACCATACGTATCTGTCAATTTTTGGAACAAGAAAACTTTCATGATTCTGCATGCCTGAATCATGTTTGAATTTTCAGGAGTATTATCTATTACAGATAATAACTGGAAAATCTGATTTAATCCTTTTCCGTATGTTTCTCCAAAAAGAGCCGCAGAATATTCAGAAGAATAGGTGTACTTAGAACCTGGTCCTCCAAGTGAAGAAAACTGCTGTACGATTTGTGCTGCGTATAAGTTATTTCCTCTGGTGTTAGAAAAATCCTGTCCGTCAACATAGATCTCTGCAAGTGTAAACATTGATTTTACAGCCGGATCTGTCAAAGCATTTGGATTCTTATTCATTTCTTCGAACCCTTTATCGCATGAAGCTAATGTCAATGCACTAACAATTGCGACACAAAATATTTTTATATATCTATTTTTCATTTTTATTAGTATTAGAATTTGACATTAAGAGAAAAACCATAGTTTCTTGTCAACGGCATTGAAGCTCTCTCCATACCTTGTGCATTACTATTAGAATAGTTTGACTCTGGATCAATGTTTGGCACTTTGTCATAAATTGTCCATAAATTATGAGCAGAAAATGCTAAACTAACAGACTGGAATGGTGTTTTTTGTAAAAACATTTTTGGGAAATTGTAAGCAAAAGAAATCGCTCTTAGTTTCACAAAATCAGCATCGTATACAAAGTTTGACGTTACATCACTATAACTTCTCCAGTAATCGTATGCAGAAACTGTTGTGTTAACCGGGTTTCCGTTTACATCTCTTCCGCTTACTGCCACACCGCCTTCACGACCTGGAAGTGTGATTTCAGATAATCCGTAACGAGCTCCTAACTGGTTTGTAGCAGAATAGATTTCTCCACCAAATTTAGCATCAACAAAAACTGAAAGTGTAAAGTTTTTATAAGAGAAATCATTTGAAAGTCCCATTGAAGTTGGCGCAACACCTTGTCCGGCAATGATTAAATCTCCCCTCATGAATTTACCGTTTGTATCCAATACAATGTTTCCGCTTGCATCTCTTAAATAATCATACGCTTTAATAACTCCAAAAGGCTGTCCTTTTTCTAAAACTACATTAGCTCTACCATCTCTGTTTCCTTCTAACGATTTTGTTGTAATTTTATCAGAAAGGCTGATAACTTCACTATCATTATACGCAAAATTATAACCTACGCTCCAGGCAAAACTTGGTGTTTTAATCGCTTTTACATTAATAGCAAACTCCACCCCTTTGTTTAAGATTTCTCCAACGTTGATTTTAGTAGTTCTGTAACCAGAAGCCTGAGAAACGTCAGCATCTGTAATATCATTTGTTGTTTTCTTGTGGTAGAAAGTCAAATCTGTACTTACTCTGTTATTGAAAAATGTATTTTCAAAACCAAATTCGATTGTACTTACATTGTAAGGTTTCAAAGTTCTGTTTGGAATTGTTTCTCCGTTAACACCTAAAATTGGCTGTCCTAAAGAATCTGTTTGTCCGTCTGGCGTAGTATAAGTCAATGCTAAAGCATAAGCTTCTGGCAATGCACCACCAACGTTACCCCAACCCGCTCTGAATTTACCGTAAGAAATCCATTCAGGAAGACCTATAACTTCTGAGTAAATAAAACTTGAACTTACAGAAGGATAAAATGTGCTGTTGTTTTTAGGATCTAAAGTTGAGAACCAATCTTCACGACCTGTTAAACTTACATATAAGAAATCTTTGTATCCAATATCAGCAGAGTAAAAAAGAGAGTTTACTTCACTTTCAGAGAATAATTTTTCAGTTTTGTCCGGCTGTGTATTTCCGTAGAAATATTCGAATGGAACAATAAAGTTGTTTCCTTTCATTTTAATACCGCTGTATCTGTTGTGTTGACGGTTTGCACCAATGAAAGCATCTAAAGAAAGGTTTTTAACAATATTACCTTTGTATCCTAAGAAACCTGAAGCATTTACCTCAGAACGGGTTTCGATTCTGTTTTCGATAGATCCGCCTGGACTGTAGTTAATTCCAGTTGGTTCAATTTCAGTGTATTCGTAGTTGATATCATCAATTCCAAGTACACCTTTCGCATAAATCTTATCTGTAATATTGTATGTTACTTTTGCAGAACCAATAAAACGTTTTCTAAGGTCATCGTTTAATGGTGATTTTGTTGCAAAGTAAGGATTTGTATGGTATACGTTTGCTCCTAAGAAATCTTCTTCACCTCCGTTTGCATCATATGGATTGCTTAACCATCTAATATCAGAACCTGGGGTCATGAAAGTAGTTGGGAAAGACGGGTTTCTTGGCGAGTCATTCAAATAAGGTCTGTTATGACTTTTCTCAGAAATATACTGTGCATTACTTTCAATGCTGATGCTTTTATTTGGAGAAGAATTTAAACTCAAAGCCACGTTATTTCTGCCAAAAGTAGTTCCCGGCATAATAGATTCATCTTTAGTATTTCCGAAAGATAATCTGAAATTAGTTGTTTCGTTTCCACCAGAAAGTGCTAAAGTATTACTGAAAGAATACCCGGTTCTGTAGAAATTTTCAACATTATCTTTTCCGTATGCCTGGTATGGTCTGGTTTTACCGTCTAAACCAAGAGAAGGTGTTCCGTCATATTTATCACCCCATGCAAAATAGTATGAGTCTCTAAGTTCCTGCAGATTTGTAAATCTTGTTGGAACGCCGCTTGCATTTGGAGCTCCAGCACCATATTGATCCTGCCAGTTTAAAAGACTTGCTGGTGTATTAAAAGTTGAGTTTGTATTGAAATCAACTCCAATTCCAGTTCCGTTTTTACCTTTTTTAGTGGTAATTAAGATAACACCATTTGATCCTCTGTACCCGTAAAGAGCAGAAGCGGCACTACCTTTTAATACTGACATCGAAGCAATGTCATCTGGATTGAAAGAAGACATACCATCACCCTTGTCGGCACCTCCCCACATTCCTGCATTTCCTTGCTGTGTATTGTCAATTGGAATTCCGTCTACAACATACAACGGCTGGTTAAGCCCAGATGCAGAAGTTGCTCCACGAATAACAACACGGCTTGAACCAGAAGGTCCTGTAACCGGAGCAGAAACGTTTACCCCTGCAATTTTACCTTGCAAAGCATTTCCTAAGTTAATTTCTTTATTTTTTGTCAGGTCTTCGCCTTTAAGTTCCCCTACGGCATAACCCAGACTTTTCTTTTGTTTTTTCACTCCAAAAGAAGTTACTACAACATCCTTAAGTTCTTGTGTAGTTTCTGTTAAGGTAACAGCAGCTCTTGTTTCGTTCTCCTGAAGTACTACTGACTTTGACTCAAATCCTATTGAAGATATGTTTAGGGTAACTTTACCTTCAGGAACATTCATTCGAAATCGCCCTTCGGCGTCTGTAATTGCACTAAATGGTTTTCCTTGAACCTCGATTGATGCGGCAACAATTCCTTTGTTCTCTGCATCTGTTACTATGCCTGTTATTAATCGGTTTTGAGCCGCAGCACTTAAGCTGCCCAACAATACGATTGCCAACACTGCTAATATTCGTTTCATAAGCATTTTTTTTGGTTTGGGTTTTGGATTTTGTTTTGTTCGTTTGTGTTTGTTTGTTTTGTGTTTGTTTAAATAATTAATAAAATTTTGAACTTAATTGTGGATATAAAACCTTTCGGACAATACGGTGAATATTCAAAAACGCGTTATCTTATGGTTTTTTCTTTAAAAAACAACTTCTTAAATATGGCGTTAATACCAGTAAATTCAAGGGATGTTTTAACTAAATCGATTTAGTGAAATGACTAAAAAAATAGCCTTCTTCTTATTTTTACTTTTTCTCTTAAACTGATTCCCTAATAATCAATTTTCCTTTTTTGAGAACTTTTTCTATTTTAAAATCTTCATAATTTGTCATTTGGCTCATCAGCAATTGTATTGATTTTACGGCTATTTCTTCAATAGGCTGAGCAATTACTGAAATCATTGGCGTATGGAGTTCGAAACTGTCATGATCATCAAAACTTATTACAGCAATATCTTCCGGAATTTTATAATTTAAAATTCTGCAGGCCTGAAGCCCGGCAAGTCCCAAATAGTTAGATAAAAACAATACAGCATCAATCTCAGGATTTTCTTTAAAAAATTTTGTAATAGAATCAATCCTGCTTTTTTCACTTACCTGATATTCTAAATGCAGCGTAAAATTTTCATTATAAATTCCTTCTTCTTTTAAAGCTTCTATATATCCCTTTTCCCGTAATTTCATCTGGATCATTCCAGTTTTAATATTTACAACGGCTATATTTTTTCGACCTTTTTCAATTAAATACTTAACAGCAGAATAAGAACCTTCATAATTATCCATTGCGACGTGACTTACTTTTTGATTGGCAAAATATCTGTCAATTAATACCACCGGTTTTTGCATTTTTAAAAGCATACCAATGGTTCGCTCTAAATTTTTTGTTGGTGTAATAATAAATCCTTCAACATTTGCCTGCAATAAACTTTGAACTAATTCTTCAGATCGATCATTATCATCACCTGTACTGCAATAAAAAACCCTGTAATCTATATTTTTTGCTTCATCTTCAATTACTCTTGCCAAATCTGCAAAAAACTGGTTGGCTATATCTTCAACAATAAGTCCAATTGATCTTGTTTTTCCAGTTCTCAAACTGCTCGCAATCATGCTTGGTTTATACTGAAGTTTTTGAGCAACTTCCTGAACTTTTTTTATTACCGGCGGACTTATCGCCATTTTCTCTCCTTTACCATTGATAACAAAAGATACTGTAGAAATAGATACCTCTGCCTGTTTAGCAATATCTTTAATTGTAATCTTTTTCATCAGGTATTATTTATATTCTTGACTATTTTAGTACATGGCAAATATAGCAAACGAAACCAACAAAATCGTTTTAGTAAAATTTATTTTCAAAAAAATGATTTTTTTCTCCCAAAATAAAACAGAATTATCAGTAATCACGGTATTTTACTCACTTATTTCCATTTTGACTATATTAACGTTTTTAATAGTAAATGTGATAATTTGATAAGCTTTTGATGTGTTTCTAAGTTATTTTTTGATCCCTATTTTGAAAAAAAATCATCTTGGATTTATGTTAATTTAACTATTATTTCAAAATTTGAAACAAAAACTTAATGTGTAGTTTTAACGCAAAGCACGCTAAGTTTTTTTTGCATATAAAATTTTATAAAAAAAGTTCGCAAAGCTTGGTGAGTACAAACCTTTGCGAACTTTTCATATTGTAAATACAAACTATTGCAAAAAAAACTTAGCGTGCTTTGCGTTAAAAAACATTCAGCTCGAATCTAAAATCTATATTCTAAAATCTATATTCTAAAATCTAAAATCATATAACTCCCATCTTCTGCATTAAAAAAGTCGCGCTTTTATTTTTACAGATTCCGCTGCGGAGTTTATAATCAAAATGAAGTTCATTATTTTGAATTTCGACTTCAAAACATTGATTCGTTAAAGTTTGAGGATATTCGTTAGTTGTTAAGCAGACTTCGATATCGTGTGTTGCTATGGCTCCAATTGCTTTTTTTGCAATTACTTTTTTAACCACTTCAATAGTTCCGTTACGTTTATCATCAGAATTTGTTCCTCTTAAAATTTCATCTAATAAAACAAAAGCAGGACCTTCTTCCAGGGCATCCATAATCTGTTTTAAACGCTTAATTTCTGCAAAGAAATATGATTCACTGTCCGCCAAAGAATCAGATAATCGCATTGAAACTAAAACTGGAAGTGGATGGATATTAGCTTTTGAAGCACAAACAACTGAACCGATTCCGCCAAGAACCATATTGATTCCTAAACTTCTTAAAAAAGTACTTTTTCCGGACATATTAGATCCGGTTAAAATCATAAAAGATTCCGGATAAAAATGAGTATCATTCCCTACTCTGGTCGCTGGATTTAATAACGGATGACCTAAATTTTCAAATCCAATTTTATATTCTGAATTGATTTCCGGAAAAACAAAATCTGCATTGTTGAACGCTAAATTTGCAAAACTATTTAAAGCTTCAAATTCTCCAATAATATTAATCCAGTTCTCCAGTTCATGAGCATAATCTTCTTTCCATTTTAAAAGCGCTTTTAAAACATGCAGGTTAAATAAAAATGATCCGTTAAAAACAATAGCCGTAACAAAATTGCTTATCGTATCCATTCTCGAGAACAGCTCTGACAATTGTTTTAAATGAGAACTTGCCGATATATTTTTAGAAACCAACTGTTTTTGTAATGCAATAAGTTTTTTAGATTCAAATTTTTCCAATTCTATTTTTTGAACTAATAAACTATAATGTTTAATTGTTTTATCAATATTATCTGCTTTGGCAATTTCAGATTGAATTCGTTTTAATGATCTTCCTAAAACAATCAAATTGAAAATAAAAATATAAGTCGCGTAAGATAAAAGTATTGCTTTTGAAGTAATAAAATAAGCAATTACAAAACCAAAAAATAATGCCGGAAGGATAATTGAAAGTGAAATTAAAACTTTAGATAAAGAATTATTTTTAAATGAAATCCAATGAATTAATGAGTCATAAGCACTTTTACTGTCAGTACTGACAATGGCAAGAGCTTCAAAATCCTGACGCCAGTCTATCTTCGTTTTTAATTCATTTATGGCTTCCTGATTTTCAAGAATAACTTCATTAGATGATAAGCTTAATAATTTATCTGCCAATGTCTTTTTACCGATAAAAACAGCGGTTCGATTTAAATTTTGAAATAAGGAATGTTCTCCAAAAATATCCAGATCATAAGCATATGGATGGTGAAAATCGTTGAATTCAATTCCGTTTTCAAAAGGAAGTTTTTCTCTTTTTAAATAGGATATTTCATCTTCATTGATTTTCAAAATAGCTTTTATCAATTCTCTTTTAAAAGATAATTTCGAATGAATTCGCATTAAAAAAAGAAAACCGGCAAAAGATAAAAAAGCAGTTACTGCATATCCAATTTCATTAGTTTTGATGTAATAAAACAACATAAACAAACAAAAAAATATGCTTAAAAGTCGCAGAAGACTTATGCTGTTGTACCTTTTGCTGGTTTGATTAAAAACTTTTGAATAATGTTCGACCTTGCTTAAATATATTTCCATTTTTTAAATTTAATGAAATACAAATATAGGTTTTACACTTCCAAAAAAGCTATTCATTTAAAGTAGAATTTTAATTCTCATGCATTATCAATACTGGAATAGAAACTTCTTTTGTGATTTTCTGACTAAAACCTGAATCAAAAATAGATTCAAGGAAAGATCGTTTATGCTTAATTGTAGTTAAGATATCGATGTCTTTAAAAAGTACAAAATCAAGAATTGTTTCTTTTACTTCATCGCTTGGCAACACCAGGAACTCTACATTTTCATTAGCAAATTCAGTCTGCCATTCTTTAATAGTCATATCAGTCACATCTGTACTTGAAGATCTAACATAAAGGCTTTTTACTTTTGCATCTGTTTTTTTAGCTATTTTAAGTACTTTTCTAAGTTCAGCTTTATCTTTTTCACGATATTTTGTCGTAAAACCAATGGTTTTAATTTTCTTGAATTTTGCATCAATAGGAACACATAAAACCGGAACTTTTACTTCTGAAATTACCGAATTTGTATTAGATCCGGTAAAGAATTTTGTCCAGTCAGAAACGCCTGTAGTTCCCATTATTACAAAATCAATTTCATCTTCTTCAACCGCATTTTTCAGGTTATAAACCAAGTCACCGTCCATCAGTCGGTGTTTAATTACAATGTTATCAAGATTACGTTCGGCTGCAATTGCACGAAGTTTTGGAATTTCATCCTTAAACATTTCAAATTTTGCCAATTCTATAGAACTGTATATTGATGCATAATTTTCTGGAAAAAACTGGCTGTCATAAACCGGAATCTCAAATGTATGCAATAAAATAAGTTCGGCTTTTACAACTTTTGCAAATTCTAAAGCATGTACAAACGCATTTGTAGCTGCTTCAGAAAAATCGGTAGGGAATAATATCTTTTTCATTTTATTTCAGATTATAGGTTTGTTACTCAAATTTAATCATTCTAAATCCAAAACAACCTGATAATTATCAGGAATTTAACAGTTAATGATTTCTTAAATAATTACCGTTTTCAACGTTTAAACAGGATAACTAACCTGTGATTAAGGCTTTAGATTTTTCTGCTTTTTTCTTACCTTTGTACCATGATAAATCAAGATTCTATAGTAGCATTAGCAACTCCATCTGGAGCCGGAGCTATTGCTATCATTCGTATTTCGGGCGCTGAAGCTATTTCAATAGGAAATTCTGTTTTTAAATCCATAAAAAACAAAGACTTAACAAAGCAAAAAACACATACGCTGCATTTGGGTCATATTATGGACAATGAAAAAACATTTGATGAAGTTTTAGTTTCTGTTTTTAAAGGACCAAACTCGTATACAGGCGAAGATACGATTGAAATTTCATGTCACGGATCTACTTATATTCAACAGCAGATTATTCAGTTATTATTGCGAAAAGGCTGCAGAATGGCTGATGCGGGAGAATTTACGCTAAGAGCTTTCTTAAACGGAAAACTGGATTTATCGCAGGCAGAAGCTGTTGCCGATTTAATTTCGTCTGATAATGAAGCGTCTCACCAAATTGCCATGCAGCAAATGCGCGGTGGTT
Source organism: Flavobacterium panici (assembly GCF_903819335.1). GTDB lineage: Bacteria > Bacteroidota > Bacteroidia > Flavobacteriales > Flavobacteriaceae > Flavobacterium > Flavobacterium panici. The sequence continues at coordinate 66,580 of NZ_CAIJDE010000060.1, read as the reverse complement.
TCAGCAATGAAATTGCCAAATTACGTGAAGAACTTTTGAATTTTGCTTCTTTAATTGAACTGGAATTAGACTTTGCAGAAGAAGATGTAGAATTTGCAGACAGAACGCAGTTTCATGAGTTATTAAATCGTATTGAATTTGTTTTAAAACGTTTAATTGATTCGTTTGCTGTTGGAAATGTTATTAAAAACGGAATCCCTGTTGCCATTGTGGGTGAACCAAATGTGGGTAAATCGACTTTATTGAATGCTTTATTAAATGAAGAACGCGCCATTGTTTCTGACATTGCCGGAACAACACGTGATACTATTGAAGATGAATTAGTTATTGGCGGAGTTGGTTTTAGATTTATCGATACGGCCGGAATCCGTGAAACTAAAGATGTTGTAGAAAGCATTGGAATCAAAAAAACTTTTGAAAAAATTGAACAGGCACAAGTTGTAATCTTCTTGTTTGATGGTTTCAAATTTCAGGTTTCAGGTTCTGACTATATTGTCGAAATTGAAAAAGTTAAAAATAAATATCCTCTAAAACCAATTTTGGTTGTTATAAATAAAGTTGACTTATTGAGTGAAAATGAAATTGATTTGATCAATAAAAAACTGGAAACTCTGGAATTAACGCTTTTAAAAATCTCTGCCAAAGAAAAAATTGGCGTTGAGGAATTGAAAGACAAATTACTATCTTTTGTAAATACCGGAGCTTTAAGAAACAACGAAACTATTGTCACAAATACAAGACATTATGATTCCTTATTAAAAGCTTTAGATGAAATACAAAAAGTAAAATTTGGTCTTGAAACCAATCTTTCAAGTGACTTAATTGCGCTTGATATTCGTGAGGCTTTATACCAATTTGGGCTTATTACAGGCCAGGTGTCAAATGATGAATTACTGGGGAATATTTTTGCTAATTTCTGCATCGGCAAATAGAGAAGCAAAATATCACAATATAAAAAAAAAAACGAGTTAAGTATTATTTATCAATAACTTAACTCGTTTTTTTTAATTCAATTTCCAGACTATTCTTTGAATAAATTTGTATCTCTTTTTCGTTATATTTATCGAGGAAATACTATATTTAATCACAGCTTTACATCAACTTTCAGCAATTCTTGAACTATAAAAATAGGATTTTAAATCATCTAAAATTTCTGTTCTGGATTTTGAAGCGTCTATCAATTTTAAGTTTGTGGTATCGTCAAAAAAAGAGATACAATCATGCAGGTATTTATTAGATAAAAAAAGCATCACATTTATTCCTTCTTTTTCCAATTTGAAAAAATCCATCAACTCTGTCTGATTATAAACAACAAATATACATCGTTGATAATCGGTCAATTTACTTTCATTGCATAATGAAAAAGAGTCCTGATAAAATTCAAATTTGTCTTTGAACTTTCTCTTAAACATTTTTAAAAATTCTTTTTTATTATCTTGTTCCAGGAATACCATCCATACCATTTTTTCCTGTACCCGAACCAGCTTCACCTGAAACTGCAAATCTCATCCATCTGTCAACATACCAGTAGTAATAACCTGGTGTAACATCATTCTGTTCCTTAATATTAAAAACCAGTAAACTATTACTTTTAGTTGGATCACCTTCTATTGGACCAAATTGAGTTGTTTTCTCTAAAGTAACCCTAGGAATCAAAATACCTTTGGTACTATTACCATATGGGTCTTTTTCATTAGTCGTGACCTCTAATTGGGCCGATGCATTTGGTGATTTAGTTCCAATACCAACCTGAGAACGGGCCGAGAAGGTAGCCAAAACAACAAATAAAGGGAGTAATCTATTTTTCATAACCTTTTAATTATTATGTGTTTAATTATTTTCTTAAGTCTTTAAAATTCAAACATCTAGATTTGAAGGTGCAAAGTTCTCTTGAAAATCAATTTATTTTTGCCCGTAAAAGTTTTTAAACTTATAGATTAGGGTATATATGAAAAAGGCTGTTAAATTTTAAAGGAAGAATTCCTATATAGCGAAAGGCTGCTAGTAAAAAATGAATCTGATAAAAACAAATCAAATTCTTGAATATCAGAATATTAATACAAAAATACGGAAAAGAATTGGTCTTTTTAAAAAAAATGAAACACGAGGATTAATACCGCAATCATTAAAATTCTTTAATTTAAATCATCTAATTTTAGAAAATTTGGATCTACTATTTATCCAAAATCGTGACAGCTCATTTATCAAAAGTATTGTTAACCTGCTGTAATTTTCTTTAGTATATATACTGACTAATTTATTATAAATGCTTATCTAATCTTTTTGTAAACTGAAGAAGTCAATGATTTTCAAAGTATTTCTACATTTTAATAACACCCTTTTATAGCTGTATATTAAGATAATTACTTGTATAACCGTTTTATTTACTTACATTCGTTTAATATCAAATTACTTCATTTATAATTCAAGACCACTAATCCAGATAATTATTAAAATATAGGTGCTTTTCCAGCAAATTACTGCCATTATTTTTCAAACAAAACATCGCTTTATATGAGCATTAAAGAAAAAAATGGTAATAAGGAAATTGTCCTTTCCCATAAAGAAATCCTTCAAAAAGGAAACCATCCAGCCAATAAAGACCATCTTACAGAAGAAAATCCGCTTCAGAAAATCAGGAAGTCAAAAAAAACAATCCATACTGCTATTGACAGCGGGGAACCTGCATTTCAAAAAAAACAAATAGAAACTCAAATCTTTGAGCTTAAAGAACAGCTTCATGCAAAAGAGCAGTATTTATTAAATTTAACCAATGCTATTAACACCACAAATGCAGCTGTAGAATTTGATATGGAGGGCAATATTTTGACTGCCAATAAAAATTTCCTGAAAATTATGGGATACACTGCAAAAGATTTACTGGGAAAACACCACAGTCTTTTAGTTGATTCCTCCTATTCAAAATCAAATGCATATCAGTTTTTCTGGAACGATCTAAAAAAGGGTATTTACCAAAAGGACGAATTTATCCTGACGGCGAAAAATGGCCAGTTGATATGGTTTTTAGGCAGTTATAATCCTATTTTTAATACGGAGTCAAAACCGTATAAAATCCTTAAAATAGCGACTGATATAACACTTGCAAAAACGCAGTTTTTACAATTGGCCGTTCAGGCAGAAGAGAAAGAAAAAAGATCATCTGAATTAATTATTGCTAATAAAGAACTGGCTTTTCAAAATAAAGAGAAAGAAAATCGGGCGGCAGAATTAATTATCGCAAATAAAGAATTAAAATTTCAGAATGAACAAAAAGAAAAACGGGCAAATGAGTTAATTGATGCCAATAAAGAACTGGCTATTCAAAGCAGGGAAAAGGAAAAACGTGCTGCTGAACTTATAATAGCCAATAAGAAACTTGCTTCTGAAAAGATTCTGAAAGAAAAAAGAAAATTGGAAAAGTTAAAAAGGGCGGCAGAATTGATTGTTAAAAACAAGGAACTTGCTTATCAGGAAAAACGAAGCAGTGAACTTACACTGGCTAATGACGAACTAAGAAAAGCTCAGGAAGAACTCGGGTCGTTCTCTTATTCCGTTTCCCATGATTTACGTGCTCCAATCCGGGCGATCAATGGTTATACACAAATCCTGATAGAGGATCATGCTGATTCAATAGATGATGATGGAAAAAAAATCATACAGGCTATAATTAATAATTCTAATAAGATGGGAATATTAATAGATGATTTACTTGCTTTTAGCAAATTAGGTCGTAAAGAAGTGTCTTCTGCCAATATAAATATGCTGGCACTTGTAAACGCGGTTATAAGTGAAATAACTGTTGAAAAAGGTGAAAATATCCCCATTTTTGAAATTGAAGAGCTTGCTCATTCAAATGGAGATCCGTCTTTAATTAAACAAGTTTGGATCAACTTAATCTCTAATGCCATTAAATATTCCAAATATAAACCAGAAATCAGGATTAAAATTACATCAACCTTTGAAAAGGATAAAATTATTTACAGTGTAAAAGACTGGGGCGCAGGATTCGATATGGCCTATTACGATAAATTGTTTGGCGTTTTCCAGCGTCTGCATTCACAAGATGAATTTGCAGGAACGGGTATTGGACTGGCTATCGTACAAAAAATAGTCAACCGCCATTCGGGAACAGTGTGGGCAGAATCAAAACTTGATGCAGGTGCTAATTTTTACTTTAGCCTGCCAAATATTAAACATTAAAAATATAAAAATGGATTACGAAGATATTGAAATTTTATTTGCCGAAGACAGTATAGAAGATGCCTTACTGACAGTACGTGCCCTTAATAAAAGCGGCTTTACCAACAAACTCCTGCATGTTAAAGATGGTGCTGAAGCACTTGATTTTTTATACTGCAGAGGAATTTATTCTGAAAGGAATCCAAAATTGCATCCAAAGCTTCTTCTTTTAGATTTAAAAATGCCAAAGATGTCCGGAATGCAGGTGCTTGAAAAAGTTAAAAGCGATGATATGCTTAAATCAATTCCGGTTGTCATTCTTACCTCTTCTCAAGAAGATCCTGATATTGCAAAATGCTACAGTCTTGGTGCCAACAGCTATATTGTAAAACCGGTAGACAGTAATAATTTCTTTAATGCAATAAAAGAACTTGGAATGTATTGGATGATATTGAGCCAGCCAGCCAATTAGGAATTTAAGTACTATACCGAACAACGATTCTCACAAATGAAAAAAGATATTAGAGCATTGATATTAGAAGACAATACATCTGATGCAGATTTATTAGTCCGCCACCTGACAAAATCAGGACTCACATTTGTGTCAAAAATCGTTGATTCAAAAAAAGTTTTTGAAGAATCTCTTGACACATTTTTACCGGATATTATATTATCAGATTATTCACTTCCTTCATTTGATGCTGTTTCTGCATTTAAAATGATAAAAAACAATAACCTTAATATACCTTTTATAATAATTTCGGGCACAATTGGAGAAGAGAATGCAGTCATGCTTATAAAAGAAGGTGTAACGGATTATGTATCTAAAAGTAATTTTTCATCGCTGATTCAAAAAATAATCCGTGCCTTGAAAGAAGCCGAAGAATTAATTCAGAAAGAAGAGCTTGTTGAAAAACTAAAAATACAGACTGCAGCATTGCTTAAAGCAAATAAGGAACTGGAACTTCAAAATGCGGAAAAGGAAAAAAGAGCAGTTGAATTACTCAATGTAAATAAAGAACTACTTGCCTTTAATTTTATATCCAGTCATGATTTGCAGGAACCACTGCGAAAAATTCAGACTTTCATTTCTATTATTATGGAAAAAGAGATGGAAACGATGACTGAAGCGGGAAAAAACAATTTAAAACGAATACATGTCTCCGCAACAAGAATGAGGCAGCTTATAGAAGATTTACTGAATTTTTCAAGAGTAAGTATTGTGGAACATCCCTATGAGATGAGTGATCTGAGTACTATTATAGAAGATGTAAAATCAGAACTTTCAGATACCTTATATCAAAAAAATGCTGTTTTTAATGTAAAGCAATTAATACCTGTATGTATAAGACCATTTCAATTTAGACAGCTTCTTTTTAATTTAATCAGCAACTCATTAAAATTCGCAATCCCAAATAGTGAACTACATATAACTATAGAATCCACTATTCTTAAATATAAGGAATTCAGCCTGCTTAATCTGCCCAATAGTCCGCAAGTATGCGATTATTGGAATTTTACTTTTAAGGATAACGGAATTGGCTTTGAACCACAATACAACCAGATTGTCTTTATTATATTTCAAAGACTCCATCATATTGAAGAATATTCAGGAACAGGAATTGGTCTTGCTATTGTAAAGAAAATTGTAGATAACCATAATGGAATTATTACAGCAAACGGTAATTTAAATGAGGGAGTTACATTTAATATCTATATTCCCATAAATAAGCAAAATCTTCAGCATCTTAATTAATTATTCCAATCATGATATCAAGATTTTATAAAAATACAAATGCTATTATGTAATATCCCAATTTTAAAATAAACTAAATTTGGGATGAATATTAAAAGATAAACTAATGAAAAATATATCCATACTCTTATTATCCATTCTCTTTTTTTCATGTCAGCAAAAAGAAACTAAAATCGATTCTGTCCAGACCTCAGATTCAATTGCTGCAAAAGATACCGTTGTTGTAAAGCAAAACAAAGAAGACAACAAACAAATTGGTGATACTATTTTCATGAATTTTAAGAATGAAAAAGATCTTTATATTGCTGAAGGCACTTTAGATTCTATTCATTCGAGAATATATGTGAAATTTAAAAATGAAGATTTAGGTGAATTGAATGGAAAGATTATCCCAGCCGGCGGAAAAGGAAATATTCGTTTCAATCAAATTATTTCTCCTGATAAAAGCTCAGACGGGCCTTTCGGAATGGATCTGAACACAAATCTTGAACAAAAAGGAAATTATATTTTGGTAATTGGACATTCGCAAATGGCTGATAATCCGTTTTATGGTAAATTCACTGTGCAGCTTGAGAATAAAAAGAAATAAATTAAATTTTCTTAAACCAAAATCTTCTTCCATTTTCCTTGTCGATAAACAAGTACACTCAAAATCGTAATCAATGTTTCGGCAGTTGGAATCGCGATAAAAACACCTGTTGGTCCCATTTTATAATGATGAACCAAAAGATACGCAAACGGAACCTGAAAAATCCAGAATCCTAAAATGTTGATCCAGGTTGGTGTCCAGGTATCTCCTGCTCCATTAAACGTATTGTTTAAAACCATTCCGAGACCGTAGAAAATAAAACCAACGCTTATAATCTGTAAAGCATTTACGGCGATCCTGATAATAATTGGGTCATTTGTAAAAAACGAAATCAGATAATGTGCACTGAAAAAGCAAACCAGCATAATAGATCCCATAAAAATCATATTGTATTTGGCGGTTTTATAAACGGCTTTTTCTGCCCTTCCTATTTCATTTGCACCCAAATTTTGTCCAACCAAAGTCGCAACGGCATTACTTAATCCCCAAGCGGGAAGAATGAAAAACATCATAATCCTGATTGCCGTTTGATAACCTGATGAAGCATAATCGCCACCCGTTACGGCAACCAAATTAGCCAGGAAAATCCAGCTGCAGGAAGCAATTACATATTGCAAAACTCCGGGAGTTGCCAGTTTTATAATCCCTTGAATTAATTTGTAATTCGGCAGGAAGTAATTCCATTTGATTTTTAAAATTCCCTGTCCGTAAAACAGGAAATAACATTGGTATAAAACACCAATTCCTCTTCCAATTGTGGTTGCAACAGCCGCGCCGGTAACGCCCATTGCGGGAATAAACCAAAATCCGTTAATGAGAATTGGACATAAAATGATATTCGAAATATTTGCAATCCATAAACTTTTCATGGCGATTATGGCATTTCCGGCACCTCTGAAAATTCCGTTAATCAGGAAAATCAGCATCACAAAAATACTTCCTGCCATCATGATTCTGGTATAATTTACGCCATAAACTACCGCAGGTGCAGAAGCGCCCATTAACAAGAGTATTTCTTTGGCAAAAATAAATCCTCCTAAACTGATAAATACATTTATGGCAATTGCAATTATAATGGCTTGTACACCAGATTTTGCAGCTTCTTGGGTTTGCTTTTCGCCAATACGCCTTGCGACAATTGCTGTTGTTGCAATACTGATTCCGATGGCAATCGAATAAATAATCGCAAAAACAGATTCTGTTAAACCAACAACCTGAATCGCATAATTGCTTTCTTTTAGATGTCCCACAAAATACAAATCGACCAAAGCAAAAACAGATTCCATCGCCATTTCCAGAACCATTGGAATGGAGAGAATCAGGATTCCTTTTCTAATGCTTCCTTTGGTGAAATCAAATGATTCTGCAGTATGTAATATTTTTTTTAAACGTTTGAACATAGTTTTTTTTATTGCCACTAAGGCGCAGGGCGCAAAGTTTTATTTTTAATATTTGTGATGTTATAATCTCGCGAAGTCGCGAAGCCGCAAAGTTTTTTAGCCCAATCTTGTCATTTCGACGAAGGAGAAATCTTCGCGAGAAGCTCTACAAAGATTGGATTCTCTCTGCGGAGTTACTTGCGGAGATTTCTCCTTCGTCGAAATGACAAAAACAACTTCGCGACTTTGCGAGAAATGACTTTTATAATGCTGGAACTGACTTTAGTTTTTTGCTAAATACAGTAATAGGATTTGTCAATTTCCCAACAAACTGAAGACTGTCAATAGGATCTGCTAAATCTAACATTTGTTTATTGTTTCGCAATTGCAAACGGTTTAGGCAGCACGAATCGAATTCAGAAACAAACAAATTGTATTTTTTAAATTGTTCCTGCAAATGTGGATGTGCTGACTGATATTCGTGAATGCAATCGGCAACGGCAGACCAGAAATCTTCTTCGGAAAGTGTTTTGGTTTCGGATAAAATGGCGGAAAGAAAACGGAAATAAAACTGAAAAATATCATTAAAAATGCAAAGAATTTTCAACGGTTCTTTCATATCGATATGAATACGTTTTGCTTTTTCGGGCAGCGGAATTTCTCCATTAAAAAGCATCACTTCTTCGGTAATATCTTTCATTATTGCTTTTACCGGAATATGATTTTCTAAGACTAAAATCAGGTTTTCGCCGTGTGGCATAAAAACCATTTCGTGCTCGTAAAAACAATGTAATAAAGGTGAAAGATAAGCTTCTAAATAATGGCTGATCCACGCTTTTGCGCTGATTCCCGACTTTTGAATCAATTCTGATACAAAGGCATTTCCGGATTGATCAACGTGCAATAAAGCCGCCATTGTCATAATATCCTGTCCTTTTTCTAATTTCGGAATCGGGCTTTCGCGCCATAATGCAGCCAGCATTTTATTATGCGAAATACTTCGGCCTAAAGGTTCGTACAAGAAATTGCGATAACCAATTGTTGCGACTTCACCTAAAAGTGTAAAACCTTTTTGCTGTAAATAGGAATCATTTTCAACTAAATCTGCAACCCATTTCGTAATTGCCGGCGTACTTTCCATATAATAAGGAGAAAGTCCGCGCATGAATCCCATGTTGATTACCGAAAGTGCCGTTTTTGCATAAAATTTCTCCGGTGATGAAGTATTAAAAAAAGTTCGAATCGATTGTTGTGCCGAATATTCGTCATCGCTATAACCCAGACAAATCAAATGATTTTCGGCAATATCGGGCGCAAAAATCAAAGCGAGTTTATTGAACCATTGCCACGGATGTACGGGAAAGAAATAATAATCGTCAATATTCAAATCCTGAGATTTAAGTACATTTTTAAACAATGCAATGTCTTCAGCAGACAATTCCTGTTCCAATACTTTTTGATAATTTAATGTTTCAATGGCTGTAAAAGTGGCTTTGCTCCTATGTCCGGCAATCCATAATAATTTTACAGGCGCATTGGCTTCCGGAGAAAAAGTCTCAAAATCATCAATATTGAAACCATTTTTACCGCTGTTCGCTACAAAACACGGATGTCCTTCGGTCATGGCGTGTTCGATTTTTTGATAATCGAGTTCTAATAAATTTTTCGAGGTATATTTTTCATTTGCAATTTTATACGCCGTGCTGTATAACGTACTGGTGATTTCTTCTAAATACATTGGCAATAAGCTTTCGCTGATACCTAAAGTGTCTTTAAACTCGATAATAAATTCTAACAAACGTAAAGATGATTTTTTTCCTTCAATTGTCTTTTGTATAGAATCTACAGCAATTGACCAGTGATTTAAAGCTAAAATATTGGCTTCAAAAGTATATTCGACTTTTTTATCGGGCGAAGAAATACTGTATGACTTTGAAGCTTTTTTTATTGGAACAATCAATAATTCGTGTGCAAATTCGCTTAGCGTTTTCTTTAGTAAAATAGCATTCGCTTTGTCCCAATTCTCTTTCGTTAAATGCTGTATATTTTGGGTTGGTATTTTCATTTGTATCAAATTAAACCTATTGTAAAGCTTTGTAATAATCCTCGCGCGTACAAAATTCGAGATGTGCTTGTTTGTGCGGTAAATCGAGAACACGCTGAAAAACAAATCCAGCCCTTTTATTCAGCAAATGAATTTTATGATTTCTTGCATCGGGTTCAACCACAATACGTTGATTTTTTCCATTACTGAAAATAAAATCAAGAATCACGGTAAAAATATTCCAGGTAAAATTGGGAATTGGTTTTTCTGACGGTGCGACCAAGATATGCATACCTTTATCGCCTTTTTGCGATTCGTAATATTTACCTACAATATCATCTTCAGGATTATAACATTCCAGTAAAAAGGCAACATTGTTATTGAATTTTCCAATATAAACCTGCGCCTTTTCCTGAATATTATAGTAGGTATTTTTTACTTCTTCTACAGAAAATCCATTCATTTCCCAATAAACGGCGTATTCACGATTTACCCAATTGTGAATCAGCGGAATATCAAGTTCCATGTCAAGCGGGCGCAGCTCAAAAACGCCTAAACCTGGAATTGTTTTTACAAAAACAACGTCGTTTGCAACATCATTTTCAGGATGAGTTATTATACTATTCATCTTTAAGGAATTAGGCTATTATTTTTTTATACGGAGCAATTGGATTTTGCAATTTTCCCTGAAATTGTAACAACGCCACAGGATCATCAAGATCGATCATGGTTTTGTTATTATTCAACTGTAAACGGTTCAGGCAAGACAACTGAAATTCATTTGCAAATAAATCGTATTGCTCGAATTTTGCTTCCAGATGCGGGTTTTGTTCCTGATAATCAGAGATACATTCTGTCACTAATTCCCAATAACGATCTTCAGAATAATTATCACTCGAAACCAAAATTGCAGACATGAAACGGAAAAATCCATCAAAAACATCAATAAAAATGGAAAGTAATTTTACATCTTCAGGAACTTCAGCATAAATTCGGTCAATGTTTTTCGGAACAACAACATCAGGATTCAGGATCACGGCCTCTTCGGTAATGTCTTTCATGAAAGAGCGCACCGGAACATGATTTTCTAATCCTAAAATAAGGTTTTCGCCGTGCGGCATAAAAACCAAATCATATTGGTAAAAACAATGTAATAAAGGACTCAGATAAACTTTGAAATATTCGGCAAGCCAATTGTCTATTGATAATCCCGAAGCTTTTATAATTTCAGATAACAACGAATTTCCATCTTTATCTAAATGTAAAAATGCTGCCATTGTCATTAATTGTTCATCATTTTTGAGTTTTGCAACTGGGCTTTCTCTCCATAAAGAAGCAATCATTTTATTGTACGGATTGTGTTTTCCGAAGCTTTCAAAATATGGATTGATGTAACTTACAGAAGCCACTTCGCCCAACATTCCGAAACCTACTTTTTGCAGATATTGATCTCCGCTTAATAATTGATCTAACCATTCTGCCATTTCCGGCGCTGTTCCTAAATAAAAAACCGGTAAACCTCGCATAAAGCCCATATTAAGGATAGAAAGCGATGTTTTGGTATATAATTTTTTAGGATTGCTTAAGTTAAATAAAGTTCTAATGGATTGCTGTGCCTGATACAAATCGGGTCCGTAACCTACACAAATCAGTTTTTGTTTAGCAATTTCAGGCGAAAACAAATTAGCTAGTTTATTGAACCATTGCCACGGATGCACGGGAATAAAGAAATAATCGTTTGGATTTTGTCCTTTTTCTGAAATTGTAGCATTGAACTTTGCAATTGTTTCTGCTCCTAATTCTTGTTGAATTAATGTATCGTAATCCAGTTTTTGAGTTCCGGCGTAAACGGTTCTGTCGCGGTGTCCGGCAAGCCATAAAATCCTAAATGGGTTTCCAGCTTCGGGCGCGTAGGCTTTGTAATCCATGCTGTTGTAACCAATTCTTCCGTTATTGGCAACAAAACCCGGATGACCTTCCATCATGGCTTGTTCAATGGTTTGGAAATCAGAATTGGCAAGCGATTTTGAAGTCGAATTTTCTTTTAACAATTTGTAACAGCTTCCGTAAAGTGTGCTGATAATTTCTTCCAGATAAGACGGAATCAATTGTTCTGAAATTCCTAAACTGGTTTTGAATTCCTGAATAAAATCTACTGCATCTAAAGCTATTAATTTCTCATTTTTATATTTTGAAATTGAATTGACTTCAATATTCAAATGATTCATTGCCAATAATTCTGCTTCAAAAGTATATTTAATCGAATTGTCATCAGAAAGCAACGAATATGTATTTCCAGATTCTAATGTTGGTTTTATTAAAAGTTCGTGCGAGAACTCACAAATCGCTTTTTTCACCAATAAACGATTGGCTTTTTCCCAAACTTCGGGCTGAATATGTGTAATGGCTTTTTCCGGAAATTCTAATTGATTTTCGTTATTCATTTCGGTATAATTGAGGTTAAATGAATCTATTTTTTTGATGAATTGCTCTCTTGTACAAAAAGCCAATAATGCGGTTTTATGTGGTAAATTGACAACATCAGCATCTTCAAAACCTACACGGTGACAGATATCGAACATTTTTTTGTTTCGAATGTCCGGCTCGACTAATATTCTTTCGATGGTAAGATCCCTGAAAATAAATTTCATAATGCTCGAAAAAATATGCCATGTAAACTGATGCACCGGTTTTGTTGATGGCGCTACAATAATATGAATGCCGCAATCGTAATCCTGAACGGTATAATAGTTTCCGATAATATCTTGTTTTGGATTGTAGCGTTCTAATAAAAACGAAATTTCTCCATTAACAAGTCCGATAAAAACATCCGATTCTTTGGTTATTTTTTCATATTCTAAACGAACTTCTTCCAGATTTTTTCCCTGCATGCCCCAATATTGTGCATAATTACGATTGACCCAATCATGAATTATTACAGCGTCGTTTTCCAGTTCCAAAGGGCGAAAATCTATCACTCCAAAATCCGGAATTGTGGTTGAATAGATAGGTTTATATGTGCTCATTTGATTTTAGATTTTAGGTTGTTGATTTTAGATTTTAATCATTGCGTGTAATTTAAACACATAGAAACATAGTTTTCATAGCTTAAAAAGGCGTTTCACTTTAAATAAAACACATAGCTATGTGAAAAAATCTAGATTTTCTAAAACATGCTTCAATCTTAATAAAAAGAAATCTATGTTTCTATGTGTTTAAATAAATTACGTCCAATTTTTGATTCTAACTATTTACAATTAATTCATTGCTGTCTTTATTGCTCCATTTGGTTTTAAAAAGTGTTTTGATTCCATTATAAATCAACTGAATACTTATACTTGTGGCAATTACAACTGGGAATAAACTTAAAACAAACCATTGATCGTGTTCCCAAAAACCTAAAACATACATGCCCCAATTGATCAAAACCCATTGAATTACGTATAAACTTGTTACGTGTTTACTGCAGAAAGTCAATAAATTAAACACTGGATTGTTTTCGTTAAACAGCTTTACAATGATGTTCACAAACCAATATAAAACAAGGTTTGTTCCGAGTAATAAAATGCTTCCGCCAGGTCCTAAATGGTAATAATCTCCAAAATGATATTCTGGATTTGAGAAGTTTAGAATTCCGCCAACGGCGATAAAAGCTAAACCTACGAATAACATTTTCTTAAAAAATACTTCCTGATTTTCGTTGAGTTCTTTGTACCATCTTCCCAAAAACATGCCGATTAAAATGAAAGCGCTCCACGGGAAAACAGGAAAATAAACATTAAACTGATTGCTGAAAAGTAAATCGCAGATATAATCTATGCCCAAGATTCCGACTCTGAAACCGCTTAATTCTTTAGAAATCGAAATGATTGCTATAGCTACGATTAACGGAACATATTTGCTTTTGCTAAAATGATTTATAAGCCCCATAATAAACAAAGTGATTCCGGCCAATTGCAAAATATCACCTAAAAGCAAAAAGAAAATTCCTGTTTCTAATGTTCCCGATTGCAAGCCATAAGCCGAAATAAAAGCTTCGGGAAGTCCGCCAAAAATAAATTCAGGAACCAGAAATTTTAAAATATTCATTCCGTAACCAACAGCCAGAATGTATAAAGCCCTTTTGCAAACGGCCAGAAAACTTTGTCTTCTTGATAGTACAAAAGAAATTCCCATACTGACCAAAAACATAGTTGTGCCGCGGCCTAACCATAAAATAATTTCTCCTAAAACAGTGTTGGTTTGTGTGGCGATTGTACCATAAATAAGCATGGTGTGCACCATCATCATTAAGATTACACTTGTTCCTCTGGCAAAATCTATTGCCAAAACTCTCTTTTTTTGTTGTTCTGCTTCCATAATTATGCGATAGTTTCAAATGCCGGAGATTCAATCACTTCTGCTGCGGGAACACCAAATTCCTGAAAAGCAATTTTGGTTTCTACAGCATAATGCTCCACTCCGGTAATTTCTTTAATGATGTATGAGTTTCGGTAACAAGCCATTCCTAAATCGGGTGTTACAAAACCATGTGTATGTAATTCAGCGTTTTGTACAAAAACTTCGTTCCCATTATTGTCAATTGAGTAATTTCTGTTCGTTGCAAAACGACCTTTTTCGTCCCATTGAATTCGGTTCGCAATTCCTTCTAAAAACTGAGGCAATTTGTAGCCGTAACCTGTTGCCAAAACCAATGCATCGGTTTTGTGGCGGTATCTTTTATCTTGTTCCACCTGATGCAATTCCAACTCAAAAGATTGGTTTATTTCATCGTAAGTTCCTTTAGTACAAGCCGCATTTGTTCTTAAATTCACATCAATCTCCGTAATTACTTTTTTACTGTAAATAGTATCAAAAATTGTGGCAATTAGATCTTTATTAATTCCTTTGTATAATAATTTCTGATTCTTCAACAAATGATCTCTTTTGTCTGATGGAAGATTGTAGAAATAATCTACGTATTCTGGAGAAGTCATTTCGAGCGTTAACTTGCTGTAATCCATTGGAAAAAATCTTGACGATCTTGTAATCCAGTTTAACTGATATCCGTAAACATCTATTTCCTGTAATAAATCGTTGAAAACTTCGGCAGCACTTTGTCCGCTTCCTAAAACCGTGATTGATTTTTGTTTTTGAAGTGAAGCTTTATTTTGGATATAAGCTGAGGAATGAATTGCTTTTCCTTTTAAAGATTGACAAGATTTTGGAATATGCGGTGCTGTTCCGGTTCCTAAAACAATCTTTTTGGTTTTGTAAATTGTCGCAGCATTTGTTTTTGTAGAAAGTGTAGTTACAATATAAAGCTGCTGATTTTCATCGTATTCAATTCTTGTAACTTCAGTATTAAAATGAATATTGGGTAACTTTTTAATCGCCCATTGACAATATTGGTTGTATTCATTTCTCAGTAACAAGAAATTTTCACGAATGTAAAAGGAATACATTTTTCCTTGTTCTTTGATGTAATTCAAAAAACTAAACGGACTCGTTGGGTCTGCTAAAGTCACTAAATCTGCCAGAAACGGAATTTGTAATGTTGTGTCTTGCAGCAACATTCCTGGATGCCAGTTGAAGGATTCATTTTTATCGAAAAATAATCCGTTCAAATTTTCAATTGGTGCTGTTAAACAAGCCAGACTTAAATTGAAAGGCCCTACTCCAACGGCTATGAAATCGTATATTTTGTTTTGCATTTTATTTTAATTTTTTAATGAATATTCATTTCCGTGATATACAATCAAATCGATGATTTCTTCAATATCTTTTGGGGTTGTTAACGGGTTTAATAAAGTGAATTTCAAGAACACTTCGTTGTAGACTTTTGTGCTGGTAATTATGGCTTTACCTTCGTTAAAAATAGCTTTACGAATATAACTGTTGATGCCGCAATACGAATTTCCGTTTCCTGTAAAAGGTGTATAACGAAAGACAATAGCACTGATTTCAGGTTTATGAATGATTTCGAAATCTTCTCTGTTTCTTAGTAAATCTGCAGTAAATTGAGCGTTTGAGATTGCTTTTTCCATATAAGAACTCAAACCTTCCGTTCCTATCATTCTCAGCGTAAACCACAATTTTAAGGCATCAAAACGGCGTGTCGTTTGAATTGATTTTTTTACCATGTTTGGAATTCCTTCGTCTTCCTGTTCTTTAGAGTTCAGATAATCAGCGTGGTATTTGATATAATCTACAAATGATTTATCTCTCATAAAAAAACCGCTTGAACTTACGGGCTGATAAAAAGTTTTGTGATAATCGATTGTCACAGAATCTGATAATTCGATTCCGCTTAATTTTTCTTTATGAAGATTGCTGATTAATAATCCGCCGCCATAAGCCGCATCAACGTGAAACCAAATATCGTTTTCATTGGCAACTGAAGCAATTTCTGCCAATGGATCTATAGAACCAAAATCTGTTGTTCCGGCTGTTCCTACAATCGCAATTGGAATATTTCCTAAATCTTTTTGCTGCTGAATCACCTTTTTTAAAGCACTTGTATTCATTTTAAAATCAGGATCTACAGCAACAGGAATCACAGCATTTTGTCCTAAACCTAAAAGACTTAGATTTTTCTTTAAACTAAAGTGGCTAACTTCTGAACATAAAACCCTGAATTTTGAAGCTTCAGGAGGAAGTCCGTCCATTTTCGGATCAATTCCGAAATGTTTTTTGATGTAATGATCTCTCGCCAAAAGTAATCCCATCATGTTAGATTGCGTTCCGCCGCTGGTAAAAATTCCGTCGGCATTTTCAGGATAACCCAGTTTATCAAGCGTCCATTCCACTAATTTTAATTCGATGAAAGTCGCCCCAGTACTTTGATCGTACGTATCCATCGAAGAATTTAAAGATGATACAAAAGCTTCAGCCACAAGTGTTGGCGTTAGAATGGGGCAATTAAGATGTGCTATGTATTTGGGATTGTGAAAATGAATACAATCATCTAAATAAATATCTTTTAATTCATCCAGAACATAATCCAGGCTTTTTCCTCTCTTATTTTCTTCAAGATAAATGTTGTCGATTCTTTGCTTAATTGTCGAAATACTGGTTCCGGTAAATGGTGTATCTCTTTCTTTTAAATGATTTCCAATTGTTTTAATGGCCTTTTTCATGCTTTTCTTATAAATCCCGATTGATTTATTGTTGTTAGAAAAAACATGTTTATCGTGCGCATTTTCAATTATGACTTCTTGCAGTATTGTTTCTAATTTTTCTTGTGCCTCCATTGTGGTATTTATTTAGATTGATTCTAAAGAATAATTTTCACAAATGTAGATTTGTACGAAAATTAAATCAATACCATAAAAAAGGGAAAATTATTTCTATAATTGAGGTAGTTAAAATACCTCAATTATAGTAGGAAACAAAGCATAAGATATTTTTAAATAATACGAAAATTACTTTATTTTTTTCTCTAATGCATAAAGTATTAGTTCAGGAGTTGTATGCCTGCCTGTTTTTTTCATGATGTTTTTTCGATGTGTCCTGAAGGTATGAATGCTGATAAAAAGCTGCGAAGCGATACTTTTTCCGTTGTTTCCCTGCGCTATTTTTTTTAGGATTTCAAACTCTCTTAGTGTCAGTTTTTCATCACTTTGGGAAGTTGGCAGAGCAAAAACATCAATAAATGTATTTAAGGTTTTGTGACATATATAACGTTCTCCGTGCTGAATTTTATATAAGGCATCAAAAATGGTTTGTTCTTCACAATCTTTTGATATGAAGCCGTTTATGTTATCTTTTAAGAAGCTGTCAATGGTTTGTTTATTCTTAAAATACGAAAGGATTATTATTTTGCATTTGGGATAATTTGATTTAATAATCCTGAGATCATCATCATAAAACAAAAAGATATTATTGGGATCAATAATCAAACATTCTATATTATTTTTATCCAAACACTTAAACAATTCTTCTCTTGAATTTGCCACTTTTAAACTGGGTGTTTTTACCAGCTTTTTAAGTGTGTGCCTCAGTCCAATTATGTGTAGGTTTTCGGAATCGGCCAAAAGGAAATTTTTCATTTTTACTATTTAGATTTAGTCTAAACAAAAGTAATATAAAAATGAATATTATGCATCTATTAAATGTAAAAAAATAGTTTTTTTCTTATAATCATAATAGTTTTTTGTGATAAGCTGAATGTACTAAAACAAAAAAAGCCCGGACATTGTCCGGGCTTCTTTACTATTATTTTGCTTTTAAATTCGCTTAGAATTTATACGCTATGCTTCCCATTAATGTACGTGGAGCCTGAACGTTTATTGTTGAATAACCATTAAAGTATAATTCGTCTGTAAGGTTATTTACTTTTAATGATACTCTGTATTTAGGCTGATCGTAATACAATGCAGCATTTACTACAGAATATGAAGGAAGTTCAAAAGTTTCAGTTGGTCCAGCATTGTAAACGTATGTAGCATCTCCATAGTTACCACCAAATCCTAAACCTAATCCTTTTAGTTTTGTTGTTTGAAGGTTGTAGCTAAACCAGTAGTTGATTAAATTTTCCGGCCCAGCAGTTATAGGTCTTAGATCATTTAACTCAGAATCATTTTTTGCATAACCCACAAGTAAGTTTAATCCAGGGATTGGGTTTGCTGTAATTTCTAATTCAAAACCTTTACTAAATTGTGTCCCGTTTTGTATGCTTGCATTTGGTAAGCTTGGGTCAGAAGTTACGATATCTTTTACTTTGATGTTATAGTAACTAATTGTAGCACTTAGTTTATTTTGGAAAGCATTTGCTTTAACACCAAACTCAAACTGGTTTGCTCTTTCAGGGTCAAATTGTTTCAATACAAGAGAACCTCCTTCATTTGCACTTGCAAATCCAACGTTTTTAAAACTATTTTGGTAGTTACCAAATACTGATAACTGATCTTTTAAGATTTGAAAAACAGCACCAAATTTTGGCGAGAATGCATTTTGAGAAAATTTGCCAGCCTCTGTACCTGAAAGAGGGTCAAATGATCCTTGATTTTCAAAATGATCAAAACGTACTGCTGCCGAAAGAATTAATCTTTCTGTAATGTTAATGGCATCTGCAACATACGCACTGTAAGTTGTTACCGCGCTGTTGCTGGTATATGGATCATTATCATTTCCAGAAATCCTATTCCTTACATTTGTTGGATTAAAGTCATAATAATTAGCTGCAGTTCCTGTATAATTGATTACATCATACGCAGCATAATTTTTGATATTTTTGAATACTAAATTATTTGAACCGTAATAAATATCACCACCTACTAAAAAGCGGTTTCTCATGGATCCAATGTTGAAATCACCATTAAAGTTTTGTTGGAATTCGATAGCATTATCTCTACCATTTGCATCCCATGCATTTCTTGATAATTGTTGGTTTGGTAAAAGGTAAAACCATGTTTGCAAACCAGTTGCTTTATTAGAACTGCTGCTAAATACAGTTTGTGAAGTCCATTTTTCAGACATTTGGTATAAAGCCTGTGCAAAAACATTTAATGTTTTAGTATTCATCACAAATTCGTCTCCTAAAAATGATCTTTTAAAGTTGATGTCAAGATCTTTAGCATTGCTTATTCCTAACTGAGATGGAGCTGCACCAAAATAAATTAGAGGCATACCCGAGTTATCCTGGTTTCCTATTTCTGCATCAATAGAAATGGTAAGTTTATCATTTACTTTATAAGAGAAAGATGGTGCTACAAAAAAGCTTTTTGAGTAACCGAAATCCTGAAAAGTATTGGCATTTCCAAAAGCAGCATTTAATCTGAATAAAGCTGTATTGTCGTCGTTGATCGGAGTATTAACATCAGCAGTTAAACGGTTAAAACCATAGCTTCCGTTTTGATAAGATACTTCTCCAGCAAAAGTTTCAAAAGGTTTTTTAGTCACACGGTTGATTAATCCTCCGTATGAAGAAACTACGTTTCCAAAAAGTGTAGCCGATGGCCCTTTTATAACTTCAATTCTTTCAAGGTTAACAGCATCTGTATTACTGTTTACTTTTCCCGCAAGACCGTTTCTTACCAAACTCTGTGTAGTAAATCCACGAAGTGAATACCAAGATGCTCCGTCACCTGCACGGTTAGTAGCTGCCCATAATTGGTATAAACCCGGAACGTTTTTTAAAGCCTCGTCCTGGTTTGTTACTAACTGGTCTTTAATTAATTCTTTAGTTACAACATTGTAAACTTGTGAGTTTTCAAGGTTTTTAACAGACATTCTAGATACATACTGACTTTCTGCTTTAGTATACTTGTTTGCATTTCCTTTAACAAATACTTCGGTCAAGGCTTCAGATGTAGTTATCAATGTAAAGTTTACCAAAAGTTCTTTTCCTGCTGTAACAGTAATGATTTCTTCTTTAGGTGAAAACCCTACTACAGAAGCCTTTAGTGTATAATTACCCGGTCTAATGTTTTTGATTTCGTAGTTTCCCTGAGCATCAGTAACGGTTCCAATCTTTGTTCCTTTTAAAGTTACAGAGATATTATCGGCAATTTCATCATTCGATAATGAAACCGTACCTCTAATTGTACCTGTCTGTGCAAATGAAGCAGCGCCCATAAGCAGCATAAAACAGCTCAATAGCGGAAGTAGTATTTTTACTTTCATGTTATTTAGAATTATTTTTAATAGCGCAAATTTATGTGTTGTGTTAAAACAAACCAAATTATTTGTATTTATTCCAAATAATAATAACATAAATAGATTTTACTGTTTATTTGTCAATTTTTTAAACATAAAAAAGAAGAATCTCTTTTTTTTAACGAAAATCGGCCAATTAATTAATGTATAAAAAACACGTTTGCGAAAGATTATTCGACTATTTTGAAGTATTTATGTCCTTATTTTATCCTGAATCATGCGGTGCAATAATCTGTGGGATTTTAGGTTAAAAAAAGGGTGTTTATACCCTTTTTTCATTTCTTATATTGTGATAAATTTGATCCGTATTTACATAATACGCTTACAATCAGTAAATTATTTATTCTCATACGCACCTACAAAGAGAATATTCTACATGCCTTCTTTTTACTATCTGCTTAATTATTTCGTATGCCTTTGCATGAATCAGGCAGCATAACGTATTCATTGCCCTGCCCTTTTATTTATAAAACTTTTGAAATTAAAATAACTATATCAAATGAATTAATAAATTAAAAACCAACGATTATGAGTTCAATAGTACCACCAGACAAGAAGGCTAATTATGAAAAATTATTTGCTTCCTGCATTATCAGAGAGGCTAAATATCCTGAAATTGATAAACTAGTTGAGAAAATGGCTTTGAATAAAGCGAGATATCAAGCTGTGGGAGATCCGTTAAACATTCCCTGGTATGTCATTGCAATAATACATTGCATGGAAGCTAGTTTAAGGTTTGATACTCATTTACATAATGGCGATCCGCTTACCAAACGTACCGTTCAGGTTCCTGCTGGACGTCCAAAAACAGGAAATCCTCCTTTTACGTGGGAATTTAGTGCTAATGATGCTTTAGTTTTTGACAAATTAAACTTATGGACGAATTGGGAAATTGCCGGAATCCTCTATAAACTGGAATTATTTAATGGTTTAGGTTATTATAGACAAGGTATTAATTCGCCTTATTTATGGAGTTATTCGAATCATTATACAAAAGGGAAGTATGTTAAAGACGGAAAATATGATCCGAATGCAGTTTCTAAACAATGCGGTGCTGCGGTATTGCTGCGACGTTTGAGTGAGCAAAAACTCATAACACTTCCAAATGGTCATATTGTAGAACAAATACTGGCACAGGGCAATAAAACTGCTTATTATTCTGGAACTGTTACCAACGAAGCTAAAGAGCTGCAAATACTGCTTAATAAAGCCGGAAGTATATTAAGAGTCGACGGAAAAGCAGGTGAAAGAACCTCATCAGAGTATTTTAAATTCAGTAAAACGTATTTAAAAGGAGATCCTAGAACAGCTTGATATTTTAACCATTTGAAATAAATACAATGGGACTGACTTCTAACGTAAACGAATCATTTAAGAAACATATTTATTCCATCGTAACAGCTGCGGTTATTGCGCTGCTAACGTTTGGTTACCTCTCTTATGTGCTTCCTAATAATGAACGTAAAGAAGACGCAAAAAATATATCTATTCTGGAAGGTATCGAAAAACATTTAGTTGGATACATTGATGATCAGGTAAAATATATTAGTGAAGAAAAAATGAAGAGTCTTAAGCTTTTACAATATAAAGGCTCTGCTGATGTCTATATTGATACTATTTTAATTGATAAAAAAGGGTTTCAGCAATTACAAGACGGAACTATCAAGCTCTCAAGAACAATTAAATTATCAGGTATACATAAAGTTTTAAAAGAACGCAAAAAAGAGGATAGTATCATTAAAGACAGTATTAGTATTGATCTGGCTAAATTTCTCAATAAAATTAATTCTACCACGCATTTTACTTCCTTTTATATTTGTCCTATTGAGAAAGGAAAATGTCGGGTTGAGAAATCATTTCTTTCCCAAAATGTCAGTCTTATTGATCAGGATAGTTTAATTAAATACAATAGAAAAAATGGTCCTTTTAGTTTCAAAAAATCTTCAAAACATTATTATACGGATCAAATCAATATTCCTCATACCAATCACACTTTATTTTTAGCCGCAGGAATTGATAAATCTGCTTTTGACCTCAACGTTCGGCAGATAAACTCTAATCTTTTGATTTTTAGTCTTATTTCAATTATTGTTCTAATATTAGGCATTAATTTCATAAAACCCATTATAAGCAGTTACAAAGAAAGACTCAGTCAAATTGACCTGGTTGGTGTTGTGTTTTCCATAGGATTACTGGTCGCTGTTATTGTGGTTTTTGCAGCATTATCGTATTGGAACAATACCATAAAAACCAGAAATATAAATGACTTAGAACTGTTGGTAAATAAAATCGATACTTCATTCAAAGAACAAATTACGGCTTATCAAAGCTGGAAAAAAAGGGATTTATTATTTGGGAAAGAATGGAAAAACCAAAAAAACTCATTTGCTAAAATATTTCTGGTAACCGGCTCAAAAAAAACCGCTTTAAATGGAGAGCTTCTTACTAAAAAAGATTCTTTGCCTGATGATCAAAAATGCTTTATAAATGGAAATACTGATTTTAAAAAGGGTACGAAAAACGCAAAGTTAATTAAGTATTTAGATGGTTATTTCCGAATGGACAACAAAGCATTAATTACAAAAAACCTGAGTAATAATGCTCCGGATATATCTAGAAAGTATGCGGATAGAATGTATTTTAAAGCGCTTCAGCAAAAAAATATAGAAAATAAAAAAACAGATCCTGTACTTACTGCTGTTTTTTCAAGAGAAAATAATCGATATCAATTAATATATGCTGAAAAAGATACTCTTAAAGAGATCAATCAGGAATCTGAAAGTAATGGCATTAAAGGAATTGCGTTTAGGGAATATTTTTCTAATGAATTAGAATTACCGCCCGGAACCGGTTATATGCTTGTCGATAAAGATGGAGATGTATTAATGCAGAACGATCCCAAAAAAAACATCTATCAAAACCTGCTTTATGTATCTCAAAACAATCCTGCATTTATAAGTCTGTTAGCTGGCGTAGATATACCGTCATTTGAGATGGAATATATGGGAATACCTTATCAGATCTGTGCAAAAAAATTAGATATTAAAACTGAATCTCCGGTTTATATTCTGGCAATCCGCGACTTGTCACACACCAATCGTTTATCCATATTCACGTTTACAAACGGATTCCTGATTTCATTTTTATATGGCTTTTTCATATTATTAATTAATTATATCTATTCAACAATCTTTTACAATGGTCGAATAGGTACATTATCAAAACATCATTTCTATTATCTTTTCCCGGACAGCAGCCGAACTACTGAATATAAAAAGTTATTAATTGTCAATTGTGTTTCTATTGTATTGGCCCTAATAGTTGCTTTTAAGTCTTCTCCTTCATTGGCATTTATCTTTTGTATCGTACTGGGCGTTAATGTTGTATTTATTAATTTGATTACTTTAAATATCCGCACATTAAATCCTAAAAAAGAACTTATTAAACTAGTATTGATTTTGTTTCTTCCGGCAATTTGCCTGCCTATGGTTTTGTTCTTTTATTATAATGTTTTTATTGCCGCTCTTGCGCTTTTTGGCACACATATTCTATTAATAATCTTCTATTATAAAAACTGGAGAAAAAGAGAAAAAACAGAACTTAGTGTATTTGCAAAGAAAAACAAAGGAGTAAACAGAAAAGCTTATACCAGATTCCTAACAGCAAGATTATTATATCAATTTGTTGTGTTTCCGTTTGTTCTTGTTAGTGCTTTTTATGTAAATGAATTGAATGATTTTGCGCGCTATTACTGCTCGTCACTTGACGCGAAAGAACAAAAAATAAAAGATAAAAATGATTTTATTATAAAAGACAGAATAACCAATGCTTACAACTGTAATTGTAAGGAGCAAACTAGAGACCAAACTAATGATCAAATTATGCAAAAGGCTAATCTTGGCTTTTTTGATCGTCCTTCGAGTTACGAAATTAAAAATTTCACATTTAACGAACTTAGCCGCAAATATTATCTAAGCCTGCTGGCAATTCTACATAACGAAAACAATAATTTTTCGTTCCTAACACTTTTTTTCTTGTTGGTTACTTTGTTTTTTCTTGCCAGTTTAGCCTATAAATTATTAAACTATTATAGTAATCGTTTCTTCTTTTATGATTTAATGCAGGCATATTATGAAAAGTATTATCCGTGTACAAAAAATGAATTAGCAAACGATCATATTTTTATACCTATGGTAAATAATTATGATATTAAAAAACTAATTCAAATTGATCATAATAGCTGCGAAATACAACCCGACAAAAGATATACCGGTAATGAAGACTGCCCTGAACGTGAAATTAGCATTGATCAGGTTTTTTATAAAGATAAAAAAAATGAAATAAGCCCTTATTTAAGAATGGATTTTATACTGAATATCAATCACAAGCAATTTTGTGAGCAGTATGAAGATATCTGGGAATCCCTGCTTGAAGAAACGCAGTATGTGCTTTTTGATTTTGCCCAGGATCACTTTGTAAATTACAAAAATAAAGATACTCTGATAAACCTTATGGAAAGAGGAATTATTGACTGCCATCAATTAACGGGAAGACTAAAAATGATGAGCCTGAGTTTTAGGATTTTTATTTTATCTAAGAGTAAACGTGATGAATTATTTGTACAGAAATTTAAAGATGAAAGCAAAAATGGAACTTACAGTAAATTGAAATTTCCAATAATAATTATTGCAGTCAGCGCCTTAGTTTTATTAATGTATCTTAACAAAGACAGTTATGATCAGGTAACTTTAATGGGAGGCAGCGTTGTAACGGTACTGGCTTTGATTAATAAAATCCTTGATGCAAACAAGAGTCTGTAAATTAAAAAAACTAAATTTTCCGAATTTTAGAATTCGGGATGTTATATCTGTATTTTTAAAGATCTTTTTCTTAGAAATGAAATCAAAAAAAGCGGAAAATCTATTTTCCGCTTTTTATTAATTACTTCCGCTATTGGTCGATTCGCTTCCGGTGCTTCCAGCCCCGCCGCTGTTATCGTTTCCAAAGTTTTCATCGGTTTCTTCGTTTTCTTCAAAATCACTTTCGTCTCCCCAATCACCTGTATTCGGTTTTTGAGCAGGATCGTTGGCGTGTGTGTTTCCGTACTCTTTATCTTCATCCGGGTTTCTGTCCTGAGAATGTAAACGTGAATCTACAGTCGGGCTCCAAATTTTATTTTCGTGGCGATCATTTTCATCATGAAAAAAATCGCTATTGCTGTTTCTAGTTTCCATATTTACTTTTTTAAAATTGAACTAAAGAACTCTTTTTTATCAATTCTTAAAATTCAGCAAAAAACAATGATTCTTATTATACTTTTTTAGGAGAATATTACAGCTTTTCTATAATTGATTTTAGATAACATATTGTGTTTAGAGTTAGTAACCGTAAATTATATAATTGACAAGCCTCTTAATTGTAAGATTCTGATTTTCAGACGTCGTACATTTGACTTATAACAATCTAAAAAATTAGAAACCATGAATACTTCAAAAAGCAAAGCAAGCACAGCGAGTGCTAAAGCATCAGATAAAAAAACTGATAAAAAAGAGGAAACATCAAAAAGCGGTTCTAAAACTGCTGCGGATAAAAAAACTACTAAAAAATAACTTTAAAAAAATATAGTATGAGCTTAGATGAAAGAGAAAATTACCGTCAGGACGACCAGAATTTTCAAGAAAATGAAAAAGGATATCAAGATAATGCAATCGATGCGCCGCCAGTAGATCATTCTATCAGCAATTCGGCAGAACCGGATTATGGAAATGATTTGGTAACCGAAGAAGTTGACAATCAGGAATTATCAGGAGAAAATCTTGGTAATGAATCTTTCGATAATGAAAGACTTGGGAATAATGAGTTTGAGCAAAACGAATTCGCAAGTGACAATGACAACAATAAAGAATTTGAAGAAGACGATGATTACGGAGATGAGGGTCTTGGTGATATAGATGATGACGATGAAGAAGAAGTTGACGATGACGATGAAGAAGGTACAAATCCTGATCGAAATTTATAATACTAAAAATAAACCGCCTGTACTGCAGGCGGTTTTTTAGTTATAATCACAAATAATAATTAATCAATAAATTAGAATTATAAATTGCTTCGAAATTTCGACCTTCGTATCCAAATTATAATTGAACAGCAATGACTGAATCTCCTACTAAAATTCCGTTTTCATACTATCTTAATTCAGATGTTATTTTCCTTGCCAAAGATCTTTTGGGAAAAGTACTTTGTACACAAATTGACGGCGAAATAACTTCTGGCATAATTGTAGAAACAGAGGCTTATTTCGGGATACAAGATAAAGCCTCTCACGCTTACGGCGGACGAAGAACGGATCGAACGGAAACTTTATACAGTCAGGGCGGCGTTTCCTATGTTTATTTATGCTACGGAATTCATCATCTTTTTAATATTGTAAGTTCTGTTGAAGGTGAACCTCATGCAGTTTTGATTCGGGGGATTGAACCTTTGACCGGAAAAGATATTATGGAAACCAGACGAAATATGTCGGCATCAAAAGGGGCTATTTCTGCTGGTCCGGGTTCTGCGGCAAAGGCTTTGGGTATTGACCGTTCTTTTAATAAAAAGGATTTAGGCGGAGAAGAAATCTGGCTGGAAGATCACGGC
Source organism: Flavobacterium panici (assembly GCF_903819335.1). Classification (GTDB taxonomy): domain Bacteria; phylum Bacteroidota; class Bacteroidia; order Flavobacteriales; family Flavobacteriaceae; genus Flavobacterium; species Flavobacterium panici. The sequence continues at coordinate 39,356 of NZ_CAIJDE010000060.1, read as the reverse complement.
ATTCGATATACTGAAGATCAAATTGCAGCATCGCCTCGTGTGGGCGTTGCTTATGCACAGGAAGATGCACTTTTACCGTGGCGATTTTTTATTAAAGGAAATAAATATGTCAGCAAACCCAATAAGGTATAAAACGGTAAATTTTCGAAACTTTAAAATTTTATAAATTTGCAGCAATTATTGAGGTGATTTATACCTCAGCATCTATTCAATTTCTCCATCAAAAAATAAATGACAATACAAGATTTAGTTGGTGATTTTTCCATTTCCGGAAGTAATCAGGAAGAGAGCAATCAGGTTACTTACAAAGGCACTTTGAGTTTATCCTTAGACGATAACAATAGAATTATTGCAAAATGGTTCATCAATAATGCACAGGTTCAAAAAGGTCATGGTTTTTTTAAAGATAATATCCTGGTTATTAATTTTAGTTACAAAGGCGACGACAATAAAACGTATAAAGGCGTTGCGGTTTACCGATGCATTACTAAAGATGTACTGGATGGTTTTTGGTCAGAAAAACATGGAAATCCGCTGTTTTTAGGTACAGAACATTGTTTGAGATTGGAAACTACAGAACGACTGAACTAAAATCAACAGTATATAATTTCATTGGTTTTGCTTTGCCCCGCAAAAGTATTTCTCCCTTTTGAATATAGGTTATCGAATGATCTTCGGGAAGTGCATTTTTCATGGTTTCAGAAATAACAAAATCGTGATTAAAATTATTGCATTCACATTGAATTCTTGAAGTTGTATTTAAGAGATCTCCGTGATAAACAATTTCTTTTTTTACTTTTCCTACCCAGGTAGTTACGGCGGTTCCTATATGCATTCCGGCTTTAAACTTTGGAACGATATTATATTTTCCTAAATAATATTCGCGTTTATTTTCTATACATTGTTTAAGAAGATAAAAACAATAAAGGCATCGTTTATCTTTTAGTCCGACAGCAGATTTCCAAGTCAGAATAATTTCATCTCCTACGTATTGGTAAACTTCTGCACGCGAAGATTGAATTGCTTCTGTAAAATCGTTGAATAAATCCTGCAGTAAATTGCTGTATAGAATATCTCCTAATTGTTCGGCAAGTGTGGTAGATGATTTTACATCGACAAACATAAAAATTCGTTCTTCCTGAATTGGCCGATGATATTGTCCTGTAAAATAATTATAGAAAAAACGGGAACTTAATAAACTGCTGATTTCTAAAAAGAGAATTAAAAATATAGACGCTCCCAGAGAAAACATATAATCTTCGAACAAACGTTCTTTAGCATATTTAATAAAAACTTCCTGATAAGAAAGATGCCCTAACATTTCTGAAAACATCAGAACAAAGAATAGTAAAAACAATAATATGTTTATGCTGTAAATCAGCGCTTTTAAAAGCATTGCGCCTAAAAAGGAATATCGGTTTAAATTGATAAGCCGTTTCTCAAACATTATAATAATAAAACCAATAAAGACGCCTATAACTATGCCGGGCAAAAGCTTTAAATAATCAAAATTGGATTCTGCATCTGTAATTGAGGTATATAGCAAACCTAAGATTCCGCCAACAATAGCGGCTTTTATAACAAGACCGTATTTTTTATAAAAAGGCAGCTTAGGCAATTCCATATAAAGATGCTTTCGTTCTTTATAAAAATAGATAAAATCTTAATATAAACTACCGCAGAAGTTTTTCTGTTCAAAAAAAATCCCTGAACATGAATGTGTTCAGGGATAAACTTTATTTCTAATATATTAAATTGCAACTGGCTGCTTATAAACTTCCCAGTCTGTATAACCGTGAGTTCCTAATCCGTAATGCAAATCGCGGTTGGGCTGCGTTAATTCCCAATTGTTTTGTAAACGTTCTACTAAATCAGGATTCGAGATAAACGGTTCGCCAAATCCGGCAATGTCAATAGTTCCGGCATTAATAAGCTGTTCTGATTTTTCTCTGTCCATACTTCCGGCAAGAATAATAACGCCATCGTACCAAGAACGGAAACGCTCAATAAAACCATCCGGTAATGCATGACTTCCTTTTGACTGCTGATCCATGATATGGATATAAGCAATGTTTCTTTTCTTTAATTCTACGGCTAAATATTGATATGTTGCTTCTATTTCATCATAATGCGGCAAGTCTCCTAAACCTCCGTATGGCGTTAACCGAATCCCAACTTTTTCATTGATTACAGCATCAACAGAAGCATCAATAATTTCCAGTAAAAATCTTGAACGATTTTCGATACTTCCTCCGTATTCATCTTTACGATTGTTTACAAAAGGGTTTAAAAACTGTTCGATCAAATAACCATTGGCTCCATGAATTTCTACACCGTCAAAACCTGCTTTAATGGCATTTTTAGCCGCATTGGCAAAATCAGTTACAACATTTTTAATTTCATTTACAGAAAGTGCTTTAGGCTTTGATGCCGGAACAAAACCTTCTACTCCATTTTCATTATACCCCCAAGCTGATGTATTTTGCGCCTGAATATCGGATGGACCAACCGGAGCAATTCCGTTAGGCTGATTTGAAGTATGTGATACCCTGCCTACATGCCATAATTGAGAAAATATTTTACTTTCTTGTTCATGTACTGCTTTTGTAACTTTCTTCCAGCCTTCAATTTGCTCTGCTGTATATAATCCGGGAATATAAAGTACGCCTTTTGCTGTTTCAGAAATGGCTGTTCCTTCTGTAATAATTAAACCGGCGCCAGAACGCTGTTCATAATAAACCGCATTATTTTCGTTTGGAATACCATCTTCATTTCTTGCTCTTGTCATGGGTGCCATCGAGATACGGTTTTTTAATTGTAATGAACCAATCTGAACCGGTTTAAAAATATCTATTTTCATAATAATCTGCTTTCTTATTTTTTAATTAACCAGCTTTCAACAGCTCTTGAAAAATCTGCCACATCAATTGGGTGACGGCTGGTAATAATGTTTCCATCTGTTACTACAGGTTGTTCAAGAATAGTTCCTCCCGCATTTTTTAAATCTACCTGAATGTTCCAGTATCCTGTTAATTTTCTTCCTTTTAAAATATCGGCAGAAGCCAATACAACCGGAGCGTGACAAATAGCGGCAATTAGTTTTCCTGATTTATTGAAATCCTGAATAAATTTGATTACATCTTTGTCATAACGAAGGTTATCCGGATTCCAGGCTCCTCCGGGAATAAATACTGCATCGTAATCATTTACCTTTATTTGGTCTGCAGTACGGTCAAATTTTATCCATCCAACTGGTTGTAAGTATTGAATTGCCATAACGTGTGTATTTGCCATCTCAGGAAATACTAAACCGTATCTTTCTGGAGCGGGATTAAATTTTGGTGACACTATTTCAACTTGAGCTCCTAATTCTTTAAAATACCATACTGGTCCTGTTAATTCAATTTCTTCAAAACCATCGGCAACGATTACGGCAATTTTTTTCCCTTTTAGGGCTGTTTTGTTTTTTACAGGTGTAAAGAAGAAATCTTTTAATGCTTCGTTCCCTGGTGCGTTTAATAATTTTGTCACCGGCATATTTACAACGGCTGACTGAGTAGACAATTGATTTACAACTTCTAATTCATGACTGTAGTTTGTTTTCATTTCATTTGTTTTTACGGTTACTTGTGCTTCTACATTTACTACAGCAAGTACGCTTGTCATACCTGCTGCAATGATTTTACTAATTGTTTTCATTTTTTTAGGTTTTAAATATTAATAATTTGTGTTGATTTTTTTCTGTTTAATGTTACTCGCGGGTAAGCGGTGCAAATTCGATTAGGTTATGGATTCCATCCTGAAACGGCTGTTTTTTTATACTCGTATTCAGGTAATCTATTACGGGCTGAATTGGCGGAAAATTTAAATGATATTGAAAGGCATCGTTGCTTCTGAATTTTTCGAAGGTTACAAATTGGGTTTTATCATTTTCCAATTGTGATAACTGATACGTTACTACGCCGGGTTCACTTCTAAACTGCGGCATTGCGGTATGGTAAACTTCCATGAAGTTTTTCTCTGTTCCGGCTTTTGCATCTACAAAAAGCATAATGGTTAACTGATTGTCTTCTTTTTTACTTGTTCTTCTCCATTGTTCTTTATTGAGAGGTTCTAAATCTTTTACATAGATTATTTCCTCAGGTTTTACTAAAGCAGTTTGAGCAAGCTCTTTTACAGATTTTGAATTATTTTTATCCAATGCTGTTTTGCTCGTCCAGCGTTCAAATAACCAGATAACCGTCTTGTTGTTTTGTTCAAAATAAGCTTCAGACATAATGTTGCTTTCGTTTGAAAGCGATTTTTGAACGTACTCGCTTATGGCTTTTTGAAATTTCTCCAGATATTGCTCTTTTACTTCGTAGCGTGTAATCTTTGCTTTTTCATTTTGTGCAGTCGCTAATGCACTTTGCAATGAAAACAGAACGGTAAAAATCCCTAAGACTTTTTTAGAAACTGTGAGTTTTGCTTTTGTTATCATAACTTCTAAATTTTTAAAGATTATTTATTTCTATTTTTAAAGATGAAAACGCCCAGATAATGAAATAATAAACCTACTGCCCAAGCACCAGTCTGCCAAAGCGGCCATAGATATGTTCTGTCTGTTAAAAACCAAATGGTCCAAATGGCAGGAATTGATAATACAAATACTAATAAGTGAATTCTGAAACCTTTTTTAGGGTCAATGTGAGCAGTTGTATGCTCGTTTGCTAGATGTCTCATGATATTAAATTTTATTAATTGATTGTTTTATATAAGTTGTGTTCCTAATTTTTCTGTTTTTTTCAGCCATTTAAGGCGCTGTTCTTCTGTTGATTTTCTCATAAAACCAAAAGTGGAGAATTTGATAGGATCGAATCCTACGTAACCAAATATGATGTCTTTGAGGATTTGATACTGAGAAGCACGGTAGATGAGATAGAACCACCATTTTGGAGTGTCCATCGTAATTAACAGCCTAAGGCTTTTTCCTTTTAAAAGTTTTTCGGGGAAGATTTTTCCTGAGTGATGTTTGAATGCAAAATCAGGCATAAAGATTCTGTCTATAAATCCTTTGGTAATGGCAGGCATAAAACCCCACCAGTTAGGATAAGACAATACAATGTGATCTGCCCAGGAAATGAGTTCCTGAGCCTGAATTAGATCTTTTTCAAGCGGTACTGTTTTTCCTATTTTATATCCGTCGGCAAGATTTACATCAAAATCTAGTTCAGAAATATAAATGGTTTTACAAATTGCTCCTGTACGCTCTACTCCTTTTTTGTAAGCATTAAGTAAGGCATTACAAAATGAGTTTTGAGAAGGATGACCAAGTATTAATAAGATATTCGTTTTCATTGCGCATCATTTTAATTTGACACTGCAAAGATTTTAAATAATGCGAAGGACTTCCTGACACAAATGTGTCAAAAACTATTGGTGCGCTAATTTTTGACGAATTCTGGTAAGTGTTTGTCTTTCAATACCCAGATAACTGCATAGGTGAGAAATTGAAATTCTGTTAAATAGCTCTGAGTGACACTTTATAAAATCGAGATAACGTTCCTCGGCGGTTTGAAATATAAAGCTTTCGATACGGGTCTGCTGACGTTTTAAAATTTCTTCGGCAACTAATCGTCCGTATCGTTCAAAGCTCGGTAAATGCTCATAAATCCACTGTATGTTTTCATACGAAAGACAAACCATAATTACTGGTTCTAAACACTGAATTGAATATTTACTGGGCTGCTGTGTTATAAAAGCGGGATAATGTGTGGCATATTCACCTTCGGCATAAAAACCTACGGTAATTTCATTGCCATCGTTGTCTATAAAAGAGGAACGCACTAATCCGCTTGCTATAAAACCTATTGATTTTTGTACTTTACCGAATTGAAGAAAGAAGTCTTTTTTGTTGAATTCTTCAATAGTAATTTTTAAAGCAAATTGAGAAAGTTCAGCATCAGTAACATTAGGACAAATTTCCTTTACTGATTTTAGAAATATTTCTTTGGCCGAATTCATAATCATTATTTGCTTTGAAGCCTCTAATTTAAAAAGAATATTTTTGTAAAATGTAAAAACCAAACCATTATTTTCTACAAATAAAAATTTATAATGTGCTGTGTATTAATTTTTTATTAACTTTAACGTCCCATCAAAATTTAGCCAGCTGAATATTGTAACTTCCTAAATTTAAAATTATGAAATGGTTCGTGACTTTAAAAACAACATTTAAGGACAAATTTTTTAAATCAAACCTTAAAAAAAATTTTGTGGATTTAGAGAAAGGAAAACAGCTTTATTCCACCAGCCACTTTCAGGAAGCTATAATTCATTTAGATAATGTTGTCAATTATGAATTTGATTCGAAAGCTTATGAATTAAGGGCGAGTTGTTTTCAAAAACTGGAACATCATTATAAAGCCATTGAAGATTTTGATAAGGTAATTGAATTTAATCCGCTAGAGTTTTCTTATTACTACCACAGAGCCGTTTCTAAAAAAGCCGTTTTTGATTTTACGGGACAAATTCAGGATCTTCATAACTGTATTCATTATTACAAAAAGAATAAAAATATAGAAGTTGGTTTATTAAAAACGTTTGAAACTGATTTAATAAACGCAGGAAACCATATCGAAAAACTCAAATACAATATCAGCTCTTTTCATCATAATTCTTATTTGGAAATAAAGGCATTACTAAATGATTGTTTTTACCAAATAAAGAAAATAAGGCTTAAAAGAAATAAAATTAGGACTCCTTTTCGCCAGATAAAAAAGAAGGGCTATCAATTGTAATAAATCCTGAAATATAGATTTTCTTCTTATGATTTCTTTTCTGTTTCAGATTTCATTTTCCTTAAGCTTTTATGAATAATGCTGCGGGTTGATTTTTTCTTTAGTTCATAATCTTTGGTACATTTTTGTAATTCGGCCAATAAGATTTTAAAACAATTGTACAAAACATCGAGTTCTTCCATGTTTTGGTAAATCTTAAGATCATCTTCTGATGTTGTTTGTACCGCAATAGCTTCATCTTTATATTTCTCAAAAATTTGCAGCAATTTTCGATGTTCAATGTTATCAATTCCCTGCATAACGAACGATCAATGTATTTATAATTTTCATGGTATAATTTGCAAAAGCGGGTCAATATCTGTACTTATTTTGCTGAGCGGCAATGATTGTACAGTTTCTGTTTTTATTTTGTTTGTATTTCCTGATATTCTATTTAAAGCTCCTTGCAATAAAGTTTCAGAGCGGTTTCCTAAAGCAAATACTTCCGGCTGCTGTAATTCATTTAAAACTATTTCAGGGTTTATTCCTTTTGAATAATTCCCTTCGTGTCTGGCATTAAATAATTTATATATAGAAGGATACAATATCCAGCCTCTTTTATCCGGATTGCGATCGTCTACAATTGGAAATCCTGCTACGTCTTTGCCAAATGTTTTTTCGCCAATTGTAATAACTTCCATATAGGGTTTTAGATTATTTATAATAAGTTCTGATGCCGATGCTGTCCTTTTTCCGCATAAAATATAAACTTTATTAATTCCAGGATGTGCATTGCGTAAAGCATCAAAACTTACTGAAGATTCATTGCTTTTTAAAGCCGTAGCAAAAGACTGGTCAACATTTCCTCCGTTTTGATTTCCTTCAAATTTTATAAAAAGATCGTCTGCTTTAATATTGGATGCTAAAATTATACTTAATGCTGTCGCAGATGAAACATCTCCTCCTCCATTATATCTTAAGTCTAAAACCAATTCTGTTATCGATTTGCTTTTTAATTCCTGAAACATTTGCAAATACAATTGTGCTTGTCCAACATCAAAATGCGGAATGCTTACATAACCAATTTTAGTATTATTATTTTCGATTACCTGATATGGAATGGGCTGTAAAAAGGTAAAACCCTGCAAAACAGAAACTGTTTTTGGATTAGAAAAACCTGATTGAGCAGAATACGAAACGACTTTTAAATCCAGCTGCGTATCGGCAAGCATACTATTATATAGATTATCGTAGTTATCCAATTTCAATTCTGTTCCTTCAATATGAGTTATAAGCTGTCCTCTTTGCAAACCATTATTTTTTGCCGGAGAATCTTCTAAAACATATAATATTACGCCATAATATTTTCCTTCAAAGGCTATAAAACTTACGTCAAACCCGAATTTACTTCTAAGGCTTTTAGGTGAAGTTTCGGGTTTTTCAGGATGTATCGCGTAGGAATAAATATCTTCAGACTGCAATAATGTTTTAAAATATTCTTTTGGATCTAATGCTAAATTACCTTGGCTTTTTATTGCATTATTCCATAAGTAATATCTTTTCATTTGATTGTACATCCAGTCGTTTACATATTCATTTGTATTTTCTTCATACGTTACTGGCTCATCTGTGTTTTCACACGAAATAAGAAACAGGGTAAAAAAGAAAAAAGAAAACAGCTTAATAGGCAAACAGTTTTTCATTGGATAATCTTAGAATTAATTATTTTAATGAGCCGTAAAATCAAAAAAATCTACCAGATTTAAACTTGCATCAACACTTTGAAATTTGCCATTTCCATCTTTTCTTTCATCCAAAACGATTAATCCTGATTTGTTTGGCAGCATCAGCATAACTGTAATAACTTGTCTGCCGCTTATATAAGATTCGGTTGTATTATGTTTAACCAATTCCATTCTGATAATTGGAGGCAGACTTGATGGAAATTCTATAAAATCGCTGAAGTTATCTTTGCCAATGTTTTTGACTACTCCTACTACTTCTCCGTTTACTTTGCGCATGATTCCGTCTAGTTTTCCGGTATAACCGCTGGCAGAATATTTATTAAGAGTTGGGAAAATAAATTTGAAACCGGCATTTCCTGTCTGTGTTATTTTACCGGGTTTCGTTGCCAAAACATTATTTATCCATAAATCTTCTTTGGTATAAAAAGAAATAGTATCAATAGGTTTTGCAGTTGTTAGTTGGTAAGAATAAAGAAGCTGATTGCTTACTTTATTAGTAATTTCAACCAATTTTGTTTTGTTTGAATAAAATACAAATTCGTAATTTTTATCAACTTTTTTTATGTAAGCATTTTTCTTTCCTTCTGTAAGGATTTTTCCATCTACCGCTATTTGTATAGAATCTTTTTGTGCATTGTAACCATGTATTACCACTTTTCCCGGCTGCTGTTCTTCATAATAAGGAACCATATCTTCATTAATGCATGCCTGGCAAAGGAGAAGTACAATTGAAAATAAAAGTATTGGAACAATTTTAGTTTTCATATTTTATATTTTGTCTTAATAATTATTTCTGAAAATAATTATCTGTTTACTTTTTGATAAATTTTATTTTTTTGGAAGTTGTATTATTTGATATTACCAGAAAATAGATTCCCTGCGGAAGATTTGCTACTGAAATATTTTCTTTTAAATCTGCATTACTTTTAACTAATAATCCTGAGGAATTGTAAATTTTTGCTGCAAAATCTTCGTTTAGAAATTGTTCGCTTATTTCTAATTCTAAATTTTCGGCAACAGGATTTTGTTTAAGGCGAATTGTATTATTTTTATCGAAATCATCAACACCTAATAGTGCTTCGGCAGTGATCCACACTTTCTCAACTTCGTATCCAACAAAATTGCTGTTTTCATTTAATAAGGAAATGTAAACGTTTTGATTGCCTACAAACTGCGAAATATCTAAAACATAATCTTTAAATTCCGGATCTAATTGTGATATTCTTTCCATATAAATAGTTCCTAAAAGTGTGGCTGAAGCTAGATCTGGAGATGTTCCTCCGTACACTAAAATATTTTTGCTTCCGCCGAAAATTGCCATTTGTGCTGTAAAATCTAATTCAATTTTTCCACTGTAATACGATAAATCTATTGCTGGCAGCATAGCCCAGTTTTGTTCTATTATATCAAGCGGCGCACCTGAATTTAAATCAATATTATAAGTACCTAATACATTAAAATTACCATCTTTAATTCCACCTGTACTTTCATCAAATTGAATGTTTTTTCGGGCACTCCAGTTACTACTGTTGCCATCTTTGTCTAATAAAGTCCAATCTGAAACGTCACCATCCTCAAAATCATCTTCCCAAATTGTAAACTGGGCAGATGATACAGTTGTAATCATTAGTAATAAAAATAATAGTATAATTTTTTTCATATTTTATTTGTAAAAAGCATGGACAGAAATGCTGCCCATGCTGAATTAAATATTGCTTAACCTAACTAATTAGAAATTTGAAAACTTAGTCCAAGTAGCTGTCCAAAGTGCTTCAGTTTTGAATGCACCTGTAGCACCTGTAAAGTCTAATGCTCCATCATTAAAGAATGGCTGAGTTAATGACCATTTAGTTCCCGGAGCAACAGTAGATGTAGCGTTTCCAAAACCTAAAGCAACTGTTGTTGGCAATACTGGATTAACATATCCGTGGATAGATATTGCAGACCAAGTAGAACCAGTTGATACTGAAGGAGATTCCCAGTTGATTCCTCTGTTGTATCCTGTTACAGTAGCATCAGTAAGGCTGATTTGCCCTAATCTACGTACGTGGATTCCATTTTCGTATGAGTTAGCAGCTGTTGCAGAACTAACACCAATAATAGATAATTGAGAAATAACAGGACGTGTGATAATTGTTGTAGAAGTTCCACCAGCATTGTTATCTAATTCGATACCATTAGAATCTGGAACCAAGTTTGGTGCAGTACCACTTGTACTGTGAGTAGAATTAATATCAGCAAGTGCAATTGCTTTTGTGATTGATCCTGTGTATCCTAAATCGAAGTCAAAGTTATCATCATCCGGAGCAAAAGAAACTAAATGAGTAGCATTAACTCTACCTCCAAAAAATTCAAATGAATCGTCTCTACCGTAAGAAACCTGAACGTGGTTAACTGTAGTAAGAGCACCAACTCCACCAAAAGTTACACCATTGATTTCAACACCAGTTGCAGCATCTAAGATTCTACCAGCAAATTCAACACGAACATAAGAAATTGTTCCTGCATTGTGAGAAGCATTAGATCCACCATAATAGAAATCAGAAACATTTGGCTGATCACCTAATCCTTCGATAATATTAGTAGTTGATCCGTTATTAACCTGATCATCACCTAAAATTACAAGACCACCAAAATCTCCAGGAGCTCCTTTTGTAGAAGCGTTACCATCTAAAAGATTGTAACTTGTAAATATAATTGGAGCATTTACAGTTCCTTGTGCATTAATTTTACCAGTTTTAGTAATTACAAGAACTCCTGTAGCAACACCAGCAGCAAGAGGTTTTGCTTTAATGTAAGTACCAGCCTGGATTGTTAATGTAGCTCCAGATTTTACACGAACTACTCCGTTAATTTCCCAAACTTTGTCACTTGTCCAAGTTGTGTTAGTTGTAATATCTCCACTTACAGTTTGTACTGTTGCAGGATATCCGCTGTAGTCAGCCCCAGCAGCTTTCATAGAAAAAGAAGAATCAGCAGAAGAATCATCATTTTGGCAAGAACTCACAAGTAGAGCTACAATTGCGAACATAAAAAATTTTTTCATAATAATTTAATTATTGCTATATTTGCCGCTATTAAACTAGGCCTTTGGAGAGAGCAGCAAAATTTCTTTCCTTAGGTCTTTCTCGTTTTTGGTAAATTTGTTTTTTCAAACGCATCCGTTTTACCGTCCGGGGAGCTTACCTAACTTCCATCTTTCACTATTAGGATTTTTTCATTTCAATGAAAGGATCAACTTCGATTCCCTTTAAAATTTAAATACACAAAAAGATAAATGTCTTTGGATATGATAAACCTAATGCCTTTGTCTTCTTTTATTGTTTTGGCTTAAATTGAAGATTCCGTATATCTGCAGGTTTCATTCTTTTATCTATTTAAATTTTTCGAAGAACATTTTAAATACTCTCAGCAAAAAGAGTTTTTATTTTTACCCAACTTCTTTATTTATTAGTATTAGCTTTTGAAATAACAGAATATCATGGGTGTTTTTTATTGTTAACTTTTTCTTAATATTCAGCAGGAAAATACTTATGATTATGAATTTAGTATTAACAATAGCTAATTTTAAAAATCATAGTTTAAAGAAATACTAATCGTTCTTCCGGCAAATGATTTAAAAACTACCTGATCGATATCCGGGTCATATTTATTGGTTGCATTTGCTCCAAGGCTAAATCTTGATCTTGGGTTAGATCCTGTAGGAACATCTTCTATTTTACTGTAGCTGTTTGTATTGTTGTAGGTTTGCACGCCTGTATCAAACATGTTTTTGATACTGAATTTAAACTGCAGGTCTTTCTTCTTGAAGAATTTATAACTCAGCTGTGCATCTGTTTGTGAGTAAGGCATGCGGATTTCTTCTGCCGAATAATCAAACCCAACTAAAATATACTGATCTCCAACGGCATTATGTCTAAGGCTGAACCCAAAACGGTCGCCTACATAATCCATTCCTAAGTTATAAGTATAAGGCGACTGCCCGTAAAGTGGTCTGTTTGCTTCATAAAGTCCTCCGGTACCATCCAGATTAACGTATGAAGTAACTTTGGTATCATTTACAGAAGCATTTCCGTAAACAAACAAATGTTTTAAAAGATCACCTTCTCCTAAAAAAGAAAGATTTTTGTAGAACTCTAATTCAACTCCCCAAAGTTTGGCTTTGTTTGAGTTAATATTATAGATATCCCTAACGCCAGACGGATTTAAATAACCTACGGCTTCAATTGGGTTATCTATGTCTTTATGGTATACACCAAAGGATAAAATCTCACCTCCAGAAGGAAACCATTCTAACTTTAAATCATAATTATTTGCAACGCTCGAAACTATCCCGTTTGTATAATTATAAATTTTAGCGGCGCGAAGCGGGTCGTAATATGGAATACTTAATCGCTCTGCAAACTGCGGACGTAAAACTGATTTATTGTAACCCAATCTTACATTCATTTTATTAGTTGGACTAATAATTAAACTGGCAGATGGTAAAAATTGCCACACTTTATCATCTCCCTGGGCTTCTGAGAAACCATCTGGAGTTTCAGACTGACTTTCTATTTGAGTATATAAATAACTTTCTGCTCTTACTCCCCAAACCAATCTTACATATTGACCAATTTTATCATCGAGCATTAAATAAGGTGAATGTATTTTTACGTCTCCCACATATTTGTTTCCGTAGATGCCATATTTCTGCCAGCCAAAACCACCATAATAATAGTTTGATCCGTCTAGAAATTCCGAAAGCGGCTCATAAATTGTTGCAAAAGCAGTAGGTTGACCAACTGTAATTAATTTAGCCGATTCCTGCTGATTGGTTGCTTTTTTATAAGTACCAAAATATCCTGCTTTGATATCGTTTGTAAAAGATTCTCTAAAATTAAAAGTGTATTTAAAATTGACTGCCCAGTTGTAATCTACTTCATCATTTGTAAAATAACTTCGGCTAAACGGAAACCTGTTTCCATTGTTATCGACACTATAATTTGTTATAATATCATCACCTACTTTTCCTTTTCCTATGGCTACAAATGTGGCGTCTTTAGTATCTTTTGTAACATTTCCGTATGCTCCGTACCAATTCACTTCGAGTTTGTCGAATTTGTGATTTCCTTCCACTTTATTTTGAATAAAAGTGGTGTAAACAGGATAATTAGATTCTGATGTAGTTGGTAAAATGCTTCCGCTTAGTATTTCCAGAATAGAATAAGCTCCATCTGCCCAGCCGCTAATTTGTGTTAACTGATTATTGTAAATATGCATAACCGTATTGCGCACTGTAATTTTATGGTTGTCCAACTGAATTGCAGCATTAAACATTCCGCCTAATGTTGAATTATAATTATAATTGTTTCCTGAATTTCTAAATCCGTATTTTGTAAAAGTCGAATAACTTGAATTGTCCTTTTCTGGAGTAAATTCAGAATTCATTTGGTAACTTCCTCTTTGAGTATGTTCAATTTCTAAGGTTTCCTGCGTGTTTTTAAAAATAAAAGAACCTACAAACCCCCATTTGTTATTGTCTTTCAATTTATAAACACGCCCTAAACCAAACTGAAGCGTAGTTCCCGGTGCTCCATATGTTTTATAAGTACTAAAATTATCTTGGGTAAATTGTTTAGAATAATCAATAAAAGGCCCTGATGTCGCTAAGCTTGTTGGCGGATCTATTGTTGTATGATTAGTAGGATAATCACGTCTTCCGTCATCAAATCCCCAATAATCATAATCGCCTTCTTGTCTTGTTAGTCTGTCTTTAAAAGTACTTTTGCTGTTATAAGAATTACTAATAGAAAAATTGGTAAAGTTTTCTTTTGGGATATCTTTTGTTTTTACTTCTACATATCCTCCGGCAAAATTAGCGTACATATCTGGCGTTGCTGATTTGCTTACAACGATACTTTCTACCATTGCTGTTGGAATTATATCAAACGAAAAGTTTTGCTGATAAGCATCTGTACTTGGTAAAGCGATTCCATCCATAACGGCCTGGTTCCATCTTTCTCCCATGGAGCGTACTACAACATATTTATCATTTACAGTTGTAACTCCCGTGATACGTTTTAAGGAAGCTACTACGTCTCTGTCCGGTGTTCTTGCGATTTGTTCTGCCGAAATACCATCAGAAAACTGTGCTGCCTTTTTTTGCTGAATTAACATTCCTTCAACCGAAGCTGTGGCCTGTTTATAATTTTGCACAATGATTACTTCATTTAGCGATTGTGCATCTTCCTTTAAAGAAACAACCAGCGGCGTATCTTCTCCTTCCTCAACTTTTACATGAGTAATTTTTTGGGTTTGAAAAGAAATCACGCTTATCTCGATGGTATATTCTCCTGCTTCAAGTTCTAAAATATAACTACCATCAATATCTGATTGTGCGCCAAAACCTGTTTCAACCACTTTAATATTGGCTCCCGGAAGCGAAAGTCCGTTGTTGTCAACCACCTTTCCTACAATTTTCCCTCTCCTTTTTTTTTTAACGGTTTCGTTTCTTTTAACCGCAATATTATTGTCCGTTCTTCTAAAATCTAAATTGGTTAAGGTTTGTAAATCATTCAAAACTTCGTCGATTGTTACATTATCTTTTTTTAAGGTAACAAGCGGAAAACTCAGGTCAAGGTCTTTTTGATAAACAAATTGATAAGGTGTTTGTGATTTTAAATTATCAATGATTTTTTGAGGCGAAGAGTTTTTAAAATCAACCGATACGGTTCCTGTTTGCGAATAAATAGTGTTTGTTCCGAGAAAAAATCCCAAAAGCAAAATCCAGATGGCAATAAAATAATGCCTGGAAAAATCATTGTTCATAGTTGAAATTGTTAGTTTATGTAATTAATTTTAATGAGATATTTTGCGTTAATTATTTTGTAGTTTTAAAATAATGGCTGTGTAAGACAAGTAAATTGCTGTTTATTTTTTACCGATTATATAAATGCTGTTTCCCGCCGGACTGATATGTATTTCTAAAGCAAAAGCAATAGTTTGAAGTGTTTCATAAAAGCCTTGTCGCGTGTCCAGAGTTCCCTGAATTTTTAGATTTTTTAAATCGTCATCCAGATAATTCACCGTAAACTTATGATCACGCTGCAGTATTGTAATAACCTCATCTAGGGTTAAACCGTCAACATAGAGCAATACTTTTTTCCACTCTGGTTCAAAATTGTTTGTTTTCTCTTTATTAACTGTAGCCGTTTTTTCGGCATATATGGCTCTGTAACCTCTTTCAAGGAAAACCGTATTTTGTGTACTTTCTACTTTTACTTTTCCTGTTCTTACGCTTACCTGTGCATCATTATCATTGTAGGCTTTAACATTGAATGAAGTTCCCAAAACAGTTGTTTTTACAGCGCCTGAAGTAATAATAAACGGACGTGTAACATCTCGCTTTACTTCAAAAAATGCTTCTCCTCTTAACGTTACATTTCGTTCCTTTTTTGAAAATTTTGCAGGATAATCAATTTCTGTATTTTGGTTCAGCCAGACTCTTGTACCATCTGGCAGCGTTATAAGACGTATATCATCTTTAAAAGTTATGGTTGAAGTAATTTTAGGCTTAGATAAATCTAATCGGTTTAAAGAATGATAACTTCCAATAGAAAGAACAATTACGGCACAAGCTACAGCAACCCAATTGTAAAGGTTTCTATATTTATGAATTGTCGCCTTTCGAATATTATCCCACATTCGGGCTTCCGTATCATTTGGAAGAATACCTCTGTTGGGTATAGCATTCCATTCTTCTTTTAATTTTTTATTTCTCATTTAGATTTATTTAGAATCGAAAAATCATGCGCGAATCTCCCCGATTCAACTACATTAGATTTTCATTCTTTTAAATGTCACGGGGTATTGTTACTATTAACGTTTTCTTAATCTGCGAGAAGATTTGGCAGCATAAAACGTGTTTTTGTCATTTCGACCGAAAGGAGACCCGAGCGATAGCGAACAGACGAAGTAAATCGCACGCGGGAATCCGTGCAGAATGTCACCAATCTTTTGTCGAATTACACATGAGATTTCTCCCTTCGGTCGAAATGACAATATTGTCGCCAATCTTTGTAAACCGGATTAAAATCCGGCCCTACAATATAGGCCGACCCTTCGGCTCTTTTCTGCTAATCTGAATTTCGAAATGACAAACTAATATGCAATAAATTCAGTCTGACTGATAAAGAAAAGCGCAAACCAATAAAGCTCATGATTCTTTACCGAATTTTTCTTTAAAAATTGTAAAGTTTTAGAGATTTGATTGGCAACGGCACTTGGAGACATATTCATTTCAACCGCAATTTCTTTATAACTGCGATCTTCGAATTTATGAAGACTGAATATTTTTCTTCTTTTTTCTGGGATTTTATTAAGCAGATATTCGATTTTTTCCAGCTGCGAACTGATGTCTTCATCTGGTTCGGCAGCGCTGTCAAGTTCTTTGATCAACTGATCGTCTTCTACAGAAAAAATTCGGTTTTGCTTTTTGTACCATTTTGAGATTTCCTGTTTGGAACTTTTAAACAAGATGGCTTCCAGCGTAACATTTGGGTCTAATTTAGTCCGATATTTCCAAAGATGAATAAATACATTTTGCGTCACATCTTCTGAATCTGCGAGCTGCGCTGTATATTTTTTGACAAAACAAAAAACTTTAAAATGGTACAATTCATATATTTCCTTAAAACAAGAATCATCTCCAGCACGCAACCTTAATATCAAATTAGAACTCATAATGCAATTTTAAATGTTAAAGAAGAGCCTTACAAAAGTATAATAAACATTTATTGGTATTTTTTACAATTTGGTCATTTAATAATTTATTAATATTGAAACCAGTTTCCTGTGTTTAAAGGGATTTACGAGAGGCTCACGCATTTCTAAAAATCGCTGTATTAGCAAATCATTAAAAGATTTGTAATTTTGATGTATAAATCAGCAAGTAACTCCTCGTAATGAAAATTCATATTTTTGGCGCATCCGAGAGCGGTGTAACGACAGCTGGTGAAGCCTTATCCAAAAAACTAGACATCCCTTACTTTGACAGTGATACCTATTTTTGGGAGAAAACCCAAACTTATCATTCCACAGGAATGTTTCGTTGGTAGAAAAAAATAAAGATCAGCAACATTTGCGTTCCGTAGGAACGTTTGATAGCTCAGATTATTAAAAAAAAATGTCAAAAATCAAACGTTCCTACGGAACGTAAACCATCATAACAATATAATTTTCTACCAATGAAATGTTCCTACGGAACATGGAAATATATAAAATAACCAAAGAGACTCTCTCAAAAGTCAATGCAGCTTTTCACTATAATTATTTTGTTTGTTATTAGTGACTTAATTGACCACTTTTTGATATCCGACTTATCATTCCGTTAGGAATGTTTCGTTGGTAGAAAAAAAATAAAGATCAGACACATTTACGTTCCGTAGGAACGTTTGACAGGTCAGATTATTAAAAAACAATGTCGAAATCAAACGTTCCTACGGAACGTAAACCATAATACAATATAATTTTCTACCAATGAAATGTTCCTACGGAACAAGCAAACATGTAAAATAAAAAAGAGGCTGTCCCGACTTTTGAGACAGCCTCTTTGCTTTTTTTAGAACATTACTTTTTAGTAATCGCTTCTATTATTTTAGTATAAATTTCAGTGTTTTGATAAACACCTGCAAAATTTTGAGCTCCTGCTCCATAAGCAAAAACCGGAACCGGAACTGCTGTATGATCATTTGTGCTGAAACTTCCATGAACATAACCTTTTTCAATACTTCCGTCGATTAACGAAAGTCCTCCTGTTTCGTGATCTGCCGTAACAACTAAAAGAGTTTCAGGATTTTTATCTACAAATTCCATTGCCTGCCCTACTAATTTGTCAAAATCTAGCATTTCGCGAACCACATATTCAACATTATTACTATGTCCGCCGTAATCAATTTGTGCACCTTCGGCCATGATAAAAAACGGATTTTTTGATTTTGCAAAAGTGCTTACCGTTTTAGCAAAAGATTTAGTTAAGAAATCTCCTCTTCCATTTTTCATTGAAACTACCGCCGCATCATCTGCAATAACAAATTTGCTATTTTTGATAGTATCTAAAGCGCTGAATTTATCTAAAAAAGTATATCCTTTCTCCATTAATGCTTTAGATAAATCTTTCCCGTCTTTTCTGGATTTAAATTCTTTTGTTCCACCGCCAATTAAAATATCTGACGCATTGCTTAAGAAATCATTTGCAATAGGCTCGTTGTAACTTCTTTCCGGCTGATGTGCGTAAAAAGCGGCCGGAGTTGCATCTGTAATATTCCCTGCCGAAATAATGGCTGTTTTATAATTCTTTTTAGCCAATTGCTGCGTAATTAATTCTAAAGGTTTTCCGCTTTCATCAACACTTATGAATCTGTTGTTTGTTTTATGTCCCGTTGCCATTGCTGTTGCTCCGGCTGCAGAATCTGTAATATAGCTGTCAGAAGCTTTTGTTATCGAAAGTCCCTGCGTTGGAATATTAAATAAACTTAACTGTCCTTTATTGGCTGTATAACCTGCATATATCTGCGTTAATCCCATTCCGTCACCAATTAAAAGAATTACGTTTTTAGACTTCT
Organism: Flavobacterium panici; assembly: GCF_903819335.1. Lineage (GTDB taxonomy): Bacteria > Bacteroidota > Bacteroidia > Flavobacteriales > Flavobacteriaceae > Flavobacterium > Flavobacterium panici. Next base: position 20,249 of record NZ_CAIJDE010000060.1, on the reverse strand, counting down.
TTTTGGCGAAAGCCGAAACATTTTTAGGAACGTATGCTTGGTGAAATTCTGTATTTTGATAAAATGTTGATTTAATATTATTGATAAAATGTGTCAACTCAGAAACATTATCTGTCCCAATAAAATCAAGTTTTAAATTCATTAAAGTCATCCACGTATTTACGTTGTCTGCCGTGCCCCAAAATCTTATTTTTTTATTTTGATTGTGGACTTTTTTAATCACTGCCTGAATTTTTTCTAAATCGGCTTGTGTTAAAACACCTTTACCGTTCCAAGGCGTAAAGACTTTTATATCTTCACTGATCATTTCAACACGAGCTAATTGTTCAGCAGAATATTCTTCGTTAAGTCTTCCGTCAAAATAAATAAATTCAGGATAGTCTTTCCATTGTGCAGGATTTGGTCTGTTTCCTGAAATAACAACTTTAATATTTTTATTTACTATAATGTCAGGAAATGTTTTTAACTGCTGCGCAATAACTTTCAGCGTAGCATCGGCATCTGATTTAATATCAATCATTAAAATCAAAGGTTTGCTGCTTGGATAAGCTTTACTTCCTAAACTTTTTAATTTTAAAGAAAGAGGTTCAAAATACATACTTTTTAATGTATTCTGAGACGTAATGTCTTTGAAGTTGTGTGCTACAAACAATTCATTATTTACTACAAAAACATCGGCTTCGATAACGCCGGTTTCGTTTGAATACGCTCCGTAAAACGGAAGCGGACTTGCATAATCATTATGCGAATGAATGTTAGAAGAACTGTATTCCTGTGCTTGCACAAACAGGAAGAATTGAAGGCAGAAAAGGGTGAATATTTTTTTCATTGAAAATGTTTTTTATTAATGCTGTTTGTTTTTTGCCACAGATTAAAAGGATTAAAATGATTTTTGAATTACTTTGTGTGAAGGTTTTTGCCGCGAATTGCACGAATTTTCACTAATTTTTTTTTTGATTGCTGCGAATAAAATTTGTGGAAATTCGTGCAATTCGTGGCGAAAAAAAAATCCTTTTTAATCCTTTTAATCTGTGGCTAAAAAAACAATAATAACCAGTCCTTCAAAAAAAGACTGGTTTTATAATATTTGATACTGCAAATTATTTTTTACCGCCTGCAGACTCCACAACAAGCCTGCAGCGTAAAAAAAAATAAACAAACAAACTAATTAATTGTTAATGGTAAATTGTTAATTATAAATGATTAATGGTTCACGACTAATTGATAATTAACCATTAACAATTCATAATTAACCATTAAATCACCATCCTTGGTTTTGAGTCAAAGCTCCTTTGCTCACAGCGATTTCATCTGGTGGTATTGGCCATACGTGGTGAATAGCAGGATTGAAATTACGAGCCGGATAAATTACGGTTCCGTTATAATGGTGAAGCGGTTTTGCATAAGCATCTTTTGCATCTCCCCAACGCACTAAATCAAAATGACGGTCTGTCCACTCCCCTGCTAATTCACATCTTCTCTCTCTTTTTAAATCAGTTAATGTTGCTCCGGAAAGATCGCCAAGACCAGCACGGTGACGAATTAAATTGATTTCAGTATCTGCGTTTTGACCTTTCATTAATTTCGCTTCAGCAAGCATTAAAAGTACATCAGCATAACGTAAAAGCGGAACATTTAAAGCAGTTGAAGGTTTGTCTCCGTTTGCATTTACATAACGAATATCTACCGCTCCAGAATTCGTTTTTGGATAACTAAACGGCTCCATGTATTTTTTAAACTGATAACCAGTTCTGTTACTTGAACTTACAATATAGTTTCCTTCGTTAAATGTTACTTCTTGTCCAAAATAAACGAATTTATCTCCTTTTTGAAGTATTGTCGCGCTTCTTCTTTTATCTGTTGGATCATAAGTATCAAACAATTCTTTTGTTGGATAAAAATTTCCCCAGCCATTGTAAGCTCCCCATCCTTTATCTTCTAAACAAACTCCAGGAAAAATGGAACCCAAACCTGTATTTTCTGCACTAGAAGTTACAGACCAGATATATTCTGTAGACCAGTTGTTTTTAATTTTAAACACATCTTCAAAATTGTCAAGCAGTTTATGTTTTCCGCTTGCTACAATCATGTTCGCATATTTTATAGCATTATCCCAATCTTTAGCATACAAGTACGTACGAACTAAATAAGCCCAGGCAGCCGTTTTGTGCGCGCGTCCATAATTGTCTGGTGTAAGCTCATTAAAATAAGGCAGTAAATCAGCAGCTTTCTTTAAATCGGCGGCGATATAAGCGTAGTTTTCTCCAACGTTTTTAGCACGCGGAACGTAAACGTTTGTAAAGTTTTGTCTATCCTGAATAGGAATTCCGGCGCGATCGTCTCCATAATGATATGCTAATTCTAAATGCATTACAGCATGATTAAAATAAGCTTCGCCCAGCATTCCGTTTTTTGTTTTTTCATCCAAAGGGATATTCGGAATATTACGAATTACGTCGTTACAGCGTTTCATAATTTCATAATGAAGTCTCCAGATATCTTTTGTATCCGACTCAGCTCCGTCAACAATAAAATTTTTGATACGTTCTGCATTTTGTCTTGGTTTTGTTCCGATGTCATCACTGGCGTTGTTTAACCAAAAGAAACCACGACCGTACATATTATCATCAGAATACAAAGCATAAATCGAATTTACTCCTGCTTGTGCATCTGCCGGAGTTTTCCAGAAATTTCCGCTTGACGGCGCTCCCTGCGGAATTACATCAAGTTCACTTTCGCAAGCTGTGGTGGTTACCAATAGCACAAAACTCAATAATAAAAGACTTAATTTTTTCATTTTGTTTATTTTATATTTTTAAAAAGTAGCGTTTACACCAGTCATATAAATTCTTGAAAGCGGATATTTACCTACATCCATTCCAAAGTTTCTAAGACCAACTTCCGGATCCATTCCTGAATAATTTGTGATGGTAAACAAGTTTTGTCCAGAAATAAAGAATCTTAATTTTGCTTTTCCGTTTAACCAGTTTTCTTTAACTGTATATCCTATTGACACGTTTTTCAATCTTAAGAAAGAAGCATCTTCAATATAGAAATCAGAGATTCTTCCGAAGTTATTGTTGTTATCTGTTGACGAAAGAACCGGAATATTAGTATCTGTATTGGTTGGTGACCAGGCATTTTTAGATTCAGCCAATAAGTTGTAACCCGGGAAAGAACCGTTTAAACCTGTATGTTTTACAGCATTGAAAACACTGTTCCCTGACGCTCCGTTAAAAAAGATATTCATATCGAAACCTTTGTATTTGAAGTTGGCATTTAAACTGTAAGTTGTTTTAGGAAACGGACTTCCTAGTACTACTCTATCGCTGTTATTAATAACACCGTCTCCGTTTTCATCTTTAAATTTAATATCTCCGGCAACAGCATTTGGCTGATACGCCACTCCGTTTGCATTTACATACGCTTTTGCTTCTGCAGTACTTTGGAACAATCCGTCAGTTGCATATCCGTAAAAAGCACCAACCGGGCTTCCAACCTGATAAATATTTGCTAATGGCAAACTACGAACTCGGCTTAAGTTTAAAGGCTCAAGTGAAGTCAAATCATCTTTAATAGAAACAATTTTGTTTGTTAAAAATGCAGCATTTGCCGTTACATCAAATTTAAATTCTCCACGTGTTTTTTGATATGTTAAACTAGCTTCAAGACCTCTGTTTTCTACATCTCCAGAATTCACGATTCTGCCAAGAGGTGTTCCGGAAACTCCAGGAAGCTGATCGCGAACTAACATATCTTTGTTTGTTTTTACATAAGCATCTACAGATCCTACAATTGTATTATTGAACATTGTAAAATCTAAACCTATATTAGTCTGCTCAGAACTTTCCCATTTTAAATTAGGGTTAGATAATTCACTTTCAGCATAACCGTAATTAATTACCGGAGTTGCTCCAATTAAAGCTGATGTCTGCGTAAGAGGCACACTAAACTGGTAAGGCCCAAGGTTTCCTAAGTTTCCTATTTGTCCCCAGCTTGCACGAAGTTTTAAATTGCTTACAATTGGATTAATGCTTTTCATGAAACTTTCTTCAGAAATTAACCATCCTGCCGAAACTGATGGATACACTTTCCAACGGTTATTTTGTAAAAGTTTTGAAGTTCCGTCGCGACGTACAATTCCTGATAATAAATATTTTTGATTGAAATCGTAGTTTAACCTTCCCACATAAGAAGAAATAATTTCATCAGATAAACCTGCTCCTGTCTGCTGAATTACTTTAGCATTCAACAAATAACGCTGGGATGGATCTTCGTTATCAAATCCAGTTCCTTCAACCGTGTAATAATCTCTTTTTGTTTCCTGATACGTATATCCTGCTAAAGCTTTGAAGTTGTGTTTTCCTAATGATTTTTCATAAGAAATAGTCTGCTCGCTCAATAAATCAGTTGTTGTCATTGACTTCTTAGTCAATCTGTTAAAGTCGAATATTTTTCCGGGTTCTGTAATTTTAACCGTAAAATCTGTTGCGTTATCTTGTATTCTTGTATAACCCCAGTTTGATTTCACTTTTAAACCTTCAATAATTTCCCATTCTGCATAAGGATTGATTAAAACTGTAGAAATTGGATTTCTGTTGTCTAATCTTTTTAAGTAAGCAACCGGATTGATAACGTCTCCGTAAGAACCAATATATTTTTCAGGAACTCCTCCAAATTGTCCAGAACCATCTTCTCTGTAAATTGTTGCATTTGGCGGATAAAAAATTGCTCCTAAAATTGCTCCAGTGTAAGCGCTTGAAGTATTAGCAGACTGACCATCTGTTAAGGAATATGATAAATTTTCTCCAAGTGTAAAATTTGGCGCCAGTTTAAAAGAGGTATTTGCTCTTACGGTGTAACGGTTTCCAAAAGTATTTAGCAAAATACCTTCGTTTCTTCTATAACTTCCTGAAAGAAAGAAATTTGATTTTTCTGTTTTTCCATTTATCGAAAGAGATAGATCCTGAATTTCTCCTGTACGGAAAATTTCATCCATCCAGTTTGTTTTTGTTGTTCTTGCTGTTGGTTCAAAAGCAGGATCAAAAGCAGGAATTCTTGGTAAACCCGCATTATCTCTTGCTGTGTTCATGGCATCAGCATATTCTGCAGCGTTTAAAACATCAAGTTTTTTAGCCACATTTTGAAAACCTCCCTGATAATTAACGTTTACATTAATTTTATCTGAAATTCCTTTTTTAGACGTAATTAAAATTACACCTCCAGAAGCTCTTGCTCCGTAAATCGCTGCTGATGCCGCATCTTTCAAAACGCTGATCGAAGCAATATCATTTGGGTTAATCGTATTTAACGAACCGCTGTAGATAATTCCGTCTAAAACAATTAACGGTGTTTCTGCGTTTAAAGATCCAATACCACGAATATTAATTGTTGGCGAAGCTGTTGGATCTCCTCCATCGTTGATAACCGTAACACCCGCAACAGTTCCCTGTAATAATTCGCCCGCATTGTTATACGTTCTGCTTGATGCTTCTTTCATAGAAACAGATCCTACAGATCCTAAAACTTCATTCTTTTTTACACTACCGTAACCCATAACCACAACTTCCTGAAGCTGTTTCATATCGGCTGCTAATTTTACAGTGATATTTTCTGATTTTGTTACTTTTATTTCTTGTGTTACATAACCAACATAAGAGAAAATAAGTACTGCTTCAGAGGCGGTTATTTCCATTTTAAAAGTTCCGTCAAAGTCTGTTGCCGTTGTTGTATTAGAACCTTTGTCTTTAATTCCAACTCCCGGCAATGGCATATTATCGTCTCCGCCAAAAACAGTTCCCGAAACAATAATTTTGTTTTGATCATCCGTTAAACCGGCTATTTTCTGCGTTTTTTTAATTACGATATTGTTGCTTACAATTTCATATCGAAGTGAAAAATTACTGCATATTTTATCTAATGCCTGTTCCAGTTTAACGTTCGTAAGTTTTAAACTGATTTTCTGGTTCGTATTAACTTGATTTGATTCGTACATAAAATGAACGCCAGCCTGATTTTCAATTTTTTGAAAAACATTCTTCAAGCTTTCATTTTCTACCTTTAAGGTTACTTTTTTATCAAAATCAATATTTCCGGCATTTATTAATCCGGTAAAAAACAAAGCAATAAATAAGATTACTTTTGCCCACATAGCTTTTTTAATGCTTTGAAACTTTACGACGTACCGCTTTTGTTTTTCATTCATAGTTTTTGGATTTTAGATTGGCTTTTAATTTTAGATTTTAGAATTCAGATTTTAGATTTTTTACTAATTACTTTTTACTATTCACTTTTCACAACTATTGAATTTTATAAACCCCGTCCTCTACCTTATATTCGGCGTTTACTATATTGCAAACCAAGGCGACAACCTGATCTACAGGAAGTTCTTTGAAATAGGCGTTTATTTTTAGTGCGTTTAGATTCTTGTTTTTAAGTTCGATGGCAACATTGTAGTTTCTGTTTATGGTTGCGATAACTTCCGGCAGCGGCGTATCTTCAAAAACAATAATATTTTTTCGCCACAATGAAATCGTGTTTACAGGAACATCTTTAAAGGCTTGGAGTTTGTTGTTTTTGGATTTAAAAACTACTTTCTGACCCGGCGTTACATATACATTTTCTTCTGTAACAGTCGATTTTACATTTACTCTTCCGGTCATAACAGAAACTTCCTGTGTTCTTTGGTCCGGATATGCCTGAACATTAAAGCTCGTTCCCAATACTTTGGTGTCCATTTTATCGGTGTGGATTATAAATGGATGTTTTTTGTCTTTGGCAACATCAAAAAAAGCTTCTCCGGTTAGATAAACTTCGCGAGTATCTCCTTTAAATTCTTTCGGATATTTTAAACGGCTTCCGGCATTCAGCCAAATTTGTGTTCCGTCGCTTAACGTTAGTTTTGCATGTTCGCCTAACTTTGCCGCATATTCTTTAGTTTCAACATCATTTATTGCTTTTTGGTAAAAGAAAAATGATGTACCAAATAATACTAATAAGGAAGCCGCAGCTGCCCAATATTTAGTTTGAAGAAATATAACCTCGTTTGATTTCTTTATTTGTCTCAATTCTTTTTTTAGTTTGGAACGATCTGATTTTATGGTCTCCATATTCTCGAAAGCTTCATCAGTACGATCGTACCATTTATTCCACATTTCTTGTCCTTTTGGAGAATAATTTCCCCCTAAAAAATGTTTTATTTCTTGTTTTAATTTATCAGTCATTATAATTTCTTTATGTCTTTAATAGTATGTCTTGAGAATTGAAAATTCAGGTAGGTTGAAAAGGTTACGCTTTTGTTAAGAAAAAGTCGGCTTATCATTTTCGGAAATATTAAAATCAATTAAACTCTCCTAAATAAGTCCGCATGAATTTTAATGCGTATGTAATATGATATTTTACCGTATCGATCGAAACGTTAAGTTCATCAGCAATTTCTTTATTCGAATAATGTTTGATTCTGCTGAGAATAAAAACCTCTTTTGATTTTTTTGGAAGTAACGAAGCTGCTTTGTCAACCGCTATTTGTAATTCATCATAAAAAATAGAATCTTCGGTTGCATTATGACTGTTATAAGAAACGGTATTTCTATCTAAAACTTCCTGAATATATTGATCTGTTACGGTGTGGGATTTTATATAATCTAAAGTTGTGTAACGAACGGAAGTGTAGATGTATGCTGCAAAACTTTTTTGAATTACGATCGTTTTACGGCGTTCCCAGATGGTGGTAAAAACTTCCTGAACAATTTCTTCAGAAATAGGAACCGATTTCATCCTTAAATAAACGAAGCGCACCAGCACATCACGGTATCTAAAATACAGCTCATCAAAAGCTTTATCTTTTCCTTGTTTTAATAATTCAACAAGTTCTTCATCAGAATAACCTTTATACATAATACTTCACTTTATTATTATTGACTGGGAAAATAATGTCTATTAAAACATTTATTTGGTGAAGTATGCTTACTTTGAAAAATGACATATACTGCAATAGTTTGTTTAATAATATGTCTTCAAAATTAAAACTGAGGGTAGGTCGGTTAGGTTACGTTTACATTAATAAAACAGCAGGATTATGAAACATTGTATTAACATTTCGTTTGGTTTGTTACCAATACATTTAAAAAAATCCGGAAGAATAAAAATTAGGGACAACTTAGTAAAAGAATTTAAATATTTTTCTGTTAACAAACTGTATATGTGAATTATATAACTTTTACAATTTAAACTATAAAATATTTTCCCATTAACAATTCTACATTTACATTCCCGTAGTAAAAATCTGCAAGAACTAAATTTAAACAGCAATTATTAACCTCTAAATACTGATATCATGAAATTTGAAGGCAATGAAAATGACGAAACCACATTTAGAAAACAAGAATCTTTTTGTCTGTATGATTCGATAACAATATGCGACGATCAGGAAATAAGTCGATATTTTAGAGGTCAGAGTAAGAATGTTTCCTGGGATGATGAAGATGACAGCCTTGAGGAAGAAGACAATTATTACGAAGATGAAGAGGAAACTTTAGAGAGCTATGATCGACCATTGTAAATCTCTCAAATAATAAATAATCATTAAAAGCTATCTGAATTCAGATAGCTTTTTTTTGGTTTTGGTGTTAATGATTTGTTTATTTAAAAACAGTAACTGCATCAGTAAGATTTTGGCTGGAAATAAAATCAGCAATAAAATCTTTTACTTCATTCCTGCTTTCTGCCGAAGTGGCAAAAGAATTAATGTGATAATTTTCGTCCTGATCTAATATATGTATTATTTCAGTGTAGCCTTTGGAGATTAAACTGCCTTTTAACTTAATTACATTAAATTGTTGACGTCCGTCTAATTCTTTACGTACTTGTAGTTTTATAGCTCGTTCCATATATTAATATTTAAATTAATTCCTTAACTATTCCTTTATCAAATATAAACATTCGATTATTTAAGTATATAATAATCAATGCAGTAGTTATTAACTGTTTATCAGCATATTATCAACAATTCAGAATTATACTATTAAATTTAAAACATTAAAACCTTCGAAAGCAATGTTTGCTGTAGTTTTAATGAACCTTCAAAAAAAGATTATTTAAAAGAAATATCAGAACCATCAAAAAAGCCATATCAACAACGATATGGCTTTTTCTAATTTAACTCGGATTAATCTGCACCATCCGGCTGTAATCTTTAGAATATTTTTCCGGGTCTGATGCTGCGTATTCATTTTCCGGTTCGGGAATTACATGAATTTTAGAATCACTAACGGATATAACGGCCGAGCAGACATAAATTCCTATTTTGCCTTCGTTATACCTAAAATCCAGCAAAGTTAGTTTTACGACATCGTTTATAGAAAGTTCATAATAATTTCCGTAACGGATAATCTTAAAATAGATTTGTTTATTATCCTGAATTTCAAATTGATTGGTTTGAATGTTTTCAAAAATAAAATTATTCTTAACGTCTTTTTCATTAAATCCCCAAGCCCTGAACTGAACAAATCCGTTTACAAAATCAATCGAAATATAATAAGCTGTTCCTTCTTTATCACATTCAATTACAAATCCTGTTTTTCCCATTCCTTCCACCGCAAGCGTTCCTTCCCACACAAAATCCATTGAAGGTTTTTCGAAGCAGTAAATTTCATAACCGCTTCGGCATCCAAATCTCCATTTGTTTTCATTTTCCTGAACAAAATCAGCAGTTGGATTTCCCAGAATTGGTAAGGGCTGCGGTAAATCTTTTTGCAAAATTGTTTTTTGGTAGAGCTTTTCCCAGTAATAATAAGACTTTAATAAAAGTCTGCCGCTTTTGTCAATATCCAATTCTTTTGGCGGCGGAATTACTCGGTGTGTATTGACATTTCCATCGGCAAAATAAAAATTATAAACTAAAAAATGCGCGCCGTCTTTTACAACTCTCGCTGCATAATTCCCCTGCGGAAGCAATACATTATTATGGAAAGCACAATATTCTCCCTTAAACTCCGGCGCGGACCAATATCGTACTTTAACATCTTCGCGAATGGAGCCAAGTAAATAATGAGTTCCTTTTATTTCTATAACACACGGACACTCAACATCATCATATACATATGGGAAATGCAGCGGTTTTTGCAGCACAAAACCTTCTTTCTCTCTTTTGGCTACACCAATACAGCCGCGTCTGTAAATTGGTCCGGATGCACTTCGGGCGCAAATCAATAAATAATCTTCGCCTTCATACGTGTATTTAAAAGGATCTCTAAAACTAATCCATTCCCGTGGATTGTTAGAAAAACTTTCATAATGTGGTGCTTCACTTTTAAAAGGCAGACCTTCAAAATTTTCTTTTTCCCAATGAATTAAATCTGCCGAAACTGCCCTGCCTACTTTTTGCTCAATTCCTTTATCCTGACGTTTCAAACCGGTATAATACATTTCGTAACCCTTTTTATCCGATCTTTTGCTTACATGCATTGTCCACAACATATCATCGTCCCATTCTCCCGGATCACCTACAAACAAAGCATTTTTTACTCTTTTCCAAGAAAGACCGTCTTTTGAAACTGCGTGCGCAATATAATCGTGATTGGGAATAATCAAATGAAACAAATGATGCATTCCTTTTTCATCTATAAATACATCAACATCTCCAATTTCCCAATTGCTAAATCCTGAACCTGAATACATTTTATTACTTATTTAATCTGTTAGTATAATTATTTTAAATGCATATCTATATTAATTTAAACACATAGAAACATAGGTTTTTGAAGCTTAAAAAAGGTGTTTCACTTGTTTAAAACAAACATAGTTGCGTAAGTGTAAAACTTTGTCAAAGTTCAAAACTTTGACAAAGCTGCCACAAAGCTATGTGTGAGAAACTAGTTTCTTTTTATACTCTTTTTAATTTTAGAATATAACCTATGTTTCTATGTGTTTAAATAATCTTAACACGTTACTTAATTATTTTATAATATTTCAATCCTTCTAAAATTCCCTCAGAAGCCGAATTTTTAGCAACATAAACACTTTTGGTCGTTTCGTAATCGGCCAGTTCTGCGCTTCTGTTTCCCACAATAATACCTTTTACCAAGCCTCTGAACATATCGACATCATTTCCCGAGTCTCCGGCTGCAATAACATTCGATAATGAAATATTCCATTTTCGGCATAAAAATTTTATAGCGTTTCCTTTTGAAGCCCGCTTCGGAATAAAATCCAGATATTGTCCATGGCTCGGAATAATATTTATTTTATACCAGCCCGTTCCTAAAGCCTTGATTAATTCGTCGTGATCGTAATCTTCTTTTTCGTAGTAATAGGAAATTTTATAAGCATTCTGAGCTTCTTCTTCCTGAAGCCTGATCCATTTCACTTCTTTTAAACGTTCGACAACATCTTCTCTTTTCCATCTTCCGGCTAAGAATTTTGCCCAGCCTTTGTCGAGAATATAATCTTCCCCATTAGTATAATAAATCTCTGTCCCTACCGAACAAATAATAAAATCCGGCAGCGGGAATTCCTCTTCATCAATGATTTTTTTAACCAAAGTCAAATTTCTTCCCGAAGCCATAGCAAAAGCCATCTTATCCGTACGGTTTGTTAAGTGCGCTTTTAATTCCTTTAATCCGGGATTATTTAATTTGGGTTCGATCAGCGTACCGTCAATATCCGAAACCAATAAGTTTTCGATCTTTCTTTTCAATCGGTCAATATTGATATTTGGATAATGCTGTTTTTTGATTCCGGCTCCGGATGATAAGGATAAATTTTCTTTTACCAATTCCACATATTGGTTAACGTGGCTTAACCAGCTGTAATGTTTTTGAATATTTATGGCGCCGTTATTCGAATAATATTTCCACTGATTTTCATCAGTTAAAATATTTCGAAGTGCTTTTTTAATTTGATTTTCATCTTGCGGATTTACCAATTCTCCGTTTTGGCAGACTGGAATAATTTCTGATGGTCCGCCATTTTTGGTAACCACAACCGGAAGTCCTGAACTGGCAGATTCTATAACGGTTAAGCCGAAATTTTCATGCAAAGCCAAATTCACAAATACACCTCTTTTTTCGGCAGCATAACGATAAATAATCGAAACTTCGTTCTCCACATCATGCTTTTTCGGAATGGCCATTTTTCCGTACAAATCGTATTTGTCCATTTGCAATAATAAATCCGTCAGAACATCTTTTTCAGATTCCGGCATTTTGGCAATGTCTTTACGGATTCCGGCAAAAATGACCAGATTTGCAATGCTCTGCAATTCTTTGTCTTTACCGTAAACATCAATAAGTGTATGGAGATTTTTATGTCGGTCAGGCCTCGAAAGTGCCAGTATAAAAGGTTTATGCGGATTGGTCAGGAATTTTGAAATCGTTTCTGAAACCCAGTATTTCCGCTGCGTTTCTTCTAAATGTTTATCATTATCCGGCTCCTGAAAATAATAAGGAACAAATTTTCTGGTATCAATTCCCGGAGAAATGGCGTGGTATTTTCCTAACTCAAAATTTTTATACGCTTTATAGGTTTCAATTTCCTGTTCGGTAGAAGTAACAATAAATTCCGAAAGTTCAAGTGTCTTTTCCTCAGCCGCAATCCTGGCTTTAAACTTGAATTTCTTTTCCAGTTCTTCTTCCGTAAATCCGCTTTCAAGCAATTTTTTCTTTTTATAAAATCCTAAAGAATGTCCGGTATGCGCAAAAGGAATATTGAGAACCGCAGATAATTCGGCGGCAGCGTAACCAGCATCTCCGTAATGAGAATGAATCCAGTCCGGATAAATGTTGTGCAGTTTAATATGCTGCATTGCTCCGTTTACAAACGTATCAAGATCTTCCCAAAGCAGTTCTTTCGATTTGTATTTTTTTCCTAAAAAAGGAATTCGTCTTATATCTAATTTATCATTAATTACTTCCACAGGAACTGCATATTCAGGCGAAAGCAAAGGATCGTCAATTAATCGTGTAAATAAATGTACGTGCTCAACATCTTTGTGCTGGGATAAAAATTCGGCAAGTTCGTAGACATATTTAGTTTGTCCGCCGTTGTCTGCATCCCGGCCAATTTCAAGACCGGAACCCTTTAAAAGTCCGTGTATATTTATAATTGAGATTCGTAATTTTTTCATCATCGGGCATTGTTATTTTGAAAGCCCAATTTACCATGCCTGCGAAGATTGTAAAGAAATAATTACAGTTTAAATTTACATATTTCCCACATTTGAAAGATAATTTAACCTAAAACATTACCGTTTATAATCTAAAACAGCCGGCAAAATATAATCCTTTACAATTTTTTCTGCCTGAGGATGTGCATATTGTTTATTATATGCTTTTGAAGTAATAATGATCACTAACGGAAGTTCCTTAAAAACTATAAACTGGTTTCCCCCATTTCCGGCACAATAAAACGTTTCATAATTTTTTCCTTCAAAAGCAAAAGTTTTATTCCAAAACAAATAACCGTAGAATTCATTATTTCGTTCCGGAATCTGGATTTGTTTTGTAAAAGTTTTAGAAACCCATTCCGGGCTTAAAACTTGTTTTCCGTTCCACAAACCATTATTTTTATACAATTGCGCATATTTAGCATATTCCAGCGAAGTCATTTGTAAACTTCCGGCCGTATTAGGCACTTTTTGAGGCGTATACTGCCATTGATAATTCGTAATATGCAAAGGTTTGAAAAGCTTTTCATCGGCATATTTTTCTAAACCTTGAGGAACCGTTTTGTTTATAATATCACCAAGAACAACAACTCCAGCCGTAAAATAATCCCATTGACCGCCGTTTGTTTTGGTTTTATCCATAGGCAGGTTGAGCGCAAATTTTACCCAATTCTCAGCAGGATACATATTATCTTCATTTCCCGGAGAATTTCCATTGCTGTCAGAACCTTCAAAAGCAGAACTCATTGTAAGTAGATCTCTTATTTTTACGCTGTCTTTTTTAGGTTCATAATTAGTAAACTGTTTTAAATTGTAAAATGTATTTAAAGTCTGATTTTCATTTTTAATAAAACCTTCATCAATCGCAATTCCCATCATTGTAGAAGCAAAAGATTTTCCGGCAGATCTCGTGTCGTGCAGCGTATTTCTATTGGCATCATTAAAATATTCTTCAAGAAGTAATTTACCATTATGTATGACAACGACGCTTGTAATTTCCTTTAAATTATAATTGCCAATAGCTGAATTTAATTCCTCAATTTTCTTTTTATCAAAAGACTGATTTGAAATTTCCCAATCGCTTCCCGGCTGAATCTGCTGAACTTCAATTTGTTTTTTAGTTAATACGATGGGTTTTATAAGCAGCTTTAACTGACCTTCGGCAATTAAATTTCCTGTTTTTATAGTGTCGTCTATTTTTATATAAGGTCTGAGTTCTATTTTGAGTTCATGCGTTCCTGTGTTCAGTACTTTTTCTCCGCCATTATTTTTAAATCGTTCCCACATATTCATGGCCCACCAGTCTTCTCCTTTTGTACTCGTTAGCGGAACTCTAAATACTGTCGATGTATTTTTGTTTCCGCCAGATCCAAAATTGCAGCCGTGATGAATATTTTCGGTATAAATCAATTTACCGTCAACATAAAAAGAAAACTGAAGATTTCCGGTTTTTAAAAGTGTTTCTGCAGAAAGTTCAGGAGCTAATTGATGTAAATAATTCACTACTGAATTATCCATAAAAACCCTGATATTTAAATCGGATCTGGGTTTAAGTTCAAATGATTTTAAAATATCCGTCTTTTTATATTCAGCCAGCGGAATATTTCCATTCATAAAAGTAACCTTGCCAATATTGGCTTTATGAATATCATAAGTGATTTCGTCTGCTTTATATAAATCATTTTGGGCCGCAATTTTACCGCACAAACACAGTAAAAGAAACAATATTATTCGTGTCATTATTTTAGTTTTTATAAATATTTGAAAAGCAAAACTATATCGTTCCATTCACTAAAAATTGTACAGAATTAACATTGCGGTTATTTCTTAAAAAGTATTTTTTTATGTTCAGATGGATTAATTTCATTCATTTCCCTAAAACAGCGATTAAAATGACTTTGGTCTGAAAACCCGCATTGATAAGCAATTTCGGTAAAAGACTGATTTTGGGAAGACATCAGCGAAAGCGCCTTTTCAACCTTTAATTTCCTAATATATTCGCCCAGATTGCAATGAAAATATTTAGAAAAATCCCTCGACAAATGTATCGGGTGAATATTTAATATCGAGGCTAAATATTCTAACGTAAGAGGTTCTGCAAATTGTTCGTGCAGGATTTCATCCAGCGTTGTTACCCATTTTGGCTTTTTATCTAAAACCGCTTTAAAATTGTTTTGTAAACGTGAAATTATTTCGAGCAGTAATATTTGAGTAGAAATATCAGTACTATTATCCTCTATTTTTGAAGCCCTGAAAACTTTGTACATCAACAATTTAATATCAGGATCTAAAATTTTACTGCTTCCTTCCAGATTTTCGCTGTTTAAACTCAGATTCTCAAACCAGTGCTTTTCAATTTCAAGATGAAAACCTCTCGTAAATCCGTCTGGTTTTATGTTATAATGTGCATCCTGCCAGTTATGAAACAACAGGCTTCCGGGAGAACAATTGTAGACTTCTTTTTTATTTCCTTCAATAACATTTCCTTCCAGAATAAAAGTAAAATAAGCATGTTCATGGTAATGCCAGTCCACTTTTGGATGTGTGTAAACGGTATCAGTTAAAGTAATTCCGTCGAGATAAATAGTCTTGTTTGTATCGCCGTAAAATTCGCCTTTTTTTGAATGTTTCATCGTTACAAAATTTCAGAAAACTAATGTACATTATTTTGGCATGAGAATTATAGAACAATATTTAAAAATTGTGTAAGAAAATTTTAGGGCATAGTTATACTTTTCAGTCTTATAAATGTTTCACCAAAACATAAATCCATGAAAATACTTTTACCAATCTTCTTAATTGTTATCCTAATTTCAATTTTGAACTACAGCTGCGAATCGCTTTGCGAAGATGATAATTCCAGAAGCAATCATAAAGAAGCTTCAACTCACAAAACAGACACATTAGAAGCGACTATCGATTAAAATATTTTTTTAAGAATTTTAATAAATTTCTTTCAAAAAACAGATCAAAAGAGATTAAAATTGGCAATATTATTTTTACATTTGAGTAAGAAAAATATTGTCATGCCGTTCGTTTTTAACGAAATATCATCTTTTATAAACACCCCAATATTTATATGAGTTATAAAAACATATTACAAATTGACGATGATATTGACGATTGCGATTTTTTTATGGAAGCGCTTCAGGCAGTTTCCAGTGCTGATTATGTATCGATGCAAAACCCTGTAGAAGCACTCAATAAACTGATCCACAAAAAAATTAATCCCGATGTTATTTTTCTGGATCTTAATATGCCGGTTATGTCCGGCTTAGAATTTTTAATAGAAATTAAAAAGCAGGAAATCATTAAAGATATTCCTATCATTATTTTCTCAACTTCACAATTTGAAGAAATTAAGCTTAAAGCCAAAAAATACGGAGCAGATGAATACATCTCAAAACCAAGTGATTTCAATGAATTAAAAAAAATACTAAGTCATTATATCGCATAATGTGTACTGTGCTTAATTATACTGCTCAAACCGTTTACTGCGCTGTGCCGTTTTTTGCTTTTTTTTATTGTTAAACCCTGGTTCCTTTGGTATTCCTAACAGAAAGACAATGAAATTATCAACTCAAATACTTGTAGCTTTTACGCTTATCATTTTACTTTCTGTAGCAGATTCCTATACGAATTACAGGCTGTCTAAAAAAGTACAGCTTAATTCTCAATTTCTTTCAAAATCTGAAGCCGTAATTAGAAATTCTAATAAAACCCACAGGGCCATTCTTGAAATGCAAAGTGCCGTAAGAGGTTATTTTTTAACAAATGACACCACATTTTTAGAAGAATATAATAGAGGAATAAAAAAAGTACCGGAATATCTTAGAGAACAACGTTCTCTTATTGGCATTAATAATACACAACGGTCTATAATAGATTCTATAACACACCTGCATATTGAGTGGCTTGTATATACATCAGAATTAATCGAAACCAGAAACAATAATCCCGTAGTTTATCAAAACCTTATTGACACTAAATTCAAAAAACATATAGGCAAAAATATCAATGATGCTATTAGTAGAAAGTTCAAACGGTTTGATAAAATCGAATATAAAACACGAAAATACCACAGCGATATGTTACTGCAGTCTTTAGCAAATACCAGAACATTTTCGCTCATATTTTTATCCTTAACCATATTTGTTGGTATTGCAAGTACAGCTTATATCGTTATTATGATTACCAACCGAATCAACTCTATGGTTCGTGTGGCAGATACAATCTCTAAAGGAAAATTTACCATAGTTGAAGATTATAGAAAGGATGAATTAAGTGCGCTTTCTTCCTCTTTAAACATTATGTCGCGCCGACTGGAAAAAAACATTCAGGACCTGGAAAACAAAAATGCAGAACTTAACAAATTTGCCTATGTGGTTTCTCATGATTTAAAAGCGCCTCTTCGCGGTATTTATAATGTTATCAGCTGGATTGAAGAAGATTTATCAGAAGAGCTTTCTCCTGCCCTAAAAAATTATCTGAGCATAATTCCGAAAAGAACGCAGCGCATGGAAGCCTTAATTAACGGTCTTTTGGATTATGCCCGAATCAACCGAAAAACAACTCCTGAATTAGTGGATACCAATATAATGGTTGATGAAATTGCACAGTCTATTGTTCCGAGGAAATTCAAGTTAGAAATTATTAATCTTCCCGTAATCTTTACAGAACGTTTAAAACTCGAGCAGGTATTTTCTAACTTAATCAGTAATGCTGTAAAATACTCCAATCCAAAAAATCCACGCATCGTAATAAAATGCGAAAAAATAATGAACGTTTTTGAGTTTTCGATAAAAGATAACGGAATTGGAATTGATCCTGAATACCATCAAAAAATCTTTGAAATATTTCAAACCCTGAGAGAAAAAAATGAAATGGAAAGCACCGGAATTGGCCTCGCCATTGTCAAAAAAATAATTGACGAACAAGGTGAAACCATCAATGTACAATCAAAACTAGGCGAAGGGGCAGAATTTACCTTTACCTGGAGAAATAATAAAGCCGTATGAGAAAGCCAAACATTTTACTAATTGAAGACGATGAACTGGATACTATATCGGTAGAACGTTCCTTAAAAAAATTAGAAATCAAATATATTCTTCATACCGCCTACAACGGACTTGAAGCATTAAAACTATTAAGAGATCCAGAAAATCCGCTTGTGCCGGATGTGATTCTTCTGGACATTAATATGCCCAGAATGAACGGAATTGAATTTCTCAGCATTATAAGAACCGACGAAAAATTAAAACACTTAAATGTTTTTATTATGACCACATCTTCTGAAAATAACGACAGGGTTACCGCCGAAGAACTAGGCATTTCAGGATATATCATTAAACCATTGAATTACAATGACAATACAAAAAGACCCGATTCAATGGATGCCTTTGTACAATTTCATCTAAGGAAAATTTTATTAAATGAAAATACTTAAATTTAATAGAAATTTTAAAATATCAATTGCAATCACAATTTCAAAAATCAAAGATTAGAAATCAGAAATAATCTAAAATCTGAACTCTAAAATCAAAAATATACCAAGCCGCCAATTATGAAAAAAGCAAAACACACCGATAAAGCACCAGAAAATGAGGTTTTGATCGCACTGCCAATCATAACAGATGAAAAAAAACCATCTGGAACCAAAGTAAAAAAAATCGAACCCGAAGAATCTATTCTTAACGATGCCGAATTTTTAAAGATTTTGCTGAAAGTTAAAAACGGAAACTTCTCGCAGCGTTTCCCAACCGATCAAAACGGAATAAAAAGATCAATCTGCGATACTTTAAACGAAATCATTGACCTGAACGAAAGAATGGTTTTTGAATTTCAAAAGGTTGGAAAAAGCATTGGTAAACAAGGAAAACTAACCAATCGCGTGGTTCTTGACGGTGCACGTGGTTCGTGGAGTTCGTGTGTTGAATCTGTAAACACCCTGATTTCTGACCTGGTTCACCCTACTATCGAAATTGCCCACGTAATTACATCGGTGGCAAAAGGAAACTTATCACAGGAAATGCCTTTATCTATTGAAGGAAACCCGCTTCAGGGAGAATTCCTTAGAATTGCAAAAGAGGTAAACGGAATGGTGAAACAGCTGAACCTTTTCTCGATGGAGGTTACCCGTGTGGCGCGTGAGGTTGGTACAGAAGGAAAGCTGGGAGGTCAGGCAAAAGTTCGTGGTGTGGGCGGTGTTTGGAAAGATTTGACCGATTCTGTAAATAAAATGGCATCGAATCTTACCGGACAAGTACGTAATATTGCCGATGTAACAACAGCGGTGGCAAAAGGAGATTTATCTAAAAAAATTACCGTAGACGTAAAAGGAGAAATCTTAGAATTAAAAAATACCATCAATACCATGGTGGATCAGCTGAACTCTTTTTCTTCTGAGGTAACCCGTGTGGCGCGTGAGGTTGGTACAGAAGGAAAACTGGGCGGACAAGCGCAGGTAAAAGGTGTGGGTGGAACATGGAAAGATTTAACGGATTCGGTAAACCAAATGGCATCGAATCTTACCGGACAAGTACGTAACATTGCCGATGTAACAACTGCCGTAGCAAGAGGAGATTTATCTAAAAAAATTACCGTTGACGTAAAAGGTGAAATTTTGGAATTAAAAGATACCATCAATACCATGGTGGATCAGCTGAATTCCTTCTCTTCTGAGGTAACTCGTGTATCACGTGAGGTAGGTTCTGAAGGAAAACTGGGAGGTCAGGCAAAAGTACGAGGTGTGGGTGGAGTTTGGAAAGATTTGACCGATTCTGTAAATCAGATGGCATCCAACTTAACCGGTCAGGTACGTAATATTGCTGAGGTAACAACAGCCGTAGCAAAAGGAGATTTATCTAAAAAAATTACCGTAAACGTTGAGGGAGAAATTCTTGAACTAAAAAATACCATCAATACTATGGTGGATCAGCTAAACTCATTCGGTTCTGAGGTAACTCGTGTGGCGCGTGAGGTAGGTTCAGAAGGAAAACTGGGAGGTCAGGCAAAAGTAAAAGGTGTTGGTGGAACATGGAAAGATTTAACCGATTCCGTTAATCAGATGGCGTCCAACTTAACCGGA
>NZ_CAIJDE010000059.1 GCF_903819335.1 Flavobacterium panici | reverse complement strand
AATTAAACTTAATCTAAAAGGAATGAGCCCGATACAATATCGAGCTCATTATTATAAAACTTAATTATTAATTTGTCTAAACTTTTGGGTGCAGTCTAAAAGTTGTCTCTTTTATAAATGCTTTAAGCTATTTCTCTTCCAATAACTTAGACGGGGATTTTTAACTTTTTTTCTTTTTTAAATTGAAATAATAATTAAATCCAAGTCCAAAAGTCCATTTGGTGGTTATTCTGCTTTCACTTTCACGTACTTTGTCTAATGCTTTTCCTAATTCAACTCCTTGAAGATCAAGAATAATACATAGAGAGTCAGGATTTTCATCTGAAAGGTTAAAATTATAACCTATCCCAATTCCAAAGGATTGGTCCCATACTTTTTCAATTTTAGTATCATTTTTAACTACTAATCCTGCATTATTAAAAGTTTCTCTTTTTCCATGTGCTTCAATATTAGAAATTGAATATTTAGGAAGAATTACAAAATAAGAACTCAGTTCATCTGTATTTCCTAAAATTATTTTAGGGCAAATACTAAAATTTACAGCAGTAGCAGAGCTTGAATATTTTTCGTAAACTATATTGTTTTCAGTTTTTCTTTCAAACTCTTCAGGAGCACCTATTATGCCGCTTACTTCAATCTCCGGTCTCAGGTTTTTCAGTAATTTAAATTCCCCCCCAGTTTTTAAACTCAGAAAAACCGAACTCGAAAAATCAGTATGCAAATAAGTTACAAACCCTGCATAAGGACGCACAATTTGCGAATTGCTATAATGATAACATAGTAAAAGCACGATTATTAATATCTTCTTTCTCATATTATTTACCAATTACCCACCCTAAAGTGAAGTTAGCAACGGGAGCAAATTCTGTATTATATTTATCAACATTTATGCCTGCTCCCAAATGCAGTTCCAAATTTAGTTTCCCATTGTATGTACGTTGAAGTCCCCATACTGGTGCCAGGGTAAATGATGGAGCATATTCGCCAAAGTTGTTATTGGTCGAGATTGGCTTAAAATTATAGGTTGCATTTAATGCTAAAAAATTCCCTGAATTATAGGCTGTTCTTTTACCTTTATCAGCTCTTTTTTCTAAATTATAATAATGACGAAACTGTTCATTAATCATAGGATAAAATGACCAGGTCGATTCATAATAATAACTACTTTTTCGATATCCAAATCCCAAACTTACTTCTGAATAGAGTGTGTTTTTTTCTGTAAAACCATGTTCATAAACAAAGCCCGGAAATAAAACATTTACCTTAAACTGATTCTTTGATACACTGGTAGTTGCATCCTGAGAATGAACATTTACTATAAAAGCTAATAGTAATAAAAAACTAAACCTAATTTTCATATTTTAAATATATTAATTACTTAACAATAATCTTCTTCCTCTCCATTCTCCATTGTGAAGAGCTGCTCCATAAAGATCTATAGAAACATTTGAGTATGAAGTTGCGCCCTTAAGCCCGTTTAAATAATCCTCAGTATTTTCATAAGTACTTTTCCAGGTAAGAAGAAAATTAAAATCAAAATAATTGGTGATTGCATTATCGTCATTTCGGCTCCATTTAACATTTTGCGTTTTAAAAGTAACCGTATTACTCAGAGAAGGAGCCTTAAGGACATTATATTTTAAACTTTCATTTTTTATTTTGTCATTTAATAGCACTTTATCAACTGTTGATGGCATCTTAGTAGCAAATGCTTTAGCCAGCACATCTATAGCTTTATTTAATTCCTTGGCTGTAAGTAAATCATATTCATTATTGTGAATAAATATTGTTAAACCTTCCTCTGGATCTCCGGTATCAAAAATAAATCTAGGACCATCTGTTGGTAGTTTAGTAATAATCTTTCCATCAATATTGTATTTTACACCTTTATATTCAAAAAAAACTGTACTATAATTATAACTTCCCTGATTATAAACAGGAGTATTAAACTTGTAATCATATTGTACATCATTTACCCCTAATTCTATAATATCTGCATACGATTTTTCCCAATAGGATACTCCTAATGTTTTTTCTCTTTTTTGAAGTCTGGCGCTGCAGCCAACCGATGAAAATAAATAATAATTTTGATTCCAGAAACTTACTTGTATACGTCTGTTATCGCTATAATAATCTTCAGCTTTATCAGAAGCACCAAAAACTTTTTCCCAAATACTATTTTTTTCTATGTAAGAAATCTCAAGATTTTGTTTGATTAATTTTGGACTTGTAGTAACAGGTGGAGCTGGTGGAGTATATCCGCCTCCGCCGCCTCCGCCACTTCCAGGGTCGATAGGCTGAATATAAGCCGGTGTAGGCAAAAATTGATTAATTCCATCATCAGCTACTACAACTTGAGGCATTGCTTTACCAGTCATCCTCGTTTTTGTAAATTTACTCATTCTACTAGTAACACTGGTTTTATTTAAATAATCGTACAACTTTTGTTTGTTATTTACGTGGCAAAAATAAAGCCCTGTTTCTGTATATTTATACAAGCTGTCACCAACAATGATTTCTCTGTTTTCATTTAAAAGAGAAGAAAGTACCGGGTCTGAAATCAATTCATCATCCAGAGCAACTTCTTCATTTGCTCCTGGTTTTGAGGTAATTCCAAATTCAACATTTCTCTTTGCAATTCTTTTCTTTTTTTCTAACACAAATTTTTGGACACCTTCGCTATCACCTTCACGGAAAAGAGGCGTTAAGGATTTAAAACCTTTGTTCTGGATTTTTCTGATTTTATCATTAAAATTGTTTTGGTTAGCGACATTTTCTTTGTATGATTTAAAAATGGTTAACAAACTTGCTTTACTTTCAATTTTAACTGTATTATCATCAACTACTTCGATTTCTTCAAGCGCTGCGCTCGCATCATTGCTTTCGGTTTTGTCAAAATCATTTTCGCAGCTGGCTAGTGTAATTATTCCTAATAAGGCAACCAAACATACTAAATTTCCCGCAGAAAATTTTAAATATTCATTTTTCATAATTTTATATTTCTTTAGTATTACTGATTATTAAATTAATTATACAGGTTTCCCTGTCCAATTATCACAACTGTTGTTTAAATGTTTTTCTCTTACAACTGGCCATTTGCAAAATATTACACATTGCATTCAAACTTTTATTAGCTTTTTAATCTCTACAATTCAATCTATTAGCTATATTTTTTAAGATTATTTTCATTTTGAAATTATATTCCAAGATATCAGACCTTGTTTTATAGACTAATATTAAATGTCCGGACAATTAATTGATGACTAAATAATGTGGAAATAGATAGAGCTAAAAAAATCTTAGATTTAGTAAAAACAGTTTTTTCTTTATTACCAACTTGGATCAAAATAAAATCTTGTTTTTTCTGCAGCCAAAACTATATAATGCTCTTACACTGCACAAACTATGTACATCTGAATTCAGGAATTTCGGCACGTAATTCAGGAATACAGTTAAAACAAAAACATAAACAACTGAAAGACAATACAATATAAAAATATTGTTTTTATTAAATTTCGACTTGTGTTTCTGAACTTATACTATATTTTTGTACGAAACTGATCTTTATGCCTTATTCTAAATTTCTATTACCACTATTTTTATTATTATTTTCTAGCCACCTACATTCGCAGACGATAAATAAGAATTTAACAAAACTTTCATTTGAAGATTTAAAGGAACTTTATTGGAAAAACGAAAACAAAAGTGCAAAACAGCTGCCTTATGCAAATGCTTATTTAAACAAAGCGAAAAGCGAAAATAAACCTGTCGAAAGAGCAAGAGGATACTTTTTACTTTCATTATTATCAGAAAATGAAAAAGCTATAGTTTACTTAGATAGTGCTATTTTTTATACAAAAGAGCTATCAGATCCAAAATTCCCTGCTTATGCCTATTCAGGAAAAGGTCATATTTATAAAAAACAATTTAAGTATAAGGAAGCAATAGATAATTTTTTAATAGCTGAAAATATTGCTAAAAAAAATAATCCGGATTTATATTATGAGACAAAATTTACTATTGCAGCCTTAAAATCTGAAGAATTAGGGGAAGTAAAAGAAGCTCTTGTTTTGTATAAAGAATGCTACAACTATTATAATGATAAAAAAGTCAGATCAACAAATTATTCTTATCCGTATCAATTGGTCCTTTTTGGTCTTGCAGATGCATACAAAGCTTTAAGTATTTCAGATTCTGCAACTTATTATAATAAAAAAGGATTTATTGAAACAAAAGCAACAAATAACCAATTATTAAATGCTCTTTTTACCTTAAATGAAGGTGCTAATTTAATCTTCAAAAGAAAATTTGGAGAAGCTCTGGATAGTATTAATAATGCTCTCCCAAAAGTTATACATTATAAAGATAAAGGAAATACATTGGCTGGTTATTATTATACCGGTAAAGCTTATGCCGGTTTGAATAATAAAAAAGAAGCTATTAAAAATTTTATTAAAGTAGATTCTTTATATAATGTTACAAAAAGAATTACTCCTGAATTTATGAGTGGTTATCCTTATCTAATTTCTTATTTCAAAAATAATAATGATAAGGTAAATCAATTAAAATACTTAACAAAGTATATGTATATCGATAGCATTCTACAAAACAATTATAAAGAGCTGACAAAAAAATTAAACATCGAATATGATACACCCAATTTAATGCAGGAAAAAGAAAACCTCATTAAATCACTTAAAATAAACAATACAAAATCGTATTGGAGCATTGGTTTTTTAATTTTTATAGTATTATTAATGGCTGGTTTTAGCATTTATCAATATAAACTTAAAAAAAGCTATCGCTCTCGTTTTGAAAAAATAATGCAGCAATCTGATGAAAAAATTGAACTAAATAATAAACTCGAAGAAATTGGAGTTTTCGAAGAGAACAAATCGAAAACGGATACTATTGGAATAAATGAAGATATTATTAATCAAATATTAAAAAAATTGACTGATTTTGAAACTTCAAAAGGTTTTTTAGATTCGAATATTACAATTCAGACTATATCTGAATCTTTTGACACCAATAACAAATATGTGTCTAAAATTGTAAATATTTATAAAGAAAAGACGTTTATACAGTATATAAATGAATTAAGAATTGAACATGCTTTAACTTGTTTGAAGCAGGATCATAAACTTAGAAAATATACTATTCAGGCTCTGGCAATTGAATTTGGTTTTAATAATGCAGAGTCATTTTCGGCTGCTTTTCATAAAAAAACAGGCATAAAACCAACCTATTTCTTAAAACAGCTGGAAGAGAACAACAAATAATAAAACACTAATAATCATTGTTTTAAAAACTAATTATTATCGAAATTCCTGAATTCCGATAAACATAAGCCACAATAAGCCGCATTTTAAGAATACACCTATATATTTGCAAAAACATATTTAATCAACAAACCATGAAAACAAACAAAAAAGAAATCAAAAAATTTGATTTAGAAAAATTTGAAGTTGCAAAATTAAAAAACCTAAGAACTATTGTTGGCGGAGATGCACCCGGAGATGATAAAACCATTACAGATGTTGTAACTGGAGGAAACAATAAAAACACCTAATATATTTTAAATTTTCCTCATGAAATTTCCCCCATTTATTTTCATACTCATACTATTCATATCAGGTTGTAAGTCTTCACAAGAACCTGTCACATCTTCTATACCAATTATTAATAAAAATAAACTAACGTCTCAACAATTAGAAACATGGTATCAAAAAGATTATTTAAAAGACAGTATACCTGGAATTTCATTGAATAAATGGTATAGTGAAAACAAAAAAAAATCTAAGCAACAGGTTATCGTTGCTGTTATAGATACACAATTAGATATTAATCATGAAGATTTAAAAGGTCAGTTTTGGATCAATCAAAAAGAAATCGCTAATAATAATATTGACGACGACAATAATGGTTATGTAGATGATATAAATGGTTGGAATTTCACATCAAACAAAAAAGAAGATTACGTTACCTGGGGAAACTTTGAATCTGTTCGATTTATAAGGCATTGGGATCCTGAATTTAAAGGAAAAACAGAAGACCAGATTAAACCAGAAAATTTAGCTAATTACAAAGAATACCAAAGAGCATTAAAAGTTAACGAGAAGGAAAACATTTATTACAACAGATGGTTAAGTGGTTTAAACCACAGTGTTAAAATTTTCCCTTTGGTAAAAGATACCTTAAAGCATTTTTTTCCAAAAGAAGACTATACTTATAAGCAATTAGACAGTCTTTATAAAAAACATAAAATAAATGATAAAACTTACAGACAAAGGCGAGAAAGTGATGATCGTGATCTGGGAGCTTTAATATTTTATATGATGATTAATATGGAAGATGGCGAGAGCACTCTTGAAGCTCTTAAAAAAAGTGAGGCTGAGTTAGATTCGATAGTAAATAAAAATTTAAATAAAGACTTTAACGACAGACTTGTAATTGGTGATAATCCAAATGTTTTAGAAAAAGGATACGGATGCGGAAATGTAAGTATCTCTAAAAAAGGAATTAAAAATCTTAAGGGACATGCCACAAAAGTTGCCGGCATAATAGCGGCAAACCGTCAGAATACCATAGGAGTAAAAGGTGTGGCAGAAAATGTAAAAATTATGCCTCTTAATATTTCTTATTCCGGAGATGAAAATGATAAAGATATTGCAATGGCAATTTATTACGCTGTAGATAATGGTGCTAAAGTCATTAACATGTCTTTTGGAAAAGAATTTTCAGTACATCAGGAATGGGTTTCAGATGCCTTTAAATATGCTGAAAAACATAATGTTTTATTAGTACACGGATCAGGAAATGAACGTTTCAATGTTGATGAAAATCCTTATTACCCAAGCGATAATACCTTTGATGGTAAACCTGAAGTAAGCGGTAATTTTATTAATGTTGGGTCAGTTTCGGCACGATTAGACAAAACATTTGTGTCGAATTTTTCAAACTACGGAAAGCAAAATGTAGACTTGTTTGCTCCTGGCGAACAAATTTATACAACAGCTATGGATAATGAATATAAATCAGATTCTGGAACTTCATTGTCTGCTCCAATAGTTTCAGGAGTAGCCGCTCTTATATGGTCTTATTATCCTAAACTTAAAGTACAGCAGGTCAAACAAATCATAATAGACTCAGGAACAACATATAACCTCGAAGTTATTGTTCCGGGAACAAAAGACAAGCAAACTTTATTTACAGAATTATCTAAATCAGGCAAAGTTTTAAATGCATATAATGCTATGAAACTTGCAGAAAAAGTAAGCAGGCAGAAAAAATGAAACCTCATTTTGAAATAAAAAGCTTTTCGAAATTTGTACTTCGAACCCCTTTGTTTCCCCTGTCAAATTACCTTGAATTATTAGAAAATTATTCTTTAGAGAAAGCATTCAGATTATACAATACACCAATAATTAGAGAAGCAATAAATTTAGCTTCACCAGAATTAGTAAGTGGATTAGATAAATGGGTGTCTGGAACTTCTACATTATCTAATGATAAAAAAAAAGCGTTCGAACTTACTTTTCTAAAGTATATGGCGAGAATTTCGTCACGATGTACACCATTTGGTTTGTTTGCAGGATGTTCTGTTGGAAATTTAGATACTGAAACAAATATTATTTTAGATACTGAAAATAATCACAGCCGTTTTACGCAATTTGATATGCATTATTGGGTATCTCTACTGCAGGATATTGCAAAAAGAAAAGAAATTGCAGTTTATCTTAAATTTTTTCCAAACTCTTCTATTTACGAAGTTGGTGAATTTTATCGTTTTATTGAATATAAATATGCCGAAACAAAACGGGAACATATTATTTCAGCAATACGTAAATCAGATTTACTAAAGAAAATTCTTTCTGAAGCAAAATCAGGAATTACTATCTACGAAATGATAGCGTTTTTAGCAGAAGATGAATCTGAAAAGGAAGAAGCATTTGAATTCATTTCACAATTAATAGTTTTTCAATTTTTAGTCAGCGAATTGGATGCCGTGATAACCGGAGACGATGAATGGAAAAGAACTTTCTCCATTTTGGAAAAAATTCCACACTTAAATAATGAAATTATTTTTTTTAAAGACCTTCAAAAAAACCTTTCTCATCTGGATAAACACTTGGTTACGAATCAGGGAAGTTATGAAAAAATCAGGGAAACGATCAATAATATTGGAACTCAGTATGAAGAAAAATATCTATTTCAGACCGATCTAAATGTTTCAGCTCTCAATAATAAATTAAATGCCGATGTTTCTCAAAAAGTACTAAAAGCAATCCGATTTTTAAACGGCATTCAGACTTCCAGGGAATTAGTAAATCTTGAAAATTTCAAAAAGTCTTTTATCAAAAGATATGAATCTTCAGAAATGCCTTTAAGCTTTGTATTAGATACAGAAATTGGGATTGGTTATCATGAAAATCACGAAATGAATGATATTCATGAAATTCTCGAAAGTTATTCTTTTAAAGCAAAAAACACATCTGAAAAAAATGAGGTATGGACAAATACTGATTTTATTTTACAGGCGAAGCTTCAAAATAGTATTCTGAATAACGACGAAATTATTGTACTTTCAGAAAAAGATTTTCCGGATTTTGATGCTGATTTTAAAAATTCTCCTACAACTTTTTCAGTAATTGTAGAAGTTTTTGATGAAAACAATATTGTTCTTACATCAACAGGAAATACAAGTGCTTCAAAATTATTAAGCAGATTTTGCAATGGAAACAAACAAATTCACAAGCTTACAAAAGAAATTATTCAAAAAGAAGATGAATATCACGATGATAAAATTTTAGCCGAAATTGTACATATTCCAGAATCAAGAATAGGAAATATTATAAGAAGGCCAATTTTACGAGACTACGAAATTAGTTATTTATGTGCTCCCGGTGTTTCGAGAGAAAACAATCTGGATTTAAACGATTTATCGATTTCGATTAAGTCGGGCAGAGTTATACTTCGCTCTAAAAAACAGAATAAAGAAATTCTTCCCTGTTTATCAAATGCACATAATTTTTTAAATAATTCTTTACCTATTTATCATTTTTTATGTGATCTGGAACGACAAAATTTAAAACCAGTTTCTACTTTTAATTGGGGAGTTTTAGCATCGCAATATAATTTTTTCCCAAGAGTAATTTATAATGAAATTATACTTTCAAAGGCAAAATGGATAATTAAAAAAGATGAAATCATTGGTTTCTGTAAAATAGATAAAGACAATTTAATCTTATTGTTTTCCGAATGGCGAATAAAGCGTAATATTCCACGCTATGTAACCTTAAGCAATTCTAACAATACACTTTTGTATGATTTTGAAAGTGAAATTTCTATTGAATTATTTTTAAAATCAGGAAAAAATCAAGAAAAAACTATTTTGGAAGAATTCTTGTTTACAGAAAAATCAGCAGTTCAAAATACTGAAGATGCTGTTTTCTGCAATCAAATTATACTTTCTTATTACAAAGAAAAAGCATAAAAATGCAAAGAGATTTTTGTCTGGGCAGTGAATGGTTATATTATAAAATTTATACCGGTGTGAAAACATCTGATTATATTTTATTAGAAAAATTAAAACCTGTCATTTTAAAATTAGAAAAAAAGAAGATCATCCAAAAATGGTTCTTTATTCGTTACAGAGATACAGAAGAGCATCTTCGTATTCGTTTTTTGATAAGCGATACAAAACATCTAACTAGAGTTATTAAATCTTTTTATTCTGTTTTTAATGAGCTATTAGAGCAAAATTTAGTCTGGAACATACAAACAGACACTTACAAAAGAGAAATAGAAAGATATGGCGAAAATACAATGTTAGATTCTGAATTCCTTTTTTGGGAAGACAGCAAAATGATTTTACGCTATATCAAACTTAAATCTCAATTTACTAAACAGGACACTCCGCTATTATTTAGCTTTTATGCAATTGATTCTTTTTTAAATTCCTTTAAATTATCAGATATGGAGAAGTTATCATTGATGGATAATTTACAAACTTCTTTCAAAATAGAATTTGAGACAGATAAAGAACAGAAAAAAGAAATGTCTAAAAGGTACCAATCATTATATCCTCAAATAAATGATTTTTTATCGACTACCTCAAATGATAATTTGAAAGAAATTGCAAAAATTATAAATAAAAAATCTAAAAATATTGCTGAAAAAACTTTAGAGATCAAAACTAAAATTGAAATTCCATTAGAATCTTTTTTGGCAAGTCATATTCATATGATGATTAATAGACAATACACTTCAAAACAAAGAATGTATGAACTTATTATTTATGATCATTTGTTTAGATTTTATAAATCGAAAAATTATCGAAAACAAAAT
Organism: Flavobacterium panici; assembly: GCF_903819335.1. Lineage (GTDB taxonomy): Bacteria > Bacteroidota > Bacteroidia > Flavobacteriales > Flavobacteriaceae > Flavobacterium > Flavobacterium panici. The sequence goes on along the minus strand of NZ_CAIJDE010000059.1, from coordinate 38,601 downwards.
ATTATTCTCTCCTAAAAAATAGAACCTCACCATTTTAATTTTAGTTTTTGCATACATTAGCTTTTTAAATGCATCTTTCAAATCTAAAATTTGACCACTTTTAATTCTTTTCTTTCCTAAATTTTTGAATGTTCTTTCCTTCAATCCACTGATATTACTAAGGATTAAAACAAAGCCTTAATATCATCACAACTAACTAAAAACCAATATTTTAAATAAATAAAAAAAGGGGAATTTTCCCCTTTTTTGGTACCCTTGCATTTATCTAATTTAGTCAAATCTTATCAGCCTTGTTTTCATACCAAGTTTAAAGCACAGTCAGAAGCCCCCATTTCTAATTATAATCTGCGCCTGAATCATATTCTTATTCAGTAAACATTTCATTTAGTATTTATAATAAATTTTATCAAAAGATGATTTTTGAAGTAATACAAATAATTGCAGAACAAGTAAATAGCTATCTCGAGGAAATTGGGCTGGACAAATCTGTTGTTCCTGAGAATATTGCTTTTTTAGAATCACAAAAAGATGATGTTGCCGACCTGTTAAAAGATGGCGTGGCACTTACCGTAATTAATTTAGCCGAAGAAGCTGCTTTAAAAAACTTCCCAAATCATACTATTGAAAATACTAAAACAATTTATAGAAACAGTATCGTCAATTTAAATCTGTATATACTTTTTAGTGCTAACAGAGACAAATATGTCAACTCACTTAAGGATATTTCAAAAATTATTGAATTTTTTCAGGGGAAAAAACTTTTTACCCAAGCCAATACCATCTTTAACAGAAGCACTAGCGCAATGAGCAATGTAGACAACTTTAGATTTACGGTTGAACTCTACACTCCCACTTTTGAAGAACTAAATTATATCTGGGGAACATTGGGAGGTAAACAGCTTCCATCTGCTTTATATAAAGTGAGTATGATACAAATTGAACGCAATATTGTACAGGCAGAAGGACAAGTTATTGGTGAATTTTCAGGAACAACCAAAAGAAAAGAACAATCATGAGTTTTGCTGCTACATATCAATTGCTATTTGAAGTAACACTTCTTCATAATTATTTTTTGAATAATGGAGAAGAAACTTTTACAAGTATGACAAATGCTGATAAAGAAAAAATGCTGCAGTCCTTTAATACAGAAGCATTTACAGCAATAACACCAACTCTGGAAACCAATGTTGTACTTAAAAACTACAAAATGATATTCAAAAAAACCAAAACAGGTTTCGGAGTATACGTTAAAGTGAAAGATGAATTGGACCCATTTATAAAAGTTCCTGTTGATTTGAACTTAAAGTTTTTAATTAAAATAAACGATTATCAATTTGAAAATTATACTAATCTTGATTTTGCTCTTACTCAGGCATATCTTTTCAGTAATGTCAAACCATTAACTGAACCCGTTTCATTTGAATATCTTCCAAAAATAAATGACAACAAGCTAATTTCAAATGTGTATTTAGTATCTGAAGAAACCACTGTCAATTTAATTTCAACACTGCAGCCGTCAGAACAACAAAATGTCTTTGGGATTATTTCGCTCACAGCCAAAGGCGACAACAGTTCAGGAAACATCATAAATAATTTGGGCAAAATGACAAGCCCAAATTTTAAAATTCATTTTGATAATCGGAAAACACTTTGGAAATATATCAACCGTAAAGCAGGAACCGAAATTAAAACCAATGCTGCAAAACCATTAACGCGCTCCGGTTTTGTTGAAATTGACCCGCTTACCGATTTTACGCCTGCACAACCGGCAGAAAGTCAATACCCAAATCCATCTGTAAAGTCAATAACAAAAATCAATAGTGATTACTATTCGGAAATATTTATTTAATAATTAAAAAACAAATCAATTATGGCAACAACTTACAAAACGCCTGGAGTATATGTTGAGGAAATCGTAAAGTTTCCTCCTTCTGTTGCCCAGGTAGAGACAGCGATTCCTGCTTTTATTGGCTATACAGAAAAAGCCACGAACAAGATTAATGGAGATTTGAAATTGAAACCAACAAGAATAACATCTCTTTTAGAATACGAACGCTTTTTTGGCTTTGCAAAACCAGAGACAACAATTAGTGTTACCATTAATGATGTTTCAACAGATAATGGAGACACAAGATCTATTGTTGTAGATCAGCCAACTTCAAAACAGCCTTTTTTGATGTATTATTCCTTGCAGTTGTTCTTTGCAAATGGCGGTGGTCCTTGCTACATTATTTCGGTAGGGCGTTATGGAAATGATTTAGATGAGGCAGACACTCAGATTACAGCAATCAATAACAGTACTGCATTAAACGACGGATTAGCAGAATTAGAAAAGGTAGACGAACCAACACTAATTTTATTTCCTGATGCAACAAAAGTAAGCGGTATAACTACAACTGATTTCTACGGATTATACAATAATGCATTAATGCAATGTCAAAACCTGCAGGACAGATTTACCTTAATTGATACTTTAAGTTATGATGAATCAAGCCCAACAGATACTAATATAGATGATTTAAGAGATAAAATTAGTTCTGAAAAAGATACTATTAAATACGGGGCAGTTTATTATCCTCACTTAGAAACCATATTGGATTATGCTTTTGACAGCAGTAAAATTATATTAAAACATTTCTCCTATACGGCAAAAGCGTATGACCAAATCGCTGCAGGACTGGCAACTATCGAAAATCCAACAACAGGAATTGATGCTACTGTAGCTAAATTGATTGACGTTGATACTGTTCCCGGAGATATTTCCGGTCAAATGAGTGATTTACTTTTACAGATGTACAGCAATGATGCAACCGGTTTTGATTTAGGCGGAACTTTTGTTAGTAATCCTGCAAAAAAAGGAGCTTTCTTAGATAAACTAAATGCTTTGTTAATTTCTTTAGAAAGTTTATCTCTTTTGAGGAATTCGCTTAACGACGAAGCAAATGCAGCAATAAGTACAATTGATGAAGATCCCGTTATTGCAAACAACATTACAAGTGCTCTGACTGCATTTAATGCAAATTTTACTGCTGCAAATAAAATTGACTCTGTATATAAAAACTTAAAAACATTAAAGAAAAAAATACAGGATGAGAATACACCAGCTAAAATGCTTAAAATTATATCTACAGATACTGTAAGTTTTGATAAGGAATTAAAAAAATTGGTAAACTATACTGATTTGAATACTCAAACTGCAATTACGATAGTTACAAATAGTTTTTCCGGTATTAAAGCAAACCTTCTTTCACTTGTAAATGCTATTAAATCTGTTAGCGGAAAAGATGTAAATAATGGCGCATTAAACGGAAGAAAATTAAGCACTTTAGAAAGTATCGACAATGCGACTTTTAATAAGATACTTACTGAAATTTACAACCTGTCAATAACACTTCCACCAAGCTCTGCTATTGCGGGAGTTTATGCCAGAGTTGACAGAGACAGAGGCGTATGGAAAGCTCCTGCAAATGTAAGTTTGAACTATGTAATAAAACCAACCGTACAAATAACAAATACCATTCAGGACAATTTAAATATTGATACTGTTGCAGGTAAATCTATCAATGCTATCAGAACCTTTACCGGCAAAGGAACCTTGGTTTGGGGGTCAAGAACCTTAGCCGGTAACGATAGTGAATGGCGTTATGTACCAGTTCGCCGCTTCTTTAATATGGCCGAAGAATCTATTAAAAAAGCAACCGAACAGTTTGTTTTTGAACCTAACGATGCCAATACATGGATAAGAGTAAGAGCTATGATTGAGAATTTCTTAATTCTTCAATGGAGAGCCGGAGCTTTGGCAGGAGCCAAACCAGAACAAGCTTTTTATGTTAGAATCGGGCTGGGACAAACCATGTCTGCTATGGATATTTTAGACGGTAAAATGATCATCGAAATTGGTCTGGCAGTAGTTCGTCCGGCTGAGTTCATCATTCTTCGTTTCTCTCACAAAATGCAGGAATCTTAATTAAATCATCATTAAAAAAATATAGATCATGAGTTATCCATTACCAAAGTTTCATTTCTCAGTTGACTGGGGAGGAACAAAAATAGGGTTTACAGAAGTTTCCGGATTAGATGTAGAAACTGAAGTTATTGAGTACCGTCAGGGTGCAAGTCCGGAATACAGCAAAATTAAAATGCCGGGCATGCAGAAGTACTCTAACATTACCATGAAAAGAGGCACTTTTAAAAGCGATAATGAGTATTACGCCTGGTGGAATACAGTAAAACTAAACACCATCGAAAGAAGGGATATTACCATCAAATTACTTAATGAGGAGCACGAACCAGTGATTACCTGGAAAGTAAAAAATGCGTGGCCTACAAAAGTGCAGTCAACTGATTTAAAAGCTGACGGAAACGAAGTAGCCATCGAGTCAATAGAATTGGTTCATGAAGGTTTATCTATTCAAAATGACTAGTCATGGCTAACTATTATCCACCCGTAGGCTTTCATTTTCTGGTTGAATTTGATCAACTGGGCACAAAAGAAAAAGACCATCAATTTCAATCTGTATCAGGACTTTCTGTAGATCTTGAAACAGAAGAAATTGTCGAGGGTGGAGAAAACAGATTCAAACACAAACTTCCCGTTAAAACCAAATATCCCAATTTGGTTTTAAAAAGGGGGATACTTATTGACTCTGACGTAATTGAATGGTGCAGAAAAGCATTAGAAAATTTCGAGTTTAAGCCCGTCGATTTAACTGTAAAACTCTTGAATCAAGACCACGAGCCTTTAATGCACTGGAAAGTGATACATGCCTATCCCGTAAAATGGGCAGTGGAAGATTTTAGTGCTTTAGAAAGCAAAATTGTTGTTGAAAGCTTTGAGCTTGCTTATAATTATTTCACGCTTCACAAAAAATAATTTTATCATGCCAATTGAAATCAAAGAGCTTCACATTAAAATAAACGTGAGCGAAAATTCAAGTTCAGGTGCAAAGCCAGCTTCTGCTTCATCATCATCTGCTGAAAAGGACAATGTGGCTGAGTGTGTCGAGCAAGTAATGAAAATTATTGAACGAAAAAAAGAACGCTGATATGACAACGACTAATGGTGAATTAAAAAAACTGAAGATCATTGCTTACAGCGATCCTCAATTCAACAATCCAATTTCGGATATTGAAGAGTTCATTACTCTGATGAATCCCGAAAAATATACTTTTCATTACAAAATAGAGCAAGATACCACGCAAGCTGCCGGAACAAGCAGTCCTGCGCCAAGATTTACAGCAATTGCTCCGGAGGAATTAGAATTGGATTTTGTTTTTGACCGAACAGGTGTTATTGCCGGCAAGGAAACGACCGAAAATGGTGTTATTGAAGACATTGAGCATTTTAGAAAGGTAATTTTAGAATATAATGGTACAGAACATAAGCCAAACTATTTAAAAATTGCCTGGGGAAGTCTGCTGTTTAAAGGTTCTCTCACAGAAATGACAATTGAATATAAACTTTTCAGGCCAGATGGAACACCCATTAGAGCCATTGCAAAAGGAAAATTCAAAGGAGTTGTTGAGGATGAATTAAGAGCAAAACAGCAAAACAATCAATCTCCAGATTTAACACATACCAGAATTGTAAAAGCTGGCGATACGCTTCCTTTAATGTCTTTTAAGATCTATGGCGATTCAAAATATTATCTCGAAGTAGCAAGAGCCAACAAGCTTATCAATTTCAGAAAATTAAAAATTGGTCAAAAAATATTTTTCCCTCCTCTACAAAAACAACAATAGATGAACAATAGCGGCGTCATACAAACCAGTAAAAGTGCAGATTTAGTAACGCACAAATTGCTCATTGAGGGAACTGAGCTGTCTGGTATTTACCAAGTAATAAGCATTGTAGTTCATAATGAGGTGAATAGAATACCGATGGCGCAAATTATTTTGACCGATGGAGATGCTGCCTCACAAGATTTTAAATTAAGCAATGAAGATTTGCTCATTCCGGGAAAAAAAATAGAGATAAAAGCCGGCTATCACAGTGACGAAGAAACTATTTACAAAGGAATAGTTGTAAAACATTCCATAAAAATAAAAGACAATTCGTCCCTGTTAATTGTGGAATGCAAAGACGAAGCAGTAAAAATGACCATTGGCAGAAAAAGCAAATATTTTTATGACGTAAAAGACAGCGATGCTTTTGAAGACATTATAGGCACTTACGGATTAGAAAAAGATGTAGAAAGCACTAATTATAGCCACAAAGAGTTAGTGCAGTACAATACTTCCGATTGGGATTTTATTGTTTCCCGTGCACAAGCCAACGGAAAATTATGTTTTGTTGAAAACGGCAAAATCTCGATTAAAAAACCAGATTTGGCTTCTGCAGCAGTAGAAACAGTTTCTTTTGGCAGCAGTATGCTCGATTTTGATGCCGAAATTGATGCTCGAAATCAGTTTGCTAAAGTTTCATCTTATAGTTGGAATGCATCCAATCAGGAATTATTAGAAATTGAAGCCAAAGATCCCGGCGTAAGCCTAAATGGAAATTTATCTGCTTCAGATTTATCCGATATAGTAAAACTGGAAAATTTAGAATTACGTCACGGCGGTCATGTTACCGATACCGAATTGCAAGATTGGGCTGATGCTAAATTATTATTTCAACAACTATCAAAAGTTCGCGGAAGAGTAAAATTTCAAGGCATTCCCGCAGTAAAACCCAACACCATTATCACACTTGAAGGAGTTGGAGATCGCTTTAATGGCAAAGCATACATTACAGGGGTTTTCCATGAAATTGCAAACGGTAATTGGACTGTAAACGCACAGTTTGGATTGAATCCGGAATGGTTTTCTGAAACTTATGATGTCAATACACCGTCGGCTTCAGGAATAATTCCATCCATAAAAGGACTGCATATTGGTATTGTAACCCAGCTTCAGGACGATCCCGATGGTGAAGACAGAATTTTGGTAAAAATACCCATTATCAATAACGAAGAACAAGGTATTTGGTGCAGAGTTGCTGCTCTGGATGCAGGTGACAACAGAGGTACTTTTTTTAGACCTGAAATTGAAGACGAAGTAATTATTGGCTTCATCAACGAAGATCCTAATGATGCGATTGTATTAGGAATGCTCCACAGCAGCGCAAAACCTGCTCCGCTAAAAGCAGCTGATGATAACCATCAAAAAGGGATTTTTACAAGAAGCGAAATGAAAGTGCTCTTTGATGATGATAAAAAATCGATAGCCATTGAAACTCCGGCAGGAAAAAAAATAACGCTGGACGAAGACAAAGGATCTATAGTTATTGAAGACGAAAATTCTAACGTAATTACCATTGACAGCGCAGGAATAAAAATGGAAAGCGCGGGCGATATTTCAATAAAGGCAACAGGTGATGTAAAAATTGAAGGCACCAATGTAAATCTAAAAGCAACCGCCCAATTTAAAGCCGAAGGCAGTGCTGGCGCAGAAATGTCGTCGGCAGCAGTAGCGATTGTAAAAGGCAGTATTGTACAGATAAATTAGCTTATTCTTTCGATTACTATAAGTCCTTAAAACTATTAGATTAAAGGTTAACAATAAATAATAAACCGTTGGGTGCAATTCAAAAAAAAACATTTAACACATAGAAACATAGATTTTTTTAGCTAATAAGAATGCAAAAAAGAAATACATTTCTTTCACATAGCAGCTTATGTCCATTTTAAATAAGTGAAACGCCTTTTTTAAGTGGTTAGAGTCTATGATTCTATGTGTTAAATTAAATTACACCCAACAGATAAATAATAAATTATGGGAGCACCAGCCGCAAGAATTAACGATATGCATGTTTGCCCAATGGTAACAGCTACTGTTCCTCATGTAGGCGGTCCAATATTACCGCCAGGCGCACCTACAGTACTGATAGGCGGTCAGCCGGCAGCCTGTTTGGGAGATATGATCACTTGTACAGGTCCACCTGATAGTATTATAGCGGGCTCAGGCACAGTGCTTATTGGAGGAAAACCAGCCGCTAGAATGGGAGATTCAACTGCGCATGGTGGAACAATTGTAATAGGATGTCCAACCGTTTTAATAGGTTAATTATGGAAAGTAAAGAAGCTTTTTTAGGTACTGGATGGAGTTTTCCACCAGAGTTTAAAAAGAACACTAAAGCAGTCGTAATGACATCTGATGAGGCAGATATTAAAAGCAGTCTGGAGATATTGCTTTCTACCAAAATCGGTGAACGCATTATGCTGCCCAGATACGGCTGTAATATGGATGAATTACTTTTTGAAACATTAGACAGAACACTAAAAACCTATGTTTCAGAACTCATAAAAACGGCCATTTTATATTACGAACCCCGAATTGATGTTGACAAAATTGACATCACACAAGGCGATGATTTAGAGGGAGAATTATTGGTCATAATCGATTACAGAATAAGAAGTACAAACTCAAGAAGCAATCTAGTTTATCCATTTTACAAAGGAGAAGGCACTAATATTTAAAAGTTTATAAGCTATGAGTACCAACAGCCAAATAGACAATGTTATTTTTAAAAGAAATGGAGTTAATCAGGAAGAACGCTTTAGTGACGCACTAGAGCCGGGCAACCTGAAACTTCATGATTTTACTATTGAAGACTGGCTGTTATTTGCTTATAACTTTGCAAAACAAGTCAACTTTTTCGACACGAATAACGATAAAACTCCAGAAGGCGATTGGCAGGAATTTTTTACCTATTTCGGTTTTTCAAAAAATGATCATCCGGATGGTATTCCGAAAAGAACAGAAAAAGAATATGCTGTTTTAAAAGAAAGCATTACCAAAACATTATCTACTTCTAATCTCAATCAGGACCTTACGCCTCACATGACATTGTTTGTGTGTTTCCTGAAATTATTGGAATTGTCTCAAAACAAACTTAATCTTATTACCAAAAAGCATTTAGACTTTTTTTATAAAGACATACTGCAAATCGAAAAACTGCCTGCAAAAGCAGATAAGGTGAGTATCATTTTTGAGCTGGCTAAAAAAATCGCCGAAGAAAAAATTGCAGTAAATACAGAACTTGATGCCGGAAAAGATCCCGATGGCAAAAAATTAATATACAAAACCACAGAAGAATTTATTGCCAATAAAGCCCATATAGCGTATCTAAAAAGCGTATATAATGACGTTGATTTGGGTGAAATAAAATGCAGCGAAATTGCCAATTCCCTTGACGGAAAAGGAGAACCGCTAAAAGAAGAAGCTCCCTATTGGTTTCCTTTTGGATATACATCTAATGAAAAGAAATACCCGGAATTAGACGATGCAAAATTAGGTTTTGCAATAGCTTCAGAATTATTTAATCTTAAGGAAGGCGACAGAAATATTGACATCACAATTACTTTTGATCAAAATTTAACTTTTCATAATCCATTTAATACAGATGATCTTTTAAAAAACATCAGCATTCTGTACAGTGGAAAAAAAGGTTGGATTGGAAATTTTAAACTTAGCACAGCCGTTCTTTTTAAGGCTGGAAATCAATCTTCCAGCATTGGCGCCAACAAATTAAGATTGGTTTTTCAGGTGCCAAAAGATGATCCGGCAATTGTTAACTACGATAAGAAAGTTTTAGGCGAATTTTTCTCGACAGAACTTCCTGTAATTCGATTTTTAATCAATACACAAGATGTAAAAGGGCATACTCTTTTTAGAGCTTTAGTAACAAAAACAATCACCAGCATTACTGCAAAAGTTGAGGTTAAGGATGTAAAATCGCTATTATTAGAAAGTGATAACGGTTTACTTAATGCAGCAAAACCCTTTTACCCTTTTACACCTCAACCTGAAAAAAACAGTTCCTTTATAATAGACTATCCCGAAATCTTTTCTAAAAAATGGATAGATGCAGATATTAACATCAAGTGGAAAAACACTCCATTATCATTTGAAACTCATTACGCAGCCTACAAAAATAGTTTTCTTGAAACCATAAGTAAACAGATTTTTCTTGATGCCATTTTCATCAAGGACAACGTTAAAAAAATAATGCATGCCAACCAGCCTGAAGATGGAATTCCTAAAAAAAACAATTCAGAAATAAAAGCTCCTATAGAAATTAATGATGCAATAGAAGCTGTTGAAGAAACACCCGAACCACCTGAAATAAACCCAAATGATCCAATTGTTGAAGAGGGCTATTTTAAAGCAACATTATCTGTTTTAAACAAAGAAGTTTGGGATGAACAAAATAAAATTGTCAATTTATTTGATGATACTGATGGTGATAAAGTATATGAATGTAATATCAATGTAAAAGGGAACACTTATGGCATTGACAAAAGTGGTCCTATACGATTGACATTAAATCAATCATTTTTACATTCGTTATTTCCAAAAATATATACTCTTGCAATAATGAATGTGGCGACAGATCCGACAACGCCTATCCCAAATGAGCCTTACACTCCGGTTGTAGAAAGTATAAGCCTGAATTATTCTGCTGAAGAAACTACTGATTTTAGTATTTCTGCCTACCAGTCTAACCGAATAAAATTGTTTCATGAAGCTCCTTTTGGTCAGCGTGAAGAGCATTCTTATTTGAAAAAACAAGCCATCAATAAAGAAATTTTAGAGACCGGAACGCCAACTACAAATTGTCTGGTTCCGGATTATTGCGATGGAGGCGAATTTTATGTAGGACTCCAAGATGCCGAAATACAACAGCAAATTTCATTATTATTTCAAATATTAGAAGGAAGCGAAAACATCAGCGTTCCCACTTTTACAGGAAAACAAAAAGTAGAATGGTACATATTATGCGATAATTATTGGAAAAATCTGGATAAGGAAATTTTGGCAAATGGTATCGATAACTTTTTAAAATCAGGTATCGTAAAATTTAGCATTCCAAAGCAGGCAACTAATGACAATACATTGTTTCCAGCCGATACCATTTGGGTAAAAGCAAAAATGCACAAAGATTATGATGCAGTTTGCAAAGTTATCGATGTAAAAACTCAGGTTGTTACCGCCCAGTTTTTTGATAACAACAACAATTTAGCTCATTTAGACAGCACATTACCTGCCAAAACAATATCAAAATTAATTACCAGAGTTCCGCAAATTAAAAGTATTGAACAACCCTTTAATTCATTTGATGGAAAACCATTGGAGTCTGATCCCTCCTATTATCTGCGTGTAAGTGAACGCCTGCGTCACAAAAACAGAGCTATAACACTTTGGGATTATGAGCATCTTATTTTACAGGAATTTCCATCTGTTTTTAGAGTAAAATGCCTTAACCATACTTTTATTTCGGGTACAAATACCTCGTTTTTATCGCCGGGAAAAGTAACGCTGGTAGTAATTCCGGATATTATAGACAAAAATGTATTCGATATTTATGAGCCAAGAGTAAGCACAGCCACATTGAACAGCATAGAGAGTTTTATTAATTCTAAAAACTCAATGCAAGTGTCTGCAAAAGTTATTAATCCTGATTATGAAAAAGTTATAATAAAACTGGATGTAAAGTTTTATCCACAATACGATGAGAATTTTTACAAGAAACAGCTCAACGAAGATCTTATAAAGTTTTTATCTCCCTGGGCATTTGATACCTCTAAACAAATCATATTTGGAGTTGAACTGCAGCGAAGTATAGTAATTGAATATATCGAAAATTTATATTACGTAGATTTTTTATCTACGCTTGAAATGGCAATATATATCGATAAGAAAACAGATAAGGAACATCCTAAGCCATTAGAAGATACAGAAAACAACAAGGCTAATGTACATCTTTTAGACTTTTTAACTACGCTGTCCCCATCAAGCCCAAAAAACATTTTAGTCTCTGTTAAAAACCACATTATCAGCACTGACATAATAACTTGTACAATAACAACCCCAGAAGAACCTGAAAAATGTCGATACTAAACCAACATATCACCATTCCTAAAAAATCAGCAACTGAGGACGATTTGGATTTCTTTTATTTGAGAAAAAAAGGAATCGAATACATAGAGTCTTTTGGCAGTAAATTTTGGACTGATTTTAACGAGCATGATCCGGGAATTACGATGCTGGAGATGCTTTGCTACGCCATTTCTGATCTTGGGATGAGATTAAATCTCCCAATAGAAAATATCTTAGAATCTAATGACATTAATAAAGGCATTCCAAAACAGTTTTTTAAAGCCTCAGAAGTATTGTCATCAAGTCCAGTCACGCAAAATGATTATAGAAAACTATTTATCGACATAAAAGGAGTTAGAAACTGCTGGCTTGCAAAACATAAAAAAACAGTGTATGTGGACTGCAAAAAAGATAAACTTTCTTATGATGTTAAGGATTATGAAAACCTGCCAGATAATTTAAGAAAATCTTTTGAGCTCAGTGGTTTATATGATCTTTATGTAGATTTTGAAAGCTCAAAACCTTCAGAAATAGAAGCTGTTAAAGAAAAAATAAGAAAGCAGTATCATGCAAACAGAAACCTTTGTGAAGATCTTGTTGAAATAAAAAAAGTGGTAGACTACCCTATCAAAATATGTGCAGATATTGAAGTAGATACGGAAGCCGATGAAGAATTGGTTCATGCAAATGTTATTGACGCTCTGGAAAGTTACTTATCGACAACCGTCAATTTTTATTCGCTAAAACAAATGATTGACAAAGGATATTCAACTTTGGAAATTTTTGACGGTCCATCTTTAGAAAATGGTTTTATTGATACAAAAGAATTACTTACGGCCGATTTGAGAAACGAAGTACGTCTTTCAGACATCATGAGAATAATAATGTCGGTTCCAGATGTAGTACTGATTAAGGATATTTCTTTAGGGAATTGCGGAGGTGATGATCTCGAAAACAAATGGCTTATTTGCCTTTCACCTTATGAAAAGCCTGTTGTTTGCGCTAAAAGTGTTTTCAATTACAACAAAGGATTATTGCCACTCAATATCAATCAGGCTCAGGTAAAAATTTATTTAGACGCCATAAAAGCAGAAAAAGACAAAGCTACAACAAACGCCAGTCAGGATAAAGAATTAGATATCCCAAATGGCGAATATCTGAACACTGATTTTTATACAACCATACAAAATGATTTTCCTGAAACTTATGGTATTGGCGAAGTTGGACTTCCTTCCAGATCATCGGTTGAACGTAAAGCTAAAGCAAAACAATTAAAAGGATATCTTTTATTTTTTGATCAGATATTAGGAAGTTATTTTAAACAATTAGGTCAGGTAAGCGAATTGCTTTCGGTAAGCGGAAATTTGACCAGAACCCTTTTTACGCAAGTTGTTAAAGACATTGAAGGCGCTGATGACATTGTAAACGGATATGAAGATTACAATGATGAAACGATTACAGCACTGCTTTTTGATCAGCAGGATAATAATATTGAACGAAGAAATAAAATTTTAGATCACCTCTTGTCCCGTTTTGCCGAAAATTTCTCGGAATACGTCTTTGTGAACAAAACCATTTATGGCAACACTACAGATCAAGTTGTATTGCGTGACAAAGAAAACTTTTTGAAAGATTATAAAATAGTAAGCAAAGAGCGCGGCAATGCTTTTGATTATTACAAACAACCCATTGCCAATTTATGGAATACTAATAATGTTTCGGGAGCCGAAAAAAGGATTTCGAGACTCATTGGTATTAAAGATTACAGTCGCAGGAATCTTTCTAATTCGTTTGTCGAAATGTACAATTTTATTGACACAGACAATCAATCTGTTTACAGATGGCGTATTGTAGACACTAATAAGGAAATTGTACTTTCTTCAACAGCAGAATATTTCGATACTTCGGCAGCAAATAAGGAGCTTTATTTTGCCGTACTGCAAATTATTCAGACTCGGGAATATAAAATAAAAGAGGCATTTAAAAACGGTACAATAACAGATTTATCTATTGTTGACAATATTTTAATTCAAAAGTCAGATGCCGGAAAATATTCTTATGACATTATAAATCCCGCAATTAAAGACAAGAAAAACCCGAACCGCATTATTGCCCGCAGATTTGAATACTACACTAATTTGGCAGATTTAGAAAAATCGATTCTGGACTTGATTCACTTCATGAAAGAAGATTTTACAGAAGAAGGAATGTTTTTGATAGAACACATGATGCTTCGTCCGGATGTAAATCAAACAACCGTAAATCCGGATACTTTCATGCCTATCTGCGCTGATGAATGTGATAATTGCGAACCAATAGATCCCTACTCCTATCGTGTAAGTGTAGTATTGCCGGGATATACATTGCGATTTGCCAATACCGATTTTAGAAATTATATCGAAAAAATAATTAAGGAAGAATTACCCGCTCACGTACTGGCAAAAATATGCTGGATTGGCTATAGGGAAAAAGATGTAAAAGACCCTGCAGAAAACCAGCTTGTTCAATTTGAAAAAACATACAAAGACTATTTGTTTGCCAAAACCGATTTGAATCAAGAGCAGCCAGAACCTCAATTAATCAGCTTTATTAAAGCGTTAACTGTTCTGGACAATGTTTACCCAACAGGACGACTTTTTGACTGCAGCGATGAAAACGAGCGATTGTCAGATAAAATTATACTAGGAAAAACGAATTTAGGATCACTATAAAAACTATTGCCATGTCAGCAAAACTTTCAACAATAACAACACAATACCGTCGATTCACAAAGAATCAGGTACTTACAGAAGGAAACCTTAATGAGGTAGTAGATTTTTTTGACGATCAGGATCGCCTGTCCCGCATTTACCTGAGTGGCGTTGGTATAGTTTGCGGACTTTATCCGGCTTATGATCCGGATAAAAAAACCATTTCAATAACGCAGGGAACTGGTATAACTACAGATGGTGATCTTTTTAAATTATATCAGGCAGATGCATTAGGAAACAAAAAAATCGATTTTGACTCCAAAAACTATACGCATTGCAAAATTTATGACAACACAAAAGCGGCTTATAAACCATTTTTTTATGATGGGTCAAACAAGCAATGGCCTCTTTTTGAACTCTTGACAGAAGAACAGCAAAAAAAAGAAAAAGACCCTTATTTTTCTTTAGCAGAATTTACCGCAAATACAAAATTTGAGTTTAAAGAAGCCGTAATTCTTTTGTATCTGGAGTCCTATGAAAAAGAATCTGACCTATGCGTAAGCCTTTCGTGTGACAATCAGGGATTAGAAATTGTAGGCAATTATAAAGTTTTAATTGTCAGCAAAGACGTTGCCAAACAAATAATGAATCATGACAGTATGATTGGCAAAATCAATTATTCTAATTTATACTATAATTTACCAGACCTAAAATCAAACAGAATTGTACTTAAAAAAGAAGATTTTGTTCATCTTGATGCCATAAAACAAACTTTTACCAAAGGAATTTTTAAAAACGAAGTTGTTAAGAATTTGCAGGAAGGCTACAATAAGCTGCTGACAGGCTTAAATATGCCAATCATTTCAGAGTCTATTCAAAAAAAGATAGCTGAACTATTTAATTTTGAAGGAAATCCGGTACTTCCTCCCGATTTTCAATACCTGTATGATCTTCTTAACGATCTTGTTGATACTTACAACGAAACCAGAGCATTGCTGCTTACTATAGACGATAGTTATTGTTCTCCAGATATTAATGCTTTTCCAAAACACTTAATGCTGGGCGAGCTAATAAAAACAGAACCTTGTTTTGAATTCCGCCATGCTTTTTACAAATCGCCTTTGCTTACAGGAGAAAGCCTGAGCACTTGTAATGACTGCCTTACAGAGGATGCCGTTCCTAGTAAAGATTCAGAAAAAAAGAAAAAAGAAGAAAAAGCAGATGAAATAAATATATGCTACGGCGAAGACACAGCCAGACAAAGAATATACAGTCTTATTTTGCGAAGCGCACAATTATTAGAAAACTACAATCCTTTATACGATGTTATAAAAATTACACCCTCTTTACAATTAGGTAAATTGGGCAAAAAAGCCATTCCGTTTTACAATAATGTAAACGATTCGCTTATTAATGCCTGGGATCTTGATAAAACCATTTTAGGATTGCAAAAAAACAATGTTAGTTACCATGATGATTTATTGAATACTAAAAAACCACTCGAAATACATCTTGACAGTGATTTTTATAGAATTGAAGGACATCAGGGCCGCAATTACAAAGAAGCCTTAAAAGATATTCAACAAATTAGATTAGAAAACGGACTGGGATTTAATATAATGATCCTGGCAGTAAATGCTGATGAACAGGATAAAACGATCCAGAAGTTTACCCAATATTACCTCAACAAAAATCATGGTTACGAGCATAAAGCAGGCGTAGTTCCCGGCGGTACATTTATAATGATATATCTGGAAGAAAAAATACCTTATTATAATAAAAGCCGCAGACTATCTTTAACCGGTGACTTTGAAAAATTTGCTGAAGGTATCCCTATTTTAAATCCGGTTGTTGCTGATTTTTCGCTGCCGTATTTATGTTGTGACGAAAATAATATAGGACTTACTTTACCTGTAGACAAAATTTGCTTTGACAGCAAAACACCGCCTCTGCCTTTTAAAGTATCTCCCGCAGGAGGTTATGTAAAAGCTAATGTTCGACCTGATCAAAACGGAGGAGTAACAGTAAATGAATATGGATTACTTGTTTTTGATCCAAATTTAGTCAGTAAAGAATTAATAGGTCAAGCCATAACATTTACAGTTAATAATTTTGATACTGAATGCGCCATTACCATTTTTGAAAAACCAAAATTCGATTTTGTTGCTGTTCCTTTAAAACCTTCAGGAGTTAACGAAACCATAGTTACTTTTACCGTAACCGGAGAAAATATTGAAGGCAATAAATATATCTGGGATTTTGGGGATAAAACCACTCTTGTAGCCGATGATAAAACAGAAATAAAACACACTTACAAGTACAATAGTGAATCGCAAAAAAAATTCACATTTTATGTTACTCTTAATGCAGACAATGGTAACTGCGGATTTCAAGTTAGTCATCCTGTGAGTTTTGAAATTGAAGACCCAAAAGTACTGGTAGATGGAAAATTGGTAAACAAAGTATCTTTTTGCAGAAACGATAAACCGGTCATCCTTACCCTTGAACCAAATATAAAAGGGGCCGTTATTTCTGGAGAAGGAATTGTAACAACAAGAGGAGGAGTTCAGTTTAATCCGGCTGGTGTTCCTTCGGGTGTAACAAGCGTAACGATTTTGATCGACGGCAAACCATCTAATCTTGTAATTTCACTTTTAGATCTGCCTACTGCAAGTTTTGCTTTTGTTATCGATCCATTGGGAAATCTAACCTTAACCAACAACTCTGTAAATGCCGCAACTTATACTTGGCAAATTGATAAGGAAATAATAAGTACGGATAAAAAAGATCCAATAATAAAGCCAGTTTCTTCATTTAATGCACCTTCTATTTTCGTTGCATTAACTGCCGAAGGCAAATGTGGCTCAGTAACCGATGGGCCAAAATTAATTGAGTTTAAAAAAGTGCCTGAAGTAAATATATGTCTTGACAATGCTGATTTATTTGTGAAAGAGGCAATTGAAACGACTACCAATTTAAGAGAAACTTCCGTTTTAAATAAATTCAATAAGGAAACTGTTAACTTCATTTCTGATACTGAAAGCAGATTTCTTGATGTTCAAAAAGATCTTCCGAGTTATATCAACGGTAAGTCAAATGCTAAAATATCCGGATTGTTCACACAGGAATATTTCAATTCTATATCTACGGTTGTTGCTGCTGCCATTAGATTGCAAAATTTAAATCAGATTGCTGCCGTACAAACACTTATAAAGCTAAATACTTCATTGTATTACACTATTTTAAGATGTCAGGATCCGGAAACACTTAAAGGATCTGAAAAATTGATTATCCCGGCAGGATTACTTTTTAATAATTTATTTAAAAGTTTCGTAGAAATAAAATTCAATGCAGATAAGGACGGATCATTGAAAGACTTTTTAGCAAGCATGCTAAAAGTATTCCCAAAAGTCGATTTTATACTGACTAATTTAAATATACAAATAGGAGACCTTACATCTGATGGTAAATTCAAATAAACATATAATCAATAAAGTTTTCCTTGAGATAAATACCAATTCTAAAGAAAAAGGGTATTATCTCAAGGACAATATTGATGCGTTTTTGCAAAAGGAAATATTCTCGTTTTTAGAAAATTATTTTAATGAATTAGATTCAAAAAATCCTTCGCACAGCATACAATTAGATAAACTTAATCTTGATATTTCCATCAATCAAAATTTGGATTTTGAGGATTTTAAAGGACAAATCCTAAACAAAATCACAAAACAAGTTGAAGAAGTTTTTGAAAAAAAAGATGCAAATATAGAAGGCTATAAAGTCATCAAACCACAAGAAAAAGAAATAGAAAGCTTTTTTTATTTCCTGGAAACTGGTACAAATGCCTGGTGGACAACCTTAAACCCTGATTTCAAAATAGTAGAAGACACTACGCTTGATAAAATCTTAAGTGAAGAAACCTTTCTTTTTAAGTGGACAAATGCAGTCCAAAAACCAATTATAAGAACAAGGTTTATCAAACAATTTAGTGACAGCCAAATTGTAACAATTATTAAAAAAGGAATATTGCTTAAAAAAAACAGTGCCGACAGCAATGCCAAAATAATCAGGATTGAGGAAATAAAAAAACACATTGAAACCAGTATTGCAAAAAATCAATTGATCCCGAATCAAAGATTTTTAATCTGGGAAATAGTTGTTTTAAGTCTTTTGGAAACAAAAAATGCAATTGTAAAACAAAAGCTTTCCAGATTGATTTGCAGTGTATTTGAATTTCATAAAAAGAACAACTTTTTAGAACACAAAGAACTTTTTCTAAAAGAAATTGAAAATCAGATTGAAAGCCAAAACGAACTCGAATTGCTGGCTAATCTTGATGCTATTGTTTTGATTATCGAAAAAAAACTAGACAACGTTATTTTAAAAGAGAAAAAAACGGAAATAAAAACAGAAAGAGAAATAGAAACTTTCCCAAAAAACCAAACACCAATAAAAACGGAGACAGAGACAGAAATAAAAACTGAAACTGAAACAACAATAGAATCAGAAAAAATTCAGGAAAATAATGAAAAGTCAACGCCCGATTCGGAATTGATTTTGTCAAAAAACAAAGAGGCAAATATTCACAGCGACGATAAAAATGTCGAATCATTATCAAATAACTCAAAAGAAAAAACTCCGGATAATCACGAAGAAGTAATCGATAAAAAAGAGCTTTCTTTTGAAAAAGAAGAAAAAGAACAAGAGATATTAGCTGCAGATATTAGCGAATTATATCTTGACAATGCAGGTTTAGTATTGATTCATCCCTTTTTGAAATCTCTTTTTGATAATTGCAAACTGCTCAATAAAGACAATACTATAAATAATCCCGAAGTTGCCACGCACCTTTTGCATTATATAGCCACAGGAAAAGAACAGGATTATGAGAACGCTATGGCCTTCGAAAAATTCTTATGTAATATTCCAATAGCCAAGCCTATTGAAAGAAACATTGTACTCTCTGAAGAAATGAAAAAAGAAGGAGAAGCAATGCTTCAGGCGGTATTAAGCAATTGGGATATAATGAAAACATCATCGGCAGAATTGCTGCAAAACGAATTTTTGCAGCGCCCGGGAAAACTGAACATTAATGGAGACGACAGCCCTGTAATAATTATAGAGCGAAAAACACAAGATATTTTATTAGACAAATTAAGCTGGAATTTGAGCATTATAAAATTGGCCTGGAAAAAACGAATCATATATGTTAACTGGTAAAAATTAAAAGTATGAATATTGAGAATGCCTCTTTTTTAGAATACGATAAAAAAAATATTTTTATTGAACAGCAAAAAGCGTTAGGATTTGTATTCGATAATCTTGATTTATCGAAAATCGCCTTTTGCGGAGGAATCGCCGATTATTTGAACCTTCGTCAGTACTATCAAATGCGCGTAAATGATTTGGATATAATGTATGAAAACGAAGAAGATTTAAACCCAATTAAGCATAAAGTTGACATAAAGAGATACACCTCTAAATTTTACAGAACCAAAAACGGAGAAACATTGGTTTATAAATTCAAAATTTATGGCAAGGAAATAAATGTAGATAATTTTCCAAATGATTTTTCGAGATTAAGCCTTACCCAATCACCTCTTTTGGGCAAAATGGTATGGCACTCCTCATTTAATGAAATGAAAAAATTTCATAATAATGAGATACATCTAAAAACCTCGAAAATAGCAGGAATAAATTACGAATGGAGACGATTATATAAACACAGCCGAAAAGCTTCTTTGTACAACAATGTAACTTTTCTGGAAGAGAAAAACTTAATTCATACTATTAAAAAAAATATTTTATGAAGGAAGAGCCTAGAATAATTTACAGCTTAGATGCATTTCCTGTTAGTAATAATCGATGGAATCAAGGGAATAAATTTAAAGAAACGATTTATTCGACTGCATTAAGTATACTATACAGCCATTTATGGTATCAGGATATCGAACTTTATGCTGATGACACTGCGTATAAGTTTCTTTATATGCTTCCCTGCAGAGTTACTAAAATTAACAGTAATAAAGACAAAGTTATTTGGATGAAATCGAAAATTGATGTGATGGAAAAACAAACCAAACCGTTTGTGCATCTTGACAATGATGTCTTTATAAAGAAAAAAATAAATTTTGATTTTGATAAAGTAATTGTTGAACAAAACGATTACGAATTATACGGCATGTACCAATACCGTGTAGATTTTTTTAATAAATATACTCAACATTTAGACCATTGGAAACCAGATTTAGGATATGCATTTAACTGTGGTGTATTAGGTTTTAGAGATTTGGAACTTCGGGACCAGTTTTTAAAAGTTTTTTATGATTTAGAAGAAATTTTTATAAAAAATCATAATCCAAAAATAGCAAAAATAGAGCCCTGCATTGTTTTAGAACAATATAATCTTGCGTCATTATTAGCTCATCATAATATTAAACCAACGTTATTGCTGTGGAAAAAAACATTGTTCGAAAATTTTCAGCTGGCAGATAAAATGGGTTACTCACACATTGTAGGTCAAAAAAAATATAGAAGTGACATTGTTCAGGAAATAGAAAACAGGCTTTTTAAACTGTTTCCGTATTGGTACAAAGAAGTAAAGAATGCATTAGAGAAAGAAGGTATCTTTTAAAAACTATAAATAGCTGTATATGAAACAAACACACAAGATCATTTATAGCCTTGATGTACTTCCTATTATGAATAACAGATGGGATATGGGAGACAAACTAAAGGAAACGATCTACATGACAGCTCTAAGTATATTATACAGCCATATGTGGTATGATGAAATTGAACTTTATGTAGATGAAATAGGCTTTAAGTTCCTGTATATGCTTCCTTGTGCTGTTACCAAAGTGAACAATGACAACAAAATAGAACTTTGGATGAAATCTAAAATTAATGCCATGGAACTGCAGACAAAACCATTTGTTCACGTAGACACTGACATATTTATTAAGAAAAAAATAGATTTTAGTTTTGATGATGTAATAGTAGAACGCAAAGAAGATACTTATGAAATTCATTATAAGAAGCAGGTAGAATTTTTTAATAAATACACCAATAACT
Organism: Flavobacterium panici; assembly: GCF_903819335.1. Classification (GTDB taxonomy): domain Bacteria; phylum Bacteroidota; class Bacteroidia; order Flavobacteriales; family Flavobacteriaceae; genus Flavobacterium; species Flavobacterium panici. The sequence goes on along the minus strand of NZ_CAIJDE010000059.1, from coordinate 16,975 downwards.
TACCTTATTGGCATCCCAATTTAGGCTATTCCTATAATTGCGGAATTTTTGGTTTTAACGATCTCAAACTCCGTGATGAATTTATAAAAAGCTATTATGATTTAGAGAAAATATATCTTGAAAATCAAAACAACTTTTCTGCATTGAAAGAAGAAGGTTATGAAACCTGCATTTTAATAGAACAATATACTCTTGCATCGTTACTGAACTATAAAAACAATAATCCTGCAATACTATTAAAAGGAGAAAACATAACAGAGCAAGGAAAATACGCCGATACTATTGGGTATTCTCATTTTTTTGGAATGAAAAAATATGAAAAATATGTTGTTGATGAAATTGAACTTCGGCTCTCTAAAATATTTCCGTATTGGTATATGCAAATCAAAAGCGCATTAGAGAAAGAAGATGTTATCGCGAATAATCCGCAGTTTGTTTAGTCAAACAAATTATTAACCAAAAATGGTAAAATAATATATCATGAGAGAATTTGAACACAAAAAAATAGCTAACCCCTCTTCTTCTCCTTTTTTTGGACCAAAAATTCAAAAAAAACTAACCACAGGTACTGTAGGAGACAAATACGAAACCGAAGCAGATAATGTTGCTGATAAAGTCGTGAACAAACGTAAAACGGGAGGACTCTTGCAATCAAGAAGTGAAGAAGCTATTCAGCAAAAACCTATTTCAGAAACCATTTCAACAGTTCAAAAACAAGATCTGGCACAAGAAAAGCCTTTGCAAAAAAAGGGCAAGGAAAAAGAAGAAGACAAAAAAGTTCAAAAGAAATCCGATAAGGAAGAAGATAAAAAAGTACAGAAAAAAGGAGAAAAAGAAGAAGACAAAAAAGTCCAAAAGAAATCCGATAAGGAAGAAGATAAAAAAGTACAGAAAAAGGGAGAAAAAGAGGAAGACAAGAAAGTACAAAAAAAATGTGCCGAATGCGAGGGCGAAGACAAAAACGTTCAGAAAAAAGATAAAAAAGAAGAAGAAAAACCAGTTCAAAAGAAAGAGCAAAATTCAGAAACTGAAATTCAGAACAATGACTTAGAAAAAAAGCTCGACAGCTCAAAAGGAAGCGGAACCGGATTAGACAAAAAAACCAAAAAAGAAATGGAATCTGGCTTTGGCTCTGATTTCAGTAATGTAAAAATTCATACCGACGCCAGTGCTGTTCAAATGAGTCAGGAATTAGGCGCGCAGGCTTTTACCAATGGTAATCATGTTTACTTTAATGAAGGGAAATACAATCCAAGTTCTCAGGAAGGAAAACATTTATTAGCGCATGAACTAACCCACACGGTGCAGCAAACCGGAGCCAAACAAAAATCAGGAACAATACAAAAATCATCTATTGAAAACCATCCTGAAGATTTACAAGCTGAGAGACCCCAAAATCCACAGTTTAAAGGCAACCCTCCGCTTGAAAAAGCCAATGATAATCAAATGCTGATCTCTACTGGTCAAAAAGGGAATTATGTTGCGGAATTGCAGAAGGGGTTGTTGGAAGCAGGTCAAAGTTTACCAAAATTTGGAGCAGACGGAGATTTTGGAAGCGAAACACGAAATGCGGTAATAGGCTTTCAAACAGATAACAATTTGAATAAAATTGACGGTCTTGTTGGCCCGGAAACTATAGGAGCGTTAGACAATGTACTGGTCGCTGAAAAAGGAGGCAAAAAAGAACCTCCGCCATGCAGCAGGAAAGATTTCGTTGCTATTCTGGGAGGTACATTCACTAATCAAATATCAGGTACTTTTTTTGCAGAAGAAGGATGCGAGAATCGTTTAAAAATCGTCGCACAAGATTTACATGATAATTCAGAAACAGGCGGCTGCAATGCGTTTGAAGTTAATGTAGATGGAAAATTGCGAGATACAATTAATCCTACAACAAAAAAGAAAACAACTTTCGTTTCATTGCCCGGTTTAAAAAAAGGAAAACATACAATCTCTTTGACAATTCCTCCATTTTGTAACGCACTAATAAAAGCATCTGTATCAATTAAATAAAATTTATTCATGCCAGTTTTAACCAAAAAAACAAATACGAATCCTTCGCACTCTGCGTCACATCATGACAAAGGGAAGGAATCTTTTTTTGGGGTACAGGCAAAATTGAATATAGGAAAATCTAACGATAAATTTGAAGCAGAAGCCGATAGAGTCGCAGACAAAGTAGTTGCCAATAAACAAACAGCAAAAACAGACACTTTCTTTTCGCCATCGCCGGTAATGCAAAAGAAATTGGCGGTTGATGTTCAAAAGCAAGAAGAACAAAACAAAGAAATTCAGCAAAAAACGGCAGCCGAAACCATAACACCAGTTGGGCAGTTAAATGGTGAATCAATCCAAAATAAACTTGATTCCAGAATGCCAGAAAAGCGAGAAATTAATCCGGCTTTTTCTTCAAAAACTTTAATTCAACATAAACTCGAAGATAAAATCCAGAAAAAAGAGGAGACAATTCAGAATAAGACAGAAGTCAAAAAAACAGAAACTACCTCAAAAACAAATACACTTTCACTCAAACCTTTAATCCAAAATAAAAATAAAGGAGAAGAAGAAAATGTACAGCAGAAAAAAGAAGAAGAGAAACAGGCTAAAGACGACGAAAAACAAATACAAAAAAGTGCTGCTGCCGATGCGAATCCTGGCGACAACTCAAATTTAGAATCGAATTTAAACAGCAGTAAAGGCGGAGGTTCTCCACTATCCGGAAAAGTAAAAACCGAAATGGAATCCGGCATTGGAGCTGATTTCAGCAATGTCCGTATACACAATGACTCTAACGCTGTTCAAATGAATAAGCAATTGGGAGCTCAGGCTTTTGCAACCGGAAACAATATTTATTTTAACGAAGGAAAATACAATCCAAATTCGAAAGAGGGCAAGCATTTACTCGCTCATGAATTAACACATACTGTACAACAGGGAGCTGCCATTAGAAAAAAACCGGAACCTATATCCCCTGCTCCCGAAATGGTTCAGGGTTCGTTCCTGGATTTAGTTCCAGACTGGATCATCAATGAGGCACGACACGTTCCGGGTTATACTCTTTTCACCGTTATTATTGGTTATGATCCGCTGCGACAAGTTGATGTAGAACGAACTCCAATTAATCTGGTTGAAGGCTTAATGGGTCTTGTTCCTTTTGGAACTGCTATATTCGACAAGCTTCAGGAATATGGAATTTTGCAGCAGGTTTTTGACTGGGTAGAAGGAAAATTAAGCGAACTGGGATTAACGATCGACAGTATTTTAGATTTAGTTGAAGAGGTTTGGGACGAAATATCATTCCCTTATACCGGTATAATTGACTTAGTTACTGAAAAATTTAATGAAGTAGTTAACAGAATAACTTCTTTTGTAAGTTCAACAGTAGATCAGGTTATTACCTGGATAAAAGAAGCCTTGATTGGTGTGGCAGAACCTATACTGGCAGAAAACAAAGCCTGGTCATTAATCAAAAAAATAATCAAATACGACCCGTTACGCGATGAAGCAGTCAATGCCACAACGGTTGAAATATTAGAAGATTTCTTAATACTTATAGACAAGCAAACAGAGCTTGAGCAAATGCGTGAAAAAGGCACGCTGCAAAAAACTGCCGACTGGCTTGACACTCAGGTTGGAACTTTCAATTCATTGTTAGGTGAACTTCGCGCACTCATAACTGCAGCCTGGGATGCTATTCAGCCTGCAAATTTGGTCAATATTGCTGATAATCTTTCAGCACTTGCAGCCCAAGCTGGAGGATTCCTGCAAAGGGTTTGGGATTTTGCCTCAGGCGTGGCATTAAAAGTATTAGAACTTGTTAAGGAGTCATTATTAGGATGGCTGTCTTCTCAAGCTGCAACTGTAAGAGGTTATTCACTTATTAAAGTAATTATTGGAAGAGATCCTTTTACACAAGAAGCTGTACCTCGCACAGTTCCAAATCTAATACGAGGTTTTATGAGCCTCATGGACGGTGGAGAAGAACAATATGCACAAATGGTTGAATCTGGTGCAATAGCCAGAATTGTAGGCGAAATTGAAGCTGCAGTAGCGACGCTCAACATGACACCGCAATCTATAATTCAATTGTTTACCGACATTTGGGATTCTATGAGCATCAATGACCTCATCCATCCTATAGATGCTTTCTTGAGAATCATTGATAAATTTGGAGAACCTATAGGCCGATTAATTGCGTTTGTCGCAGAAATTGTCCGAATCGTTATTATAGCCATTCTCGAAATCATGAATTTCCCATTTGACCTCATCGGAAATATCATTACAAGAGCATTAGAAGCTATTGATGACATTAAAAAAGATCCAATTGGTTTCTTAAAAAATATACTGCGAGCCCTAAAACAAGGATTCATACAATTCTTTGACAATATTGTAACCCATTTAATAAATGGTGTAACCGGCTGGTTAATGAGTGAGTTAAAAGATGCCAATATTCCGGTACTTAGTGATTTCTCTTTGCAAGGTGTTATTACCTGGGTAATGGAAGTGTTGAATATCTCGATGGAGAAAATCTGGGAAAAACTCGCCGCACATCCTCGTATTGGGCCTGCAAGAGTTGCCAGAATCCGCAGCATGATTAATACACTCGAAGGTATTTGGACATTCATTAAAGATGTTCAGGAACGAGGTATGACTGCTATTTGGGATAAAATACAAGAACAGCTTAGTAACTTGTGGAATACCGTTCTCGATGCCGTGAAAAACTTTGTCATGGAACGCATTGTGAACAGAATTACAGCCAGACTTTTAAGCATGTTAGACCCAACCGGAATTATGGCGGTGATAAACGGTGCAATGGCGTTCTTTAATGCGATACAAAGTTTTATAAAATACTTGCGTGAAATGCTCGAAGTTGTCAATTCATTTGTCAACGGTGTAGCTGATTTAGCCCGAGGCAATGTCACCACAGCCGCAGATTACCTCGAAAGAACTATGGGACAAGCTATGCCGGTTGTGATAGGATTCCTGGCTAATCAGGTTGGTTTAACTGGAATTGGGGCAAGAATTGGCGAAATGATTATTTCTGTACAACAAATGGTTGATGAAGCGCTTACATGGCTCGTGAATAAAGCGGTAGATACGGGAATGGCTTTGTTAGACAGAGTGATGGGAAGAGGTGAACCGGAAGCTGCAACTCCAGCTGGTCCACTTGCGGGAGCTTTAGCGGAAATTGATTCTGAAACTGAAAAAGAAAATGATGAAGGAGAAGTTACCGCTGATGAAGCTCAAGCCATTAAAAACAAAGTCAATACAGATCAGGCATCTGTTATAAATATTTCTTCTGTAACTGATGGCGGAGAAACCTGGGATTATAATTATGTTCAATTAACTAAAAAAAGTACTCCTAAAAAAGTTACACCAAAAACAGTAATTATGCCTACTGTTATGGATAAAGGAAGACCAAAAACAGTTGTTGCAAATCCATTAACAAAAAAACAACCTGATAGTGGAGCCGGGGAATCCAGAGTAAACAGAAGTGTAATGACAGGAAATAGCTTTATAGATGCTTTTGTAGCTAAAAATGCAGGTAATCAATCTGAAACTAAAGGTATTCACGTTTTATCTGCTGCATTATATGGAAAAGCAACTAACGACAATTTAGCTTTTGGTACACAATCTTTAAACACAAATATGGATAATGGTCCAGAGCAATTTGGAAAAGATAATAAATCAAAAATTTTAAAATACTCAATGACTGTTAATTATTATCAAGATTCTAAAAATGATTCAATTTTTGCATTACCATCTCCTAGTAATGCACAGTTAACTTTAGCACTTGGTTTTTATATTGCGCAATCTATAACTGCCCAAATTGATGAAATAAATGGAACTACTCTTAACTCAGTCTATTCGCAGACTTTAACAGGTAGTTTTCCAAATATTACAGGTATAGCCGCTACTCCGCCAGAGCAATTAGTAACAGATTTATTAAAGAGAAACAAAATTTCAGGACAAATTAAAAGAGACGGAAAGGTTTACAAAAAAACAAGTTATACAGGATATAGAGAAATAGCCAGAGATCTTTCCAGAACAGATGCAATAATAAGAGATGCAATCAATAATTTAATAGATGATGTAATAATCAAAGAAGGTAATAACTATTATGTAAGATGAAAAAGAAATATTCAGAAGAAGTAGAAAAATTATTCAAATTCGGAAAAACAGATTTGTCTAAAGACTGGCCAAATTATGCTCAAGAATTGAACATTGGAGAAAAAAATGCCAACGAACTAATCGACATTGTAAAAACTTCAAATTTAAGCCATGCAATTTCAGGATTTACTATAAAAGATTTTGCTTCAAGACATGCATGGAGAGCTTTAGGTCAATTAAAAATTACAAAATCAGTTCCTATTTTATTGGATGCATTAATTGACGAAAAAAATGAAGAGGCTTTTGATTTTCGTTCCGAATTGCCAAAAGCCCTTGTATTGATGGGGTTTGATATAATTCCAGATTTAGAAAAATTTATAAAAAACCCAAAAATTGAATGGGATTTTAAAGTTGTTATATTTAAGGTACTGGTCGAATTTGCATTACAGAGTTCAAAATATAGAGATTATGTTGTAATTATTTTTAATGAATTATTTATTAAATATCACAATGAGCCCATTTTTATTTCAAGACTTTTAAATGAACTATTTAAACTTGATCCTATTGAATATGAAGTAGTAAAAGAAATAATTAAAAAAGACCAATATGATTATGGCAGTATTGATAAGGAGAGTTTAATGCATTTTACCAAATTAGCTAAATTAGATTAAAAAGCTAACAAAATAAAAGTACCGATCTTTCTTTTCCCTAATGTTAATTTATAGCTATATCAAAACTTGATTTTTTTTTCAATCGAATTATAAGTATAAAATGGAAAATGTATTCACTTATCTAAAAAACCAATTCGTATTTCAGCTTGATAACCTTTTTCAGACCGAAAACCCAATGGAAAAACCTGTTTTGAATCAAGTTGATTCGAATGGGTTTATAAACGAATTCATCATCGAAAATAACCTGACAGAAATCGATACTCTTTTGTTGGTACTCGCTCTTGTTCCTCATATGAAACCCGATTTTTTAAGTTCGGTTATTGCCGAATATTTACCAAATGGCGGTGAATTGCCCGAATTTGGAGGAATAAAAACCAAAAACCATCGCGGCATTTTACCAACTGGCGAAACGGCTCAGTTTTTAATTGCGGGAAATGATCTCGATAAACGAATTTCATTTTATGATTATCTGCACAATCAGTCTTTTCTTTATCAAAAAAGAATTATCAAAGTAGAAGCTGTTCCAAATGGTGAACCTAAACTGAGCGGTTTATTGATTTTAGAAGATGAATACATCGAGAAATTCATTACCGGAAAAATTCTAAAACCACAGCTTAGCAGTATTTTCCCTGCTCAATTAATTGAAACCCAATTAGACTGGGATGATTTGGTGCTCAATTCTTCTACTTTAAATCAGATAAAAGAAATAGAAACGTGGCTTAAATTCAATGATATTTTACTTCATGAATGGAATATGAAATCTAAGATAAAACCCGGTTTTAGAGTGATGTTTTACGGTGCGCCGGGAACTGGAAAAACGCTTACAGCTTCACTTTTAGGAAAATATACGCAAAGAGATGTTTATAGAATTGATTTATCAATGGTGATTTCGAAATACATTGGCGAAACCGAAAAAAATCTTTCTTCTCTTTTTGACAAAGCCACAGATAAAGACTGGATTCTGTTTTTTGATGAAGCCGATGCCGTTTTCGGAAAAAGAACCAATGTGAGAGATGCACACGATAAATATGCCAATCAGGAAGTTTCGTATTTGCTGCAACGTATCGAAAATCATCCGGGATTGGTTATTCTGGCTTCTAATTTTAAAGCAAATATTGATACCGCTTTTACTAGAAGATTTCAATCTATAATTGAATTTGAAGTGCCTTCTTACGGCGAACGTTTAAAACTGTGGCAAAATAATCTGCCAAAAGGAATTAAGATTGCCGAAGATGTAAATCTTAGCGAACTTTCAAAAAAATACGATATTACAGGCGCGAATATTGTAAATATAATTCAATATGCCTGTTTGAGAACTTTAGAAGATCAAAATAAAAGTATCAACCTGAATCATTTGCTTCAGGGAATTAAAAAGGAATATGCTAAAGAAGGGAAAATGATGTAACTTAGTTAGTTGATAATAGTATATTCTTTTGTGATAACCACTTTACCGTTTACTATTTTTTCATATTTATCTTTATAATATCCAACTGAATCGTTTTGACTAAGATCTAATCTGGTTATAATTTCAGAATATTTTATTGTGCCGTTTTTATTAAAATAATGCTTTTTTCTAATTTCATTATCTATTGTAAATGAACTTGTCGAAAGTTTTCTATTAACCTTATCTACTTCGTCTATTGTATTGTCTGACAGCTCTTCAGAAAATTCAAATGATTTCGTTTTTTCGTTAAACAAATATATGTTTACCAAATCTGTCATGGCAGTACTTCCACTGCTTGTGATCAAAAAATCTTTAAAACCATCAAAATTTAAATCCTGAAAATGTTCGTTAAAATAATCCTCTGCATTAACATCATTTCCTGATTTAAAATAATCAGAATAGCTTAATAAAATCCTTTGTGTTTTATAGTCTCTTAATTCTATTGTAATTGCTCCTGAAACAGAATCAATTTGTTTCCAGTTACATTTTATATTATTAAGAATAAATGGTGGACTTACTTTTACAGAAGTATCTATTTTAGTTTGAGAAAGTTCTTTTACCGAAACCTCATCTTTGCGATCTTTTTTTGAAGAAACATTTTCTGCCGTATTTCTACAGCTCATTAAAAGTAAAATAATAAATATCGAAATAAGGTTTTTCATTTTTAGATGTTTTTAGAACTGAATCTAATAGTGATGTTAAATTCTAACAGCTTGTAGGTGCATAAAAGACAATGAATTTTTCAACTATCGCGTTTGTTTTACTATTCTTTGCTCTAATTTTATAAATGTATCTTGTTGTAAAAAAGCTGGTTCTTATTTTATCAAGAGATTTAATATTCTTGATTTCATCTAACCATTCAGGACCGCAGTGTTTCCCTACAGCAGTTTTGAGTTCATCAATAGTAAAATCTATTGGGCGGTCTATTCTATCATCAATCATTGGGAGCTGCAAATCATTTTTATTGACTTTAAATTTAGTCCATTCAGAAGTGTAGCTTTTCCAATCTTCTATAAGGCAAAACGGCACATCAAGTTCTCGTTCTGTATCAATTCCCACGTTTATTTCAAATTGTCCATACAATTCTATTTCATCAAACTCAGCTTGATCAATTTTAAATGATCTTTCAAGAGAGTAACCCGGATCAAGATAAAAAACGGCTGTATCTTTTCTGGTTTCATAAATATTATCGGTTTCTTCATATTCATCTTTCCAGCTTGTATCATCGTCTCTCATTGAAATCGTTAAATCAGAAAATTTAATGGTAAGATCTGCTATTGCGTCATTTACTTTTTCTCCAGGCGATACAAAATCTTCTTTCTTTTTACTTACAATTTCTTTTTTATGTGGTTTTTCACTTAGCTCCTTTTTATTTTCTTGACAAGAGAATAACAGCATACTGATTATTAAAATTTGGAGCGTAATTTTCATAAGGGAAATGATTGTTTATTAGGATGATTATTTTTAATAGAGTTTGTGCTAATTCTCATGTTATCTATCAAAGCCAATTGCTCCTCTTTTTGGTGCGTATAATAATTTTAAATCTGAATAGTATTTATCAAATTCATCTTTAGAAATTGCTTCAACGTTTCGCAGCCATCTCAAATCATTTACCTGTGTTTCGTAGTTTAAATTAGGATCAAGGCTTAGATATCTTTCTCGCAAATAATTATCTCTCTCAAGAAACAATGTTGATATAAATTCATCAACAAAATTTTGATTGGGGTGTTTTTTAAATAGAATGAGATATCCATTATTATGAGTTCTAATTTTCCATGAATTTTCATTCATAAAAAAATATACGGTAAATAAAACAATTGCTATAAATGTAAAAACTATCCATGCGTCTGGGTCAGAATCTTTATCATTGCGGAAATAAAAAGAGATTCCTGCAATTCCAAAAATAAGCAGTGAAAGTACTAATATGATATTATTGGATGTTTTGTAAGTCGTTTTTTCTTTTGACAAATTTTCAAAGGCAACCATTCCTTCACTTTCACCTCCTATATAAGATGTTTTATAATTCAGTTTATTGTCAAGAATATTATATTCTCTTTTCGTAAATAATCTTCGCTGTTTTATTGTGTGCATTTATTTTCTTTAAAAATGTTGTCAACTTTATTTTCAAATATATTCATTTTCTACAAACATTCAATTCGAAGAAAACACTTTATACAACTTTCAACTGACCAATAATCTCAACAATATGTTCTTCATCGATTCAACAACCCGATAATACACAACCAATAATTTACTATTTTTATTCTTTAGGTCCTTACTTCAAATCAAGTATTTCTACCTAAAACCAGTTCATTCTATCTTTATAAATTAGCCTTATAAAATGAACGTCATTTTTAATTCTTTTATAAAGACACTATGAGCAATTTTCTTACTGCCCTTTTACCAATACAAAAAGAGTATCCTTTGCATGTTTTACCTAATAGAAATTTTCTTCCATTTAATGGAAAACCCATGTATGAGTATATGATTGAAAAATTACTGAAATTCACTCAATTTGAAAGTATTGTAATCAACACCGATTCTGAGGAAGTTAAAGAATATTGCAAATGGAACGGCAGATTAAGAATAATTGACCGACCGGAATCATTAATTGGTGAAGACATAAAATCAGATTTGATAACGGCTCATACTCTTGAAAAAATTTCGGGTGAACATTTTATCGAATTTCAAAGTTTTAATCCTTTATTGACAAACTTTACCATAGATAGTTTCATCAAACAATATACGGACTATGTCATGCCCGGAGAATATTTTGATTCGGTTTTCAGCATACAGCGTTATGAGTTGAGAAATTATGATCTCGAAAAAAGAGAAATGAATGATGAATTTCAATTTTCAATAATCGAAAATGGGATTCTTTATGGTTTTACTCGTACTTCTTTCCGCAAACATGGAAAAAAGATTGGAAAAATGGCTACAGTATCCGAAGTAAAAGAAATTGAAAATACGCTTTTGGATTCGGATACTAATTATGAATTAGTGAAATTGGTTTTTGCGAACCAAGATAAATTTCCTGCTATTTTTCATAGTGGAGTTTAATTTTTTAATTCATTAGCAATTTCAACAATATGTTCTTCATCGGTTCCGCAGCAGCCGCCAAAAACATTTAAATGCGGGAAAGAATCTTTTAATGTTTTATATTCTTTTCCTAATTCTTTGGGTACTCCCCTGTCTAGTTCTGTGGCTTCGTCTAATTCGGCGTGGCTTTTGCAGGATGCATTGGCACGAATAGCTTTGATACGTTTTACCCAGTTTTCGTTTTTGTTTTCGCTTAATTCATTTAAAAAATGTGTTGGATGCGCGCAATTAATCATATAATATATTGGCGGAATATTGACACTTTCGTCTACTTTTTCAATAGCATCTTTTAGACTCATTCCCGTTGGAAGTTTGCCATTTGTTTCGACTGTAAAAGAAATAACCACAGGCAAATTAAAAGATGCTGCAGCTTTAACAATTCCAATAGTTTCTTCAATATAATTCATGGTAAGTGCCGAAACAAAATCTATTGAGGTTTTACTAAAAGCTTCTATTTGTGCTGTATGATATTGCTGTGCTTCTTCAATTCTCATACAATTTTCTGGTACATAACCGTCGCCGCGAGGACCAATACAGCCGCTTATTAAAATAGAATTTATATCGTTTTGAAATTCTGTTCTTAAATTTTCTAAAAGAATAACGGCTTTTTCATTCAGTAAGGCTAATTCGTTTTTATGATGACCAATCTTTTCGATCCAATCTGGATTTGTGCGCCAGGTTGGGGTTTCCAGAATAAAATTGGTTTGATACTTTTTTGCGATTTTTAAATATCGGATGTAATAATTTTTAAGTGCGTTATATCCTTCCTGATTTTTTAATAAATCAAAAGCGGCGAAATACGGAAGATCAAATCCTTCGAGAAAAACTAATGTAGTTTCGAGTCCGCCGTCTGTTAAAAATATTTCATCCGTTTCATTTGGCAAGGTTTTATTATTGTTTTTCATATCTTTAAAATAATTATAAATATTTAACAATCAAATAAATACATATATAAATATACAAAATTTGATACTCTCTAAAAAAATTATTCGAAATCAGGAAAGGCTTTTTTTAATAGTCAAAAAACATTTCATTATTCTTTTATATTTTGAACTTTTTTAAGGAACATTTCATCGATTTCATCCAAAAATTCAAATGTATCTAGAGGAAAAAGCTGATGCACAACTTCTAAAATTAAAGACAAATTAATACTTGTTCTTATATCAGTTTCCGAAGTTTTATGCACGTCATGATCCACGCACAAAATACATAGTTTTAGCATCTCATTAATAACACATCCAAGCTCGTAGTAACTCGAGAACTTAACCTCAGCAACATAATGTTCATTTTCTTTATTCGCCGATTTTAAGGTTTTAAAATAGTAACGCATTAATTTTTTAAATTTCTCTTCATTTTCCATTTCATTTTTTTCCATAATATTTTTATTTTTTAAAATATGAGCAAATATACAAATTATAGCACATGTGCTATAATATTTTTCTTATTTATATCTTCTTTTTGATAAGTGGAAAAGAATGATATTAAACCTAGAAAATTAATCTTCGATAAAGAGGGTTTACAGTTGCTGGCCAAGCGACTAAAAGAAATACGCGCTGAAAAGGGTATATCACAAGAAGAACTAGCCTATCGTGCTGAAATGACATTATCACAAATTGCCAGAATTGAAACTGTAAAAACAAATCCTACTGTAAGTACTATATTTAAAATTGTTCGAGCGTTAGAAGTACCGCTTAGCGATTTATTTAATTTTGAGTTACCTCCATTTTCAAATGAATAAACTTCGAAAATGAGAAAAACTGAAGTACCTGAATCTGTCAAAACTGTCGGAAATAATATAAAAGAGATTATTAAAGTAAAAAATCTTAAAGTAAGACACGTTGCGCACGATTCTGATTTAGATATCGAAGCATTAAGGAGGTATATGTTAGGAAAGCAAATTATGGGTATTGACAAGCTTATTCGTATCAGTAAAGCGCTGAATGTTGAAATAGCAGAGTTATTCCATAAAATATAATTATAGAACTTTATCTAACTTTAAATAAACAAGAAAACCATTCGAATTGAATGGTTTTCTTGTTTATTTAGATTTCTCAATAAAAAGCATTTTCTTCTGTTTTATTTATTACCATCCATTTTCCTTTTTCTTTTTTCATTACAATAATATAGACGCTACCTAGTCCAAATGATTTTGTAGTTCCCTTTGCAGTAGCAAAAGTTACTATGTTTTTATTTTTGTAAATAATTGGTTCCGAGAATGAATAAACAGGAATTTCTTTTATTAAATATTTATCAATTACAGAAGAGCCAACACAATTTTTAAGCTTTTCAAAAATAATTCTCTTTGAATCAAAGTTTTTACTGTCCCATGTTTCTACGTTAAGCCAAAATTCAGTATTTTGATTTTCATATTTCTTTTTCATTACTAACCAGTCATTTTCATTATATAACGGAATAGGAACTCCTCCTTCTCTTTCTGTTTTTTTAGTATTGTTATCTACTAATATATTACCCTGAAAAATTTGTATTATAGAATTAGTATTGATTTTTTCTTTGACTACAATAATTTCTTCATTTTTATCTTTTATTGCAGAGTCTAAATAATCATTTATTGAGACATTCGCGTCTTTTGAAACCGAGCAACTGCAATAAAAAATAATTAAAAACAAATATTTAAAATTTTTCATAATTAAATTAATTACAAGATTTACCAACTGTATATTAATCATAAACTACCAGCGTTGGATTTACATGAATAAATTCAGATTTATTTTCATTAACAAAAAAAATAATGTAATCACTAAGAAAATCAGCTAAATCGTGATCACTTAATTTTTGTTGTTTATCTTTATTATAAAACCTGGAAGATTGCACAAACTCTTTAAGATTAAGCAACTTTTTTGATTTTAAAGTTTTTAATATTTCTGCTTTTTTGAAAAAAAAACGCTCGTTACCCATCGAATCTTTAATGAAATATTCTTCCGGTGTATCTTCCCAATGATAAACATATTCATTGTCTAACTTAAAAAAAAGTGTGTCTTTTACTTTGTTTTGAACAGCATTCCAATCTTTATCACGTCTTGGATAATAAGACTTGTATTCTAAAATTCTAGGCTGTATAAATTCATCTCCCTTAACAAAATATATAATATATTTATCAGTCAAAGAATCTTTCAGTTTCCATTTGTCAACTATTTGATTGTATTTTCCATCATAATAGAATTTTCTGTTTTCTATATATTCTTTTATTGATAGAATCTTTTTGGGCTTTAAATTTTTGGTCAAATAACCGTCGCCAATAAAAGATATGTACCCATTAGTTTTTGTATGATCCATTTGTTCTTTTGTAACTTCAATCCAGTCAGAATAAGTTTTGTAACTAAGATTTGGAGTTATTGTAGGTGATATGGTATAATATTTATCTATACCAAAAAAAAGCGTGTCTTTTTCTTTTTCCTGAGCAATTAAAGAGCTCACGAAAAAGAAAAAGGATATGATTATAATGTATGTTTTCATGACTCAAAAAGGTATTGTTTTTAATAATAATTCCCATCATATATCTCTTGAAATAATATCCATTTCCCATTTTCTTTTTTCATAACAACAATAGAATTAGGTTGAATAAATTGTTTTTTAGTAGTAGTTTCAGATTTTGCAAATATTACATACTCTGAATTTTTATAAAAAATTGGTTCTGAAAATGAAAACACAATAACTTCATTCTTTTTCTCTGTCATGTATTCATTAAAAAGGAATGGTTTTGGAAAAACATCTTCTTTTATAAATTTGATCTTAACATTTTTAAAATCATTTTGATTCCAAAATGTATTTTTTAACCAAATTTCATCAGTGTTTTTAAGCCTGTATTTTTGGTTCATCGCATTCCAATTTTCTTCAGTGTATAGTGGGGGTTTCAAACCAACACTATTTTCATTGGTATTATTAGTTACTACAGCAATAGACCTTTCTTTTAGAAGATCTATTGCATAATTATTATTTAACTTATTTTCAATGACAAAAACTGTATCATTATTTTTAAATTTAAAATTTAAATATACATTAACAGGTGAAAGGCCTTCCTTAACTGAAGAACAGCTATAAATTGATAATGTTATTATTGTAATTAAGTAAAAAAAAAGTCTTTTCATGATATTGTAAATTAATTAATGGTACATGGTTTTCCTATAGGAACTTGTCCGTTAATAGTAGAATTAACACTCTCACCATTATATCTTCCAATAATTCTATTATACTCTAAACTTCCCTCAGGAAATTTTGCTTGGAATATTGGAGCTTCCTGTAATCCTCCCCAAGCTAAATCTGTATAGATTTGGTTAGGAATTTCTCCATAAGGGACTGGTAATCCAGTTTGAAATTCTTGTAATGCTGCTCCAATTGCATTTACATATGTATTTGCCATTTCGTCATGATGAGCAGAAGCTTTAGAGCCGGGATATTTTTTGTCAACAAATTTCTGAAATAACGTTGGAAAATCATTAAATATTGCTGGGTTGTTTTTAGCTGTATAGTCATCAACTAGGCTAAAAAAGTAGCAGTGTATCATTTCATGCAATAAATTTGAAGCTCTAAATAATCGTGTAGCACTTGTGTAATTTGAACTTATACTAATGTTATAATTATTTGGAACCCCAGTAGAAGAAGCTGATGCTGGTCTAGAAATCACTGAGCTTGATGCTATAGTAACTGTAAATACTTTACTAGACCCTAATTTTTCTAATATAGCTGCAATATCAACATTTGTTGCATTTTTTAATTGCTCTAAAACAGCTTTAGGGCATGGATCTAGTTTAGAACCGTCAATTTTCTTTTGTAAAGCATCCGCAATTTCCGCAGGTGTTGGCGCTGTAATACCACTGGCACCAGTTCCATGATTTGTATAATCTGCGGGAGTTATGCCACCTGTGTAACCACCACCGCCATAATTATATGTTATAATATATCCTGATGGGTCTTTATAGTTATTGTTTACAACTACCTCTTTTAAATCTATTGCTCCACCGCCTGTATCTGTATCACAGTCTGTTCCTACAGGACACGGAACTTGATTTGAAGGGGCTTTAGCAGTTTTACTTTTAGAACGCAGGTTAATAATACCATTTTCTACAAGTTGACCATTTTCAAACTTAGCCACTTTTAGAAATCCTTTTTTGATATCCCCAACACTTATATAACCAGAAAAAATTCCACTTTCGATTAACGAACTATTTGAATCTGTGTTATTTTTATCAGGATATATTTCAATCAATGAAGCTTCGTAATTATTTTCGCCTAGCTTATAAATATACAGTTTTTGTTCCCAGGTTTCTCTTGGGTCTTTTTTGATTTCATTAATGGGAACTATAATTATTTTTGTCCCATCTTCTGAATTTGTTATTGCTGCATCGCTCCAGTTGTAGTTTAAATTCTGAAATAATGCATAATTATTTCCTTCGGTTTCATAGTTTTTAAACCATTGTTTGGCAGATAAAAGGGTTTTATCATTTGCCTGTTCTAAATGATCATCTGTCTGACACTTTGTAGAAGTGATTAAAATCGTAAAAACGACAATTAATCTTGCTGCATTCTTAAATTTTGTTCTCATAGTTTTTTGGTTATAAGTTAATTAAACCAATTTACCATGTTAAAAATCAGTATACCGCCACTAAAAGTTCAGATAATATCAATATAAGAC
>NZ_CAIJDE010000058.1 GCF_903819335.1 Flavobacterium panici | reverse complement strand
ACAATATTTTGTAAAAGAGCCCCTATTTATCAACTTATTTAACAACTAAAGAACTTATTATGAAAAAAATTAAATCAATTTTAGCTCTGTCATTCATAGCGCTAACACTGTTTTCTTGTAACAAAGATGAAGCAGTACAATCAAATCAGGAATCTCTTAAAGTAACACCAGAGGTGTTAAACAAACTTAGATCACTGTCATTAAATACCTCAGATGTTCAGGTGATTAAGAATACTAATTTAGATGGTAGTGTTGAGGATGCTTTCCTTATAGAAGGAGATATTATCGTGACACAAGATCAATTAAATAAAATGGATCTTCACGGTGGTATTACTACAGAACAATACCGTACTACTAATTTAGTATCTGCCCCAAGAACTATTAGAGTTGTTGGATTATCAGGAACTGGTACGACAGCCCTAACCACAAATATGCGCAACGGATTGCAGGCTGCAATAAACAGATACAATAATTTAGGATTGTCTATTAACTTTACACTAACCTTTAGTTCAAGTACTTCTGGAGCAAATATTGTTGTCCGGAGACAAACTGGGTCTGCGGGTGGAGTAGCAGGATTCCCATCTGGAGGAAATCCATATAATTCAGTTACATTATATTCCGGATTAGATTCTTATTCAACAAATGTAAATGCACACGTAGCAGCACATGAAATAGGACACTGTATAGGTTTACGCCATACAGACTGGTTCAGCCGTCAAAGCTGCGGGCAAAATTCAAATGAAGGAACAGCTGGCGTTGGAGCAATTCAAATTCCGGGAACACCTTCAGGATATGATGCAACATCTTACATGAGAGCATGTTTTAGTTCAAACGAAACAGGAGCTTTCAATGCGAATGATGTTACAGCTCTGAATTATTTATACTAGAAGTTGAATTAGAGTTCTCTTACAAAATATAATAGGCTGCTTCATAATTTTATGAAGCGGCCTTTTTTTATTTGAAGTTTTTTTTTAAGATGATTAAATAATACGAAAAAGACATAAAAAATCCCATTTTGTTAGAAATGGGATTTTAAGGTTTTTTGCATCAGGTTACAAAGAATTTTAACTTAAAAATTTCTTTATTAGTAATGCTGTAATCTCCGGTTTTTCTTCATGTACAAAATGACCGGAATTTTCTATTTCTTCTATGCTAAAATCTTCAAGATAAACAGAAAAGAAAAAGCTAAGCATTTTTGCACCTTCAGGACTTCCAATTCCCATAGCAGGGATGGATACTTTTTTGTATTTTTTTATATCCTCAATGTCTTGTGTAAAGGCTTGGTACCAGCCATTAGAGCTTCTAATTGCATTTTTATTGTTATAAGCCTCTGCATAGACTTTTCTGTCAAAGTCATTAATTGCTTCCGGATTGACCAAAAGATGGTTAAAAATGTAATTTTGTAATACATCATAACGTCCTTCCAGTAATTCTTCGGGCAGTTGTTTGACCTGGTTAAATGCCAGCCACCACGGAAACACCGGATTTCCTATTGGCATCATGGGCAGTTTGTATATGTTTTCATCGGGATGTGGAGTATCTAAAATGATAAGTTTATCTGTACTTTCAGGAAAGTTAGCGGCATAACTAAAAGCAACTGCAGCTCCAATATCATGACCTGTTATATTTATTTTTTGATGTCCCAAATGAGTAATCAATTCATGTATATCCTTAGCCATATTTTTTTTTGTATAGCCTTCTAAAGGTTTTTCTGATGATCCCATTCCTCGTAAATCTATTACGATTAGACTGTGTTTTTCTGCTAAAATGGGCATAATTTTATGATAACTCCACCATGTTTCCGGCCATCCCGGAATAAGGACTAATGGACTCCCGTATCCTCCGGTTACATAATGTATATTGACTCCGTTTACGGTAGTATAATTATTTTTAAAACCGGGCAATTGTTCTATTAAAGATTCGTCGCTGTATAGATTCATTTTTTATTTATTTGATATGTTTGTAAAAACTATCGGTTATTACTTTGATTTAGATAAACCAATACCTCCTTTGAAAGAAATCCAGGCAAATTTTTTGACATCGTTAAGTGATATATTTCCTGATTGCACAGAAAGAACTGCTGTTTCAATTATTCCTCCAAATAAATTGTATATCCATCCAATAGTTAGTTCAGTATTGATATAACCACCAGACTGCAGATTTTCTATAAGCTTAAACCATTGCAGTTTAATGTTATTGTATTCAGATTCATTGTTATTTTTAATTTCAGAATAATCAGTATGCTGATATAATTTTTTCAAAAAGCAGTATTGATTTCCTACTTCAATCGCAGCATACAGCATATATTCAATTTGAGTAATGGGATCCTGACTGGAGTTATATGCATTAGTCATTTTTTCGTTGCATACAGTCAGCATATTCTCCTTGCAATGTTCAATTAAACTCAGTCTATCGCTAAAATAACGATGAATAGTACGTCTTGTAATTCCTGCTTCTGCTGCTATCTGTTCTATAGAAGCGGTTTCATTTTTATTAAGAATTGATATTGCAGATTCTATTATTTTGCCCTTAGTGTCTTTCATGGCACAAAGGTATATAAAAAATGTCTCAATAGCGAGACATTTTTTATATAATGATGATTTTTTAATTAAGCTGCTTCTAACGTTGCTTATTTTTGAATATATAGAAATAGAGAAGTAAAGTGGGAAATTAGCTGAATCCTGATCGTTTATCTTTATTTTTTTTAACCTATAACTTTTTACTCATTAGATATAAGCCAGCAGTGATGCCAATTCCCGCAAGCATGGCTAAGCCTATTTTAGGAGCATTTTTTGACGGTTCACTTCCGTAAACTCTCAGCGGATCTTTAGAAATATTTAAAACATTTCCAGAATCATCTTGCTTATTGGTATTAAGTGCCATTTTACTCCTAACAGCCGCAGAAGCTGTATTAATTACAGTCTTTGGAAATAATCTATAAAGGTTTGTGATTGCCGCAGCGCGCAAATCGGGGAAAAGGTCTTTTTGTGGTTCTTTGGCAAGCTGGACCATTTTGGCAGCAGTTTCACGCGGATCTGAAGCTATAAAAGGAATTGTCATGTTAAAACCGGAATACTTGGCTGAATGCAGATTTCCGGTAGAATTTTGCAATTGCGGATACAAATTGCAGATATGAATATGCTTATAATTAGAAATTTCACCTTGAAGACATTCCATCATACCTCTTATTCCATATTTAGATGCCGAATATACAGCACTATATGGGGCAGGCATAAATCCGCCGATAGATATATTATTAATTAAAATACCTTCATTCTGGTTTTTAAAAATTTTAACAGCATTATAAGCTCCGTGCATATATCCAAACAAATTGGTTTTAAGGACCTGCTCATGGATTTCCATTGGGATTTCCTCAAATTTACCACTGGCCATAACACCGGCGTTGTTCACCCAAATATCGATTTTTCCGTTTATAGATAAAGCTGTGCTGGCTACCTTCTCAACATCCTGAGCAATAGACATGTCTGCAGAAATGCCAAAAGCCGGAACATTTAATGAACGGCAATACTGTACCACATCATCAATACCTTTACTGCCTCTGGCTGCTGCAACAATAGTGCATCCTTCATTTGCAAAAGCTTCAGCTGCGGCTCTGCCCACACCGCTGCTGGCACCGGTTATCACGACAACTTTTCCTTTAAGGCTGTTTTTTTGTATTTGTATATCGTCCATATTGTAATTATTTTAATTAATACTAATGCTGGATTTCTAATTTTCATTAGATATCTAAATTAATACTTTACTACAATGGATCTGTTATACAATTTGTGCTGGGGATTATCCAATTTTCATCTTAAACTATTGCTGTGCATGTCCATAAAAAAACCTCCGAAGTTTAACCTTTAGAAGTAATATCTTTTTGATCATGAAAGTTTAAAATTATAGCAGCTCATTAAATTACAGATGATATTTTTCCTTCATTTAATCTATCTGCGTTCCTTTGGCAACCAGACTAAAAAGCGGTTCATATTTTCGCATCTGAAGATCCAGATTTTGGTGCACCGATACAGGACCAATACTGCCTTGCAGACAGAATAATTTCTGCTCATGAGCCAGCATATACTGCAGCATGCGTACTTTCATTTTATTTGTTGGTAAATCTAAGATTTCTTCGATTTCAACCATTATGCCTGTCCTATTATCGATGATAACCGGCTCTGTGCGAATGAGTCTGCTTTGTGGCGGTATCATCTCCAAAACTGATTTTTCAGTAAGGACAAAGTTTTGGTATTCTTCAGGCAGTTCTTGAATCAGGATGAGTATTTTTTCATTTCCTTTGCCATCACAGCTGGTAAATTCCTGCACGGTAGCAGGCATTTCAGCTTCCTGGGCTGTCCAGCTTTTAGGTATTGGAAGTGTGAGTACAGTTTCTTCTGCTTTGGGATGGCCTTCTATAGTAAATTTTACAGAATGTCCATCAGTAACTTCCTGATGTGGGGCATCATGATAGGCGAAAGAGATAATTCCTTTGTGAACAGCGGCGTCTTGGCTAAACTCTATTTTATCTTTGATATTCTCAAGAAATTCGTCTGCATATTTTTTCTTTTGTATGGGATTTTTTAGCTGTTCTTTTACAAGTGAGTCGATATGTTTTTCTAAACTTG
The DNA here is from genome assembly GCF_903819335.1 of Flavobacterium panici. Lineage (GTDB taxonomy): Bacteria > Bacteroidota > Bacteroidia > Flavobacteriales > Flavobacteriaceae > Flavobacterium > Flavobacterium panici. The sequence continues at coordinate 178,387 of NZ_CAIJDE010000058.1, read as the reverse complement.
TGAATTGCGAATCATTAAGTTCCTCCTGCAGAAAATGTTCGATGTTTTTCTCAGCCCTGCCAAATACTGCCTGAGCATTTTTTTCTAAGGATCTGACTTCTTTAGTAAAGCAAGGAAACTGCATGGCGACTTTTTTCAGGGCGGCACTTTGTGCTTTCAAAAAAGCATACGTCTCAATGGCAAGCTGAACTTTGGGAGAATAATGCTGCTGTTGCTGCTGCGGATGACAAAGGCATGCATTTAAAAAACAGAAAAAGATTAGTATTGTTCTCATGGTCTTGATTAAATATAAATCTTAGATACTGACAAAGCAGTGTGTATAACTTAAAAAGTACGCATAAAAGCAAAAATAATTTTTGGTTAAGAATTGAATTTATATAATTTTTCTGTATTGTTGTAAAATTTCCACTTATAATTTCTGCGTAATAGAAATGCCATATATTTTTTTATTATATTTTTTGTAGATTGCTAAACCGCAGCAGATTAAAATACGTAACTATAATAACTGTATTTTGCAGCAGATTAAAAATGTATTTGAATGTCATATAAAAATATTTTACTCATTGATGATGACCCGGAAGATGCCGAGATATTCGAGGAAGCTGTTAAAGCACTTAATAGAGAAGTAAAGCTGCAATGGGCTGGAAATCCAGAAAGGGCACTTGATGAACTGCAGTCTGCAGAGCAGCTGCCAGATCTTATCTTTTTGGATTACAATATGCCCCGTATCAATGGAGGGGAACTGTTGGGAAAACTAAAAAGCATTCAAAGGCTTTCAGTTATTCCTGTAATTTTAATTTCAACTCCTTCTGAGGAATTTATGAAATTAAAACTTGACCAAAATGAAATCATCAAGTTCTTTAGTAAACCTAACAGTTATTCAGAACTTATTGCCATACTGGATTCAATTTTATAATCACAGCCATTTTTTTCTTTTAAACCAGAAAAAAATCAAAACAGATATTACAATCATCGACAGGATTGTAAGTGGATATCCTAAAGGTGATTGTAATTCAGGCATAAATTTAAAATTCATTCCATAAATTCCCACGATAAAAGTAAGCGGCATAAAAAAGACTGAGAAAACCGTGAGGATTTTCATAACGTCATTAGTCTTACGGGCAGAGAGGGAAAGATAAATATTGAGCAGGTTGTTGGTATCTTCCTGTACCTGGTCATAAAGCAGGACCAGTTTGGTATGAAGGTCGCGTACGTCACGCTTTGCAGGACGTTCTTCTCCCTCGGCTTTGATGGAATTTACCACTTCGTTGCTCAGCAGGAGCAGTTTTTTGTAAAGGCCTGCACGATTTTTCAAGTAATAAATATCCTCGATCATATCATCGGGTATATTTTTCTTTAAAAATAGGGTGGATTCATAAGAATCAATATCGGCTGAAAGTTTCATGGCAGGTTCTTCAAATGAACGCAGGGCATCACCCACGATATGTATGGCAATTCCCGAAGCAGATTTTATCTTTCCCGCATTCACTACATTCTTCATGATATTTTCAATCAGCGGCTGGGCAGAGCGATGTATGGTAATGATAAAATTATCGGTAAAAAATACGGCAATTTTACTGCTCAGGCTTTGTATGGTTGGCAGTTTCTGACTCTCGTCGTGCAGGAGCCTAATGATTAAAAAATGGGTATCATTGTGCTCTTCGTATTTAGGAAGGTGATCAGGATCAAGCGAATCGAGCAGGGCGTAAGAATTCAAACTGTATTTGCTGCTGACCGATTCGATTTCTTCTTCACTTGGATCGTATATGTCGATCCAGGTTATGTCGGTGCCTTTTATCCGGCAGGTGCTTAGTGCCATTTTCTTGTATATTTATTAAAGCATAGCGGCCGGTGTCAAGCTGGTAAGCCAGTATTCGACAATATTTTTCATCATGATTTTATAGACCGAAAAATCTTCTTCTTTTTTAAAATATCCCTGTGCGTTACAGCTGTAAGCTTTATTTACATTTTCAGGATTTCGGGAAGTCGAAAGGAAAATATAAGGCACGCATTTATGGCTGATCTCCGCAATGGAAGTGATCTGCTCACGGAGTTCAAAGCCGTTGATTTTCGGCATATTAATGTCGGAGATAATAAGGAAGGGGAGAACTGATGGCTTGGATAAATAAGGTATCGCTTCCATTGGGTCTTCTATAAACTTTATTTTGTTGGGATAATCCAGACTTTCAAAAATATCTTTCAAAAAAAGCCTGTCATCTTCATCATCTTCAATTATAATAATTTCACCATTTCTTCTCATGTAGTAAAGTTACATTTTAATTGTTACTCTTTTATCTATTTTTTAGTTTAAAATAAATTAATTGTAAGAAATTCTATCTGCTTGATTTCATACTTTTTTTTGGAATCCTGAAAGAAAAGAAACCTTTTGGAAACCAGTTTCCAAAAGGTTTTTTAAAACAAACAAAGAACATTTTCTCTTTATTGTTTTGATTCAATATAGGTTTTAAACCCTATGATATCATCGTGTATGATTTTCTCAAAAAGTGGGTTCACTAGTTTTGCGGCACCCTGACCGGCAATTCCCAGAGGAGCACGATAAGATATTGTTACATCTATTTCAGTAGTATCACCGTTAGCTTTAAACAGCACTTTTCCAAAGTTTTTAACCGGTGAACCATCGCTGGACTGCCAGCTTAACAGCTTTTCTTTCTGATCTTTGATGATTTCGGCTTTCCAGCTCAATGACCCAATGCCGGCTGGTCCTTTAGCGGTCCATTCTGACTGTGTACTGCTGATAGTCTTCACTGATTCCAGATGGTTCATAAATTTTGGAAGGTTCTCCAGGTTGCGCCAAAAGGCATATACCTCATTGATAGGTTTATTGATAGTTACATTAGTTCTGATGTTAACATTAGAGCCTTTGTCATTTTTTAAATGGTCAACAGCACTGTAAACAGGGCAGTAGCCGCTTATACCTCGCGCGAGCATGGCGCCTCCAGATGTAATCTGCGAAATACTTTTCTTTTCCTGAGTCAAGCCTTTGTACAGCAGATAGGATCCTGCCGCTGTCATAAGGATACGTTCTAATGTAGAAACGTTTACGTTACTTTTTGAGTTGACCTTTCTATTGGATATAGTTGAAGTGTGCATAATGTATATTTTTAAAATTTATAGATTTTATTTATTAGCGGCCGCGCTTCCTGTTTCTCCGGAATTATTGTTGAAGCCTTTTTCATAGCGGTTTGGATCTGTTCCGTCCTCATCGCGTTCTTCGCCCCAGTCTCCTGTGTTGATATGCTTACCTGAAGTCTTGTCAGCAGATGTATTTAACTGCTGATGGTACGGACATTTTTGAAGTTCTTCACTGCTGTAATTATGTAAATTTTCCATGACTTTTAAATTTAATATTTTTAATAATCCTAAAGCCTTCTGAATTAAGACCTGAATGTAATCTGCAATAAAATAGTCAGAATTATGATTCAGCAGGCTGTACATATTGCTTAAAACTTTCCAAATCTGATTTTAAAAGATCCTTGTATTTAGTAAGACCTATTCCCACTATGGGTACAGCTAAAGAGCCTATCGCAGCGGCAGCCTGTTTATTTCCTTTTTTTAATAGATAAGATGATAACAGTAAGGTGCCGAGTCCCCCAAGAAGAAGGAATTCTCCGGGAATATCTGCAATTTTATTTTCTATTAATTCTTTGATATCATTCAAATTTTCCTGAGTGAGTAAATTTTCCATAAGTATATTTATTTGACGTTCTGTGTTTTATTTAAAATTACAAGCAATACAATCATTCAGCTTACAGAATAAGATGTTTTTGTTTGCATAATTATCAGTAAATCAGTTTTTTTTATTCTATTTGAAACTCTGTTGATTGCAGCTCATACTTTGGAGCCAGCTATTATTTGGAGATTATGGAAATAAAAATTTTTCCACCATTGAGTGCTGGGCCTGCCCATTAAGCAAAGTGCTTAAATGAGCTGAAGATGCGGTCTGATCTGCATGGTTACAATATCACACCTTTTGGGCTGGGAAAGACAAAATAATGTACTCATTGCAATATCATACGCCTCAAGCATCTCTAATTTTTCGATTTTTTCTTCTTGTTCGGCCTTAGTGTCCGGCTGCATATCACTTGTAACGGCTCCCGGTTCAATTAAAGAAACTTTAATTCCCAATGGGTTTAATTCCTTACGAAGCGAAGTGCTAAAACCTCTAATGGCAGATTTTGTTGCTACATAAATGGTGCTTTTTGCTTCTTTGCTTTCTGCGCTCATGGACCCGATATTAATAATATGCCCTGATTTCTGCTGTTTCATCCTTAAGGCCGCTTCCTGTGCAAATGCCAGATATCCTGTAATATTGGTGTCTATGATGTATTTATATTCATCATAACTTTCCTTGGTTATTCCTGGAGCTGCCAGTGCCGCATTATTGATCAGAATGTCAATACCGCCAAGTTCTGTATCTGCTATTTTTAAGATTTTCTGTATGTCTTCTTTTTTAGTAACGTCGGCAGGAGTACCGTAAACCTCACTGTCGGGAAATTGTTTTTGAATATCAGCAACGGCATCTTTAAAATCCTTCTCATCTCTGCCAAAAATCAGCACCCTGCCTCCCAGCGATACCAAAACATCGGCGATTGCTTTTCCTATTCCGGTTGTTCCTCCTGTTATTACTATTCTTTTACCTTTAATATTCTGTCCAAAGTAATTTGTCAATTTTTCCATTATATATCTTTTATAAAGTGATTATTATTAGTTATCCTGAAGCTTTAATTCAATATTACCATTGAATTTTAATTGTGCCCCGACCTGAAATTTTATATTCATGTATTGCTGCCTTTTTATGAAAAGCTTTTTGTAGTTCCTTATCCTGAAAAACAGTCATTTTAATGCTGCTCTGACCCAATTTTAGAATTTTCAAATTGCAGTACATTTCCTTATCGCCGTCAAGTTTTATAGTGATTGATTTTCCTCTCTTACTTTGGCGGGTAATGGGATAGTCAATAAAAATTAAAAAGTCTTCATCGATTTTGATGTATTGTCTTGGTACAACGCCAAATGCCATTCCGGCACCATAGACTTCCTGACCCACCTGGCCGCTTTTTTCCCAGCCGTTGTACAGGTCTTCTAATGGAATCCATAAGTCACGCTGCAACTCACCAGTTTTTACTTCATCAGAAAGCATTTCTTTCGGAAGTAAAGGCGGATAATAATAGGCAATCCTATTGACGGCATATTTAACAAATTCAGGAATCAGCGTTTTTACAGCAGGCAGGAGCTCTACATCTTCGGCTTTAATTAAATATTCTGATAAAGCGGCGTATACTTCCAGCTCTTCATATGCAGCGGTATAAGGCGCATCATTGAGAGGAAATATCGAAAAGAAATTGGTGTAATTTTTTCCAAATCCATACCTGCAGTCATACAGCTGTACATTTTTAAAGAGCCCGGCAAGACAGATATAACTCAGATCGAGATACATTTTTTTCTTGGTAATTTTATACAATTCTAGTAGGGCACCGGCAGCAAAGGCAGTATTATTGGCCTGGTATAAAATAGAAACGCCGAGATCTTCCAGTTTTTTTGCCGCTCTTTCAGCTTCGTTTAAATAGCGTTTTTCCTTTGTGAGCTTATAAACTAAAAGCATTAAATGAGCATAGGAGCCCGGGACGTCATTTTCCCCTCCTGCGCCGGGGGCAGTTTCTTTTTTTATAATTTCGAGTGTTTCCATATTATAAAATACAGGCCATTTATAATTAAAATGACGCGCAGTCCTGATTACATAATCAACGGAATCCAATAGAAGTTTCTCTGCTGTTTTATTGCCTTGAAGCGCCAGTCTCGCCAGATTCATCAGCGGGTGATGCAGGTACCAGGAATCCATCACCATTTCTTTTTTCTGTTCTTCAGAACCATCCAGCTGATCAGCAAGGGCAGGAAGCCAGCGGTTTATACATTTTATTTTGGGATCGTAAAAAGCAGGAAGTCCTTTAATCAAATCTTCGCAAAGCGGCTGTTTCTCGCCGCTCCATTTTTCATATTCTTTAAAAGGAGTTAGTACAGCAAGCTGAACCATACTTTCAGCGGGAGTTTCATAATCGCATAAGTAAGCATTGAGGTAAGGAATTCCTTTTTTTTGAGTCCATGAACCCTTATTATTAGTTAAGTCGGCAATTACCTTTTTTGCAATATCCGGCCAATTGTTATATTCAATTGCGGGTTGTTCTAATACCTTATATATTTTGACAAGATTATTTAAAAAGTGTTCACAAATGGCCGTTGGTTTATTTACAACTTCCGTTTCTAATATTACATAGGCGTCTGAAAGGATAAAAGCTTTACCTGCAGGCAGAGGCAGTTTATCAGTGGCAGGAAGCTGAAAACCAAGTTCGGGCCATTTTCCCCCGACTGTATTTTTAGATTCAGTTTGGGTAGCCTCACAATATTCCGACAATGAAGTAAGATTTTGGAAATAAAAAAACGATCCTGTTTTAGGCTTTGTTATGCTGGCAAACAATAGTCCGGAGCGGGAACCAAATTGTTCCATATGAATTGTTCCTGCAGTATTTTCGACACTTCCATTTTGTGTCAGCGGAATTATATCACGAGGCCAAAACGGCATCATCAATGGAACAACGGCCGTAAATGACGTGGTGTAGTGTAAAACAGGTGTTACAGTATCCGGAAAATTAATACGGACTTCATAGCTCCCAAGTCTTGAATTTAAAATAATAACAATGCTATCTTGATCATCAAACAAATTTGATACCTCAAAACAGCTGTTCATAGCAAAGGCAGTACGAAAAGCTATTTTTCCATTATTTGGCATTATAACAGCGATCCAGAGCGAATCACCTGTGTTATAAAGCTGGTAAGTAAAAGAACTAATTTTTCTTTCTAAAAGGATCTCACTATTCTCAATATCTGCCTGAGCAGTCGCGCTCCAAGGTGTAACTGTATGCATAATGATATTTTTTAGTTAGTTATATAATAGCGTGTAAGCGAGTAAGAAATAAAACATGAACCATGCATTTTAATCTTTTAGCAAGCTCACTGTTATTATTAAAGATAAATGCCCACTATCATCGTACCGAAGGAGATAAGCATAAAATAAATGAATAATCCGTATCTGTGTAAAAATGGCTTCATATCAAATTGATTTACAACAAATTTCAGAAGGTTAACTAATTTTTTCTTTACATAATTTATATAACATTTTATAAGATTTTGCCTAAAAGTATATTTATATTATTTTTTTAGAAAAAACACTTTTTTGAATCTAAGCGATGCAAGGTTTGAATACTATAAGAAATTGCTTAAAATCTATAAAGTCTTAAGATATAGGCTGTTGTAATTTTGGCATTTAACCTTAAAAAAAACATTATGAAAACTGCGATAAAAAAAACGACCGCTTCAAAAAGCAAATCAGGCAACACAGGTACTGCTGCCAATAAAACAACAACAGCTAAAGCAACTGCTAAAACAACATCTAAAACCACAGCCAAAGGAACAGTAAAAGCAAAACCTTCTGCTGCTGAAGGACTAAGAGAATTGTTTGTAGACTCATTAAAAGATATCTACTGGGCAGAGAAAGCATTGGTTAAAGCACTTCCAAAAATGGCAAAAAATGCCACATCTCAAAATCTAATTACTGCAATAAACGATCATTTAGCTGTAACAGAGAAACAAGTAGCCAGACTTGAAGAAGTTTTTAAATCTGTAGGTGAAAAAGCAGCAGCTAAAAAGTGTGATGCTATGGAAGGACTTATAAAAGAGGGCGAAAGCATTATGGAGGAAACAGAATCAGGACCGGTAAGAGATGCCGGAATTATTGCCGCATCTCAAAAAATTGAGCACTACGAAATTGCTACTTATGGTACATTGGCGGCTTTTGCAACGACTTTGGGAGAAGATGATGCGGTACTTTTGCTTGAAAAAACCCTTGCTGAAGAAAAAGAAGCGGATGTTTTATTAACTGAAGCGGCTTATAATACGATCAATTTTGATGCGAAAGAGGAAGATCAAAAATAATTTCAGTCGCAAATCCCAGATTTGATTTGAAATAAAGAGCCTGTACTATTTTTAATAGTGCAGGTTTTTTTTTTACCGATAAAAATCCAGTCTTATCCTTATAATTATTGGCAGCAGTATTCTTTATTGTTTAGCTGTAGATTCATGTTGTATTTGTAAGAATTAGGAATTATTGTATAAGATTAATCGTTTAATTTACAGTTACTTAGTTTTCTGATAATTTTTAAAAAAAACTATTATGAAAGCAGCAGTTATACACGGACCGGGTTCTGTTAAATACGATACGGTAGAGGATCCGAAAATCAATGCACAGGACGATATTATTTTAAAGGTTACTTCTACGGCGATCTGCGGATCAGATCTGCATATTTATTCCGGGGCCATGCCGACTTCTCCAATGGTTCTGGGCCACGAATTTATGGGAATAGTAGAGGAGACAGGAGCAGCAGTTACCCATTTAAAAAGAGGAGACCGAGTAGTGGTTCCTTTTCCAATTGCATGTGGAAACTGTTTTTTCTGCAATCATGATGTTCCGGGAAATTGCGAACATAGTAATCCTGAGCATTATGGACCTGAGGGAGGAATCCTGACTGAAAAAGGAGGAGCGCTTTTTGGCTATACTGATCTTTACGGAGGTTATGATGGGGGACAAGCACAATATGTACGGGTTCCATATGCCAATTATGGACCGCGTGTGGTGCCTGAAAACCTTACGGATGAGCAGGTGCTTTTTCTTACCGATATTTTTCCTACCGGATATACAGGAGTGGACTGGGGTGAAGTAAAAGGAGGAGAGACCGTTGCTATTTTTGGCTCTGGCCCCGTAGGGATCATGGCAGCTAAAAGTGCATGGCTTAGGGGCGCATCGCAGGTCATAATAGTAGATACTCTTCAGTATCGTCTTGATAAAGCCAGGGTTTCCACGGGAGCCACTACTATTTTATGGGATGATCCAAAAGAGGTTGTTGAACAGATCAGAGCCCTTACTAAAGGCCGTGGTGCAGATGTATGTATCGATGCAGTAGGATTTGAACCAGAGAGAAGTCTGACCGATAAAATCAAAGCCACTATCAATTTTGAAAAAGGTTCCATTAAAGTATTAGAAGCTTGTATGAGCGCTGTCAGACGAAGCGGTATTGTTTCTGTTCTGGGTGTTTATCCTGTCAATTATGATAATTTTCCGCTGGGACAGTTTTTTGATAAGGGTATAATTTTAAAAGGCGGACAGGCTCCTGCGCATAAACATATCGATAAACTTTTACAATACGTCATAGAGGGTAAAGTTCAGCTTGATGACATTATTACCCACAGGCTTCCGCTTTCTGAAATTTCACATGCTTATGATATCTTCAATAAGAAGGAAGATGGCTGTGTTAAGGTAGTTCTTGATCCATGGAAATAAGCGGCTATAATATCGCATTACTTTTTTATAATATAATTGAAATATTATTAATGAAAAACCTGCACACTGTGCAGGTTTTTTATTTTAAATAGTACATGTTTTTTATATTATAAATTTCCACATTATTGCTTCATGGATTACCGTAAGTCTCAAGTATTTCTGTCACGATTCGCATCGATGCTGCCTCGCAGAAATCCAAACCTGAATAATCGGGGTTAAGGCCGCCCATATAAGGAACAGCCATCATATAAATATTTTTGTTGTAGGCTCCGTACTGGTCAATAATCTGAAAATTATCATTGACTGCAATTCCGGGAACCTGCATAAAATAGTCGCCCTGCTCGTCTTTTTCAATAGTACGGCTGTTTTTATTAAAGGCTGTGAATCCTTCTTCGGATGATTTAAATTTTAATCGTGCCGGGCTGACAGCCTTCTGGGAGAGCAGACCCTGAAAAGGAAAATCATTATACGAGAGATGAGGCTGACCCACGCAGTCAATAAATGTTTTGTAATAAACAGACTGCTGTATATTATCATTATCTGTAAATTTATAAAGTATGCCGCCGTTATTTTGAGGCTCTACTGTGCTTTCGGCTCCTACAGGAACCAGATCCAGTACTCCGGCCTGATGAAGTGCCAAAAGTTCAGAACAAGATTTCTGGGGTACAAAAGCAATTATGATCGAAATAAGCGGCATGAGTACTTTCTGCAGACGCTGCATATCTTCGGCCGATAAATATTTTGCGGGATGATTCACTGCAAAACTAAGTACAGCAAGCATTTCTTTCCAATAAATAGATTCCTGTCTTTTAATGGATTTTTCTGCCTGCTTAAATTCTGCCCTTAACAGCTGAAATGGGTCCAGACGTTCACGCAGCTCCATCATTTCAGCTACAAAATCTTCAATTGTAAATCCTTTAATCTGCTGATAAAATTCGGGGTCCCTCTCTCTGAAGATTTCTTTAAAATCTTTTTCAAAGAGAAAGTCAAGTGATAAAAAACCATCATTATTTTTTCTGTGCGTATCAATTTCTTCTGCTGTTAGCAGGGAACTGTTGGAAAGATGGGAGTCTTCAAGGTGAAAACGCACTGCCGGAAGCATCCCGCTTCTGGAATGCATGATAATTTTAAACGCATCATTTTCGGCCAGCGGCTCAAAAAAGAGGCTGCCATCTGCTGATTCTTCAAAATTACCGTTATGTCTGGCAAGTGTTCTTATAGCGTCAATTGCAGTAAGGGAAGAACCCTTTACAGCAATGGGATGATTAAGCCGTTGTGCCAGTTTTTGAGGAGGGTAAGGAGCATCATAATATCCCGGTATGGTACCTTCATAACGTACAGGCCATTTGTGTCCGGTGCAAATTACTACGTAATCAAATTCCTGGCTTACACTATGAGCTGCTTCAATATTTACAACTTGTTTTGCTGAATTCCAAATGACATCAGTGACCGTGCTGTTTAAATGAACCTTTGTGACAATATCGGCTTTTGCTCCGGCTTGCTGAAGAAGTTCAAACTGTCCGCTGAGATAATAGCCAAAAAGAAGGCGCGGTACTACTTTATATTCATTAAAGCGCTCCGGATCAATTTTAAATCTTTCCAGTAAATCTGAAGGTGCAGTTTTAATCCATTCTGCCATAGCATTCACAATTACAGGTATTTCATTATCCGACACATTGGTAACATGTTCATCATTGGCGCCTTCAATGCTGTATGGCATTCCCGATCCAAGTTCTGCTTTTCTTTCAAAAATATCAATATCAAAATCATTTCTTCCTGATTCTATTAATCTCTTATAGACAAACAGCCCGCTTGGACCTCCGCCGAGAATGGCAATTCGTTTTTTTATTTTTTCAATATCCATTGGTAATTGTATTTATTGCTGAGAATTTAAGAGACTTCCTTTAGGTTATTGCGCGATGGATTCAATTTATGTATATCTGCATCGAGCTCAATTTCTATTGTTGCTGAGCGGGAACCAGAACTGAATCCATAAATTTTCCAGTTATAACGGTTCCTTGTTCGTCCTCCCACTGTGTTATGACATTTTCTATCAAATCGGGTTCAAAACCGATTACTTTCATTACAGGTCCGCCAAATTCCTGTTTTACATCTTGTCCTTTTTTAAATATTGTGCTCATAATGATAGGTTTAATGCAGAGACAGTCTTAAAAAAAACTTTGGCTCTTGCGGTTTTGATTTATATTGTCTGTAAATATTAATACGGCTTATTAGATTTTATTTTTTCAAAAATCAGCGAAGCGGTCTTGTCTGCTGCCTGCTGCAGGATTTCCTGCGGACTGCCGGTGAAAACCTCTCTGTGATTTATGGTTCCCATAGGTGTAATTATAGAGATAAATATTGTGCCGACAGGCTTTTCCTCGTTTTCACTTCCTCCTGGAGTGGTAAGACCTGTTAGGGCAACGGTAATATCGGAATTAAATATAACAGCAGCGCGTTCTGCAAGTGCACTGGTCACCTCTGCTGATTCAGGCGTATAGGTCTCTATAAGATCGTGTGGCACGAGCATGATTTCTTCTTTTACAAATACTTCGTAACACACAATCCCGCCTCTTAAAATTTGTCCTGAGACAGGAGACAAAGAAAATTCAAAACTTAATTTTCCAGCTGATGCGCTTTCTGCAAAGGCAATTTTCCAGCCTTTGGCTGCTATGGCTTCGCTGCATTTGATTATAATTTCAGATGTCATACTTATTTGTCTATATTATTATTCTCCAGCAGGACTAATGTTAAGAAGTGTTTATAAACGGCAGGCAGTCTGTTGTTTTGTAAAAATGTTTTCATGTCAGCTCTATTAACTAATCAAATTTCAGAAAACAGTTGTTTTATTTTGTTATATCTTTTGCTCTATTACTTATAAAATTAATTCGTACCAATTATCTATTATCCTGACGGAAAATATTAAGTAATGCTTTGTTATGCCGGAAAATCACGCAAATATGGATATGATAAGTGTAATTTCATCATATAAAGATGATGCTTTATCAATGTAGTAAACTAATGTTGAAATTTTAAAAGAAATTTATCTAAGAAAATGATTCAAAAAAAATTAAGTTTACTGAATAGTTCTCAATAATTTATAAGTAGCAAATGCATGAATTTTAATTGCCAATTTTTAAGCATTTTTCTACAATCACAATTTTTTTTCATCTTGTAAAAAAAATCAAGCACAAGATATTGAAAATCTAACATCTCAATAATTATTCTAATTACAAGAAAATTGCCCATGAAAAAACAACTCTATATTATTATCTTATTTTTTTTTATTAGTCTAATTCAAGCACAAAAAAATAGTCAAGATTATTTTACATTAAAGGGTGTTTTAAAAAATAACTACAAAGGTTATTTATACGTTTCTTATGATGATAAAAAAGATAGTTGTTTAGTAAAAAACAATAAATTTTCTTTCAAAGGCCGTATACAAGGTAACATGACAAATGTATTTTTCTGGTTGAGAGGAAAACCTTGTATAATGAAAAAAGAATTTTTTATCGAAAATAAAAACGTTAAAATCAACTTAGCTTTTTACGAAGAAATCCAAAACAAGGATACGACAGTTTTTTTTCATGCAACTTCAATTGTGGGTACAAAAACAGCTTTAATACAGGCCGATTATGAAAGATTTGCTGCTAGTAATTTATTTGCTAAAGATAGGCATCAAAAGTTATACAGAAAGCTCAACACAATGGCAGTTAAAAACCCCAAAAATTATTATGTGGGGAATTTAATAGAGGAAATGTGTTGGGATAGCACCTTGGATAAAAATCAATTAAAAAAAATATATAGTAAATTAGATAAAAAAAATCAACGAAAAGGCACTATCTACATTATAGAAAAAAAACTGTATTCTAAAAACGACATAAATGTAAACGATATGGTTTATGATTTTGAATTGCCGGATGAAAACAATACTGTATTTAAAACAGTATCTTTAAAAGGGAAATGGTATCTTATAGATTTTTGGGCAACCTATTGTAGTATCTGTATCGCTGCATTTCCTAAATTACAAAAGATTCACGATTTATATAAAGACAGGAATTTTGAGATTTTAGCAGTTTCCGTTGATAAAGATTTGCAACAATGGCAAAATTTCTTGAAAATGAATGATCTAAAATGGAAAAATTTGATTGAAAAAAGAGGCATTGACAATAGCGAAGCTGTAAAAAAATACATTTCTTTTACCCCATCAAATTTTTTAATTAACCCCGAAGGTAAAATAGTTGCAAGGAATATTAGTCCCGAAGATTTAGAAAAACTCCTCAAAAAAAAATTAAAATAATCCTAAACAATGACTGAGAATTACAATTACCTTTTCCAGTATTTGAAAAGGTAAGACATCTTTATTGATAAAAATGAGTTTTTGTTTCAAATACAATCATATCACGATAACCATTTTATGAATAATATAAAGAAATTGCCTTATTTTCAAGTGAATTTGTAAGATAATTATTTTGTATTTTATAATAGAGCGGTTAGTATGGATCGGTAGGAGTTAAATACTTAGAAAGTGAAGAATCAATTTTTAAATATGTTTTTGAACAAAAATTTTTAATCTTATGTAAATGTATATTTTTTGAATTTTTGCATTATCAAAAACTAAAAATAAAAGATATTTTGAAAAATATTAATGTAAAATTTAGCAAGTATCAAGATATCAATTTAACAACTCTTTACTCTAAACTTAATTCTTAAGCATTAATTTTAATCCTATTCTTTCAAGACTTTCAATCATATTTGAAACAACATTTTCAGTAAGAATATAACTTGAAATCATACCTTTAATTTTAAGTGCCGTATTTGGTTCCAATTCAATCAGTTTTACCAGGTATTTTTTTGCTTCAACATCTTCATTTAAGAATGATAAAGAGACAGATTTGAGTAGCGGATCCCAGAAAGTTTCTGCGCAATCCATTTTTTCTGCCCAGAAAAAAGCATTTTTATAATCTCCTTTGTAGATGTAATAATAACAGTAACCTATATTTATCCACCATGGATAAATGGGGTTTGTACGAATCGCATCGTCCATTATTTGGAAACCTGTTTCAAAGTATCCGGCAAAGATTAAAAGGCAGCCAACTCCTGAAACCATGCCAGAAGAATGGGAATTAATAGCTATGCATTTTTCTGCATAAATAAGACAAGCTTCCGGGTCTCTCCTAAATAAATTAACCCATGTTAAGGCATACATCGCATGCTGGCAGTCGGGATCAATTTTAATAGATCTCATTAAGCAGCTGTATGCCTCAGAAATTGTATTCGCATCATCATCAATCCCAAGCGCTATTCCATCCAGATAAAATTCTCCAAGCATTGCCCAGCTTACAGCATGGTTTGGGTGAAGTTTAACAGCAGTTTTTAAGGCATTTAGCGCATTTTGGTAATTTTCGTTAGAATATCCTCGTTGATATTGGTAATATGCGTATACTCCTTTCCAAATGCTTGAATTGTCAGATATTTTTGAAGGATGAGTTTTTATTACTTCTTTAAAGATTATACCATAATAACCACCCATTGCGGAAACAACGTTCTGAACAATCTGGTTTTGAATATTCATAATATCTTCAAAACTATCATATTCAAAAGATTTTGTCAATATATAATGGCCTGTCAATGCATTTAAGAGATTTATTCTTATTAGCAGTTTTTCGTTATGGCATTTCAGGCTGCCTGTCATAACAAAGTCTGCACCTATAAGCTTTGCAGCTTCAAGAGTATTCTGATTGATTTTAAAAAGTAGTTCTGAAGAAAAATTCCCTATCACCGAAATATCTTGAAAACGAGAAAGTTCGGCGCTCAATTCTTCACAAATTAACAAAGAGAAAACATCTAGATTATGTTTCTCAGTGATAGTTTTAAAAGGAAAAATAGCTATCACTGGATTTGCAATGTCATGAGAAGAGACAGCGGGGTTTTCAGTTCCTTTATGGATAAATTGAGGTATATAGCAGCCTTTTGGAATAACAATTCTTATGGAATTATTCCTTCCTTCTCGATTATAAAATTCATCTAAGAATCGGCGCAGCCTTCCGGCATGAATACGGACTACCGAGTCATCATGAGAATTAAAATCCTGCGATCTATTCAGAACATTTACAGCAATAGAATATTCTTTTATTAAATGCTGCTTTTCATTTATGGTTTCTGTTACAATATGTTTTAAAAAACGGCTTAAGATAGGGGAATTTTTTAAAGCAGAATAATTTAAAACAGATTCCAGTTCGGTATAGATTTGATCTTGGGTAATTTTTTTTACAGCCTCCATATATAAGTTACATATAGTTAATAGACAATCGTTTAACGGCTTGTAGAAAAATAAAAATCAAAATTAAATTGATTTAATTTATTATATAACTTTTTGTAAGATTTTAACTTTTATTTGTAGGTTTTAACTTTCTTTTTACCGTGAAATTTAACACCTTTTAACGTCATTTGACGCAAATAGATAATTCTATCTATCTACATTTGATTGATATTCAGTGTAAAAGATGTCAAATGTCAATTCCTTTAGCCTTACAAAATGAAAAATTTGCAAACTGCCAAGAATCCATTAAGATTCTGTATCTGGTAGATGATAATTTTAGATGTATGTGTGATGACTATAATATTACTAAAGAAAATGTAGAATTTTTTAAGCAAAAAACCGAGGAAGATTTTCAATGCAGAATGGAATATGAAACTCTATCAATAGAATTAGAGGAAGAAATTCTCCGGTATATAGCAGAAAGAACAGATCAATAAACTGAATATTATGAATTTAATATTAAGCAGTAATATTTTTATTAACCCCTAATTTTAAATCTGATGAAAAAAATTGTAAAAGGCATTTTGGGAGCATTACTTTTAATACTATTACTTTCAGGCTGCGATCAAAGAAGCTTTGAAGTTTTTGAAAACGATACGCAGCAAACTCTATCTGCTGATAAAATTCCTGCAATTGCTAAGCAAAAAGGAGAGTGGGTAGTCATCACTGAAGGGCAGGGAAAAAGCGGTAGAAAGTAGCCAGTTCATGGTATCTTCTGCGTTTTCGCGAAGACAGTACAGTTAAACTTATATGGACAATGCCAGCGCATTATGCAAGAGAAAGGCTAAACTATACTCAAGTCGGCAATATTATAACTATTAACGGATCGGCTGAAGCTCCACAGATCAATGGAGTTCAATTTAAAATTGTAGACAGCGAATCAATGACGGCAAGTATACCAGGAGCTGGAGGCGGTGAATTAACATTTACACATCGTAGTATTGGCTGGCCTTATATTCATTTCTTATTGCTTTTTGTGGGGCTTGCATTAGTTTATATGGCTTGGAGAAAATGGAAATGGTTTACTCCAATTGTAGCTGGTGTCGGGGTCGTTATATTAGCGGTTTACTGGATAAATACACTAGATAATATGCCTTTGTTCCGCTGGGTAAAAAATTTAACATTGGTCTTTACGATTTGGATTTTTTGGTTGGCGAGACATACTTCACTTACTAAATATGTCTGGATGCGCTTTTTATGTGCGGCAATATTAGGAATCAATATTTTTGAAGCCTGCGAAGTAGATTTTCATTCCGGCTACCTGCCAAATATACTTAACGGAGCAGCAGGAATTTTCAGCATACTTGCCATGACACGATGGAGAGGAATAGGACCAAACCGCCAGCCTTCTAAAGATTTGATATGGGCAGGTCAGCCGGAACTTTGGATCATTGCTTATGATATTTGGAATATTACTTTCTCCTATCTCAATTTTAATGAATACACTTCCAATAGTATTGCGCTTAATTTAACAGCGACATTTTTGGCCTTATGGATTCCGGGCACATGGGTTTCTACGCGAGGAACTACTCTGGGATTCTTTTATTTCTACCTTTTTTCGTTCAGTGTATTTGTTATGGAAAAAAGTTTTGTACCAATTCCAATCAGCAACACCAGTGCAATTGTTATTGCTTCTATAAGTTTTGTTGCCAATTTTGTTGTCTGTGCTTTAGTCTGGCGATGGAAAATATTCAAAAAAGGACCTGTATGGCCGAGTTTTGGGCAATATCGACATGCAGAACATGCTATGTCGGGACTGAATGATTCGATTCACGTAGACCTTGATAAATTTCCCGCAATGGCAGATTATCCTCCATTGAAAGAAAATGAAAATCCTGTTCATAGCTAAAGAATTCAAAGAATGTCATTATGAAAAATAGATATAAAATACTAATAATTTGTTTTTTGGCCTCCAGTCTTGTTTTCGGTCAGGAAAGTGATGAAGAACTGGCTAAGAAACTTTCTAATCCAATAGCGTCTTTAATCAGTGTCCCATTTCAAAACAATACAGATTATGGAATAGGTCCAAATAAAGGAAACCGTAATACGATGAATTTTCAGCCTGTGGTACCAATTAGTATTAGTGAAAACTGGAATATGATTGGAAGAATTATTCTGCCAATAGTGACCCAGAATAATATTACGTCTTTGGGAGCTAAAGAAAGTGGATTAAGTGATGCAGTTTTAAGCGCTTTTTTTAGTCCTAAAAATTCTAAAAATGGTATAACGTGGGGGGCAGGTCCGGTTTTTTTAATCCCTACTGGTACAGATGATTTTTTAACTACTAAAAAATTTGGTATTGGTCCAACAGGAGTTATTTTAAAACAAAGCGGCGGATGGACTTACGGAGCTTTGGCAAATCAAATTTGGAGCGTGGCGGGAAGCGACGACCGCCCGGATGTTAATCAACTTTTTCTTCAGCCATTTTTTACCTATAATTGGAAAAGCGGAGCCGGGTTGGGAGCTACTATGGAAATGACCCAAAACTGGGAAGCAAGTACTACTACAATCTGGCTGACACCAACGGTAAGCGGATTGACAAGCATTGGGAAACAAAAAGTTTCCCTTATTATAGGACCAAGATTTAATCTTGCTGCACCAGATGGCAATAAAGCAGACTGGGGCTGGCGTGCTGTTGTTATTTTTATTTTTCCGAAGTAATAAACAGATTGAACTTAGGCTGAAAGATTATAATTAATAACGGATAAAAACCCTGATGTCATGAAAAATAATGCTGTAAACAAACAAAATTTTAGTGTTCATAAATATCTAACTGTTATTTTTTTCTTGTCTTTAATGCCACAGGAAATTTATGCCCATGCCTCGGGAGAAGCACTCGATGGAATAGCAGAAGCTATGAGCTGGGTGGTTTTAGTTATTGCTCCAATAATTGGGATAACCGTTTTTTTGATGATTCATATTCTGCCTGAGAAAATAGCGGAGAAAAGAAAACATCCTCAGGCAGAAGCCATAAAAACACTATGTCTGCTTTCATTATTTTTTGGAGGATTGCTTTGGCCGCTAGCCTGGCTTTGGGCATATTCAAAACCTGTTCTTTATAAAATGGCATACAAAACAGATCAGGGAGATTATCACGAACAGACGATGAAAGATTTGGCCGACGAAAAAGCGGCAGAAAAGGCAGCAGAAAGAGAAAAAGAAGGTCTGGACTAAAATAAAACCTGTTTAATTTTTAAATTTTAATACACATCTTATGGAAATATTACTATTAGCAATTTACGGTGTATTTGTGTGGCTCATTTTCTTTAAATTTAAATGGCTGCCATGGAATACGGTCACTCAGGTAATTTCCATCGCTATTCCTGTTGTGTTTTTAAGCCTTTTGATTTTGTTCTTGAACCTTTTCGCTCCTTCCTCTCATGATGTCCGCGTGATTAATTATACCGTGGAGATTGTTCCCACAGTCTCCGGGCAGGTTATTGATGTTCCGGTTGAACCCAATACCCATGTAAAAAAAGGAGAAGTGCTCTTTAAAATTGATCCGGTTCCTTTTCAGAATAAAATTAATAATCTTGAAGCCAGACTCCCTTCATTAGAGGCTAAAATTGTTACTGCAAAAGCTTATGACCGTGAGCTGGAGGCTCAATTGCAGTCTGCTGAAAATACGATTGGAGTTGTAAACGCTAAATACCAGCTGGCTTTAAAAAGAGTAGATCAGACTAAAGCGCTTGCAGGTGCAGGTGCAGGAACAAAATTTGATTATGAGCAGGCGCAGGCTGATCTGCAGGATCTGGAATCGCAGATTGGTGTTTCAAAAGCACAGAAATCGGCAATCATGCAGCGTATGTCCGCCAAAGCAGGTTCAGGAGAACTTTCAGAAATAGCACAGGCGAGAGCTGATTTAGAAGAAGTAAAATCACAAATAAAAGACGCCAAATGGCAGCTTTCGCAGACTGTTTTTTACGCACCTGCAGACGGACGTGTAATTAATCTCCAGCTTAGAAAAGGTTCTATGGCAGTGCAGCTTCCTTTAAAACCGGTGATGAGTTTTGTTGAGGATGAACAGTGGGTTATTGCATTTTATGAACAGAATGAACTACGATATGCGAAAAGAGGCAACGAAGCGGAAGTTGCTTTAAAACCTTATCCCAATCAGATTATTAAATGTGAGGTGGACAACATTGTCTGGGCAACAGGGCAAGGGCAGATACCAATGAGCGGACTTGTTCCTCAGACAGGAGCTGAAGCACCACCGGAAGGGCGCTTTGCGGTGCGCCTGAAAGTGGCAGATAAGGATAAAAGTTTATTTCTTGCACCTGGTGCTATGGGCCAGGGGGCTATATATACTGACAGCGGAAAAGCTATTCAATTGGTAAGAAAGGTTATTCTTAGAGTAGGGACAAAATTGGACTGGCTTATTCTTAAACTACACTAATACGAATGAGAGTATATCAAACATATTATTCGAGAATTAGAAACAGGAGGAGCACTTTGATTATCAGCTCTATTCTTGCAGTTTTGTTATACAGCTGTAAAGTGAAAACACCGCCTGACAGGAATGAACTTCAAAGGGAAGCTTTAATCAATTTTAATCTGCCTTCAAACTGGAAATCTGTAAAATATAATACATCTGATGCTTCGGCTGTTCAAAATAACTGGATTTCTTTTTTTAATGATTCCCAATTAGATTCTGTTGTAGCAGAGGCAATAAGATATAATGTGGATCTAAGGATCAGCAGTGCAAGAATTGAACAGGCTTCAGGCTATGTAAAAGCATCACAGGCTGCACTGCGTCCAGCAGTAAGTTTATTAGGAAGATCAAGCACCAAAATGGGGGATGATTTGAATTCAGGACTAAGCGGTGCCTTATTTTCTGCTTCCTGGGAAATTGATATTTGGGGAAAATTACGAAATGCAAGAAATGCTAATCAAGCATTGTTAGAGGCAACACAAAATGATTATGAGTTTGCTAAATTATCAATTTCTGCCGCAGTTGTCCGAAATTATTACTTAGCATCAGAAACTTATCTTGAAAGTCAGCTGGCAGATCAAATGGTTGATGCTTCTGAGAAAATTTTAGCATTAGCCCAAAAAAGACACGAAATTGGAATAGGAACAGAAATAGATATAGAAGCCGCAAATACAAATCTAAGCGCAGTAAAAGACGGTCAGCTGCAGTTGGCACTAGCATATTCGAACCAATTAAGAGCATTGGAGATTTTGTTGGGAAGATATCCGTCGGCAGAAATTCAGGTTAAAAATGAATTAATTGAAATTAAAAGTGCCATACCAGCAGGAATTCCTCTGCAGATTTTAGAAAACAGACCAGATATCATTGCGGCAGAAAAAAGATTTGCAGCAGCATTTCATAGAGTAGAGGAGTCTAAACTGGCTCGTCTGCCTAATTTAAAACTTACTGGAAGTTTTGGTGCGATTACAAGTGAAGTCATTCAGTTAAAACCAAGTTTTTCTAATCCTATTGGAGGAGTTGGAGCAACTTTTGCACAGCCTCTTTATCTAGGAGGTGCTTTAAATGCAAATATTGAGATCAGAACTGCAGAACAAAAAATAGCTGTTGCAGAATATGCACGCTCGGTGTTTAATGCAATAGTTGATGTCGAGAATGCTCTTGATGCAATACAAAGTTTGGAAGTTAGAGAGAAACTTTTGCTAGAATCGGTTAACAGCAGTCAGAAATCATTTCAATTAGAACAGAAGCTTTTTGAAGTAGGTAAAGCTGATTTACGAAGCGTATCTAAACAGCAGATTGATTTATTCGCTGCGCAGATTAATCTTTTAAGAATTCGCAGTGAAAAAATCACACAACGCATAAATCTTTTTCTTGCATTGGGAGGAAATAGTTGAAATTATAATCTTTTAAATGAAATTATGAAGCCTACAAAGAATCTTTTTTTTGTTTCTGGATGGAAGAAAAAGTACATGTCACCTGATTTTGCATAAGTAAAATAATGATCTAAAATAAAAAAAAGAGACTCGAACGTCTCTTTGTGAAATTATATATCTTCTATAAATAAATTATTTATTTATTAATTTTTCAAGCCTCACCATCATTTCATCTTTCTCTTTCAACATACGCTCGTATAACGCAATTTTTTCATCATACAATTGAACAATTTTATCAATTGGATTAAATGTACAGTTTGGATTAACTGCATTTAATGTTGATGTATCATTACTTGTAAAAGTATTTGAAATAACATTTATCGCTTGCTCTTCATCAAAATTCTGAAAAGCTTCAACAGGAATTTTTAATATTGCAGAGATTTGTTTTAGCAGTTTGTCTTCAATTACATCTTTCTGCTCCAATAAAGAAATTTTCTTTTGGTTCCAGTCTTCTCCAAGATCATAAGCTAATGCTTCCTGCTTTATGTTAAGCATTTCTCTGAAACGTTTTACGTTTTTACCCTGATGTATTTTCTGTTCCATAGCGAATGTCAATTTTTCTAAAGGCTCAAAGATAAAACCATTTTTTTGAATTAAAACCTAGAACTGAATTTATAAGATAATTATTTTGATTTTCGATTAGTTGGCGGTTTGCATGTATCGTAAGGTTTAACGTTAAAATATTTTAAACAATGGTGATTTTAATTTATAAATAAGGATTAGTTTTGAATATATAACCCGGTATTTAAGTGAAGAATTTAGATCAGTTTTAGCAAAATTAAATAAATTCCTATTTCTATCTTTTGGCCTATCAATTTACAACCGCATCAGTTTGAATATTTATTTTGTTTGAAACCTTGTCTTTAACAATACTGGGTATCTCAATATTAAAATCATTTGAATCTACAGTAAAATTAGATAAAATATTAATTCCAGTTCCTGACTTGCGTATTCTTGCTGTAGTTTTTATATCCTTTGATTTTCCGTGAAGTTCCAGTTTTCCTTTTATGGTAAAAACCTTAAAATCTGTAGTTAGGCTGTTAAAATCAAATCCTTCTATTTTTCCTTTAAATATTGCTTTTGGATATTGGTCACTTTCTATATAATTTTCATTAAAATGTTCTTCCATTAAAGCAACCTTAAATTGAAAACCTTTCATAAGGGCTAAACTCGCAATTTCTCCTGTTACGGGATTTAAAACAAAAGTAACGTTCTTATTTACTGCCTTGACTTCTTCAAAAGAAGGAACAGAAGCTTCAAAAGTAACTTTCCCTGATTTGCTAATCATTTTTTCTTGTGAAAAACTAATAGCGCAAACACATAACATTGCAATAAGTATGATTTTTTTCATTATTCTGTCTTTTATTTTTTATAAAATCATTCTGTTTTGTTCGGCTTTTATTTTAAAACCGCAATTATTTGAATCTTGACTTTATTATCCAGTTTATATTTAATAAGCGACGGAATTGGAATACTAAAATCACTTGCATTTACTTCAAAATCAGAAATAAAAGTAATTCGGGAACCTGATCTTGTAATTTTTGCATCGGCATTTATATCCTTAGATTTTCCATGTACTTCTAATTTTCCTTTTATAGTGTAATCTTTATAATCTTCAGTTAGATTTTTAATGTCAAAATCTTCAATTTGTCCTCTAAAAATAGCTTTCGGATACTTATCGGTTTCCATGTAATTTTCATTAAAATGTTCTTCCATTAATGCCATTTCAAATTCGAATCCTTTCATTAAAGCCAGACTTGCTACTTCTCCTGTTACGGGATTTAAAACAAAAGTTACATTGCTGTTAGTTCCCGCAACCGGCTGAAAAGAAGGAACTGAAGCTTCCAGAGTTATTGTTGCAGATTTAGTTACTATTTTTTCTTGCGAAAAAACAATAAAAGAAGCCAATATCATTGGCATTATTATGATTTTCTTCATGTTGCTGTTATAGATTATTTTTCTAATAATCCATCTTGATTCCATTTATTTATAATGTCGATAGTAGCTTGAGGCAATCTTGGTCCGCCTTGCGGCATTAAGGAACTATCTCCATTTTCTAAAGAAATTCGTGTAAGCAATCCTCGGTTTAAAACTGCATTTTTCACCTGTTCATAAGTAACTAAAGACATTGGCGCGCCATTTTTAGGAACTGCGGCATGGCATACAACACAGTTATTATCAATAATAGATTTTACATTTTGGTTGTATGTTGCCAAACCATTAATTGGTGTAGAGTCAATTAAAGTACTTGGATCATCGTTGGCACAACTTACAAAAATTGATGCTAATGATGAGATGGCGAAAAGGGTTTTTAAATTCATAAGATTGGTTTTTAGTTATAAATAATGCATGATTTTTTTAAGAATCATCAGGCATTTCAAAATCATATACGTTGAAAAGAATAATACAGATTTGGCAAGAGGCATATTTAATGTTTTAAATCCAATAGGTATTTTTTAACGTAGATAATTTGAAATACTAAAAACCAGTTATGAAAAAAAAAATACTAATTACAATTTCCATTTTTATAATAATCGGAATTTCGGCGTACCTCTACATCTACAAAGGGCATAGAAATATAGAATCAGAAACTGCCGATTATGTTGTAACCGTTAACGAACTAGAAAGAGAGTTTACTTCAAACGATAGTCTGGCTTACATCAAATATCAGGACAAAACAATTGAATTATCTGCACGAGTAACAAGTATTGATAAAGCCAGTAATGGAATTGTTATGAGCGAAAAAATATTTGTGACATTCAAAAACCGTTTGCCGCAAAATATTACATCCGGAAAATACCTCAAGATCAAAGGGCGTTTTTTAGGATATGACGAATTGCTCCAGGAATTTAAAATAGACCAATCTTCAGTTGTACACTAATACAAATAACAATTTAAAACTAACCTCATGAAAAACTTTATTCTATTATTTTTTTTATTTCCACTGTTAACCTTCTCCCAAACTGATTTATTGTCTGGAGTAGAAACTCCTTCTGCAAAAGAAAAAGTGACTTCTGCATTCAAAGCCTTAAAAATCGTTAATCTTGAGTCTACAAAATTGGCCGCAAAAGGAGATTTGTATTTTGTTGTTGCACACCGATTTGGTTCTATTAAAGATGGTTTTGAAGGTTTCTACGGACTGGATAATGCCAATACACAAATAAAATTTATTTACGGTTTAACAAATGGACTCAACGTAAGTGCTGCCAGAAGTGAATTTGCTTACGATTTTGCAACAAAATATATGTTGTTTCCTCAAATAAAAGATGGTTTCCCAGTTACTATTGCCGGGTTTAATAGTTTGTCTATTAATAACACGTTAAAAGAAAGTCTGTATCCGAAACTTCAATTTAAAGACAGACTTACTTATGTTGCACAGCTGCTGATTTCCAGAAAATTTTCTGAAAAGCTGTCTTTAGAAATTGTGCCGTCATTCTTTCATCAAAATTTTGTTGAAGATGTAGATCAAAGCAATACTCAATATGCTATAGGATTTGGAGGAAGATATAAATTTGCTAAGCGCTGGTCTTTAAATATGGATTATGCGGCGCATTTAAACAGAGCACCAAATTCACTTTATAAAAATCCGCTATCTATAGGTTTTGATTTAGAGACTGGCGGACACGTTTTTCAGATGCATTTTACCAGTTCACAAGCAATTGATGAAGCCGGATATCTTGGAAGAACTACTGGCGACTGGACAAAAGGAGATATATTTTTTGGATTTAATCTTGCCAGAGTTTTCTAGTATCTCCTTTATAATTAAATTATTAGGTAATTTCTGTATTTAAAACGATTCTAAATTAATCGATTTGCAATTATTTATAAAACCGCAACGATAAAGTAAACGTAGATAATTTTAAAACCATAAAAATTATGAAAACTAATAAAATAATCAAAAAAGGACTTTTTATACTGATCGGAATATTTGGGTTATTTATCGCCATTTTACTTTTTCATATTATAACAGCAAAACCACCTGTTTATGATACCCCAAATCTTCAGGTAAGCAGAATCGATTTTAAATCAGATATCGATTCTCTTCAAGCCAGACAAATCTGTGCCGACTTAAGAAGTATAAAAGGTCTGACATCTGACTCTATTATCGTTAAAAGAAATGTTGTGGTGTATTTCCACAATAATAAAATTACAAATTCAGAGAAAGTTTTCAATGAGTTGATGTCTAAAAGAAACTATGATGCTAAGCGTTATATTTTACCGGCAAATTTAGCAAACAAAGAAGTCTGCCCAATGGATCAAAATAGTTTGAGCTATAAATTATCTCAAAAAATAAACCGTTTTTTTAATTAACCCTTTAATACCTTAATTTATGAAAATTTATTCAAAACTTACACTTAGTGTATTACTTGCTGCATCTGCAGCTATGATTTCCTGCAGCAGTAATGATGACGAAACCCCAGAACCTCCTGTAAAGGCATCAATCTATGAACGCTTAGGTGGAACTAAAATGGTTTCTGATCCAGATAACTCCGGTCAAATGATTGAACAGGGACGTTTGAGTTTCCGTAAAGTGGTAAATTCAACTATTGGATTAATTGTTGCTGATATTCAATCTAATGCTTCGGGGAATTTACAAGCACATTTTGCTCCTTTATTAGCAGAAACTGGAACTACTCAGTCTACTAATATTGCTAAACTGTCCGATAATCTGACTGATTTCTTTTCTTATAATACTGGTGGTACAAATGCGGTAAATACATATTCCGGTTTGAACATGGTTGCTGCTCATGATCCTGCAAAAAATCCTCGTATGGGAACAAAATCCAGTAGTGCAGATTATACAAAATTTGAAGGATATGTTGGAGCTGCAGCAAATGCAAATGGTGTTGCTTCAAATACAGAACTTTATACAGACATTGTTGCTGTTTTAGAATCATTGAGAACTCCTATAGTTCAAAAATAATTTTCTTAGCAAAACGCTGTCTGAAAAGGGCAGCGTTTTATATTTCAATATCATTTTAAAATATATAAATATTTTTGAAAAACTGTTATTGTTATAATATCAGGAAATTATATAAAATCGCCGGTTTGAATCAATTTGTTCCACAGCGATATAAAAAGCACTTTTAGCGCTGTTGTATAAATTAGCAAGTAATAATTTTTGAACTTTTTAAGGAACCCCATAAATATGGAAAATTTTAATATGTCCAGATCCACCACTTTTTACGCATTAGGGTTAAGTTACAAGAAAGCAGATGCAGTTATAAGAGGAAAATTTAGTCTAGACACTAAAGCACAATCTGATTTATTATTACAAGCTAAAGCAGAAGGTATAGAATCTTTGATTGTTACTTCTACTTGTAATAGAACTGAAATTTATGGTTTTGCCCATCATCCTTATGAGTTAATCAAATTGCTTTGCGAAAACAGCAATGGTTCTGTAGAAGAATTTCAGGAAGTTGCTTATATATATAAAAATGAAGAAGCTGTTAACCACATGTTTCGGGTAGGAACAGGTTTAGACAGTCAGATTTTGGGAGATTTTGAAATTATCAGCCAAATTAAAATCGCTTTTAATCGTAGTAAACAGGAAGGTTTGGTAAATACATTTCTGGATCGTTTAGTAAATACTGTTATTCAAGCGAGTAAAAAAGTTAAAACGGAAACTAAAATTTCTTCTGGTGCAACATCCGTTTCTTTTGCATCAGTACAATATATAATCCGAAATGTAGCAGATATTGGAAATAAAAATATTTTGTTATTTGGAACAGGAAAAATAGGAAGAAATACTTGTGAAAACTTAGTAAAACATACTAAAAACAGTCATATTGCTCTTATAAACAGAACAAAAAATAAGGCCGAATTATTGGCTGGAAAACTGAATGTTATTGTAAAAGATTATGCCAATTTACAAGAAGAATTACAGCAGGCAGATGTGCTGGTTGTGGCGACTGGAGCGCAAAATCCAACTATTGACAAAACATCTCTAAATTTACAGAAACCTTTATTAATCTTAGACTTATCCATTCCAAGAAATGTAGATACGAATGTAGAAGAAATATCAGGAGTAACTTTAATACATCTGGATTATTTATCTCAAATTACTGATGATACGCTGGAAAGAAGAAAACAACATATTCCTGCTGCAGAAGCTATTATTGACGATATGAAATTAGAATTTAATACGTGGATAAATGGTCGTAAATGTGCACCAACTATTCATGCATTAAAATCCAAACTAAATGACATTGTATCGGCTGAATTTGCTTTTCAAAAAAAGAAAACAACCAATTTTGATGATGTTCAGATTGATTTAATCAGTTCCAGAATTATTCAAAAATTAACAAACCATTTTGCAAGTCATTTAAAAAATGAAAATACGTCAGTAGATCAAAGTATCGAATTTATTGAAAAAGTATTTCAAATAGGACATCTCGAAACTAAAAAGCCAGCATCACCAGTAGAAGAAAAATACAAAATCAATCTCTCATAAATACTTAATTAACTACAGTTTCGAACTTATACGATGTCTCTGAAACAAGCTATAAAAAATAGAACCCGCCAGCGGCGCTGCATGCTTCGACGGGTCTGTCCATAAACATAATCTTCCAAAAAATGTTTACTTAATTTTGCATAGGAGTAATGAATTCCTTATTGGTTAAAGTTAGATTAATTAATTTAATGACAATTTACACGATTATTAATTAATTTTATAATTACCTTGTTTACTATAAATAATCTGAGATCATTAATCCATCTTATAAAAAAGAAGTAAACCATTTTTTTTGCTTCTGTGAATAAGCTTTTATGGATTATATTTTAAAATATGACGTATTGGCTGCTCTTTGAAGATAAAAAAGAGGCTCCCAAAAGCCTCTTTTAAATTAATGTTTACCATTTCCTTTTCCCTTGCCATTTCCATTATGGTTTCCATTATCATGGTGGCTTTTATCTTTATTGTTTCCTTTTCCTGGCTTTTGTCCTATTGTTTTTTGAGGTTTTCCTTTATACCCTTTTCCGTATTTTACTTTGTGAGATTTAAAGTTGTCGTAAGGTCTGTCTCCTCTGTAATCAGTCAGTACTACTTTGTATTCATTATAAAGATCATAGTTTCTATAGGCTGAAGGCAGTGATCTGGTTCTAACCCATTGTCCGTTATTTAAATAAACATAATTTGACGTGCTTACGTCATAATAAGTTTCAAGATCCGGCAGATAATAATAACGAACATCTGAATAACCGGCAGGTCCCCATGCAGGAGGTGTTCCTATATTCACATTTACTGATACCTGAGCCTGAGTGTAACTAAATGAAAGGAATAAAATTCCGATCAAAAAATATTTTAAAGTTTTCATGATTTTACTTTTTAAGTCATTAATTATATTTCGGTAAAAACAATAAACGTGCCGAAAAATTTATATGTTTTTAAGTATTTGATTATGTGTTATTTATATTTTATGTTAATGCTGATAATATCAGAAGTCATATTAGTAGTTCTGGTATAATGACCATAACGAATCTCTAACGTATTCCAATGCTTGAGCCCGAAAATGCCATTAAGGGGCGTGAATTTCGTTCCCATCCCAAAGAAACTGCTGTCAAACTTAGATAAATCATAGTTGCTGGTATAATATTCATCAGCTGCAGTATGTTCGCCGTAAGGTTTAAAATATTTCGTTCCTGTCTGGGTATAATATCTGTAGAACGGACTCACTGAAAACGCCTGTGTTAACTTCACCGGAATTTCAAGATCAGCGGTATGAGCTTTTAAACTCCAGTCATCAGTATAATATCTGTAATATGCACGAATAATTATATTATCCCCAAAAAAATAACTGGCCCTGATTCCAAGTGGAATTTTAAGTCTTGTATCCGGCATTTTTTCCTGATGAACAGATCCGTCTGCAAAATAAACCCTGTGAAAAGGAAGACTTAAATACCCATTTTGTCTGATAACATCACCTACAAGCATTACCTGCAGGTTTTTGTTTACAACCTGAGAATAACTTAAAGTTCCTGCAAAAGTATTTCTGTTAGCGCTGTCATAACCTTCACTTCCAGGTACACGAAGTTCCACGGGTTCAATTAATTTCAGCTGATCTATAAAGGTTTGAAATTTAGCGGTAAATTCTCCGTTTCTGTCCTTTGTTTTTTGTGAGAAGCTGATGTTTCCTCCAAAAGATTGATAATCAAACTCAGTTGATGATGAAACGCCAATCCCAAGTGTTCTTCCTTTTTCCTCATTTTCTCTCAGATAAGTTAATGAAGGGTAGAAGCGGTTGTCTGAAGATGAAGCAGATGAATTCGCACTCAAATCAATCATATCTGATGAAGCAGAAGTATAATGGTCAATGCCGGCTTCAATATCAAAGGTATGTTTGATCCCGTTTTCACCATATTTTACCAGTTTAACATCAATAGTGTTAGCGATATCAGTAAGATGCTCAGAACCAATTCCTCCTGTAACGGCAGAATTGTTTCCATCCTGTTTATAATAACTGGAAACCAGATTTACCTCTTCGAGTTTTAATTTTTTGCTTTTATAACTGGTAGAATCAGTAGGAACATTTTGTGCTCTTAGCTGAAATAGTGCCAATAAAGCAAATCCTGTTATGAATATTCTTTTCATTTTTTGATCAAATCAAATTAGTTACAGCCGCAGCCGCCGCCGCTTTTTCCTGAATTTGCTCCGGAAGCTCCCTCACGGTAGGATTGAAAACTAAGTTCTGTCTTTTCGATTTTTCTATTAGAAAGTACCATTTCAGAATCGTTGATTTTCCCTTTCTGGTATTCCTTTACGGAAGTGCAGGAGGTGAGCAGTATACCTGTAAAAGCAATACTGTAGAGGAGCACGAGATTTTTTTGCTTTGGCTTTTTCATTTCAGGTTAATGTTTTTAGAAGTGTAAATTTTATTGTTGTCGTCGATTATAATACAATACAGATCCGGTATCTGATCTATTAAAAACAAGCCGGCTTTAATACCCATAACTGCTATTGGGGTAGCCATTGCATCTGCAAATTCTGCATTTGATGCGATAATGGTCACGCTTTTTATTCCGGTTATTGGTAGTCCTGTTTTTGGGTCAATGGTATGCGAATATTTTTTCCCGTTAATGGTCACGAACTTTTCGTAGTTTCCAGAAGTTGCCACGGCTTTATTAGAGATTTCCATGTACGAAAATGCCGCATTTGGAGCATCGGGATCCGCCACGCCAATAGTCCATTTTTTACCATTAGGCTGTAATCCCCAAGCCGAAAGATCTCCGCTGGCATTAATGATGCCGCTCTGCACATTATGTTTTATAAGAATTTGTTTTGCCATTTCAGCAGCATATCCTTTTCCGATACCTCCAAAACCAATTCGCATTCCTTTTTCTTTTAAGAACACTGTTATATTTTCTCTGTCAAGGATTATGTTTCGGTAGTCAATAAGATGTACCATTTTGAGTGCCGTCTCAGGATCAGGAAGACTTGTCATTGTTTTATCAAAATTCCATAGACTTTTATCGATACTTCCATAAGAAATATCAAAAGCGCCTTGTGTAATTTTCGAAATTCCGATAGATCTTTCGATAAGATTAAAAACTTCCAAATCTACCTTAACAGGCTTAATACCTGCATTATCATTGATAAAATTGGTCTGACTATCTGCCTTGTAGGTCGTCAAAAGTTTCTCAATCCGTCTGATTTCTTCAATGGCAAGATCGATATTTTCATTACCCAGCTTTTCATTTTCAGCAACAACTGTTATAGTAAAGTTGTTCCCCATAAGTTTTAGGGATTGCGAATATTTTTGGGTCTTAATTATGTTATTTTCGGCTCTCACAGATCGCTTTTATTTCGGCAGTCCACTGTTCAGGAGTAATTTCTGGTTTTCCATGCCAGGTTTTAAGTACTTTTCCATCGGCATCCAAAAGAAGCGTTAGAGGAAAACTTCCTTCCTTGTTGTATATTTCGGCTAAATCTTCGTTTCGTTTGACCTGCTGGGGTGTTCCGATATTTTTCTTTTTCCTTGGAAAATCAGCATTCACCAATACTAAATTCTGGTTGGCCATGTCTGTGAATACCTGGCTTTCAAAATAGTCTTTGCGCGTCACAATACAAGGTCCGCACCAGTCTGAACCGGAGAAGTTCAATAGGATTAATTCATGTTTTTCCTTTGCCGTTTTTTTTGCATTATTAAAGTCAGGTTCCCAGTTGATGGGAAGTATGTTTAATAGAAGAAATAATGTAATTAGTTTCATTTTGCAGTCTGTTTTTAGGTATATACGAAATAACGCATTGTTGCGATTCTTATTTTTTTTAATTGCTTAAGATTCAATTAATTTTTACTCCGCTTCAGGACTGTTTCTTTTTAAAAATTGAATAGGAGAATTAAATTTAACAAAGGAACGTCTTCATGTATACCCATCAATACACAGCTGGCATATTTTAACTATAGTTTTAATTCTAAAAGGTTAATTCTAAATCTCAAATGGTTCAGACTTGACAAGGCCGATAGTTCCAGTTTGAAGGCACTTTCCTTTAATATTCTTGAGCTTGAG
The DNA here is from genome assembly GCF_903819335.1 of Flavobacterium panici. Taxonomy (GTDB): domain Bacteria; phylum Bacteroidota; class Bacteroidia; order Flavobacteriales; family Flavobacteriaceae; genus Flavobacterium; species Flavobacterium panici. The sequence continues at coordinate 146,288 of NZ_CAIJDE010000058.1, read as the reverse complement.
CAGTTTCAGGCCTTTATAGGGCAAAATCCACTTAACTTTTCAGGTCAGTCATTTGTGGAGCCCACTAAAATAGAAGAATTTTATTTTTTTATAAACAATAATGTTCCGAAGGGAATATTGTCATTTTATCCTGTTATTTCAAAAATGCAGATACAGACACTCATCCTACAATTCATCAGGTTATGAAAATTGTCCTCACCGATGAAAATTATCAGCCTGCTCTCAATTATACATTGGATTTTGATGTGATTGGCAAGATTGAAATTTACAGGAATGCAAAATAAAAAAGATGTATTTATGAAGCTGTCTAATATTATTTTATCAGACAGATTGCTGTTATTGTAAAATTCCTCTAACGGGTGAAGTTGTAAATTTCAATTGCTACAGCGTATCGGTTTTTTGTTTTAAAGGAAGTGTCACCGTAAATTCGGCGCCGTTGTCCTTTTCTCCGGCTGCAGTTATTTTGCCATTATGCCTTTCGGCAATCTTTCTGCACAGGGCAAGACCCAAGCCATTTCCCTCGTACTGATCTTTAGAATGCAGTCTTTCAAATGCCGTAAAAATCTTTTCTGCAAATTTAGGATCAATTCCAATACCATTATCCTTTATTTTTATCTGTACAAAATCCTGGCCGTCACTATTGATGATGCTGCTTGTTATGATAACTCTGGGAGGCTCGCCCGCTTTGGAAAATTTCAGGGCATTTTGGATCAGGTTATAGAAAAGCTGGTTAATTAAAATCGGCGCTCCCTGAATCTGCGGAAGATCAGAAGTAACTAAAATAGCACCTTTTTCTCTTATTATGAGCTCGAGGTCTATTTTTATGTCTTCAATAACCTCATTAAGAGTAATTGTTTCTATAAACTGTGAAGTTTTGTCAAGGGTGGAATAGGTCAAAATTCCCTCTATAATATTTTCCATTCTCTGGGCAGACTGGCTTACTTTATGAAGGTATTTTTTAGATTTCTCATTAACATTGTCTTCTATGTCATTTCGTAAAAGGGTATTGAAAAATTTAATTTTTCGCAGCGGCTCTCGAAGATCGTGGCTTACTACGCTGGCAAAATGCATCAGATCGCTATTAGAACGCGTGAGCTCATTTGTGCGGCTTGCGACCTGCTTTTTTAGTTCTTCCTGAAATTCCTTATGCTCATGTATATCCTGAACAATCCCAATGATGGTCTTTGCAGACCCGTCCTTGTCCTTGATAATCTTTCCATTGATTTTAGCCCAGCGGTAGGAGCCGTTATCATTTAAAATTCTTGCCTCATAACATATTTTTCCCGTTGCCTCAGCCTGCTGGTGTGCTTTTTCGCGCGCCGGGAGGTCCTCTTGATGAAGTTTTGAAATTAAATCGTCATTTGTTGTTTCGCTTCCAATGGAACAGATCGTATTGAAATTTGCTGAAGTCTTGATTTTTTTGGTCTCAAGGTCTATTTCATAACTTCCTATCCCGGAGCTTTGTATGGCTATGGTTAATTTTTCATTCGCTTTCAGGGTTTCTTCTTTTGCTTTGTGCAGATCCGTGATGTCAGCGCCGGTGTTAAGCACGCCATAGACTTTTCCATGCTCGTCAAAGAGCGGAATAAAACTATAATTAAAGTAATGTTCGGTCATAATTCCCTGCATGACCAGATCTACTTTTCTGCCCACAGCATGAAAGGCTGTTCCGGTTTTGAGAACGCCAAGGGCCTCATCGAGAATCTGCTGGTTTTCAATTTCAGGAACAACACTGAGATAGGTTTTTCCAAGTACATCATTTCCTTTGCCCCATGTTTTGATCATGGCATCATTGGCCAGTGCAATTTCTAAATTATCTCCCACATACACTCCGACGGGAAGAGGGATAGCATCAATTATATTTTGTAGAAGCCCTGGATTACGGTACATAGCGTTAGATTTGATTGGTATAGTTTTAATGACGAAGCTATTGGCTTTTAAATGTTTATAGTTACATGAATTCTGCATTTTTTATCATAATTCCAATAATACAGTTGATTGTTTCTATTGTTTCTGCTTCGATTTTTTGTTATTGGAAATGGCCCGCTGCTCGCTGCATCTAAAGCGTTTAATTGCGTCACTGCGTTTCCGCAGATGCTTTGTTTGACAGTTTTCTACCCTTTTGCGCCAAAGTTTATAGCTGCCGGGTTTGAGTTCCTTCTTCATTAAAATTTTTACATCAGCTTCCTGAAGCTCAAACTGATATGCAATGGCCTCAAAAGGGGTTCTGTCTTCCCATCCCATTTCAATGATTCGATCCAGGTCACGATCGGGAAATTGCCGTTTTACTTTTTTCATAATTGTATTTTTTTGAGGGATTCCCAATAGGGAATTAAGGAGAGCATAGCGAAGTTAAATAAAATAGTTTTTAATTTGTTTAATATTTATTAAAAATAGTTAAACAATTATTATCTTTAACATTAAGATATTATCTTATATGAAATACCCCTTTGGTCTTTTTGATATTTAATAAATAATATCTTATTTTCTTGAAAATCATAGCAGAAACAATCAGAACGGTTCTTTAATTCTAAATCTTTAAAAAAATGAAAACTATTGTAATTGTTGGCGGCAGTAAAGGAATCGGTAATGGTGTTTTAGTGCAGCAGCTGGAAAATTATAAGGTAATCAATATCAGCAGGACAGCTCCCGATATTACTCATCCAAATTTAATTCATTTTTCAGTTGATGTGCTCCGTGATGCTTTGCCTGAATTTGAAAGTATAGATGCCCTGGTGTATTGTCCGGGGTCCATAAACCTCAAACCCATTCTGGGCTTAAGCCTGGATGATTTCAGAAAAGATTTTGAAATTAACGTGATGGGTGCCGTCAAAGTGATTCAGCATTATCTGCCTGCGTTAAAGAAAGGGGAAAACCCTTCTATTGTTTTATTCAGTACCGTTGCGGCAAAGCTCGGAATGCCTTTTCACTCCAGTATTGCGGCCTCTAAGGCAGCAGTAGAGGGTCTGGTTAAATCGCTAGGTGCCGAACTTGCCCCGTTAATTCGTATCAATGGTATTGCCCCGACTATTACAGAGACTTCTTTGTCGGGATCTATTTTAAGAAACGACCGTATGAAAGAAAATATGATCGAGCGCCACCCCTTGAAAAATTACCTCAAGCCCGCAGAGGTGGCCCGTATGGCAGGGTATCTTATTTCTGAAGATGCAGCATCAATTTCAGGCCAGATTTTCGCGATGGATTATGGTTTGGTAAGCTTTAAATTGTAAAACAGCTCAGAGATGAAAATTCTATTAACAGGTGCTACAGGTTATATCGGCAAGAGGCTGCTGCCCTTGCTGTTGGACCACGGAAATGAGGTGGTCTGCTGCGTCCGGGATAAAAACAGGTTTTATTTTCCTGAACAGTTTAAAAATAAAATACAGGTCATTGAAGCTGATTTTCTGGATCCGGAAAGTCTTAAAAATATCCCTGATGATATAGATGCAGCTTATTACCTGATCCATTCCATGTCCGGCGCTTCCAATTATGATGAATTGGAAAGCATTTCGGCACATTATTTCATTGAAAAAATAAACCAGACAAATGCAAAACAGATTATTTACCTCAGCGGAATTGTAAATGATAAATCACTATCCAAACATTTATCATCAAGAAAGGCGGTGGAAGATATTTTAAAGACCGCAGCAGTGCCGTTAACTGTACTTCGGGCGGGAATAATAGTAGGATCAGGAAGCGCCTCTTTTGAAATAATACGCGATCTGGTGGATAAACTGCCCATTATGGTTACCCCTAAATGGCTCAATACAAAATGCCAGCCGATTGCCATCAGCGATGTTTTGGAATTTTTAATCCGCTCGCTGTTAAACCCGGCAGTTTATAATGAAAGTTTTGATATCGGGGGACCTGATATTTTGACCTACAAGGAAATGCTGCTGGAGTTTGCCAGAGTAAAAAAACTCCAAAGATACATTTACACCGTACCGGTGATGACCCCGAAATTATCGTCTTACTGGCTGTATTTTGTGACGTCAACTTCTTTTAAGCTGGCCTCGGCGCTGGTTAGCAGCATGAAAGTGGAAGTCATCTGCGGAGATAACAGAATTAATAATTTACTGGGAGTTACACCGATCTCTTACCGGCAGGCTTTAGAAAGGGCTTTGAAAAAGATCAGTGATGATGATATTATTTCGAGCTGGAAAGATTCACAAGTAAGCGGGCAATTTAGAGGAAATGTTTCTCAATATTTAAAGGTTCCAAAAAGAGGCTGTTATATTGACAGAAGAAAAAGAACAATTATAAACAGGGAATATACCATCGCACGGATCTGGTCCATAGGTGGGGACACAGGATGGTATTATGCCGATTGGCTTTGGGAGCTGCGCGGGTTCATCGATAAGATTTTTGGCGGTGTAGGCACAAGGAGGGGAAGGACACATAAAAAGGAAATACATGCAGGGGATGCGCTGGATTTCTGGAGGGTTGTATACGCCGATAAAAAGCAGGGCAAACTGGTTTTATATGCCGAGATGAAACTTCCCGGCGAAGCCTGGCTGGAATTTAAAATAATCAACAATACCTTATATCAGGCGGCCACTTTTAAGCCCCGCGGGCTTATGGGAAGACTATACTGGTATGCCGTGCTGCCGTTTCATGGATTTATATTTAACGGCATGCTTAAAAAACTAATTTAAGGGATTGTCGGATAACATGGGCTTAGCCTGTGGATTATTTTACAGCAGGGGGTATATTGTACTGGCATAATGCTGTTTTCAATATTCCGCAGTTTAAAAGGGTTTGTAAAATGAGATCCTTTGACCATTAATTTTGTACGGCATAATTTCATTTGGGCATTTTTAGTACATTTGGAAATTATAAAACCGCTTCAATATGATAAGTGCTGAGAATCCGGATGCTGAAAGCCCAAAAGAAAAAGAGCCGATAAAAATTCTGCTGGCCGAGGATGATACCGAAGACCAGGAATTATTCATCGATGCCCTGGATGAAGCGCAGATTGCTTCTGAGGTAACGACCGTTGAAAATGGGCAGGAGCTCCTCGATACGCTCAGGGATGAATCTCAGAGCGATCCCGATATTATTTTTATAGATGTCAATATGCCCGTTAAAGGGGGCAAAAAGGCGCTGGAAGAAATAAAGAAAGACGATGATCTTCGTGGCATTCCCACCGTTATGCTCTCCACCTGGGATCATCCTGCCGATATTGAAGATGCCTTTGCTAAAGGGGCAGACCTTTATGTGCAGAAACCAAATTCTTTTAACGCTTTTGTGCTGCTGCTGAAAAAAGTCTTTCTTCTGCACTGGGCAAAAGCCTTATTGGGTCCGGTGAGAAATTTATTTTTTGTTTCGGAAAAGAATGTCGGAAAGGGGTAAAGGATTGCTTTTTAGTCTGCGTGTTTGACCTTGCGCGTTCATATAACTGATTTGGCTAATTTAGTTTCAGGCTGCGCAGGGAACTTTATAAAACTTCGGGCTGTCGAAAACCCGGTCTATAGTATCCAGGGTCAATTTTATATGATATTATTTTTTGGAGCTCTTTCCACTATACGTTCCACCCGAGCGCAGCGAACTGGCGAAGCAATCTTTTGCACCGAACACCAGCACAAAAGGATTTTCACTGCTATCGGAGCTAATAGGGAAAGGGCGTATCTATTTTTTTGGAAATGATTTTAATACAAAACTTTGACTGTAAATAATATGCTGATGTAAGACCTTATACTTATAATTTCTAAAAGAGCATATGGCGGCATTATCTCTAACATCAAAGCAGTCCTATTATTTATTAAACTTCCCTGATCTTGTCACGGTGGTTTTTACCCCACTCAATCATTTCGGAGATCATATTGTGCAGCGTATCGCAATACACCGAAGCTGTATACTCAACGGTCGGAGGTGAGTCATCATAGACCCTGCGCAAAATGAGCTTGTTTAGTTCCAGTTCTTTAAGTTCCTTTGACAGTACTTTGCTTGTGATGCCGTTCACACTCCTCTGTATGTCACGGAATCGGCTGTTACCCTGGTGCACAGCTGTCAATATGGGGAGTTTCCATTTCCCGCTTATCACGTATAGGGCATCCTGCAAATGCTTGATCTGCTGTGCATTTTCTGAATTATCTTTTTGTATATCTGGCATCCTTTAGGTAACTGGTATCTTTTGTAAACCAATTACGGCGTAAATTTACAAAAAAATTAAATTATAAAAATATGAAAGATAAATCATTAATAATGGTAGCTGGCGCGGCAGGTACTCAGGGAGGAGCAGTGATTGAAGCATTATTAGCTAAAAATATAGCGGTGAGGGCTATTGTACGAAATAAGAACAGTGAAGCTGCAAAAGCACTCGCTGCAAGGAATGTTGAATTAGCTGAAGCGACGTTCGATGATTTAGAAAGTCTGACTGAAGCCGCTAAAGGTGCAACAGGCGTATTCTCGATGCAAATGGGGTCCCATCCTGGAAATAAGGGAGAGGAAACTAGACATGCAAAAAATCTGGTTGCTGCAGCAAAAGCCGCTGGGATTCAGCAGATAGTTCACACCTCTGTTGCCCGCGCGGGAGATCATCAAAACTTTGCGGACTGGGATAAAAGCAGATGGGAGCCGCTTTACTGGGAAGAGAAAGCTGCAGCTATAAACGTTGTTAAAGATGCCGGATTTACCTTCTGGACAATCATAAAACCTCCGTTTATCATGGTAAACCTGCTTCCTCCTAAAAATGAGTGGATGTTTCCTACTATTTCGGAGGGTAAAATAATGAGTCCAACTGCGCCGGATACAAAAATAGACTGGGTGTCTCCTGAAGATATTGGTCGTTTTGCAGCTGAGGCATTTGCAGAGCCTGACAAATTCAACAAGAAAGAATTCGCTATTGTGGGAGATTCACTTACAATGGGAGAGGTTGCAGATGCGCTTTCAAGCGTTACTGGTAAGCAATTTGAGGCCATTAGTATAACGGATGAGCAAGCCACCGACAGCGGGTTGTTTAAATGGGGGACCGAAGCTTTTATCTGGCAGAATGTGGAAGGGTATAAAGTTGACCCTCAAGAAGCAGCAGGTTTAGGAATTGAGCCTGAATCGCTAAAAACTTACTTGGAGAGGAATAAATCCCTTCTCCAGAGAGTATACAATAATCTAAAATAAATCCAATTATTAGGTGTAAAAATGTAGGTATAAAAGTTTTTTTGCATAGATTTTATTGCCCTGTGATTTGACAATTTTTAACTCATTTAGTTAAATTAAAAAATAATATTTTATTTTTTCAATGTATTGCAGTTTTATAACAGCACAGAAATATTTCTAAAAAGTATAAGTATGTGAGGGCAATTTCAATAAATCGTAAAATTTCAGTTAACTGATATTTAGCTTTCAAAAAAAACAGGCTCCTAACTGATTATTGTTATACTGAATTTTTAATTACTCTAATTAGAAATAATGATTTTCTGAGTGATATTTGCACCATCGGCCGCTTTGAATATTGCGATGTATATCCCGGCACTTAACCCTGAAGTTGAAAAGCTAAAGTTTTGTTGGGTGCCTAAATTATCTTCTGAAATAACAGTCCTTCCAAGAATATCATAAAGCTCAAATGATTTCATAATTTCATTATTTGGATTTGTGGCATTTAAAACCTGGTTTTTATTGTCCTGACTAATAAAAAAAATGCCTCTGACTGCATTATTTGTTGCCAACGTTGTATTATTAGTAAAGCTTATTTTAAATCGTTCTGTATCTTTTCCGGGTGCAACTACAACTTGATATGGGGTGTTTCTAATATCATGGTAAGACCCATCAAGTGCATCGTATATATAAATTGGCTGTCTATCATCAAAGCCGTCATTTTCAGATATGTAAAATTTAAATTTTGTACTTACAGCTGCTTTTACAGAGAGTGGAATTCTTTTGAATAAATTGAAACTGAGTCCCTGAATTACGTAATCTCCGTCTTCAATCCAGAAAGAAATGTCCTGAGGATAATCTCCATCCATATTTTTTACATCGAAATTACTATCGACGCCGTCTGTTGCTTCATAAGCAAAAACTAATTTAAGCTCTCTTGTAAACTCATCGTTTATTATAGTATTGAGCTTAAAATAAGGAATTAGGGGAGGCGGGGGAGGCGGTCCATCATAATTGTCACCATTACCATTATAGATAGGTGTATTGGCACTAATATGTATTTGTGAAAAACATTGAAAAGAAAGCAAAACAGAGATTAATAGTAAAGTTTTTTTCATATTCTTTTGGTTTAAATTATAATACTATGGCGCATTTTAAATTTAAAGTCTATTTCTTTTTAAAATGATAACTATCAAATCCGATACCTCCTGTAAATAGTAAAAAAAGCATTGAGTCAATAGGAGCTTTAACTGATTCATCGGGTAAACCTGGGGAAGGTAGATTTGTTGAATGAGGTATTATTCGAATAAGAAAAATGAAATAGAAAGTTAGTTTTTTTCATTATTTTGATAACAGTTTATTACGCAAAAAAAAATTGACGTTTTACAAGGCATTGATTTTAAAAGCTTATATACAAATTAACTAGAATGCCTTTTAATGTAAAAGGGAGAAGTAATAACTGACAGCTATACGGTATAACCGTTTAATGAAGGAAAACTATAATGCTGAAAATTATAAAAGGAGCAACAAAAACCAGCATACCTGATTTTTAAAATTCTGCTAATTTGTTATGCTGAATTTCTGATTTAAATTTTAAGAATCAATATATTAATCCGTTATGGAAGTGGGGCACACTTAAAAACAACAGTTGTAGTAATTATTAAAATCACTGAGATAGTGCCAGCTTAGTGGTGAAGTATAAAATACTGATTTGGTTTGATTGAATTATTGGAAGTAATATTTAAAGTAATTATTCCTAAATAATTCGGTCAAGAAATTCTTTGGTAAGCGGTTTAACATGAAAAGAAACCACATTCTTATTATTGCTTGATCGTGCGATATCTTCATTATCTATTGTTGAGGATACGATGTAGGTTTTGCAATAATTTTTCAAGTTAGTTGATAATGTCTCATATGCTTCCAGAAATTCAAATCCAGACATTAAAGGCATGTAGATGTCTACAAAAATGATTTGAGGTAATTTCGAAATATTATCCTGATTCTCCTGCAAATATTTCATTGCTTCTTGTGCCTCCGTATAATGCAGCACATTTTTTCCAAAATTATTCTTAGTGATCATACGCGAGATAATATATAAATCTACGAGATTATCATCAATAATCATTACTGTTTCAAATTTTGAGTCTAGTTCTTTTGACATGGTTTCAAATTTTTTAGTGTGATATTAAATTTGGTTCCAGTCCCTTTTTCTGACTGTACCTCTATAGAGCCCTGCACTATTTCTACGGCATCTTTTACGATATATAAACCAATACCAGAGCCATCTTTGCCCGAAAGACGAAAAAACATTTCAAATATTTTTTTATGATACGCGGCATCAATTCCTATCCCGTTATCTTCTATTGAAAAATGGAGATTTTCATGATCTGAATATCCCAATATTTTTACAAATCTGTCAGCATTCTCTTTTTTATGGTATTTTATGGCATTGGAAATTAGATTTTTTAGAATGGTTGTAAATCGCAGCCTGTCTGTATAAAAAGGTTTTTGTTCTTGTATTTCAATTTCAAAACGAATTCCTTTTGCTTCTTTCATTCTTTGAAGCGAATCTACTATGTCAAGTATCATTTCTTTCAGCGAAATTTGTTCCACTTCAAGCCCTGTACGGTTATTTCGTGAATAACTTAAAATGTTTTTTATAAAGTCATCCAGACGATTGATACTGATCCGTATCAGTTCGGCATGTTTAAGCGTATCAATTTCCTTGCTTTCTGTTTCAATAAAAGAGATCAGACCAAGAATTGAAGTTAGGGGGGAACGCAGATCGTGTGATACACTGTATACAAATCGATCCAGTTCCGAATTGGTTTTGATGAGTTCCCGATTTCTTTTTTCCAGATTTGTTTCTGCTTTTTTACGATCAGAGATGTCATTAGAGAGAATCAATCTTGCTGCAGTTCCTTCATATACAATATTATGGGCAATAATTTCAACTGGAACAATAGTTCCATCTTTTTTTATATGATTCCATATTCCCCTGTTATAATTTGATTGATTAATATTTGAAGTATCACTCGATTTTATGAAATGGATTTTATCATCATTTGGACGTATGTCCAAAGCAGTCATAGAAAGGAATTCTTCACGGCTGTATCCGTATTGCAGAATTGCCATTTTATTTACATCCAGAAATTTAAAAGACACTAAATCGATAATCCACATTGGCATGGGATTGTTGTCAAAAAGATACCGGTATTTTTTTTCACTTTTTCTCAGTTCTTTTTGTGCCAATTTCATTTCTGTAATATCAGAAAGTACAATAACGGCTCCTGTTATCTCACCATCAGTATTGTGAAACGGAACTGGATAAGGCAATACATTGCGTTTATCTCCATTAGGGCGTTCTATAATTATTTCCTTATTGTCCGTACAATTCCATGAATTATACCATACATCTTTTCCTAGTTCAGGCTCTTTGCCCCATAACGCAGCTGCAGCTTTATTATAAAGCACTATTCGTCCTTCAGCATCGCAAGAGTAGGTGGCAACTGGCAATTTATGGATTAGATCTTTATACATTTTTTCGCTTTCTTCAATTTTTTTTCGCGATAGAACCTGCTCTGTTACATCATTGCCAAAAATAAATATTCCGTCAATAGTATTATTAGCATCCCTTCGAGCCTGAAAAATAAAATTTAAGTAAACATCTTTTAGTTTTCCGTTGCTATAACGATCAAATGTTATGAGCATTTCATTAGCTGAAAAGCTTTCACCTGTTTGATATACATTATCTAGAATTTCAAAAATTCCCTGTGTTTCAAGTTCGGGTAAAACATCTTTGACGGCCTTCCCAATAATATCCTTCTTATCAATTAATTGCAGATAAAGTTCATTTGCCAATTCATAAACATGGTCGCGACCAGTTAAAATTCCCATATAGGAAGGTGCCTGCGAATATATATTAAAGAATTGCAGTCTTTCTATTTCAATTGCTTTTTCTATATTTTTTTTCTCAGTAATATCTCTGCCTATGCAATAAGATAATTTTTTAACATCATCCCGTACAGCAGACCATTGCAAATAAATAATGCTTGTATTTTTGTGTATGAACTTTTTTTCAAACATAGGTAAGTGTGTCTCGCTTCTAAAATCAATATTTTCGTTTATAGGAATATTAGCATCCTCATGAAATATAAAATCACGGCATTTTTTACCAATTAATTCTTCAGGCGTATAGCCTAAAATACGTTCTGAAGCTTTATTTACCCATACAAATCTTCCCTCTTCATCACAAGAGCAAATTAGATCCATGGAAAAATCTAAAATTTTAGCAAGTTCATGTAACGGTTCTTCAAAATAATAAGGAGTATTATTATTTTTCTTTTTTGCCGCATCGTTTTCTGGAATATTATGGGTATTCATTTGCTAGTAATTATATTTAGCTTATATTATTTTAATCTTTAAGTTTTATAAATTTATTAAAATCATCTTGTCGTCTTTTGGCAACTGGTAAAACTGATCCATTCGAAAGTTCGCAGAAATACCCATCTTTTTTTGAAATTTTAACAATATGACGTAGATTGATAATATAGGAATGATGTATTCTAAAAAAATAATTGTCATCCAAAATTGCACTGTATTCACCCAGATTTCTGCTTGACATTATACTGGTTCCGTTGGGTAGAATAAAAACGGTATACTTTCCATCTGCCTTACAAAAAATAATTTCTGACATTGGTAAGAGTTCTATTTTTTCTAATGATGCAACGGCAACGTAGTCATTTTTTTGATTAACAGTGTTTGAAATATTTAAATTGTTAATTTTTTGATGCTGATAAGAGCGTTCCATTTCCCTTCTTTTAATTACTTTATAAATAGCCATTATTATGGAATTAAAATCAATTGGTTTCAGTAAAAAATCAACAGCATCATGTTTAAAGGCCCTAACAGCATAATCCTTGTTTGCTGATATAAACACAATTTTTGGAATGCTAAATTCCAATTGTTCAAGCATTTCAAAAAACAGATCATCCTTAAGATGAATATCTAAGAGGATAAGGTCTGGTTTTCTTTCTTTTATTAAAATCATTCCGTGTTTTATACCATCTGCGTTACCAATTATTTCCATAATCATAGCATTTTCTTCTTCAAATTTTTTTAAGATTTGAAAAGTCTCTTTTTCTTCAGATATGATTACGGCATTAATAGGAGTCATAGTTTTTTTTACTTTTATTTATCAATTCAAAAATTTAGTTCTGAAAATCAGATATTAATGCGTTGATTATTAATTGTTTATTGATATATGGAATATCATATTTTGAAAGATAAATTACAGGAACATTTAGTAATACTTTTATAATTTAGTTGTTAGATTTATCGAAAAGTAATAAATGAACCAATAAGAGTATAAGTGTTTAAATTGGCGGTTATTTGTGGATCGTTGCTGTTTTTAAACTATAAGACAGTTAACAAAAACGCCAAAATCTAATGGAACTATTGTGATTCTCAATCCTTCAATAGCGAGGATCCCTTTCTCTTCTAATGAAATTGAAGATGATAATTTAGATGTTTCTGTGTTACCAATTTTACGTTACTAATGATATGACTGAAAAGATGGACCCTTTATTTTTCTGGCATTATTTAATTTCCGTTCTAGTTTAATTACTCTGTTTTATTTTTATGAAATAGAAATGTTTAAAATAAAGCTGATGCTTTTTTTGGAGTTCTATTTCTTTTGCAAAATAAGATACAGTTAGTGAGATAGTTATAGGATAAAATACTTCATTTATAGGACTATTGTCTCTTTAACAAAAATTTGTAGGTGGTGAAAAAAATAGTGCTAATTGTGATCAACTGGCCATTTGGCTGTGTTGACCGCGAGTTAATGTGAATATTATAGTTTCTGAAAATATTCTAAAGAAAACTATGGTCAACCGGTTTTTTTCTAAAAGCAACAACATTTTATCTATTAGCATGTTTAATTCTCCTTTGATTAATTGTAGATGAAATGATGTACAGCTTGTATAGGTTTTTAAATCTTCGGGCAGTGAATTGTATTTATCTAATCTTTTTACCTAATCCCCAACTTTTGTACATGATCCTTATTTTTTAGTATTTTATGAATGGTTTGAATCCAGTCAAGTTGACCTTAGTGGATTTACAAGCCGATCATATTTATAAGTTAAAGTGGGTTAAATTCTAGAAATAAGACTGTTAAAACATATGTATATTTAAATTTATTAAGATGTAATAGCTTTTTACAAAATTCTTGAAAATAAAATTTGGTACTATGTAAAGAGAACGGGTTAGTTTTTTGTAAAATTGTATAATAATTTTGAGATTATTCAAATCAAAATTTGGTCGGGATATTAGACTTTTTAAACCGCTTTAATCTAATTAGAAGATAATTATTTATGCATTTTATTGCAATGAGGAGAGCAGGATTGGAACCTTACGCACGGAACCCGCGTATTCCTGCGTTTGTTGTTTTTTTAACCTCTTTTACCACGATTTTACATTGAACTTTACTGAAATGTTGGCAAAGAAAATTTGTTGATTATAATAATGAGAAAATTATGAGGTGTCATTGTTAAAACTTAAAAGTTTAATTTTATCTTTACAATCATATACGCACTTCTTACTTGTCATAACAAAATAATCCTTCCTAATTATTTTGGCAAGTTACTAGTTTAAGAAGGTATTTTCGAAACTCACTTTCATTTACATAAACTTATAATTTCATGTTTCACACTGTAAAATATATTTTGCTGTTTTTTTTGGCATCATCAACTTTAATTTCCTGCAAACAAAAACTGGACGATAAAATAAAAGTTGGATTTTCTCAGGCTATGACTACAGATGATTGGCGCAAACAAATGAACAGCTCAATGAAGATTGAAGCTTCCTTACGACCAGAAGTAGATTTAACTATAAAAGACGCTAATAACAATATTGAGAAACAAATAGAAGATATTGAAGGGTTTATATCTAAGAAAGTTGATGTTATTATTGTATCTCCAATTCAATCTAAACCTTTGACTGCAGTTGTAGAAAAATCAATAAAGGCAGGAATTTCTGTTCTTGTTGTAGATCGAAAAATCGAGGGAGAAAGCTATACTGCCTACCTTGGAGCTGATAATATTGAAATTGGAAGAATTGCTGCCCGATATATTATTTCGCATAGTAAAGGGTCAGGTAAGATTATAGAAATTACAGGAGCAAACGGTTCTTCACCAGCATACGAGCGAAGTCTTGGTTTTGAACAGATTATCAATGAAAATAAACATTTCAGAGTCGATAATATTATTCATGGCAATTGGGAAGGAGAATCTGTTAAAGAGCCTTTAAAAACTATCCTTTTGCAAAACCCTGACATCGAATATATTTTTGCCCATAATGATCGTATGGCTTTAAGCGCCTGGGAAACTGCTAAAACTGTTGGATTAGAAAAGAAAATCAAATTTATTGGTGTTGATGGACTAAATTCAGTAAATGGGGGGATAGAATTGGTGAAGAGCGGAGTTTTAGACGGTACAATTCTATATCCGACAGGAGGAAATGAAGCGTTGAAATTGGCCTTAAAAATGTACAATAAAGAAGCAATTGCTAAAAATAATATTCTCAATACAATAGTAATAGACAAGAATAATGCTGAAATTATCGAAAATCAAATGGATAAAGTCGATCAGCAGCAAACAGTTATTGAGTCGCAGCAGGGAGCGATAAAAGTTCAGGAAAGAGAATATGCTTCACAGAACAATCTGGTTCGATTGCTAAGTTTTTTCTTAGTGATTATTTTGAGTTTGACGATTTACAGCATTTATTCAACGATTTCTATTTCAAGAAAGAAAAAACAGCTTGAAAGAATTAATCAAACTGTAATTGATCAGAATAATGAAATTCAGGAAATGGCTAAAATAGCGCAGAGAAGCAACGAAGCAAAATTGAATTTCTTTACAGGACTTTCACATGAATTCAAAACTCCAATAACCTTAATTATGAGTTATGTAGAGTCTTTGATTGAAAACGAAAAAATTAAAGGCACTGCTCTTATCGATGAAGTAAAACTAATCCATAAAAACTCAAATCGACTGCTCAGATTAATAAATCAATTGCTGGATTTTAGAAAAATTGAAGAACAAAAATTTACTTTAAGAGCTTCAAATACTAAAATCTCTGATTTTACCAACGAAGTGATGATTAATTTTAAAGGTGAAGCTGCCCGTAGAAATATCGATTTTCAACTTATATGTAAAAACAAAAATCTAGAGTTATTTATTGATAGGGAGCTCATGGATAAGGTGTATTTTAATTTGCTTTCAAACGCTTTTAAATTTACTCCAGACAATGGAAAAATTAGTATTTCGATTATCGAAAATCACGACAACACAGTTAAAATTAGTTTTAAAGATTCTGGAATTGGGATACCGGAAAATGAATTGTCTAACGTTTTTAATCCTTTTTTCAGGGCTTCAAATAATAATAAAAACAGCTCCGGAATTGGTTTGCATTTGTCTAAAGAGTTTGTGCTTTTGCATCAGGGAACTATTGAACTGAAATCTAAACAAGGCAGCGAATTTGTGATTACGTTATTAAAAGGAAACAGTCATTTGCAACCTGGTGAAATTATTCAGAAAGTCGAAGGCCTAACCAGTATTCCGAATTTAATTACCGACAATTTAAACATAGAACCTTATTTAAAAGAATCAAATACGAGTTCAGATGCTGAAAAACATTCGTTGCTAATTATTGAAGACAATGTAGATTTAGTTAATTTTTTAAAAGCTAAACTTTCGAATGAATATTTAGTTTACAATTCTGACGGAAGCGATGCAATTGAAAAAGCGTTGGAAATTATTCCGGATATTATTATCTGCGATATTAATTTGATAGACAAAGATGGTTACGAAATCAGCAAAGAACTAAAGAAAGATCTTCGTTCGTCACATATTCCAATTATAATTCTAACGGCGCAAAGTAATAAAGAATCTGTTTTAAAAGGACTTCAGAGTGGAGTAGACCAGTATTTGACAAAACCTTTTAGCCTTTCAATTCTAAAACAATCTCTATCGAGTTTGCTTTTCAACAGAGAAAAACTACGTTATTATTACACCAATAATATTTACCGAGTTGAACCTGAATCTAAGTTTGGAAATCAGGAACAGTCATTTATTACCAAAATGAATGATATTATTAAAAAGAACGTTGAGAATCCAAAGTTTTCTGTTGAGGATTTGGCGGATAAACTTGGGGTTTCGAGAGTTCAGCTGTATAGAAAAGTGAAAGCAATTATCGGAATTAATATTAGCGATCATATTAATAATGTCAAATTAGAGAAAGCAGCAGAGCTTTTGAAGTCAAATGAAATGAATATTTCTGAAATTGCCTACTCGTTAGGTTTCTCTTCTCCAAACTATTTTTCTACAGCTTTTAAGAATAAATTTGGAATTTCTCCTAAAGAATACAAAACGTCAAGCTAATTTGTCTTTGAAATTGTTTCTTTTAAAGTATCAATTTTGAAGGTTATGTAACAAAATCGAAACTACAAGGTTTTCGTAAAAGTTTTTTAATTTGCGTAAAACCTTGTAAATAAAGGCTTTGAGTTTAAAATGCTAAACTATCAATATTTATAGAAATAAATTGTAACATCATTAAAAATAAGTTGTTTTTTTTGCAGATATCTTAGCGACAAGTTTTTAATACATGTACAATGAATAAGATATTGATTTGGTCTGTTACTGCTGCACTGGCAGGTTTTCTTTTCGGTTTTGATACCGTAGTTATTTCTGGAGCTGATAAACAATTACAGCTTCTGTGGCACTCGTCAGATGCCTTTCATGGTTCAGTTGTTATGGCAATGGCATTATGGGGAACTGTAGTCGGTGCTATTTTTGGAGGGATTCCAACGAATAAAATAGGACGTAAAAAAACGCTGTTCTGGATTGGTATTTTATACTTTGCTTCTGCAATTGGTGCCGCTTTTGCTAATGATCCGTTTGTTTTTGCTGCCTTCAGATTTGTTGGTGGTTTAGGAGTTGGTGCTTCAACTATTGCTGCTCCGGCTTATGTATCAGAAATTGCTCCGGCAGACAAAAGAGGAAGATTGGTAGCTTTGTATCAATTCAATATTGTATTAGGTATTTTGATTGCTTTTATCTCTAATTACTTTTTAAAAGATATTGGCGAAAATGCATGGAGATGGATGATTGGAGTTCAGGCAATTCCTTCTCTAATCTATATTCTGTTTATTTTGACAATTCCGGAAAGTCCAAGATGGCTTTTGTCGAAAAATCGTGACGAAGAAGCTCGTAAAGTTTTATATACAATTGATCCGTATGCAAATATTTCTGATTTAATCGACGATTCCCGTGAAAACGGTGTTACCAAACACGAAAATATTTTCATGAAGAAATATCGTTTCCCATTGATTCTGGCTTTTTTAATTGCCTTTTTCAATCAGTTTTCAGGAATTAATGCATTTCTATATTATGCGCCAAGAATTTTTGAAGAAGCCGGCTTAGGACAAAATACAGCGTTGTTAAGCAGTATCGGAATTGGAGTTACAAATCTTATTTTCACCTTAATTGGTGTGGCATTAATCGACAAATTAGGAAGAAAGTTGTTAATGTACATTGGTTCTGTTGGGTATATTATTTCACTCGGATTAGTATCGGCTTCTTTTTATTACAATTGGGGAGGTTTATCGGTTCCTATTTTCCTTTTCCTTTTTATTGCTTCACATGCAATTGGTCAGGGTGCGGTCATTTGGGTTTTTATTTCAGAAATTTTCCCAAATCATATTCGTGCATCCGGACAGGCATTTGGAAGTTCAGTACATTGGGTTCTAGCGGCAATTATTCCGTCTTTAATTCCAATGTTATTTTCAGAAATAGGACCCGAAGTTGTATTCCTTATTTTTACATTGATGATGGTGTTGCAACTGTTGTTCGTAATTTTTCTGATGCCGGAAACAAAAGGAATCTCTTTAGAAGCTTTAAGCGAAACACTAACTAAAAAAAATAACCACAAAAATGAAATCAAAGAAACATCTGCCGTTAGCTCTTTATAGTGCTGCCTTACTGTCGATAGTAGGATTAAAACCGTCTTCTGCAACTGCACAAACTGCTGCCGTAACTGTATCGAACACAGCGGAAGAACAAATGTATCGACCACATTTTCATTTTACGCCAAAAAAAGGCTGGATGAACGATCCTAACGGAATGTTCTTCGCCAATGGCTATTATCATTTGTTTTATCAGCATTATCCTGATGGAAATACATGGGGACCAATGCATTGGGGACATGCGATTTCTAAAGATTTAATTAAATGGGAAGAACAGCCTATTGCGCTTTACCCAGATAAGGACAAATATATATTTTCAGGAAGTGCTGTTGTCGACACTCAGAATATATCTGGTTTAGGAACCGGAAAAGCAGCTCCGATTGTTGCAATTTACACGTTGCATGATATGACAAAGGAAAAAGCAGGCAAAATTGATGTGGAACAGCAGGATATTGCTTTTTCTAATGATAACGGTTTTACATGGCAGAAATTTGAGGAAGGAAATCCTGTCGTGAAAAACCCTGGAATTAGAGATTTTAGAGATCCAAAAGTATCTTGGGATGAAACTCATAAGCAATGGATTATGGCTTTGGCAGCACAGGATCGAATTCATTTTTACAAATCATCGAATCTGAAAGACTGGGAATTTGCATCTGAATTTGGAAAAAATATTGGTGCTCATGGTGGTGTTTGGGAATGTCCTGATTTCTTCGAAATAAAAGTAGAAGGAACAAAAGAAACAAAATGGGTTTTAATTGTAAACCTTAATCCGGGCGGGCCAAACGGAGGTTCCGGAGTTCAATATTTTGTTGGAGATTTTGACGGAAAAACATTTACAATGGACACTACTTTTGCTGAAAGAGTAAATAATGAAAAAGCAGTCTGGGCAGATTATGGAAAAGATAATTATGCCGGAGTGACGTGGAATAATGTTCCAACTTTAGACGGAAGACGCTTATTTATCGGATGGATGTCAAACTGGGAATATGCACAACAGGTTCCAACAACGACATGGAGAAGCAGTACCACAATTCCGCGCGAATTGAAATTGGTTAAAAAAGAAAACCATTATAATTTGGTTAGCACGCCGGTAAAAGAAATCAATAATTATGTTTCTAAAACCATTAAAACAAAAAGTAAAACCGGAAAAGGAACTTTAAATTTAATTGAAAGCGGAAAAGTAGATTTAACTCAGACAGTTGTTAGTTTAGATTTAAAAAACTTAAAACAGGAAGATTACACTTTTACACTTTCTAATGCAAATGGAGAATCTTTAAGTTTTGGTTTAAACAATAAAGAAAATTACTTATTTATTGATCGTTCTAAAGCTGGTATAACTGATTTCTCAGATAAGTTTGCTTTACCAGTAAGCAAAGCATTTTTGGAAGGAAGCCAAAAAAGTGCCGCTTTTAAAATTATTCTGGATAAAACGTCAATCGAAATATTCTACAATAATGGCGAAAAAGTAATGACGGAAATCTTTTTCCTAAACAAACCATTTTCAGCCCTTACTATTTCTTCAAAGCAGAAAATAGAAATAAAAAATGGGATTATTCAAGTATTGGACATCAATAAAAAGCAATAAGAAAATCGAATAGAATTTTTCTAATTCAATCCAAAAACAAATCGTACAACCGTAAGAAGGATAATCTCTTTCAGGCTAGTTACATCTATTTGCAAAATAAAAAACTGCCAGGGAAATGGCAGTAAAACATAACTAACTATTAAAATAACCTTAATCAAACCAAAATTTATGAGAAATAAGATTTTATATTTTCTATTTTTCTTTTTTCCAATGCTCATGATGGCACAGGAAAACGGAATAAAAGGAACGGTAATTTCGTCTGATGACGGAATGCCGCTTCCTGGAGCGACAGTAATTATTTCAGGAACAAATACCAGTTCGGTCACCGATTTTGATGGGAATTTTTCCTTCCCAAATGTTGCTCCAGATGCTGTACTTGTAGTTTCCTTTATAGGATATGCTCCACAATCTATTCCTGTTAAAGGTCAAAAAATGATCAATGTAACTTTAAAAGTAGATAACAACCAGCTAAATGAAGTTGTCGTAACAGGATACTCTAAACAAAAGAAAACAGATATCACAGGCGCAGTTGCCGTTGTAAACATGAAGGAAGTCATGAAACAGCCAGAGCCAAACCCGATCAAAGCTTTACAAGGAAGAATTGCCGGAGTAAAAGTATCGTCTGATGGTTCGCCAAGCGGTGGAAATACAAAAGTGGTGATTCGTGGCGTGGGGACGCTGAACAATACAGATCCGCTTTATGTAATTGACGGAATGCCGACAAAATCCGGAATGCATGAATTAAACCCTAATGATATTGAAACCATTCAGGTTTTGAAAGATGCTTCTTCAGCAAGTATTTACGGTTCCAGAGCTTCAAACGGTGTCATTATCATTACAACCAAAAAAGGAAAAGAAGGTAAAATGAGAATCAATTTCAGTACCTATGCTTCCTTTTCTGATTATTCAAGAAAGTTAGATGTGTTAAATGCAAACCAGTTTGGGCAGGCACTTTGGCAGGCAAATATTAACGACGGTTTAAATCCGAATAATAACAATTTGCGTTATCAATTTGACTGGTCGGTTAATAACAACAAACCGCAATTGAACAAAGTTTTGGTTCCGGAATATCTTGATGCACAACAAACCATTAAAGCTTCAAATACAGATTGGTATGATGCAATTTCTCAAACTGGAGTTGCCAATTCTTATGATTTGTCTGTATCGAATGCTTCTGATAAAGGAAATTATGTTTTCTCGTTAGGTTATTATGGAAATGAAGGTGTTGTAAAAACAACAGATTTCGAAAGAATTTCTGCGAGAATGAACAGTTCTTATAAATATTTTGATGGCAAATTAGTTATCGGAGAAAACTTCAGTTTAAACCGTACGAACGAAGTAACAGATCCGGGCGTGTTAGATCCTGCTCTTAGAGCTTTACCAATTATTCCGGTTCATACTGTTGACGGAATTGGTTGGGGAGGACCGGTTGGAGGAATGAACGACAGACAAAATCCGGTTCGTCTTTTAGAATATAATAAAGACAACAAATACGATTATTTGCGCCTTTTTGGTAACGCTTACGCGGATTTGGAAATTATTAAAAATCTGCATATCAAAACCAGTTTCGGAATGGATTATGGTTTTTACAAAAAACGCACGTTACAAAGAAGCTACAAATCGGGTTATCTGCAAAACGATCAGACTTCTGTAACTATCGATCAGTCAATAAGTGATAAATGGACTTGGACGAATACAGCAATTTATAGTTTAAACTTTGGAAAAAGCAATCTGAATTTGATGGCGGGAACGGAGATGTATAAAGATACTTATGATACAAACACGTTGCGTAAAAATGACTTTTTGATCGAAACGCCGGATTATATGTATCCTGATGCAGGAACAGGCGAATCGTTTACCAGCGGAACTTCTACTGTATATTCTTTGCTTTCTTATTTTGGAAAAGCAGATTACGAGTTTGATAATCGTTATTTGGTTTCGGCTACAATTCGTCGTGATGGTTCTTCTCGTTTTGGAAAAAACAATCAATTCGGGACATTTCCGGCAGTTTCTGCAGGATGGAGAATCAGCAACGAAAATTTCATTAAAAACAACGCCCCTGTTTTTTCTGACTTAAAATTAAGAGCAGGCTGGGGACAAACCGGTAATCAGGAAATAAGTAATACAGCAGTTTATTCGCTTTATCTGGCAAGTTACGCAGGCGGAAGCCCAACTTGGGCAACTTCTTTTGGAACAGCTTACGATATTGCAGGAAACGGAAACGGATTGCTTCCGTCTGGTTTTATTGCAACGCAATCTGGAAATGATGATTTGAAATGGGAAACTACTACACAAACCAATATTGGTTTGGACTTTGGTTTATTCAAACAAAAATTGAGCGGATCTATAGATTATTATATCAAGAAAACAGATGATATTTTGGTATTGCCGCCTTATTTAGGAGTTATTGGCGAAGGAGGAAACCGTTGGGTAAACGGTGCTTCTATGGAAAACAAAGGTTGGGAGTTTTCTTTAGGCTATCATGATGAAACTTCATTTGGATTGAAATATGATATTTCCGGAAACATTTCGGCAAACAAAAATAGGATTACACAATTACCGGATGAAGTAAAAAACAACTACGGAGGCGACGGACTGGATGATAATATTTTAGGGCGTCCAATTAATTCGATGTACGGATATGTTACTGACGGATTGTTTACAAGTCAGGATCAGGTAGACAACTCTGCAATTCAGGAAGGAAAAGGACTTGGTAGAATTCGTTACAAAGACTTAAATGGCGACGGAACAATTACAGATAAAGACCGCACGTGGATCGGAAATCCAAATCCGGGATTGTTGTATGGAATTAATTTAAACTTGTCTTATAAAAACTTTGATTTTACCACTTTTTGGGAAGGTGCAACAGATGTTGATGTAATTAACAATACAAAATATCAGACTGATTTTTGGAGTGTTGATGATGTCGGGTCCAATAAAGGAACACGCCTGCTGAATGCCTGGTCTCTGGATAATCCAAATTCAACTATTCCGGCATTGACAACAGTAGACAGAAATGCAGAATCAAGATTTTCAACATATTATGTAGAAAACGGAAGTTATCTTAAACTTAGAGTTTTACAGTTTGGCTACAGTCTGCCAAAAGATTTATTGAAAAAACTAAGCATGGAAAGTTTCAGGTTTTATATCAGCGGTCAAAATTTATTGATTCTTGATGCGAAAAGCTTCACAGGAGTTGATCCTGAAAATGCAGGTTTTGGATATCCACAGCCAACAACTTTTACGGCAGGTCTTAATTTTACTTTATAATAAAAGATTTAAAAATGAAAAAAATATTATATATGGCAGGATTTTTAGCGATAGGTTTCTTCGCTTCCTGTTCCGATTTTTTAGAAAATGATCCGCGTGGTGTGTTGTCAGAAGAAGATATTGTTACACCGCAGTCGGTTGAAGGATTTATGAATGCAGCTTATGCACAGTTAGGAAATGATCATTACGATTCTCCGTACAGTTTATGGCCGTTTGGAAATGTTCGTTCTGATGATGCCTACAAAGGCGGAAGCGGTACAAATGATATCCAAGATTTTCATTTTTTTGAAGTTTCAAATAATATCCGTCCAGATTTTGGAGAGTTGGACAGTTTCTGGTACATCAGTTATGTGGGTGTTTCAAGAGCCAATAAAGCGTTGAAAGCTTTGGAACAAATTTCAGAAGCCGATTATCCATTGAAGAAAACACGTATGGCTGAAATGCGTTTTTTAAGAGGACATTTCTATTTTATGCTGAAAATCATGTTCAGAAATGTGCCTTATATTACCGAAGATGTTCCCGTAGAAGATTATAAAACGATTTCAAACAAAGCACTTTCAAATGAAGAACTTTGGAAAAAAATCGCAGAAGATTTTCAAGCAGCGGCTGATAATTTGCCTGACACACAACCAGAAGTTGGACGCGCCAATAAAAAAGCAGCTTATGCGTATTTGGCAAAAACTAGATTGTATCAGGCTTATACGCAAGATGAAACATTTAAAGTTACAGGAATCAGTCAGCAGCATTTGC
This sequence comes from Flavobacterium panici, assembly GCF_903819335.1. Lineage (GTDB taxonomy): Bacteria > Bacteroidota > Bacteroidia > Flavobacteriales > Flavobacteriaceae > Flavobacterium > Flavobacterium panici. The sequence continues at coordinate 122,568 of NZ_CAIJDE010000058.1, read as the reverse complement.
AGGAAGTAATTGCAGCAACGGATAAAGTAATTGGAAAAGCTTCTTTGGAACCGGATTTCGCCAACAACTTCTTACCGGGAACATACGAAAACGGACCGGAAGCTATTTTCTCGATTCAGTTTTCTGATAACGATGGAACGCTTTACGGAAGATTGAATTTTTCTGATGTTCTTTCTACACCGCAAGGTTTAGGCTGTTGCGATTTTCATAAGCCAAGCCAGAATTTAGTGAATGCTTTTAAAACCGGAGCAAATGGTTTGCCTGAGTTTGACACGTACAACAACGAAGATTTTGATTATAAAAATATTGATGCCAATACAGTTGATCCAAGATTGTATCATACTGTTGCAATGCCTGGTCTTCCATATAAATATGATCCTGAATTTCTATATGTTGAAGCTTGGGTAAGATCTCCGGGAACGTATGGCTATTTTGCTTCTTTAAAAGAAAACGTTGCTCCAAATTGCACTTGTGTCGTAAGTATTGATCCGTTTTACGGAAATTCTAAAAATAGAATTCAGATTCGTTATGCTGATGTGATTTTGATGCGTGCCGAAGCTTTGATTGAATTAGGAAGACAATCTGAAGCTTTGCCGTTGATCAATGAAATCAGAGAAAGAGCCGCACAAAGTACAGGACGACTGCCTTATGTGAGTAATTTCAAAATCAATACTTATGTGGACGGAAGCAATTGCAACTGGACGCAGGATTTTGCCCGTAAAGCGTTGCGTTGGGAACGTCGTTTAGAATTGGCAATGGAAGGAAGCCGATTCTTCGACCTTGTCCGTTGGGGAATTACAGATCAGGTGATGAATGATTTTTATGCTAAAGAAAAAACAAAACGTACGTATTATCAGGATGCTTTTTTTGATGCGCATAAAGAAGAATATTGCCCAATTCCGTTGAAGCAAATTAATTTCAGCCAGGGATTGTACAAACAGAATCCAGGTTATTAATCTTTAAAAATCAGCAATATGAAAAAAGCTTTAAATAAATATTGGACCAAAGTGTCTATAGTATTGGCAATGATTTTTATAATTAATGCCTGCGAAAATAGTTTTGAAACTGGCGGATTTGATGTGAGTTCGCCTTCAAATGTACTTTCATTCAAATTAAATGGAGTTTCAGGAAACATTGATCAGACAACAGGAAAAATTACTGTTGTAATGCCTTACGGATCTGACATAACAGCTATAAAACCGGAAGTTGTTTTTGTCGATGGCGCAACATCAAATCCGGAATTAAATTCGGCTATGAATTTTACAAATCCAGTAAAATTCAGAGTAGTTAATGGCAATTTATACAAAGATTATACGGTAACCACAACCGTTTTAAGTCCGATTAAGAGTTTTACGATTAATGGCATTGCGGCAACGATAAACGATATTAGTAAAACCATTAATATGACGCTTCCTGAAAATACTGATTTGACAGTGCTTAAACCCGTAATTGAAGTTACAATGGGCGTTACAATTTCGCCAGCTTCAGGAGCAACCGTTGATTTTACGAATGCGGTTACTTTTGTAATAACATCAAATGGTAAAAGCGTTAATTATACAGCAAATGTTGGAGTTCCAGTTACAGGATTAACAGTTGCATTTTTAGGAACTGCTGCTACAAGATCAGGAATTACAAATATGGATGAAGTTACAGCTTCAAACTGGTTGTTTGATAATTTCCCAGGAGCAAAATATATTTCCTTTGAAAGTATACAAAATGGTGCCGATTTAAGTGATATCGACGTCATTTGGTGGCACTTTGATTCGGCTGCAAATTTACCTTCTGTGGCTTATAATCCTGCGGTTACAAACGCATTGAAAAATTTCAGAACAAATGGCGGAAACTTGCTTTTGACTTCTTTTGCTTCGCAATATGTCGATGCTTTAGGAATTGTTCCGTCAGGAAAAGGACCGAATAATGTTTTTGGTGATTTTCCTCCAAATGGATTTGTAGATGGAAATTCATGGGGAATGTCATTTGTTGGTCATGAAGGTCATCCAATATTTCAGGGTTTAACCACTTTTGAAGCTGGAAAAGCCAATTTATTACAAAGCGGAACTTTCAGATTAAACCATACAGCGTGGTGGTTTTTACCGGAATGGGGAGGCTACAATAATGGAGAAGGCTGGAGAAACCAAACAGGAGGAACCAATCTGGCAAGTGAAGCCTGGGATAATGAACTGAACGGAAGAGTAACAATTGCAGAATTCCCGAACACGAGTACAAATAAAAATGTAATTGTTATTTCTATGGGAGCTTACGATTGGTACAATGAAACCAATAGCAGCGGAGTGCCAAGTCAGGCAAACGAGTTTATTACAAACATTAAACTGCTGACACAAAACAGTATCAATTATCTAGCGGCAAAATAATCCACCTTGAATTTAACTAAAATGAAATATAGAAATATAATAACAATCGCCTTCGTTTTCTTTTCACTGGCTTCATGCAGTCAGGATGAAACGTATATTGGAGGTTCGATTTCAGGAGGAAATTCTGAAATAACTAATGTTTTTCCTGTTCCGCCCGCGCAATGGATGGGCGCAAACGACCCATATTACAGTGCGGGTTATACCGGAGATATTATGCCTTTTTTCGATAACGGAAAATTTCATATTTACTTTCTACATGATGCACAGAATAAACCTGCTGGAAAAGGGTTTCATGATATTCATGAATATCAAAGTACAGATTTGGCGCATTTTACTTATGAAGGTCAAACCATTCCATATGGTACAACGCTTGAACCTGATTTTGCTATTGGCACAGGATCAGTTGTCAAAGTGGGCAATCTTTATTATTTCTATTATACAGGGCACAATGAAAATCCCGTTTTTGTTCAGTCGAATGCGAGAGAAAGTGTGTTGTGTGCAACAAGTGGAGATTTGAAAAACTGGACAAAAGTTCCTTCTTTTAAAATTACAGCTCCGGCGGGCTACTACAATTATGATTTCAGAGATCCGCATGTGTTTTATAATGATGAATTGAAAAAATATTCCATGTTAGTAAGTACACAGACAGAACCTGGAAGAAAAGCCGTTTTGCTGCATTTTACAAGCGCAGATCCTGCATCAGGAAAATGGGATGTTCAAGCTCCGATTTATACGACAACTCCTGAAGATAATTATCTGATGATGGAATGTGCGGATATTTTCAAAATGGGAAGCAATTGGTATTTAATTTTTTCTGAGAATTGGAGCGGAAACAAAGGAACGCATTATAGAATTTCATCATCAATAACTGGTCCATGGACAAAACCGGAAAATGACAGAATTGATGGAGAATACTTTTACGCAGGAAAAACGGCTTCTGACGGAAATAAAAGATATGTTTTTGGATGGAATGCCAGAAAAACGCCTGAGAATGATTTAGGAAATAAAGATTGGGCGGGGAATATGGTCATTCATGAATTAACTCAGAATTCAGATGGAACTTTAGGAACTCAATCGCCGAAGTCGGTTAAGGATTTGTTTTCGAAAAAGAATGCTACTGCAGAAGTAGATGAGATTACTTCTAATGCAACAGCTAACAATGGAACTTATTCTTTGTCCGGAGAAACAGAAAAAGCAATGGTTACTTTTAAAAGCGTTGGAAAGAAAGTCAAAATAAAAGCCGAAGTTACTTTAGCGAAAGCTAGTGGAACAACTGGATTTGTTTTTCATACCAATGATACAGGAAGTTATTATAAAGTGGTTTTGGATATTGCTAATAGTAAAATAAGCGGTTATAATTCGGCTTCGCAGGAAGTAACCCGTTTACCATATGCATTTCAGACGAATGTAAAATATGATGTTGAAATAATTACTGAAGGAAGTGTTGTCGTAGTTTACATCAACGGAAAAGCAGCGCTCACAAATCGCGTTTACGGAAGAGACAAAAATAAATGGGGTTTAATTGCTGAAGGACAAACGAGCACAATCTCGAATCTTCAGATAACCCAGCCTGAATAAGAACAATAATAAAATATTTTAGAATGAATAACGGAAAAAACCTTAAGGCGGTGGCATACGGAGAGGTACTTTGGGATGTTTTTGCCAATGAAAAAAAGATTGGCGGAGCACCATTGAATGTAGCCTTGCGAATGAAAACGCTGGGTTGCGAAGTAGCTATGATAAGTTGTGTAGGCAATGATGAAGACGGGAGAGCAATAAAAGAGCAAGTGAAACAACTGGGACTTGAAACGGATACAATTGTAGTTTCTGAAGATTTTCCAACTGGTTTGGTCAACGTAACCTTAAATGAGCGCGGATCGGCAAGTTATGAAATCAGTTACCCGTCTGCATGGGATAAAATTGAATTGAATGATTTGGCGAGGAATTCAGTTGCTAATGCGGATGTTTTAATTTATGGCAGTTTAGTTTGCCGTGATGAGGTTTCAAGGCTGTCACTGGAAGAAATGCTGCAAAAAAAAGTCTACAAGGTTTTTGATGTGAATTTAAGAAAACCACATTATTCGTATGAAATGCTGGATCGCCTCATGCAGTCAGCGGATTTTATAAAGTTTAATGATGAGGAATTATTAGAAATTACTGCAGCTATGGCTTCGCCATTTACAAGTCTGGAAGACAATATGAATTTTATAGCTGAACGAAGTAAAGTAACGGGAATGTGTGTAACGAGAGGCAAACACGGAGCCTTGCTAATGTGGGAAGGCCGACTTTATGAAAATGAGGGATATCCTGTTGAAGTTGCTGACACCGTAGGTGCCGGAGATTCATTTCTCGCGGCTTTGATAGCTTCATTGTTAAGTGGAAAAGAACCTCAGTATTCAATTGATTTTGCCTGTGCAGTAGGTGCATTAGTAGCTGAATCTCCTGGAGCGAATCCCGAAATTTCACTTTCCAGAATTGAAAAAATGATGTTAAAAATGAAAATTTAACTTTGTATGAAATTTAAATGAAATATGTGTTATCTAAAACAAAATTCTTGCAATTGGCCTTGTTAACAGCAATAAGTTTAATATTGCTTATTAGTGGTCTTATCTATTTTTTAAAATCCGATTTTTATTAAATGCATGGAATTTTGTTTAAGTTTTAATTACTTACTTAAATATTCGTTTTTTAAAGTAAAGCCTGATATCTTTTTAGATATTAGGCTTTTATCGTAATATTATAAAATTTGGAAGCAAATACATGCAGGATATGCACTGGATTTTGGAAAGGTAATATACGCCGAGAAGAAGGAAGGTAGACTGATTTTGTATGCATAAATGAAACTTTCGGGCGAAGCGTGGCTGGAATTTAAAATAATCAACAATACCTTATATCAGGATGCTACTTTTAAACCACTGGGACTTATAGGTAAAATATACTGGTATTCTGTCTTGCCGTTTAACGGTTTTATATTTAATGGAATACTTAAAAAAATAATTTAGGGGTTCGGTGAGGATAATTTAATACAGTTTCGAACCTAACCTCGTTAACACTTGAATTTGTTTACTTTCTATTTCCGAAAACACTATACGCCATCATTCTGCCACAATAATAAAAGTGTTTCATTTAAAGCTTGTGTAAAAAGTAAAAATCACGCCCTCAAATTCATTTATTCTGTAGGGCGTAATTCAGTTTTAAAAAAATAATCTCTAGAATTTTAATTTGAGAAAGAAGCATTTTTAACTAAATTGCTTCAGGGCTTGCAATAATTTTTAGGAATCCCAATCCAGTATAATTTTACCAATATGGCTTCCTTCTTCCATGCATTGATGAGCGTTTATAACATTCTGGTACGAAAATGTTTTGTAAATAACGGGCTTGAATTTTCCATTTTCGATTAATGGCCAGATGTTTTGGAATACTTCTTTTGTTAATCGTTTTTTGTAGTTATAATCTCTTGCGCGTAGTGTACTTCCGGAGATCGTGATTCTTTTTACCATTAACTGCCAAATATCAAGTTCTACGTCTTTTCCATTCTCCGCATTAATATGAATAAGTCTTCCGTCTTCGTTTAAGACGTTGAGATTTTTTTGAAAATAAGGTCCGGCTATCATATCAAGAATTACATCTGCGCCTTTGCCTTTTAAAATTTCTTCGAAATCCTCTGTTTTATAATTAATAGAAAGATCAGATCCCAATGCATCACAATACTTTGCTTTTTCCTCTGAACCAACTGTTGTAAAAACTTTTGACCCTAGAGCATGAGCAATTTGAATAGCTGTAATTCCGATACCGCTGCTACCTCCGTGAACTAATAGGGATTCACCAGCTTTGAGTTTGCCTCGATCAAAAATATTAGACCAAACTGTAAATACCGTTTCAGGCAGACTTGCCGCTTCTACAAAATTTAAACCCTTAGGAATAGGCAGGCACTGACCTTCTTTAACAGCAACATATTCAGCATAGCCACCCCCGGCAAGAAGGGCACAAACACGATCTCCTTTTTTCCATTGCGTAACTTCAGGACCGCATGCTGCAATTATACCAGACACTTCAAGACCCGGAATTTCATTAGAAGTGCTATCTGGAGCCGCATATTTTCCCTTACGCTGGAGAATGTCACTTCGGTTGATACCAGATGCTTTTACTTGAATTAACACTTCATTTTTAGAAGGAATTAAATCAGTAACTTCCGTTAGCTGCAAAACTTCAGGACCTCCAAATTTTGTGATTGTAATAGCTTTCATAGTCTAATTTGTTGAAAAGGTAGATTATATTTTCCAAATAAAGCTTTGTTCTCAATGCTTTTTGCAAACAGAGGTGTTTCTTCGTGGTTGTGGGTGTCAGAGGCTTCTTGTCTTGCTTTTGCAGCTTCCGCTAAAGAAATTCCGTTTTCTTTGATGAAATTTAAAAATTCTGGTGTAGCTGTTGCATGAATGGTGTTGGTGAATTTGGAAGTTTTGTCGTCGATTCTTTCTGCTTTTAATTCCCAAAGAACCTGTACTTTAGATCTTCCGCTCGCTGTAATAGTATCAGAAATAGATAACATGCGGCAATAATCGGCACGATATTCATCAAAAATATAGTGCTGTACAACAAGTGCAGTTCCGACGTATTCTACATTGATAGACATTGGTATCCCTTCAAAATTTGAAGTAATTCCCGCTGCAATATGGTTCACAGAACAGCGCTGGTATTCGGCATCTGGCAGATTTAGAAGCCAGTCTGCTATATTGATTTTTTCAATTGGGGCATTCATTATTGCTGAAACAATTGAAGCTGATAATGCATTTTCGGGTGTTTGTACGATTTCCATCTTTTCTATTTTTAAATTAATTTATGTCAAAGTTCGACAATGTAAACCAATCGTGGAAATGGTATTTTTAGATGTAAACGATCGAAATTTTCGATTTATAATAGTATTTTTATAAAAAAATTAGAAAAGATGGAACTTCGTCAATTAAAATACTTTGTCCGCGCGGCAGAACTTTTAAATTTCACTCAGGCAGCCGATGATCTATATATTACTCAAAGTACATTATCACATCAGATAAAAGAATTAGAAACGTCACTAAATGTTCTTCTTTTTGATAGAATAGGGAGGAGAGTTAAACTGACAGAGTCAGGAGAAATAATGCTTGAATATGCGCGAAGAACGATTCGACAGGCAGAAGAAGCAAAACAGGTTTTAATGGATTTGAATAACCTTAAGACAGGAAAAATAATTATTGGATCCACTTACGGTCTTGTAAATTTACTATTGCAATCAGCGACGGAATTTAATGAGGAATTTCCCGATATTCAGATCCAGATTGTATTGGGTTCTACATCAGATTTAATGCAAAAAATACGCTCGTACGAAATTGACTGTATGCTTTCATTTATGCCTTCGTCTGAGGATAATCAGCTTGATGTGATGCGTCTTTTCTCTGCGAATCTTTCATTGATTCTTCATACATCACATCCGTGGAGTAAGCTTAAAAAAATCACATTTCAAAAAATTGCGGAATTACCTTTAGTGCTGCCTTCGCAAAGTTACAGCATCAGGAATTTTCTGGACGAAACACTTCTAAAAAATAATATGCAATTAAAAGCAAAAATAGAAATCAATGATATTCACAGTTTATTGGATCTGGTTAATTCAAAAAAGTGGTGTACCATATTAATGGATACTTCCTTGTTTCATTTTCCGGAACTTGTTGCGGTCCCAATTGAAAGTAAAAATATTACTCGTGAAGCAACTATTACATTTCCTTCTGGAATTTATCGCAAAGCGTCACTTGTATTTTTTCAAAATTTAATCATGAAAAAAATGGTAATGCATAATTTAGTTTAAAAAAACAAATCGCTCCGCCATTAGAGCCTTTTTTAGAAACCCTTTATATTGCTGAGGTACAGCTTTTCTCATTATGATGTGCCATGATTCTGCTACAAAATTTTGACGTATAATATCTTTTTAAAAAACCGGATTAACTTTTTATGGCAAAAAATGGAGGCAACTCCAATTTATAATTGCGTCAAAAACTGAGGCAACTCCATAACACTATTATTTTACTTTTACCACAACCTTTCCTTTTGCATGTCCGCTTTCCATATAATCAAAAGCATCATTGGTCTGCTCAAAAGGAAAAATTTTATCTACAATTGGTTTAATAATTTCTGAGGCAAGTAAATCAGCAATTTGTTCTAATTGTCTTCCGTTCGCCTTCATGAATAAAAAGGAATAATTAACATTTAAATTTTTAGCCCTATTACGGATTTTCAGGCTGGTCAGCCAAATAATGAATCGTATTATTGCTGATGCGCCTATTGATTTTGCAAACTCTGGAGTTGGAGGTCCAGAAATTGAGATAATACTGCCTCCCGGTTTTAAAATTGTCAATGATTTTTCAAGTGTTTTAACATCCTGGCTGTTAAGTACCACATCATAATCTTTAAGAATATTTTCAAAGTTATCCTTTTTGTAATCTATTATAATATCAGCTCCAAGGGCTTTCAGCATGTCAAAATTCTTTTCGCTGGCTGTCGTGGCGACAAATGCCCCAAGATGTTTGGCAAACTGAATTGCTATTGTACCAACTCCGCCAGAACCTGCTTGAATAAAAACTTTTTGGCCTTTACGAAGTTTCGCTTTTTCGACGAATGCCTGCCATACAGTTTTTTACAGTAATGACTTATTGGTAAAACAGATCAACGAATAAAAGTATGACCGCAGAGACAATAATAAATCCAAGATTAAAATCTATTGCTGAATTTTTAGATGGTAATCATCATTTCATAATTCCCTCTTACCAAAGAGGATATAGATGGGAAGAAAGACAGATTATAGATTTGTTAAATGATATCTATGAATTCCAAGAAGATACAAAGAAAAAAAACGATAATAAAATTGGAGAATTTTATTGCTTGCAGCCAATAGTTGTCTTAAAAAAAGACGATAACAAATGGGAGGTCATTGACGGGCAGCAAAGATTAACGACAATTCTAATTTTGTTGTCATCACTTAAAGGTGCATTACGTCTTTTAAAACTTCCAACGACTCTTTTTTCATTAGAATACGAAACAAGAGAAAAGGAAGAATTTAGCAGTAAAGAATTTTTAGAGAATATTACTTCAGTTACTACTATTGACAAAGCAAACATTGATTTTTACAGAATGAGTGAAGCTTTTTTAATAATTAAGAAATGGCTAGAGAATGACGATATAAATCTTGGGGATTTCTGTAATACGTTATTAAAAAACGATTTTGAAGATTTATTTGACCACGCAAATAATGTCCGATTTATTTGGTATGAGATTGATCCGAGAGGAGATACACCGAATGTGGCCTTTGCAAAATACAATCAAGGAAAAATTGATCTAACTAATGGAGAATTAATTAAAGCGATATTCTATTTGTCCGAGCAGTCTATGAATGATAGGGAGAAGAAAAAGTATCAATTAAAATTAGGATATGAATGGGATGATATGGAAAATACACTGAGAAAAAAAGATTTTTGGAGGTTTATAAATCCAAATAAATTTTATACTAATCATATTGAATTTATTTTTGAGTTAATTGCCGATAAATATATTGATAAAACAGATTTAAAACTGAATAAAGAGATTGATACTCTATGGTCATTTTATGTATTTAATGAGTTAATTGCAAAAAATATCGCAATATATGATGATAGATACAATAGCGCTAAAGATTTCCTTTGGGACGAAGTAAAAACATATTATAGAACTTTTGTAGAATGGTATGATGACAATATATACTTTCATTTAATTGGTTTTCTTCTTCACATAGATAAGAATATCGAATCAGTTAAAAATTTGACCGAGAGCCATACAAAATTAGAATTAGAAAAGGAACTGGAAATCCTCATTAAAAACCATTTCAACGAAATTGATTTAGAACAGATAGGATATGATTACAACCCTAAAAAAGCTAAGGAGTTACTATTGCTTTTTAATGTTATTTCAACAATGAATAGCGGGTATAATCGTTTTGCATTTTATCTATTCTCAGAAGGACAATGGAGTTTAGAGCATATTCATGCACAACAGTCTGAAGAACTGAAAAGTGAAAAACAAAAGAGGCAACTTTTAATGGAACAAAAAAGATATTTTTTAAGCCACGAAAAATTACAGTTTCTATCAAAAATTGAAGCTATTTTACAGCTTACAAAAATTAATCAAGAACAGTTTGATGCGATCCAAACAGAGTTATTTAGTGAGTATTCAGATTCTTCAACTATTCACTCAATTAAAAATCTCGCTTTATTAACTGTTCCAGATAATTCATGTCTAAACAAGGAAGCAATTGGATTTAAATGATAAAGATGCATCTGGCAGTTATAGAGTAAAAGAATTTCCTCAAGAGTACGGCTATGATTTAAAGAAGGCTTTGGAAGAATTGCCTATAAATTCTTTGGATCAATTACAGGTTGGGGAAATCTTGAGATCTTTAAAAAATGGAGGCAGAGAGCTGGTTAAATTAGAAAGAAATGGCAGTTCCCAAAATTTTTATGTAGAAGCTAATCCTCAAAATAGAGGGCTTTTGATCCACAATGAAGATTTAAAAAAAGTATTGCTTTCGGATCTTTTAAATCAAAATTCCAAAACTTCAAATAAGCAAGCAAAGTATGTAGCGATACAGTCTTCTCAAAGACAATATAGAACAGCTAAAAGTAAAAGTTTATAAATTATTCAAAATGGAAAATTTAAAACCGCTATCGGACTTTTTTAAAGCAATTGAAAATGATTTTCGAATAAGCTCGACACATATTGCTATTTACATGTCTCTGCTTCAGTACAGGACGCAGAATCAGTTTGTAAACCCAATACAGGTCTATAGACATGATATAACACCAATAGCAAAGATTTCCTCTCCGCATACTTACCACAGATGCATCCAGGAACTGAGTGATTATGGATATCTTAAATACGAGCCTTCGTTTAAGAAAACACAAGGAAGCAAGATTTACTTTTACGATTGCACATAGATAAATAACCATGAAAGCCCGTAAAGGGCTTTTATTATTTAATTAAATGATGATGGAAAATGAAGAAGAAAAAATGAGAGGAAAAATAACTCCAGAGAAAGCTATGCAAATGTTAAACTCTGAGGGTATGAATGTTACAATTGAAGAAGCAACTGAAATTTTGCTATTTTTACGAAAATTGGCCCATGCGGTCGTTTCAAAATTTTTAGAATCATGAGTATTATTGCAGATTTATACATTCGTGTAAGCACAGACGAGCAGGCTGAGAAGGGATATTCACAAAGAAATCAGGAAGAGGTCCTACGTAAGTATTGTTCTATAAATTTTATTGAAGTTCGTAATGTTATTTATGAAGATCATTCAGCCAAAACCTTTAATAGACCACAATGGAATAAATTACTTCTTAATCTTAAAAGAGAAAAAAACAAATGCGACTTTGTCTTATTTACAAAATGGGACAGGTTTAGTAGAAATGCTGGTGACGCATACCAAATGATAAGTGTTCTACGAAAACTTGGAGTGGAGCCACAAGCTATCGAACAGCCTCTTGATTTATCTATTCCGGAAAATAAGATGATGCTTGCTTTTTATCTCGCTGCCCCAGAAGTAGAGAACGACAGACGGGCTTTGAATACTTTTCATGGAATGCGAAGAGCTAAAAAAGAAGGAAGATATATGGGAACTGCTCCCTTTGGTTATGCAAATAAATCAAAAGAGGACGGAACTAAATATATTGCTCTTGTAGAGCCGGCTGCATCAGTAATGAGATGGATATTCGAAGAAATTGCAAGAGGAGTGTTTAACACCGAACAGGTTTACCATCTTGCATGCAGAAGAGGTTTTACAAGAACCAAAAGCAATATGTGGGGTTTAATTCGAAATCCAATTTACTGTGGTAAAATTTTTGTCCCCCAATATAAAGATGAAGAAAGCATGTTAGTTACAGGACAGCATGAGCCTTTAATCTCGGAAGGTCTTTTCTATAATGTTCAGGATATTTTAGATGGAAAATCCCGTATTTACAGACCTAAAATTAAAACAGTTGTAGAATTTCCGCTCAGAGGATTTTTTAATTGTCCAAAGTGTCAAAAAAAGCTTCAGGGAAGCAAGTGTAAAGGTAGACATAAACACTACTATTATTATCATTGCGAAGCCCAGTGTAAATTTAGAATCAATTCTGAAATAGCCAATAAATTATTTATTGATGATCTAAAAAAATACCAGCCAATACCAGAGGTCAAAAAAATATACACATCTGTAATATTTGAAACTCACCGAGAATTGGCTAATAATGCTGGTGAACAGAAACGACGACTTTTAGAACAGATTAAAGATTATGAACTTCGATTAAGTAATGCAAGGGATCTTCTTTTAACATCAAAAATAGATTCGGATGATTATAAATTAATGAAGGATGACTATAGTGCACGAATTACAAACCTTGAAAGGGAATTATCCTCCATAGCAAAAGATAGACACAGCATCGAATCCCTTTTAAATAAAGGAATTGAGAACTTAATTAAATGAATGTGGCTTATGCGGATATGGATCTTTCGGAAGCTCGAAGCTTAATAGGTTTGGTTTATCCTGAAAATTTTACGATTCGTGAAAATAAAATACAAACCGCTAGAGTGAACAAAATTGTAGAGGGTATTTATATGATTAACAAGGAGTTAAAGACAAAAAAAAATGGGACAAAAGATGATTTTTATCTTTTGTCCCATAGAGTGACCTCGACTGGATTCAAACCAGTAACCTTCTGAGCCGTAATCAGATGCGCTATTCAGTTGCGCCACGAGGCCTTTTTGCTTGGTTCAGCTAATTTTCGTAGCTTTGTTGAACGCTGTTTGCGGGTGCAAATATAGAGATAAATGTGAGATAAACAAGCAAAAAAATACAGAAAAATAAAAAAAAATGAAGATTGAAAATTATATACGTGATATTCAGGACTTTCCTAAAGAAGGAATTTTATTTAAAGATATCACTCCGCTCTTAAATGACGTTGAAGCAAGGCAAGAATGCTTATCTATTTTGGTAAATTCTTTAAAAGGACAGAAAATTGATAAAGTAGTAGGGGCAGAAAGTCGTGGTTTTTTCTTCGGAATGTTATTGGCGCAAGAACTAAATGCAGGATTTATTCCGGTAAGGAAACCTAAAAAACTGCCTTATGAAACGATTTCAGCTTCATACGCATTAGAATATGGAACGGACAGCCTTGAAATGCATACCGACGCTATTCGAAAAGGAGACCGCATATTAATTCATGATGATGTTCTGGCAACTGGCGGAACTGCAAAAGCGGTCTGTGAACTGGTTGAAAAGTTAGGTGGTGAAATTGTACAATGTAATTTTTTAATGGAACTGACTTTCCTTAACGGAAGAGAAAAAATCAAAGAGTTTCCAGTTTTTGCCGCGCTTTCTTATTAATTAAACAAACTCGTTGGTTATATAATTAATAAAAAATCATTTAACACATAGAAACATAGGCTTTAAATGCATTAAAAGAATATAAAAAGAAACATGTTTCTAAAACATAGCTGTCTCTGTGTGTTTAAAATGAGTGAAATGCCTTTTTTCTGAGTGCTAAATCTATGTTTCTATGTGTTAAAATAACTACGCCCAAAAAGTTTAAATAAAAACAATTTTATGTTTAACAGCGTACAAAACTAAACCTATTCTCGTTTTTATCTCTAACTTATCAAATAAAGATTCCCTGTAACCGTCAATGGTTTTAGGGCTTAAACACATTTCTGAGGCGATTTCTTTATAAGTCATCTCCGTGCAGGCATGTTTTATAAAAACCAGTTCTTTTTCCTTTAAACTGATTTTTTTATTATCGCTGTTGACTTTGTTAACGAGCATTGCTGAAACTGATTCGGTAAAATAATAACCTTTTTCGATAACGCATTCAATAGCTTCCTTAAAAATTTCGGGTGATGTATCTTTCAATAAATAACCTTTTGCACCGTTTGTAATCATTTTTATAATGATTTCTTCATCGTCGTTTACAGAAAGTGCAATTACTTTTAAATCAGGTCTGTTTTCCTTAACCCATTTCATGGTGCTTAAACCGTCTAAAACGGGCATATTAACATCTAATAATACCAAATCGATATTAGTATCTGGATTTTCCTGAAGGTAGGAAATAAACAACTTTCCGTTTTCAAATCGCTCGATAACATCGTAATCTCCAAAACTTTTAATTAAAAGTTCTAATGATTGGGAAAAAAGCTGATGATCGTCGACAATAATAATTTTACTTTTAGTATTCGGTTTCATTGGTTGTGGTTAAAGGGTATTCTAAAGTTACGGTTGTTCCTGATGAATCTGATTCCATGATTAATTGAGCTCCAATAAGTTTAGCCCGAAGTTTCATGTTAGTTAATCCTTGTCCGGAATTTGCTTTAAGAGGATCATAGCCAATTCCGAAATCCTTTAATTTTAATTGAAAAAGGTCTTCAGTTGTTACAATATTTACCTCATATAAATCGCTGTGGGAATGTTTTAAACTATTGTGTAAAGCTTCCTGAAAAATCCTGTAAATGAATAAATCGTGTTCTTCACTTATATTGGGAATTTCTCCAGTTAAATTATAGCGGTACTGAATTTTTCTAAGTTTTTTTATACGTATTAAATCCTGTTTTATAGCTTCAATAAAGTTGCTTTGCAGTAAATTATCTTTACTAATAATGCGCGATAAAATCCTGAGTTCGTCAAGTGCTTTTGCAAGTACATTTTTAAGATCTTTTAATTCTTCTACCTGAATACTTTTACTGCTTATAGACATATTAAGCTGCATGATTCCAACGGATATAATCTGGCCAATATTATCATGAAGTTCTTTACTGATTTCAGAAAGTGTCTGATCTTTAATTTCGATGCGGGTTTTTACCAATTCCGATTGGAAATACATCTCAGATTCCATTTTTTCGACCAGATAGCTGTTCTTCTTCTTTAAAAAATAAAAGAAAAGTACAAGTACAACGGCCAGTAAAGTAAAAAAAACAATACCTAATGAAATTACTAATAGTTGTATTTCTTTTCGCTCCATAAAAAACCTATAATATAACAACTATGTGCTAAAAAATTTAAGATGAACAATACTAAACTAAATACCGATTCGTCTTGTTTGATAAGAAACCAATTGATGGCTAACATAAAAGGCGTAAAAGGAACGTGGAAAACCAATATTCCTAAAATGTACCAGAAAAAAACAGATCGTTTGAAATTTAAAATTTTGTCTGAATTAAAAATCTCCACCAAATATAAGCAGGATAATATTAATACTAACATTACACCTATGGCAAAACTGTATGTAAAGGAACGATTTGTATCTTCTTTAAAATAAATAATATTTAAAAAGAAGGAAACAATAAACAGAATTAAAAAGTAAACTGCCGTCATTCTGTAATTTATCTTCGACAAAAGACTTCGGAGCAGTAATATATAGGCAGAAAAGCTGACAAACATATAGAAATTATAGACATAATAATTTAATAAGCCTGTCAAATAGGTAAAATAATATCCCACTAATTCGATTAGTGCAGAAAAAAAGATTAAAATTACTAAAAATTTAGCTTTATTACCAGGTAATTTATGCATTGAAATTAATCCGATGCCTCCTGATAATAAAGCTAAATAAATGATATACGATCTTAAAAATTCAAACATATTTTTTATTAATAGATTAAGCTTGGCGGTCTGCCGATATTACCGTAATTCATAGGGTCAAGACTTTGAATATCAGCTGGAGCTGATTCTTGCACCATGGCAAAGCTTTGAACTTTTGCGGTATTATCTTCAACTTTTTTTCCTGTTGGAACCAAGAATAGGGTTGTTAATCCGGCTTTTTCGCCGTGTTGTTCATCATCTGGATATACACCAAAATAAAAACGTATTCCATCTACGTTATATCCGTCTTGTGCGCCATGGGTTTTAATATAGTGTATATAACTTTCTAAAGCTTCTAATGAATACCAAACAGCATTTGCATCTTCTTTCTTAGCGCGTTTACCAGTTAAGGAAGCCGCTTTTTTAGCATTGTAGTTAACATTTAATTGTTTTGCAAATTCTTTCGATATTAACTGATTCGGTTTTGCGGGAGGATTTTTCATTGTTTTTTTAATTTAATTGGTTACTGGTTTAGTTTACTGTTTTTTTAATTGTAGACGACAAAATTATTTGATGCCTAAAAACAACGCAAGGGGAAAAACACCCTTTTTTTACAGGTAAAATTATCTAAAAAAACGGGTTAAAATACGGCTTAATACTATTTTGTAATTAAATAATTTTACGATGTCAATTTTTAGGAATAAGAACGGATGCTAAAAGCACATAAACAACAGTAAAGAAAATTCTTTTAGCAGAAAAAGACACAATGAAAAACTTATAACTAAAAATACATAATTAACAATTAAGATTTTAGAATCAAATTTGAAATAAATATTTTATTAGTTAGTGTTTTTGTTTTTTGGTGTTTAAGGTTTCAGGCTCGGCAGCTTGTTAATTTACCTCAAAGTCCGCAAAGGATTGCGTAAAGAAATAATGTTTTGAAGATGTGGGTCAACAAAAACATTCAGACACTTTGTGAAATTCTTTGCGAATTTTATGGTAAAACAATACTCAGGCAACCACCTGAAACCTGAAACTTGAAACAAAAAAACTTGAAACAAAAAAAAGAAACCCGACAAGTATAATACCTGTCGGGTTTGTTATTTTATAACTTTAAGATTTTATCTTAAGCTTGCGCCAAGTTCAGTTTCAAAAGTCTGTTGTAATTTAGACATGATTTTATCAATCTGAGCATCAGTAAGCGTTTTTGTATTATCCTGGATTGTAAAGCTTAAAGCATACGATTTTTTACCTTCCGGAAGTTTATCTCCCTGATATACATCAAATAAATTAATGTCTTTTAAAAGTACTTTCTCCGTTTGTCTCGCCAGGTTAAAAATGCTTTCGTAAGTCGTTTTCTCGTCGATTAATAAAGCTAAATCCCTGCGAACTTCAGGATATTTAGGAATCTCCGTATACTTAATTTTTCCTGTAATGATTTTTAAAATCAAATCCCAGTTGAAATCAGCATAATAAACATCTTGTTTGATTCCGAAATGCTTTAAAATCGATTTCTTCACGACTCCCATTTCAACCAATGTATCATTGTTGTAGCAAATAGAAGTTCCTTCTGAGAAAACATCAGACTGAACCGGAGCATTCGAAATTTTTTCAATTCCCAAACGAGCCAAAATACCTTTTGCATACCCTTTCAATAAGAAGAAATCAGTTCCTTTTTGAGGCGTTGTCCAGCTTTCTTTATTTCTGTTTCCAGAAATAGATAAAGTTAAATGTTTGTGCTCTTCGTAACCGTTTAGGTATTTGTGATAAGATTTTCCGAATTCAAATAATTTTAAATCAGAATTTCTTCTATTGATATTGTATGAAATCGCTTCAAGAGCAGAAAACAACAACGACTGACGCATTGTTGATAAATCACTGCTTAAAGGATTTAACATGGTAACATTATGTTCTTCTTTTAAAACAGTCGATAATTTTGCATAAGCAGCTGTTGTTAAAGAGTTTGCCATCATTTCATGAAAACCTTGAGAGTTTAATTGAGAAGCGATAACATTTTGTACTTTATAATCTTCTGTTCTTGGAGAATTAGCTACCGTTGCATTGAATTTTTTAGAAAACTCAATATTGTTGTAACCATAAACTCTTAGAATTTCTTCAATAACATCAATTTCTCTTTGGACGTCAACACGATACGCCGGAATAGTTAAACCTAAACCAGTATCAGAAACGCTGTTTACTTTAATATCTAAAGAAACAAGGATTTTTTTGATGGTATCTTTTGGGATTTCTTGTCCAATGATTTTAGAAACGTGGCTGAAATTCAATAAAACCGAAAAATCTTCCACTTTTTTAGGATAAACTTCTACAACATCTGATGTAATTTTTCCACCTGCAACTTCCTGAATTAAGATAGCCGCACGTTTTAAAGCATATTCTGTAATAGTTGGGTCAATTCCTCTTTCAAATCTAAAAGAAGCATCTGTATTCAATTGATGTCTTTTTGCTGTTTTACGAACGCTTACAGCATCAAAATAAGCACTTTCTAAGAAAATAGAAGTTGTTCCGTCTGTAACGCCCGATTTTTTTCCTCCAAAAACACCTGCAATACAAAGCGGGCCTTTTTCATCACAAATCATTAAATCCTCAGCATGCAATGTTCTTTCAACATCATCAAGAGTGGTAAATTTTGTTCCTTCCGGCAATGTTTTTACAATTACTTTTCCGGTAATTTTTGCAGCATCAAAAGCATGAAGCGGCTGTCCTAACTCATGTAAAACATAATTAGTAACATCGACAATATTATTTTTTGGCGTTAAACCAATTGCTTTTAAACGATCCTGAAGCCATTTTGGAGATTCGTGAACCGTAATTCCTGAAATTGTTACACCACAATATCTTGGTGCTAAAGCTGGTTCTTCAACATTAACATCAATTTTAAGTGTACGCATATCAACTCTAAAATTGCTTACAGATGGTGTAATCAATTCTACGTTTACGCCTCTTTGAAGCATTCCGGCTCTTAAATCGCGCGCTGTTCCATAGTGGCTCATTGCATCGGCACGGTTTGGTGTTAAACCAATTTCGAAAACTTCATCATCAGCAATTTGAAAAACTTCAGAAGCTTTAGTTCCCGGAACCAGATTTTCATCCAGAACCATAATTCCGTCATGTCCCGTACCAAGACCTAATTCATCTTCGGCACAAATCATTCCGTGGCTTTCCTGTCCGCGAATTTTACCTTTTTTAATAGTAAATTCAACGCCTTCTTTATCATATAAAACGGTTCCAATAGTTGCAACAGGAACTTTTTGTCCCGCAGCCACATTCGCAGCACCGCATACAATTTGTACAGGAGCTTCTAAACCAATATTTACTGTAGTAACTTTTAATCGGTCTGCATCAGGATGTTTTTCGCAGGTAAGTACGTGACCTACAACAACTCCTTCTAATCCGCCTTTAATAGACTGGTATTTCTCAACAACTTCAACTTCAAGACCCAGATCTGTCAATAATTCAGAAGTTTGCTCAGATGTCCAATCCGTTTTAATGAATTGTTTTAACCAGTTATAAGATATTTTCATGTTAGTTTTATTCTTTTATCAGGATACAAATATAAGGATTGAGAATTGTAGTAAGAAAGAATTTATTTGGTTTTTCTCCCTTAAAACATCTGTTTAGCTCAAAATAGTATGTTATTCTTTTGAGTTTTAGCTTGTTTAAATCAATTCTTCAATATGTTTTTTGATGTTTTCAGAAATCTTTTTTGTTGGAAGATCATTTTCATCATCTCCAAACGGATCTTCGATTTCCTCGGCAATAAGCTCCAAACTCGCCAAAACATAAAATATAAAAACGACAACCGGCGCTACAAAATATCCCAAACTAATAGAATATCCAAACGGAAGTGTCATGGTATAAAAGAAGATAAATTTCTTGATAAAAGCGCTGTAAGAGTAGGGAATAGGCGTGTTTTTAATACGCTCGCACGCACCGCAGATATCTGTAAACGATTGCAATTCGTCATTTAAAATGATTAACTGATCGCCAGTAATTTTCTTTGCATCATACAAATCATTGATTTTATGATACATGATTCTTTTAAGCTGATTGGGTTTGTGTTTATGATGGTCAATTTCTAAATCAACATCTTCAAAAAGTTGTTTGCTGGTATCAGCATCTTTTAAATGTTTGTGCAGAATATCAGCATATAGCGGAATAAATTTTCTAAAGAAACTCCTGTCGTTTTCGTCTTTTAAAATTGCCGAAAGTTTTATAGCCAGATTACGGCTACTGTTTACCAAACCTCCCCAAAGTTTACGTCCTTCCCACCAGCGGTCATACGCGGTGTTTGTTCTAAAAACCAGTAATAACGAAATGACAAAACCAAGCATTCCGTGCATAATAGGAATGTTGTGGATATAATCATTTTTGCCAACTTTAAAGTATTCAACTTCCAGATATCCAACGGCTGCGGCATAAACACCAATCGCAAGCATGATTGGAAATAGTTTTCTAACGGTATCTGATTTATGAAAATGGAATATGAACGTAAACCATTCTTTGGTATTATAAGAGATCATCTAAATTTTGTTTTGAAACAAATTTAAAATAAAAAATCACCTAATTTGTTGTAATATGAAAAAAAAATCTGCTGAATCTGCTGAATCTGCGAGCTGATTTTTTCCCCGCAGATTTAGGAGATTAGCAGATGAAGATGAGTTCAAACTAATGCTTTATATTTTATAGGTAAGTGGTTCTAGTTCTCTTAATTATTAGTTGAAAAATTAAAAATTAATATTTCCTGCTAATTCTTTTAAGGCAATTTCAGATAATTTTGCTTCGTATTGCGCATTGCTGTAACGAACTTTTGCGTTTACATAATTGAGCTGAGCCGTTCTGAAATCAATGGTTGTGATAGTTCCAATTCTGAATTTATCTAAAGTAATTTCTAAATTTTGTCTGGCAATTGCTTCGTTATTTTCTTCTAAATCAATTAATTCTAAATTGGTTAAATACGTTTGAAAAGCAGTACTTAATTGCGTGTTCAGAATCATATTTTGCTGGTCAATTGCAATTTGAGAATTTTCGATTTGAAGCTTGGCTACTTTTTCATTTCGATGCTGATTAAATCCGTCAAAAATATTCATCGAAGCATTAAATCCATAGGTAAAACCTCTTGAAGAGTTTTCACTTGTAAATCCTAAACTCGACTGACTTTCGGCAAAATTATAACCAGAAGTTAAATTTACAGTTGGATATCTACTTGCTTTTACTTGTTTCAGCTGTAATTCGGCAATACGTTTATTGATAATCTGCGATTCTAAAGCCGGATTTTGTTTTTGTGCCAAATTCATTAAATCGGCCAAAACCAGTTTATCATCAACAGTAACAACATCAGTTACTTTGAAATTAATTTTAGGATCACGTGCTAAATATTGGTTCAATAATATTTTAGCATTCGCATAGGATTCTTTTTGTCTTAATAAAGTAACCTGATCTGTATTTAAATCAACCTGCGCATTTAAAACTTCTAATTTTGAAGCTTTACCAATGGTGAAACGATTTTGTGCTAATTCTACTCTTTGTTTAGAAATTACAATTGTAGTATCTAAAGCCGCTAATTGATGCTGTTGCTGAACCAAATCATAATAAGCAGCATTTACCTGACCAATTTTTACGAGAATAGTTCTTTTTAATTCAGAATCGCCTAATTTTTGAAGTTCTTTTAACTGATCGTATCTCGCAAACATTCTCATGCCGTCAAAAACCGTCCAGCCTAAACTAACACCATACGTTAAACTGTTGTTTTTTGCATTGTTTAATGTAGTTGATGTTCCGTCTTGACGTACCTGAGTTGAGTTTGTAACACTATTGTTGTCAACAATATTAGCTGTAGCGGTTGGCAGTATTCCTGCGTTTCCTACAGTAACATTTGTTTCGCTTATGGTCGAATTATTTTTGGCAATTTTAATCTCAAAATTATTTTCTAAAGCGATTTTCATTGCTTCTTCAATAGTCAAAACTTCCTGTGCATTTGTTTTAAAAACGCAAAAGAACAGAACTATTAAAGTGCAGTATATATTCTTAATATTCATATTATTTTTCTTTTGCCATGAATTCACAAATTGTATTCGTGAATTCATGGCTAATATTATTTACTTTCTTTTTCGTATTCGTCGATACGATCAAATTCAGGATAATGTTTTCTGGCTTTTGACCACATAAAATAGATCGCCGGAATCACAAAAAGAGTCAGCGCCAAAGAGAAAATTGTTCCTCCCACAATTACAACTCCCATACCAATTCTACTGGTAGAAGCAGCTCCAAGCGACATTGCAATTGGTAATGCTCCTAATGCAATCGCTAAACTCGTCATTAAAATAGGACGTAAACGTGCTTCTGATGCTTCAAGAATAGCTTCCATTTTTGGCTTGCCCTGCTCTCGTAACTGATTGGCAAATTCGACAATCAAAATACCATTTTTAGTAACCAGGCCAATAAGCATTACGGTTCCAATCTGGCTGAAAATATTCCACGTTTGATTGAATAACCAAAGCGAAAATAAAGCTCCGGCAACCGCCATTGGTACTGTTAATATGATAATAAATGGATCGATAAAACTTTCAAACTGTGCTGCAAGAATCAGGAAAATTAATAATAAAGCTAATCCAAATGCGAAAGAAGTATTAGAACTACTCTCCACAAAATCTCGCGATTCTCCACTTAAATCTGTTGTAAAACTTTCGTTTAAAACTTTGGCTTTAATCCTGTCCATTTCCTCAATACCATCGCTGATACTTTTTCCCGGTGCTAAACCTGCAGAAACGGTTGCAGACATATAACGATTGTTGTGGTACAATTGCGGCGGATTACTCTGCTCAACAACATTGACAACATTGTCCATTTGAATTAATTGTCCGCTTTTGTTCTTCACAAACATTGAAGTTAAATCCAGCGGTTTTGATCTGTCTTTTTGATCAAACTGACCTATAACCTGATATTGTTTTCCGTTTTTAATGAAATATCCAAAACGCTGTCCGCTTAACGAAAGCTGTAAAGTTTGTGCAATATCAATAATAGAAATTCCTAAACTCTCTGCTTTTTCACGATCGATACTTACGTTGATTTCAGGTTTATTAAATTTTAAATTGACATCTGTTGTCGAGAAAACATCGCTTTTACCTACTTCATTCATAAAAACAGGGATTTTTTCTCTTAGTTTTTCAAAAGTTGGAGCCTGAATAATGTACTGAATCGGAAGACCTCCACGTCTGTTCACGGCAATTGTAGGCTGCTGAATCACAGATGTTTTAGCATCTGGATATTTTTTAGTCCATTTTGATAATTGATCGGCTATATCTTTTTGAGACTTGTTTCTTTCGTCTGGTTCTTTAAGCGAAAGCCTGATAAAACCGGAATTTGTTGCAGAACCTCCGGAACCTCCTGCGGTAATTACCAAGCTGACTTTTTTCTCCGGAATAGAATCATCAACCAATTTTGATATTTCCTGCATAAAACGGTTGGTATATTCATAAGAAGAACCCTCTGGAGTGGTCATTCTCATGGTTACCGAACTTCTGTCATCATAAGGAGCAGTTTCTTTTGGGAGTATAGTAAAAAACAAATAAATCAATCCAAAACAAGCAATAAGTATGGGGAAGGAGATCCATTTTTTATCCATGAATTTGGTTAAAGACTCCGCATAACCGCTGTTCATTTTTTCGAAAAATGGCTCTGTTTTTATATAGAATTTTGATTTTTTTTGTTCTCCGCCTTTCATTAAATAAGCATTTAACATTGGCGTTAAAGTCAAGGATACAAAGGCAGAAATTAATACAGCGGCACCAATAACGACCCCAAATTCCCTAAAGAGTCGGCCTACGAAACCTTCTAAGAAAATTACAGGTAAAAATACCGCCGCAAGTGTTACTGAAATAGAGATTACGGCATAGAAAATTTCATTAGAACCTTTAATGGCTGCTTCAATTGGCGACATTCCTTCTTCGACCTTTTTAAATATATTTTCGGTAACTACAATTCCGTCATCCACAACCAAACCTGTTGCCAAAACAATGGCTAATAAAGTCAATACATTGATGGAAAACCCGAAAAGCCACATGATAAAGAAAGTAGCAATTAATGAAACGGGAATATCAATTAAAGGCCTGAACGCAATTGCCCAGTCTCTAAAGAAAAGATAAATAATAATGATTACCAGAATGATCGAAATTCCTAAAGTTTCGGCAACTTCCAATACCGATTTTTTTACGAACAGCGTATTGTCAAGTGCAATATTTAGTTTTATATCCTTTGGAAGATCCTTTTTTAGAGCATCATATTTTTTATAGAATTCTTTCGAAATATCAAGATAATTGGCTCCCGGCATTGGGACAATGGCTAAACCAATCATTGGAAGTCCTGAAGATGTCAAAGAAGTTTCGATATTTTCAGGTCCTAATTCGGCACCACCCACATCGCTCAAACGAACAATTTTCTCTCCGTCTGTTCGAATGATAATGTTATTAAATTCTTCTGGTTTAGAAAGATTTCCAATGGTTTTTACGGTCAATTCGGTATTGTTTCCAGTTAATTTTCCAGATGGTAATTCTACGTTTTGCGCATTTAAGGCATCCCGAACATCAGCAACAGTACAGTTATAAGCATTTAATTTTATCGGATCAATCCATAAACGCATGGCGTAACGTTTTTGTCCCCAAATTTGAACCCCGCTTACTCCGGGAATAGTTTCTAAGCGCTGTGAAATTACATTTTCGGCATAATCACTTAGTTCTAAAGGACTTCGGGTATCGCTCTGAACCGTCATCGAAATAATAGATTCACTATCGGCATCGGCTTTAGAAACCACCGGCGGCGCATCAATATCCTGAGGTAAACTTCGAACAGCCTGCGAAACTTTGTCACGAACATCATTTGCGGCTTCTTCCAGATTTTTATCCAGATTAAATTCGATGGTAATATTACTGCTTCCCTGATTACTGGATGATGTTATGTTTCGAATTCCGTCAATTGCATTTACTGCTTTTTCAAGAGGTTCTGTAATTTGTGATTCTATAATATCAGAATTGGCTCCTGTATAATTGGTTCTAATAGAAACCTGTGCGGGATCGATAGAAGGAAATTCACGAACACCCAAAAACGTATAACCAATAAAACCGAATAATATGATTAATAAATTCAGTACAATGGTTAAAACAGGTCTTCTTATACTTGTAGTTGATAAACTCATGTGTGATTTTAGATTTTAGATTGTTGATTTTAGATTTCAGATTTATTGCTAAATCTTACTGCCATCTTTAAATCTATATTTAAGTCTTACGACTTTGGACTTTCGGCTTTATGACTATTTTACTTTAACTTTTATAGGTGCTTCATTTTTTAATGACATAACACCGCTTGTTATTAAAGTATCTCCGGCTTTTAATCCTGATAAAATCAAAATAGAAGCATCAGTTCTTGTTGTGGCATCAACCATAACTTCTTTGGCTTTGCCCATATCTGCAATAAACACTTTTTTACCGTCCTGAACAGGTATGATAGCCTGAGAAGGTACAACTATAGCATCTTTAATAATATTTAATGGTAATTTTACATCGGCAAAAGTTCCTGGGAAAAGTTTTCCGTCGGTATTATCTGCAATAGCGCGAATTTGTAATGTACGTGTTGCAACTGCAATTTCTGGCTCGATTGCATAAATTTTTGCTGAATAGGTTTTATCAGATCCCGAAACATTAAAATCGATTATTGAACCGGATTTTACCTGCGCTGCATATTTTTCCGGAATTGAGAATGTAATTTTTAATTTTCCTGTATTAACCAGTTTTGCTACTACAACTGTTGGTGTAATATAAGTTCCCGGTGAAATAGAACGTAAACCAACTTTTCCTGAAAATGGTGCTTTTACAGAGGTTTTAGATATTTGGGCTCTAATTAATTGACTTTGCGCCTGCGCCGAAGCATAATCTGCTCTTGCAACATCTGCTTCTTCCTGGCTGATGGCTTCTTTTTGAAGTAAAAGTTTGGCTCTTCTTTCGTTTTCTGCTGCTAAGCCTTCTTTGGTTACAGCTTGTCTTAATTGTGCTTTTAATTCAATGTCGTTTACTTTAAAAAGTACCTGACCTTTATTCACGTAAGTTCCTTCATTAAAATAAATACCTTCTACAATTCCCGAAACTTCACTGTGAATTTCAATTTGTTCGTTTGCTTCGATTGAGCCAGATAAAGATAAGTTGTTATCAAAAGTCGAAGTTTTAATAACAAGTCCGGTTACAGTTGTTGGCTTATCTTTATCGCCAAATTTTTTTGATTCGTCATTTTTGCCTTTGTTGGATATTATTCGGTAAGTAATAAATCCTCCTAAAACGATGATGATCAAGGCGTAGATTAGGTGTTTTAATTTCATAAAATTTAGGTGAATGTTTTTTTGTTGTATGTTTTTTTGCAACTAGCAAATTTAACTTTTTGTGCTGAAACCAAAAGGCGTTAGCTTTTATTTAACACTTGGCTTACAATAATTTCAAATCGTTTTAATTAGCTCTAACAGCAAAAGTTTGCTTTTAGACATCGTTTTTAAGAAAAGGTTTAAATGTAAATATTACTTTTTTTTGTAATTCTTAACAATTAAAATGTTTTGTAAGTTATCTGTCTCATAATCAAATAAATGTAATTTTTTATTTTAAAAAGTAAAATTTAATGTTTGTGGTTTTATCATCTCAGAACTTCAATGATTGCTCAGTCTTCATAATTTTTTTTCGCTTTTGTCCGATTTTCTTTGCAGTTTATCGAATTTATTTGTAACATTACTATGTTAAACAAAATGTTGGTTTTGCTACTAATACTTACTAAATTATGTAGGTTTATTAGTTAAAATAATGAGTTAGGTGTAATTTTTTAGGTTTTTTACAGAAATTATTTGATAATTATATTAACAAGTGTTTATATTTTTTGTTCTTAATTGCTAAAAAAATAATATATGAAGAAAAAAATACTCTTAGCTTTATGGTTTACACTTTTACTATTTTCAGTTGGTTATCTTTTTTGGCAGAATGAATTTAAATATAGTCTGCCAACGCCAATACCGAAAAATTATCATGCTATAGCAATGGGCTCCAAAGTTGATTTGTCGCAATGCTGTGCATTTGATAATAAACCTGTTTTTTTTCACTTCTTTAATCCGGATTGTCCGTGCTCACGCTTCAATGTGCCGCACGTAAGTGATTTGATAAAGAAATACGGAAATAAAATCAATTTTAAAATTGTGGTGTTAAACAAAAAGAGAACTTTTTCTATCGAAGAAATTCAGCAAAAATTCGGAGCACCAATTCCAGTTTATTTTGATGAAGGCATTGCTCAAAAGTGCGGTGTAATTTCTACTCCGCAAGCTGTTCTGCTTGATGCTGATCATAATTTATATTATCGTGGTAATTACAATAAAACAAGATATTGCACAGATGCCGAAAGTAATTACGCCCAAATGGCGATCGATTCGCTGTTAAAACAAAATATTTCGCCCTCATTTAATGCTTTAGCTCTTAGAGCTTACGGATGTTCATTACCAAATTGCACTAAATAAAATCTATCACTAACTAAAATTTTTTAAACCTATGAAAACAAAAGCCAGTTTAAATGAGCAAGATTATCTGCACAGTTTTATGTCGACTATGACGCAAAAATCAGATATCATTATTAATTATGTTCTAGCCGTTTATTTTCTTCTCGGAATCGGATTATCCTTTAAGTATGATACATTCGAAATTGGAGTAGGAGTTGGGACGCTGAACCTTTTGGCCTATTATTCGGCAAAGTTTTTTCTAAAGAATTCTAAATTTTATCAATACGTTCTGTCAGTTATACTGGCAGTATTTATGGCACAATATATTTACCAAATGCATGGTTTATTCGAAATGCACTTTACAGTTTTTATTGCGAGTACTATTTTGATTATTTATCAAAACTGGAAACTGCAGATTCCCTTAACGCTTTTGGTTGTGCTTCATCATGCTGGTTTGGCTTATTTGCAAAACTTCGTTTATAATGATGCAAACGGACTTCAGGTTTATTTTTCGCAAGTAAATTTTGATTTAGAAACGCTTATTATCCATACTGTTTTGGCTGCCGTTGTATTTTTCATGAATGGGTATTGGGCTTATTATTTTAAAGAACACAGCCACAATCATATCTCTAAAATTTCTGATGAATACGAATTAGAAAACATGAAACTGGCTTCTGCTAAATACAGTTCATTATCTGCAACAAAAGAATACAACGATTTTATTCACAGAACAACCCTGGATTTAAAACTTCCGGTAAATTCTGTTTTAAAATTAATTGATGTTTCAAAAGGACATACCGATAATGATAAGCTTTTAACATATTTGGATATGATGCGTGAAAGTGCCAAAAAAATTGATGATTTAGTAAATGATATTCATGTAAAATCGACTAATACCAGAAATTAAAAACTGTAAAAACCAACTTCCCCGCACCAACATTTTTACACGCACAATCAACCATTTATTAATTATTAGCAGCAAATTTATGGATACGAGATTTAACCGTCCAACGCCTTCTGACAGAGAAGTAGATTGGAATAAAAATAAAGTATTACTTAGTAAAACAGATAAAAACGGAACGATTCTTTATGCCAATGAAGATTTTATAGATGTCTCAGGATATGATGAATTTGAACTTGTAGGACAGCCTCACAATATTGTGAGGCATCCTGATATGCCAAAAGTGATTTTTAAATTCTTGTGGGACAGCATTAAATCAAGTGAAAACATTCATGTTGTTATAAAAAATATGGCAAAAACCGGTCGTTATTACTGGGTTGTAACCGATTTTAAAATTATTGCCGATGCTGATGGAGATATTGTAGGCTACTTTGGAACCAGAAAATCGGTTCCTGAACCTCTTATTACAAAATTTATTGAACCATTATATAAAAAGCTTTTACAGATTGAAGAAACAAGCGGACTAATCGCTTCTGAAGAATATTTGGTTGGCTTTTTAGAAGAGCGAAAAAAGACTTATATGGAATATATCGACCATTTAATCTCTACAGGAAAAGATGATAAAAACAAAGTAAGCAAAGGCTTATTCAGCGGTTTATTTGACAAAACGCCGCCCAAGAAATAGTTTAATAAATATACTTCATTGCGTCGACGTAATATTCAAATCAAAAGTTTGCTCCCCAACAAATCTAATCACCTGAATATGTAAAACTTATTGATGCAGTGGAGTGTATTTTTTTTTAAGATGCTAAGGTTCTGAGACGCTAAGATGCTAAGTTTTTTTGGTTTCATAAGCCTTCGCTTCGACTTCGCTCAGGATGACATTCGTCAAGTTAAAACCTTTGAAACTTTGCATCTCTGAACCTTTGAACCTTACGAAATATAATTCCAAATATTTTTCTTCTTCGTCAATTCTATAAAAACCATTTTTAAAATAGCATGTTCCGGTTTTTGTAGCGGAGCGTCTTCTTTTAAAACTTTTAATGCGTAGTTTCGTGCCAAAGATAAAATATCACGATCGCGGACAATATCAGCGATTTGTAAATTTAAAACACCACTTTGCTGCGTTCCCATTAAATCTCCCGGGCCGCGAAGTTTTAAGTCGACTTCGGCGATTTCGAAACCATCATTTGTTTGTACCATCGTTTCCATTCTCGTTTTACTGTCGGCACTTAATTTGTGGCTTGTCATTAAGATACAATAACTCTGTTCCGCGCCACGGCCTACACGTCCGCGTAATTGATGTAATTGCGATAAACCAAAACGTTCGGCACTTTCGATAATCATAACGCTGGCATTTGGCACATTTACACCAACTTCAATTACAGTTGTTGCGACCATAATATTGGTTTTTCCTTCAGAAAAACGTTTCATTTCGGCATCTTTATCCGCAGGTTTCATTTTTCCGTGTAGAATCGAAATTGAATATTGCGGCAGTGGAAAATCTCTCGAAATACTTTCATAACCGTCCATTAAATCCTTATAATCCATTTTTTCAGATTCCTGAATTAACGGATATACAATATAAATTTGTCTTCCTTTAGCAATTTCGTCGCGCAGGAATTTCCAGACTTTTAAGCGGTTCGAATCAAAACGATGTGCAGTTTCAATAGGTTTTCTTCCCGGCGGTAATTCATCAATTACAGAAATATCCAAATCGCCGTATAAACTCATCGCCAAAGTTCTCGGAATTGGCGTTGCCGTCATAACCAAAACGTGCGGCGGAATATCATTTTTCTTCCACAATTTAGAGCGTTGTTCTACACCAAAACGGTGCTGCTCGTCAATAACCGCCAAACCTAAACTTTGAAATTTTACTTTATCTTCTAACAAAGCGTGAGTTCCAATTAAAATCTGCAAACTTCCGTTCTCCAGTTCTTCATGAATAATTTTCCTTTCAGAAGTTTTAGTTGAACCCGTTAATATTTTAATGTTGATGTTTAGTGTATTAGCAAATTCCGACAATCCAAGAAAATGCTGATTAGCCAGAATTTCTGTCGGTGCCATTAAACACGCCTGAAAACCATTGTCAATCGCCAAAAGCATGCTCATAAAAGCCACAATCGTTTTTCCTGAACCAACATCTCCCTGAAGTAATCGGTTCATTTGGGCGTTGCTTCCCATATCTGAGCGAATTTCTTTGATCACTCTTTTTTGGGCATTTGTCAGATCAAACGGCAGATGATTTTGGTAGAAATCATTAAAAAGTTCACCCACTTTTGTAAACGGATGCCCTTTTATTTTATGTTTTCTAATTAAGTTTTTAGTAATTAATTGTAATTGAATAAAAAACAATTCTTCAAACTTTAATCTAAATTGGGCTTTCGCCAAAGCATCTGCACTTTTTGGAAAATGTATATTAAATAAAGCCGCCCTTTTTGGAATCAGCTTCAATTCTTCAAGTAAATAAGCCGGGAAAGTTTCGGTAAACAAAGCCTGAGTTTCAATAAACAATTGTTCCATCATTTTATTGATCGTTCGGTTTGAAATGCCGCGGTTTGTCAGCGTTTCTGTCGATGGATAAACCGGCTGCATGGCAGAACGAAGACTTTTTTCGTGTTCGCTCAACAACTCAATTTCAGGATGTGCCATACTGAATTGGCTTCCGTACAAAGAACATTTTCCAAAAATAACAAGCTGTTCGTTTAGTTTTAAACTTTCGCGAATCCATTTATGGCCCTGAAACCAGTTCAGTTCAATCATTCCGGTTTCATCAACAAAACTGGCAACTAAACGTTTTTTGTTTTTAGCAAATTCAACCGTTTTTATGTTGATGATTTTTCCAACAATCTGAACCTCACTTCCTGTATTTTGCAGTTCGTTAATCTTATAATAACGTGTTCTGTCAATATATCGGTTTGGGTAAAAATTGACTAAATCTCCATATTTATGAATTCCTAATTCCTTACGAAACAATTGACCACGACTTGGGCCAACACCTTTTAAGTATTCGATAGGAGTTTCAAGGAGATTATTAGACATTTATGAATTTTAGATTTTAGAGTTTAGATTTTAGAGTTTAGATTTTAGAGTTTAGATTTTAGAGTTTAGATTGTTGATTTTAGATTTCGGTATTGGAATTTGGAATTTCTATTTTGGGATTTAATTTGAAAAGCGAAGATAAATTTTAATTAGGAAATTTGAAAGTACATTAGTTTTGAAAAATTTTATTACGCAGATAAGCAACCTTTTAACAATATTGTCATCTATTTATATAGTTAAACTTTAAAAATAAAATCAAAATGAAAAAATTTGCCTCTATTTTTATATTAATGTTAAGTATTGTTTCCTGCTCAAGTGATAATGCCGATTCCCGATCTTCTTTTACTTATTACGGAAAATGGAAACTTACCAGATCTACTGGTTCTTTTGTTGAAGCTATTTATATTATTGGCAAGCCGCAATATCTGGAATATTATGATTTAAAAAAAGATAATACATTTATAAAAACCAGAACAAAAGATGGAGTTACAACAACGGCATCAGGAACTTTTTCGATAACAGAAATTCAAAATCAGAAGCATTTTAAATTAACTTATACCAGCACAAGCGATATTATAGAAAGCTGTACCGGAAATTTAAGCGAAGAATTATTTATTAATGAAGCACAAGAACTAATAAGTACATGGCAAAATTGCGATGGCCCAACATTGGTATACGAAAAAACAAAATAGTTGTAGATTTCACGAAATTCAAAATAAAAAAACTCTGTTAGAAACTTAACAGAGTTTTTTCGTTTATAGTCAGTTTTGTTTTAATAAATAAAGATAATTATTAGATTTGTTTTAAATATAAGCCACTAAGAAAATGAGTAAAGAAGAAAAAGTTCCTTTTGAAACTATTGTGTTTGCAGGTGTTACGTTTAAAGTTATTAATAGAAACGAAGCCCACACTATTATTGGAGATCTTACGGATTTTAACGGTCAAAAAATCTACAATGTTTTTGAAGATACCTGGCGTTTTCCTGATTATGAAGAAAATCCAATCTTTTTATTAGCAGAAGAAGATGTAGAAATGGATATCTTCGAGATGGATTTCACTACAGAAGAACATGAGGATATTTTTATTCTGGGATTTATTTTTAAAGGAAATCTGAATGTCACAAAATTGATAAGTTCTTTTGATACCGATAATTCGCCCGCTTTGATTGTTTTGGGAGAAACTAAAACGGTCAATATCACTTTGTTTGGAAATGTACATTATTTAGGCGGAGGTTTAAAATGCGATACCATTATTGGTGAATACAATCACGGAGAACTTTTTGTAAAAGGAGATGTTACATCGTGGTTAATTTACAGCGACGATATGCTGATGCATTTTGAACGTTTTACAGATATTCAGGCAATTGTTAGTGTAAACAGACCGGATATAATGATTTGCAGCAATCTCAGTGATGCTGACGGCAATATAATTACAATTGAAAACTACTTTCCATCAACACATAAATTATCTGATATTGTTGACGATTCTTTTATCGAACATTCAGAATATGGTACAGAAATACTAGGAAATAATTACCACGAAGACGTTTTTAATGAAGGACTTTCAATTCTTGATTACGATAAAAAAGAAAAATATATGTATACTGATTTTCGTAGTCAGTTTATAAATATGGTGGAAGTTTTATCTCAATTAGAATATGTAAAACACATAGGCAGAATTAGTAAAAAGAGTGGAACAAACGAATATTCCTTTATTCCGTTTACTTATGAAGGAAAGAAATACAGCCAGCTTTCTGAAGAAATTGGAAATGGTTTTAATATAAAAATGCGTGCTTTATGGTGCCATGATGATGAAGAAATCACGCTCGTTCTTGAATATCTTGATGAAGATGGAGAAACTAAATACCAATGGGCCAATAATGAAACTGCACCCGGAATAGAAATGTTTACTGTAAAATGTGCTGCATTAGAAGCTTTTGAAGTATTGACAGCAGAACCTTCTGAAGAAGATGATGATGAAGACGACGATGAAGAAACAGAATATCAGGAATATGATAATAGTTTTTCTTTAGAAGAATATTCAGTTCAGTTTGGCAATTATGCTTTACCTGAAGATTTAGTAAAACTGTATGAATTTGATCAAAAGTATGGATCAGAAACCTATTCAGAATGTTTTGGATTGTTAATTTATGATGATAAAACCGGAATAAAAACATGGTCTGAAGAAGAAGAATTTTATAATAGTTTTATTGAATTTGCTGGCGCAAACGGTTCAGGAAGTTCTTATGCGTACTGGCTTATTGATAAAGATTTAAATAATTGCCCAATAGTAGTTTTTGGTGACGAAGGCGGAATTCATGTTGTAGCTGAAAATACACGTAAATTGATTCATCTTTTAACTTTGGATACCGAAGTTTCAGTCGATTTTGACAATGCTTATTTCTATAAAGATGAAGAATATTACGAAGAAAATGAAAATAAAGAGGAATTTCAGCAATGGGTTAAAAAGGAATTTAATTTAAACGCAATAGAAACAAACGAAGAAACGGATGAAATTGTAAATCAAGCAAAAGCAAAGTATAAAAAACAACTCAATGATTTTTTAACCAAGTTCGATATTGAAATTGGTGAAGATGAAGACTAGTTTTGATACAATGAATATTTATCTTTGACTAAAATTTTAAAAATGGCAACACACTTAGCACTTCTTCGCGGAATCAATGTCTCTGGTCACAATATGATTAAAATGGACGCTTTGAAAACAATGCTTGAAAATATTGGTTTTCAAAATGTTCGTACCTATTTGCAATCCGGAAATGTTTTTGTTGATAGTGAAGAAGATGCTGCAAAAGTGGGTTTTATGATCAAGCAGGAAATCTTTAAGGTTTTCGGACATGAAGTTCCTGCCATTGTAATTGCAAAAAAGGATTTAGAATTGTGCTTTGCAAACAATCTTTATTTGAAGGAAAAAGATATAGATATCAAAAAACTTTATATTGTTTTTGTGGCAATTGCTTTGAAGAAAGAAAATATACATGATTTAAAAATCAGTCAGTTTAAGCCAGACGAAGCAACTATTGACGAAAACAGGATTTATATTAAATATGCTGTTGGCGCCGGAAAGACAAGACTGGAATTGAAATATATCGAGAAAAAACTAAATGTAATTGGCACAATGCGTAACTTGAATACGGTTACGAATTTGTTAGCAATGTATGAGGAACAGAATTAATCCCGCATCCATTTTAGCATTGCTGGAAAAGCCGCTTTTCCTTCTTTAGCAGCAAGTTCATTTCCCAAACATAAACCCATCCATTCCAAAAGAGGTAATCCTATGTAATTTTCATTGCTGAAATTTGAAATTAACCAATCAGAATCATTTTTATATCCATTTGGATGAAATATAAATTCTAGCGGTAAATTCAAATATTTGGCTGCCGCAAATGACCATAGAATAGCCGCAATTTCTTCTCCCTGAGTAGGCCATTCAGAAGAAATTTTGGCTGTGCCTATCAATTTTCTTTCTTCAGAAGTTGTAACGGCTAGATGCCCGGCTTCATGTAAAATATCTCCGGGATATAATAAATTATTATAATCAATATAAATGCAATTTGGTCCTAAATCCAATCCGGGTAAAAAAGTTGTACCCAGCTCTTTTTCAATTATGTTGATGTTAATTTCATTTAGAAACTGAAGCACTTTTTTTACTTCGTAACTTTCTTGCAAAGACATATAAATTTGTTTTTATATTGAACCAATTAAATAAGATCACAATACCAAAATCCAAAATCAAAAGCATCTGTTGCACTTGTGTCACAGGCTTTATTGGATGAATCCTGACTTTTTGGTTTTTCATATTTTCGATAAACAATTTCACCAATTTCAAAATCAATTGGTTTAGAGAAAATTGGTCCGTCAAAAGTAAAAGTATGAAATTCTCCATTTTCTCCGCAGACATCAACGTTTTCAGGTAAATCATTTATAAAATCCTGATCGATAATTCGGCCGACAAAACTTTTATCTAAATATCTTTCATTTACACAAACCACAATAGTTTTAAATCCAAGCGAAATAAATTCCTGAATTAAATCGAGAGATGGAATTTTCCAAATGGGAAAAACACCTTCAAAACCTATTCTCGCCAATTGTTCTTCACGATATTTTCGCAAATCTTTCAGAAAAATATCTCCAAAAACAGAGTACATAATTCCTTGTTTTTTTAATTCTGTCAAAGTTTCTGTCATTACGGTTTCGTAAACTTCCATTGTCGGCATTTCCGGAACCTGCATAATTTTTAATGGAATTCCGATGCTTTCTGCCTGAGCCTGTAATAATTCCACGCGAACGCCGTGCATTGAAATTCGCTGATATTGCTGATTCACGCTCGTTAATAAACATTCGATTTTAAATTCCGGATTTTGAAGAATTTTGTATAATGTTAGTGCAGAATCTTTTCCGCTGCTCCAGTTAAATAAGGCTTTTTTAGGTGTCGACACGTTGGATTATTTTTGTGCGGTAAACTTACAAATTTCATTCGATTTGTTGGCGGAACCTTTGTAACTTTGGGTTTTTACACGCCAATTTATGACATTATACAAGGACAAATTAAAAATTGATTCCAATCGATTGAGAGATTGGGATTATTCTAGTGAAGCAGTTTATTTCATTACAATGGTTACAAAAGACAGAGAATGCATTTTTGGATCTGTTGAAGATGGAAAAATGATTTTAAATGAAAATGGAAAGATTGTGGAGAATGAGCTTTTGAAATCGATAAAGATTCGTAAAAATTGGTTTTTTCATAATTGGATTGTGATGCCAAATCATATTCATTTATTGATTGAAATTCAGGAAAATATGGAAAAACGGATTGGAACGACACATATTGAAACGTCGCAGATTTCAACGTCGCGTATTGTAGAAACGCACAGCAGTGCGTCTACGCCCGGCACATCCACAACGAATGATACGCAATCTTTGTCGACATACTTTGCGGAGACGCACTGCTGTGCGTCTCTACAGAACCAATCGTTGCCGGAATTATCAAATGAATCAAATATAAATACGCAGATTGAAACGTCGCGTATTAACACGTCGCGTATTGTAGAGACGCACAGCAGTGCGTCTACGTCCGGCACATCCACAACGAATGAAACGCAATCTTTGTCGACACACTTTGCGGAGACGCACTGCTGTGCGCCTCTACAGAACCAATCTTTGTCGAAATCATCAAACGAATCGTTGTTGAAATTATCGAATGAATCAAATTCAAATGCGCAGATTCAAACGTCGCAAATTAAAACGTCACGTATTGAACCGTCGCATATTGTAGAGACGCACAGCAGTGCGTCTACGTCCAGCATATCCACAACGAATGAAACGCAATCTTTGTCGACACCCTTTGCGGAGAAGCACTGCTGTGCGCCTCTACAGAACCAATCTTTGCAGACATTCTCTCGTAAACCCAATTCCATTTCATCATTTGTAGCTCTTTTTAAATCGATTACGACAAAACAAATAAATGGTTTTGAATCAATTTGGCAGCAAAACTATCACGATCATATTGTTAGAAATTATAAAACATTTGAAACAATTTATGATTATATTAAAAATAATCCAATATCTTGGGAGACGGATTCTATAAATTCATAATTGCAATGAAATACATTTTCTTTTTTATAACCACTTTCATTTTTGCGCAGCAAACCAAATATGTTG
This sequence comes from Flavobacterium panici, assembly GCF_903819335.1. Taxonomy (GTDB): domain Bacteria; phylum Bacteroidota; class Bacteroidia; order Flavobacteriales; family Flavobacteriaceae; genus Flavobacterium; species Flavobacterium panici. The sequence continues at coordinate 85,444 of NZ_CAIJDE010000058.1, read as the reverse complement.
ATTTTAAATCGGTTTCAGGTCAATTGAATATCGTTGATTCCCAAAAAATAATTTACGGACAAGTAGATTACGATTTTGAGGTTTTACAGCCGATTGATACGATAAAAATCGATGCCAAGAACATGCAGTTTACAAATGTTCAAATTAACGGAAAAGATGTAATTTTTATTAATACAAACAAAGAATTACAAATCATCAACAACTTCCAGAAAGGAAATAATCATTTGACTTTCAGTTATAATGTAAAACCAAAACAAGCCTTGTATTTTGTAAATATTGAAAATGACGATATTCAAATCTGGACGCAGGGACAGGGAAGATATACTAGTAATTGGTTTCCGAGTTTTGATGATGTAAATGAAAAGGTAATTTTCAATCTCGGAATTACCTATAAAAAAGAATATCAGGTCGTTTCAAACGGAGTTTTAAAAAGTAAAACGGAGAAAGATAATCTGGTGCATTGGCAATACCAAATGGAAAACCCAATGAGTTCTTATTTATTGGTGCTTTCTATTGGGAAATATGATAAAAAACAATTTTTATCTAAATCTAAAATTCCGTTAGAATATTATATCGAAAACAAAGATGCATCGCGTTTTGAACCAACATATCGCTATTCAAAACGAATTTTTGATTTCCTCGAAAAAGAAATTGGAGTAAAATATCCGTGGAAAGTTTTCAGGCAGATTCCGGTTCGCGATTTTTTGTATGGCGGAATGGAAAATACAACAACGACACTTTTTACAACTCGTTATGTAGTGGATAATATTGGTTTTACAGATCGAAATTATACTAATGTTGATGCACATGAACTGGCACATCATTGGTTTGGAGATTTAATTACTGCCGAAAGCAGCACACATCACTGGCTTCAGGAAGGTTTTGCAACGTATTATGCGTTATTGGCAGAAAGAAGTATTTTTGGAGATGATTATTTTTACGCCAAATTATACGATACGGCACAGCAGATAAAATTTGCTTCAAGAACAGACACTATTCCGGTTTTAAATGGAAAAGCAAGTTCGCTTACTTTTTATGAAAAAGGAGCGTGGGCACTTTTTGTTTTGCATGAATCTATTGGAGACAAAGCCTTTAAAAAAGCCATAAAAAGTTATTTGAATAAATATGCATTCAAGAATGTAAACACAGAGAATTTCTTCGACGAAATTAAAAAAGTTTCAGATTTTGATTTGGTTCAGTTTCAAAAAACCTGGCTGGAATCTACAGCTTTTGATACGCCGACAGCCAATGCTTTATTAAGCAAAAACAATGCAATTAAAGTGCACTTAGAAGTTGATAAATTAAAGAAAACACCTTTAAAAGAAAAGCTTGATTTCTTCACTAAAACTATGGATTCAGATATTCATCATTCAGTGAAAGAAGCAATTATTTCGCAATTACAGACTGAAAAATATGAAGATAAAAAAGAGTTATTATTGAAAGCTTTGCATCAAAATAACGTACAGCTTCGTCAGACTTTAGCAGAAACTTTATCAAAAATCCCGGAAGATTTTAGAACAGAATATGAAACACTTTTAGACGATAAATCGTATCAAACACAAGAAGCCGCATTATTCTATTTATGGAATAACTTCCCGAATCATAGAAAAGAATATCTTGATAAATCGAAAAACTGGATTGGTTTTAACGATTATAACCTTCGTACATTGTGGCTGTCGCTTGCATTATCGACTCAGGATTACAGCAGTAATCCTGAGGGATTAATAAATGAATTAGTTGCTTTTTCTACAACAAAATATGAAGCAACAACACGCCAGAATGCATTAGAAAAATTGATTGCGTTTAAGTTTATTAACGATGAAGTTTTAACCAATTTAGTTAACGCCACAACGCACCATATGTGGCAGTTTTCAAAATTTGGTAGAGATTCGATTAGGATTTTATTAAAAAATTCAGAAATGCGTGCTTCATTTAATAGAATTTTACCTAATTTGAACCCCGATGAACAGTTTCAATTGAATCGTTTATTAAAAGAATAGAAAATAGAGAATAGAATAAAGAAAATAGATTTTTAGGTGAGTCTATATTCTATTTTCTTTCTTCTATTTTCTAACCAAAAACAAAACCTACTATATATTTTATGAGAGCATTAGTTATTTCTGGTGGTGGAAGTAAAGGAGCCTTCGCCGGAGGAGTTGCACAGTATTTAATTGAAGAAAAACATCATGAATACGATTTATTTATAGGAACATCTACAGGAAGTTTGCTTATTCCGCATTTAGCTCTCGGTCATATCAAAAAAATACATTCCGTTTATACAAATGTTACAATGTCCAGTATTTTTAATATCTGCCCCTTTGTAGTGAAAGTAAAAGAAGGAGTAGATATTGTAACGATTAATCACTTTAATGTACTTCGTCAATTTTTTAAGGGAAAGAGAACTTTTGGCGAAAGCAAAGGTTTGAAAAAATATATCCAGAATAATTTTTCAATCTCTGATTTCAACAAACTTAAAAAAATGAATAATGACGTAATTATTACGGTTACCAATTTCACTAAAAACGAATCAGAATATAAGTCAGTAAAAGACTGTAGTTATGAAGAGTTTTGCGAATGGTCATGGATCTCCAGTAATTATGTTCCGTTTATGAGTTTGGTTTCAAAAAACAATTCCGAATACGGCGATGGCGGATTTTCAAGTTTGGTTCCAATTCGTGAAGCTATTAACCGAGGCGCAACAGAAATCGATGTTATTATTTTAGAAACAGAAGTCAATACAAGTAAAATGGTTATTGGTAAAAATCCATTTTCGTTAATGATTGATTTATTCCGAATTGCCTTAGATCAAGTTGAAAAACATGATATTGCTATAGGAAAACTTATGGCAAACACTAAAGATGTAAAGCTTAATTTATATTACACTCCAACCAAATTGACCGACAACGCATTAATTTTCAATAAGGAAATAATGAAAGAATGGTGGAAACAAGGTTATGAATATGCTCAGAATAAGTCTGAGGTTATGAGTGATAACAGATGATTTTAGATTTTAGATTGCTGATTTTAGATTTTAGATTGAAAGTTTCATAAATCTGAACTCTGCAATCTAAAATCTAAAATTATTTTTCTACCAAAGTTCAGCAACCTCGTTTTTAATGTAACCTAAAGCTGCATTGCTTGGAGATTGTTTTTCTAAAAGTTCATTCAAAATAACTTCACGAAGTTTATCTGCACTGTCAACGCGGTCGCTCATGGCAGCTTTACGAATCATTTGAATTGTTGAGTTTTTTGCAGTCGTAATTATTGTCCAGCATTCATCAGACATATAAATTTGCTGCGTTAAATTGTGCTCAAATTCTTGTTCGATTTGGTCGATTACAAAGTTTTCGTAATCATGTTTATCGTGAGAAATAGGAGTGATTCTGATTAATAATTTTGTCAAATTGATACGCTCTAAAAATAAAGTCATACGTTCGTAAGCTTGTAGACGTATCGGAAGTGATTCTTTATGCGCCTGTCTGTTTAACAAAAAAGCACGCTTTTTATCATTGTTTTTAATATGCAGTTCAAAAAAACTGTAGGCTACAAATCCGGTAACAATTGCAGGTAAAGTATAACTTGCTAATTCTATAATTCTTGTAAAATCCATTTGGGTAAATTTTTTTAGCAAAAATATACTTTTTGACGAGAAATCCACTTTAAATTTACACGAATAAACAAATTGTAAAACTTACTTTTGCTACTTGTTTTTTAATACACTTTTAATGGATTCATACATAATACTTTTTCTTTGCCTGGCAGCTTTTGCAGCAGGATTTATTGATGCAATAGTGGGCGGCGGCGGACTTATCCAAACACCAATGGGATTAATTTTATTGCCAAATCTACCAGTTTCAACAGTTATTGGAACTTTAAAAATTCCAGCTTTCAGCGGAACAGCCTTTGCTGCATTTCAATACCTGAAAAAAGTAGTTATTCAATGGAAATTGCTTTTGATTATGATGTGTTTAGCAGTTCCATCCGCATTTTTAGGTTCTACTATTTTGACACTTGTAAGCAATGATTTTATGAAACCTCTTTTACTTGTCGTTTTATCATTGTTGTTTATATATACTTATGCAAAGAAAAACTTCGGACAGCATGTTGCCAAAGATCATTCGGCAGCAACTCAAATAATATATGCAGTTGTCATTAGTATTATCGTTGGTTTTTACGACGGATTTATTGGCCCCGGAACCGGAAGCTTTTTTGTTGTGGCATTTATTGCACTTTTAGGTTTTGATTTTTTGCACGCTTCCGCGAATGCGAAAATGGTAAATCTGGCAACGAATTTCGGTTCAATTTGTTTGTTTATGATAAAAGGAAAAATCATCTGGACAATCGCAATCCCAATGGCAGTCAGCAACGGACTTGGCGGCTGGCTTGGTGCAAAACTCGCAATCAATAAAGGAAATGGTTTTATTAGAATTTTCTTTTTGATTGTTGTTGTGGGAACTTTGATTCGATTTGCTTACGATGTATTTTATAAATAGAGTTGCTAAGATGCTAAGGTTCTGAGATGCTAAGTTTTTTGTTGTTTTTCTATCTTAATTATCATTTTATTAGAGTATATTTGTGAAATTATAATACTTAAAATATCATTTAATGATACAAATAGTTGAAAATTACGAGAATTATATTAATAGTCTTCCAGAATTAATAAGTAAATCTTATTATAAAGCTGAGTTTTTCATGCAAAAACTAGGTTTGAAACATGCTACATATTATAGAAAATTAAAATCAAAAAGCTTCACACATCAAGAAGTAAAGTTAATTACGACTTTATTGTTTCCTGAAGAAATTTTGATTCAGGAACTTCAAAAAAGCGAAGAAGATATTAAAGCAGGAAGAACTGTAGATTTTTCTGATTTTAAAGAAAAGCTACGAACTAAGTATAATATCTAAATTTAAAGGATTTCTTTTATTGTCCCAAAATAGTGTTACGTAAATAATATTTTCCTCAATTCTATAAAAAAGATACACTTGGTTTGTTATTAAGAATTTTCTATAAGCAGTTTTTTTATACCTTGAACCAATTTGATTATTTATTTGAATCATTTCCAAAATTGCAATTGTCTTTTTAGAAAATAATTTTGCCTTATTTTCTGAATACTTGTTAGTAAGCTCGAAATAAGTTTTTTCAGCATTTTCGGTAATTATTATTTTCATTTTATTTTATAAGCTTTACAAAGATAAAATTAATTTAAGATTTTTCTTTCAAAAAAATTAAAGAATACCATTTTTTTGAGCCTAGCCTCGATAGAGGCGATATCATTGCATCTTGATGGCTATCGGGAGGAGATATAGCCGAAAGCGGGAAACCATATTAAATAAAATGCTTATTCTTTGGCTTCAAAAAAACTTAGCATCTCAGAATCTTAGTATCTCAGAACCTTTCATTTGTATCTTAGGAACTTTCTTTTTTAATTCTTATTTTTGCATAAAGGAGAAAAATTACATGCAGAAATATATTGACCAGCTAAACGAAGCACAGAGAGCGCCTGTTTTACAAAAAGACGGGCCAATGATTATTATTGCTGGTGCAGGTTCGGGGAAAACCCGTGTTTTAACAATTAGAATTGCTTATTTGATGGCTCAGGGTGTTGATGCTTTCAACATTTTGTCGCTGACTTTTACCAATAAGGCAGCCCGTGAAATGAAGCACAGGATTTCGGATATTGTGGGAGCATCTGAGGCTAAAAACCTTTGGATGGGAACTTTTCACTCGATATTTGCCCGTATTCTTCGTTCAGAATCAGATCATTTAGGTTATCCGTCTAATTTTACAATTTACGATTCCCAGGATTCGGCCAGACTTATTTCTTCAATTATTAAAGAAATGCAGCTCGATCGTGATATTTATAAACCAAAACAGATTTTAGGACGTATATCCAGTTATAAAAACAGCTTAATTACAGTAAAAGCCTATTTCAATAATCCGGAATTAGTCGAAGCTGATGCAATGGCAAAAAGACCGAGATTGGGAGAAATTTACCAGCAGTATGTAGAACGTTGTTTTAAGGCTGGCGCAATGGATTTTGATGATTTGCTTCTGAAGACAAATGAGTTACTGACTCGTTTTCCAGAGGTTTTAGCAAAATATCAGGATCGTTTCCGTTATATTTTGGTTGATGAGTACCAGGATACAAACCACTCTCAATATTTGATTGTTAGAGCTTTGTCAGACAGATTTCAGAATATTTGTGTGGTTGGAGATGATGCACAGAGTATTTATGCTTTCCGTGGAGCGAATATCAATAATATTTTGAATTTCCAAAAGGATTACGATGGTGTAGTAATGTATCGTTTAGAGCAGAATTACCGTTCAACCCGAAATATTGTGGAAGCGGCAAATACGGTTATGGAGCACAACAAAACTAAACTGGATAAAGTAGTTTGGACTGCAAATGATTTTGGTCCAAGAATTAAAGTCCACCGAAGTTTGACAGATGCCGAAGAAGGTCGTTTTGTAGCCAGTACGATTTTTGAACAGAAAATGCAGAATCAATTGCATAATGGAGCTTTTGCAATTTTGTATCGTACTAATGCTCAATCGCGTGCAATGGAGGATGCGTTGAGAAAACGTGATATTCCGTATAGAATTTATGGTGGATTATCTTTCTACCAACGTAAGGAAATTAAAGACGTTTTATGTTATTTGCGTTTGGTTCTGAATCCGAAAGATGAAGAAGCTTTGATTCGTGTAATCAATTATCCGGCACGTGGAATTGGAGATACAACCGTAGAAAAATTAACTATTGCTGCAAATCATTACAAACGTTCGATTTGGGAAGTAATGGTGAACATCGATAAAATTGATCTTAAATTAAACGCTGGAACTAAAAACAAATTGAAAGATTTTGTAACGATGATTCAGAGTTTTCAGGTTATTGATCAGAATCAGGATGCTTTTTATATTACAGATCACGTTGCAAAGAAAACCGGTCTGGTTCAGGAATTGAAGAAAGATGCAACTCCGGAAGGAATGGCAAAAATCCAAAATATCGAAGAACTTTTAAACGGTATTAAGGACTTTACAGAAGGACAAAGAGAAATTGACGGAGCTAGAGGTGCACTTTCTGAATTTATGGAAGATGTGGCTTTGGCAACAGATTTGGATAAAGATACCAATGATGAAGATCGTGTGGCGCTGATGACGATTCACTTAGCAAAAGGATTGGAATTTCCTCATGTTTTTGTGGTTGGTATGGAAGAAGATTTGTTTCCGAGTGCGATGAGTATGAGTACGAGAAGTGAATTGGAAGAAGAGCGTCGTTTGTTTTATGTAGCGCTAACGCGTGCAGAACATCAGGCATATTTGACTTACGCGCAATCTCGTTACCGCTGGGGGAAATTGACAGATAGTGAGCCCTCTCGTTTTATTGAAGAAATTGACGGGCAGTTTCTAGAATATCTAACTCCGTCAGAAAGTAATTATCGTTATAAATCACCAATCGATGGTGATATTTTTGGAGACATTGATAAATCAAAATTGCGATTAGCAAAACCAGTAGGTGGAACGCCGCCAAAACATATTACAGATAATAACCCGAAACCGGATTTAAACATTCGTAAATTGAAACCTGTATCTGGAAATGCGCCGGAGAGTTCTAATACTAATTTATTTGACAGTAAACTAACAATTGGAAATGTCGTAATGCACGAACGTTTCGGAAAAGGAGAAGTGATTAATTTAGAAGGAGTTGGAGCTGATAAAAAAGCCGAAATTAAATTTGAAGTAGGAGGAATTAAAAAACTTCTATTAAGATTTGCTAAATTAGATGTTGTAGGATAAGAATATTTGTTTCAAATTTTGAAAATATTTGTCACCCTGAACGAAGTCGAAGGGCGCTCTAATTGGACGTGGGCTTCGACTTCGCTCAGCCTGACAAACATGAAACTTGAAACAACAAAAAACTTTAAACAAAAAACAAAAATGGCAGAATTCATAAAAATATATCCAGATAAACCCAGTGAAGCTGCAATTGCAAAGGTTGTAAAAGTGCTTCAAAATGGTGGTTTGGTAATTTATCCAACAGATACTGTTTACGGTTTAGGCTGTGATATTACCAATTCGAGGGCATTAGAAAAAGTAGCGAAAATAAAAGGAGTTAAATTAGAGAAAGCAAACTTCTCTTTCATTTGTCATGATTTAAGTAATCTTTCAGATTACGTGCGCCAGATCGATACATCGACTTTTAAAATATTAAAAAGAGCATTGCCTGGGCCTTATACATTTATTTTGCCGGGAAATAATAATCTGCCAAAAGAGTTTAAAAAGAAAACTACTGTTGGTATTCGTGTTCCCGATAATAATATTGTTTTAGAAATTGTTCGCCAGTTAGGGAATCCAATTGTTTCGACTTCGATTCGTGATGAAGATGATGTAATTGAATATACTACTGATCCTGAATTAATTTTTGAAAAATGGCAGAATCTGGTTGATATGGTAATTGACGGTGGTTATGGAGATAATATTCCGTCAACCATTATAGATTTATCAGAACATGAGCCGGTTATTGTAAGGGAAGGAAAAGGTGATATTGATATTTTGTAAAAAAAAACTTAAATTGCATAAAACTTAAAAAATTATACCTAACTTTAGTATAGTTAAAATTTAGTTAGTTAATAAAAGCAATGTTGTCTTAATTTATTTTAATTGGTTGTTAAAAAAAATTAAGGGTACAAAAAAAGGCTGGTCAATTGACCAGCCTTTTCTGTATATAAAGTATATGTTACTTTAAAAATTATTTTGCCTGTTTTTTCATTTCTTTCTCGATCATATCGTAGAATTGATCAATTTTAGGCATAACAACAATACGAGTTCTTCTGTTACGAGCTTTGTTCTCTGGAGAATCGTTTGCAACTAATGGAACGTATGAACTTCTACCAGCAGCAATTAATTTTGCAGGGTTAACATTTAAGTCATTTGTCAAGACACGAACGATAGAAGTAGAACGTTTAACACTTAAATCCCAGTTGTCTAGCAAAACTCCGTTGCTTTTGTAAGGAACATCGTCAGTATGTCCTTCAACCATACACTCAAAATCAGGTTTGTCATTTACCACTTTTGCAACTTTAGCTAAAACTGATTTTGCTTTATCACTTACTTCATAGCTTCCGCTTTTGAATAATAATTTATCAGCAATAGAGATAAATACAACTCCTTTTTCAACATTGATTTCGATATCCGGATCGTTGATTCCAACTGCACCTTTTAAACTTGTAACTAATGCTAATGTTACACTGTCTTTTTTTGTAAGAGCATCTTGAAGTCTAGATATTTTTAAATCTTTCTCTTTTAAGCTTTCTAGCGATTTTTCTAAGTTTTCTGCACCTTTAGTAGTTAAAACTGTTAAATCTTTAGAGCTGTTGATTAAATCTTGATTGTGTTGTTTATAGCTTTCAGCTGTTGCTGCTAATCCTGCTTTTTCTTCCAGACAAGAATTTAATTTAACTGTGCAAGAGTTTAATAAATCTTGTGTCTCTTTTTGCTTAGCCTCTAATGCAGCATATTGCTTTTTAGATACACACGAAGTTAAGGCCATTAATACTGATAGTGCGATAACTATTTTTCTCATAGGTATTATATTTAATTAAACGTTGATTACAAATTTAGTTTTTAATATTTTGATTACTGTTAAAGATTTCTTTAAAAACCTCTAATTTCTTTATATAATAAAGGAAAACGATACTTTTTACGGTATAGTATTGCTGTATTTGAAAATCTTTTCGTTTGTTTAGATATTTTAAAGATAGGCAATAAAATGAAAAATGCGCCTTTAAAATTGCAAAAGTATGCCCAAACTTTCCTTGTGTAAGAAAACGGATACCCGCAATTCCATCTAAAACCATTCGAAAGAAAATTACAAAGAACAATCCTTTTTTAGGCAGGTTTTTAACAAGCATTAACAATGAATTCCTAAAGTTTAAATACGTTTTTTTAGGATTTCCCTGTTGTAAAGTTGCTCCTCCAACATGATAAACAACTGATTCTGAATTGTATTTTATTGTATGTCCTTCATTTGCAGCACGCCAGCATAAATCAATTTCTTCCTGATGCGCAAAAAAAGCTTCATCAAAGCCTCCTAAAGCATGGTAGACTTCTTTTCTGATAAAGAAACAAGCGCCCGATGCCCAAAAAAGTTTACAGCTGTCATCATATTGACCGTTGTCTTTTTCGACAGTATCAAAAATTCGGCCTCGACAAAACGGAAAACCGTATTTGTCAATAAATCCGCCCGCTGCTCCGGCATATTCAAAATATTCTTTGTTTTTAAAATCCAGGATTTTTGGCTGAATAATAGCGGTTTCTTTTTCTTTATCGAAAGTTTCAATAATAGGTTTTAACCAATTTTCAGTTACTTCAATATCAGAATTAACTAAAGCATAGATTTCAGCATCTACACTTTGAAGTGCATCATTATAACCTTTTGCAAAGCCATGATTTCCGCTATTTTGAATAATTTTTATTGATGGATAGTTTTCTCTAACAAAATTTACAGAAGTATCTGTTGATGCATTATCAGCCACATAAATAGTAGCTTCTTCTGAATATTGTAAAACAGATGGTAAAAATTGTTCTAACAATTTAACTCCGTTCCAATTTAAAATGACAACTGCTATTTTATCCAAAAGTGTTTTATTTTATTTATTAATATGGTAATCTGGTAAGTTTTGTAAAAACTGATATTTTTCATTTTCAAAGTCCATTTGACAATAAAAATGACTTAACCCATTCGTGACATTCAAAAACCGTGCCTTCATGGTCATGTTATAACGGGCAATTTGATCAAAAGTTGCTTGTGATATTTTAACTTCAGGCGCTTTGCACTCTACTAATATATGTATAGAACCATCAGAATTAAAAACCACAACGTCATATCTTTTTCGTAATCCGTTGACAGTTAAAACTTTCTCTACATTGATAAGCGATTTTGGGTATTTTTTTTCATTAATTAAATAATGAACAACATGCTGACGAACCCATTCTTCTGGAGTAAGAATGATAAATTTTTTCCTGATTTCATCAAAAATAGACACTTTATTTTCGCTATTTTTGAATCGGAAAGTATATGTAGGGAAATTTAGTTTTAACATAAAGCAAAAATATAAAATAGTTTCAGGTTTCAGGTTTAAAGTTTCAAGTTTTGGAACGTGAACCTGAAACCTGAAATTTGAAACAAAAATATTTGAATGGACGAAGTTGTAAAAATTGTCAATGATATCAAGGCAGGAGATATAAAACCTATTTATTTTTTAATGGGCGAAGAACCTTATTATATAGATAAATTGTCTGAATACATTGAGCAAAATGTACTGGCCGAAGAAGAAAAAGGATTTAACCAAACGGTTTTATACGGAAGAGATGTTTCTATTGAAGATATTGTTTCAACAGCGAAACGTTATCCTATGATGGCTGATCGTCAGGTTGTTATTGTAAAAGAAGCACAGGATTTATCCAGAACAATTGATAAGATCGAATCGTATGTTGATAATCCGATGCCATCTACAGTTTTGGTTTTTTGTTATAAATATAAAACGCTCGATAAACGAAAAAAAGTAACCAAACTTTTAGCGCAAAAAGGAATTGTTTACGAAAGTAAAAAACTATACGAAAATCAGGTTGGAGATTGGATTAAACGAGTTTTGGCTGGAAAAAAATATACAATCGATCCAAAAGCAAATGCTATGCTTGTTGAATTTTTGGGAACTGATTTAAGTAAAATAAATAACGAATTAGAAAAACTGCAGATAATTTTACCGCAGGGTACAATCATTACGCCGCAGCATATTGAGGAAAATATTGGTTTTAGTAAAGACTATAATGTATTTGAACTTCGAAAAGCAATTGGCGAACGTAATCAGTTGAAAGCTTATAAGATAGCCGAAAATTTTGCTCATAATCCAAAGGAATACCCGCTGGTAATGACAACCGGTTTAGTTTTTGGATTTTTTGTACAGCTTTTAAAATACCACGGACTTAAAGATAAAAATCCAAAGAACGTGGCAGCAGCAATTGGGGTAAATCCGTATTTTTTAAAAGAATACGATTTGGCTGTAAAAAATTATCCAATGCGAAAAGTCAGTCAGATTGTTGGAGCGTTAAGAGATATTGATGTAAAAAGTAAAGGGGTAGGAGCCAACGCTTTACCACAATCAGATTTGTTAAAAGAAATGCTGTATAAAATATTTAATTAAGCCGTGAAAATTCACGATATTTGCCTTTCTAAAAATTTTACTACTTAAAAATAATAATTACACAATTATGGGAATGAATAAAAATACCGTTTTAGGATGGGCTACTTTTATAATGGTACTTATGGGATTGTTGCTTATAGGTCTTGGCGCTTTTAGATATAGCGATGTTTCTGGCTGGGGATTTGCGGCGGCAGGTGTTGGTTTTTTTGCTAATGCCTGGGTTTTTAACGCTTTAAAAGGTAGAGTTTAATCTTTTCGATATCAATTGCAAAAATCAATTGCAATATAAATTCAATAAAAAAATAATTAATCAAAATAAAAAATAAATAGAATGTCAGACGATAAGAAAGTAATTTTCTCAATGCAAAAATTGAGTAAAACCTATCAGGGAGCAGACAAACCAGTACTTAAAAACATTTATTTAAGTTTCTTTTACGGAGCTAAAATTGGTATTTTGGGTCTTAACGGTTCTGGAAAATCTTCTCTTTTAAAAATTATTGCAGGAGTTGATAAAAATTATCAGGGAGATGTGGTTTTTCAGCCAGGTTATACTGTAGGTTATTTAGAGCAGGAGCCAATTCTTGATGATTCTAAAACGGTTATCGAAATTGTTCGTGAAGGAGCTGCTGAAACTATGGCAGTTTTAGAAGAATACAATCAAATTAATGATTTATTTGGTCTTGAAGAGAACTACTCAGATCCAGATAAAATGGATAAATTAATGGATCGCCAAGCAGCTTTGCAAGACAAAATAGATGCTCTAGGTGCATGGGAAATCGATACAAAATTAGAAATCGCAATGGATGCTTTGCGTACGCCGGAAGGTGATACGCCTATTAAAAACCTTTCTGGAGGTGAGCGTCGTCGTGTAGCTTTATGTCGTTTGTTATTACAACAGCCAGATGTATTATTACTGGATGAGCCTACCAACCACCTTGATGCTGAATCTGTACTTTGGTTAGAGCAGCACTTAGCACAATATGCAGGAACTGTAATTGCGGTAACGCACGATAGATATTTCCTTGATAATGTTGCTGGTTGGATTCTTGAGTTAGATCGAGGAGAAGGTATTCCATGGAAAGGAAATTATTCTTCTTGGTTAGACCAAAAATCAAACCGTATGGCTCAGGAAGAAAAAGTAGCTTCTAAACGTAGAAAAACTTTAGAGCGTGAGTTGGAATGGGTGCGTCAAGGAGCAAAAGGACGTCAGACAAAACAAAAAGCACGTTTACAGAATTACGATAAATTATTAAATGAAGACCAAAAACAATTGGACGAAAACTTGGAGATCTATATTCCGAATGGTCCTCGTTTAGGTACAAATGTTATTGAAGCTAAAAATGTTGCCAAAGCTTTTGGTGAAAAATTATTATATGATAATTTGAACTTTACTTTGCCACAAGCTGGTATTGTTGGAATTATTGGACCAAACGGTGCAGGTAAATCTACCATTTTCAAAATGATCATGGGAGAGCAAGCTACTGACAGCGGAGAATTTTCAGTTGGAGAAACTGTAAAAATCGCTTACGTAGATCAGTCACACTCTAACATTGATCCGAATAAATCTATTTGGGAAAACTTTGCTGATGGTCAGGAATTGATTATGATGGGAGGGAAGCAAGTAAATTCAAGAGCTTACTTATCTCGTTTCAATTTTGGCGGCGGCGAGCAAAACAAAAAAGTATCAATGCTTTCAGGTGGAGAGCGTAACCGTTTACACTTAGCAATGACTTTGAAAGAAGAAGGAAACGTACTTTTACTGGATGAGCCTACGAATGACTTAGATGTTAACACACTTCGTGCACTTGAAGAAGGTTTAGAGAATTTCGCAGGTTGTGCAGTAATTATTTCTCACGACAGATGGTTCTTAGACAGAATCTGTACACACATTCTAGCTTTTGAAGGTGACTCTGAAGTATATTTCTTCGAAGGAAGTTTCTCTGATTATGAAGAAAACAAAAAGAAACGTCTTGGTGGTGATTTAACTCCTAAACGTTTGAAATATAGAAAATTGATTAGATAGTTTTAATAATTTTCAAATTTTTAAATCCCAAATTCCAAATTGTAATAGATTTGAAATTTGGGATTTTTATTTTTTGTCATTTCGAGGAACGAGAAATCGCACTCGAAACTCGACAAAGATTGGCGACATTCTATACGGAATTACTTGTGCGATTTCTCCTTACGTCGAAATGAAAATATAGCATAAAAATTGGCATTTGGAATTTTTATAAATTGGAATTTACAAAAACTTAGCCTTCAATTCCGGAGTAGGAATCATGCAGCTTTCTTTTTTGCCATACCATTTATAGCGGTTTTTAGCAATATAGTTGTAAATATAATTTCGAAGTTTTTCAGGTAAAATTTTAAAAACAGAAAGTAAACTGTAAATTCCACCTAAGTCATTTGCAATTTCTATAACTGCAGAAGATTTATGATAATAAGCAACTCCGGGATTATACAAAATAATGCTGTCAATTTTAGTTTGATCAACACCAATATAATTACAAATTTCTTTTCCTAAATCTGACTGCAAAGCCACAAAACGAAAAATATCTTTTTTGTCGTGTTTGATAATAAACTGAACTGCGCCGTTGCACAGATTGCAAACGCCGTCGAAGAGGATTATTTTTTTGTACTTTGGTAAGTCTTGCATTTTGTTGGTTTAAGATGAAAACTTTGTCAAAGTTTGAAACTTTGACAAAGCTCTATGCTACTAGTCGTTCCTCGGAATGACAAAAATGAGAATAAAAAGACTATTGTTATAATTTATTAAATGTAAAAATTTAATAAATTTAATCAATCAAAAACAGCTTTCATAAATTATTTTTAAGCAATTTTTGAAATTTTTCCATCTTCGTAATTGTCTTTTTTAAGATCGTTTCTTAAATCGCTTTATTTTAATTTTGTCTCAATTTCTCCCATTTTTCAAACTAAAAAATGTCAATACGACTGAAAACTCAAAAAAAATTATTTCTTCCCAGCTTCAACAAACTCCAATTCGTCTAAACTTACTTTCGAAGTAAAAATTCCGTAATTGACAGTTGCTTTGTTTTTTTCGATAGAGTCAATACTTCCAACAGATCTTCCGTCGAGCATTCTAACTCGGTCACCAACTTTTAAAATTGGTTTTGGTTTTTCGATAACTGGTTTGAGTTTCTTCTCTTTTTTCTCTTTACGAATTTCTTCAACTTTTACTTGAACTTCGGCAATAACTTCTTTTTTCTTTTCGGTAATCGCTTTAGTTTCCTTTGGAGTTGCTTTTTTACGTTTTGAGTTTTCGATTTCGACAATTTTCAAAAATTCACCAATAAGTTCTTTTTTGTTTTTGTTGTTGAAATATTTCTCAGCAATATCATCAATTTTTTGTCCTATATATATGATCTTCTGGTTACTGTCATATAATTCCTGATAGCTTTCTAATTTCTGCTGGATTCTAGTATTGATATTTTCCATCTTTTTACTTTCCTCACGCGCACGGGTTTCTTCTTCTTTTAAATTAAGAGAAGTTTTCTCAAGCTTCGATCTTTCTTTTTGAAGTGTTGCAATGGTTTTGTCAAAACGAACTTTTCCAACTTCGATTTTCTTTTTGGCACGATTAATCAATCCAAACGGAATCCCATTTTTTTGCGCCACTTCAAACGTAAAAGAACTTCCTGCCTGTCCTAAAGCCAATTTGTACATTGGTTCTAAAGACTTTTCGTCAAACATCATATTTGCATTTGTAGCAAAAGGTAATTCGTTAGCCAGAATTTTTAAGTTGGAATAATGCGTTGTAATAATTCCGAAAGCTTCACGGTGATAAAATTCTTCTAAGAAAATTTCAGCTAAAGCTCCACCCAATTCAGGATCAGAACCTGTACCAAATTCATCAATTAAAAACATGGTTTTCTTGTTACATTTCTTCAAGAAATAATTCATGTTTTTTAAACGATAACTATATGTACTTAAATGATTTTCAATAGATTGATTGTCTCCAATATCTGTTAGAATCCTGTCAAACAAGAAAGTTTCACTTCGTTCGTGAACCGGAATTAATATGCCCGATTGAAGCATCAATTGTAACAAACCAACTGTTTTTAAGGAAATTGTTTTTCCTCCGGCATTTGGTCCAGAAATTACAATAATTCTGTTTTCTTGTTTTAATTCAATTGTCTGCGGATGCGTAACTTCATTTTTTTGCTTGTTGTTCAAATACAAAATTGGGTGATACGCTTCTCTAAAAAACAATCTTCTTTCCTCAGTAATTGCTGGTAAAATTCCGTTGATTCGGTTGGCATATTTTGCTTTTCCGGCAACGACATCAATATCACTTAAAAAATCTTGATATTCAATTAGTAAAGGTAAATACGGACGAATTATATTCGATAAATTCTTTAAAATTCGCGTAATTTCTTCTTTTTCTTCGTATTCAAGATTCGCTAATTCTCTTGAATATTTTAAAGTAGCTTCAGGTTCAATGTAAGCAATACTTCCAGTTTTAGAACTTCCTAAAATAGAGCCTTTTACCTTACGTCTGTACATAGCAAGTACAGCCAAAACACGTCGGTTTTGAACGAAACTTTCTTTGATGTCGTCCAAATATCCTAAACCATTGTATTGCGTTAAAGCTACACCAAAACTTTGGTTTACTTTTCCTCGAACCAAATTCATATTCTGACGAATACTCAAAAGTGCAGGAGAAGCATTGTCTTTAATTTCTCCGTATTTATCAACAATTGCATCAATATGAGTTATGATATCTTTTGTTAATTCTACACGAGAAGCTCTTGCATTTAAGTTTGGATAATAATCATCGAATTTTTTTAAGAAATTCAATAAGACATTTGTTGTCGCAGAAAGATTCGCAATTTTTCTAAAACTGCCTACTTCAAGAAAACTGTCTTCAATTGCTAAAAACTTAATTTCGTGCGTTATAGCGTCAAATCCATGATTTGGAATTGCGTTGTTATTTTCAAAAGACGAAACATATTCTGAAGTCTGCATTAAAGACTGCATTAAGGTTTCTTTATCTCTGAATGGTGTTATTTGTAAAGCTTTTTCTTTTCCAATATCTGTATTACAGCCAGCCGAAATGGTTTCGAGCACTGTTGGAAATTGTAAATCTTGTAATGTTTTTTCGGTAATACTAATCATTTAATTTCTTTAAGAAAGTACAGGCAAAAATACAAAAATAGTATCATTGAATACTGTAAAGTTATTGTGTTATTTTATTGTTTGTTAAAGTATGATTTAACTTAAAAATTTCTGAAATTCGCATAAAAAAATTATGGACGTAAAAATGCATTCTTCCTGGAAACCGGTTTTGAATGAAGAATTTGAAAAACCTTATTTCAATGAATTAATCGATTTTGTAAAATCTGAATATTCAACAAAGGTTTGTTATCCAAAAGGAAGCCAGATTTTTTCAGCTTTTGATCATTGTCATTTCGATCAGGTAAAAGTGGTTATCATTGGTCAGGATCCTTATCACGGACCTAATCAGGCAAATGGTTTGTGTTTTTCTGTAAACGACGGAATTCCCTTTCCTCCATCTTTATATAATATTTTCAAAGAAATCGAAACTGATTTAGGAAAGCCGCTTCCAAAAACCGGAAATTTAGAGCGATGGGCAGATCAGGGAGTTTTTCTTTTAAATGCTACTTTAACCGTTAGACAATCCGAAGCCGGAAGTCATCAGGGAAAAGGCTGGGAAAAATTTACTGATGCTGTTATTAAACAAATTTCTGCTGAATCTGAAAATGTTGTGTTTTTACTTTGGGGCGGTTTTGCTCAAAAGAAAGCAGCATTGATCGACGCTTCTAAACATCATATTTTAAAATCAGGACATCCGTCTCCTTTAAGTGCTAATAGAGGTTTTTGGTTTGGAAATAAACATTTTAGCCAGACAAATACTTTTCTAAAATCAAAAGGACTTAAGGAAATAGAGTGGTAAAAAGCTTAATTTGTCATTTCGAGGAACGAGAAATCACACTAGTAATTCCGTCAAGATTATCACTAATCTTTGTCGAGTTTCGTGTGCGATTTCTCGTTTCTCGAAATGACAAAAAACTTAATAAATTAATAGATTTATAGACTATTTTTCGACAGCTTTCTTAATGATTTCTTCTAAAACAGCTTCGTTTTCGTAGTTAGTAACTTTTAGAATAATCTCTTGATTTTTAACTGTTTTTCCTTCAATGACATATAATTTTCCCTTGTTAAACGGAACATTACTTTGATCAAAATCAACATCACCGTAAGTTAAAGTATTTTTAATATCGGCAGTATCAACCCATTTTTCGTTTAAAGTCTGAATTGCTTTATCGGAATATTTAAAAGGTTTTGTTCTTAGATTGTTTAAAACTCGGGCGTTTGGAAAATAATTGCAGCGAGTGTCTTTACCACTAAATACAAGGGCTACAAAAAAGCATCCCATAATTAATCCAATCAAATAATATGCAAAACGGTGTACGAACTTCATGAAATAAAATTTTGGCAAAGGTACATTAAAGTTCCTTTAAAATACAAGTAAATTAATATCGTTGTCTGGCAGGTCGAACCAGTCGCCAATTGCTTTATTTGTTAGGATTCCATGATATAAATAAATTCCGTTTTTAAGTCCTTTATTGCATCGAATTGCACTTTCTAAACCACCATCTTCGGCTATCTGATGCAGGTAAGGTGTTAGAATGTTACTAATTGATAATGAGGCAGTTTTGGAATAACGTGAAGGTATATTTGGTACACAATAGTGTAAAACATTACTTTTTATGAAAGTAGGTTTTTCGTGAGTTGTAACTTCTGAAGTTTCGAAACAACCTCCCGTATCAATGCTCACATCGACAATTACGGCGCCTTTTTTCATGTGTTCGACCATAGTTTCATTAACTACAATCGGACATCTTTCTTTTCCTCTCATAGCTCCAATCGCAACATCACAACGTCTTAAAGCTTTTAATAAACCTTTTTGTTGTATCGTTGAAGTAAATATTCGCTGGTTTAAATTATTTTGTAAACGACGTAATTTTGTGATTGAATTATCGAAAACTTTTACGTTTGCACCCAATCCAATGGCTGTTTTTGCTGCAAATTCACCAACCGTTCCGGCTCCAAGAATTACAACTTCAGTAGGAGGGACGCCGGTAATATTTCCGAATAAAAGTCCTTTTCCAAATTCATCAGTAATCATTAATTCGGCAGCAATAAGGATTGAAGCAGTTCCTGCAATTTCGCTTAGCGATTTTACGGCAGGGTAAGAACCGTCTTCATCTTTAATATATTCAAAAGCTAAAGCTGTAATTTTTTTTTGTGCCAAAGCTTCAAAGTATGCTTTCTTTTTGGTTTTCAATTGAATGGCCGAAATGATTGTCGTTTCCGGATTTATCATTTCAATTTCAGCTAATGTTGGCGGTTCTACTTTTAATAGCAGCGGACAACCGAAAACTCTTTTGGTATCTTTTGTAATTTCTGCACCTGCATCTGAATATTCCTTATCGGTATAACTCGAACTTTCTCCTGCTCCAGATTCAATCATAACACGATGACCTTCATAAGTAAGGGAATTTACGGCATCAGGAGTCAAACAGATACGACGTTCCTGATAGCTTGTTTCCTTAGGAATTCCTATGAAAAGTTCTCTTTTAAAACGACCAACCTCAAGTTTTTCTTCTTGCGGAAGCAATTGTTGTTTTGTAAATGGAGTTAAGGTAATTGACATGGATTGTGCAAAATATTAAGGGTACAAATTACGTAAAAAGTTTTAAAATTAGTGCAAAAATTCTGCTAATAGTAACGTCTAATGTTAAGTTATTTTTTGAGGATCTTTGTGTTAAATTTTATTACAATCCCGAAGCCTTGGGACACAAAGAATTCACAGAGGTTCGCAGAGTTTTCTAAGCTAATTTCAATTCTCTTTTTCCGTCTGCCAATAATTCAATATTAATGGTAGAGTATTCTTCCGGAAGAAGATTTGCAATTTTTTCAGACCATTCGATAAAACACCAATTTCCTGAATATAAATAATCGTCAACACCCATATCGAGTGCTTCGGTTTCTTTGTTTAATCTGTAGAAATCAAAATGATAAACGATTTGATTATTAGAAGTATAATATTCATTTACCAAAGAAAAAGTCGGGCTGCTGGTAGCATCCTGAACTCCTAAACTTTTGCATAACTGCTTAATTAAAGTAGTTTTTCCAACGCCCATTTCTCCATTAAAAAGAATGATTTTTTTAGGGTTTGAATCTAAAATTTGCTGTGCAACTTCCTGAATTTGATCTAATGAAAAAACGATAGTCATTTTTATGTTTATTTATTTTAGTCTCAGTCGCAGTTAACAGTCTCAGACTGAAAACTGTTAACTGCGACTGTAAACTTTTTTATTCATTTCAATTATCTTCCGCGAAAGCGAAATTATTTTTTTGCCACAGATTAAAAGGATTTTAAGGATTTTTTAATCTGTGTTAATTTTTTTAATCTGTGGCAAAATATATTTTAAATCAATTTCAAGTTTTTACTGAATACTGTAAACCGAGACTGAAAACTTTATTTCGGGTTAAATACCAAGAACGGAATAATCATTTCTTCTAATGAAATTCCACCGTGTTGGTATGTGTTTTTGTAATAACTTACATAATGATTATAGTTGTTTACATAAGCCAGGAAAAAATCATTTTTGGCAAAAATAAACGAGCTACTCATATTTATAGCAGGTAAACCAATTGTTTTGGGTTCTTTAACTACGTAAACATCTTTTTGTTCGTATGTTAAACTGCGGCCTGTTTTGTAGCGCAAATTTAAACTTGTATTTTTATCTCCCACAACTTTCGACGGATTTTTTACATTAATTGTTCCGTGATCTGTGGTTAAAATCAATTTAAAACCTAAAACTTGTGCTTGTTGAATAATTTCTAATAAAGGAGAATTTTTAAACCAGCTCAAGGTAAGTGAACGATACGCTTTATCATCAGAAGCTAACTCTTTTACTACTTCCATTTCAGTTTTAGCGTGCGAAAGCATATCCACAAAATTGTATACAACCGTTACTAAGTCGTTACCTTTTAAGGCTTTAAAGTTTTCAGCCAGTTTTTTTCCGCCGGCATAATTGGTGATTTTAAAATAATCTTCTTTAATGTTTAATCCTAAACGTTTTATTTGTGCCGAAAGAAATTCGGCTTCATAAAGGTTTTTTCCGCCGTCTTCAACGTCATTTTTCCAATATTGCGGAAATTGTTTTTCCATGTCTAAAGGCGTTAAACCTGAGAAAATAGCATTTCTGGCATATTGTGTAGCAGTTGGAAGAATAGAAAAATACGGAACTTCTTTTTCTAATTTATAGTAATTAGAAATTACAGTTTCAAATGATTTCCATTGATCGTAGCGAAGGTTATCAATTACAACAAACAAGATTGGTTTGTCTTTCTTTTTGATTTCAGGAACTACTAATTCTTTAAATAAATTGTGAGACTGAATTGGTTTGTCTGCTTTTGGTGCAAACCAGTCTTCATAATTTCTTTCGATATATTTCCCAAATTGAGAATTAGCTTCAACTTTTTGAGATTCAAGAATTTCGACCATTGCCTGATCGTTAATGTTTTCTAATTTTAATTCCCAGAAAAGCAATTTTTTATACAATTCAACCCAGTCTTCATACGAATTTACCATTGCTAATTCCATTGAAATTTTGCGGAATTCTTTCTGATAATCGAGCGTTGTTTTTTCTGAAATTAATCTGGAATCATCCAGATTTTTCTTCAAACTCAATAAAATCTGGTTCGGATTTACTGGTTTTATCAAATAATCGGCGATTTTAGAACCAATCGCTTCTTCCATTATATATTCTTCCTCACTTTTGGTAATCATAATCATTGGGATAGCTGATTTTTTCTCTTTCATTTCAGAAAGGGTTTCAAGTCCGCTCATTCCCGGCATATTTTCATCAAGGAAAACAATGTCGAAATTTTCTTCTTCAAACAAAGCAATGGCATCAAGACCGTTATTACTTGTGGTAACTTCGTAATTCTTTTTTTCGAGAAATAATATATGTGGCTTTAAAAGATCGATCTCATCATCGACCCAAAGTATTTTTATCTTATCCATAAACAGTTTTAATTTTAATGCAATTTAAAAGTATAGAACTTAAAAAGTATTAAAAATAGTATAAAATTAAGGATGACGAATTGAAATTTATTTAGAATTATTTTTTGCGCCTTTTTAATGTTTAAGAAAATACTTATAGTAAATATCTGTTTTTTAAGTTAAAAACTGAAATGAATTTATACTTAATTACTTATATTTGTTGACCAAAAAATAACCAAAGAGTGACTCAAATTAACAAATTAAAAATATTCAATGACCCAATATACGGGTTTATAACTATACCGAACGAACTCATCTACGACCTAATTCAACACCCTTATTTTCAGCGTTTGCGACGTATATCGCAAATGGGATTATCGTATTTAGTTTATCCGGGAGCAAATCATACTCGTTTTCATCATGCATTGGGCTGTATGCATTTAATGCAAAAGGCTGTTGAAAGTCTTCGTTTTAAAGGTGTTGCGATTTCAAATGAGGAAGAATGTGCTTTATTAATTGCTATTTTACTGCATGATATTGGGCATGGACCGTTTTCGCATGCTATGGAAAAAAGTATTGTTGAAGATGTAAATCACGAAGCCATTTCATTATTGTTTATGAACAGGCTTAATGATGAATTTGACGGAAGATTAAGCCTTGCAATTCAGGTTTTTAAAGGTGAATATCATAGAAAATTCATGTTGCAATTGATTTCTAGTCAATTAGATATGGACAGAATGGATTATCTTAAACGAGATAGTTTTTATACTGGAGTTGCAGAAGGAAATGTGAATTCAGAACGTTTAATTCAGATGATGAATGTTGTTGACGACGTTTTGGTGATTGAGGAAAAAGGTATTTATTCTGTAGAGAAATTTCTGCTTTCGCGAAGATTAATGTATTGGCAGGCTTATTTGCATAAAACAAGTCTGGTTGCCGAGTTAATTTTAATGAAAGTGTTGAAACGAGCTAAAGAATTGACTTTAAAAGGAGTTAAACTTCCTTGTAGTGAACCGCTTTTGTATTTTATACAAAACAAAATTAGTCTTGAAGATTTTGATGCCGAAAAACTGGATTTATTTTCCCAGTTAGATGATTTTGATATCATCAGCGCTTTAAAAGCATGGCAGAGAAATTCTGATTTTATACTTTCTACCTTAAGTAAAATGATCATTAACAGAGATTTATTAAAGATTAAACTTAGTGCAGACAAAATTCCGATGGAAGAATCCCAATCTTTAAAAGAAGAATTTGCAGAAGCACATAATATTTCGGCACTTGATGCCGGTTATTTTATTTTTAGAGGTAAAATTAAGAATCAGGCTTATAGTAAAGCTGCCGAACCAATACGAATTTTGAAAAAAGATAAAACAATTGAGGATGTTGTTGAAGCTTCTGATCAGTTGAATCTGAAATCGTTATCTAAATTGGTGACAAAATATTATATCTGTTTTCCAAAACAACTTATCTAAAATTAACATTTAAAATCTATTTTTTATATTTTTGTCGCGATGAAATTTACAGCAGAACAAATAGCAGGAATTTTAGAAGGAGAAGTTGTTGGGAATCCCAATGCCGAAGTTTCTCGACTTTCTAAGATAGAAGAAGGAGAGGAAGGATCTCTTACTTTTTTGGCTAATCCGAAATATATCAACTATATATATACTACAAAAGCTACAGTTACCATTGTTAACGACAGCTTTATACCTGAACAGGAAATCACGACTACATTAATTAAGGTTGAAGATGCTTATGCTTCTTTTTCTAAACTATTGCATTTTTATAATCAGGTAAAATTGAATAAAAACGGAATCGAACCACAGTCTTTTATGTCTGAGGGAACTAAATATGGTGAAAACTTGTATTTAGGAAGCTTTAGTTATATTGGACAAAATGTAGTTTTAGGAAATAATGTAAAAATTTACCCAAACAGTTTTATTGGCGATAATGTTGTTATTGGCGATAATGTGTTTATTTTTGCCGGTGCAAAAATTTATTCTGAAACTATAATTGGTAATAATTGTACCATACATTCCGGTACTATTATAGGTGCAGACGGTTTTGGTTTTGTGCCAAATGAAGAAGGAGTTTATAGTAAAGTGCCACAAATAGGTAATGTAATTATCGAAGATAATGTAGATATTGGTGCCAATACTACAATTGACAGAGCAACTCTGGGTTCTACAATTATTAGACAAGGAGTTAAATTAGACAATCAAATTCAAATCGCCCATAATGTTGAAATTGGTAAAAACACTGTAATTGCTGCCCAAAGCGGTGTTGCAGGTTCTACTAAAATCGGCGAAAACTGTATGATTGGCGGACAGGTTGGTATCGCAGGCCACTTAACAATAGGAAATAATGTGAGACTTCAGGCGCAGTCTGGAGTGGCAAGAAATATTAAAGATGATGAAATTCTCCAAGGAACGCCATCACTTGGATATACGGATTTTAATAAATCGTATGTTCATTTCAAAAATCTTCCTAAAATAGTTGCCGAAGTTGAAGAAATAAAAAAACAAATAATAAACCCAAAAAATGGAAATAATGGTTAAACAGAAGACCATCAAAAATGAAATTTCACTAAAAGGCGTTGGATTACATACTGGAAAAGAAGTTACAATGACTTTTAAACCAGCTCCAATTAATAATGGTTTCACTTTTGTAAGAGTAGATTTGCAAGGCCAGCCAGTCATTGAGGCTGACGCTAATTATGTTGTTAATACGCAAAGAGGAACTAATTTAGAAAAATTAGGTGTTAAAATACAAACTCCGGAACACGTTTTAGCGGCTGTAGTTGGTTGCGATTTGGATAATATTATTATAGAATTGGATGCCTCTGAACTTCCTATCATGGATGGTTCATCAAAATATTTTGTTGAAGCAATTGAAAAAGCAGGAATCGAAGAACAAGACGCAAGCCGTAATGTTTATGTAGTAAAAGAAGTTATTTCGTTTACTGATGAAGCTACTGGAAGCGAAATCCTTGTTATGCCAAGCGATGAGTATCAAGTAACTACGATGGTAGATTTTGGTACAAAAGTTTTAGGTACTCAAAATGCTACGCTTAAAAGTTTATCAGATTTTAAACAAGAAATTGCAAGCTCAAGAACTTTTAGTTTTTTACATGAACTAGAATCTTTACTAGAGCACGGTTTAATTAAAGGCGGCGATTTAAATAACGCTATTGTTTATGTAGACAAAGAAATCTCTGAGTCTACAATGGCTAATTTAAAGAAAGCTTTTGGTAAAGAAGAGATTTCTGTTAAACCAAACGGAGTTTTAGATAACCTTACTTTGCATTATCCAAACGAAGCTGCAAGACACAAATTACTTGATGTTATTGGAGATTTATCTTTAATTGGAGTTCGTATTCAAGGAAAAATCATTGCAAATAAACCAGGTCACTTTGTAAACACTCAGTTTGCTAAAAAACTGGCAAAAATCATTAAAATAGAACAGAGAAATCATGTTCCTGTTTATGATTTAAACCAGGAGCCATTGATGGATATTCACAAAATCATGGCAATGCTTCCTCACAGACCGCCGTTTTTATTAATTGACAGAATTATTGAAATGTCTGATCGTCATGTGGTTGGTTTGAAAAATGTTACGATGAACGAAAATTTCTTCGTAGGACATTTTCCTGAAGCTCCAGTAATGCCGGGAGTTTTAATTGTTGAAGCAATGGCACAAACAGGTGGAATTTTAGTTTTAAGCACTGTTCCGGACCCTGAAAATTATTTGACATATTTCATGAAAATTGACAATGTTAAATTCAAACACAAAGTATTGCCGGGTGATACCTTAATTTTCAAATGTGAGTTGATTTCTCCTATCAGAAGAGGAATCTGCCATATGCAGGCAAATGCCTATGCTAACGGAAAATTAGTGACTGAGGCAGAATTAATGGCACAAATTGC
This sequence comes from Flavobacterium panici, assembly GCF_903819335.1. GTDB lineage: Bacteria > Bacteroidota > Bacteroidia > Flavobacteriales > Flavobacteriaceae > Flavobacterium > Flavobacterium panici. The sequence goes on along the minus strand of NZ_CAIJDE010000058.1, from coordinate 59,260 downwards.
AAGAAAACAATAATTAATCAAATTTATTGTTTAGGTTTGTTGCCCTAAAAATTAGACTATTTTAATTAAAATATAAAACATAGATGAATCAACCATTAGCATATGTTCATCCAGGCGCTAAAATCGCTAAAAATGTTGTAATTGAACCTTTTACAACAATTCACAATAATGTTGTTATTGGAGACGGTACTTGGATTGGTTCAAATGTGACCATCATGGAAGGTGCTCGTATTGGTAAAAATTGCAACATTTTTCCAGGAGCTGTAATTTCTGCGGTGCCGCAAGATTTAAAATTTGGAGGAGAAGATTCTCTTGCAATTATTGGAGATAACTGTACAATTAGAGAATGTGTTACGATTAATAGAGGTACAGTAGCTTCTGGACAAACTATTTTGGGTAACAATTGTTTAGTTATGGCTTATGCTCACATTGCACACGATTGTGAGATTGGTAATAACGCTATCATTGTAAATGGTGTTGCATTAGCAGGACACGTAGTTGTTGGTAATCACGCCGTAATTGGTGGTTTGGCAGCAATTCACCAGTTTATTCATATTGGAGATCACGCTATGATTTCTGGCGGGTCTTTGGTAAGAAAAGATGTTCCTCCTTATACAAAAGCGGCTAAGGAACCATTATCATATGTGGGGATCAATTCAGTTGGTTTAAGAAGAAGAGGATTTAGTACTGAAAAAATTAGAGAAATTCAGGAAATTTACAGAATTTTATATCAAAAGAATTACAATACAACACAAGCTTTAAGTATTATTGAAGCTGAAATGGAAGCGACTCCTGAGAGAGATGAAATTCTTGATTTTATCAGAAATTCATCACGAGGAATTATGAAAGGTTATTCAGGGAATTATTAATTTTAGAGTTTAGATTTCTGATTTTAGATTTCTAAGCTGTAAAATAAAATTTAAATCATATTATAAAAATACAATGTGGATGAGTTTTTCAAAATCTAAAATCTAAAATCTACATTCAAAAATCTAAAATAAAAAACAAATGGCATCTACATCAGATATTAGAAACGGATTGTGTATTAAATTTAATCACGATATCTATAAAATCATTGAATTTCTTCACGTTAAACCAGGAAAAGGTCCAGCTTTCGTAAGAACTAAATTAAAAAGCTTAACTTCAGGTAAAGTATTGGATAATACTTTTTCTGCTGGTCACAAAATTGACGTTATTAGAGTTGAGACACATACGTTCCAGTTTTTATATCCAGAAGGTGATGAATTTCACTTTATGAATGCTGAGACATTTGAACAAATTTCTTTAAACAAAAATATCTTAGATGCTCCGGATTTATTAAAAGAAGGAACAAATGTAATGGTCCAGATTAATACTGAAACTGATTTACCTTTATCTGTAGATATGCCTGCATCTGTAGTTCTTGAAGTTACTTACGCTGAGCCGGGAGTAAAAGGAAATACAGCTACAAACGCTACAAAAAATGCTACAGTAGAAACTGGTGCATCTGTAAACGTTCCGTTGTTCATCAACGAAGGTGATAAAATTAAAATCGATACAGCTTCAGGTTCTTACATGGAGCGTGTAAAAGAGTAGTTTTTATAAGTTTTCAGTTTTCAGTCACAGTTTTTCAGTTTGTTGATTGAAAACTGTGACTGAAAACTGAGACTAAAAACGAAATAAAAATATGAAATTTCCAAAAGTTCACTCTTTAGAAGAAATTGCAAATTTGCTTAAATGCGAATTTATTGGTGACAAAAACTTTGAGGTTTTAGGCATGAACGAAATTCATGTTGTAGAACCAGGTGATATTGTTTTTGTTGACCACCCAAAATATTATGACAAAGCTTTACAATCTGCAGCAACCATTGTTTTAATAAACAAAAAGGTTGAATGCCCGGAAGGTAAAGCTCTTTTAATTTCTGATGATCCTTTCAGAGATTTTAATACTTTAACGAGACATTTTAAACCATTTCAATTTGCAAATGTAGCGATTTCATCTTCAGCTAGTATTGGAGAAGGAACTGTAATTCAGCCTAATAGTTTTATTGGAAATCATGTAAAAATCGGAAAAAACTGTTTGATTCACTCAAACGTTTCAATTTACGATCATACCGTCATTGGTGATAACGTGATTATTCATGCCGGAACTATTTTAGGAGCAGATGCTTTTTATTATAAAAAACGTCCTGAAGGCTTCGATCAGCTAATTTCTGGCGGAAGAGTTGTAATTGAAGACAATGTTGGAATTGGTGCTCTTTGTACAATTGACAAAGGAGTTACCGGAGACACAACAATTAAAGAAGGTACAAAAATCGACAATCAGGTGCATGTTGGACATGATTCTGTTATCGGAAAAAAATGTCTAATCGCCTCACAGACTGGTATTGCAGGCTGTGTTGTTATTGAAGATGAAGTTACAATTTGGGGACAAGTTGGAACAACCAGCGGAATTACAATAGGAGCGAAGGCTGTTATTATGGGACAAACCGGAGTTACTAAATCGGTTGAAGGAGGAAAGTCGTATTTTGGAACTCCAATTGAAGAATCAAGAGAAAAGTTAAAACAATTAGCCAATATCAAAAAGATTCCTGAAATTTTAAATAAATTGAAGTAATATGTCTATAAAAGAGTTTGTTCAAAAATTTTATAAGTCGGATGCCTTAATTGATAGTGAAATTTTAAAAACTTATCTGCATCCAGAAGTAATTATTGAATGGAACAGTACAAAAGGTTTTATTCAGTTAGATTATAATGCTATAGTTGAATTAACAAATGAACTCAGCAGAGCTTATGTGCGTTCTAAAGTTAGAATCAGCCACATTCTAGCCGAAGATGACTTAGTTTCAGTACGTTATTCTCATTATGTAAAAACAATTGAGAATCCGCGTGAGGAAATGTTATTGGCACATTTTGCAACAATTTGGCAAATAAAAGATGATAAGCTTTATAGAGGTTATCAAATGAGTCAATTTTCTTAATATTTTTTTGACAATAAAAGAGGCAAATTACATTACAAAACCTTATTTTTGCAACACAATTTTAAAAACTACATAAAATATATATCATGAGTGTTTTAGTTAATAAAGATTCCAAAATAATTGTTCAGGGATTTACAGGAAGCGAAGGTACTTTCCACGCTTCTCAAATGATTGAGTACGGTACTAATGTTGTTGGTGGTGTTACTCCGGGAAAAGGAGGAACTAGCCATTTAGACCGTCCGGTTTTTAATACAGTAAAAGATGCTGTTGATCAAGCCGGAGCTGATACTTCTATCATTTTTGTTCCGCCAGCTTTTGCTGCTGATGCAATTATGGAAGCTGCTGATGCCGGAATTAAAGTAATTATTGCTATTACAGAAGGAATTCCTGTAGCAGATATGATTAAAGCAAATAATTATGTTAAAGAAAGAAATTCTAGATTAATTGGACCAAACTGTCCAGGTGTTATCACTCCGGGAGAAGCTAAAGTTGGTATTATGCCAGGTTTCGTTTTCAAAAAAGGAACAGTTGGTATCGTTTCTAAATCTGGAACTTTAACTTACGAAGCTGCTGACCAGGTTGTAAAACAAGGTTTAGGAATTACTACAGCTATTGGTATTGGTGGAGATCCAATCATTGGAACTACAACTAAAGAAGCTGTTGAATTATTAATGAACGATCCGGAAACTGAAGCAATCATTATGATTGGTGAAATTGGAGGTCAATTAGAAGCTGATGCTGCAAGATGGGTAAAAGCTGATGGTAACCGTAAACCAGTTATTGGTTTTATCGCTGGAGAAACTGCGCCTGCTGGTAGAACAATGGGTCACGCAGGTGCTATTGTTGGTGGTTCGGACGATACAGCTGCTGCTAAAAAACAAATTATGAGAGACAACGGAATTTACGTTGTTGATTCACCAGCTGAAATTGGTAAAAAAGTAAAAGAAGTACTTGGATAAATTCCAATTATTAAAATAATAAATTCCAAAAAAGTCTCAATATTTTGTTGAGACTTTTTTACATTTTAAAGACTGAGGCGTAAAAAGAAAAAAACTTAGAATCTTAGTACCTCAGTATCTTAGAAACTAAAAAAAGAAACGATGAGTAAAGAATTAGAAAAGTTTAAAGCAAGTAATAGTTTTACTTTTACTGTAAATGATAGTTTAGAAGAAGTTTGCAACGCTCCTGAAGGAAGTGCTGGAATCTTTGTAGTTTATGAAATTGACGGAGATGCAAAAGAATTAATAATGGTTGGTTCTACAGGAACTGTTCAAAATGATGGAACTCTTAAAAGCAAAAATGGAGGATTATATGACAAAATCGTAAACGGACACCAGTTTGCTAAAACAGGAAGAAAATATTCATGGCCGGCTCAAATGAAATTAGAGAATATTTCTGTTCTTGAAGTAGTTTGGTATGAAACTTTTAATGCAGATGTAAAAGCAATTCCAACTGCAGTTGAAGGACAAGTTTTGCAAAATTTCTTAGATGAAAATGCAAAATTACCAAGATGGAATGTAGCTTTTTAAGCTGATTTCAATCTATAAAATTTCGAAGGCCTTACTAATACTTAGTAAGGCTTTTTTTATTGATAGATAGGTTTTTAATTTTTGGTTTTATATATTTAGGCATCAAAAACAAATTAAATCTATGATCAAAAACTACTTGTTATTACTGACTTTATGCTTTCTTTCTTCAGCGAATTCGCAAATTATTGATTTCCCTGATATTAATTTTAAGAATAGATTGTTGAGTATAGATCGTAATAGTTCTAAAGCAAAAAATAAGCTTGGAAATATTTAAACGGAGATCGTGAAATTGATGTAAGCGAAGCTGAAAATTTAATATATCTAGATCTTTATAATTCTGTTAGTCAAAACCATATCATTAGTTTAGAAGGAATTCTTAATTTTTCTAATCTTTATACATTAAATTGTAATAACAATAGGATTGAAACTTTAGATTTGAGAGGTTTGAAATCATTAGCTGATTTAAATTGCGCTGTCAATAAAATTACCAGCCTAAATGTTAGTGGGTTAGTTAATCTACAAGGTATTAATTGTTCACATAATGAATTAACATCTTTGGATATCAGTAACCTGACAAATCTAAAGATCGTTCAAAGTTATAATAATCACCTTACTTCGATAAATACTACAGGTTCTACTGAAATTTTTAATTTATATTGTGAGTTTAATGAACTTACTTCGATTGATGTAAGTACATTGAAAAATCTGGATAGATTTTATTGTACTAATAATAAAATTTCTTCTTTAGATTTTTCTAATAATATTAAAATGAGATATTTGCAATGTGAGAATAATAATTTATCGACATTAGAACTTAGTCATATTAGTATTTTAGAAACTTTAAAGTGTGATTATAATTTGCCTTTATCAACTATTTTTGTAAAAAAAGGCAGCGTACTTGGAGGTGCATTTACATTTAGTTTTTGTCCAAATCTAGAATATATTTGTGTAGATGAAGAAGGAGTTTTACGCGCAGAAAATTTAGTAAAAGAATATGGTTATAAAAACTGTAACGTTAGTTCATATTGCTCATTTGTTCCAGGCGGAAAATTTTATACAATTAAAGGTAATAATAAAGTAAATATTGATAATACTGAATGTAATGCTTCAAATTCATTAATTCCAAATTTAAAATACAATATTACAAATGGAAACGCTGCTTGGGGAGTAATTTCTGATGGATCAGGAAATTATCAAATACCTGTTCAGGCCGGTACTTACACTATAACACCTATATTAGCAAATCCAGATTATTTTACAATTACTCCTGAATCAATCAAGCTTAAATTTCCTGCTAATGATGATTTTATTATACAAAATTTTTGTGTTGGTTTAAAAAATCCAAAAGCAGACTTAGAAGTTTCTATAATTCCTTTAGGTGCAGCACGACCAGGTTTTGATGCTAAGTATAAAATAACGTATAAAAATAAAGGTAATTTTAAACAGGATGGGGTAGTAGATTTAGTTTTTAATGATGCAATCTTAGATTTAGTAGAGTCAACTCCTTTAGTTAATGAACAAACAGCAAATAAATTATCATGGAGTTTTACTAATCTTAAGCCTTTTGAAGCAAGGGATATTAATATCATTCTTAATTTGAACTCTCCAACTGAAATTCCGGCTGTAAACAATAATGATATTTTAATTTACACAGTAAATATTGCATCAAATCAAGTTGATGTAACCCCACTTGACAACTCTTTTGCATTGCGCCAAACAGTAGTTGGATCTTTTGATCCGAATGATAAAACCTGTTTAGAAGGCGACGTTATAAAACCGGAATTAATAGGCGAATATGTTCATTATTTAATTCGTTTTGAAAATACGGGAACTTATCCAGCTGAGAATATCGTAGTAAAGGATTTAATTGATTTGTCTAAGTTTGATATTTCTACATTAGTTCCAACAGGAGCAAGTCACTCGTGTGTCACTAAAATTTCAAATGGAAATAAAGTAGAATTCATCTTTGAAAAAATAAACCTTCCTTTTGATGATGCTCATAATGATGGATACATTGCTTTTAAAATTAAAACCTTACCAACCTTAAAAGTTGGAGATTCTTTTACAAATGAAGCTAATATTTATTTCGATTATAATTTTCCAATTTTAACCAATAAAGCTATTTCAACTTTTAAAACATTAGGAACTCAGGATTTCGAGTTTTCGAACTATTTTAATATATATCCAAATCCGGTTAAAGATGTTTTAAATATCTCTGTAAATAATACAATTGAAATTAAGACTTTAAATATTTATGATATTTTAGGGCAGCTGATAATCACGGTTCCAAATGCAGAAAAAACATCTAATATTGATGTTTCAAGACTACAGGCAGGGAATTATATTTTACAGGTAAAAACAAATAAAGGGATTTCAAGTTCTAAATTTATTAAATACTAAATTTTAGTAAAGTAAGTAAAGTCATTCAAAAATATATTTGTTATTGGGGAGAACAATAATTTTAACATTTCCTTAAGAACCCAGTTATATCAACCAAAAGAGACAGTTTTCTATATTAGGAAACTGTCTCTTTTGTGTAAAATAATTGTTTTTAAGTTTTTGCTTTTATATATTTATCGAACAAAAGTAAATGATAATGTTAAAATAATGTATTCTCTGCATTAAGGAACATTGCCTTTGCAGAATTATAAGCCCCCACAATATGAGAACCCGAATCCTGCCGATCAATGCTGTTGATGATAATACACTTTGGAATAATTTAATAAATGGAGATGAAAAATCATTTTCATTATTATTTGAAAGATACTATAGTGATCTTGTAAATTATGGAAATTCCCTTTCTCCATATGCCGAAAAAGTACAGGATTGTATTCAGGATGTTTTTACTGATATTTGGGTTTATCGCAATTCCCTTCAGGAATCTGTAGTGGTAAAAGCTTATTTATTATCGAGCGTTAGAAAAAGAATTGCGCGTTTATATGAACGTGATCATATTTTTAGAAAAACCGCAAGTACAGACGCGATTGCTTTTCTTTTAGAATTTTCTGTAGAAAACGAACTTCTGGACGACGATTATGCTGCAAAAGAAAAAGTAACATACCTAAACAAATTACTTAACGAATTACCTGCAAGACAAAAAGAAGCCCTTTATTTGCGCTATCACCAAGGATTATCTGTAGAACAAATTGCAGAAATGCTGGATGTTAATTATCAGTCGGCAAGTAATTTACTGCACCGCGGATTATTGACTCTTCGCAAAGAATGGAAGGGTAGTTTTGCCTTAATCACGCTACTATTTTCAAGCTCTCTTTAAAAAAAGTTAAAAAAACTTAAAAAAAATCATAATTTGGTGAGTATATAATAAGATAACTGTCCTCTATGTTTTTGTAACCTTATTTTTTAGATGCAAAAACGTAATAAATATACCGAAATAGAAGATTTTTTATCTGACGAATCATTCCAATCGTGGGTTTTATCCAAAATTGATGAAGATGGCTGGGAAGAGTGGACTTTAGAAAGCCGCCAGCGCGCTAAATTAGTTGAAGATGCACGATTACTGCTTTTGGCAATGAAAGTTCCTGAAAATAATCTTTCAAGCTCTGATATTCACAGAGCGCTGCACAGTACCTGGATTAAAGTTAGAGATAAAGAAAATCAAAAAACTTTAGAGAATTTAAAAGTTAAGTTTTTCCGCAGACGATTTCTGTCTGGCGTAGCAGCAACATTATTTTTTGGTTTTATGGCTGTGTGGTTTTATAACAGCTATTTTAAAACCGAAAGCACAGTTGTAACTTACAAAGAACTTATTGACGAAAACAGCGAAGGATTAGTTGAGCAAACTAATAATTCTGACAAACCTCAAATTATTACCTTATCAGACGGCAGTTCTGTATTACTGCAGCCTAACAGTAAATTAAGTTATCCTAAAATCTTTACCGGAAACGAAAGAAAGGTGTATTTATCCGGCGAAGGTTTCTTTGAAATTAGTAAAAATCCCCACAAACCATTCTTCGTTTATGCAAACGAAATTGTTACCAAGGTTGTTGGAACTAGTTTTAGAGTTAAAGCTTATTCTGACCAGCCTGATGTAGAAATTCTTGTTCGCACCGGTAAAGTTAAGGTAAAGTCAAATGAACTGGTTGCTAAATCTGATGAAGAAGAAATTATATTATTGCCTAATCAGGCGTTACGATTTTTGCGAAGCGACTTAAAGTTTAATAAAATCACCAATATTACACAAGATGCAGCTTTAACCCAAAGTGTTGGAAATATAGAACAGTTGAGTTTTGAATTTAATGATATTCCGGTTTCGCAGATTTTTGAAACAATAGAGCAAGCTTACTTAGTAAATATCGATTATCCAAAAAATAAATTAACTGACTGCCACTTAACAACATCATTAAGTGATCAGCCTTTAACAGAAAAACTAAAGATTGTCTGTAAAAGCATAGGCAATAATACCAGTTTTGAAATGAATGGGAACCAAATAATTATTACCTCAGACGGTTGTAATTAATATTTTTTAGTGTAACTGTAATTGCACCAAAAATACCCTTGTTTCTAATAATAAATTTTTCGAAGTAAAGCCTTTCATTTCTTAGTAGAAATGTAATTTATTTCACCAAAATAATAACCAAAAACTAAACTCAACCAGAAATAACTAAATGCCTATGTAAAAATGAATACCATAAAAAAAGTGCCGAAATGCTGTAACATTATCGACACTTCATTAAATCGAATTTCTCTCTGTAAAGAGTTATTCATACGTTTCTTAAAATACACTCGAATCAGTATTAATCAAAACAAATCAAAATTATGAAAAAACCAGTTGTTAAACAACGATTACTCCATAGAATCATGAAAATAACACTATTTCAGTTTGTCTTAGCACTTGTGTTTTCAAGCTTTGCAGTGGCAAATAATGTAAATGGGCAAAAGAAATTAGATACCAAAGTTACAATTACAGTTGAAAATTTGACTCTTGATAATGCTTTGTCTAAAATTGAAAAGTCTGCACATGTAAAGTTTTCGTATAACTCAAGACTTCCTCAGTTAAGCAATAAAGTAAGTATAGAGGCCAATCAGGAAACGCTTTCAAGTATATTGAGCAGAGTTCTGGTTCCATTTAATATTACATTTTCAGAAGTAAGCAATCAGATTATTTTGCAAAAAACTGCCAGTGCAGATCCATTTGCAAGTGCTGATAACCATGATACACTTTTTGAAGTATTAACTGCAGGTCCAATTATCAAAGGTAAAGTTACAGACCAGTCAGGAAGCCCGCTTCCGGGAGCTACAGTTATGGCAAAAGGTACTAAAATAGCAGTATTAACAGATTTTGATGGTAATTTCGTTATCGAAATGCCTGCAAATTCAACAGGACTTATCATTTCTTACGTAGGTATGGACACGAAAGAAATTGGTATAGAAAATACTACTCCAACCGTAGTACTTAGTGAAGTAGGACAAAACTTAAAAGAAGTTGTAGTAACAACAGGTTACGAAAAAACATCAAAAAGAACCTTTACAGGAGCAATCAGTAAAATTTCTGGTGCCGAATTAAAAGTTGATGGTGTTGTTGACGTAAGCAGAATGATTGAAGGTAAAGCGGCAGGGGTTACAGTACAAAACGTTACAGGAACATTTGGTACAGCTCCAAAAATTACAGTTCGTGGATCATCTTCAATCTTTGGAGACACAAAACCATTATGGGTTATTGATGGTGTGGTTCAGGAAGATATCATCAATATGTCATTTGCAGATTTAGCATCTGGTAACTCAGAAACATTATTAAGTTCATCAGTTGCAGGATTAAATGCAAATGATATTCAAAGTATTGAGATTCTTAAAGATGCATCGGCAACTTCTATCTATGGTTCAAGATCATTAAACGGAGTTGTAGTTGTAACAACAAAACAAGGTCGCAGAGATGCTCCGTTAAAAATTACTTACGGTTTAGAGCAAACTGTTAGAGCGGTGCCAAACTACAGCCAATATGATATTTTAAATTCTCAGGAATCTATGAGTATTTTAAAAGAAATGGAACAAAAAGGATATTTAGATTTACCTTCAACAGTAAACGGAAGATACGGTGGAGCTTACAACATTTTAGGAAGAGCAATCAACACTTACGTGCCAGAAACTGGAGGATATTTAGTAAACAATGATCCTGTAAGCCGTAACAATTTCTTAAAAAAATACGAATTAGCAAATACAGACTGGTTCAACGTTTTGTTTAGACCATCTATTACACAAAACCACTCTTTAAGTTTTTCTGGTGGTGGAAAAAACAACACATTCTATGCGTCTTTAGGATATTACACAGATCCGGGATGGACAATTGCTGATGATGTAAAACAAATTTCAAGTAACATTAAAGGAACATTTTATGTAAACGATAAATTGAATATTACATTATCTACATTAGCATCTATTCGTGATCAGGGAGCTCCTGGAAGTTACGAAAGTGAGAAAGATGTAGTTTTTGGAAAAGTAACTCGTGATTTCGATATCAACCCATTTAACTATGTATTAAATACAAGCAGAACATTACGTCCTTATGACGAAAATGGAAACTTAGAATACTACAGAAACAACTGGGCTAAAATGAATATCATCAATGAGTTGAAAAACAACTACATGGAAATCGAAGTAAAAGATATCCGTTTCCAGTTAGATCTTGATTATAAAATTACGCCGCATTTAACCTATAACTTAACAGGTTCAGCACGTTACGCAAACACAAGCCGCGAACATAAAATTTTAGAAAACTCAAACGTAGTGGGTGCTTACAAAGCTGGAACTCCAGATGGAGAAGACGGTGTAAACACACTAGTAAGAGATCAGAATATTTTCTTATACCAGGATCCAAATGATTTAACAGCGCCAAAAGTTTCTGTTTTACCAAACGGAGGTTTCTTAAGGAAATTTACAAACGACATGACATCTTATAACTTAAGAAATAGTGTTAACTATAGAAATGTTTTTGCAGACAAGCACGAAGTAGAAGGTTTATTTGGAACAGAGATGAGAGTTGTAGACAGAACAAGCGATCAATTTACAGCTGCAGGTTTACAATATGACAGAGGTTTAACAGCTTTTACAGATCCAAGAATCATTGAGAAAATCATTAACGGAGGAGATTCTTACTACGGATTTAATGAAGAAAAAGAAAGAACAGTAGGTTTCTTCGGAAAAATTGGATACACATACGATCGTCGTTATACAGCTTCTGTAACAGGACGTTATGACGGATCTAACAGACAAGGAAACAGCGATTCTTCAAGATGGTTGCCAACATATACTTTTAGTGGAAAATGGAACGTTGCCGAAGAAAGCTTCATGAAAAATGTAGAATCAGTAAATACTTTAGCAGTTAGAGCTTCTTACGGTTTAACAGCTACTGCAGGACCAGCAACAAACTCATTGGCAATCTACAAAAGTTATGTTACAGATCGTTTCAATCTTGATGACAGAGAAACTGGAATTAGAATTGACGAATTACAAAACAGTGATTTAACTTGGGAAAAACAATTTGAAACAAACATTGGTCTTGACCTTGGAATGTTCAATAACAGAGTACAGTTAACAACAGATGTTTATCGTCGTAAAGCATTTGACTTAGTTGATTATGTAATTACTTCAGGAATTGGAGGACAAAGAATCAGACAAGGAAACAATGCCGATATGGAAACTAAAGGTTTAGAGGTTGGTATTACAACTAAAAACTTTGACAACAAAGATTTTAAATGGTCTACAACACTTAACTTTTCTGTTTACCACCAGGAAATTACAAAGTTAGAAAACACGCCAACTGCATTCGATTTAATTGATGCAAACGGAGGAAACACAGTTGGACACCCAAGAAACTCATTGTATTCTTACCAATTTACAGGTTTAAATAATCAAGGTCTTCCAACTTTTATTTTACAAGACGGAGCAGAAAATAATATTACAGATGCTAACTTTCAGGATAATTTAAATGTTACAAAATATCTTAAATATGAAGGATCAATCGAACCAAACAAATCTATAGGTTTAGCAAATACTTTTACGTATAAAAACTGGTCATTGTATGTGTTTTTTGTTGGATCAGGAGGAAACAAAGTTCGTTTAAACCCTGTGTATGATAGTACTTATGATGATTTAACAGTATTTACAAAAGATTTTACAAACCGTTGGATCAATCCTGGAGATGAGAATTTTACAAATATTCCGGTTATTGCAGACAGACGTTTAAATGCTAATTACGGTGGAGAACGTACACTTGCAAGAGCTTACAATACATATAACTATTCAGATGCTCGTATTGCAGATGGTGATTTCATTCGTTTGAAAAACATTTCATTAAGCTGGGAATTCCCTAAAGATTTCAAGAAAAAATTGGGACTAAGCACTTTTACATTAAAAGGTTCTGCAGTTAATCCTTGGTTACTTTACTCTGATAAAAGATTAAACGGACAGGATCCTGAGTTTCGTAATTCTGGAGGAGTTGCTTTACCAGTAACATCTCAATACACCTTTACTTTAAACCTTTCATTATAATAGTCAGAAACATGAAAAACTTAAAAATAGCATTATCCCTATTAATACTAATAAGTGTTACTAGCTGCGATGATTTCCTTTCGGAAAAACCAGATAACAGAACAGAAATTGACACACCTGCAAAAATCTCAGAATTACTAGTCCAAGCCTATCCGCAAATGAGTTATTTTGATATTGCAGAAACAATGTCAGATAATGTTTTTGACAGCGGAATGCCAGAAACATTAAGAAAAAATGAGCAAAGTTATAACTGGGATATTCAAACAGAAACAACAGATATAGACACTCAGGCTTACTATTGGGATGCCTGCTACACTGCAATTGCACACGCTAATAAAGCATTAGAAGCAATTGAAGATTTAGGAAGCCCGGCAAGTTTAAACCCGCAAAAAGGAGAAGCATTAATTGCAAGAGCATATTCTCATTTTATGTTAGTTTCACTTTGGTCAAAACGTTATAATCCTGCAACTGCTGCATCAGATTTAGGAATTCCTTACGTTACAAAACCAGAAACTGAATTAGTTACAAAATACAAACGTAATACAGTAAAAGAAGTTTTTGACTTTATTGAAAAAGATATCGAAGATGGTTTAAAAATCGTAACAAACGATTACAAACAACCAAAATTCCACTTCAATGTAAGCGCTTCAAAAGCTTTTGCCAGCAGATTTTATTTAATAAAAGGTGACTGGGACAGAGTACTTGAATTAACAAGCGATTTAGGTTCAAAACCAGTTGGAAAATTAAGAGATTTTGCATCTTATGATTTATTGAGCGCCGTTGATCAAAGATTAGCTTACGCAAGCAGTGATGCCGAAACAAATTTATTAATCGTTTCAGCAAATTCAATTGTAAGCAGATCTTACTATTCAAACCGTTTTTACCTTTCGGGAGCAAGATATCCAGATATTTTTGGTACAGCAACAAGTTTGTTTAATAAACCTTGGTTATACAATTTTTACTCATCAAACAGCAGTATTACAGTATTCCTTCCTAAATTTTATGAGTATTTTAAATATTCAAATGTAACAGCAGGAATTGGAGATCCATATGTTGCAGAAGTTTTATTAAGCAATGATGAGTTTTTCTTAAACAGAATCGAAGCTCACGTAATGAAAGGAAATATTGCAACAGCAAACGACGAGTTAGAATATTTTCTATCAACAAGAACTGTAGGATATGTGCCAACAGACAAACTTACAGAAGCAAAAGTGGTAGCTAAATATCCGGTAATTGCAGATGAGTACACGCCATTTTACACAATGACGCCAGTACAAACATCTTATGTAAAAGCAATTGCAGAAACAAGACGTAGAGATTTTATACACGAAGGAATGAGATGGTTTGATGTAAAACGTTTTAACATCGTAGTAAATCACGAAACAACAAACAAACCGGTAAACACATTAGTAAAAGATGACAACCGCAGAGCAATACAAATTCCTTTGCACGCATCAAATACAGGTGTCGAATTAAATCCTAGATAATCTTTAAAATTAAAAACTTATGAAACTATTCAAATACAATAAAATTATCGTTATGGCCTTGGTTTCGGCAGCTTTAATTTCATGCGGAAGCGATGATCAGCCGGGAGAAAGCCAGTTAGACTTTACACAGCCAACAAAAACAGCTTTAGATAATTGGATTACCACTACATATTTAAACCCATTTAATATTAATGTACAATACAAATGGAACCAAAATACAGTAGATAACAGCCGTTATTTATTTCCGCCATTAGTCGAAAAAGTACAGCCGGCACTTGTAATTGTTGAAGAAATTTGGTTAAAAAGTTACTCAACAATTGGAGGCGCAGATTTCGTTAAAAAAATCGCGCCAAGAGAAATTGTTTTAGTTGGAGGAGTAAACTTAAACAGTGTAGGAACCAGAACTTTAGGTTTAGCCGAAGGAGGACAACGTGTTACATTGTTTGAAACAGATTATATCGATCAGTCAGATCGTGCAAACGTTTCAGAATTTATACATACAATTCAGCACGAATACATCCACATTTTGAATCAAAACAAACCTTTTGACGAAAAAGCGTGGGCTGCAGTAACGCCTGTAGGATATACTGCAGACTGGTATAATTATGATATTCCGGAATCAAACGAAATCGGATTTATAACATCTTATGCAAGATCAAACATTAATGAAGACTTTGCAGAAACAGCTTCAATGATTTTAATTTTTACAAAAGCAGAATACGAAGCATTTTTAGATGGTATCGAAAGTCCTTTTGCATATCAGGCATTAAAAACAAAAGAAGCCTTGGTAGTAAAATATTTCAAAGAAGCATTCAACATGGATTTTTATGCTTTAAGAGACGAAGCTGAGAAAAACACAACTGCTGTAATAAACAACTAACACAAGTATCATGAAAATAAAAAACATATATAAGTATTTATTTGCAGCTATTTTGATACTGCATTTAAGCAGCTGTAATAACAATACAGATGCCGATCAATTATTTGACGAAACGCCTACAACGCGTATCAACAATCAAAAATCCGAACTTAATACTGCATTACTTTCATCACAGTTTGGTTGGAAAGCAGTTTATTTTACAGATAATACAGTTTTAGGCGGATATACACACTTGTTTAAGTTTGCACAAGATGGAACTGTAGAAATGGCTTCTGATTTTGATGCAGATACTAATGTATACAAAAGTGAATACGCTATTCAGCTTGGAAGTACAGTAAGTTTAACATTTACTACAAAAAACAGAATTCACCTTTTATCTGAGTCAGATAATTATCCAATTCCGGCATTAAGAGCAAAAGGATATTTAGGAGATTTTCAGTTTTTATACTACGGACAAGAAAACGGAGAAATTATTTTTAAAGCAAACAGAAACGGTACAGAAATTCGTTTTGTAAAAGCAACTGCTGATGACTGGGCAAAATTGCCTCAGAATTTGGTAATGGAGCAAAACGTTATTGGAAGTGACGATAGACCACTTTTTAGATTATTAGAAACTACAGACGGTACAACAACGCACAAATTCGATTTTTCTTTTAGCGAAGTAACTCGTTTTGCAGAGTCAAATTCTATTGAAACTGGTTATTCTATAAGCTACAATATGGGTGTAGGATACACGCCAACCGGAATTGTAGTAAGCCCGGCTGTAGAAGTAGGCGGACAAAAATTATCAAATTTTGTGTATAATGATGCTGACGGAAGCTTTACAGCAACTGGAACTGGAGGAGTTAAAGCTGAAATTAAATATTCTAATAAGCCATTGATCATTACAGATGATTATAAAAACTTCCTGGATGGTAAGCCGCAAATGGTTATCAGTTTTATTACTGCAAACCTTTATACAGCGCCAACAACGTCTACATACTTTAAAACATTATTTGACGCTGCAAATGCTACATTACCGGCAAACCAAAAAATAACCAGAATTCAAATTTATTTCAATTCAGCTTTTGGTAACTATATCGAATATCGTTTCGCAGGCGGAAGACCAAGCGTTTATCACAACTTTACAACAAGTGCAGATGATACAAACAAACGTATTATTCTAACACACGATTCATGGGATAACGGATCAGCTTATATTCCGGCTCCGGCTTTCTTAAAAAATCTTGATGATGAATTCTTCAACGCAGCAGGACTATATTTGAAAAAAGAAGCATTTAAAATCCAGTTTACAAACAACATTTATACAGTCACAAGTTCTACGAATAACTTTAGAACAACAACATATCAATTATAGTAATTTTTAGTTTTAATTTTTATTTTGGAGAAAGCAGCTCATTCATTTGAGCTGTTTTTTTTCTAATTAAATTATAAAAAACAATGAAAAAGTACCTTACACCAATAAATATTATTTTCGTTTTATGGGGGTAATACTTCAGGCAGTATCATGGTTCTACCCAGATTATACAAGATATTATCTATATATTTCGATAATAGTAATTATACCTTTTGCGATTGTTACTTTTATAAAGCAAAAGGAAAAAGACAGAATAGAAGGAACAAAAGAATTTCAGGCATCCATTTATAGAATGTTGTTTATGGCTGTAGTTCTTGGAGTTATGTATTTTGTTACATACCAAAATCACATATAAAAAATTTAGTTTTGATTTTATTTTGAAGAAAGCAGCTCAATTTATTGGGCTGTTTTTTGTTTCCAATAAAAAGAAAATTCTGAATCAAATTTTGTATCACAAATTTTATTAAACGCCCAAATACTCTATATTTGTAATTCAAAAAATAAAAACGAATACCTTAATATGAAATTACTAGAAGGAAAAGTAGCAATCATTACTGGCGCAAGCCGCGGAATTGGTAAAGGAATTGCAGAAGTTTTTGCTAAACACGGAGCAAACGTAGCATTTACATACAGTTCATCTGCTGCATCTGCAGAAGCTCTTGAAGCTGAGTTAAATAGTTTAGGAGTTAAAGCAAAAGGTTACCAATCTAACGCAGCCGATTTTAATGAGGCACAAGCTTTTGTTGATGCTGTTTTAGCAGATTTTGGAACAGTTGATATTTTAATTAACAACGCCGGAATCACAAAAGATAACTTACTTATGCGTATGTCTGAAGCTGATTTTGACCAGGTTATTGATGTTAACTTGAAATCTGTTTTCAATATGACAAAAGCAATCCAAAAAACTTTCTTAAAACAACGTGCAGGTTCTATTATCAATATTAGTTCTGTAGTTGGAGTTTCTGGAAACGCTGGGCAGACAAACTACGCAGCTTCAAAAGCCGGAGCAATTGGTTTTACAAAATCAGTAGCTTTAGAATTAGGTTCTCGTAATATTCGCTGCAACGCAATCGCTCCAGGATTTATCGAAACAGAAATGACTGCAAAATTACCGGAAGATGTAGTAAAAGGATGGAGAGACGGAATTCCGTTGAAACGTGGCGGAACTACTGAAGATGTTGCAAATGCATGTCTTTTCCTTGCTTCAGATATGAGTGCATACGTTACAGGACAAGTTCTTAATGTTTGTGGAGGAATGCTTACTTAATAGTTTGCAGTGTTCAGTTTTAAGTATTCAGTAAATATAGTCTGATAATAATAAAGAGAACACATTTGTTATAATTCGATTTCTAATGCTGATCACTAAAAACTGATTACTGAATACTAAATAAATATGACTACAAACACGATTTTATTATTATTACTTTCTTTAGTAATAGCGGGTGGTTTGTCGTACTTTCAATACTTTTATAAAGCCAAAAACAAATCAAATCTGATTTGGTTTTTGGCTTTTTTACGTTTTCTGGCCATTTTTGGATTATTGGTTTTATTGATAAACCCGATAATTTCTAAAAGTTCGCTCGAAATAACTAAAACACCTTTAGCAATTGCTGTTGATAATTCAAGTTCAATAACAGCTTTAAAATCAGATAAAAAAGCAGTCGAATTATATCAAAAGCTAATTTCAAATCCAGCTTTAAAAGAAAAATTCGAAATTCAGTCGTATCAATTTGACGACGAATTTAAAACTTCAGACAAATTTGATTTCAAAGGAAAACAAACCAATTTAGATGAAGTTGCCAGGAATTTAAAAAGCATCAACAAAAATCTGACTTTCCCAACCGTTATTATTACCGACGGAAATCAAACTACAGGAAACGACTACGTTTATAGATTCGATCCTGCCAATAAAGTTTATCCTTTGGTTGTAGGAGATACAACCACGTTTTTTGATTTAAAAATAAATCAGCTTAACGTAAACAAATACGCATTCCACAAAAATAAATTTCCCGTTGAAGTATTCCTGCAATATGCCGGAGACAAAACCACAACTGCAGGTTTTACAATTTTGCAGGGAAATTCAGTTGTAGCAAAAGAGAAAGTTTCTTTTTCGCCATCTAAAAAAACAGCCACTTTAAATTTGCTTTTACCAGCAGATAAAGTCGGATTACAGATTTTTAGAGCGAACATTTCATCAAACGCAAAAGAGAAAAACAGCTATAATAATATCAAGAATTTTGCCGTCGAAATCATCGATCAAAAATCAACAATTGCAATAGTTTCAGCAATAAATCACCCGGATATTGCTGCTTTAAAACGATCTATAGAAGTTAATGCACAGCGTAAAGTAATCTTGGTTAAACCAAATGATATTAATCTGTTACAAGAAGCTTCGGTTTTGGTTTTATATCAACCGACTTACGCTTTCAAACAAATTTTTGACAACAATAAAGCAGCCGGAAGAAATACCTTTATCATAACCGGAAACAACACCGATTTTAATTTTCTAAATCAGCAGCAAAACAATTTAATCTTCAAAATGAGTGGACAGGTTGAAGATTATTTATCAGAATTTCAATCGCAGTTTAATTTATTTGCAATCGATAATATTGGTTTTGAAAACTTCCCGCCATTGCAAAACGCATTCGGAACAATTTCAACAAACGGAAATGTATCCGTTTTACTTTCTTCAAAAATTAGAAACGTTTCTACCAATGCGCCTTTATTGGCTTTCGCCGAAAATCAAGGAAAACGAACTGCTTTTCTTTTAGGAGAAAACAGCTGGAAATGGCGTTTACAAAGTCATATCGACAATCAGTCATTTGAAAAGTACGATGTTTTTGTAGATAAGATAATTCAGTTTTTGTCAACATCAACTTCAAAAAAATCATTGGTAGTAACACACGAAAGTTTTTATAATTCAGGAGAAGAAATTGTAATCAACGCGCAATACTTCAATAAAAATTATGAGTTTGACGAAAAAGCAAGACTAACAATCACTGTTACAAATGCCGAAACCAAACAAGCTAAAAACTACGATTTATTAAAAGGAAATAATTCATTCTCTGTAAACTTAGAAGGATTAACAGCCGGAAAATATAATTTCACCGTAAAAGAATTAAACTCAAATACATCGTATTCAAGTCATTTTGAAATCTTAGATTTTGATATCGAAAAACAATTTGTAAATCCTGATGTTTTAAAACTGAAACAATTAGCATTACAAACCAACGGAAAAGCTTTCTTCGAAAATCAAGCACAAGATTTAATCAATACACTTTTAGAAAACAAAGAATACAAATCAATCGAGAAAAATATTTCCACCAAAACTCCAATAATTGATTGGGTTTGGTTATTGATTTTGATTGCTGCTTTATTAACGACGGAATGGTTTGTTAGGAAGTATAATGGGTTGTTGTAGTTTTATATATATTATTATGTGAAGTCCCTACGGGACAAAATTGAATTTAAAACAATTGTTTTTCTACCGATATTTAATCTCTACGAGATTTACTTCGTTAATTTTTTTGCTGTTTTTTTGTTAAATAAAATTTTATCAAAAAGATCAACATTATAAAAAAAACTCCGTTAGGAGTTTCAGGTCGGTAGAAAAAAATATAATCAAACCAAAATATTTGTCCCGTAGGGACTATAGAATTATTAGGTTAAAATTTTGAGAATATATTAGTAAACTCCATTAGGAGTTTGATATCGGTAGAAAAAATATGATCAATTAAATAAATTTGTCCCGTAGGAACTATACTAAATTTAATTTCGTGTAAATTCGTGAAATTAGTGTTTCACATTAAATAACAATATGGATTTCAGGCTAAAAGTTTTCTACACCGTTGCGCTCCGCCTTAATTTTACTAAAGCGGCAACCGAATTGTATATTACACAGCCGGCAGTTTCGAAACACATTCAGGAACTCGAAGAAACCTACAAAACCAAATTATTCGAACGAAACGGTTCTAAAATCGCTTTAACTCCAGCCGGAGAAATTCTTCTAAAACACACCAAAGAAATCTTCGAAATTTACCGTGAAATCGATTTTGAAATGAGTTCCTTTATCAGCGAACGCCAAGGTTTACTGCGATTAGGTGCAAGTACCACAATTTCGCAATATATTATTTCTCCAGTTTTGGCCCATTTCCACCAAAAACAAAAAGACATAAAAGTCAATTTGTTAAACGGAAATACAGAACAAATCGAAAACGCTTTAATCAATAAAGAAATCGAAATTGGAATTGTCGAAGGACAATCAAAAAATCAATCCATAAAATACATTCCGTTTTTAAAAGACGAACTGGTTTTAGTCTGCAACAGCAATAATCCATTTGTAAAACAAAATGAAATTTCAGTAAACGATTTAAAATCAATGAAATTTATAACCCGCGAACGCGGATCAGGAACACTTGAAGTTATAGAATTTGCCCTAAAAAACGTTGGTTTAAAATTCTCTGACCTGCAAATCGAAATGCAGTTAGGAAGTACAGAAAGCATAAAATCATATTTATTAAACTCAGATTGTTTTGCTTTTATGTCTATTCATGCAGTAAGCAAAGAATTGAAAAACAAAGAATTAATTGTCTTAGATATCGAGAAATTAGCAATCGAAAGACATTTTTATATTATAACCTTATTAGGAAAATCTGATCCTTTATCAGAGTTGTTTATTCAAAATATTGCTAATCATTATAACTTGAAGTTATAGCCGATTGTATTTTACGATTGGCGATTTCCATTTAATCGACGGAACTTTGCAGAGTAAATATCAATTACTCTATTTTGAAAACGAAACAACATTCCGCATCACATTTATTTGAAATAAATCATTTTTTGCAGCAGTTAATTTTTGCTCTTGTAATCTTGTTATGTTTATTTTCGATAATTTCCCCGCCAGTTGCTTTATTACTTGGCGTTATCATAGTGAATGTGTTCGGAAATCCATTTGTAGAATTCAACAGCAAAGCCATAACTTTTTTATTGCAGTTTTCAGTAGTAGGTTTAGGCTTCGGAATGAACGCATCAAGCGCATTTTCAGCAGGAAAAGAAGGATTTGTATTGACTATATTTTCAATTTTCAGCACCTTAATATTTGGTTTCCTATTAGGAAAATGGCTTAAAACCGAGAAAAAAACATCACATTTAATTTCATGCGGAACAGCAATTTGCGGAGGAAGTGCCATCGCAGCAATATCTCCTGTAATAAAATCAAATGAAAATCAGACTTCAATTGCTTTAGGCGTAATATTTATACTAAATTCAATTGCGTTGTTTGCTTTTCCATTTATTGGACATCAGCTTGATTTGTCTCAAAAAGATTTCGGATTATGGTGTGCCATTGCCATTCACGATACAAGTTCTGTAGTGGGCGCGGCCAATAAATATGGGGCAGAAGCCTTGCAAATCGCAACAACCGTAAAACTGGCCAGAGCTTTATGGATTATTCCAATTTCACTTTTAACAGCCGTTATTTTCAAAAATAAAAACTCAAAAATAAAGATTCCTTATTTTATTGGTTTATTCGTTTTGGCAATGCTTATCAACTCTTACGTTCCGCAAGTATCGATTATTGCACCGCATATTGTAAATCTGGCTAAAATTGGTTTAACCATTACGCTGTTTTTAATTGGAGCAACTTTAAATGTAAACACTTTAAAATCAGTAGGAGTAAAGCCTTTGCTTCAGGGAGTTTTTCTTTGGATATTTATTGCAGGCTTAAGTTTAGTATCAATTGTTTTTCTAAATTAAAATTAAGATCAAAAACAATAAAGAATTGCTTAATGAAACTTGACAAAAAATTAAAGACAACAGCTTAATAAACTTAATGTCTTAGTGGTTAAAATGTTAGATTATCATTTTACATTAGAAAACTTTACAACAGGATTACCAATCAATTTATATGATTTTCCCTTAAAAGAAAAACGTCTTTCGATCTCAAAATTAAATGATTTTTTAGTTTTTGCCATTGCAGCGATTTCATCCGGAGGTGTAACTTCAAACTCATCATCAGCTTTTGCCGCTTTACTAAATGATCCGCTGGTTTTAATAATGATATCTCTAAAATGTTTTTTAGCCCCATCATCTACAACACTATAAGAACCAGACCATGTTATACTGGAAACATTGGTTAACTGATAATTGTTAGCTTCCAATATTGGCTGATATTTACCATCAAAACCAGCAACAATATAAAGATAACCTTCAAAAGGACCGCCTGCACCACCATTTACGTGCAATAATGTAAATGCATATTGATCTTCACCAATTTGCAAAAGTTTAGGTTTTGGAGATTGTGAAAAAGCACCAAAAGCAGCAACTGCAGGTTGAAAAGATCGCATTTCCCAAGCATTACCATTTTTGGCAAATTTTGCCAAACCTAATAAACCGCCAGAAAAACGTCCGGTTTGTAAACCGTCAGCATCATAATAAGAATGATTAAAAGCCAAGATTTTGAATTGGTTTCCTTTAGAATTAGAATAATCAATATTAGCAAGAAGTCTGGTGGCAACGCCTTCGCTGTATGGAAATAATTGATCACCTTCAACGCCATTTACATCAGTAAAAGGTAAAGGTTTGCAAGTTTTACATTTCCAGCTTATAAAAGTATTGTGATCAGAAAGCTTGTACAACTTTCCTGGAAACAGCTTTTGCATTGTTTTTACCCCGTCAATTGGGTCTTGCATTTTGAGAACCCGCTTAGGATTAAGAATAGTATCGTTAACATTTTTTAGCTCTATATCAGCTTCTTGAGCGAAACAA
The DNA here is from genome assembly GCF_903819335.1 of Flavobacterium panici. Taxonomy (GTDB): domain Bacteria; phylum Bacteroidota; class Bacteroidia; order Flavobacteriales; family Flavobacteriaceae; genus Flavobacterium; species Flavobacterium panici. The sequence continues at coordinate 35,777 of NZ_CAIJDE010000058.1, read as the reverse complement.
ACAGAACTAATAAGAAGTAAAAAAAATAAATGTATATGGCGCATATTTATAAAACTAAAGTCACTAACAAACTTACAAATAAAAATCTTTAACATGAACTTATATCACTTATATGGTTCAAAAACTTATAAAAGTTAAATTAACATATTCTTCAAGGGTAATCTTTTAAATTATCTTTAAATACGGTAACTTTGCCTTCCAAATACAAAAACAAAATGAAAAACTTCAAAATGAGGCCAAAGTTAATCGCATTATTCGCATTAATTATTGGTTTTTTTACTTTATCATGGGGAATTGTAGGCCATGAGAGAATTAATAAAGCAGCTGTAATGGCTTTACCACAACAACTTCAGGTTTTCTTTTACAACCACATTGATTTTATTACGCAGGAAGCATCGGTCCCGGATATTCGTAAATATGCTTTAAATTATAAAGACGAAAATCCAAGACATTATTTCGACATGGAAAACTTTGGTTCTGCTGACAGTATTCCGCAGTCAATGGAAGCCGCAAAGAAAAAATACGATGCTAAATTCCTGAATGATAACGGAATTTTACCTTGGTATATTGAAGATATGATGGCAAAATTAACTAAAGCTTTTAAAGATAAAAACAGAGCAGAAATTTTATTTCTTGCTGCAGATTTAGGTCATTATATAGGTGATGCGCACATGCCGTTACATATTTCTGCAAACCATGACGGACAATTGAGCGACCAAAAAGGAATTCATTCTCTTTGGGAAAGCAGACTTCCTGAATTATTTGCTAAAAATTACAAACTAAATGTTCCTCAGGCAGAATATTACACAGATGTTCACAAAGCAATCTGGGATATGATCAACGATACCCACAGTTTAGCGCAGCCATTATTAGATATCGATAAAAAATTAAGAATTTCAACGCCGGAGAATCAGGTTTTTAAAATGGATGCTGACGGAAAAGTATTGAAAAGTAAATACAATACTCCAATTTTCTCTGATGAATATGCAAAGAAATTAAACGATCAGTTAAACGGAATGGTTGAAAACCAAATGAAAAAAGCCATTACTGCAACTGCAAGTTTTTGGTATACAGCGTGGGTGAATGCTGGAAAACCAGACCTAAGCGATTTAGATTCACCAGCAGTAACACAAAGAAACAATCAAGCTTTAAAAGACGATTTATTATTGTTTAAAAAAGGAGATTTATTCGGATTGAAAAATCAGAATGATTGAATTTTTGTTTCAGGTTTAAAGTTTCAAGTTAAAGCCTCAAATTCATTTAGAATTTGAGGCTTTTTGTTTTTAGTTGGAATTTCAAAAATTGGAATTTCAAATTTTGATTTAAATTGTCGATTTAGATTGCGTAGACGCACTGCAGTGCGTCTCTACGATTAGTTCATGTGAATCAATTCATGTGAATCAATTCATGTGAATCAATTCATGTCAATCAATTCATGTCAATCAATCCATGTCAATCAATCCATGTCAATCAATTCATGTCAATCAATTCATGTCAATCAATTCATATCAATATATTTTACACACAACGATTATGTAGAGACGCACAGCAGCGTCTACGTCCAGTATATCAAGAACGGATATAAAAAAATCTGTTTAAATCTGCCAAATCTGCGTGCCATCAACCACATTTGGAATTTGGAATTTCAGAATTGAAATTTTTACTTCTGATATTTCTTCTCCTTCAACAAAAACGAAGCAGATTGATAATAAGAAATAGTTTCATTAACCAAATCTACATTGTGCTTTTTCAATGGCATTTCATCGTACTCAACCTGAAAATCAGATGAAACACTATCTTTTGGATCTAATTTTAAAGCAAATTGTTTTACCTCTTGTTTAGGCGATAAAATAGTTAAAACATTATCCTTTATTAAACCCAAATCCTGATAAGTAGCAATAAAAGCCCTTGGTTTATACGAAGGTTTTAAAACATCCTGTCCGAAAAATTTACTGTCGTAATCAAAATGCAATAAACCGAAAAGCGTAGGCATAAGATCAATTTGTGACATTAATTTATTGCATTTTTCAGGTTTTTCATTCGGCGTATAAATAAAAGCCGGAATTCTGTATTTATCAAGCGGAAGCTCTGTTTTTCCCGCACTCGAAGCACAATGATCAGCAACAATTACAAAAACAGTATTGTTGAACCACGGCTGTTTTCGAGCCATATCAAAGAATTTTTTAAGCGCATAATCAGTATATTTTACACCGCCGTCACGAGATTTAATATCGCCCGGAATATCAATTTTATTGTTTGGATAAGTAAAAGGCCTGTGATTACTCACCGTCATAATATGATTAAAGAAAGGCTTATTTTCTCCAGCTTCAGCATTCATCACTTTAATAGCCTTGTTGTACATATCCTCATCACAAACGCCCCAAACATTTGAAAATGTGATTTCTTCTGGAGAAAAGCTAGATTTATCGACAATTTGATAACCGTTCCCAGAATAGAAATCCTGCATATTATCAAAAAAAGCATCTCCGCCGTACATAAATTTCACGTTATATCCTTTCTGTTTAAATACAGAACCGGTAGAAAATTTGTTCTTATTGTCTTCACGTTTTACAACACTTTCTCCGGCAGTTGGTGGCAGACATAAAGTAACAGCCTCAAGTCCGCGTACAGTTCGGTTTCCGGCAGCATATAAATTCGTAAACTGCAGGCTTTTTTGAGATAAACTGTCTAGAAACGGCGTTATATTTTCTTGATTTCCATAGGTTTTCATAAAATCGGCACTTAAACTTTCAATCGTAATTAAAACCACATTTTTATGACTTTCGAGAGAATCGCTGGATATTTTTTGAATTGTATTTTCTCCGGAAATATTCGGAAATTGTTTCTTCAAAATAGTAAAAGCTTCCTGATTAGGCAGTGTTTTGTAAAATTTGAAGTAATCTAATTTGTTGTTTTCAAAAGCCAGATAAAACTTATACAATCCATTAGACTGCAATTCGTTTACAAATACATTTTTAGAATTTTCGGTCTTCGCCAAAGTTGGAATCGCAGCAAGCGAAATGAAAAATAAAACCCAGTAAATTCCAGAGATTTTTACTTTTTCAGTAAAAGAAGGAATTTCGCTAAGATAATCCTTAGACCTTTTTACTATAAAATAAGTAACAATCCCGCTAACCAGAAATAAAGCCGAAAATAAAGGAATTACAGGATAAGACTGCATAATATTTCCAATAACTTCATTAGTGTAAATGAGATAATTAACCGCAATGAAATTGTATTTTACCCCAAATTCATTCCAAAAGAAATATTCACTTAATCCGTTTTGCAGGATTAGTAAAACATATAGAAAAACGACAAACGAATAAAGCCAAAATCTTAGCTTCGTTCTGTATTTTGGCAGTAAAAGAAAAAGTGTAAATAAAATTGTTTTTAATCCAATAAAGATCAAAACAATTCTAGGCAAAGCACCTCCGTATTCGTCAAAAATGCTTTTTCCCGAAGCCGTATATAAAAGTAATAAACTCAAAAAACCTAAAATAACATACCCATACGGCTTTCTATATTTAGATTCTGAAAGAAAAATGAGATACAGCCAAAGAAAAACCGAGGCAATCACGAAAACAAAAAAATCTGAAAGTAATCCTAAACCAAAAATTTTCAAGCTTTCTAAAAACTTAAAAGAACTTTGCGTTATTGGATGAAAAATCAAAACAATTCTCAAGATAAAACTTATAGAAAAATAGAAAATTGCCAGATTATAAAATGGAGATAATTTTTTGAAAGAACTCATGGTATTTTATTTTCTGCAAAATTAATTTCGATTAATTAACAACAGATGAAGTTCCCCTTTTACCTTACTTATTCTATACTTAATGTTTGCTTAAGATTACGTATTTTAACCTATTGTTATGATTTTAAGAGGTTAAAAGTCTTAAAAGCTATATCTTTGAAGAGGAAAAGAGATATTAATCCTGGATCAAAATAATACGATATGCACATTTTAATTGTTGAAGATGAGTTAGGAATTGTTCAGTTTTTAGAACAAGGACTGCGCGAAGAAGGATATAAAATTACAACCGCAAATGATGGATCAAAAGCATTTGAATTAACTCAGAACCATAAATTTGATTTAATTTTACTCGATTGGATGATCCCTAAAATCAATGGTTTAGATTTATGCAAAGCAATCAGAATTAAAGATCAAAAAACACCCATAATTTTTTTAACCGCAAAAGATACCGTTCAGGAAACTATAGAAGGATTGAAAGCTGGTGCAAATGATTATATTAAAAAGCCTTTTAGTTTTGAAGAATTAGTAGAAAGGGTTAAAATTCATTTTAGAAATAGGGGCGGAAGCGAAACACTTTCATTAGGAACGATTAAAATTGACCTTTCCAAACATATTGTTTTAAAAAATGATGAAGAAATCGCTTTGACACAAAGAGAATTTGAACTTTTGACTTATTTAATCCAAAATAAAGGCAAAGTCTGCACACGAAATCAGATTTTAAAAGACGTTTGGGATATTAATTTTGAATACGATACCGGCGTAATTGATGTTTTTATGAACGCCATTCGTAAAAAACTCAAATTAAAAATAGAAGAAGATTATATCAAAACCATCCGCAGTGTAGGTTATATCGCTAATGACTTATAAATGAACCAGCTTTCCTTTAAAAACAGAATTGCCTTAAACTATATTATAACTACAGGTTTGTTGATTTTAGTGGTTTTTTCGGTTATATATTCTATCGTAAAACATACTGTTTACAGCCACATCGACGAAAATATCAAAGTTGAAATTAAAAACCATTTAGAAGAAATTAAAGTACAAAATGGCAAAGTAATTCTTATTGATGAAGAAGAATGGGAAGAGCGTGAACACAATACAGTAGATGTAAATCCTGTTTTTGTGGAGTTTTTAGATTTGAATAAAAAAATTATTGAAAAAGCACCAAATTTAAAGACACAAGTACTTGAATTTCATGATTCTGTAGAAGATTATGAATTGTTTGATACCAAAATGGGGAATAATGCCATTCGGCAAATTCAGGTTAAATTAAATGTTCAGAACAAACCGATAGGCTATATTATTGTAGCAATGTCGCTGTCAGACTCAAAATTGGTATTAAACAACTTATTTGATATCATGTTTTTATCGTTTTTAGCGATTTTAATAGTGTTGTTTTTTCTGGCCAGATTTTTTGCAGGAAGAAGTATTAAGCCTATAAATGCCATAATTAATACCTCAAAAATTATTACAAAAGATAATTTGAAAGCGCGGATTCCGCTGCCTAAAACGCGAGATGAATTGTATACACTTTCCAAAACCATAAACAATTTATTAAACCGAATTGAAGATGCTATTGAACGTGAAAAACAATTCACTTCTGATGCTTCACACGAGTTAAGAACGCCTTTAACCGTTATTAAAGGAACACTTGAAGTACTTATTCGTAAACCCAGAGATAATAAGGAATACGAGGATAAAATAAACTATTGTATAAATGAAGTTGATCATTTGAATATGCTCGTAGATCAGCTTTTAACAATGGCCAGATTTGATAATCAAAAGCAGCAGATTAATACAGAAAAAGTATATTTAAATGCGATAATTTTAGATGTTTTAACCCTGAATTCTGAGAAAATAAAAAGTAAAAAACTAGATGTAAAATTTGATGCCGGAACAGATTTTTATATTCAGTCTGATTATTTTTTAATCATTACCATTCTTAGAAATATTATTTCAAATGCAGTAAAATATACAAATCCAGATGGAGAAATTTCGATTTTGCTATTTAAAGAAAACAATAAAATAGTTTGTAAAATTTCTGATAACGGAATTGGTATTGCCAAAGAAGATTTAGAAATGATTTTTAACCCATTTTTCAGGTCCAATTATACAGAACATCCAGAAATTAAAGGAGTTGGTCTGGGACTTTCTATAGTAAAAAGAATTACGGAACTGCTTCATGTTAAATTTAAAATTGAAAGCGAGATAGGAGTAGGAACAACAGTAATTTTGGCTTTCAACAAAGATTCGGAAAACGTTTTCGTAAATTAAAAATTTTCAATAAAAACAGTACTTCAGATTTTTTTTAACAATAAACTATCGTTAAGTTATATTAAAAATTGCTTTTTTATGAAATTAACTAGTATATTTGCAACCGAATCAAAGAATTATAAAACAAACCAAACAATGATTTCAAATCAATTACATCATCATCATTTTCATTATTGCTCTCAAGCGATGTGTTAATGGTATGCATGTAAATCATCATATTTTAAAACCCGTTTGAGTACATCAAACGGGTTTTTTTATAACCAATTCTTTGTACTCAAACTATTAATCTAACAAAAAAAGAAAAATGAGTACTTTAAAAATTGCAATTCAAAAATCGGGTCGTTTAAACGAAGACAGCATTCAAATCCTAAAAGACTGCGGTATTTCAATCAACAACGGAATCGATCAGTTAAAAGCCGAAGCTTCAAACTTTCCTCTTGAAGTTTTATACCTAAGAAATTCAGATATTCCGCAGTATTTAATTGACGGAGTAGTAGATTTAGCGATCGTTGGCGACAACCTTTTAGTAGAAAAAGGAAAAGAAATTGAAGTTGTACAGCGATTAGGATTTTCAAAATGCAAAGTTTCTGTTGCCGTACCTAAAACCTTCGAATACAATTCAATTCAGGATTTAGCAGGTTTAAGAATCGCGACTTCTTACCCAAATACAGTTAACGAATATTTCAATTCTTTCGGGTTAACAGTAGATATTCACCAAATTTCAGGTTCTGTAGAAATCGCACCAAATATTGGTCTTGCCGATGCAATTGTCGATATCGTTTCAAGCGGAAGTACCTTATTCAAAAATAACTTAAAAGAAGTAGAAGTTATCTTAAAAAGCGAAGCAGTTCTTGCCGTTTCACCAAAAGTTTCTCCTGAAATTCAAAAGCACATCGACACCTTAAAATTCAGAATACAATCGGTTTTAAGAGCGAGAAATTCAAAATATATTTTGATGAATATTCCAAACGAGAAAATCGACGCAGTTGGAAAAATCCTTCCGGTTTTAAGAAGTTTAACCGTTTTGCCATTAGCGCAGGAAGGCTGGAGCAGTGTTCACTCTGTAATTGATAAAGATACTTTTTGGGACGTAATCGACCAATTAAAAGAAGTTGGAGCCGAAGGAATTTTAGTTTGCCCAATTGAGAAAATGGTATTGTAAAAGCAAAATACCAATTTTTAAATTCCAAATTCCAATTCTCGGCAACAGCTTTGCGAACTTAGCGTTTTCTAAGATAAAGAACAGTAAAAAACCTTGCGAACTTTGCGGTAAAAAATAAACACAAAGTTTAGTGGTTAAAAAAAATACAAGCATGAATAAGATAGACAATCCAAAACCAGATACCTGGTCTGAAATATTAAAAAGACCAACCCAAACAATTGACGATATTGAAGTTACGGTAAAAGAAATCTTCAGAGAAGTTCAGAAAAAAGGAGATGAAGCCGTAGCAAAATACACTTCAATTTTTGACGGAATAACTTTAGAGAATTATGAAGTTACTAAAGCAGAAGTAAATGAAGCAATTGCATTGATTCCGAATGAATTAAAAGAAGCAATTCAATTAGCAAAAGACAATATCTACAAGTTTCACAGCACTCAAAAAACAGAAAGGATAGAAGTTGAAACTATTGAAGGTGTAAATTGCTGGCAGGAAAAAAGACCAATTCAAAAAATAGGATTATATATTCCGGGCGGAACAGCGCCTTTGTTTTCAACTGTTTTAATGCTGGCAGTTCCGGCTGAAATTGCAGGCTGCAAAGAAATTGTGTTGTGTTCGCCTCCAGATAAAACAGGAAAAATAAATCCGGCGATTTTGTATGCTGCCAATTTGTGCGGTGTAACTAAGATATTAAAAGTAGGCGGAATCCAGGCAATTGCAGGAATGACCTTTGGGACAAAATCAATTCCAAAAGTTTATAAAATTTTCGGTCCCGGAAATCAGTTTGTAACCGTTGCTAAACAATTGGCAACACAATTTGGAGTTGCAATCGATATGCCGGCCGGACCATCAGAATTGTTAATTGTTGCCGATGATTCTGCCGTTCCAGCCTTTGTGGCATCAGATTTATTATCGCAGGCAGAACACGGAACAGATAGTCAGGTAATTTTAGTTTCGACTTCTAAAAAATTAATTGACCAAGTTGAAAAAGAAATTCAATCGCAGTTAGAAGTTCTTCCAAGAAAAGCAATCGCCATAAAAGCAATCGAAAACTCAAAATTAATTTTTGTTGAAAATGATCAGATCGCTTTAGATTTAATCAACGAATATGGTCCGGAACACTTTATTATCTGCTCAGAATATGATGATTTTTACTGCAACGGAATCGTAAATGCGGGTTCGGTTTTTATTGGGAATTATACTCCTGAAAGTGCCGGAGATTATGCTTCTGGAACGAATCACACTTTGCCGACAAATGGTTATGCTAAAAATTACAGTGGTGTAAATCTGGATAGTTTTATGAAATCAATGACTTTTCAAAAAATATCAGAAAAAGGAATTCAAAATATTGGAAAAGCGATTGAAATTATGGCTGAAGCCGAAGGTTTACAAGCGCATAAAAACGCAGTAACACTTCGTCTGAAGTCCTGCGAGGTTTCTAAAACCTCGTAGGTTTAAATAAATTTTCGATTTATAACCTTAATGAATAATACCTACAAGGTTTTGAAAACCTTGCAGGAGCAAAACTTAGAAAATGAATACTTTCGATATAAACACAATTACACGTGAAAACGTAAAATCTTTAAAACCGTATTCGTCTGCAAGAGATGAGTTTGAAGATTTTGATACCGCCGAAATGATTTTTTTGGATGCCAATGAAAATCCGTTTCAAAATGGCGTAAACCGTTATCCGGATCCGCAGCAGAATTCGGTTAAAGCAATTTTAGCTAAAAATAATAACACAAAACAAAGTCAGATTTTATTAGGAAACGGAAGTGACGAAGTTTTGGATTTGATTTTCAGGGCTTTCTGTGAACCAAAAACGGATAATATTATTACGCTTCCGCCAACATACGGAATGTACAGCGTTTTGGCGAACATAAATGCGATTGAAAACAGAGAAATTCTGCTTACAAATGATTTTCAGCCACAAGTTGAAAAGATTCTGGAAGCTGTTGATGAAAACACAAAAATCATCTTTTTATGTTCTCCAAATAACCCAACCGGAAATTCTTTTTCTGATGAAAGCGTCGTAAAACTGCTTCAAAATTTTAAAGGATTAGTGGTTATTGATGAGGCTTATATTGACTTTTCGGAAAAAGAAAGCTGGCTTACAGAAATTGACGAATATCCAAATTTGGTGATCACACAAACTCTCTCAAAAGCGTACGGTTTGGCGGGAATTCGTTTAGGGATTTGTTATGCATCAGAAGCTGTTATTTCGGTTTTGAATAAAATAAAGCCGCCGTATAACGTAAACGAATTGACACAGCAAAGAGCAAAAGAACGTTTAAAAGATTCTGAAAAAATAAAACAGGAAATAGTTTCTATTATTGAACAAAGAGAAGAATTACTTAAAGTTTTACTTGAAGTTGATTTTGTAGAGAAAGTTTATCCAACAGAAGCTAATTTTATTCTGGCAAAAGTGGATGACGCGAACAAAAGATACAATCAATTAATTGAAAAAGGAATCGTAATTCGAAACAGAACAACACAGCCTTTATGTGAAAACTGTCTTCGTTTTACAATTGGGACAAAAGAAGAAAATGCTGCTGTAATTAAAGAATTAAAGTTGTTGAATTAGAAAAGTTATAGGCCACAGATTACACAGATTAAACGGATTATTTTTTATTTTGTTTGTGTTTAGGTTTTTTGCCACGAATTGCACGAATTTTCACTAATTCAATTCGTGTTAATTCGTGTAATTCGTGGCAAACAAAAAAATCATTTTTAATCCTTTTAATCTGTGGCAGAAAAAATAAAAATATATGAAAAAAGTACTTTTTATCGATCGTGACGGAACGATTGTTTTAGAACCTGAAAATTACCAATTAGACAGTTTAGATAAACTGGAATTTTATCCAAAAGCCTTTCAATATCTGGCTAAAATTGCCAATGAATTAGATTACGAACTGGCAATGGTAACCAATCAGGATGGCTTAGGAACAGATAGTTTTCCTGAAAATACGTTTTGGCCAACGCAAAATTTTATCTTAAAAGCTTTTGAAAACGAAGGCGTTGTATTCGATGAAATCTTTGTTGACAGAACGTTTCCTGAAGAAAATGCCCCAACACGTAAACCTAGAACCGGATTGTTAACTAAATATTTAAACAATCCAGAATATGATTTAGAAAACTCTTTTGTTTTAGGAGATCGTTTGACTGATGTTGAATTGGCTAAAAATCTTGGTGCAAAAGCAATTTTTATGAATATGACAGATGGAATTGGAAGTAATGAAATTTCATCAAAACGTGAGGAATTAGACGATACAATTATCCTGCAAACAACAGATTGGAAAAGGATTTATGAGTTTTTGAAACTAGAAGCGCGTTCTGCATCCATAACCCGCAAAACAAATGAAACCGATATTTATATCAACTTAAACCTTGACGGAACTGGAAAAAGTAAAATCGATACCGGAATTGCTTTTTTTGATCATATGTTAGATCAAATTTCGCGTCATGGTCAAATGGACTTAGAAATCCTTGTAAAAGGCGATTTAGAAGTTGATGAACACCATACAATAGAAGATACTGCAATTGCTTTAGGAGAAGTTTTCGCAAAAGCGTTAGGAAATAAACTAGGAATTGAGCGTTACGGATTCTGTTTGCCAATGGACGATTGTTTAGCACAGGCTGCGATTGATTTTGGCGGGAGAAACTGGTTGATTTGGGAAACCGAATTTAAACGTGAAATGGTCGGAAAAATGCCAACAGAAATGTTCTATCACTTTTTCAAATCATTTACAGACGGCGCAAAAGCCAATTTAAATATCAAAGCAGAAGGAATCAACGAACATCATAAAATCGAAGCCATTTTTAAAGCTTTTGCAAAAGCCATAAAAGTAGCCGTAAAAAGAGATACCGAAAAAATGATTTTGCCTTCAACGAAGGGGATGTTGTAAGTGTAATTGTTTCAAGTTTCAAGTTTGAGGTTTCACGTTAAGTAGAGAACTTGAAACCTGAAACCTGAAACAAAACAAACCAAAAAAATATGAACGCTGATAAATTTGCAAAAGCCTGGATAGAATCCTGGAATTCTCATGATTTAGAAGATATCATGAAACATTATTCTGAAGATATTGAAATTACGACACCAATGATAAAACTCGCTGCGGGAATCGAAAGCGGTTCGTTGAAAGGAAAAGAGCAAGTCAGGGCATATTGGGAGAAAGCTTTACATAAAATTCCAGATTTGCATTTTGAATTGGTTGAAGTAACTTCGGGAGTTGATTCTGTAGCACTTTATTACAAATCAGTGATGAATAAAATGGCAATTGAAGTCATGTTTTTTAATAAAAACGGATTGGTAAACAAAATGATAGCTCATTATACGGATCTGTAAAATAAAATAATAGTATTAAATGATTGTAAGATTGAAGAGAAATCTAAAATCTAAAATCTAAAATCTAAAATAAATTGAGAATAGTAATTATAAATTACGGAGCAGGAAATATTCAGAGCATTATGTTTGCTATTGAAAGATTGGGTTTTAAAGCCGTTTTGAGCAATAATCCAGAAGAAATTCAGGCGGCAGATAAAGTGATTTTTCCTGGCGTTGGTGAAGCAAGTTCAGCAATGACAAAGCTTCGTGAAAGCGGTTTAGACAGTTTGATTCCGACTTTGAAACAGCCTGTTTTGGGAATTTGCCTTGGAATGCAGTTGATGTGCAATTCATCTGAAGAAGGAAATACAAAAGGTTTAGGGATTTTTGATGTTGATGTTGTAAAGTTTTCAAATCAGGTAAAAGTGCCGCAAATGGGATGGAACCAGATTTATAACTTAAAATCGGATTTGTTTGCAGCTATTCCGGAAAATGAATTTATGTATTTGGTTCATAGTTTTTATGCTCCAAATTGTCCAGAAGCCATTGCAACAACGAATTATGACTTAGAATACGCATCGGCTTTACAAAAAGACAATTTTTACGGAACCCAGTTTCACCCAGAAAAAAGCGGTGAAGTGGGAGAAAAGATTTTAGAGAATTTCTTAAAAATGTAAATTTTAAAATTCCAATTTCTTAAATCCCAAATTCTAATCAAAATATCAATTACAATATCAAAAATCAATTTCAATTTTTAGAATCTAAAATCTAAAATCAGAAATCTAAAATATAAAAACATGAGAATAATACCAGCCATAGATATCATTGACGGAAAATGTGTTCGTTTGTCCAAAGGTGATTATGATACCAAAATAATTTACAATGAAAATCCGCTTGAAGTAGCGAAATCATTTGAAGCGCACGGAATTGAGTATCTGCATTTAGTAGATTTAGACGGTGCAAAATCAAGCAAAATTGTCAATTATAAGATTTTGGAACAAATTGCAACACAAACGGACTTAAAAATTGATTTTGGTGGCGGATTAAAATCGGATGATGATTTGAGAATTGCTTTTGAAAGCGGTGCAAATCAAATTACTGGCGGAAGTATTGCGGTAAAAAACAGAGCTATTTTTGAAAAATGGATTTCAGAATATGGTTCGGATAAAATTATTTTAGGCGCTGACGCAAAAGAGGAGAAAATAGCGGTTTCAGGTTGGTTAGAAGATTCAAATGAAGATTTGATTCCGTTTATTCAGGATTATCAAACTAAAGGAATTCAGTATGTTATTTGCACTGATATTGCAAAAGACGGAATGCTTGAAGGTCCAAGTTTCGATCTTTATGGTAAAATTTTAGAAGAAGCAAACGGAGTAAAACTAATTGCTTCGGGCGGAATTTCAACTTTTGATGAATTACCAAAACTTGCAGAATTAGGCTGCGAAGGAACTATTATTGGAAAAGCGATTTACGAAGGAAGAATTACATTAAAGCAACTTGAAAATTATATTTTAAATAAATAAGATTATTTCGCAAAGAAGCACGAAGTAAAACACAAAGATTCACTAAAAAAAATCTTTGCGAATCTCTGCGCTATCTTTGTGATCTCTGTGAAACAACAAAAAAATGTTAGCAAAAAGAATCATACCCTGCTTAGATATAAAAAACGGAAGAACCGTGAAAGGCGTTAACTTTGTTGACTTGCGTGATGCAGGAGATCCTGTAGAATTAGCAGAAATTTACTCAGCAGAAGGAGCGGATGAATTGGTTTTTCTGGATATTTCGGCAACAGAAGAAAGACGTAAAACGTTGGTTAATATGGTGCGAAGTGTAGCGGAAAAAATCAATATTCCGTTTACAGTTGGCGGCGGGATTTCGTCTGTTGAAGATGTTGAAATTCTGCTGAATAACGGAGCAGATAAAGTTTCGATAAATTCATCGGCAGTAAAAAATCCCCAGTTAATTAATGATTTGGCGCAGAAATTTGGAAGTCAATGTGTTGTAGTCGCAATCGACGCTAAACAAATCGACGGACAATGGATTGTGCATTTAGTGGGCGGAAAAGTACCAACTGAACTAAATTTATTCGATTGGGCTGTAGAAGTTGCAGAACGTGGTGCGGGGGAAATATTATTCACATCAATGGACAATGACGGAACGAAAAATGGTTTTGCAAACGAAGCTTTGGCTAAATTATCAACCTTAATTAATATTCCGATAATTGCTTCGGGCGGAGCCGGAAACATACAGCATTTCGTAGATTCTTTTAAAGAAGGAAAAGCAGATGCCGCTTTGGCAGCGAGTGTTTTTCACTTTAAAGAAATTGAGATAAAAGCTTTAAAACAAGAGCTTAGGAATAATGGTATTGAAGTTAGACTTTAGAGAGATAGATAATAATTGTTTATGGAAGATAAAGAAAGTATAGAAGTTTTTGGAAGTACGGGTAAATTGATAAAACTATTGTTTTTTTCAATCTTATTTTTAATTGTCAGCCTTTGGATATTAGTATATCAGCCTACTGTTCGCAATGTAATCGTTAATAATTTTATAATAAAAAATGTTGCTTCAATTTTAGGTCTATTCATGGGATTGTTTGGAATCTATTTCAGTACAAAAAAGTTATTTGATAAAAAACCAGTCGTTGTTATTGATGCTATTGGAATTATAGATAATTCATCAGCAGTATCGCTTGGGAGAATTTTATGGGAAGACATTGATGCAATTAAAGAAATTACAGTTGTAAATCAAAAATTCATTAAAATTTATCTTAAAAATCCTGAAGATTATATAAGTAAAGAAACTAATGTGATTAAAAGGAATATGATAAAAATGAATTTAAAGCAATCAGGCTCTCCTGTTAGTATTTCAGTTAATGGACTCAAAATATCTTTTAATGAGTTGAAGAACATATTAATACAAAAATTTGAAGAAATTCAAGTAAGTAAAAATTAGAATAAAATAATATAAGAGTTCAGAATCTAAAATCTAAAGTCAAAAATCTAAAATCTAAAATTAAAATGAAACACGATATAAAAAGCTCACACGGATTAATTCCAGCAATAATTCAGGATTCAGAAACTAAAAATGTTTTGATGCTGGGATACATGAACGAAGAATCGCTTCAAAAAACAATAGAAACACAAAAAGTAACTTTTTTCAGTCGATCTAAACAAAGACTTTGGACAAAAGGCGAGGAGAGTGGTAACTTTTTAAACTTGATAAGTATTAAAAATGACTGCGACGGCGATACGCTTTTAATTCAGGCAAAACCTGTCGGGCCAACATGTCACACGGGTGCAGATACTTGCTGGCAGGAAGAAAACAAAGAAAACTACGGTTTTATTTCTCAACTGGAAAACACTATCAAAACGCGTAGGGAAAATGCCGATTCTGAGAAAAGTTATGTAGCTTCTTTATTCGAAAAAGGAATCAATAAAATTGCCCAAAAAGTTGGTGAAGAAGCTGTAGAAGTTGTCATAGAAGCAAAAGATGATAACGATGATTTATTTCTTAGCGAAAGCGCTGATTTACTTTTTCATTATTTGATTTTATTGCAGGCAAAAGGTTTTCAATTGAATGACGTTGTTGATGTTTTAAAGAAACGTCAGAAGTAACACAAAGTTTGTTATAACCCAATCTTGTCAGACTGAGCGAAGTCGAAGTCCCGCAAAGTGATTCAGCAAACGGGACTTCGACTTCGCTCAGTCTGGCGATTAACAAAAAAAGGAAAAAAATCCGTATATATCCGCGCTTTCGCATAGCGAATCCGTGTCATCCGCGAGCCATCTCACAAAGCTTACTCCACAAACTCAAAAACCGCAAATTCTTCCGGGTGATGAAATCCAAATTTCAAACTTTTATAATCCTGTAAAGCAAGATATTCGGTTGTATTACCGTAATCAATTCTAAAAGTATTGGCTTTCCATTTTGTACCCATTTTTGGTTTAGAGAAATTTCCATTTTCTATTTTTTCTAAGCTTGAAAAAGGGATTTTAATTTCGGTATCAAAACCTTCGGGAATTATTTTGCTGACAGCTTCTAATCCTTCAATATCAAATTTCATTGCCGTTTTCCAGCCTCCACATTCGGGCGAAATACACTTTATAAGCATATCATAATTGGTAGAAAAAGCATTTACGCCGATTTCAAGATAGTTTTTTCCGTCACCATCAGGATCAATAAAAACTTCCACTAAATCATCAGCTTCATAGATTTTAGAATCTTTTTTCTGAGCCTTTCCAACTATTTTCGAATCTATAGAATGATAGGCGATATAAAGGTTTTCATCATTCCACGAAAGTGAAACCATTGTATTTTGAGTAGCCTTTTCACCGGAATTATGAATTACAAACGGACCTAAAAAAGGTGTTTTCCAATCGGTTAAATCTCCGTCAATTGTTATTTTATCGGTTGTTTTGTAAACAGGAAATGTCTGGGAATAATTATGTATTGAATAAAAGAATATCAAAAGGTATAAAAACGAGCTAAATTTCATAAAACTGGTAAATTTTAGCTAAAATAAAAAAACAATACTGTTTATGAATACAAATCTGTAACATAAATTAAAAAAATATACTAATATTATAACTAATTCAAAAACTTAATTTATAATGAAAAAATACGTTGGAAGTGTTATAGCAGCTTTTCTAATTGGTTTTTCTGCCAATGCTCAAGGACTTATGAATAAGTCTGAAACCGTTTTCACACATCAGGACACTTTACGCGGAAGCATTACAAAAGAAAGAGCCTGGTGGGATTTGAAATATTATCATCTTGATATAAAAGTAAATCCTGCAGATAAAACAATAACAGGTTCAAATACGGTACGTTATACTGTTTTAACAGAAAATAACAGAATGCAGATCGATTTGCAGGAACCAATGAAGATTACGAAAGTAACGCAAAACGGAAAAGAATTAAAATTTGAAAGAGACGGGAATGCATTCTTCATCACTTTAACTGAAAATCAAAAAGTTGGCGAAACTAAAGAAATAATAGTTTCTTTTGGCGGAGTGCCTAAAGAAGCTGTTAGACCGCCGTGGGACGGAGGAATTACTTGGCAGAAAGATAAAAACGGAAAAGATTTCATCGCTTCATCTTGTCAGGGTTTAGGCGCGAGCGTTTGGTGGCCTTGCAAAGATCATATGTATGATGAAGTCGAAAATATGTTAATCAGCGTGAATGTTCCGGGGCACTTGACCGATGTTTCAAACGGAAGATTACAAAGCGTAAAAAAACAAAAAGACGGAACTAAAACCTTTAATTGGTATGTTTCGAACCCAATTAATAATTACGGTGTCAATATCAATATTGCAGACTACGTTAATTTTTCTGAGAAATTTAAAGGAGAAAAAGGCGATTTAGACTGTAATTATTATGTTTTGAGAGATAATCTTGAAATTGCTAAAAAACATTTTCAGGATGCACCAAAAATGCTGAAAGCTTTTGAAAGCTGGTTTGGACCTTATCCGTTTTACGAAGACAGTTATAAATTAGTTGAAGTTCCGTATTTAGGAATGGAACACCAAAGTTCTGTGACTTACGGAAATGACTATCAAAATGGTTATAAAGGAAACGATATGAGCGGAACAGGCTGGGGATTAAAATTTGATTATATTATTATTCACGAGTCTGGACATGAGTGGTTTGCAAACAATATTACCTATAAAGACATTGCAGATATGTGGATTCACGAGAGTTTTACAACGTATTCTGAATCACTTTTTATTGAGTATTATTACGGAAAAGACGCCGCAAATGAATATATAAGAGGAATTAGAAAAGTGATTACCAATAAAAAACCAATTATTGGCTATTATGATGTAAATGTTGAAGGATCTGGCGATATGTATCCAAAAGGTGCAAATATAATTCATACGATTCGTCAGGTTATAAATGATGATGCCAAATTCAAATCGATTTTGAGAGGAATGAATAAAACTTTTTACCATCAAACAGTTACTACAAAACAAATTGAAGATTATATAAGTAAAGAGTCAGGAATCAATTTTAGTCCGGTTTTTGATCAGTATCTAAGAACGGCTCAGGTTCCAACTTTTGAATATTATATTAAAAATCAAAAATTGGTTTATCACTGGATCAATTGTGTAGAGAATTTTGATCTTCCTTTAAAAGTTACTTTAAACGGTGTTGAAACGTGGTTAAAACCAACAACAGACTGGAAAGCAGAAAATGTAAAGGATGATAAATCTACTTTGGTTGTAGATAAAAACTTTTACGTGACAGAATTTAATATTACCAATTAAACTTCGGAAAATAATTAAAAATTGAAACCCAATAAATTTCTTATTTATTGGGTTTGTTTTTTTATCAGGAAATCATAAAATTTTAGAAATCTTAATCCGAATGTTTACATTTGTTGCAGATTGATTTCAAAATAATACCATTTTACTAATGAAAAATTACTTCGGAAGCATTTTTACTGCTTTTTTAATTGGTTTTACTGCCAATGCCCAAGGACTTCTTAATAAAGGAGAAACAGTTTTTACACATCAGGATACTTTACGCGGAAGCATTACAAAAGAAAGAGCGTGGTGGGATTTAAAATACTATCATCTTGATGTAAAAGTTAATCCTAAAGAAAAATTTATTTCTGGATCAAACACAGTTCGTTATTCAGTTCTTAAGAATTACTCAATTTTAAAGAATAATAGTAAAATGCAGATTGATTTACAGGAACCTATGCAGATTTCCAAAGTAACTCAGGATGGAAAAGAATTAAAATTTGAAAGAGATGGAAACGCTTTTTTTATTCAATTAACAGCTGAGCAAAAAATAGGCGATACCAAAGAAATCGTAGTTTATTTTGAAGGAAAACCAAAAGAAGCGGTGAGAGCGCCGTGGGACGGAGGATTTTCCTGGAAAAAAGATAAAAACGGAAAAGATTTTATTGCTACATCTTGCCAAGGTTTAGGTGCCAGCGTTTGGTGGCCAAACAAAGATCATATGTATGATGAAGTAGAAAATATGTTAATCAGCGTGAATGTTCCGGGTGATTTAACGGATGTTTCTAACGGAAGGTTACAAAGCGTTAAAAAAGAAAAAGACGGAACGAAAACCTTTAATTGGTATGTTTCAAACCCAATTAATAATTACGGAGTAAACATTAATATTGGTGATTACGTTAATTTCTCTGAGGTTTATAAAGGAGAAAAAGGCGATTTAGATTGTAATTATTATGTTTTAAGAGATAATCTAACTTTGGCAAAAGAGCAGTTTAAAGATGCTCCAAAAATGCTGAAAGCTTTTGAAAACTGGTTTGGGCCTTATCCTTGGTATGAAGACAGTTATAAATTAGTTGAAGTTCCGTATTTAGGAATGGAACACCAAAGTTCAGTAACGTACGGTAACCAATATAAAAACGGTTATTTAGGACGTGATTTAAGCGGAACCGGCTGGGGTTTAAAATTTGATTTTATCATTATTCATGAGTCTGGACACGAATGGTTTGCCAACAATATTACGTACAAAGATATTGCTGATATGTGGGTACATGAAAGTTTTACAAATTACTCTGAAAGCCTTTTTATTGAATATTATTACGGAAAAGATGCAGCCGCTGAATATATTATTGGATGCAGAAAAAACATTCAAAACGATACGCCAATTATCGGACATTATGATGTAAATAATGAAGGTTCTGGAGATATGTATCCAAAAGGGGCTTCAATGCTGCACATGATTCGTCAGGTAATTAATGATGATGCAAAATGGAAATCGATTTTGAGAGGAATGAATAAAACTTTCTATCACCAAACGGTTACAGGAAAGCAAATTCAGGATTATATAAACGAACAATCTGGAATTAATTTCAACAGAGTTTTTGCTCAATATTTGACTACAACACAGATTCCGGTTTTTGAATACATGTTTAAAAATGGAACTTTCGGATATCACTGGACAAATTGTGTTGCTAAATTTGATATGCCTGTAAGAGTTAAAATAAATGGTGTTGAAACCTGGTTAAAACCAACAACAGAATGGCAGTCTGAAAAAACAACTAATGAAGATAGAAAAGTAGAAGTTGATAAGGATTTTTATGTTACTACTTCGAATATAATCGAATAAACGATTTAAATTTCAATTTTTTGCGTTTAGTAAACCCGACAGGTTTTAAAAACCTGTCGGGTTTGTTGTTTGCGCAAAGTTTCTACGCACTTTTTGTCATTTCGACCGAAGGGAGAAATCGCACTAGTATTTCCGTAAAGAGAATCGCCAATCTTTGTAGAGTTTCGAGTGCGATTTCTCCCTTCGGTCGAAATGACAAATAGTACGTCGTAATTGTGCGCACAAACCTTTGTCAAAGTTTTAAACTTTGACAAAGGTCGTAACGTAAACTATTTGGAATTTGGAATTTTTAAATTTGGAATTTAAAATCAACGGCTATTAAGCTTCGCCTTTTCCTTAATTATATCCGCAATTTTTCTATTCTCAATTTTACTTTCAAGCCATGAAATAATATCAAGATACAAGAAAGCCCTTTTTTCGTAAGTATTCTTTTCAAGCTCTACAAAACGAGCGTGCATTTTTTTGAATTCCTTTTTAATATCGGCAGGATAGAAGTTGTTCAGGTTTCTTAAAAACTTGATGATTTCCTTTTGAACTTCATGTAAATCATTCATTTTCAATAAGAACTTATACGTGCTTTTTAGGTGATTTTCTAAATAATAATCTTTACCTAATTCATAATGCGCAATTAAAGACAAAAGTC
Organism: Flavobacterium panici; assembly: GCF_903819335.1. Taxonomy (GTDB): domain Bacteria; phylum Bacteroidota; class Bacteroidia; order Flavobacteriales; family Flavobacteriaceae; genus Flavobacterium; species Flavobacterium panici. The sequence goes on along the minus strand of NZ_CAIJDE010000058.1, from coordinate 15,537 downwards.
TTGCGAAGCACATTAAATCCTCACGCATGGTTAAGTTCTTGTTGTTGATGATTTTATCTAAATAAAGAATACATTCATTGTACTTCTCATTTCCAAAATAAATCGAAGCGATTTTATAGAAAAACAACATTTCGTGATGTTCATCAAGATGTTCGCTGTGCAGTTTTATTTTTTCTAAAATCTCCGGAATCAAATATTCGCTTTCAGCAAAAGTACCTTCCAGAATATGTAAATTCAACTTATTGTTGTAAACATATAGAAATGATAGTGATGCAATGTTATCGTTTACCGGAAATTTAGGATCTTCAATTGTTTCTTCTAAAAGCGAAAGATATCTTTTGAAATTCGATGTATATTTCAGCATATAAAGCGATTCCAAGAAATAGTGATTTCCTTTTAAGAAAAACACCGGATTCAGATAAATCATATTCGGATTATCGTAAAATAGCTGCACCCATTTATAAGCAAATTTATAACTCGCTAAAAAGTCCTGAACCAAGAAGCTTCGCCACAAATTAGCATTGTAAAACCAATACTTTTCGCGGAAACCAAATTTAGTTTCGTCTAGCTTCGCAATATGTTTGTTGAAATAATCATCAATATATTTATACTCTTCATCGCTTTTTACGTAACCGGTTTTCAGCATTATTCCGTATAATTGAAGCGATAAGTTCGATAATTTACTTGAAATTGTATTTCGGTAATTCAATTCCTTGGCCTGAATAACAAGTTCGTCGGCGCGGCCCTGAATACTTCGGGTAATATATTGCGATTCTATCAGTTTTTCGAACTCAACGATTTCATACGCCATGTATTTTTCGTCATTTTCTAAAGCCTGCTGTTTTGTTTTGTCCAGAATTTTTAAACTCTGTTTATACAAACCTTTATTATATAGTATAACAGCAAAATCAATTTGTTCACGCAATTGATAACGAATGTTCTGGCTCGGAATATTCAAACGAATACTGACTAAAATTTGCTTGTATAAGTATGATTTTAAGTTAGATAACTGTACTTTTTTGATGATTCCGCTTTTCAAAATCAGCTTTTCATCATAGGTTTCAGACTTATCTAAAATATTGAATAATTCAATGAATTTAGTATTCGAACTTGTTTCTAATCGGCTTGCAAAAATTTTAAACTGCCTTTTTTCAGATTTGGAAAGTGATTTTATCAGAACAAATAAGAAATCTTTTTGATGGTTAGCCATTGTAAAAAATAATAATATAACTTATTGATTATTAAATATTTAAGTCGTTATAAATTGTGTTATGAACAGTATAATTTCATTAAAATGAATTTCGTACTGCGATTGTACAATATATATTTGTTATCAAGATGTGAAATTACATTAAATAAATGAATATGAATAGAGAGAAAGTTCAAATTTTTGACACCACATTACGCGACGGTGAACAAGTCCCAGGATGTAAGTTAGATACTAAGCAAAAATTAGTTATCGCAGAACGACTAGACAAAATGGGAGTTGATATTATCGAAGCCGGTTTCCCTGTGTCAAGTCCGGGCGATTTTTTATCGGTCTCTGAGATTTGTAAAATTGTAGAAAATGCAACCGTCTGCGGATTGACAAGAGCCGTAAAAAATGACATTGATGTTGCGGCAGCTGCTTTAAAGCACGCTAAAAGACCTAGAATCCATACCGGAATCGGAACTTCAGAATCTCATATACTCCATAAATTACAAACTACTCCGGAAGATATTATTGCAAGAGCAAAATTTGCAGTAGCTCACGCAAAAACATATGTAGAAGATGTTGAATTCTATGCAGAAGATGCTGGTAGAACAGACAATGCTTTCCTTGCAAAAGTTTGCGAAGAAGTAATTAAATCTGGTGCAACGGTATTAAATATTCCTGATACAACAGGATATTGTCTTCCTGAAGAATACGGGGCAAAAATTAAATATTTAAAAGAAAACGTAAAAGGAATCGAAAACGTAATCCTTTCATGTCACTGTCATAATGATTTAGGAATGGCGACTGCAAATTCAATTGCAGGAGCAATAAATGGTGCAAGACAAATCGAGTGTACTATTAATGGTATTGGAGAAAGAGCAGGAAATACAGCACTTGAAGAAGTGGTTATGATTTTCAAACAGCATCCATACTTAAATTTAGATACAAACATTAATACAAGAGAATTAAACGAAATGAGTCGTTTGGTTTCTGAAAGTATGGGAATGATTGTACAGCCAAATAAAGCGATTGTAGGAGCAAATGCTTTTGCACACAGTTCTGGAATTCATCAGGATGGTGTTATCAAAAACAGAGCGACTTACGAAATCATGGATCCGCTTGATGTTGGTGTAAACGAATCTTCAATCATTTTGACTGCAAGAAGCGGAAGAGCTGCATTAGCTTACCGTGCTAAAAAAGTAGGTTACGAGTTGACTAAAGTACAATTAGACATTGTATATATTGAGTTCCTGAAATTTGCAGATATCAAAAAAGAAGTTGTTGATGCAGATATTCACCAAATTATTGAAGCTTCGAAAATTGAAGGGGATTTAATCAGAAGCTAGTCAAAAAAGAAAATAGAAGAAAGAGTAAAGAAAAAAGAAAAAATAATAAAGATTTAAATCATAAAGAACGAGACGTTATGAATTTGAAAATAGCAGTTTTACCAGGAGACGGAATTGGACCAGAGGTTATTGCACAGGCCAAAAAAGCATTATATGCTATTGGCGAAGTGTACAATCATGAATTTGTTTTTGAAGAAGCGCTCATGGGTGCTATCGCCATTGATAAAACTGGAAACCCGCTGCCGGAACAAACTTTAAATCTTTGTTTAAATACTGATGCTGTTTTATTTGGCGCAATTGGTGATCCTAAATACGACAATAATCCAAATGCAAAAGTTCGTCCGGAGCAGGGATTATTGAAGTTGCGTAAAGAATTAGGATTGTTTGCTAACATTCGCCCAATAAAACCTTATAAAGCATTAGTTGACGCATCTCCTTTAAAAAGAGAAATTATTGAAGGTGCAGATTTTACAATTTTCAGAGAATTAACAGGTGGTGCTTATTTTGGAGCTAAAACATTAAATGAAGAAGGAACACACGCTTCAGATTTATGTGAATATTCAGAAGAAGAAATTACAAGAATCGCACATTTGGCTTTTAAATCGGCACAAAACCGACGCAAAAAGTTAACGATGGTTGACAAAGCAAATGTTTTGGAAACTTCAAGATTATGGAGAAAAGTAGTTCAAAAAGTGGGCGAAAGCTATCCAGATGTTCTTTTAGACTTTTTATTTGTTGATAACGCGGCCATGCAAATCATCTTAAACCCAAAACAATTTGATGTGATTTTGACAGAAAATTTATTTGGAGATATTTTATCAGATGAAGCAAGCGTAATTACAGGTTCAATTGGTTTATTGGCTTCGGCATCTTTAGGAGAAAAAAATGCGCTTTTCGAACCAATCCACGGATCTTATCCTCAGGCAAAAGGAAAAAATATTGCCAATCCAATTGCTTCCATTTTATCTGCAGCAATGTTGTTAGAACATTTCGGATTGTTTACAGAAGCAAATGTGATTTATAAAGCTATTGAAAAAGCAATTGAATATAAAGTAGTTACAGTTGATTTAAAACCAGATTCAAAATTCGGTACAAATGAAGTAGGGGAGTTTGTTTCAAATGTTATTTTCAGCAAAGATGACCTGTTATATTTCAGAAATGACAATGTTCATATCGGACAGTCGACAATAGTTTAAAGTTTTTATTAAAATTATGAATTAAATAACAAGAAGTATTGAAAATGTTGAGATTTTATTTTTTTAGTTCTTAAAGTTTCCGTACTTTTGTAACACTAAAAAAATAAAGATGCAAATCTCAATTATTATTACTTCTGTCGTTGTTGTCAATGTGTTTTGCACATCTGCATCGGGAATGGTATAAATATAATTGAAAAACTATATTACAAACCTTCCAAATACTGGAAGGTTTTTTTTTGAATAAAAATTAAAATAAATAATACAATAATGGAATTAAATAAGTACAGCAAAACCATCACTCAAGATCAAACTCAGCCAGCGGCGCAAGCGATGTTATACGGTATTGGTTTAACTGAAGAAGATTTAAAAAAAGCACAAGTAGGGATTGTGAGCATGGGTTACGATGGTAACACGTGTAACATGCACCTGAATGATTTAGCAAAAGATGTTAAAAAAGGTGTTTGGGATGCAGATCTGGTCGGACTTATTTTTAATACCATTGGTGTTAGTGACGGAATTTCAAACGGTACTGAAGGAATGCGTTATTCATTAGTATCTCGTGACGTTATTGCAGATTCTATAGAAACAGTTGCGGGAGCACAATGGTACGATAGTATCATCGCAATTCCTGGCTGTGACAAAAATATGCCTGGAGCGTTAATCGCAATGGGAAGATTAAACCGTCCGTCAATGATGGTTTACGGAGGATCTATTCACTCTGGAAAATGGAAAGGAGAATCTTTAAATATTGTTTCTGCTTTTGAAGCTTTAGGAAAAAAAGTAAAAGGAGAAATTACTCCGGAAGATTTTAAAGGTGTTATTCAAAACGCTTGTCCGGGAGCTGGTGCTTGTGGCGGAATGTATACGGCAAACACAATGTCTTCGGCAATTGAAGCATTAGGAATGAGTATGCCATACAGCTCTTCTAATCCTGCATTAAGTCAGGAAAAAAGAGACGAATGTCTTGCTGCCGGAGCTGCAATTAAAATTTTATTAGAAAAAGATATTAAGCCAAGAGATATTATGACTCGTAAAGCTTTCGAAAATGCTATTACAATTGTAGCAGTTTTAGGAGGTTCTACAAATGCTGTTATGCACTTAATTGCAATGGCACATTCTGTTGGTATCACAATTACTTTGGATGATTTTCAGGCTATTAACGATAGAACTCCGGTTCTTGCTGACATGAAACCAAGTGGTAAATATATGATGGAAGATATTCATGAAGTAGGAGGTATTCCGGGAGTAATGAAATATCTGTTAAAAGTGGGATTGATTCACGGAGATTGTTTAACTGTAACAGGAAAAACTGTTGCGGAGAATTTAGCTTCAACTCCAGACTTACAACACGGACAAGAAGTAATTCATGAAATTCAAAAAGCATTAAAACCAACAGGAAATATTCAGGTTTTATATGGAAACCTTGCTTCTGAAGGTGCTGTAGCAAAAATTAGCGGAAAAGAAGGAGAATATTTCGAAGGACCGGCTGTAGTTTTTGAAGGTGAATTTGAAGTAATTCCAGGTCTTCAGGCCGGAAAAATTAAACCAGGTAATGTAGTCGTCATCAGGGGTTGTGGACCAAAAGGTGGTCCGGGAATGCCTGAAATGCTAAAACCAACATCAGCGATTATTGGAGCTGGATTAGGAAGCAGCTGTGCACTTATTACAGATGGTAGATTCTCCGGAGGTTCACACGGATTCGTGGTAGGACACGTTACACCAGAAGCATATGATGGTGGTGGTATTGCACTAGTAAAAGATGGGGATATAATCGCTATCGACGCTGTGAAAAATACGATCGACCTGAAGATATCTGACGAAGAATATGCAGCTCGTAAAGCGGCTTGGGTTCAACCAGCGCTAAAAGTTGACAGGGGAGTTTTACTTAAATACGCGAGATCGGTTTCAAGTGCATCAACAGGATGTGTTACCGATAACTAGCATTCAATTACAATTTCAAAAATCAATTTCAATAAAATGAAAAAGATTTTGGAATAAACTATAAAAGTGTAAATCTCTATTTCTTAAAAAATAGAAATAAGAGAGAAAAAAATATACCAAATGGGAACAATTAGGATATCAGGCGCCGAAGCCGTTATTAGATGTTTATTAGCAGAAGGAGTAGACTTAATTTATGGTTATCCGGGAGGAGCAATCATGCCGGTTTACGACGAATTATATAAATTTCAGGATCAGTTACACCATGTTTTAGTACGTCACGAACAAGGTGCAACGCATGCTGCTCAGGGTTATGCAAGAGCAACAGGAAAAGTAGGGGTGGCAATTGCTACTTCCGGACCGGGAGCAACAAACTTAGTTACCGGAATTGCTGATGCTCAAATCGACTCAACTCCAATGGTTTGTATTACTGGACAAGTTGGAAGACATTTATTAGGATCTGATGCTTTTCAGGAAACAGATATTATCGGAATTTCGACTCCGGTTACAAAATGGAATTTTCAGGTAACAGAGGCTTCTCAAATTCCTGAAATCATTGCAAAAGCATTTTATATTGCTCGTTCCGGACGTCCGGGACCTGTATTAATCGATATTACTAAAAACGCTCAGTTTGATGAGTTAGATTTTAGTTATGAAAAATGTACTGGAATTAGAAGTTATGTTCCGGTTCCGAAATTAAAATTAGATAAAGTTGCCGAAGCTGCAGCCTTAATCAATAGTGCTAAAAAGCCTTTTATAGTTTTCGGACAGGGAATTATTTTAGGTCAGGCTGAAGCCGAGTTTAAAGCAGTTCTTGAAAAATCAGGAATTCCGGCGGCTTGGACAATTTTAGGACTTTCAGCTCTGCCAACAGATCATCCTTTAAATGTAGGTATGTTAGGAATGCACGGAAATTATGCGCCAAACTTACTAACGAATGAATGTGATGTTTTAATTGCCTTCGGAATGCGTTTTGATGATCGTGTTACAGGTAAATTAGCTACTTACGCAAAACAGGCAAAAGTAATTCACTTCGAAATTGATCCTGCAGAGGTTGATAAAAACGTTAAAACAGAAGTTGCTGTTTTAGGAGACGTAAAAGAATCTTTAGCTGCTTTATTACCCTTATTAGATGCAAAATCACACGATTTATGGCACAATGAGTTTAAAGAATTGGCTAAAATAGAATATGACACAGTTATTAAAGACGAATTAAACCCAGAAACTCCGGGACTTTCAATGGGAGAAACTATCGAAATGATCAATAAACACTCAAAAGGTGATGCGATTATAGTTTCAGATGTTGGTCAGCACCAAATGTTTGCGTGTCGTTATGCTAAATTCAATTCAACAAAAAGTAATATTACTTCTGGCGGATTAGGTACAATGGGATTTGCGCTTCCGGCTGCAATTGGAGCTAAAATGGGAAGACCAGATCGTGAAGTTGTAGCTATTATTGGTGATGGAGGATTCCAAATGACCATTCAGGAATTAGGAACAATTTTCCAGACTCAGGTTCCGGTAAAAATTGTAATTCTAAACAATGAATTTTTAGGAATGGTGCGTCAGTGGCAGGAATTATTCTTTGACAACAGATATGCATCAACAAAAATGATTAATCCAAATTTTACTGCAATTGCCGAAGGGTATCATATTAAATCTAAGAAAGTTACCAATCGTGAAGATTTAGATGCTGCAGTTGCCGAAATGCTTGCTTCAAAAGATTCTTATTTCTTAGAAGTCATGGTCGAAAAGGAAAACAACGTTTTCCCAATGATCCCAACAGGAGCATGTGTATCAGAAATTAGATTAAGCTAAAAAGAGGTTTCATGTTTCAAGTTTTATTTGTTTCAAGTTCTAGAACGTGAAACCTGAAACTTGAAACAAAAAAAACTAAAAAACAAAATGGAAGATAAAACATTTACCATATCGGTATACTCAGAAAATAACGTGGGTTTATTAAATAGAATATCTGGAATATTCTTAAAGCGTCACATTAATATATTAAGTCTAAATGTTTCAGAATCAGAAATAGAGAATGTTTCAAGATTTATCATTGTAGTAAATACAACTGAGAAATGGGTTCAGAATATTGTGGGACAGATTGAAAAACAAATTGAAGTTATAAAAGCATTTTATCATACAGATGAAGAAACCATTTATCTTGAAAATGCACTTTTTAAAATCGCTTCAAGTTTGTTGTTTGATGAAAAACAAATTCAAAATATCATCAAAGACAGTCAATCGACGATTGTAACAGTTTCTCGTGATTTCTTCGTGATTTCAAAATCAGGAAGACGTTCAGAAATTGAAGAATTATACCAAAAATTCAAACCATACGGAATTATGCAATTTGTACGTTCGGGAAGAATTTCGGTTTCTAAAGAAAAAATGGAGATTTCATCATTGTTAGAAACCTTCAAATAAAGAATTAATATGTGATATTACACGATCACAACCAATTATAAATAAATTAATTACTAAATTTCATTTCATTAAATATTTTAAAACAAAATGGCAAATTATTTCAACACATTACCACTTAGATTACAATTAGAGCAACTTGGAGTTTGCGAATTTATGGAGCAGTCAGAATTTGCAGACGGAATTTCAGCATTAGCAGGGAAAAAAGTTGTTATTGTTGGATGTGGTGCACAAGGTTTGAATCAAGGTTTAAACATGAGAGATTCAGGTTTAGATATTTCTTACGCATTGCGTGCAGATGCAATTGCTGAAAAGAGAGCTTCATATAAAAATGCAACTGAAAATGGGTTTAAAGTAGGTACTTATGAAGAGTTGATTCCAACTGCTGATTTAGTTTGTAATCTTACTCCGGATAAACAGCATACATCTGTTGTTACTGCGATTATGCCATTAATGAAACAAGGATCGACTTTAGCTTATTCTCACGGTTTTAATATTGTTGAAGAAGGAATGCAGATTCGTGAAGATATCACAGTTATCATGTGTGCTCCTAAATGTCCGGGTTCTGAGGTTCGTGAAGAATATAAAAGAGGTTTTGGTGTACCAACACTTATTGCAGTTCACCCTGAAAATGATCCAAACGGATTTGGTTTAGATCAGGCAAAAGCTTACGCTGTAGCAACCGGAGGACATAAAGCAGGAGTTTTAAGATCATCTTTCGTTGCCGAAGTAAAATCAGATTTAATGGGTGAGCAGACTATTCTTTGTGGATTGCTTCAAACAGGATCTATTTTATGTTTTGATAAAATGGTTGAAAAAGGAATCGATAAAGCATATGCTTCAAAATTAATTCAATACGGATGGGAAACTATCACTGAAGCTTTGAAACATGGTGGAATCACAAATATGATGGATCGTTTAAATAATCCTTCTAAAATTGAAGCTTACGAATTAGCAGAAGAATTAAAAGACATCATGCGTCCGTTATTCCAAAAACATCAGGACGATATTATTTCTGGAGAATTCTCAAGAACTATGATGATTGACTGGGCTAATGACGATGTTAATTTATTGAAATGGAGAGCTGCAACAGGAGAAACTAACTTCGAAAAAACAGCGCCACAAGAAGCTCCAATTTCTGAGCAGGAATATTTTGATAATGGAGTTTTAATGATTGCAATGGTAAAAGCTGGTGTTGAGTTAGCTTTTGAAACTATGACAGAGGCTGGAATCATTGAAGAATCTGCTTATTATGAGTCATTACACGAATTACCATTAATTGCAAACACAATCGCAAGAAAGAAATTGTTTGAAATGAACCGTGTAATTTCTGATACTGCAGAATATGGCTGTTATTTATTTGATCACGCTTGTAAGCCATTGTTGACTGAATTCATGAAAAAAGTAGAAACAAATATTATCGGAAAACCATTTTCAACTTCAAATGGAGTAGACAATAATGTTTTAATTGCTGTTAATAAAGAAATTCGTCAGCATCCTATCGAAGAAGTAGGAGCATGGTTGAGAGAATCAATGACAGCAATGAAAAAAATTGTATAATAAAATTGGGAATTTCCACGCATTCCGAATGTAGTGGAATTTGCTCTGTATCAATGTTTTAAATTAATATTTTGAATTAGTAAGCACTTATTAAGAAAATAGATATAGATGCATTTTGCATTCACTTAACTTCTGTTATTTAAGCAAGTTAAGTGAAGCGGATCCCTAAAATTGGGGTATATTTTTTAATCAAAAAATATACTTGTTGAAATTTCTATTATAATTAATAAAGCTGCTGCTATTTTCAAAGTAGGGAAAGCATTTGTAATGCAGATATTACAAAATTAATTGTTATTGAAATTTGTTAAATAAAAAGGTATGATAATTTCTTTGTCATACCTTTTTTGCGATTTAGATTTTTTCTTAAATCGTCTTTTTTTAGAATAACTTTAAAAAAAACGTATATTTTATTTATTATATGTTTTTTTTATATAAAATTTATGAATTAAATAATTTTAAGAATAGAAGCAGATTTAATACATTTATAAAAAAAATTCCACAAAACTATGAGTTATTATAAAATTGAAAATTTAGAACAATATTTTAAACATTACAATAAGTCAATAAGAGAGCCAAGAAAATTTTGGGGGAAAATTGCAGAAGAAAATTTTACTTGGTATCAACAGTGGGAAAAAGTTGTTGATTTTAATATGGCCGATGCCGAAGTGAAATGGTTTACTGACGCTAAGGTTAACATTACCAAAAACTGTATCGACAGACATTTAAGCAAAAGAGGAGAAAAAACGGCTATCATTTTTGAACCGAATGATCCGTCTGAAAGCGCTTTACATATAACTTATAATGAATTATACGAACGAGTTTCAAAAATGGCGAATGTTTTGCGCGAGCAGGGTGTTCGTAAAGGAGATCGCGTTTGTATTTATTTACCAATGATTCCTGAACTTGCAGTTTCTGTTTTGGCTTGTGCCAGAATTGGAGCGATTCACTCAGTAGTTTTTGCAGGATTTTCTGCTTCTGCAGTTTCTGCCAGAATTATCGACAGCGAATGTAAAATGGTAATCACATCTGATGGAGGTTACAGAGGAAATAAAACAATCGATTTAAAATCTATTGTTGACGAAGCTTTGGATACCTGTCCATCTGTTTCTAAAGTTTTAGTGGTAAAAAGAACAAAAACAGAAGTTGCAATGAAAGAAGGACGTGACATTTGGTTACAGCCTTTATTAGATGCCGCTCTTGACAATAGTGTTGCTGAAATTATGGATGCCGAAGATCCTTTGTTTATTCTTTATACTTCTGGATCAACAGGTAAACCAAAAGGAATGGTGCACACAACAGCCGGATACATGGTTTACACGGCTTATACATTTAAAAACGTATTCAGCCATGAAGAAAATGATATCTTCTGGTGTACGGCAGATATTGGATGGATTACAGGACACTCATACATTTTATACGGACCATTACTAAATGGCGGAACAACCGTAATTTTTGAAGGAGTTCCTTCTTATCCTGATTTTAGCCGTTTTTGGGATATTATCGAAAAACATAAAATCACACAATTTTATACAGCACCAACGGCAATCCGTTCATTAGCAAAAGAAAGCTTAGATTATATTCAAAAATATCCTCTAAAATCGCTAAAAGTTATTGGATCTGTTGGAGAACCAATCAACGAAGAAGCTTGGCACTGGTTCAACGACCACGTAGGAGATAAAAGATGTCCGGTTGTAGATACTTGGTGGCAGACTGAAACCGGAGGAATCATGATTTCGCCAATTGCTTTCGTTACACCAACAAAACCAACTTATGCAACTTTGCCATTACCGGGAATTCAGCCCGTTTTAATGGATGAAAAACGTAATGAAATTGAAGGAAACCAAGTAGTTGGAAGTTTATGTATTAAATTTCCTTGGCCTGGAATCGCCAGAACTATTTGGGGAGATCACCAACGTTATAAAGACACTTATTTCTCTGCTTTTCCAGGAAAATATTTTACAGGTGACGGAGCTTTAAGAGACGAAGTTGGTTATTACAGAATTACGGGTAGAGTAGATGACGTTGTAATTGTTTCTGGACATAATTTAGGAACAGCACCAATCGAGGATGCAATCAACGAACACCCAGCGGTTGCAGAATCTGCTATTGTTGGATTCCCACATGATATTAAAGGAAATGCTTTGTATGGTTATGTAATCCTGAAAGAAACAGGTGAAGTTAGAGACAGAACGAATTTATCAAAAGAAATTAACCAATATATTTCTGATCACATTGGGCCAATCGCTAAACTAGATAAAATCCAATTCGTTTCTGGTTTACCAAAAACACGTTCAGGAAAAATCATGCGTAGAATTTTACGTAAAATAGCTGAAGGTGATAATTCTAATTTTGGAGATACTTCAACATTATTGAATCCTGAAATTGTAGACGAAATTTTTAATTCTAGAATTTCTTAATTCGAAACTTGTATTTATAAAAATGCCTCTTAAATTTTTAAGAGGCATTTTTTTATGTGTTTTTGTTTAAAAAAATATTCACAATATATGTCAGGCTGAGCGAAGTCGAAGCCCGTCATGCAGAATCACTTTGCGAGGGCTTCGACTTCGCTCAGCTTGACAATCGTATGTATTTTGTCATTTCGAGGAACGAGAAATCGCACAAGTAACTCCGCAAACTGCATGACGGGCTTCGACTTCGCTCAGCCTGACAATCGCGTTGTTTTACATCTTGTTTGTCATTTCGAGGAACGAGAAATCTCCGCAAGTAACTCCGCAAACAAAATCGATAATCTTTGTCGAGCAACTAACGGAGATTTCCCGTTCCTCGAAATGACAAGATTGTGTAGTGTTAGTGTAAAGCTTTAATAAACAAAACTTAAATTTCTTATATAACTTATATGGTGAAAAAATTATCGTATTCCCAATCTCGACTTCAGCTTCAAAAATAAAAGCCCAATTTTATAAGCATCCTCCGCAGAAGAATTCCTGTCGCTTTTTGGGATTTTATAAATTTCGCATAAATCGTTTAAAGAAAACTGCTTGTCATTAATATCGGTTAATTTTCTATACATAACATCAATATCAAGAGCTTCATTTTTTAATCTTCCGCAATCTAATCTTTCCAGAGCGGCGTTTAGCATTTCAATGTCAAAATTAATATGATGACCAACCAGAACTGCATTTCCAATAAAATTTATAAACGCCTCTAAAGCCTCAGCTTCAGGCATTTTATTCATTTTACTTTCAATAATGAATTCATTAGAAATTCCGTGTTCTTCTAGAAATTTATACTGAAGTAAAACCGCTTCAAAATTCTCTTTAATTACAATACTGTCGTCAATTACAGAAAAAGCCCCTAAAGATAAAATAACATCTTTATTAGGGTTTAAGCCAGAAGTTTCCGTCGACAAAACCACGTATTTGGTAGGTTTTGCTTCTAATTTTGTTAAGTATTCCTTCCAGAATTCCGGATATTCCTTATTGATATTTTTAATCCAGTCTAGCATATTTTATGAGAATTGGGTAAGTTGAAATTTACTCTTAATAAGTTCCTCAAGATCCTTCATCGGGGTTAAAGCATTTTTTAACTTCTCTTTGTCTGATTTAGACATTTCTCTTAAATTAATATATTGTCCGGAATCGTCATTTTTTAAACCTTCAACAGTTCTGAATTTTGAAAGCGTTAAAAAAGCTTCGGCACAACTTAAATATATTTCAGCATTTTTAGAATCGGTAATCGCTAATTGTTTGAATCTTAAATATGTATTTTTGATTCCTTTTATATTTGCGCTCAAAATTAACAAACGTGCACTGTCAATAAGCGGCATTAAAGCACGGGTTTTAATATCGAATTTTCCTTTTTGCGGACCTTCTTCTTCAACAATGAATTTCTTGAAAAAGCTTAGAGGAGAATTTCTTTTTAAAGCATCGTTTCCCAAAAAGTCAAAGAATAAAGTATTGTTTACGGCATTTTTAAATACCACATTTTCGATAACTTCTTCAATTTTTGCTTCACCAATTACGATCTCATAATCAAAGAAAATACTGCTCAAATCGTTACTGTTTTCACCTGGAGTATTCATCCAGCTGTTGTATTGTTTTGTCCAGTCGCTCAGTGACTTACACCATAACATATTACTTCCCATGTGACCATTTGGACAATATTCGTAACCTACTTTTTCAAGTATGGCAGTTGTTCTTTTTGCCAGTCTTAAAAAGTAATCTTTTACCTCACGATATTTCTCCGGAGCAACATCTTCAAAAATCAAAATACTATCCTGATCTGTCAATAAAAGCTGTTCCTTACGCCCTTGACTACCAATACTTAACCATGCAAATCTGGCAGGAGGGGAGCCTAAATCTAAAATAGATAATTCTACCGCACGTTTAATGATAGCAAGGTTAATTTCGCTTGCAATATTGCTAACGTGAGAAATTGGTATATTTTTCTGAATCGAATTCTGAATTAAATCTGATAAACGATCACGAATTTGTTTTAAATCTTTTGGAAGCTGCGAACGCTTAATTTCTTTAATTAAAACACCAGGGTTACTAGCTTGAGCCACAATTAAATCGTGCTCAGAAATAATTCCTTTCACAGCAGATTTACTTGTACCGTCTTTAGTCACACAAAGGTGTGAAACATTATGTTTCAGCATTAAAAGCTGAGCTTCGGCCAGAGAAACATTTTCAATTACTGTAACAACCGGCGAAGACATAATCTTGTCAATCGTTTCTGTAATAGGATAACGTCCGGTTGCAATTTTTGAAGATAAATCGGCGTGGGTTACAATACCAATTGGATTATTCTTTTCGCAAATCACAATATTATCCACCATAGATTCTGTCATTAAAATGGCAACATCTTTTACAATATGGTGAGATTCTGTTGTTAACGGAGAATTATTATAAGAAAGAGACTGAATATACTGCATCTCATTCTGCTGATCCATGAAATTACTGTCCGGATCTAATTTTCCGTTAGAACGGGAATTATCTCGTGTATGTCTTGAATTTACTGCAAAACTTTCCAGTAAAAAATTTAAAACATCTGAATTATTAGCTACAAATGGGCGGAAAACAGCAATAGGAATTGCGTAAACAATACTTTCTTCGCGTGCTTTTGCCGTCATCATATAGTTATTTTTGGCAAAAAACGGGCGTAAACCAAAAATATCTCCTTCGTGACATTTGTTTATAAGAGTTTCCTCGGCATCAGCAATTGTTGTTAAATTAATGACTCCAGAAGCTACAACATAAAAGCTGTCGTGAAGCGGATCATTATTTTGAAACAATACTGCATGTTTTTCTAAATTAATGACACGAATATTTGTTGCGATATCTGATAATTCCTGAAAAGTTAAGTTATCAAACGGCGGGTATTCTTTTAAAAAATCTGCAATATGCTCAGCAATTGTATTCATATATGGTATAATATCTTTTAAAATATTGAATGTAAAAATAATAAAATAAACTCTTAGAATGAAACCATCTTGCTCAGAATCTAATTATTTTAAAGAAATGTTAAGATTTACTGAATTCAAGGCTTTAAAATAGTTTTTTGAGAATCAATTTTAAATAATTGATTGATTTTCATTGTTATAAATTTACAGTTTTATCAGTTTATAAACTAAATTATACAATTTATGTTGTATAGTGAAAGAGGCAGAAGTTTAGATTATTCTGAATTTATAATAATGAATGATTCAGCATAAGATTCTTATAATTTTCTATTTTACATAATATAAATTATAGTTCAAAAGTATATATGTCTAATTAGCGGCTGGCAAGGCTTTATTATTTGTATTCTCTTTCTATTCATAGACTTATCTCTTGTTTCAGAATCTCATATTTCTAAAATAGTTTATTTTATTTTCAAATATGAGATTTATGAAAACTCCAGTTCGTAACATTTATGT